>CAWFOS010000015.1:0-182026 GCA_963817495.1 uncultured Alphaproteobacteria bacterium | reverse complement strand
TCGCCGCCTTGACCTTTTCCTCCTCGACCGTGAGCACAGCCGACGCCATCGCGTCAGGTTGTCGGGACTGGACGGCGCCTTGCTGCGCAAGAGTCTCCGTAACGAGCGTTAGTGAGAAAAACCCTATGAGCCGGGGCCGTGCTCTTTTCATTGACGCGTTCGTCGCCTCTCTACAGCCTGGCTTGTAAACACCGGAACGGGAATGACCGGTCGGAGCCGCCTTGATGTTTGAGAGGAGGAAGCCGGTCATCCGGCCGAGGGCGACGCTTCATCCAACCGGAACTGCTTGCGAATGCTTTTGCCTACCATATCAGGCACGAAACGGCGCAAGAGACTGAGCCGGCCGCCGCTTCCGACCGGATAGCGCAAGCGAGGGGACTTCGCGGTCAAGGCCGTGAGAATGGCTTGCGCGACCGCTTGCGGATCCGTGCCCGTTTTTCCCTGCTCCTGCAGCGCTTGCATGGCTCGCGACTTCTGGGCGGCGTAGGCCGAAATAGTCGCGGCGACCGCCCTTGTGTTGCGTTCGAAGTTCGTCCGGGTCACATCGGGTTCTACCAGCACGGCGCGCACGCCAAACTGGCGGACTTCGTGATCGAGCGTCTCGGTGTACCCTTCCACAGAGTGTTTGCTCGCAACGTAGATGCCCATATACGGTAATGGGATGAAACCGAGTATCGAGCTGATGTTTACGATCCGCCCATAGCCTTGCTTGCGCATTCCCGGCAAGACAGCGTTGACCATGCGGATCACACCGAAAAGATTCGTCTCGAACTGTTCGCGCGCTTCAGCGACGCTGGTTTCTTCAATGGCGCCGGCAAGGCCGTAGCCCGCATTGTTGACGAGGGCTCCGATAGGACCAGCCTTCGCGATGATGGCGCTTACGGCCTCGCCGGTCGAAGCATCATCCGTGACATCGAGCCTGACCAGTTCCACGCCCTGCAAAGTGCGCGTTTCCTTGCGCACGGCGCCGAAAACGCGGAAGCCTTTGCTCGCGAGCAGTTGTGCGGTCGCCAGCCCGATACCCGACGACACGCCCGTGATCAGAACAGTCTTGTTCATCGTCTTCCTCCACAGTTTAACGTTCTGCCGCCGAGTGGGATTGAACGCCCCCTGTACCTTTTCTCACGCGGTTCCTTGAAGGCACGCCGCTGGCCGCGCGAAGTGAAGCGTAGCGGAACGGAGCGCGGCCAGCGGGCGACGGCCCAAATCAGCGTAACCTTCGCGAACCGAGCCGATCCCGCGGGAGCAGCCAATTGCCCCCTGTGACCCGATCACCTGGGGGGGACGCGCGCCCTGCCGGATTGGCCGCGATCGATGCCCCGTGGGGAGTCCGCGCCGGACCTGTGACTTGCTTTCCGAGCGCCAGTACAGGGATCGGCGGAGGTTGCGGCGGCTCGCAGTTTGAAGCGGGGAGGAGGCATGACTGAGCAACGATGGTACACCGGCGTCGATTGGGCGAGCGAGAGCCATCACGTATTCCTGACGGACGGCGACGGTCGCAAGATCGGCGAAAAAATCTTTAAGCACAGCGGTGAAGGCTTGGCGGAGATGGCGGCCTGGCTGATGGCGGCAAGCGGGGCTGACGGCCCGGATCGGATTTACGTCGCAATCGAAGTGCCGCACGGCCCGATGGTTGAGACGCTGATCGAGCGCGGGTTCAAGGTTCACGCCATCAACCCCAAGCAGATGGATCGTTTTCGCGACCGCTTTACATTGGCAGGAGCCAAAGATGACAGCCGTGACGCGGAGGTAATGTCCTCCGCTTTGCGCACCGACCCGCGATGCTTCCGGCTGTTGGCTGCCGCCGATCCGGCCGTTATTGAGCTGCGCGAGTGGTCGCGCATCGCCAGCGACCTGGGCGCCGAGCGCAACCGCCTCACGAACCGTTTGCGCGAGCAGCTTTGGCGCTACTTTCCTGCCATGCTCGAACTCGAAAGTGACCTCGGCGCCGCGTGGCTGCTCGACTTGTGGGAGGTAGCGCCAACGCCCAGCAAAGCTATGCGCATCCGCGAAGGGACCGTCGCCAAGGTGCTGAAGCGCAATCGCATCCGGCGTTTCGACGCCGCACACGTTCTGGAGGTGTTGCGAAAGCCACCAGTGCAAGTCGCAGCGGGGACGGTTGAAGCGGCCAGCGCCCACATCACGACGCTCATTGCGCGCATACGCCTTGTGAATAGCCAACTCAAAGAGACGCATCACCAACTCGATGCGCTGACTGCCCGGCTCATCCCGGCAGAGGATGCCGAAGCGGGGCAGACGAAGCAGCATGACGTGGAAATCCTCGCATCCTTGCCGGGAGTAGGAAGGATCGTCCTCGCCACGCTGCTTGCAGAGGCTTGGGACGCCTTGCAACGGCGCGATTACGCCGCGTTGCGCAGCCTGACCGGAGTCGCGCCTGTCACCAAGAGATCGGGAAAGAGCTGCATCGTCATTCGAAGGCAGGCCTGCAATAACCGGCTCGGTGTTGCCATGTATCACTGGGCGCGCGTTGCCATTCAGCACGATACGAGGAGCAAGGCCAAATACGCTGCCTTGCGCGCCCGGGGTCACAGCCATGGCCGCGCCTTGCGATCCGTCGCTGACCGCCTGCTCAATGTCGCCTGCGCCATGCTGAAAACCGGCACTCTTTTCACCCCCTCATTGGAAGCCCAAAATGCCCCTTGCTAAACGGTGGGGAGTCCCCCCAGCCTTCGGCACGTCGCCCTCTTCTTCAGTGAGCCGCCGTGGCTCCGGCCTGTCCGCGGCGCGCGAAGAGCAGGACAATCGCGGCGATCACAAGCACCACGCCAATGACCGCGAAAGTGTCGCTGAAAGCCAGAACGAAGGACTCGCGCTTGACCAACTTGCCAAGCTCGATGACGGCCTGATGCCGGGCGGCTTCGTGATCGGGAACGCCATGCGCCATGAAGTAGTTGGTCAGGGCCTCGATCCGTTGCCGCACCTCGTCGCGCGCGAGCGTCACCGATTGGCCGATGATGTTCGAGTGGAAGTGCTCGCGCTTGGTGATGATGGTGGCAAGCGCCGCCGTCCCGACCGCGCCGCCAAGATTGCGCAGCATGTTGAACAGGCCAGACGCGTCGCCCGCGTCTGTCGGCGCGATGCTGAACATCGCCACCGCCGTCAGCGGCGTGATGACGAGCGCCTGCCCGATGGCGCGCACGATGTTGGGCAGAAAGAGCTGATCGCCCGAATAGTCGATCGACATCGTGGTGTTCATGAAACAGCTTGCCGCGAAGATGAGGATGCCGAGCGATCCGATATAGCGGATGTCGAAACGCTTCATCAGCCAGGGCACGAGCGGAATGAGAAGGAGTTGCGGCAATCCCGTCCAGGCGAGCACCAGACCGATCTGTTCGGCATTGTAGCCCTGCACCTGGCCGAGATATTGCGGCAGCACATAGATGGAGCCGAAGAGCGCGAAGCCGACGAGAACATTGGCGACAGTGCCGATGCCGAAATTGCGGTTGAGCAGCAGACGCAGGTTCACAAGCGGCTTTTTTGCGGTCAGTTCAATGACAACAAAGGCGCTGAGAAAAACGGTCGCGATCACGGCAAGACGCACGATGAACGGTGAGCCGAACCAGTCGTCCTTGTTGCCTTCTTCAAGCAGAGTCTGAAGCGAGGACAGGCCAATCGCCATGGTTGCGATTCCGGCCCAGTCGCCTTCCCTGAGGAGGCCAAGGCTCATGGGCGCGCGCTCAAGCGTCAGGTACAGCGCTGCGATCATGACGACGCTTGGGAGGGTGTTGACGAAGAAGATGGTCTGCCAACCGTAATTCTCGGTGAGATAGCCGCCGATGGTCGGGCCAATGGCCGGCGCGAAGGTCACGGCGATCGCAAACATGGCGAGACCGGCCGGCTGCTGAGCCTTCGGCAGCCTGGTCGCAACCATCGTAAAAGCCATGGGGATCAGCACGCCGCCAGCGAACCCTTGCAAGCCGCGCATGGCGATCATGGACGGAAGATCGCGGGCGAACGCGCAGGCCATCGAGAACAGCGCGAAGAAAAACGTGCTGGCAAGGATGTAATTCCGGAAGGAGAAGACACGGCTGAGATAGGCCGTGAGCGGGATCACCACGATCTCGCCGATGAGATAGGAGGTCGAAATCCAGGTTCCGTTATCGACGCCGGTGCCAATGCCGCCCTCGATGTAAAGGAGCGAGGCGTTGGTGATCTGGATGTTCAAGATCGCCATGAAGGCGCCGATCATCCCGGCGACCACCGCGATCCAGGTCTTAAGGCTTGCCTTGTCCGCGGATTGAGCGGGGATCTGGGGCGAACCGAGCGCTGTGGCTTCAAGAGCGTCCGACATCGTCTTCACTCCAGCGAAATCTTCTATCCGGCCGGTTACTTGGCGGAGGCGACGCGCACAGGCTTGTCCTGGGGCTTGGTGTCGATCGCCGGGTAAACCGACATGCCCGGGCGCAGGTCGCCGGCGAGCGGGCTGCCGGGATCGAGAACGATCTTCACCGGGATGCGTTGCACAATCTTCGTGAAATTACCGGTGGCGTTGTCGGGCGGCAGAAGAGCAAATTCTTGACCGCTCGCCGGCGCAATACTATCGACCCGCCCGCGCACCACGACGCCTGGGAAGGTGTCGACCTCGATTTCGACGGACTGACCGGGCCGGACATTGGTGAGCTGAGTTTCCTTGTAGTTGGCGACGATATAGGCCTGAGCGACCGGCACGACCGACATCAGTTGCGTTCCGGCTTGCACATATTGGCCAACGCGCAGCGTACGGTTGCCGACAACGCCATCGCCCGGCGAAATGATGTCTGTATAAGACAGGTTGAGTTCCGCCTGATTTTGCAGCGCCTCGCTCCGGCCAAGGCTTGCCTCGGCCTGCGCAAGTTCGGCCTTCAGCACGTCGACCTGTTTCAGCGCGGTGACGAGCGAGGCCTGATCGCGCGCGACGCCGGCCTTGGCGGCTGCGATCCGCGACGCAGCCTGCTGCGCATTCTGAACGGAGCCATACCCCGTTGTGGCGAGGTGAGCGTAGCGCTTGTCGTCCTGTTCGGCGAAGGTTTGGTTTGCCTCATCCACGCTGATTGCCGCCCTCGCGGCATCGATGATGGATTGCTGCGCGTCGAGCGCCGCCCGCTTGGTCGAAACGGCTGCCTTGGCGGCGGCGACATCGGCCTTGGCCTGCTCGAGCGCCACCTCGTAATCGCGGTTGTCGATGCGCGCGAGCGCCTGCCCGGCTTTCACAAACTCGTTGTCGCCGACAAGAACGGCTGCGAGATAGCCCGAGACCTTCGGCGCGATCGTGGTGTTATCGGCCTTGACGTAGGCGTCGTCCGTTGAAACCTCGAAGCGGCCCACGGTCCAGTAACCCCAACCAAAATGGGCCGCTCCCGAGAGCGCAATTATACTGGCCGCGGTCAGAAGCAGCTTCCGCAGCCGCTGAATTCCTTGAAGTCTTCTGTGGCGCGGCGGCGTTAGGCGCAAGGTGCAGGCGGTCGATCACTTCGGCTTCGGGGAGCGCCTTCTGGATATCGAAAGATCTTGCATGTGCTGTCATTTTACCGCTCCTGCGCTCCCCAGATGGCGATCCGTAACGCCACGCTGTTATTTTTGAAACTTGTCATTTTCTAAAATAGGCGCCATATAGGGCGTGTCAAACGTGAATTTGGAAAATGGCGATGGTACAAATTCAACAAAGCGTGAAGCGGCCCCGTGGGCGGCCGCAAATCCGCTGCGACGACGATACGCGGCAGCTCATCATTGAGGCCGCAGCCAAGGAGTTTCAGGCGAAAGGCTACGCGGCGACCTGCATTGGGGATGTGGCCCAGCAAGCCGGGGTGTCCACGAGGACGCTGTACCGGCTGATCCCGACCAAGGCGGCTCTCTTTAAAGCGGTGGTCACCGACAGCATCGACGGATTTATGCTTGCGATCGATGAGCAGGTGCTTGGCGCGCTCGGTCTTGAGGCGGCTCTGGAACGGATCCTTGCAGAATTCGGAAGGCTGACGCTCAGCGAGGAGACGATCGCCATCAACCGTCTTGTGATTGGCGAATGCGAGCGGTTCCCGGAAATCGCTGCCGCCTTCTATGAGGCCGCCATCCAGCGGATCAGTGATGCGATGGCGAATTGGCTCAGGCGCCAAGGTGAGCGCGGCCTCATAAAGCTCGACGATCCGCAAACGGCGGCGGGTATTTTGCGCGGCATGATGATCATGGACCCGCAGCGCGCCGCGATGCTCGGACAGCGAAGCGCGCCCGGCCCAGACGAGATCGCGCTAAGAGCGAGGGTCTGCGCCCGCTTGTTTCTGGAGGGATGCCGCCCTTGAATTGTGTCCGCCTGGAGCAAGCGCCACGGCAAACTGCCTGCGAGAAAGCAATCGAGCATCATCGTAGCCGAAGCGTCACAGGTTATCAGGCATCGTAATGCGTCCGGAAATGGCCCGTCCGGGTGGAGGGCTATCGAATTATTCCGTCCGTCCTTTGGGGGGCGCTCGCATGGTTACCTACCTAATTTATACAAAAGCGGACCTCTATCGATACGCCGCCGCTGAAGCGGGAAGCATCGCCGGCCACGTCCGCTTCTGTAACGGGCCCTCCGCCGTCAATCCCTTTTTTGCGCCGTATCCATCGCCGGGGTCATGCTTCTGTTCGGGGTCAGCGCTGGGCTGCCGCCTGATGGTGTTAGAAAAGGAAAGGGCCGGTCCCATCTAATAGGGCGGGGTTGCCGGGCTTGCGCCAAGCACCACCGAGCGGACGTGCGGCCTGACCCAATCCATCGTCCCGGCGGGGACGTCGCTCCGGGAAGGAAGGTGCCTATCCTGCCCGAAAACTGTCGAATGCGTCTCCTTTAGTTCTGTACGTCAAGTTCTTCAAATCGGCGGCCTATAGCTGCAGTGATGTTTCTTTGTTCGGTTGAGCGGCGTTTCTCCGCCCCGGCCTGATTTCCATGAAGCGCCGCGCGCAGCAGTGGTCAATGCTGGCCGAAGGCCACCGCGAACCGCGGCGCGAAGCGGCGTTGAACGCTGCGAGCACGGCGTCATCGTTGGGTAAGCCGGGCCGCTCATGTCGCTGCCGCCTTTGCTGCATCGAAGGGAGCGCCGTTGGCCAGCATGCGATGCAGGATCACCGCAAGCTTCCTGGCCAGGGCCACTTTTGCCCTCCGCATGCCTGCGCGCTTGGCGAGCCTCGCCGCCCAGCTCTTCAAGGCGCCGCCTTTCACCGGCATGGTCAGGATGACATGAGCGGCCTCGTAAAGCGCCGTACGCACCCCGTTGTCTCCGGTCTTGGAGATGCGCCCCGTGATATCGGTCTCACCCGATTGGTATTTCTTTGGCGTCATGCCGAAATGCGCGCCAACCGTTTTCGAAGATGTGAAGCGGGCTGGATCGTCAATGGCCGCGACATAGGTCAGCCCCACAATGGCGCCTACGCCCGGCGCGGTCATGACCAGCTTAACGCGGGCATCGGATCTGGCCTGCTGGCGCGCCTGCCTCTCAAAGCCGTTCAGTTCCCGCAGCAGAACCTCGTGTACGGCCAGCAGCGCCTTGGCGATCGCGCTCAAGGCCGGGTGATGGTCCGTTAGCTCCTTGATCCGGCGCGCAAAACCTGCAGGTGTAACCGGGCCCACTTTCAGGCCGAAGCCGCGCAAGATGCCCCTGAGGCTCATCGCGACATCGTGGAGCTTCGCCTGTACGAGCTTGCGGGCGGTCAGGAGCGCGCGGGTCTCCTGCGCGGATATCGATTTGCAATGCACCGGCCGGAACCAGCCAAGCCGCATCAGCTGGGCGATGCCGCGCGCGTCATTGCGGTCCGTCTTCACCGGCATCGCCTTGAAAGCGTCGCGCACATGCCGCGTCTCCAGCAGCTCCACGGCGAACCCAGCCTCATTCAAGCCGGCGCAAAGCCACTGCGATAGCGGTCCAGCTTCGAGGCCAATGCGCGCCGGAGTAAAGGGCAGCGCCTTGAACCAGGCAATCAAGTCTTCCGGTTCGCTCAAGACCTTCGCCTCTTTCACGATCTTCCCGGCGCCGTCCACAATACAGATGCTCGAAGCTTCCAAAGACACGTCAATCCCAGCATAATAGTCCACGGTCATCCCTCGCTATGCTTGGAGCTGCTCAAAGCAAACTCCGTTCGCACCATCAGTTTGAGGGATGACCGCCTACCAAACGCCTATGGCCTTGGCTGCGGCCCGTTACACCATCTCATTGGGGCATCGCGTCATGGCGCGGCGATACCGTACAATGCATCGATCGAATATTTTCCAGCGCCAGTAATGTACAACAGCAAGAAGCCACCCATAATGCTGAGATTTTTGTAAAAGCCATCCATGCTGGCGACTTGATCGGCGCCTGTTACTGTCCAATAGCGGTGCCCGATAAGCGCGGTTCCCAGCGTGTATAACACCAAAAGTACAGCCGAAAAACGCGTGAACGCGCCAACAGCGACCGCGAACGCAACGGGAAGCTCCATGAAGATTGCTACGGCGGCCGCCAGTACAGGCATCGGAGCGCGAAGCTGCACCATTTGACTTACGGTACCAGAATAGTCTCTCAGCTTTCTCCCGCCGAAAATCAGAAATAGTGTCGTGAGAAGAAGACGCGCCGCGAGAATGACCTCATCATTGATGCCGTTTGTCATAACGCTACCCTCGCAACTTACATTATGTATCGTGTCAGCCGGCGAGCCCAGCCTTGCAGCGCGGCGCGTGAAACAACGTGCCGATCGGTCAGACGGAATGTTTGGCCAAGAACCCGAGCATAAGACTCGCAATCTCGTCGTTCTTCTCGTCCAAGGCGAAATGGCCGGCATCGAGCAGGTGGATTTCGGCATCCGGCAGGTCGTGCTTGAACGCCTCGCCGCCGGGAGCGATGAACGAGGGATCGTTCCGCCCCCAGACCACCAAAGTCGGGGGTTTGTGCTCGCGCAGCCACGCCTGCCACGCCGGATAGGACGAGACATTCGTCCGGTAGTCGTAAAGCAGATCGGCCTGGATCTCGCGTTGGCCGGGTCTCGACAGGCGGGCGTACTCGTCAGTCCAGGTGTCCGGGTTGTAACGTTCGGGATGCGATGTGCCGAGGGTGTGACGCTCTTCGGTCGCTCTGAGCGACACGAACGCATCGAACACTTCAGGATGCGCTTTCGGATCGGCCCAATATTGCGCGATGCCGGCCCATTTGGCCCCCAGCCCTTCCTTATAGGCATTCGCATTCTGGATGATAAGCGCCTGCAGCCGCTCCGGATGCGCCGAGATGATGCGAAAGCCGACCGGGCCGCCATAGTCGTGAAGGAAGAAGGTGTATTTGCTGATCCTCAGTCGCTCGAGAAGATCGTTGGTCGTCTTGGCCAAATTGTCAAAGCTGTACGCATAAGACGATGGCGGCGGGGCATCGCTCTGACCGAATCCTGGAAAATCCGGTGCGATCAGATGATAGCGCGTCGCGAGCAGCGGGATGAGCGTATCGAACTCGCGCGAGGAAGAAGGGAACCCGTGCAGGAGCACGATCGTCGGCGCGTCCTTCGGACCGGCTTCGCGATAGAAAACTCCGACGCCATCAACCGTCATGCGGTGATAGGTCGTTGTCGCGGACGTCAACTCCAGCGAAGCAGCCTGCGCAGGATAACCAACGGCTAACGCCGCCGCAGCTGTCAGAGCAATTTCACTTATCATAATTTTGCTCCGTGTCCGCCGGCCTCAGTCATTCCTCAATGCTCTACCCCCGCGGGGGAGAGGCCCATCGAAGCGCCTCTCCAACTGCAAGCCACGGCCGCATCCGCGGAAAATCAGCAGGCGCTCGATGGATAGTCGATCACGCCCGAGCGGCAGCAGCCGGTCTGGCCTTTTCCTTTACCGCTGCCATCAGCGTCTTCGCGGCAGGGCCGGAGGAAGCTGGATTCTGTCCCGTGATGAGCAAGCCGTCGCTGACCACGTGAACACCCCAGTCTGCTTTCTTTGAGAAGACGGCGCCCAATTTCAACATCTCATCTTCCACAAGGAAGGGCACAACTTTAGTAAGCCCCATCTCTTCCTCCTCGCCGTTGGTGAAGCCTGTCACTTCCTTGTCTTGAACCAGAAACTTGCCGTCCGCCGTCTTGACGTGATGCAGCGCCCCTGTGGAATGGCACACGATGCCGATTGGCTTGCCGGCAGCAATGAAGGACTCGATCAGTTTAATGGAATGCTCGTCTTCGGCGAGATCCCACATCGGGCCATGGCCACCCGGGTAGAAGACGGTGTCGAAGTCTTCTTGCTTGACGCTGTTCAGGCGAAGGGTCTTATCGAGCTGAGCTTGCGCAGCTGCGTCCTTCTCGAACCGGACCGTGAGATCAGTACGGGATTTGGGTTCATTGCTCTTGGGATCGAGCGGCGGATGGCCGCCTTTCGGCGATGCGAGCGTGATCTCGACGCCGGCGTCCTTGAAAACGTAGTAGGGGGCGGCGAGTTCTTCGAGCCAGAATCCGGTCTTTCGTCCAGTGTTACCCAGCTGATCGTGGGATGTGAGAACCATCAGCACTTTCATGACTTTCTCCTTTGTTTACTTTCGCTGAATGGACCGCCACCTCGCGCCACATGCGCGGTTGACCCTCATCGGGTTGTCGAGAATTCCTCTCTCCTGGCTTAAGGTGCGTAACGGGTAAAGACGAAGTCGCTAGCTTTAGCGGGCTCGTGGCAGGGAAAGCAGCCCTTGAGAGCCGCCTCGTCGACAGGCTTGCCGTCGTTAAATTGAGCGAATCCCCAACCGCCGGTCGAGGCGTATTTTTTTGAGTCCTTGACCATGAACTGAACCCCCTCCTTGGGCGGCCCGGCCACGAAAGATTGGGGACGGCCAAAGGCTTTGTTGTTTTCCTCCGACGGGACGTAACTCCAGGCGAGGCGGGCAATGATGGCGCCGTCCGGGAATGGAAGCTGTCCCTTCCCGGTAGGCCTTGATCGCTACGTCATTGCCCAGAACGGCCCGCAGATCGTTGAGGCTGCCTTCTTCGTGGGCCACGGAGATCAACCTCCAGTCGCGGTATCCGGCGGGAATTTTGATGCCAAAGATCGGGGAGCTTTCGTCATCGGCGCCTCCGGCTCCGTATGGCGTTACGGTGATGGCGCATGCCGCCGTCACGGCTGCGAACATCAACAGAGGGATCGGTTTCATGGGGCTTTCCATTCGTATCGATGACGGTTCAGGGACAATCCCCGTCCACTCACGTAGAGGACGTCTCGCGCGCCTGCTTAAACAGGGAGTTGAGATCGGCGGACTTCATGACATCGGCCGCGATCGCGATACCATTTGCGCCGAGATCTTTTTGAGCGTTGCTGATGGACTGCGAGCTGCGCTCCGGTCACGAGAACCGTGGCGCCCTCCTTGATGAACTGTCTTGCGGCTGCGAGACCGATCCCGCTCGTGCCGCCAGTGATGACGACGACTTTGTTCGTGAAGCGGTTCATGGCATGGCTCCTACTATCGGCGTGGCGTTGCAGGCTAACGCCGATCAAACCTCGGCGACCTCGATGATCGCCTCGGCAAAGGCCTGCGGGGCTTCCTGTGGCAGATTGTGCCCGATGCCGCCCGTGATGATCCGGTTCGCATATTTGCCCGAGAATTTCTTACGATAGGGCATGTCGTCCGGATAATGCGGAGCGCCATTGGCATCGCCTTCAAGGGTGATCGTCGGAACGGCGATCGACCGGACCTTCGTCAAGCCGCTTTTCCAGATCCTCGTACTGCGGCTCGCCCTTAGCCACGCTTAGCCGAAAGCGGTAATCATGAATCACGATGGCGACGTAGTCCGGATTGTTGAACGAGGCTGCGGTGCGGTCGAACGTGGCGTCATCGAAGTCCCACTTCGGCGAAGCGATCTGCCAAATGAGCTTGCCGAAATCGTGCCGGTATTTGTCGTAGCCGAGCACGCCGCGTTCGGTGGCAAAGTAATATTGGTACCACCATTGGAGCTCGGCCTTCGGCGGCAAGGGCAGCTTGTTGGCTTCACGGCTGGCGATCAGATAACCGCTTACCGAGACCAAAGCCTTGCAGCGCTCGGGCCAGAGTGCCGCGATGATGCATGCCGTCCGTCCTCCCCAATCATAACCGCCGAAGATCGCCGTCTTGATCTTGAGCGCATCCATAAAAGCGATGACGTCAAGAGCAACCACCGACGGCTGGGCGTTGCGGAACGTATCGCTTGAAAGGAAGCGCGTCGTGCCACAGCCACGCACAAACGGGACGATCACCCGGTAGCCGGCTGAAGCCAGCAAAGGCGCGACATCGACATAGCTGTGAATGTCGTAGGGCCAGCCATGAAGAAGAATAACCACAGGGCTATCGGCAGGACCCGCCTCAGCGTACCCGACATTGAGGAGGCCAGCATCGACCTGCTTCAGCTGGCCGAATGACGCGTGCGTCCCTGGTCTGACCGCCGGCGGTTTCGTTTTGCTAACTTCTGCCTTCGCAAAACCAGCGGCGCCGAGTTGGGCGGCGGCAAGGGTGAACGCAGCAGTGCCTACAAGGCGGCGGCGATCATGATCGATTGGCTCGAAAGTCTTTATCCTCTCCATGGCTTGTCTCTTGGTTCGATGGCTCGTCACTATGGCAGAGAAGCGGTGCGCAGCGCGCGCCATCAATTTTCAGGTCGATTGGCGCAGCGATTTGAATGACGCCCGCAACTCTGCTGTGAAGAGCGTGGGCTGTTCCCAGGCCGCGAAGTGGCCGCCTTTGTCGAGCTTGTTGTAATAGATGAGTTGGGGGTAGGCCCGCTCTGCCCAGCTTCTCGGGGCTGCATAGATTTCGTCGGGGAAGGCGCTGACGGCGACCGGGATCTTGACGCCCCTGACGTCGAAGAAGCCTCCCCCCGTCGAAATCCGCGCGGTATCCCAGTAAAGGCGCGCCGAGGAGATCCCCGTGTTCGTCAACCAGTAGAGCGTGACGTTGTCGAGGACGTCGTCCCGAGTCAGCCCCTCCGTCATGCCATCGAAGGCGCGTGAGATCATGTTGTAACTACGGATGTCGTGATCTAGCATCCACGCGGCGAGGCCGACGGGCGAATCCGTGATTCCGTAAAGCGTTTGCGGGCGGTTCGCCATCTCGTTAGCGTAGCCAAGGCCGTGCCTGTAGAAATCGTCGAGTTGGTCCCACGCATGTTTTTCATCGGGCGAGAGAGCGGCCGGCGGCGGCCCGCCAACCGAAAGAGCTTTTGAAACATCGGCTGGAACCGTGGCCGCCATATTTGTGTGAATGCCGAGCAATCCTCGCGGCTGCTGCAGCGCCATCTCCTCCGAGACGGCGTTCCCCCAATCCCCACCCTGCGCCACGTACCGCGTGTAGCCGAGGCGTTGCATCAACGTCGCCCATGCACGAGCAACGCTGACGGGGGTCCACCCGGGCGCACTCGGCTTGCCCGAAAAGCCGTAGCCTGGCAGCGACGGGATCACGATATCGAACGCATCCGATGCGCTCCCGCCATGGGCCGTGGGATTGGTGAGCGGATCGATAATTTTCAGCTGCTCGATGATCGAGCCGGGCCACCCGTGCGTGACAATGAGCGGTAGCGCATTGTCATGTTTCGAACGAACGTGAATGAAATGAATGTCCAGCCCATCGATCCCGGTAATGAACTGCGGTAGAGCGTTCAGCTTTGCCTCGACCTTGCGCCAGTCGTATTCCGTTTGCCAGTAGCGCGCGAGTTTCTGAATCGTCGCGAGCTGCACGCCTTGCGATGGATCCGTGACCGTTTCCCGCTCAGGCCACTGCGT
Source organism: uncultured Alphaproteobacteria bacterium (assembly GCA_963817495.1). GTDB lineage: Bacteria > Pseudomonadota > Alphaproteobacteria > Rhizobiales > Rhodomicrobiaceae > Rhodomicrobium. The sequence goes on along the minus strand of CAWFOS010000015.1, from coordinate 168,321 downwards.
GGCCGCCAGCCGCCTGCGAAGATCGACGAGTTTCTCTTCCGGAAACTCGATGCGGAAGGGGCGGATTGCGTCGCGTTCGGCCGCACCCATTGGGGAGCCTCCTACGTCGGATGGTTTGCTGGGAAATGCACCGCCCGCCGCGGCCAGACGCTCAGAAAGCAGGTTAAAAGCGCCCGCCGTGGCGGCAACGCTTATGGCTGCCACGCCAACAAAATGGCGGCGCTGAAGATTAATTTCTTCCGCCGTTTTCCTATCCATCTGTAAACCACCTCGGTTTGATGGTTAAGCTTGAAGTCTATTTCTGTCGTTGGCAAGCATATAATACGCTTGCTACGTGCTGTTATTGGACCTTTAGCTTGACATAAATCTACAGCTAGTCAAAATCGTATTGTGAGATCGTTTGAAGTACTTGTTATGATTTGTGAATAGATGTTCACTGTTGTGAGGAGTAGTAACTCGCAGTTCGCGTTTAGAGGGCTAGCGTAGCCAGCCCGCAACCTACAGTGTGTATTGTGCGGGCCTGGAATGCCGTGCATGGGGCAGGCCTAACTGTGGAATCGGGCGCGCGCCCTGGAAATTTTGATTGTTCTGTTGTCCAGCCCCAACGAGGTCGTCAGCAAAAAGGACCTATTGGCTCGAGTTTGGCCGGACGTCGCCGTAGAAGATCGATCGTTGGTACCCACCATTGATTAAACCAAAGCGCAGGTATGTGGAGCACCTTTAGCTCGTTGACGAACGTGCGATGGCGCTGAGCGTCGAAAAGCTTGTGGTAGCCAGAGAACAGGAAAAACGCCCCAGCCGCGACGCGGTTAAGAGTCAGGGCGATGCTGGCCCATCCGATACCATTGAAGAGCACGTCAATCATCTTGGCTCCGAGGCGACAAAAGCCGCCCCTATTCGTGAAGCAGCGTTTGCCAGTTTGAAGGCACCGCTCCGGCCGGTCCCGGCACCGGTTGATCCAGCGGATGCGAGTGAGGAGCGTGAAGCTTCGGGCCGGTGAAGAATTCTTCAGTACGATAGTCGTAAAACCACCGCTCGCCTGGCTCGAAGCTCGTGATTATCGGGTGACCCGTAGCGGTGTTATGTTTCGATGCATGCTGATTTGGTGAACTATCACAGCAACCGATGTGACCGCATTCGGCGCATCTGCGAAGATGCAACCACCATCCGCCCAGAGCCAAGCATTCGACGCAACCTGTTCCGCTTGGCTTGGCCGCTGGGTTGATACCATCCCTTTCGGACTTCATCGTCTCCTCTCTGACTTCCGTTTGCTTCAGTGCCCATCATCGACGGGGCGGACCAAAGGCGCGCTATCCGATAGCCTTGATCTGAAAGGGTTTTGGCCGGGACTGCAGGACTGGTTCCAGATTTGGTTAGTGCCAGCCAGGTAGGTGTGCAGCGCTGCCAAGACTTGGGCACCACGCCTCTCCCCCGGAGTGTACGCGGTCACCACAGATGCGTTCATGTACCGTGCCGTTTAGCCGTAAGCGACGCCCGGATTGCTTTGCCCAACTTCTATAATATAGCCATCAGGATCGCGAATGTAGCAGCGCGTCTCGCCGTATTTGGGCTTTGGCTCCGTGATGAACTCGGCTCCCCGACTTCGCCATAGTTCATAGCACGCTTGAATATCGGCAACGCGGATATTCATGAAGCTGCTGACTTTATCGGGGTCGGCGGGGACGCTGAGCGTTACCGTTGGTTTGTCGGGTGTCGGACCGCCCCCGGGGTTGACGAGGAGCCACGTGTTCGCGATCTGGAGGTACCCCGGCGCGCCGCTGCTGTCGCCTCTGCTCAGAATGCGACCTCCGAAGACCGTTTCGTAAAATCGAAGCGATCGTTCGACGTCGGCGACGGTGAGAAAGTGCGCGACGGTAATCCCATCCTGCGGCGGCATCTGATAGCTTTTCTGCTCGACTTGGACTTGGTTCATGGACGACTCCAATTCGGATATGTATGTCTTTCTGTTCGCCAGAATACGTCGGGCACTGCGCTCAAGGGAATCGCCTCTCCGACGTTCCTCGCCGCGAATTTCTGCCGAAACAAAGCCTTTCCGACTTTGTTCCCGCAGGCTCCAAGCGATTTTCCCGGCGGGCTGCTGGGCCTGCCCACTCGAGAACAATGCCGAGCACGACCGCAAAGTGAATCTCAGGCCATTCAAACTGAAGTTGGCTGAAACGCGGATGATCCTGCCTACAGCCGTTATTGCGGCCACAGCGCTTGCGGGTTTCATTATCCTGCGGGGACTACTTGTCGCTATGCAGGGCCAGCTCGAGGAGAGGCGGTCCTGCGCAGGAACACCAAGCGCTCTACCATTCGTTGATGAAAAATGCCCTTTGTTTTTCTATATAATAATTCACTAAATAGAAGTTAGTGACTGCATATGCGCCGACTTGGGTTGCTGATAGGCTTCCGACCTCGGTGAGGTCAGCATTTGGCCGAAAACTTATGGATTTTGGTTAATAATAGCTCGGAGTGGCGGCCGCGCTGAGATCACTGAAGGACGCGCCCCCTGGAAACCGCGGGCAGCCTACCTCGCTACCTTCCTGGGCCGGCTGACTCGCGAGGAAGCGCAGCAATACGATCGCGACATCGGCCCGCATTTCACCTCCGACGGTCGGGTGGACCTCACCGTCGCCCAGCACGCGGTCGCGACCAAACTCAGCGTCGCCTTACTATCTTCTGACCCGATGTACCAGCCAGCCTCGTGACCGGGCCGTTAGAACCAGTGCTTGGACGGAAAAATCCTTCGCTCGCGCTCCTGGATCCTTAAGATCGTTTAGCTTGAGTTAGCACTACTCCAGGCAGTCAAACCTTCAGCGCCCTCCTTGCGGTGCCTCGTTCATCCCGGAAATGCCAAATGACGCTGTGGAGTTCCACGTAAGCCGGGCATCCCCCATTACTCACAGTATCAGCGGCGGGAGCCTCAAAGGTGCTACGGACTTTGCGGCTGGACCGGCTTCATTTCACCGAGAAGGGTCGGGATGAGCTCCGATACAGTCGGGTGAATGGGCACTGCCCACTTTAGCACTGTGTAGGGGACCCGCGCGTTCATCGCATCGAGGATGCCATGGATCGCCTCGTCGCCGCCGGTTCCAAGAATCGCAGCCCCAAGGATTTGCTGCGTCTCCGCATCGGCGATCGCCATCATAAACCCAAGCGTTTCGCCTTTTTCGATGGCGCGGCCCACGCGGGTCATCGGACGCCTGCCCACAAGAAGCGGCCGCCCACTGGCGCGCGCTTGCGCCTCGGTCATGCCCACGCGGCCGAGCGGCGGATCGATATAGAGCGCGTAGCCCAAAATGCGGTCGCTCACCCGCCGCCGCTCGCCGTCCAGGAGGTTCGCGGCGACGATCTCGAAGTCGTTATAGGCCGTGTGGGTGAAGGCGCCGCGGCCATTGCAGTCGCCAAGCGCCCAGATACTGGGCGCGCTGGTGCGGAGTTCGTCGTCGACGGCGATCATGCCGCGCGTGTCGACTTCAACCCCGGCGCTGTCAAGCCCTAAGTCATCGGTGTTGGGCGTGCGCCCGACCGCGAGCAGCACGTGGGAACCGGTGACCTCCGGCGGGCCAGACGCGCACTCAAGCCCGACGGCGATTTCAGCGCCCCGGGGCTCGAAGCGGATGCATTCCGCATCGAGGTGCACGGCGATGCCTTCGGCTTCGAGAATCTCCTTAATCGCAGCCGAGACATCCTCATCCTCCCGCGCGATCAGCCGCGGTCCCATCTCGACGACAGTCACCTGGGCGCCAAAGCGGCGGTACATCTGTGCGAACTCAAGGCCGATATAGCTGCCGCCGACCACGACCAGATGCTGCGGCAGCGTGTCGAGCTCAAGAATCGACGTGTTGGTCAGGGCGGCGACACGGTCGATTCCAGGCAGGTCCGGAACGCGCGCACGGCCGCCGACATTGATGAAGATGTGCTTCGCAGTGAGACGGTCCATGCCCACCTGCACTTCGCGCGGCGAGACAAAGCGCGCATGGCCGCGGTAAACCGTGCAACGCTCCATGTCCTCAAGCCAGGATTCGACGCCCTTTCGTGCTCGCGTGGAGATGACGTCTTTGCGCGCCTTCACGGCTCTCATGTCGACCGCAACCTCGCCGGTGCTGACGCCATAGTCCTCTGCGCGGCGCGCCAGGTGCGCGGCATAGGCGCTCGCGATGAGCGTTTTGGTCGGAATGCAGCCCGTGTTGACGCAGGTGCCGCCGAAAAGCTTGCGCTCGATCAGCGCGACCGACATGCCAGCCGCGGTAAGCCGCCCTGCCAAAGGCGGACCGGCCTGGCCAGCGCCGATGATGAGGGCGTCATAGGTGTTTGTCACGCAAGTGCTCCAATGAAACGTTAGAGATCGATAACGACGTCGCCCTGAGGCCGAGAGCAGCAGATCAGCACATTGCCTTCCGCCGGCGGGGCGATCGGGTCGGGCGCGTAGGCGACCGACCCAGCCACAAGCCCGGTTTCACAAGTGTGGCAGACCCCTGTGCGGCACGACCACCGCGTAGGAACATCGCAGGCTTCGGCAAGCTCCAGCAGGCTCTGAAACGCCGGATCCCAATGGACATTCACGCCACTCCGGGCAAACGAAACCAGCGGCCCCGCGCCGGGAGTCCCGGCCGGCAGGTGCGGCGGCCGTGCGGGGAGGAGGCGACGCCTGGAGTATTGGACGGACCGGGACCGAACAGCTCAGTGTGGATCCGGCCTTTGGCGATGCCCCAGGCCGCAAGGCCCGCGGTCAGGTCACTGATAAAGGCCGATGGCCCGCAGATGAAAAAATCGGCATTGCGCGGCACTTCCAGTTCCTGGAGCACCCCAATGTCCAAACGTCCACGAGCGTCGAAATCCACACCTGGCCGATCCTCGGGCATCGGGCGAGCTGTAGCGTATGTGACTGTGGCCGCGGGCCAAGGCCTTGAGGAGGGTTCGAACTTCCTGGGCAAAAGGATGCTCGCGGCCGCGGCGGGCCCCGTATAGCCACCAGACTTCTCGCGGCGACGCTTCGGCCGCCAACGCGTGGAGCATCGCGATGACAGGAGTCGCCCCGATGCCAGCGCTCAAGAAGACGGCGGGAGCATCGCCCGGCCGAAGGGTGAAATTGCCTCGTGGCGCGCTCACGTCCAGCACGTCGCCAATCTGCACCTTCTCGTCGATGTAGGCGCTCGCCACGCCGTGCGGTTCGCGCTTGACGCTTATGCGATAGCAAGCGGGCGCTGGGTTCGCCCGACAACGAATAGCTGCGCATTAGCGCCGGCGTACCGGGCGCCAGCCTCAAGCGCAGCACGACAAACTGGCCGGGAAGAGCCGCGGTCAGGGGAAGCCCGTCCATAGGCTCAAGCATTAGTCGAGATCACGCTGCCGCTTTCACGAACTCTTGCGCGACACCCGCACGCGGCGGAATCCCGCCCATGCCGGAGGCGGTCCGGACACCGGAGCGAGCCCGGCATTTCCCGGTCGTCGCGCCGCCGCTCCGCTCTTGCGCGAGCAGCGCCTGGAAGGAGCCGCGCCAGCCTGCGCTCAGCGCCGGGATGCGCAGCGCGCGCTCGAGCTGGCTGCGGGGGTGACCGGGCAGGTATAGCAGCGCGTTGATCTCGAAGACACGGTCATGCGCTCAGGACCCGCCGCCGACCTGGACGATCTCATCGCCCGCTTCCACTTGGCCTTCCTCAAGAACACGGAGATAGAAACCGGGCCTGCCGTGCGAGACCAGCAGTGCGGCCATCCGCGGCTCGTTCATGCGGATGCCAACGCGGTAACAAGTGACGCGCGGTTGCGTCACTTCGAACAAAGCGCTGCCGATCCGGTAACGGTCGCCAATGCATACCTCCTGGTCCGGCAGGCCGTCGACCGTGAAGTTCTCCCCGAACTGTCCATAGGTGAAATCGTTCCGACCGAGCTCGCTTTGCCAATATCGATAGGATTCCATCTGATAGACGAAAACCGCGCGGTGCTCGCCGCCATGCCCGGCAAGGTCTCCCTTGCCCATCGCCATCGATGTTGAGCCGGCGCACCACCCGCGGGCCTTGAACCGCCGCTTTCCAAACGGCGGTGTGGACGGTCTTCCCTTGCCACGCGATGTCCCGCGGCAGGCCCACGTTGACCGAAAGCAAACGAGCCGCCACTTTCTTCTCCTGCCTCGCCCACTGCCTGCATTTGCGTTCAGCGAACCTTTGACCAAGCGGACGCTATGGTTATGCCGTCGAGCGCAGGACCAAGCGTCTGGCTCGCGCCGCGAAAATGCCGATGATCAACCGATCTGAGAATAGCTTGTTCCCGTCCTCCCAGCCATTATGGCCCACCATCTCAGGTCGGCTTGCCCGCTCTCATGTCGGCGACCTTTGCCCTGAGAGCCTCCCGTTGCTTCACAAGCACCGGATACTCGGCATTGCCCGGCGAGGACGCGTTGATGGCACGGTCGTAATGGTCGAGTACTTGTTTCTCGCCATCGATTAGGCTCGGAAGAAATTTCGCGTCCAGCTTCGTGAATAGTGAGGAAATCTTCATCACTGTGCGATCCAAGGTGCCCATGAACGACCCGCGATCGTCGGTGTCGGCGCCCAGGCGCTTCAGCTGTTCGGAAATGGCGTCCGCGTCCTTCCCGTGGATGGCGATCATTTCAGCGAACAACGGAGCAAGGCCCTCGCCATGCGCATCCTTGAGCCCCTCTTCGTATCCTTGAAGGGCGTCGATCAAGCTTGTGTGCAGAGCCTTGAGGCTGCGAACGAGTTCGTCCATGGTCGTCCTCCTAAGTTTTTCACCGACCTGCGGGCGACCCCCATGACTGAAAATGCGTCGCGCCCTGTGTCATGCTTTATATTGGGCTGGCCGCTGGTACAGAGGTCGTTTCATCTATGGTGCGCGCGAGCCCGTTCCTAAGTTGGACCGGGGGCGCCTCGATGACCCCCAATGGAGCCAAGGAGCAGCAATGCTCTGGGAGCACGTTTCTTAGAGTTCTTTTTCATGAGGTCCCCACGCTGGCGGCAGTCGAGGGAGAGCGTAATGGAAGTCATGCATGAGCGTGTCGCCGGGCTTGATGTTCACAAGGAGACGGTCGTTTGCTGTGTGCGCATCGTTGCCGGCGGGAAGGTCTCGCGGGAATGCCGGACCTTTGAGACAACCACAGCCGGCTTGGAGACCTTGCTGGCCTGGCTGGCGCAGAGCGGTTGCACCCATGTGGCGATGGAAGCTACGGGCGTTTATTGGAAGCCTGTATGGAACATCTTAAGCGACGGCAAGTTCGAGCTGATTTTGGCCAATGCGGCCCATATCAAGAACGTGCCGGGCCGCAAGACTGATGTGAACGACGCGACCTGGATCGCCGATCTGGCGGCCTTTGGCCTGATCAAGGCGAGCTTTGTCCCGGAAGAAGCGATCCAGGAGCTGCGTTCGCTGATGCGCGCGCGCAAGCAGCTGGTCCGCGAGCAGACGAGACAGGCGCAGCGGATCCAGAAGACGCTCGAAGAAGCCAACATCAAGCTCGATTCGGTGATCAGCGACATCATGGGCGTTTCCGGGCGGCGGATGATCGAGGCGATGATCGAAGGCGTGCGCAATCCCCAAAAGCTGGCCAAATTGGCGGACCGGGGGATCAAGGCCTCGCCCAAAGCGCTCTACGACGCGCTGCACGGCCGGCTGACCGATCATCACCGCTTCATGCTGAAGCTGCACCTTGGTCAATACGACGCTTTGAGCTTGTCCATCGCGCAGATCGACGCCCACGCGGCTGCAGCCATCGCCAGGATCGACAAGGAGGCGGCCGCGGGCCGCAGCTCCTTTCGCGACATGATCGCGCTTTTGGACGCCATCCCTGGCATAGCGAGCTTGGCGGCGATCTCCATCCTTGCCGAAATTGGCTGCGACATGAGCCGCTTTCCAACGGCTGGGCATCTCGTCTCCTGGGCGGGCCTGTCCCCGGGCCAGAACGAAAGCGCCGGCAAACGCAAATCCACGCGGCTGCGCAAGGGCGCCCCCTGGCTCAAGACGCTGCTCGTCCAATGCGCCTGGGCGGCCGTCAGGAAGAAGGACAGCTATTACAAAGCGCAGTTCAATCGCCTCAAAGCCAGGCGCGGCCCGAAGAAAGCGATCTGCGCGGTGGCCGCCTCCATGCTTACGGCGATCTATCACATTCTGAAAAATGGCGTCGAACATCAGGATCTTGGGGGCGGCTATTTTGATCGCCGTCCAGTCGAACAAAAAGCCAACCGCTTGGTCGCCCAGCTGGCCAAGCTCGGATTCAAGGCCGAACTTCAACCACTAGCGAAGGCTGCTTGATGGCCTTAAAAGCCACGGCCGCGTTGCGGCAGCTGCCCGACCGCGTTGCGGCAGGGTGAGTTTCTTCTTAGCTTTTTGTCGGCCGGACGCCAAACACGCCAGCACCTCGAAACACTAACATAAGCCTTTCACGTGCGTGCCCCTTGCGTCCCTTCAGCTGCGCGAGCAAGACGGCCAAATCCTTGCGGAACATTTTTTGTTCCCTCGATCGGCTCAATTTCGGTGCGGGAGACGTCCAATGTCCCCGAGCTTTATTGCCGACGCGCTCCGCCGTCCTCCCCTGCAGACCTCCTCTTGTTTGTTTTAACTCGGCCTTGAACCAGAGGTGCCCTTTTAGAGGAACGTATCGAGCGCTAGCAGCAACCGGCCCTCACTGCTCTTTTTCGCAGTTGCAGCAATTCCTTCGGCTACCCGGAGGACGAGCGGATTATTGAAATCATGCACGGCCATGATCCATCGCGTCGAATGACGATGTCCGCTGTCCAAGGCAGTGCTGCCCTGTGAATAAACGAATTCTTTGCCTTCAGGACCGGGCCATCGAGAAGGGGATGGCAAAAAGCAGTACAAGATGTTAGCCAAAACAAGACCTAAGCGGTTGTTTTTAAAGCGAAAAAGTAGGGGGTTCGGCGGAGGGGCGGGAGTGGACTAGATGAATGATATCAATAGTTTACGTTGGCTAACATGCAATTTTAGCCATACTGTTTTGTAAGGGGCATTTTCGAATTTGGCTAACGTTTTTCCGCCCGCGAATTCGAATCCCAAGAAGGGATTCGAACTCAGTGGTCATGCTGCCAAAGAGATGTATTCAGCGCTCCAGTCGGACGCTGAACCCTTCAAAGCCAAAGTTCCTCTCGCCGCCCCGGACTGGAAAAGAGCAGGTACCGCCGGGAGAGATTGAAGAGGGCAACGCCGCGGACGAGGGAAAGCCGCAGCCAATCCATTAAGGATCTTAAAACGCCTATTCGCGCTAAACCAGGCACGGGTCAGAATCGTCCGGCCACTGCTACGATATAATCGCCCCCAAAAGCGAGAGGCCGTATCTGTGTCAACTATGGAATGGCTTTATCCAGTGTCCGGATTTGTGGTCGGTGCTATCGTGGGCCTCACCGGCATGGGCGGCGGCTCATTGATGACCCCGCTGTTAATTCTGCTATTCGGCGTACCTCCTCTGACGGCAGTGGGGACCGATCTTCTTTACGCCGCGGTGACAAAAACAGCCGGCACCGCAATCCATGCGAGGAGGGGCAATGTTGACTGGAGCGTCGTAGCGCTCTTGGCTGCTGGTTCGATCCCCGCCACGGTGCTGACGATTTGGGTCCTTTCGTCGATGTCCAGGGAAGACCCGGGCATAGCCGACATTATATCGATGTCGGCCGGAGCGGCATTGATTGTCGCGGCCGCGGCGATCTTCTTTCGCCGCCATATACGGAACTATGCCCTGGCCCGCGCAGATGATCCGGCACGAACGCGCTACGCGGGCGCAATCACGATCGTCCTCGGTGCGTTACTCGGTACGCTTGTATCATTCTGCTCGGTCGGCGCCGGCGCGCTCGGCGTGGCAGTTCTTTTCTTTCTCTACCCGAGACTTCCGCCCGCTCGCGTTGTCGGCTCCGACCTTGCCCACGCGGTGCCTCTTACACTTGTAGCCGGCTTCGGCCACTCCCTCATCGGCGGCGTGGAGTGGCACATTCTTGGGCTCCTGCTGCTCGGTTCACTTCCCGGTATTATTGCCGGTAGCCACCTCGCTGCACAGATCGCCGATCGAATCTTGCTGCCAATCCTAGCCAGTATCTTGATGTTGATTGGTCTGAGGCTCATCGCTTGGTAAAGAGACAACGGTCGCAGCGAGAGAGTGCTGGGATCAGACTTCTGGAAAGCGTCGATCGAAGCGTTGGTCACCGCGTATTGGGCGCAAAGCTCCGTCAATTGCTTCCAGGCCTCGAAGTAGAGTGACAACGTTCAACTCCATCGAGAAGGGGCCGCTTCAGTGGCCATTTCTTTGACGGGATCGCTAATTCTTGGTGGAAGACGGTGATGCCCGCGCCTGATGCTGTTCTCTTATCGCGGCGCTTAGGTCAACAGCATTTACATGCGATCCTGTGAAGAGCGATCGTCGGATTGAACCTCCGAGCTGAAGCTCGATTATCGGTTATTCCTAGCCGAAACACTGTTCTCTCCGCTCTCTGAACAAGTGACGAGCATGTCACGGCAATGGAAGCCCTGGTAACACAATGTGGACGGCGCATTGGCTGAATGCTTTGCAACAGCATCAACGAGTTCACCAGAAGCCCCGCCCCGGCTGGAACACCTTGTTGTCCGACGACGAATCTCTTTCCTTCTACCGTTTGTTCGTTCTCTTGCAGCACCGCTTCATAGCTTCGATCGCGATCTTCTGCCGGTCCGCATTGTTCTCTTCGCGGTAGCTACCCGGCTCCGCATCATGGCTTTCGAAGCACGGGGCTCAATGCCGGTAGCACGAAATCTCCCATAGCCTCGGTCTCCGGCAGAGACAGCTCCATCATCTTTGCGGTTTAATCCCTTTCTGCCGGCTCTGCGGCGGAGGGAAGAGCAGTCATCTCTGCGGCGACGTTGCTATTGCTGAATCGGAAGCACTCACCGGTTACCATCATGCGATGCATGATGACCGCCAGTTTGCGGGCAACAGCGATGCATGCTTTTTTCCAGCCGCTGCGCTTTTTGATGCGCAGGCCCCAGGCCTTAAGCGCCGAGAAACTCTTGGTTCGTGCCAGGACAACGCCGGCAGCTTCGAATAGGTAGCTGCGCAGCATGCCGTCGCCGCACTTGCTGATACGGCCGTTAACATCCTTTTGGCCGGACTGATCGCGTCGGCAGGTCATGCCGAGATAGGCGCCGACGGATCGGGATTTTCGAAAGCGCTGAGGATCGCCAATGCTGGCGACGAAGGCGAACGATGTGATCTTGCCGATGCCCGGGATCGTCTGCAGCACCTTGCAATACTCATCCTCCCCGGCAACCAGCTCGATCTCCTTGTCGATGCGCTTGATCTCTGACCCAAGCGTCTGGAGGGTGCTATAAGCAGCACCGATCGACTTGGCGAGGAGATCGTCGGCGAGGATCAGCTCCTTGAGGGCCGGCAGCTTACCTGACGGCAGCACCTTGCCGTACATCTTGAGAATCCCGCGGATCAGGTTGATGCATTCGGTGCGCATGCCGACCAGCTGCTTGCGGACGGTGAGTGCTGTCTGCCGCTTATGGCCATCGATCTCCTTCACGGTGACCTCACGGTACCAGCCGGTCTGCATGATCCTGGCGATACCTTTTGCATCCTTCCTGTCGGTCTTGTTGGGACCCTGCAGCTGCAGGGCCGCCTTGGCGGCTTTGGCGTCAATGCAAATGATTGGTAGCCCCTTCGCCTTCAGGGCGTGGACAACCAAAAAGGCCGCGTTCCAGCTCTCGGTCCTGAAGCTCAGAGGGCAATTGTGCAGCAACCCGCCGCGCGAATTCGTGGGCGGGATCGGTCACGCGAAGGCCAGCATGCGCCGACCTCAGGGCTGTTGAAGACGCGCCCCGTGAAATGGCGAGAGTTCGCGGGGCCGGTTAAAGTCCCCCCATGCTCTTGAAACCATATGAGCCAAAGGGTATTCGCCATGACTGAGCCGGCAATCGCCGAAGCGACCATGCACGCGCTCTTCGACGCGAAAATTTTCGATCGCGGGCTCAGCTATTATCGCAGCGGAGCGGTGTCGGCCTTGGTCCGCCGGGGCGACATGCTTTCCGCCGATGTTCATGGCAGCGAATTCGAGCCTTACCGGGTGGAAATTGCCCTGCACAACAGCGGCGTGGCTCACGCCAAATGTTCTTGCCCCTACGATTACAGCGACTATTGCAAGCACATCGCGGCCGTTCTGATTAAATTGGCAAGAGAGCCTGAAGCCGTAATCGAGCGCCCAACCATTGCCGCCCTCCTCCATGAGCTGAGCCGCGATGCTCTCGAAGGCCTTCTTCTAAAACGGCTCGAAGCCGATCCCAGCCTAACGAGTTGGATCGAGGCGGAGCTTGCTCTATCGCCCCATGCAAAAAAGGAAAAAGGCGGCAGGCCCGCCGTCGATCCCGAGCCTTTCCGCGAGCATGCGCGTCTTCTGCTCGCCGGCGGCCGTCGGCGGCGCGGCTATTGGGACGATTACCGGTCTTCGGGCAATGTCGAGGAACTGCACAGGCTGGTTGAGAAAGCGGTTCCATTTCTCGAGTTGGGCGACGGGGCCAACGCGCTGCGCGTGCTTGAGGCCATTGCGGAAACCTTCGTCGAAAACTGGTTCGAATACTCCGATTACGACGAGGATATGTACCTCCTTTTCGACGATCTGGGCCGTCTGATGGCGGAGGCAGCCCTCATGAGCGATCTCACCCTTGATCAAAGGGACGATCTCGCCGACAAGGTTCGGGAATGGCAGCGACGCCTTGACGATTATGGCGCGGGCGACGGTTTCGAGGTCGCGATCCGCGCGCTAGAAAATGGCTGGGACGAGCCCGGCCTCGAAGCCGTCATGAACGGAGAAGGCAAGGTTTGGCCATTATGCGGGACGGAGGATGAAACCGGTCGCGATCTTACCATTGTCCGCCTGCGCGTCCTCGAAGCTTTCGGGCGCGACCAAGACTATTTAAACCTTGCGCACGCCGCCGGCGAGTTTGCAAGCTATGCGGAACACCTTGTGAAGCTCAGTCGCGTTGCCGAGGCTGTCGAATTCGGACTGGCTGCATTTCGATCCCCGGACGATGCGCTGGCATTGGCGAAAGCGCTGCGGCAGGCCGACTCTCATGATGAGGCGCTGAAAATCGCCGAAAGCTGGGCTTAGCCTGGAAGGTGAAAAGCGCGGCGATTGGCATCGGCTGGTATCGGCGCTCGCCCATTGGCTGCGGGACTATGCCGGCGGGCTCGGCCGAGAAAGCTTGGCTGTCCAGACCGCTTCCACCGCGTTTGAGTGCACGCTCTCAATGGGAGACTACATGGCAGCAAAGACCTGGGCAGGTGAAAGCTGGGCAGACCTCCGCGCCAAGCTTTTGGAGCGCCTTGCGCAGGCGCCCCACGCCTCAGACCGCGTGCGCATTTACCTCAGCGAGGCGATGATCGATGAGGCGGTGGCTTGCGTCGGCGAGAAGGAAACTTTCGGAATAGGCGATGCGACGCTGATGCAACTCGCCGACGCGGCTCACGCCAGCCACTCCGCCTGGGTTATCAGCCTGGCGCGAAGGCAAGCGTCGCGCATCATGGACGAGAACCGGGCGTCACACTACGAGGAAGCCGCGCGCTGGCTGCAAAAGATGGCCCGCGCTTACAAAGCATCGGGTCAAGCGCCGGAATGGGAATCGGAGCTTGAGGCACTTATTCTCAAGCATAAGCGGAAATACAAGCTGCGGCCGCTACTTGAGGCGCTAAGGCATTGATTTGGCCTCGTATCCGTCAATTCCCTACTGAGCCCAAGCACAATACACAAACGCTCACGCCGCCGCTCTCAAAAATCGCAAGTTGAGATGGTTGCACGCCCCCGCAACCAAAGAAATTGCGTTGCTTTCGTTCGGGAAGCCGCTAAGTCTTTGAATAATAGATGTACGAAAACGCCCCATTCGGGAAGCAAGTCTCTGATAGAGCTAAGGAAAGGTAGGCCTGAAAATCCGCGTGTCGCTGGTTCGATTCCGGCCCTGGGCACCATTTAAAATCAATGACTTAGACCGGCTTCAGCTTTCACTTGGCTTGAACAGCAAGCGAATGAACGCCGCCATTGCTAGATCGCTGGCCTCCAGCTCGATCTGCCTCTCATTGGCCGCCTTGAAAACGACGGCGAGCGTCTTCGCATCCTTGTACGCGATTGTATTGGCGTCGAGTTCAAAACGAGCGGCCAAGGCGCCGGAATCGAGAGCAAGAGATAAGAGCAATGCGATTGCAGTTCGGTCATTTCGACCTCTTGCGAGTTGGTAAAAGAGCCCATTCTTCAAATCAACCAACTTACCTATTGAATCGTATGCCCGCCATTATCCATAGCTTCTCCCACAGGCACGCGCCCGCGCCACTACAACATTATTACGACATGTCGCCTCACACCATTGCAACCGATTGACGTACAACATGCTTTTTTCGCTATCGGTCCAGTCCATCATAGGTGCAGTGCAGAACCGCCACGCGCTGAAGTTGCCGTCCTCTTTCGTCCTCTGGGTCATTGCTTACGTGCTTGTGTGTACTCGATCCTGTCTTGGTCATGCTACGGAATGCAAAAATAGCCCTGTCGCATACATGGACCAAATCATGATCAAGCGCGATCCGAAAGCACCAGGCCGCGACCTTTGACAAAGCAACTCTTACCAAGCATTTTAAGCGTTATCATTTCCGTTTTCTTGCCGCTCACCGCGCCGATCTTGTGCACTCCACGGGTGGCCTCGACGATCTCTGCGCGCATCCGGGCTTTGCGGCTCCTTCACGGCCGTGAGCCTCTTCGCCATCGTTACCTCTATAAATGTTCGCTCTGCTTGCCTTAGTCAGATTGATACGATTCGTTGTATATGGGTTTGACGTATGCACCTTTTCATATCATGATCCAGGACGTGACCGCTCGCTCTCCAACCCAGCAAGATCGCGCCCTTGCCCTGCTCACCGAGCGCGGTATGGCCAAGCTTTCCGAGTTTACAGAAAACGGCATCACCGCAGCCACCATTTCCCGAATGAAAGAACGCGGCCTTATCCTTCACCTCAGCCGCGGCCTTTACCAACTCCCCGATGCTCCTCTTGATGTAAACCATTCCCTCGCGGAGGCCGCGAAGCGGGTGCCGAAAGGGGTGATCTGCCTCATATCAGCGCTAGCCTATCATGAGTTGACCGATACGATACCACGCTTCGTGTGGATCGCGATCGGTGCTAGGCAGAAGAAGCCTGTGGTCGATGCGCCGCCCCTTAATATCGTGCGCTTTAGGGAGAAAGTCTTCTCGACCGGCATCGAGGAACACGTGATCGAAGGCGTCAAGGTGCGCATCTACAATCCGGCCAAATCCATTATTGATCTCTTCCGCTACCGCCAGCGCGAGGGCAAACGTTATAAAAATAGCCCAGGCGTCAACCCCGTTCTGGAGGGCATGCGCGAAGCATTGCGGCAGCGGAAGGCGACGCCAGCCGATATCGCACGCTACGCCATGGAAGCGGGGGTTTGGATCAATCTGCGCCCCTATCTTGAAGCAATGACTTCAGATGCGTGAACCCCGCAACATTGCAGCCTCCGTCCGCGCTCGCCTTCGTAACGTCGCGGCCAAGCGCAATCAACCCCTCGAACTACTGCTAACGCGGTATGTGTTGGAGCGCCTTCTCTACCGGCTCAGCACCACCGAACATCGCAAGCGCTTCGTCTTGAAAGGCGCCATGCTGATGAGAATGTGGTTCGACACGCCATTTCGGCCAACGCGCGACCTCGATCTTCTTGGTTTTGGTGACCCTGATCCCGAAGCCATCCTCTTTATTTTTAGAGGCTTATGCTCGATTCAACTTGATGATGGCGTCGAATTCGACACTCAAGGTTTGCGCATCAATCGCATCCGCGAGGACAACGAGTATGGCGGCCTGCGGCTGAAGACAATCGCGACGCTTGCCGGAGCGCGCGTTCCCATAACCATCGACGTCGGCTTTGGCGACGCCGTCGAACCCGAAATTGCCGATGTCGAATTGCCAGTACTGCTCGACCTGCCGTCTCCCCGTCTTTACGCCTATCCGCGAGAAACGGTGATCGCCGAGAAGTTTCAGGCGATGGTCTATCTCGGGCGCGCCAACAGCCGCATGAAGGATTTCTATGATATTTGGCTGCTTTCACTTGCTTACGAATTTGAGGGCGAAAGCCTGTCGCGTGCCATTGCTGCAACCTTCACCAGGCGCAAAACCGCAATACCTTCGGAATGCCCGGACGCATTGACTGCGGCGTTCGCGGAGGACCCTGTCAAACAACAACAATGGACCTCGTTTTTGCAGGACATCGACGCCCCTTTTGTACCTCTCGTAGAAATCGTCGAAGCTTTGAAGTCTTTTCTTATGCCTCATGCGGCGGCCGCTCGGACGATAGCGGCTTGAAAGGGGCCGCCTCCTAAAATCCGCAGGCTTATCTTCGGCTAGCTACAACATTTTACGACATGGCCCTGCGAGCCTGCGCTAACCCTTTGTATCAGAATGGAATTTCTAACCTATCCGTCCAGTCCATCATGGGTGCTACGCAGAAGCGCCAGGGACTGGCCTCTTTCGCTTGAATGTTCCCGGTATTTTTCATCGCCGTGCGGGTCTTGCGTCCCTCTTTCTGGCCCGTTCCTGAAATGTTTTACACGAGAAATCCCGCAAGCGCACCGCTTGCGTCGCGATGATCCCGTGCGTGCTGATGGTGTTTTCCCTCGTTATCTTCCTTGTGCCTTTTTCGGAGGATACCTCTCCCCCTGCTGTATCTGCATCGATATAATAAAGATCGCAGGCAAGGCCGGGAGAGAGACGATGACGGACAAAAAGGGAGCGCGCATTCATGTGCGGCTCTCGCTTCCGAACGGGGGGAACCTGGACGAAGCCGACATCGCGCTCATCGAAACCATTCACAAATGCCGTTCCATCCTGGGCGCGAGCAAACTCATGGGCCTGTCCTATCGCAAGACCTGGATGATGGCGGATGCGTTGAACCGTACATTCGAGACCAAGGTGCTCGAGACCTTCCCCGGCCGGCGTGGCGGCGGCGCTGAGATCACGCCATTCGGCCAGCGGCTTGTCGCCGTTTTCCGCTCGATCGAACGCCGGTCGTCGGCCGGTGCGGCTGCCGCTCTTGGCGAACTGAGCGCCTCTCTCAACTGGTCTTTCGAGGCTGAAGAGACGGCCGAGGCTCCGGCAGAGCATCAGCGCTGACGTTCATCTTCGTGATTGCGATGGTCTTGATCATCGCCCAGGCTTTGAGGCCGGGCTCCAGGCCGAGGCGCTCCACGGATTCCCACGTCACGAGCGAATGAAGGTGGCAGGAGCCGAGATCGAAAGTCACCCGGGCATAAGGCGCACCCAGATATTCGACCTCGACAATCGTTCCCGGCAGGCGGTTCGTAATCGACACATCCATGGGCCGGGAAAGCGCGATGGATACGTCGCTCGCATCGATCTCCACGGCGACGCCCGTTCCTGCCGCCGCCTCGATCAGCGGCACGCGAAGCTCGAAATTGCCAAGAAACAGGGTCGTCACCCCGATTTGCGGCTGGTGATGTAAAATGCGCGCCTCAAGCGTCGTGAATATCCCGATCATCCCTTTGCAGCCTGAGAGAGAACGAATCACCTGCCCTATGCGAAAAGCATGCAGAGCCGGCGCAGAGCAAGCGCTCGTGGCCGACTGTGCCCTTCTGTCATCCGGGACGCAAGCCGCCTTGTTCCCGGCCGTTCCTTCAAAAAGCACGCCCGCGCACGCCTGCCGCGAGGCAGCAGTCTATATGCATGCTTGCGGTAGAAAGCGACCGCAAAACCTGGGTAAATGGAGCCGCCTCAGCTTGCGATGATGGCTGACAAGGTGTAGCTCCTGTCTCGTCCGTGGGCTTGTCTCGCGCTTATCAAAAAGAGAAATTGCCCGATGGCTCCGCCTGTTTTTGTTTATCTTGACTTTGGCCATCGCAAGCTCGCGCATTTGCAGGAAGACGAGCACGGCATCGAACTCGAGATGCAATACTGCATCTCGACCCTCAAGGCCGATCCCTCAGCGCTGCACAGGATCGTCATATATACCGATCATCCTGAGCGCTATACGGATCTCGGCGTTGAGATCGTCGACATTCGAAGCATCGATGAGCCATATTTTGGCGACCGAGGCTTTATTTTACGGTTGAAACCGTGCGTTATGCTCCATGCGCTTCGCCAAAATGGCGGCGTGTGCGTGTTCTTGGACTCCGATATGTTCATCTATCCGGGGTTTACGGCTGCGGTGAACTCCATGATCGAGCAAGGAGCCATTTTCTGGGAATTCGATCATCTCCCGCCGGTCTCCCACTTTCCTGGGGACCTTTCCGGCTTCCCCCATGGCGCCTCGCACAACCCCAGCCCGGCGTTCCGCCCCGACGGCAATAGCGGGGTGGTTGGCCTGAAATCAGGTTGGGGTGAACCGCTTCTCGAAGACGTGCTCTGGCTCATCGACGAGATGCGCGCCAGAGGCGATCGGAACGGCCTGCTCGAGCAGTCGTCGTTCTTCGAGGTCGCCTGGCTTCACGGCAGGCCCGTCCTCGATACCAAGGCCTGGGTCAACCACTATTGCACCAGAAGCAAAAAGCGGTACATGCACTGGCGCATAAAAAGGCTCATAGCGAAACACGGGCGGCCGTTGCCGCCGGCCGAGCCTTCGATCCCGCTCTCCATGCCGCGCGTGAAGCTCTATCAATATTATTGGGACGTGAAGCGAACCGCGCTCGGCTTGCCGAGACATTGAGAGCAGGCTTGCGCTCGCGCCTTGCTAGGCGAGCCTCGCCCACGATTTTAGTGTAAATCTTTCGGATCGATTATCTCCGGATCTCGTCCATATGTCTGTTTGACCCGGCCAATAAATTCGGAGGTTCCTCCCACACCGGCTCCCGTTTGGCGATCCCAGAGAGTGATGAGTTGCACCGGAGCCTCCCGACGGGCAAGGTCGAGCAGGAAGTCGTTGCAAGCCGCATAAGCTTCATCGGACTCAGGCAGACCAAGATTATGGCGGCGGTCGCGCGGCGTCTCGTTCCAAAGCTTTTGAAATCGCTCTGCCCACCGACCGTCTTCAACGCCTTCGACCGAGGTTTTCAGAAAAAGGTCCGGAGAGAAAGGCAGAATGATAACGGTCTCGAAACCTAGCTTCCGGCAAATCTCGTGGAAAAGAATATCCCCGCCGCGCGCGAGGCTCGCGAAGCCTTTGACTTTGCTTGGAACATGGTCTGCGGTGTGACGTACAATGCGGCGCTCTATTTCGGCGCTGGCCGCATTGACGAGCGTGGAGGGAAAGCGCGGTTGCGCGCGCTCCGGCAAGTCCACCATGTGCCCCGTAAAAACGAGCGATAGAGGTTCTGGGTTCACGGCGTCTCTCGCTGCTCCAAATAGGCGTAAGAGTGAAAAGCCAAAAGCCGCCGCTGTCAACTAATGAACCCAGCTCTGTAAGTTTGAACTGAGGGGGCCGTCGGAGGTCCCGGATCCCGATCCGGGATCACCGTGTCGTCCAACATCCCCCGCCTAAGCAATCGAACCCCACACTGCGCCCTCGGTTGCAATCTGCACCGTATCGGGATGCACCCTGGCTGTAGCAACAGGCCAGATCAAAGTTAAATGCAGCTATCCGCGGCTTTTCCTCCCGCGGGCCGCTATTTTGAACGATCATCCTTGTGCCGCGCGCGCATGCGGCCCGCCCAACCTTCGCGATGAACCTGCGGCGCGCGGGTCAAGGCAAGGGAGTCCGCTGGAACATCCTCTGAGATGACGCTTCCCGAGCCGACATAAGCGCCTTCGCCAATTCGAACCGGCGCGACGAGCGCGCTGTTAGAGCCGATGAACGCGCCCGCGCCGATGTCGGTCTTATGCTTGCGAAAGCCGTCATAATTGCAGGTAATCGTGCCTGCCCCGATATTCGCGGCTGCGCCAACATGGGTGTCGCCGACATAGCTCAGGTGATTGACCTTGGCGCCTGCATCAATTTCGGCAGCTTTCAGCTCCACAAAATTGCCGACCTTGGCCTTCGGGCCGACCCGCGTTCCGGGTCGGAACCGAGCAAATGGTCCAACGATAGCGCCGCGCTCGATGTGCGCGCCCTCGAAATGACAGAAGCCCTTGATCGTCACGCCATCCTCGATCACGACGCCCGTCCCGAAAAACACGTTCGGCTCGATGAGGACATCCTGGCCGATCACGGTATCGTGGCTGAATGTAACTGTCTCCGGTGAAACGAGCGTCGCGCCGCCATCCATGGCGCGCAGTCTGAAGCGTGTCTGCACAATGGCCTCCACCTCGGCGAGCTGCACGCGCGTATTGACGCCCCGCACCTCGTCCTCGTCGATGACCTCCCAGGCGATGCGCCGGCGCTCAGAGCGCGCGATCTCCACGGCGTCCGTCAGATAATATTCGCCGGCCTTGTTCTTGTTGTCGATGAGGTCGAGCAAGGGCAGAAGCAAATGGCCGCGAAACGCCATAATTCCGGAGTTGCAAAGAGACAACGCGCGTTCCTCGGGCGTCGCGTCCTTTTCCTCCCTTATGGCGAGCAGTTCGCCTCCCTGGCCGAGGATGAGACGGCCATAGCCCTGCGGTTCCTTCGCGTTGAAGCCGATGACGGCCATATCGGCGCCGTCTTCAACCGCGGCGGCCAGTTTCCGAATGCTTTCCGGCGAGACGAGCGGGGTGTCGCCGTAAAGGGTGAGCACGGGGCCGTTCACCTCGGCGAGGGCTTCGCGGGCCGTGAGCACGGCGTGGGCGGTCCCAAGGCGTTCCTTCTGCTCGAAGAACCGCGTCTCAATCGGCGTGGCTAGCGCCTCGAAGCCTTTTGCGTCCGGCGGGATAACCAACGAGCAGGATGCCGCTCCCGCATTCGTGGCCGCCTTGATGACGTGCGCTACAAGGGGCAGGCCTACCAAGGGATGCAGGACCTTCGGAATTGAGGATTCTCATCCGGACGCCTTGCCCTGCCGCCAGCACGACCGCGTGAAATGCAACCATGGTTCCAACCCTCAAGTGGAAGTTTCTGTCAGTTCCTTAGGTGGCGCGGGAAGTGCTGTCAAAATCGAAAACATGCCAACCGGGAAAAGTGGTCGTTCCGCTAACAGGCGAGCGCTTGTGAATCAGGGCGTCTTGCTTCGCATAAGAAGCACGAAATTATGACATCCTCACACCAGAAATCATATCCCCGTCAGGTTTCAAAGAACCTTGTTCGTAGGCTCTCCCGGCGAAGCTCAAGGCGCGTCTGGTGGTTCCCAGCGCAACAGCGTCCTTCTCCCGTTGCGGGAGAAGGACAGGACGAGGGGACATGAGCATTATTCCTAGAGCGTGTCGGTTCTGAACGTATCGCAATCGGACATGGAGCCGCTGTCATAGCCTCTCGTGAACCAGCGCACGCGCTGCTCGGACGATCCATGCGTGAATGAATCGGGAACGGCGTATCCTCTCGTGCTCTTCTGAATGGCGTCGTCGCCGATGGCCGCGGCCGCCCGCAACGCCGCCTCGATGTCGCCCGGCTCGAGGGTCTTGTTGATGCGGTCGGTGTTCTTGGCCCAGACGCCGGCGTAACAGTCGGCCTGAAGCTCGACGCGCACCTGGATTGCATTGCGTTCCGGTCCGGAGGCCGCCGCCTGCAGTCGCTGTGCTGCATCGAGGCGGCCCTGCAGGTTCTGGATGTGGTGGCCGACTTCATGGGCGATAACATAGGCCTGCGCGAATTCGCCGGGCGCCTTGAACCGCCGCTTCAGCAACTCATAGAAAGACAGATCGACATAAATCTTGCGGTTTACGGGGCAGTAGAATGGCCCCATCTGTGAACTCGCGAGGCCGCAGCCCGATTGAATTCCGTCGCGGAAAAGCACGAGTTTGGGCGGCGTGTAGCGCTGGCCCTTTTCGGCGAAGATCCTGCTCCAGGTGTCTTCCGTATCGGCGAGAACGACAGAGACGAACTTCTTCATGCTGTCGTCTTCGGCGCTGACGGAGCGTTCCCTCGGATCGCTCGGAAGCTGGATGTGACGCCCGCCGGGCATTTCCTCGCCGCCGCCGCCGTTCAAGATCATACGCGGATCGACGCCGAGGAGCAGCGCAATTCCGGCGATGATGATCAGGCCGATGATGCCGATGCCGCCGCCGCCCTGGCCCATGGGGATCTGGAATCCGCCCCCTCCTCCGCCCGGAAAAGGAAATCCGCCGCCGCCGCCATCCTCATACGCACCGCCTTCGTCGCGGCGGTCTTCCACGTTTTCGCTTTCGCGGCGACCTTGCCATCTCATGGGAATGCCTCACTGTTTCACCGGAAATGCGCCCAGGGGCCTGTCGGGCGCGAGAAGCCGTAAGCGGACGGGCGAGAACGGCCGATCCTAGAGCCCGTATCATACTCACGGTCAAGCTTGATGTCGCGCAATTCAGCGGCTATCTGCGCCAGGATTTGCCGTCTGGTTGCTCCCTTTGCGGGCAGCCTCCCAAGTGTTAGAGAATCAGGCCGGACTGCCTGTCCGCGAGCGGAGTGCTCTTTTGGCATTTCTGCCTGAGCCATGTGAGATTGGCTCCCCCTATCAAGGTTGATAGCTTCATAATCGCTATCAGGGTTCGATTTACTGTCTCTGTGATGTACTTATCGAGGCAGGCCTTCAAGAGCGTGATCGCTTGGCCCGCAGATCCAGATAGCGGTCATAACCTTTGCTGCAATGGATAAACTGCTTGCCAAGGACGGCAAATCGGTGTCTCTTTCTATCTTAGTATGCTACCTTAGTATGATCTGAGTTATGAGCATGAGCACGTTCAAACATTTGGGTGCGTTCAGTGACCGCTACGGATTGGTCCGCTTGCTGCAAGTTGCTTCGATGGACCGCACTGTTTGCGGATGCAAACTACAAAGTTTTCATCGCTGGAACCTAATGCGGACAAAGTTTTTTTGAAAATAGGATGCCCCTATATGGGGCTCGACTTAGGTTTGAGGAAAGTCAAAACGATAAGCGAAAGCAGATGATACTCTTATTCCAAATTCAATCAAAGGGGCGGAGTGAAAAGGCGGCTACTTCAGCGCGAGTTTCTGTGCTTTTGCATTTTTTGGCGCTGTAAGCGTTTTGTCATGATCTGAAGGTAGTGCCTATGCAGGTCTTTATTACAGGAGCGGGGGGGAATGAGTCCGTCACAAGCTGAGCGCTTGCGTGCGATGATCGAAGAGGACATTCTCTCATTCAAGCTGAAGCCGGGAGATAAGCTGGACGAATGCAGGCTCGCTGAAATGTATGGCACGTCTCGCACCCCGGTTCGTGAAGCTCTCCGTCAGCTCTCTTCTAACGGGTTGATAGAGCTCAGGCCGCACAAGGGCGCCATCGTCGCAAAGCTCGGCATTCGCGAGCTCGTGGAGCTGCTCGAAGTCATGGCCGAGCTCGAGGGAGCCTGTGGACGCTTGGCTGCAAAATCCTGCCTGAATAGCGACGTGGACGCGATCGCGGCAGCTCAAGAATCGTGTCGCAAATATGCAGAATTGCGCGATGCGCGAAGCTATCAGAAGGCCAACGAGGCCTTTCACGAGGCTATTTACGCAGCAAGCCGCAACGAATGTCTGATCAAATTGACGCTCAGCATTCGCAACCGGGTCGCCGCCTATCGCAGATTACAGCTGGAACAGATGAACCGGGTGAAATTTTCCGTCGCGGACCACGACCGGATTTTGCATGCGATCCAGGAAAGCCTGCCTGAAGAAGCCGATCGTCTGCTGCAACTTCACATTTTGAATCTCGGCGGTGAATTGCGGCGCATGTTTTCAGTCATGTCCACAATGGATTGGCCTGCGCAATCGGAAACTCGCCCGATCCGGGTCGCAGAGATGGCTGGGTCTGCGGACCGCTAAATAGCGTCGCCAGTAGAGCGCTGTAGCGTGCCGCCGGAATTCTGCGGCTGTGAGCAACGGCGATGGGTGGACGTCAGGACCGGCCGAGTGAGCAGCGCCGGGGCCTGAATTTTATGTATGACTGACGTTAGACACCGCCGTCATGACGGTTTCTGAAAAGTTTCGGAAACGGATCGATCGGATAAGCATCGTATGCTCGCCTCGCCAGATGAGGCCGATCAAGTTGTGAACGTGTACCCTGGTGTCGTCGAAATGACACCAGGCCGGGTGAGGACGAAAGGCCAGTCCTCCCTTGCGCCGATACTGACAACGGAACTTCTCATGATGCGAGAACGCTTTCAACGCTACGCCATTTATTGGACTCCGCTCCCCGAGACCGCGATAGCCGAGTTCGGAGCGCTCTGGTTCGGGGGGTTCGAGACCTTCGGCCTTGCGCCGGAACTAGCCGCTCGGGCAACCAAAGCTCCCGCGGTCTATGGACTTCATGCCACTTTCAAGGCGCCGTTCCGCCTGAGGGATGACGTTGCGCCTGAATCGCTTCGCGACGCGCTCGATAATTTTTGCGCGAACAGACGCGCGCCTGCCGCCGGGCGGCTGACGCTCGGCCATCATCAGCGTTATCTTACCTTGATGCTGAACGGGAATGAGGCGGACGTCGACTGGCTGGCCACAGAGTGCGTCACGCATTTCGACAAATTCCGCGCGCCTTTCGACGAGGAAGAGGACAGGCGCGAGGAGATGGATGACCTGTCGCCGCAGGAAACGGCATTCCTAAGGGAATTCGGCTACCCTTATGTTCTCAGCGCCTTTCGCTTTCACATCTCGCTTGCGGGGCCGCTCGAAAGCTCGGAACTGCATGAGGCGGGGAACGCGCTGGAGCCGCATCTCGCTTCCTTCATGAGCGAGCCATTTCAGATCCAGGATCTGTCGCTCTTGGGCGAGCTTCGAAGCGCTGGCGTGTTCGAAGCGATAAGCCGGCACAGATTTGGCAAGTGAGGTTGCGCCGGGCCTGTTGAGGAGGCCGAGGAACCGCGATACCCAAAGATTATCGGCTCGCCGATCACGCGTTCATCGCTTGGCTTAGGGATGCGCACCTGATCCCTTTGGATCTTCCTTTATGCCTTCTCCGGTGCGCTATTGTCTTGGATAGACGGCGCGAAAGGCCCCTTCAGGTCGTCAAATGGTCTCGGCTGGCTCGGGACCAGCACAGCCGGCGAGAACGTCTCTGTCTCCATCCTTCCAAAGAACCATCGGCACTTGATCTCGGTATAGCCCACCAGATTGGTGTAGACCCCGGTAACGGTCATTGGCGGACCGCCTGATTTGAGCTCAACGACATCGCCCACCTTGATTGGGTCGCTGCTCATGGCCACCACCGCACATCAGTGCCGAGTTTCTAGCTTTGCCCGCCTTCCGATTAGCAGTCCCAGCTGCGCGTCATCACTTCATCGGGGTCCGATTTTTGATCCTGGATGGCTTCCGGTGCCGCGCGAAACGCCGCGATGATGAATGCCCTTTTTGCATTCGGATAGACCGGTTGGCCGGTAAGGACGAAAGACGCGCGGCGAGTGCCGCCTCCTCCACCACAGCTTCCACCGGCTGTTTCGTTTCCTCGGCAGGCAGCGGAACGGGCGGGGCGGCCACATCCCGTTCACCAACCAGACGGTGCCAAAGCCAGCGAAGGGCTCCCCCACGGATATCGTGGTCTGCCATGAAGGCCACCACCCGGGGCACGATTTCCTTCCTGTAGCGCGAGCCGTTGAAAATGCCGTAGTGGCCGACGCCTGGCTGCGTGTAGTGCAGCTTCTTGGAGCGCGCCAGGTTTGTGCAGAGATGAAGCGCGGCCTCCGTCTGCCCAGCGCCAGTAATGTCGTCTTTTTCGCCTTCTATCGTCATCAGGGCGACATGACGGATGGCCTTGAGGTCGATCAACTCGCCGCGATGGCGCATTTCGCCCTTCGGAAGCTGATGCTTCACGAACACCTGGTCGATGGTCTGCAAGTAATACTCCGCGGAGAGATCCATCACCGCCAGATATTCATCGTAGAACTCTTTGTGCTTCTCAACCGAGTCGCCGTCGCCGCGAACCAGGTTCATGAAGAGATCCTTGTGCGCATTCATATGGCGGTCAAGATTCATCGCCATGAAGCCGGTCAGCTGAAGGAACCCCGGGTAGACGAGGCGGCCATGCCCACGGTTCGGCCAGGGGACGGAGGTGATGACCGTCCGCCGGAACCAGTTCGTGCCTTTTTCCTCCGCAAGCTTGTTGACCGCAGTGGGGCTTTGCCGCGTATCGATCGGGCTGCCCTTCAGGATGACGCTCCTGGGAAGGAAGGGATGGTTGCGCGCTTCCATAAGCCCCACGGCCGCCATGACCGGTACGCCCGGCTGGCAGACGGCCATGACGTGTACGTCGCCCTGGAAGATCTCGATCATCGCCATGACGTAGTCGATGTAATCATCGAGGGTGAAGGCGCCTTCCCGAAGCGGGATATGACGGGCATCATGCCAATCCGTAATGTACACGTCGGCATAAGGCAGCATGGCTTCTACCGTGCCAGCCAGGAGCGTGGCGTAATGGCCCGACAACGGCGCGATGATGAGGAGGTGAGGCTCGCTGGGCGCGCCTTCGGGCAAGATTTTCTTGAAGTGAAGGAGATCACAGAACGGCTTGCGCCAGACGATTTCCTGGGCGATTTCGACGGGTTTGCCCTTGACAGTCGTGGCTTTGATGTTGAACCCGAGCTTCTTATAGCGGCAAGTCGTGCGCTCCATCAATTCGGCGGCTGCCGCAGCGTTCCGTCCAATATTCGTGTACGAAAATGGATTGAACGGGTTTCTGAGCATAAGCCGGGTCGAATTAGCCGCCGCTCTGGCCGGGGATATCGCGGCATGGCTCAGCTCATATAGATGATAGAGCACGTGATCTCCTTCTCAAAGCGATCGACCTTAAGATAACCCGGAATAGGCAGGGAATGATCAACATAACCAAGTGTTGAAGCTTATGCCATCTATAAAGCTTGCATGGAAAGCCAGCACTGCAAATTAATCTTTGGTTGAGCTTAAGCCCTATCTGAACCGTTGTCAGCCGCAATCTGCTTCCTGATCACAGCCAGCATGGCTTCCGGCGCCGAATTGAACGAGAAGTGGGTGATATACCTGCCTTCGCCGTCCATGAGATAGACGAAAGCGGAGTGATCGACCGTGTAATCGTCTCCTCCGCTCTCTCCAGATTTCCGAAAGTAGACGCGGTAAGCCCTCGCGGCGCTTGCGATCTCGTTTTGGTCCCCGGTCAATCCCGTGATGCGCGGATCGAAGTTTTTCACATAGGCGGCGAGCACCTCCGGCGTATCGCGCTTCGGATCGACCGAAATGAAGATCGGCGCGACCTTGCCGGCCTCGGGCCCGAGTTTGTTCATGACCTCGGACAGGGTTTGCAGCTCGGTCGGGCAGACATCGGGGCAATGGCTATAGCCAAAAAAGACAAGCATCAGCTTGCCTCGGAAATCGCGGTCGGTCACGCGCGTCCCGTTCGTATCCACGAGAGAAAAGGGACCACCGATAAGAGGCGTACCCTCGCCCTGGTGGACCCTCTCGGGCATATTCAAGAGCGTGTACATCGCTCCGAAGCCCGCAGCGAAAAGTACAAACGCCAGAAAAGCTGCATAGCGGGTTTTCATAAGTTTCTTTGCTCGCCTTTTTGTCGGAACGCCATTGATTTTCTGTGCGGATTGCGAGAAGACGTGGTCCTTGGTGCAAGTCCCGTCAATGAGGCATTGCCGAGGCCGGACGTAAAAGCGCTCAAAGGAATTCTCCTACGCTCGCCTGATCGGCGGGTTTCAGGTGCGTCTCATGTTCATGCCACACTTCTCGCAGGCAAGCCGCCTGCGGCTTAGAACCACGATCAGGCTCAGATGGTTTGCCGTCGCCGGGCAGATGGCGACCATCCTCACGCTCTATTACGGGTTCAACTTTCCCGTCCCGCTCGCGCTTTGCATGGCCGTCATTCTGCTTTCCGCAGGCCTGAACACGGTCTTGAGCATCGCCTACCCGCGCTCGCAGCTGCTTTCGAGCCGGTCGGCGATCCTGCTCCTCAGCTATGACGTCCTGCAATTGTCGGCGCTCCTTTTTCTGACCGGCGGCCTCGAAAACCCGTTTGCGTTCCTGCTCATCGTTCCGGTCGCAGTCTCCGCATCGACGCAGCGGCTTGCTGTTACAGCGCTGCTGGCAGCGTATACCGTGATCCTGGCCACCATCCTCGCGCGCTATCACCTGCCCCTGCCCTGGACGGACACCGAGCCTCCGATCCTGCCGCTGAACTATATGGTCGGGCTTTGGTCCGCGCTGGTATCGTGCATCGTGTTCATCGCGATTTACGCTTGGCGCATCGAGCAGGAGGCGCGGCAAATGGCCCAGGCGCTTTCCGCCGCCGAGCTTGTGCTGGCGCGCGAGCAGCGGTTGACGGCGCTCGACGGGCTGGCCGCCGCAGCCGCCCACCAGCTCGGCACGCCCCTCTCTACGATTGTGCTGGTAGCCAAGGAACTGGAAAGGGAAATCCCCAAGAACAGCGCACCGCACGATGACATTCTCCTTTTGCAAACGCAGGCAGCGCGCTGCCGCGAAATCCTGAGCCAGCTTTCCAAAAGCGGACGCGAGGGCGAGGAGGACATCATCTTCTCAAAAATGCGGCTCCGTCATCTCATTGAAGAGGTGGTTGCGCCGCTCAGGACGCCGGGCGTCGAGATCGATGTGTTTCTTGCCGACAACTCGTCGCCAAGCAAGCCGGCGACGGAACCTGTCATCACCCGCAATCCCGGTCTCATGCACAGCCTCGTCAATCTGGCGGAGAACGCCGTCGAGTTTGCGAGCGAGCGTGTGACCATCGACGCCACCTACGATCAGAATAAGGTATTGATCCGCATCGGAGATGATGGCCCGGGCTTCCATCCCAACGTCATCAATCTTCTCGGCGAACCGTATGTGACAAATCGTCCGAAGGCGGAAGGCGATCGCGAGGAAAGCGGCATGGGCCTTGGCTTCTTTATTGCCAAGACTCTGCTTGAGCGCTCTGGCGCTTCCATTCAGATCGCAAATCGGGTATTGCCTGAGACTGGAGCACTTGTTGAAATATCCTGGCCTCGTGACCGGCTTGAGGCATCATCTTAGATTAAAAAAGCAATAGAGATCGCAGCATAAATTTTGTGCGCTCCAGATTTGTGTCGTATACTGCGACACTCTGTAGGGTGTGACAAAAAGGTAAATGCAGCAATGGCGACGCTCGCAGTCCCGGAATCCCGGGCAGACAACTCCCTCCTGATCGTTGACGACGACAAGCCATTCCTGTCCAGGCTTGCCAAGGCGATGGAGGCTCGAGGCTACAGCGTTCGCACAGCAGAGACGCTCGAGGCGGGCAAGCAGGCAATCCGGGAATTGGCGCCGGCCTACGCCGTTGTCGACATGCGCCTTGAGGACGGCAATGGCCTCGATGTCATTCGCATGCTGCGCGAGACGCGGCCGGACTGCCGGGCGCTTGTTCTGACGGGCTATGGGAATATCGCTACCGCGGTCAACGCAGTGAAGCTCGGCGCCGTGGATTATCTCTCCAAGCCTGCCGACGCCGAAGACATCCTTGCCGCGCTCACCGCTTCCGGCGAAGCGAAGCCGAAGCCTCCGGAGAACCCAATGTCGGCGGACCGCGTGCGGTGGGAACACATTCAGCGCGTCTACGAGTTGTGCAACCGCAACGTCTCCGAGACAGCCCGCCGGCTGCACATGCATCGCCGCACGCTGCAACGCATCCTCGCGAAGCGCGCGCCGAAGTAAGCCGCACCGCTTCAGTTCATCCAACATCTGTTTAAGCGCAGTTTGGCAGACTAACGTCAAGCTGACGCAGCCGTTTTCCGCTGATGCTTCGGTTAGCCAATTTCGACAATTGCCTCGCCAGCCGCCAGCAAATCCATTGCTCTTTCGAAGATTGCAGAAAAAATCCGCCTTAAGATTTGCGTTCGTAACGTTGCCGCAGGTAACCCAAATCAATTGCGGCGGTGGGCGAAGCGCTGAACCGAGTTCCACGAAGTCGCTGTCCTTGCTGATCAAAATTGCGCCACGCCTATTTGCTTCGTGGAAAATTACAAGATCGTCCGCATCCCTCAGGCCCAGTTCCCGTAAGGAGAGCGCCTTCACATCATAATTTTCCCGCAGCCATGCCGCCAACCCCGGGGGCAGCTGAGCATCCGCCCAGACTTCCAGCTTTGCCTTGCCGCTCATGCGGCAAGGCGTGATCTACGCGCTTCGCCGCGAAGCGCAGCGCAGCCGAAATATCCTCAGGTTCAAGATCGGGAAAATCGCTGAGCATCGTTTCTGCGCTGACGCCATCTGCGAGCATTTCGAGGAGGTCGCTCACGCGAATACGCATGCCGCGAATGCAAGGCCGCCCGCCGCATTGCGCTGGGTTGAAGGTGATGCGGGGTTCGCCCGCGCTTTTGTTCTGTCTGTTCATGCTGGTAAAAATATCATGCTGAGGGGCTGAAGCGCCAGACGCTACGCTGTGCGGCCCATATAAATCAGCTCTCAATATGAGCCAACATCGAGTTGGGCTGCGCCGGCTGCAATCTGCGGTTTAGGATGAGTGCAGACGGCATAGGTTGCTCACTTCGGTATGGAAACTGTTGTAAAGCGGGATTAACTCGCCTCGCGGAACCGCTCCGCGGCCTGCAAATCCACCGACACGAGCTGGCTTATGCCCTTCTCCTGCATGGTCACGCCGAACAGCCGGTTCATGCGGCTCATGGTCATCGGATGGTGGGTGATGACGAGGAAGCGCGTCTCGGTGGAGCGCGACATCTCATCCATCATGGTGCAGAAGCGGTCCACGTTCGCGTCGTCGAGCGGCGCGTCCACCTCGTCGAGCACGCAGATCGGCGACGGGTTTGTGAGGAACACCGCGAAGATGAGCGCCAGCGTGATCAACGCCTTCTCGCCGCCGGAAAGCAGGGACAGCACTTGTGTCTTCTTGCCGGGCGGCCGGCAATAGATTTCAAGACCGCTTTCCAGCGGATCGTCGCTTTCAATGAGCTGAAGGTGCGCCTCCCCGCCCGCGAAAAGCACTTTGAACAGCTGCTCGAAATGCGCCTGCACCGTGTCGAAGGCGTCGAGCAGACGCTTGCGGCCTTCCTTGTTCAGGTTCGCGATGCCGGTGCGCAACTTGGCGATGGCGTCGGTCAAGATCAGCGCGCTCCTTCTCCATGCCGTCGAACTCGCCGCCGAGCTGGGCCGCCTCTTCTTCGGCACGCAGGTTCACGCCGCCCAGCCGCTCGCGTTCCGCTTTGAGTTTGACGATGTTCTGCTCGATGTCGTGGGCCGCGGGCAGATCGGCGGTCTCTTCCACGCCGACGCTTTGCAGCAATTCGGTGGGCTGGCACTCGAAATTGTCGCGGATCATGGTTGCGTATTCCGTGCGGCGCTCGCGGGCCGCTTCCAGCCGCGCCTCGATTCGCGCCCGCGCCTCACGCGCAGACGAGAGGCCGGCCTGGGCATCGCGCAAAGCCTTGTCGGCCTCGCGAAGCGCGTTTGTCGCCTCGGCAAGCTTGTCGGCCGCGGCTTTGCGCGCCGTTTCGGCTTGTCCGATCTCGTTCAGGATCTTGGCGCGCCGCTCTGCAATTTTAGTAGGCAGGTCCGCCAGCGATTGAAGCTCGGCCTGGATGCCGCCGAGCCGCTCGTCGAGGCTCGCCATTTGCGCGCTCGCGCTCTTCGTGCGCTGGAGCCAGCGAATACGCTCTTCGTTGATCGATTTCAGCCGGAATTGCCGGCCGCGAATATCGCGCTCGATGCCGTCCAGCGCCGCCTTCGCCTCGGTGTATCCGTTCCGCTTGAAGCCCGCCTGCTTTTTCAGCTTCTCAAGCTCTGCTTCGGCATGATCGATAGGCCGCGCGGAGGCGAGCGCGTCCTCAGCGTTCTCGCGAGCCGCCTCTGCCTCTTCGCGTGCATAAGCCGCCCGCTCGCGCCCCTCTTCCAGGCTTTGCAGCTTGTTCGCCTGCTCCATCGCGGCGCGCTCGGCCTGCGAGAAGGAGGCGCGCTTCTGTGCCAAGGCAGCCTGCGCGGCGCGCGCCGCATCGCGAAGGCGCTTTTCGGTCGCCTGCGCTTCGGCGGCGGCCGCTTGTGCCGCCTGCCGCTCGGTATCGGCGCGGTCGGCCGCTTCCCGGACATCATCAAGCTGAGCTTCGAGGCCGGTCAGGCGGTTGCGCTCCGCGAGCCGGCGCGCAGCGGCGCTTGGAGCGTTCGCAGCGGACACGAACCCATCCCAGCGCCAGAGATCGCCCTCCTTGGTAACAAGCCGCTGGCCGGGGCTCAGGCGATCTTTAAGACGGTCGCCATCCTCCCTGGAGGCGACGACGCCGATCTGCACGAGCCTGCGCGATAGCTCCAACGGTCCGCGCACAAAGGCCGAAAGCGGCTCGACGCCCTCGGCCAGCGCGGGGTCGCCCCAGACAACGCTGATCAGCGTCCAGCGTGTCGGCGCAGCCTGGTCGGCGGTTACGTCGAGATCGTCGCCAAGAGCGGCGCCGAGCGCGATTTCAAAGCCGGGCGAGACCGAGATTCTGATCGACGATAGGCTTGAACCGCCCCGCATCGGAAGGCTTCAACAGCTTGATGAGCGTGGCGACCTCGGTTTCGAGGCTCTTGGCCTTCAACCGAGCGGCTTGCGCGGCATCGCGCGTATCCTTTTCACGCGTGCGGGAATGCGCGACCGCTTCCTCCGCCGCAAGGATGTCTCCTTCCAGCGTTTCGAGCTGGTCTTCCAGCATCGCCACGTCTTCGCGAAGGTCCTCGACGGGCGAGGATGCTCCTGCCCTGGCCCGAAGGTCCGCGACCTGCCGCGCAATCTCGGCCTCCTGGGCGGCGAACCGGCTCGCGCGCGAGCCGTGCTCGGAAATCTGCGTTTCGAGCTGGCGGCGCTCAGCGCGAAGCTCGGCGACCTTCGCGGTCAGCGCCGAAACCACCGCCTCGGCTTCATTCAAGGCGGCAAGCGCCACCTCCGCCCGCTCCGAGGCTTCCTCGCGCGCATCGGAGCCGTCGCCCTGCGCCTTGATCGCCTCTTCATCGCGGTCGAACCTCGCCAGGAGCTCGCGCGCCTCGGCGATCGCGGCGTCCTCGCGCTCGGCGTCCTGCTGGATCTGGTCGAAGCGCGCCTTCAGCTCCGTTTCCCGCTCCCTCGCCCGGGCCTCCTCGCGGTCGAGCGTGTCCCGCTCAACCTGAATGCGATGCAGAACCGCCGCGCGGGTGGCTTCCTCGTCGCGCAAGGGCTGCAAGGCGTCCGCCGCCTCAGTCTGAGCGCGTAGCGCGGATGCCTCGGCTTGCGTGAATTGCCCGACCGCGCGCAGCGCTTCAAGAAGCTGCGCCTCCTCCGACTGCACAGCCGCATTGGCCGTCGCATAATGCTGATGGTGCTGAATAGCTTCGAGCTTGCGAAGCTCCGCCGTCAGTTCCCTGTATTTCTGGGCCTGCCGCGCCTGCCGCCGCAAATTCGCAAGCTGCGAGCCGATCTGCCCGATCACATCCTTGAGCCGTTCGAGATTGGATTCCGCGGCCTTGAGGCGCAACTCCGCCTCGTGGCGGCGGCTGTAAAGCCCCGCGATGCCTGCCGCGTCTTCCAGGATTTGCCTGCGCTCCTGAGGCTTCGCGTTGATGAGCTGCCCGATTGTCCCCTGCTGGACGAGCGCCTGGCTTCTTGAGCCGGTTGCGGCATCGGCGAAGAGGATTTGCACGTCCTTGGCGCGCACCTCCTTGCCGTTGACCTTGTAGATGGAGCCTGCGTCCCGCTGAATGCGCCGCGATATCTCGAGCACGTCGGCGTCATTGAACGCCGCAGGCGCTGTTCGTTTCGAATTATCGATGGCGACCATCACTTCGGCCATATTGCGCGCTGGCCGTTTGTCGGTGCCTGCGAAAATCACGTCGTCCATGGCCGACGCGCGCATGCTCTTGTAGGACGTTTCGCCCATCACCCAGCGAAGCGCTTCGAGGAGATTCGATTTTCCGCAGCCATTGGGGCCGACAACGCCCGTGAGCCCAGGGCCGATCAAAAGCTCGGTCGGCTCCACGAAGGATTTAAAGCCGAGAAGCCTTAGCCGTGTGATTTGCACAAATTCCGCCCTTCCGTTCGACCGCCCGCGATCCAAGCTCCTGGCCAATCGTCAGCGGATGCGCGTCAGGCTGATCCGAAGACCATCCGATCAGTAATGCTTCGATTCGGAAGGCGCGCGGCAAGTCAGTGGAGCCTGAAGCCAGCGAATTACACAAGATTATGACACCGAGAGAGATTTACGACAGCTCCACGCACGATTCACGTCCGCGGCTGCGCGTATAACTCTTTCGCCTGCGCTCTATAAAAAGTGAATTCCTGATCCCGCAATAGCCGGTTTTGCCGGACGCTCTAAGAGGGTGCTGTCTATTCTGTTTTTCACGGCAGAACTGAATGCGACGGCCAGTCAGGCCGCCGCTTGATTTTAGCGCACCATCTATTGCGTGCTGAGATAAGGCTTCATCTCCTCGGCCATCGCCGCCAGAGTGGGCGCGCCATTGAAAATCTTGCCGTTGATGAAGAAGGTGGGCGTTCCCTTCACACCCTCTTTCTCGCCCCGTTCGCGAACTGCGAGTACCTTCTTTTGAAGCTCTTCATTGTCGATGCACTTGTCGAAATCCGCGTCATTCAGCCCGGCTTGTTTCGCGTATAACCGCAGCGGCTGCATGGCATCATCCTTGAAAGCCCAATCCTCCTGCTTCGAGAACAGCAGATCGGTGAAGGCAAAAAAGCGGCTCGGATCGATGCAGCGGGCGAGCACGGAACCCGCCAGCGCCGGATTGTTGAGCGGGAACTCGCGCTCAATGTAGCGTACCTTGCCCGTATCGATGTACTCCGACTTGAGCTCCGGCATCACATCCTTATGGAAATGCGCGCAGTGAGGACAGGTCAAGGACGAATACTCGACAATGGTCACCGGAGCGTCGTCCTTGCCCAGCACCATGTCGGGCAACGCGGGCAGCGCGCTCTCAACCGCGGGGGGAGCAGCTTCCTTTGCCGGCACAGCCTGATCTTCCGCGGCAATCGCCGCCTCAAAGCCTATGCGATTCCCGGTGACCGAGAATGGGTTGAAAGCCAGAAGAGCGATTAAACCCATCGCTCCGGGCGCAAAAACGGCGATCTTCCTGTCCACAGGCCTCTCCTAGCTGAATTCATTCGCGTTGTTTTGGAGCGGCTAACGCCAAATTTCAAGTCAGCGCAGCGCCCTGGAAGCGTTCTTAGCCTGAACATCCACGGGCTTTTATGCCACTCGCCATCCGCGCGAGCGCCGCGCTGAGGCGATTTTCGGGCTTGGGCTGCTCCTCTTTCACGGGTGCAAGCTTCGCCACGCGCGGCTTCACGGCTGACTTGCTGAACAAGGGCGCCTGGACAAGACGCAAACTGGACACCGCTTTGAAGCCCAGCGTTTGGTTGATGCGCTCGATGAGTTGCGGCGTGCAATATTGTACTTCGAGCGCCTTCGCCGGATCGACCTTCAGATGCAGCACCGAGGGCGCGGCTTTTCCCGCAGAACTGGGACTTGGCGCGGCTTTCGCCAGCTTTGCCGGACTTGTGTACCCTGCAAGCGAAGGACCGGCGATAGCGGCCCACTCGCTGATCAGCTCGGCCAGAACCGTGCCGCCGCGGCTCAGCGTCTTGCCCGCGATGGGCGCTACAAAGCGCCCGACCGACACGGGACCCGTGTAAGCGCCCGTCGACTGGGGTGAACTGATGCTCTTGCGTTGATCGTGGAAGACCGCCATAGCTTCGCGGATGTCTGATTCGACGCGCGCTAGAAAGGCGATGGCCC
Organism: uncultured Alphaproteobacteria bacterium; assembly: GCA_963817495.1. Classification (GTDB taxonomy): domain Bacteria; phylum Pseudomonadota; class Alphaproteobacteria; order Rhizobiales; family Rhodomicrobiaceae; genus Rhodomicrobium. The sequence goes on along the minus strand of CAWFOS010000015.1, from coordinate 132,653 downwards.
CGCCGCTTCGCGAAATGCAAAGATGTGATGCCGAATAAGCACACTCCGTCCATGCACTTTTCCCCGGTATATTTTCAACGCGCGCTCCTCACCTGGTATGACAGCGCGCGGCGCGATCTGCCTTGGCGTGCGCGGCCGGAAGAGAAGACCGATCCATACAAGGTCTGGCTGTCGGAGATCATGCTGCAGCAGACCACGGTGAAAGCCGTTATTCCTTATTTCGAGACATTCATGGCGAGATGGCCCAGCGCGGAAGCGTTGGCGGCCGCATCGCGCGACGAGGTTCTCGCGGCTTGGGCGGGGCTTGGCTATTACTCGCGGGCGCGAAACCTTTATACCTGCGCGCAAGCCGTGGCTCGCGATGGCTTTCCCGCGAGCGAGGCGGCGTTGCGCGCGCTCCCCGGCGTTGGAGCGTATACGGCAGCGGCCATTGCGGCCATTGCCTTCGATGAGCCCGCCGCCGTCGTCGATGGAAATGTGGAGCGCGTGATTGCGCGGCTGTTTGCAATCGAGCAGCCGCTGCCATCGGCGAAACCGGTGATCCGAAGCATGGCGGCGGTGCTGACCCCTTCGAAGCGGCCCGGCGACTACGCCCAGGCGATGATGGACCTTGGCGCCACGATCTGCACGCCGCGCTCGCCTTCCTGCCTCCTATGCCCCGTGCGCAGCTTCTGCACTGCCTCGGATCGCGGCGACGCCGAGCGCTTTCCTGTTAGAGCGGCGAAGCCGGAGAAGCCGATCCGGCGCGGCGACGCCTTCGTGGTCGTTCGCACCCAAGATGGCACGCCACATGTTCTCCTGCGGCGGCGCAGGGACAAAGGACTGCTGGGCGGCATGATGGAGGTGCCTTGTACCGAGTGGATGGCGGATACAACGGGCCACCCGGCGTTCCAGGAGCGCCCTGTGCGCTCACTGCAGCCAAATGGGGATTGGATAGCGGCGCAAACCATCAAACACACCTTCACGCACTTTCATTTGGAAATGCGCGTGCTTGCCGCCCGCTATCACGGCGTCACGGCTGAGGCGGAAGCTTTCGGCGGCGAATGGGCCGCGCTCGCAAATCTGTCGGCATTCGCGCTTCCGGCCGTCATGAAAAAAGCGATGCACGCTGGCCTGGAAGCGCTCGGCATCGCAGCGCCCAGCGGTCAAGTGCGCGGTAAAGCGTCAAGGAGAGCAGCCAGCGTCTCAACTGTCGAGCGGTCGGCGCGGCCATCGACGAGGGCTGGCCGAAAGTGGCGCTGAAAAGCGGAAACCACGATTTTCGTGTGCTCGTCGAAGACGGCCGTGGGGTCGATCCCATAACCGTAGCTCCGAAGATTATTTTGTAAGGTCAGGACTCTATCGCCGCCCACCCCGAGTTCCAGAACCTCGCCCCCGGCGATAGCGGCGGCCTCCACCCAATGCCCGACGCCTGCGAACGCCAGCCTTGCCCAATCGAACTTCTCGCCCGGATCGATCTTGCGGCGCGGGGCGACATCCGAATGGGCAAGAACGCGGCGCGCCGCGATCCAATGCCGGGCCACGATGTCGGTGCATAGCGCCTCGACCGCAGCCATCTGAGCGTTCGGGAAATCGGGATATCCGCCATCATGCCCCGGATTGTGGATCTCGATCCCGATCGAGCAGGAATTGATGTCCTCGATGGCTTGCCAATGGGAGACGCCCGCGTGCCAGGCGCGATAAGCCTCGGGCACCATTTGCGTGATCGCGCCATCCTCGGCCACGACGTAATGGCAGGACACGCCCGACCGCGGAGACGCGAGGCAGCGGATTGCATCCTCGCAGGACGGCATGCCTGTGTAGTGCAGAATGAGCATGTCCGGCCGCATGGCATCGCGCCGCTCGCTGAAATTGGCGCTCGGCACAGTGTGCGAGACCAGCGGGGAATCGGTGGCAAAAGGCGGTGGCTGCAGCTTCGACGTCATCGCCAAGTTATTCGCGCAGCTTCAGGATTTAGGCAAGAGCAGAACGCGATCCCGGAAACCTCCCGCGCACATCAGGCCATGGCGTCAGCCTTGAGAAGCCGGCTTCGCCGGCGACTTTGCATTCCGCAAGGGGTCCGCATCGATGCGCCGATTAAGGTTTAGGCGAGCGCGGGCCGACTTTTCGGCTGGCCGGAACCTCGTCCCGCGTTGCGAACACTCTGTAAAGCCCGAAAACCTAAAGAAACTGCCGAACCGCCATGGAGCCTGTTACCTGCGGTAATGGCCGCCTCCGGAAGATCCACCGCGTCCGTAACCGCCTGCCCTGTAGCCATTGGCCCTATAGCCACCGGCCCTATAGCCGCCGGCTGATCCGGAAGAGCCGCCGCCACTCACGTAGGCGCCGCCTGATCCGGAAGAGCCGCCGCCACTCACGTAGCCGCCGCTTGATCCGGAAGAACCCCCGCCATACACATAGCCGCCGCCTGATCCGGAAGAACCGCCGCCATATGCGTAGCCGCCGCCTGATCCGCCACGTTTATAAGCGCCGCCAGCCGCCGCTCCGCCACGTCTATAGGCGCCGCCAGCTGCTGATCCGCCAGCCCTATGCCCGTAATAGGCAGCGAACTGAGGGTGCGAAACGCCGGCCTTAGGGTGAAAACCGCCGAATGGCCCGGCGAAAGCATCATTTGACGCAAGTCCCGCCATGCAGACTAGGGCGCTCGCGGACAGGATTAGCAGGCTTTTCTTGAACATGGTGTACTCCTTACGCTTGATATGCGGGTCGCCACCCTCTTTTGAGGGCAGTCTCGCCCCGTAAGCTGAGCGCCAACTCCTCGATGCATCGAGCGTGTCAGCATCTCAGTTGCTCGCATCAGTGCCCATGAAACAGGCCGGCCTTCCTGCACGATGCTCAGGAGAGCAACCTTGCCATCATAGGCGCCACCATCTTTTGGATTGCAAAGCTTGCGGTTCCATTCAGCAAAGCTGACTTTTTTTAACAAGACCTTTGATTTCTTGGCTTTTTTTGCCGGTGTCCGGGTTGTCGACATCGCGGGCATTTGGATTTTGGTTTTGCGATGCGCGCGCAATGATGCGTTGCGATCGTAGAGCCTTATTTGTGATGTGTTCGGATGAATCACGTTGCAACGGGACCGTCGGCTTCAGCAAAAGCGCTTGCCGGAACGCCTGCGCCAGACGGGGCGAATGCAGCGATGCTTTTTTGGGTTCGGCTGGCGTCACGCGCCCGTTTTTGCGGAATTCCCGAAAGTCCGTATTTGAGGGAACGCAACTGTTTTTCAGTTGATGGTCGGAGCGAGAGGATTTGAACCTCCGACCCCCGGTCCCCCAGACCGGTGCGCTAACCGGGCTGCGCTACGCTCCGTGACGGGCACTTTGGGGACAATCGCCGCGCCCGTCAAGCCTTGTCACTGACCAAACACAGATATTCGAGTATTGGTGCGCTCAGGAGGTGGCAGCGCGTTTTTTAGCGGGAGCCTTCACCGTTGCTGCTTTCTTCGCGGCCGGGGCGCGCTTCGCAGGTGCGGGTTTAGGCGCAGGCGCAGGCTTCGAAAGAGCGGCGTTGATCCGGTCTTTCATGATGTTGCTGGCCTTGAACACAATAACGCGGCGAGGCGTTATAGGAACGATTTCGCCTGTTTTGGGATTACGGCCTACGCGCTCGGATTTCTGACGGAGCCCAAAGGACCCGAATGAAGAAAGCTTTATGGGCTCTCCACGCTCCAGAGCATAGACGATTTGCTTTAGAACCGACTCAACAAGCTCAGCCGCCTCGTTGCGAGGTAAACTAACTTTTTCAAAGACTGCCTCAGCCAGGTCAGCCCGTGTCAGTGTTTTCCCGTTGAGCGCCATAACGCGCTATGTCCCTCCCCAAAGGCCGAAGCGCAGACAAGCTTAACGCCCCACATGCGTTATAGCAAATACTAATCTCAGAAAAATCCCTTTGGAAACAACTTTTATGGGTAAGAATGACGCAGCCTTCCCATCAGTGTTCTGTGTTGCTCGCGCCTACCACCTCAAAAGATTCGCTCCCCAGGTGAAGCCGCCCCCCATCGCCTCGAGAAGGATGAGATCGCCCTTTTTGATCCTGCCGTCCTGCACAGCCGTCGCGAGCGCGAGCGGGATCGATGCTGCGGACGTGTTGCCATGCCTGTCGAGAGTGACAACGATCTTCTCATCGGCAATTCCGACCTTTTTCGCTGTTCCTTCAAGGATCCGCTTGTTCGCCTGATGGGGAACGAACCAGTCGATGTCGCTGGGGGTCAGATTATAGGCATGCAGCGTTTGCTGGACGACGCCTGCTATCGCATTGACCGCAAAGCGAAATACCTCTTTCCCCTGCATCCGCAAATGGCCGACGGTTTGCGTCGAAGAAGGGCCGCCGTCGACATAGAGCTTCTCCTTATGGCGGCCGTCAGAGAAAAGCATGGAGCCGATGACGCAGCGCTCGCGCATCGGGTCTTGGATTGTCTGAGCCTCAAGAACCACCGCGCCAGCCCCGTCCCCGAACAGAACGCAGGTGCCCCTGTCCTCCCAGTCCAGAATTCTTGAGAAAGCCTCCGCGCCGATGACGAGCGCGCGCTTGCCCTGGCCAAGGCGCAGGAAATTATCCGCCACGTTCAGCGCGTAAACGAACCCGGAACAGACCGCCTGCACATCGAAAGCGAAACCTCGCGTCATTCCGAGCGCGGCCTGGATGGTCGCAGCCGTCGCCGGGAACGTGTTGTCCGGCGTGGACGTTGCGAGAACGATGAAATCTATGCTGTCGGCATCGATATTTGCGTCCTTGAGGGCTGCTCTCGCCGCGGCGATGCCAAGGTCGGACGTCTTCTCGCCTTCGGCTGCGATATGGCGGGATTTGATCCCTGTCCGCTCGGTGATCCACTCATCGGTGGTGTCGACCATGCGGGCGAGATCATGATTGGTGAGAACTCTGCTGGGCAGGTAGGCCCCGCAGCCAAGAACTACGGATCGGATTTCTGTCACTGAGCGGCTGCTTTCAAGGCTCGTGCTGGTTTGGTCTGCAGCGCGTCGTGGAAACGTTCGACGTCATGCCGAATGTTTTCAACGAGTTCGCTGGCCGCCATGTCGTAGCCCAGGTCGATGGCGCTTGCAAAGCCTACAAAGTCCGCGCCCCCATGACTTTTTATTACAAGACCATTCAAACCAAGAAACATTCCACCGTTCATTTTGCGCGTGTCCATCTTCGCGCGCAGCGCCTGGAAGGCGCCTTGCGCCAAAACGGCGCCGGCGCGGGCGAGCAGCGAACGGTTCATCGCGGCCCTGAGGTACGAACCGATCTGCTTTGCGGTGCCTTCGGCGGTCTTCAGCGCGATATTGCCGCTGAACCCTTCCGTCACGACCACATCGACGATGCCTTTGCCCAGATCGTCGCCTTCGATGAAACCGCGGTAATCGATGGGCAGGCCCGGATTTTTGAGCGCGGCGGAGGCGGCCTTGATCTCGTCCAGGCCTTTCACTTCCTCTGCGCCGATATTCAGGAGGCCAACGCTCGGCTTCTCCACCGAGAACAGCGCGCGGGCGAGCGCGGCCCCCATGCCTGCGCAGTCCACGAGCGCGCGAGCGTCCGCGCCGACGTTTGCGCCGACATCGAGAACAACGCTTTCGCTTGTCAGCGTGGGCCACAGCGCCGCAATGGCGGGCCGATCGATGCCCGGCAGCGTGCGCAGGCAGAACTTCGCCATCGCCATCAGCGCGCCCGTGTTGCCCGCTGAAATCGCGACCTGCGCCTCGCCCTTCTTCACGGCATCCAGCGCAAGCCACATGCTGCTCTTCCAGCGCCCGTGACGAAGCGCCTGGCTCGGCTTTTCGTCCATGGCCACAGCGACGTCAGTGTGGACGATCTTGCTGACGTTCGCGAGCGGCGAGTCGCCCGACATGTGCGCCCGGATCTCGGATTCGCGCCCAAATATCATGTAATGGGTGTCGGGATGGCGGATGAGCGAAAGGGCCGCGGCCGGAATGACCACGGACGGGCCAAAATCTCCGCCCATCGCGTCTAGCGCAATTGTAACTGGCGACCCCATATTCAAGAACCAGAAAGCCCGCAGGCGTTTAGAGCGCTTGCCCAGCAGCGGCGCCGACTGAGCAGAGAACATACTGGATAAAGCTTTTGTGACAACGAAAAAGATTGCGGCCAAAGAACCTGCGTCTTCTCATCCTCCATCCGGCTTTTTTTGCCGCAGCCTTGCCAGTTCCGCGAATGGGGTCACGGACGCCTCCTTTTCAGTCGGTTCCCACGAAAACGCATCGTCTGCATTTCGCGGATAGGGATCGAGGGATACGGAAAAAAGTTCACTGAGAAACGCGCCGATCAAAATCCGGCCGCCATCGATCGGCTCCGGCTGATCTTCCTCCAATGAAACCGCCTCTTCACCACCGTTCTCGATCAACTCTTGCGGCCAGAACTCCACGCTGAAGCTCTCCTCGATCGCGGCGGGCACGGCGCTCAAGTCGACGACGCTCGCCTGCACAGCGTCGGCTTGCAACGTCCCTGTCACCCTGAATTTTCCAGCGGCCAACGGCGCGACTTTCAGCTCCGCCTTGAAGCTTTTGACGTCCTCAAGCTCGGCATAGCGCTTTAACGTGTCGCATTCGTGACTGTTGGCCTCATACGACAGGCTCAAGGGCGCATGAAGCGAATGCACATCAACGGACCATTGCAGAGGAGGGGTGCTCATGGGCGCCTTTCAGTGCCGTCACACGGCTTGTTTCAACCCATAGATCTCGGGAAAATTGAGATGCCCTTGCAGGAGAAGGTTCAAGGGCATCTCTCCAATGTTCTTGATGGACTGGAAGATGTAGGAGGCGAGTTCGTCGGCGGCTACATTCGCGTTCTCGTCGCCGGACTGAAAGCTCTTCCAGATCGCTTCGGCGAGCGCCGCCCTGTTGTTCTGTTCGACAGAGTTCGCATAGACGACAAGCTGACGATAAAAAAGGTCGGCAATTTTGCGGACTTCCTGCGGGACGTAAACATCGGCGATGCCCAGATCGCGCACCATGCTGTCCATCTCGCGCACGAAGGCCTCGATGATTTCCTTGCCGAGCAGCTTCCCCTCGTTCGCGCCCAGCTTGAGATTCTGCATGACGATGAACATGTGGATGACCAGCATGTCGAAACGCCCCGACAATGTATCGGGTACACCGCACCGCACGTAAAAAACCGGATTGCGCGATTGCGCAACTATCGAAATCGTATATCTTCTCAGCAGCCTCACGGCGAGCTGTACGTTCTGCAAACCAGCGGAACATTGTGCGGCCTGAACTCCAGTTGTGCGCGTACGGGCGACTGTACCTTATTAAGCCTTAATCGCATCCGAAAAGTTTGCCATTGTGTTGCGGCAAAGTTAGGTCACGAACCGGAGCGCTGGCAGCAAACATCAAATTTGGGGGCGAAATGTCAAATCAATCCTCTAAGGGTTTGTGCCCAAAGCGCTTGCCGGCAGGCCGTGGCCGGGCTCCGCTGCGCTCCGCCGTTATTGCGGGTTGCTTCCTTCTGGCCGGCTGCGGAGGGCATGTCATCCGGCAAGGTCATCAGTTCCAGGACGAGGATCTGAATCAGGTCCGCGAGGGCATGAGCAAGGAGCAGGTCACGCTCGCTCTCGGCACGCCCGACACGCAGTCGGCGGTCGGCGGCGGCGCCTTTTATTACATCTCGACGACAGCCGAGCAGCCCATGGCGTTCATGACGCCGTCCGTGACCGACAGGCACGTTGTCGCCGTCTATTTCAGCAACAAGGATCGCGTCGAAAAGATAGCGCATTACGGCTTGAAGGACGGTCAGGTGGTCGATTTCGTCTCCCGCGAAACGCCCTCCTACACGCGTGACCAGGGCCTGCTGAAGGAGCTCTTCCGGAACATCGGCGCTACCCCATCGATTCCAGGCTTGGGCAGGAACGGCGGCTAAGCAAACTTCGCCAACCTGGCTAATGTCATTTGCAGACGCCGCTTGCTCCGCCGCATCATCCCGGCCAAGCGAAGCGCGAGCCGGGATCGCAAAAAAAGTAAAGTGCTTCAATCTGTTACGTTCCCGGATAAGGCTTCGCCTTTCCGGGATGACGGGGGCGGCGATCCATTGGCGCGTCCGGCAAACTCTGCTTTAGCTAGGGCCTCGGCGCAGCCCACGTCTTCCTAACTCCGGCGGGATCTTAGCGTAGGGTCTGGCTGGATTGCATCGGCAGCGGGATCTGCGCTTCCTGGCTTGTGCCTTCTCGCGGCGGGCAGCGCCGCTCGGGCGCCGGTGCAATACGATAGAGCGCGCCGCGGGGCAGTGCGGCAACCGGGATGAAGTCAGCGGGGAGAGCCTCCTCGGGCGATCCAATGATTGCGAGATAGTCGAAATCGCAAGCAAGCGTGCGGTAGGGACGCAGCCGCAAGCGCTCATCATCATCAAGGCCGTCATAGCCGCCGCTCAACAGCGTCGTCACATCCGACACTAAAATTGAGCCGCCATCATAGGCGCTTACCGCGCCAATGGCGGTAAACGGCTGTTTGAGACGCACCGTCGATTGGCCGGGAGTTGAAAAGAAGGCCGGAACGAAAGCCTTTCTGTCGAGAATCGCAAAATCAGCCACATGCCACAGATCCTCTCCGTCCCAGTCGGCGAGCGCGGTCACAAGCCTCGCTCCGTAAGGCAGGTGTCTGGCGTTCATCTCACGCAATTCAACGACGGCATCGACAGGACCGCGCCAACTGAAGATCGTCAAAGCGCTCCCAGCGGCAAGCAAGGCAAAGAACAAGCCGCAAATCAGCGAAGGCCGGGGCCAGGGAATGAGCCGTGTCCACTCCACAGCCAACACGGAGAGCCCGACAACGACAAGGATCGCGGCCATGCGCAAATTGGCGTTCGTGCCGCCAAAGGCTTCTGAAGGCATCAGCGCTGTCGCAAGCGCCGTGACAAGCAGCACGCCGACGCCAACAGGCGCAACCCGCAGCCGTCCGGTGAGCCAGGCCGCAAACCAGGCAAGCATGATCAGGATTGGCGGGAGATAAGACGCGGAGGCCCCAAGCGCCGTCGAAACTGTTAATGGAGCCTCGACATTCGCTAAAAAGTCGAAGGCGAGTTCGCCCCCCTCGCTATGCTCTATCCACAGCGCCCAAACGAGAACGCTTGGCAGGAACACGATGAGGCCCTCGCCAGCAGCTCGAAGCGTTCGGCGGAGCGTGAAACCACCGGCAAACAGCCTGCCAAGTTCGATCCCTCCAAGGAGGAGGGCGAAGACCGCCAGCGCCATCAGGTGGCAAAAGAGCAGGATAAGGGCGAGCCCCGCCATGGCGGCCAGAAAGAGAAACGAGCGCCGGTCTCGCATGACCCAGAAGCCAGCGCCCGCGAGCGCAAGCCCCGCGCCGAAGTGGAAATTGAAGAAGCCGTAACTGAAGGGCACGTTGAACGCGAACGGCGCGGCAAGCAGAGCCTGCGCGTCATAGCGGCCCCAAAAGCCGCGAAACAGAAGACCGGCGCCGGCGATCCAAAGGGCGAGGCCAAGCGTGGCGAAAAGCTTCAGGCCCGCCACCGGACCGGTCAGAGGCGCCACCGCCGGCACGAAAACATCCATGCCAAGATTGGCCACTGGCCTTAGGTGAAGTGTCCAGTAGCGTGCCAGAGTCGGATCGAGAGGAAGGTTGGAGAGCAGGGTAACGCGCACCAGATGGGCCGGATAATCGAGGATTGGAAGCTCGGTAAAGCTCCAGACTGGCGCCGCTATGATCGCAAGAGCCAGCAGGGCCAGCGCCCAGAATGTTCGGCGGGAAAGCGGCACGGTTTTACTCCGGCAGGGGAAGGCGGGAAAGCTTGCTCGGCCAGGGTTTAGCGTGTTCGGACGATCAGCCCCTCGGGACCGTTCTCGACGCTAAGGCCGTGCGCCTCAACCGTTTCGGCGAATCGCTCAGGCCCCCCTGGAAAATCGAAGCCGATCTCGGCGCTGCGCGGGTTCACCGATCGGAGATCCCAATTCTGCACGCCGGGCACGCTTTGCAGGCGGGAGCGGATGGACTGCCACTCCTTCAGCCCCGAGAACTGCGCGGTGACCTGAAGCGACGAGAGCCCCTGAGCAGGCGGCATCTCGTGAGATTGCGGCATCTCGTGAGGGTCATGGCTGACCGCGGCTGCGCTCGCAACCGGCGACGAGCCGCGGGTCAGCTTCCAGCGCTGCTCGACCGTCTCGAAGGCGAGGCGCGCCGCCGACTGGATCGCTGTTTCATCTATCCCGTCCTTGGCCTTGACCTTGCGCTGCAGGGAAAACAAGCCGAGCGCGTCGTTTCCTGCGAGCTTGAGTGTCATGCTGTCGCCGCCACCCTCGATTTCGGCCAGCGCGAGGAGAACATAGGTGGTCTTGTATTGCGATTTCAGCGTTTCCGCACCGGACGCTGGATTGGCGAAATAGGCCTCGGCAACTCCCGCAGTGAGATCGCTGCGGGTTGGCGCAAGCTTTGCCGGCACCGTCGCATGCACAAGATCAAGACCTGCGAGCGCGTTTCGCCATGAGTTGCGGTCCGAGGTCTTCAGCGCCCCGTCCTCGACGAAGACAGGCACGATAAGAATTTCCGGTCCACGCTCGACCATGGGGTGAACGCCATATTGGCGAAGAAGCCCTGTGATAGCGCGCTCGGAGAAATTGACGCCGAATGTCGCGACGTAGGAGGTTCCCGTGACGCCCTCTCCGCGGATTTCGATGTCGGAGACGAGCCTTTCGATCTGCTCGGGGGCGAGAGCGGGAATGCGCGACCCGCCCTTGATGTCCGCCAGGCGGGAAACGAGCAGGCGAAAGGCGCGCGTCTCGGCGGACTGGGTCGCAAGCTTCTTGGCCTCGACTGCGTTGACCGCCTCTGCTGCGGCGTTCACGTTGGCCACGGTGAAAAGGCTCGGCTGCCTTTGCTGCGCGAATGCTGGCGCGCACAGAATCGCAAGCGCCGCCACCGCGCCTGCAAAAGTCTTCGTTGCGTCCGTCGTCGCCATGGATTGAACTCCCGCTCGTCACGCCGGTGGCGCTTGAGTAGAATGCGCGCTAAAAGATAGCCCCTCTTTAAATCGTGTCCCGAGGCCCCGCAAGTGTTCGCCGGTCTCGTTCCAAAGCGTTTCACGGCAGGTAGCATGAACAGAGAATTGAACGGCTCCTATGCGGCGGCAGGGGTGGACATAGACGCGGGCGAGGCGCTTGTCGAGCGGATCAAGCCGTTCGCCAAGGCAACGGCGCGTTCCGGAACCACGGCCGCGCTTGGCGGGTTTGGCGCGCTTTTCGACCTGAAGGCGGCCGGCTTTCGCGATCCCATCCTGGTTGCATCGAACGATGGCGTGGGGACAAAGCTCAAAATTGCCATCGAGACGGGCCTCCATGACACGATCGGCATCGATCTTGTCGCGATGTGCGCGAACGACGTGGTCGTGCAAGGCGCGCAGCCGCTTTTCTTCCTCGACTATTTCGCCTGCGGAAAGCTCGATGTCGATGCCGCGACGCGCGTCGTGAGCGGCATCGCGGAAGGCTGCAGGCAGGCGGGCGCGGCGCTGATCGGCGGCGAGACTGCCGAAATGCCGGGCATGTATACTGAAAGCGACTATGATCTCGCAGGTTTTTGCGTGGGCGCGGCCGAGCGCGGAACGCTCCTGCCCCGCGAAGACATCGCCGAAGGTGATGTGATTCTCGGGGTCGCCTCTTCGGGCGTGCACTCCAACGGCTTCTCGCTCGTCCGCAAAGTCGTGCGCGACCGCGGGCTTTCCTGGAAGGACCCCGCACCCTTCGACTCGTCGCGCTCGCTTGGCGAGGCGCTGATCGTCCCCACGCGCATCTATGTGAAGGCCGCGTTCGCCGCGCATCAAACCGGGCGGGTGAAGGCCTTCGCGCATATCACTGGCGGCGGCCTGCCCGGAAACGTTCCGCGCGTGATCCCGCCTGACGCGCGTATCAACATCGACCTCGGCGCCCTGCCCTGCCAGCCTGTCTTTCACTGGCTGGCCAAGGCTGGACATGTGGATCAGGCCGAGATGTTGCGCACCTTCAATTGCGGCGTCGGCTTTGCCGCCGTCGTCGCTCCGCACGATGCGACAGCCATCGCCGCCTCATTTCACGACCACGGCGAGAACGCCTTCCCCATCGGCATGATCGAAAGGCGCGGAGACGATTCGCCTGCCGTCCGCTTCAGCGGCAAGCTTGGGGCTTCGGCATGACCACCCGCAAACGTATCGGCGTGCTCATTTCCGGGCGCGGCAGCAATCTCGCTTCGCTGATAGAGGCTCAGCGCGCGCCGGATTATCCCGCCGAGATCGTGCTGGTCCTGTCCAACAAGGCTGATGCCTTTGGGCTTGTGCGGGCGGAAGAAGCAGGCATACCAACGCGCGTCATCAGCCATAGGGGTTTCGCAGGCCGGGAGGAGTTCGACGCGGCGATGACGGGGGCGCTCATGGAAGCGCGTGTGGACCTTGTCTGCAATGCGGGCTTCATGCGCCTGCATTCGGCGGCTTTTGTGCGCGAATGGTCCGGGCGGCAGCTCAACATCCACCCTTCCCTGCTGCCTGCCTTTCGCGGCCTGCATCCGCAGGCGCAGGCCCTGGAAGCGGGCGTGCGCGTTTCCGGCGCAACGGTTCATTTCGTGAGCGAAGAGATGGACGCAGGCCCGATCATTGCGCAAGGCGCTGTCCCGGTCCTGCCGGGGGACGCCGAGGAAGCGCTCTCGGCCCGCATTCTTGCGATGGAGCACAGGCTTTATCCGCTGGCGTTGAGGCTTGTCGCGAGTGGCGCGGCTTGGCTGGAGAATGGCCGCGTAGAGTTCGCAAGCGCGGGCCTCAGTCCCTCGCTTTGGCCTTCAACATAGCGGCGGCGCCTGCCTTCCCCTCATCCTGTCCTTCTCCCGGAGAACCCGCTTCGGCGAGTTCGACGCTCACTATGTCCGCATCGGCTTGCGGATGCGGACACTCGAAAGAGGCAAGCCCGCCAAGGCGAGCTTGCGCTGGACGAGGGCTGGGGTGAGGCGTCTGCCAAACTCCGTTCCCAAAACCTGGTGATGCCAGTCCAGCACTTTCGGGTTCATGAGCCAGAACCAAAGCGGCGGAACCAGCGCGATCAGCAGCATGGCCGGATAGCCGAACGGCAGTTGCGGAGCCTGCGCCGCATCGTAATGCTGAAGTTCAGGAAACCGGCGCATCGGGTTTATGTGATGGTCCGAGTGCCGCTGCAGGTTGATGAGAAAGTAGTTCGTAAGGCGGTGCGATGCATTCCATGAGTGATGGGGCTGCACCGGCTCATACCGGCCAAGGCCGAGCGGACGCCGCATCAATCCGTAGTGTTCGACATAGTTGATATTCTCCAGGAGGAGGATCGCGACAAAGGCCTGCAAAATGAAGAGTTTCACGCCGAACCATCCCGCCAGCGCATAGGCCGCCGCAAAAAAAACCGCGTAGGCCAAGCCATAGCGCCAGAGGGCGTTCGACCGGCGCCATATCGGACGGCCGCGCCGCCCGAGCCGCATTCGCTGAATGCGCCGGGCCGAGAACAGGCTACCGAACACGGCGCGTGGGAAATACCAGTAGAAGCTTTCGCCAAAGCGCGCCGTCGCCGGATCTTTCGGCGTCGCCACCCTCACATGATGGCCCGCGATGTGTTCGATGCAGAAGTGCCCGTAGAGCGTGGATGTCATCAGGATTTCCGCCAGCGCGCGCTCGAAGCGGTTCGCCTGATGCATCATCTCGTGTGCGTAGGCGATGCCGATCCCGCCCGTCATGAGCCCGGTGCTGACGGCGGCGGCGAGAAGCTCGTTTTCACTTAGGCGGTTCGTCCCTGCCACCGCGATAAGGCCGAAGATGATCCCGAGCTGGATCGGAACCCAGGCCCAGGTGATCGCCCGATGCCAGAAAAGGCTGCCGCCGCTTTCGGCGTCCGCATTGCTGGTGTTCAGCCCCACGAAATAGTCGGCGATGGGAATGAGCATGAGGCCGTAAACGGCGCCCGCCATCGTCCAGACCCCGCCAAAGGTCATCGCCATGACAGCAATCGGCACGAAGGTCAGCGACAGGGCAAAGGGCAAAGCTTTCACGATGGCCTCCAGGAAGAAAACCACAACGGCGACCTTAGCATGTGCGCGCGCAGCGGAAAGAGCGGAGAAGCTCAAAATATCGAGACAAGGGTAATTCCCCCGACCATGAGAGCGCCGCCGACGATGCGCCACACGCCCGCCGTATGCACGGGCGTGTTCAGGAGGCCGAAATGGTCGATCGCGATTGATGTCACGATATTCGCGGCAATGATGAGGCCGTTCACGGCGCCCGCGCCCAGCTTGTCGATGAGCGTCAGGCCGGCGAACACCGCGACGGCGCCGGCAAGGCCGCCGAGCGGCGCCCACCAGGGCATGGCGCTCAGGGTTTGCACCGTGGGGAGAGGACGGGGAAGGATTGCGAACATGCTTGCAAAAAAGAAGACAATTAAAACGAAAGATACAAAACTCGCCAGCCACGAGTTTATTAAGTAGTTCCGAAGTTGCGCGTTCATGACCGCTCCCGCAGCCTGAAGCACACCGGCAATAATGATAAATGGATAGAACCAGGCAGAACTCATGACGATTTTGCTCTCCATGATGGTTGCTCTAGCTGCATTGCAGCCATTCTAAGCATCAGGAACACATGTCGAGCAAATCCGCGCCCCGTCTTTGTCATATTCACGACGGATTAAAACCGTTAACGGATCGTTATCGAAGGGTGTGAGCGTCTCCGGCAAGGGTAAAGCGCATCTGTCGCTGGCTCACGCAAGAAGCAACCCCGGGCATTTCCGCGTAGCGCGGCCTTGGCTAGCCGCTACCGATGAGGGGTCAGAGGGAAATGCCTGGGGCCAAATCTGGCAATAGAGGGAATACAAAAATGAAAAAATGGCACGCTGGTCTTCTTGGCCTGACGTTGACAAGCGCTCTCGCGCTCTCCGCCAACGCGGCCGACATATACCGCGGCGGCCTGAAGGACGGACCTCCGCCCCCGGTTTATGTCGCTGCGCCAACCTGGACCGGCTTTTATGTCGGCGTGAACGGAGGCTACGGCGGGACGGCCAATGATGGCTACGTGTCGCCTTCTGGCGGTTTCGGCGGCGGCCAGATCGGCTACAACTGGCAGGGCATGTTCGGTTTCAGCCCCTGGGTGATCGGCATCGAGGCCGATCTACAGGGAGCCGGCATCTCGGACAGCGGCGGATACGGGCCGGACTATCTGCAGAACAGCCTCAACTGGTTCGGCACCGTGCGCGGGCGGGTCGGCTACGCCGTTGGCCCGACTCTGATCTACGCGACCGGCGGCTTCGCCTACGGGGAGGTCGAATTCGAAAGGCAACGCCCTCGGGCTCGCGTACGATGTATCCGAAACGCAAACCGGCTATGCGGTCGGTGGCGGCGTCGAATATAAGTTCAACCCGGCTTGGTCGGTCAAGGGCGAGTACCTGTTCATCGACCTTGATGCGAGCAACTGGAACGGCGCAGGGCCTCTCAACGGCTCTGCCTACAGCGACCGGTCCGAAATCAACACCTTCAAGGTGGGCTTGAACTATGCTTTCGGGCAAGGGGGGTTCGGCCCCTTGAACTAGCCAGTGGCCACGCTGGTTTGTTGAGCGGCGCCTCGGTGCGCCGCTTTCCTATTTTGGGGGTTGCGAACGCGGGCGGTGCGTGCTGGGCGGGCTCTTTAATGCGCTTTGGGTTCAACCGGAAAGTCGAAGGCCTTCCCGGGAAACGGCTCTTTCACCAGTTCGAAGTGCCACCATTCCTTCTCATAAGGCCTGAACCCGCCCGCGATCATCGCCTTCTTCAAACGCACCCGGTTTTCCTGCTCCTCCTTCGTCAGTTTGGCGTTGGAGAGGTTCGCGCTCGGGTCGAGACAATCATACCCGGTTCCCATGTCGAGCGCGCCGTCCTGGAAACGCTCCGTCTTCGGAGCCGTGCAAGAGACGAGCGGGGCGGCGGGATCGAACGCAGGGGGCGAAGCGTCCTTCGGCGCAAGGCCCAGGTCCACGGCGCTTCCACGCGAGTGGGCGGAACGCGCCGCGATGTATCCCAGCGCGAAAAGCGAGCCCTTGTCCGTGTTCGGAAAGAATTCGGCCTTCATGCCGCTCTCGGATGGATTTTTGCTCCATCGCATGAAGTCGGCAACCGCCCGCGCAGGCCGGTAGCAATCCCAGACGATCAGCGACAGGTTCTCTTTGCTAAGCGCCGCTTGAACCTTGGAAAGCGCCAACGCGGCCTGCTTTGTAAGGATGCACTGCGGCGCGTCGTATCCGTCGATCCGGCGGCCTACAAAATTATGCGCGCTGGCATAGCGGATGTCCTGGATGATGCTGGGATCGACGTCGGATAAATAGACGAACCCATCCGGAAGCTCTGCCCGCGCGGGAAAGCACAAGACGCCCGCCAGCAGGAGCGCAAGGCGCACGGCGGAAAACGGCCCGCGACCTATGGCAGATTGCTTCGCGAAACGAGGCACCATCGCCGCCCGTCGAACCAATTTTTTTTCTCTCTAGTCATGGCCGGGCTTGACCCGGCCATCCATCCAGCGTCTGCAATACAACTCTGGATAGCCGCGTCAAGCGCGGCTATGACAACCGTGTGTTTCGGTCCCGCGTCACCCGCAAAGGCTCGCGATCACGCCATCGAGCCACGCAACATTGCCTTGCGTCCCCTCCACATAATAGCTCGCGCCCGCCCGCCGAAATTCCTCCAGCGCCGCTGCAAAATGCTCCCGCGCCGTCTTCAGCGTTGCGCAAGCTTTCGCCTTGTCCGTCTCCGCCTCCCGCTCCCCGAGCCTTGATAACGCAAGGCCAAGATTGTTCTGCGTCCCAGCCCAGTCCAGCGGAACGCGCTCGCGCGTCCGCTCTTCCAGCGCCGAGCGATGGGCCGAAACCGCCTCTTCGAGCCGCGCCGTCCCGCTTTCTCTCTCGCCGAGCCTTGATAACGCAAGGCCAAGATTGTTCTGCGTCGTGGCCCAGTCCAGCGGAACGCGCTCGCGCGTCCGCTCCTCAAGCGCCGAGCGATAGGCTGAAACCGCCTCTTCGAGCCGCGCCGTCCCGCTTTCCCACTTGCCGAGCGTAAAAAGCGCGCCGCCGAGATTGTTTTGGGTCATGGCCCAGTCCAGCGGTACAAGCTCGCGCGTCCATTCCAGAAGCGCCGCGCGATAGGCCACAACCGCCTCCTCCAGACCTGCCGTGCCGCTTCTCCGCTCACCAAGTCTCCAAAGCGCACCGCCGAGATTGTTATGAGTCATGGCCCATTTCAGCGGGACACGCTCACGCGTCCTTTCCAGAAGCGCCGCACGACAGGCCGCAACTGCCTCCTCCAGACGCGCCGTCCCGCTGTCCCGCTCGCCGAGCCTTGATAACGCAAGGCCAAGATTGTTCTGCGTCGTGGCCCAGTCCAGCGGTACAAGCTCGCGCGTCCATTCCAGAAGCGCCGCGCGATAGGCCGAAACCGCCTCCTCAAGACGCGCCGTGCCGCTCTCCCGCGCGCCAAGCGTCGAAAGCGAATTGCCGAGATTGTTCTGCGTCTTGGCCCATCGTAGCGGGACCTTGTCGCGCGTCCAGACGGTGAGCGTCCTTTTGCAGAACGCAATTGCAGACGCTAGACGGGCGTTGTCGCCACGCTCTTCGCCAAGTCGGTATTCACCGGCAGCATAAGCATTCCAGAGTTGTGCCCGCGTCTCATCCGGAAAACTCGCGGGAGGGCTTTCGGCAAGCGGTTTCAGCTTCGCCACAATAGGCGCGATGAGCGCAGCAAGCGCCTCCCCTGCTCTGTCGTAGACTGGTGAGATCGCTGAAGCTGCCTGTGCTGCCAACACTGCTCCAAGATCGGAGCCGAAATCGACCGGCAGTTCCAAGGTCTCATTGAGCGCATAAGACTGTTCCCCGCTGCCTTCGCCGCGGTTCGGCAGAAACCGGAGCCGCAGGACTTTGTCTCCCGCGACTTTCCCCCAGATCAGAACATCGCCATTTTTCGCATAAAGCCAGCCCTGGCCACGCTTTTCTACGGCTTCCAACGCCTTTGCCCGGTCGCCGTGGCCAAGCGAAAGCGCCTCGGGATAAGGCAGAATATGAACGGATACGTCGCCGTGCTGCGGGAACTGCTTTTCAAGCTCCGAAACGATGTGCTCGGTTTGCGTTTTGTTCGTGTCGCCTTCGAGTTGCGCGACAAGAAGCGTGAACTTCTTTCCGTCCGCAGGAAGCGTCTTCCGCTTCGCTTCGGCTTTCGACCACAAAGCCCGGCCGCGCGTGACGGAAAGGACGATAACGCCGCCGATGGCGGTCGCGATGACGCTTTGAAGAACGATATTCCAATTGATATCCATAACGCCGCCCCGAGCTAAGCGGAGCGACCATGCGCGGATCTATCTTTCCTGGCAAGAAGCGCCGGCTATTGCTTTGCACCGCGTCATTTCACATCAGCAGATCGCTGGAGGCTGCGCCACGATGGTGAACCGCTCCGTGGTTAACTCTTCGTTGCCGCGCTGGTTCTCCGTTAACACAAGTTGGTTAGCAGCGGCGCGGAATCCGCCGGATTTTGCGCCCCAAAATACCAGAAAATAAGAACCGCCCGCGTTCACCCGGCGCAAATGACAGCTCAACACATTGAAATAATTCAACTATTAGGCCAAAATGAACATGGTTAAGGGATTGTATTTTTGGACGGAAGTGGGCGCGGAAAAGTCCGTTAAATATGTTTCGTTAATTACACCAGCGCCCTCCTACCAGCGGCGGCGCAGGTGCTTTTCTGTATTTTTCGCTTTGATATCAACGACTTGCCTCCGTTAACCCCTCAGCAAGGCGCTTTTCCTTAAGATCCCGGCTCAGGAAAATCCGGGATGCAAACGCAAGCGAGACGCCGGTCCGGGGGATGAAGAGAGATACCGCCTCCACAAGTGCAAACAAAAAGCATCCGCACGCCCGCGTAGTAACGGCCCCGGATCGCCGTTGGCGTTTCCGGGGCGGCGATGATCAATACTTATACAGGTCGGACTTGTACGGCCCTTCGACCGGAACGCCGATGTAATCAGCCTGCTCTTTCGTCAGCTGCGTGAGCTTCACGCCGAGCTTCGCCAGATGCATCCGCGCGACGCTCTCGTCGAGATGCTTCGGCAGCGTGTAGACGCGGTTCTCATACTTGCCTTTGCTGGCGTTCGTCCAAAGCTCGATCTGCGCGAGCACCTGGTTCGTGAACGAGGCGCTCATCACGAAGCTCGGATGGCCGGTTGCGTTGCCGAGGTTCACGAGCCGCCCCTCCGACAGAAGCAGGATGCGATGGCCGTCGGGGAACTCGACCATGTCCACCTGCGGCTTCACATTCGTCCATTTGAGGTTCTTGAGGGTCGCGACCTGGATCTCGTTGTCGAAGTGGCCGATGTTGCAGACGATGGCCATGTCCTTCATCTTGCGCATGTGCTCGATCGTGATGATGTCGCGGTTGCCGGTCGCGGTGACGAAGATGTCCGCCGAACCAACCGCATCGTCGAGCGTCACAACTTCGTGGCCGTCCATCGCCGCCTGCAACGCGCAGATCGGGTCGATCTCGGTGACATGCACGCGCGCGCCTGCGCCGCGCAGCGACTGCGCCGAGCCCTTGCCCACGTCGCCATAGCCGCAGACCACAGCCACCTTGCCCGCCATCATCACGTCGGTGGCGCGGCGGATGCCGTCCACGAGGCTTTCGCGGCAGCCATAGCGGTTGTCGAACTTCGATTTCGTCACGCTGTCGTTGACGTTGATGCAGGGGAAGGACAGCACGCCCTTCTTCTCCATCTGATAGAGGCGGAGAACGCCCGTCGTCGTCTCCTCGGACACGCCCTTGATGGCGGCCTTTGCCTTGGAATACCAGCCCGGCGCTGCGCTCAAGACGCGCGCTTGATGGTTCTTGAACAGGCTGTGCTCTTCCTCGCTCTGCGGATCCGTCAGCACCGACGGGTTCTTCTCGGCCTCGGCGCCGAGTTGCACGATCAGCGTCGCGTCGCCGCCATCGTCGAGGATCATGTTTGCGGTCTGCCCGTTCGGCCATTCCAGGATGCGGTCCACGAACTCCCAATATTCGTCGAGATTCTCCGCCTTTGAACGCGAACACCGGCGTACCCCTCGCCGCGATGGCCGCAGCGGCGTGGTCCTGCGTCGAGAAGATGTTGCACGACGCCCAGCGAACGTCCGCGCCGACCGCCTGCAGGCTCTCGATCAGCACCGCCGTCTGGATCGTCATGTGCAGGCAGCCCGCGATGCGCGCGCCCTTCAGCGGCTGCTCTTTGCCATATTGCTCGCGCACGGCCATCAGGCCCGGCATCTCGGTTTCGGCGATATCCATCTCCTTGCGGCCCCATTCCGCAAGGCTGATGTCCTTGACGTAAAAATCAGACGGGATGGACGAGGTTTTGTGGGCTGCGGACACAGATTTCTCCCAAAGTTGTTCGCAATAAGCGGTGAGATTTGGCCCACTGGTAGCCTGGACGCAAGCGAAAAGCAATAAAGATATAAACATTGCTTTATGTCATGCATACGCAGGGGCTGCATCCGCCGCTTCGAGGGCGCCAAACTCCCGCTTGGCGAACTCTCAACCTGACGAGAAGGATCCCTTCCGATGCCCGCGATCGCAGCCCGAGTCCTGTTTCTTGCCCTGCTCCTCCCGTTCTCGCTTCCCGCCTTCGCGCTTGAGGATACGCCTCAGAATCGCGAGCAGCAGGCAGACCGCTATCTTCAGGCCGTGCCGCCGCAGTCGATGATGGGCGACATGTCAGCCAAGATGGCTGAAACCTTGCCCGAAGAGCAACGGGCCGAATTCAAGGCGCTGCTGACGAAGCATCTCGACATCGGACGCGTCACGGGTGCCATCAAGGCGGCGATGGTCAAGACCTTCACGGCCGATGAACTCAAAGCGCTTGCGGAGTTCTACGGATCGGACGTGGGCAAGGCGGCGATGGCGAAAATGGGGACCTACATGGCGGAGGTCATGCCCGCCACCATGAACGAGGTGCAGGCCGCGCTCGGGAAAGCCCAGCAGGAGGCGCATCAGGGGAATCCCGATCTGGGCGCTCAGGATAAGGGAAAGCAAGAGAATTAGGCGGTTCTCGGCTAAGACGCCGGTCTAACTTTCGCCCAAGCGCCCGCCTACGCCAGCATCTCAACGTCCATCAATGGGGGCATTCATGAAGATTTTTGCTGCGCTGGCGCTCAGTTTGGTCCTGGCGTGCGAGGCCCATGCTCAAAACGGGACAGTCTACAAAATCAGGGAAGTCTGCGGTTGGGACATGGCGCAATATTGCAAGGGCATCTCCTTTAAGAGAATTCGCGACTTGAAGGAATGCCTTGCCAAGCACGAGAAAGACCTGATGCCGCGTTGCCAGGACCATTACAAGGAAGCAAGACCGCAATAGGAGATCACTCGCCTTCGTTGAAGCCAGCCTCCACGAGCGCGGTCAGGGCCTCAAGCGCCTCCTCGGCTTCTGGCCCCTCGGTCTCAATCGAAATCGTGGTGCCGGGACTGGCGCCAAGCATGAGAAGCCCCATGATGGAGTTGCCGGACACGGTCTGATCGTCCTTGGTGACAGACACTTCGGCGTCAAACCGTTCAGCCGTTTTCACAAAAGCAGCCGAAGCGCGCGCGTGAAGTCCGCGTTTGTTTACGATCGTCACTTCGGCGAGGCACTGATAGATTCCGTCAGCCGCCGCTATGCTCGACCGCCTGCGACGTGTTGAACTCGGTCGAAGGGACATGGAACGCGGGGACCATTCTTGCTAATGCGTGCTTAGAACCAAGCTCGCGACATGGATGTATTTCCGGCCGGCTTCCTGCGCTTGCTTCAAAGCGTCGGTTAACGCGACCTCCTCGCGGACGCGCGCCAGCTTGACGAGCATGGGGAGATTGACGCCCGCTATGACCTCCACCGACCCGCTATCCATCACAGATATTGCCAGATTTGAAGGCGTCCCGCCAAACATATCTGTCAGAATGATAACGCCGTCTCCGCTCTCGACCTTCTTCACCGCGGCAATGATGGCGTTGCGGCGTTCTTCCATATCGTCGTGCGGCGCGATCGAGATGGCTAATATCTGCTGCTGCGGCCCGACGACGTGCTCGAGCGCGGCGACAAATTCCCTCGCCAGATTGCCATGAGTTACAATGACGAGCCCAATCATCGTTTTTCCAGAGGCTGCCGGCGGTGGGTCTTCATATCAATAGCGTCATTCTGAGGCGCATCTCTTCAACGTTCAAGCTCTATATAGGCGCCCTCATGATGAGAGTCGGTTAATCCACCAAGTCTCCAAAACAATCTTGGATCGCCAGAGCCAGCTTGATCGGAGCCGATGGCTCGAAAGGGTCGAGTATGATGCGCCGGACAGGCACATCCAGCACGCTCTCCCGCTCTGTCGTCTCCGGAAAGCGCGGCCTGTCGCCGGTCCAGTCGAGATCGACGACAAGCTTGAGCGTCGCTTCCACTGCGACCGCTTTGAGATGCGCGATCCCGCAGCCTCTCACCTCGATCTTTCCCTCCAGAGGCTCAGGGCAGGAGGCAATCACATGATCGCCCTCCCGCCGCAGAATGACCTGATCGTCGGCGACGAGCGCAGGCTCCGCGCCCAGGCGCTCCGAAGGAAGGTACAAAAAGCGTAGCGCAAGGTCGGACTTGCCCGATCCGCAAGCGCCTCTGAGAAGCGCGCCCGTGTCCCCGAGAGCGATGCAGGTCCCATGAACGGTCTTCTTTCTCATAGGTTTCCAGCCCCTATGAAGTCGCGGAACTTCCAGAATATGACGGCAGGCGGATGAAGATGCGAGCGCCCCAGGAGTGCCGCTCCTTTGCGCCGCAGGCGAACGTCTGTTCGCCTTTCGGGACCGGCACAACCTCCTCGCCGCGCGCCGGGTTCCTCTGGGCGAAGCTTAAAGGCTCGGGAGAGGTCCTGTTCTCCGCCCAGATTCGACCGTCATGCGCCCTGACGATCTGCTGCGAGATGTTAAGGCCAAGACCGGAGTTCTGGCCGAAGGCTCCAGGCCGGTCCGTGTAGAACCGCTCGAAGATCTTTTCCAGATTCTCGTCGCGGATGCCCGGCCCTTCATCCTCGATGCAAATTTCTATCTCGTTTTCCTTTTGCAGACGCATCGCGCTAACCGTGATGGTCCCGCCCTTGGGCGAAAACGATATGGCATTTTCGAGCAGATTCGCGATCACTTGGCTGAGTTGGCTGTCATGCCCGCTGACGATGTAGTCCCTGCTTTGCGTGAAGTCTCTCGTCGTCTTGCAGCGTTGCACATTCAAGACGATGTTGTTGCAGCTCCCCCGGCGGCTTTCCCGCATGACCTCGCAAAGCGTGCGAAGGAGGTTCGCTACATTGATAGGCTGGGCCGTTTCCCGAACGAGTTCAGCATCGAGCCTGGACGCATCGGCGATGTCGGTGATGAGGCGGTCCAGACGCCGAACGTCGTGGTTGATGATGTCGACAAGCTTCTTGCGATCTTCATCCTTTTTGATCGAAGGCAGGAGACTTGCCGCGCTTCGAAGCGATGTGAGCGGGTTCTTCAACTCGTGGGACACGTCGGCGGCGAAGCTCTCGATCGCGTCAAGCCTCGAATAGAGCGCATTCGTCATATCGCGGAAAGCACGGGACAGATGACCGATCTCGTCGGGCCTGTCGCTGAAATCGGGGATCTGCTCGCGGTTCTTGATGTTTTTTCGCACGCGTTCGGCCGCAATGGCAAGGCGGCGCATCGGCTCCGCGATCGTTCCCGCGAGAAGTAACGAAAGAATCGCCGTCACAAAGGCGACCAAACCCGCGACTTCGACAATCTGAAACCGGTCCTGCGCAATCATTTCGTCGATATCGCTACCCTGTGCCGTCAGCAGCAGGGCGCCGAGCGTGGATCTCTCACGCTGAATGGGAACCGCGATCGAAATGACCGTCTCCCCTGCCTCGGTCACGCGAATGAGTGGCGCGACGCTGCCCGCGAGAGCCACTCGAACCTCCTCATAGGCCTTTCCCTCGGGGCCAAGGTCCTTATAGAGAGGAAGGTCGGGCGTCCAGAAGGCGGCCCTGAGATACGCCCAAAGGTCCGTGAAAAAATTGCCGTCGCTGTCCGCGATGCTTCCGTCCGCACGGTTGCCGTGGTGGATCTGGCGGCGGCTATCCGAGATCAGCGTGCCATCGGTGTCGAACACGCGCGCCCGCGTTTTGGTGGGCGCGATGAGGTCGTGGAGAATGGGCGAGACCACCTCCGGATCGACCCGGAAGGACAGCTCGGGATTGGATAAGACTGAAGGAACGACGAGCTTGTTTTCATCGGCGCCTTTCGTGCTTTCTGCGACCGCATCCGCATTGGTCTTGCTGGTTTGAGCGATGGCGACCGCGATAATCTGAGCCTGCGTGGTGAGCGTCTCCACGCGGTTTCCCATGAACTTGTAGCGGTATTGGTTGAGGTAGAAGATGCCGCTGACCAGAACGCCGACGCCGATGACGTTGATGACGATGATACGGCGCGTGATGCTGTTGAAGCGATAACGGTCAAAAAACTGCCTGACAGCCCGGAGGAGGCGCAGACGCATCGCGCGGCTCGGCCTGCGCACCCTGCCTCCTTCCCACCACCGGGACATATCAATGGCCATTGGCTAACTCGAGTCCAAACAACGGCTCACGCCGCGAACTGCCGGCAGGGAAATATTTCACCTTCTCAAAAGACTCG
This sequence comes from uncultured Alphaproteobacteria bacterium, assembly GCA_963817495.1. Taxonomy (GTDB): domain Bacteria; phylum Pseudomonadota; class Alphaproteobacteria; order Rhizobiales; family Rhodomicrobiaceae; genus Rhodomicrobium. The sequence continues at coordinate 108,042 of CAWFOS010000015.1, read as the reverse complement.
CAACGTTGCGCCCTACTCCTTGAAGCGATATCCAACCCCGTACAATGTCTCGATCACATCGAAGTTGTTGTCTACGACCTTGAATTTCTTCCGAAGCCGCTTGATGTGGCTGTCGATCGTTCTGTCGTCCACATAAACCTGATCGTCATAGGCGGCGTCCATGAGCGCATCGCGGCTCTTCACGACGCCGGGACGCTGCGCCAAGGCTTGCAGGATGAGAAATTCGGTCACGGTCAGGGTGACCTGCCTGCCGTCCCAGATGCAGGTGTGGCGCTCCGGATCGAGCTTCAATTTGCCGCGTTCAATGATCTTCGAGGAATCCTCCACAGCGGCGGCAGATGCATCGCGCGGCTGACTGCGGCGCAGGATCGCGCGGACACGCTCAACGACCAGCCTCTGAGAGAACGGCTTCCGGATGAAGTCGTCGGCCCCCATCTTGAGGCCGAAAAGTTCGTCGATCTCTTCATCCTTCGAGGTGAGAAAAATCACCGGCATTTCGCTTTTTTGCCGCAGCCGCCGAAGCAACTCCATCCCGTCCATGCGAGGCATCTTGATGTCGAGGATTGCAAGATCGGGGGGATCGCTCATGATCCCGTCAAAGGCGGAAACGCCATCCGTGTAGGCGACGATCTTATAGCCTTCAGTCTCCAGTAACATCCGAAGGGATGTCAGAATGTTCCTGTCGTCGTCGACGAGAGCGATTGTTGGCATCAGCTGTCCAAAGTTGTTTCTGTTCAACGAGGCATTCCTGTTGCCGAAATACCTCTAGCCGGAAAAATCCGCAAAGCGCAAGCAGCGCACCGGCAGATCATGGCTGAATTGCGTCGCAAAGGTCAATTTCCATTTAACGCTCTGTTAAGCCAAACTTTCAGGAATGGCTCCCAACCTGGATCAATGATAGCGCAAGGTGCATCTATTCGCGCCTTTGGAAGCTTAAGGGCAGTATGCAGGAGTTTCGCGCGAGGTGGTGTTTGGCAGGCCATTCCCGGCGGATGCAAGCAGCATTAACCTTTCGTTTCGAGGTGGGCCGTGCCCTCTTCAAATCATACCCACGACAATAACAGCACGATAGCGCCCTACTTGCGCAACGCTTTATTGCGCAATGGATAGCCGACGGCGCTCTACGAGCAGGCGATACGACCTGGCGAGGGACAAGTCGCCTCGGCCGGAGCTTTGGCCGTCGTGACGGGAGCCTACGCCGGGCCGACAAATTCGTTGTGGGCGATTTTCCTTTTCGTCCAGGATCTCTTCGCGGTGCGGCCGAGGCCCCATCGCATCGGAGTCGCAACTCTGACGGTGCCAGCCCTGCGCGCTGCGTAGTGGAGAAGACTGCACTTCGTCCGCAACAGCGATGCGATGCAATTGCCACAGTTTTCGATTAATTTTTCACGAAGCCGCCACGCTTCCACCCCAACCGCGCCTTTGAGCTCAGGCAACCTTTTGTTCCACGCAGAGATGCCGGCGCTGGATCGCTTTATCTCCCACCCCCCAAGCCCAAAGCTTCCAGCGCCGGTATTCGCGCCATCACTGCCGGTCCAGCTTTTTGCCGGCATCGCGGGAAGAGGGACGCATCTCTTTTCTCAGTTCAAGGTTGCATTACGTTCGGGATTGGCTGAGCGGAGCGCGTAAACAAGCGCGTCGTCGAGACTAAAATTTATAGAAAGGTAACCATAAAGATGGCCTTGGCGGGGCAGCGAAGGGCGCTATGATGGTTAATTTTCGCCGCCAAAACATATTTAACGGACCTTTGCGCGTCCACTTCCGTCCAAAAATACAATCCGTTAATCCTGCCGATTGAGCCGAAAAGTTGATCAGTCTCAATGAGTTGACTAACTTCCGCACCTGGCGAACTCGGGTTGTCCTGATTTTCTGGTTTTTTTGGGCGCAAATTTCCAGCCGGAAATAAATGCAGTTAACCATCGCTGGTTAACGGCGCGCCACGAAGGCGCGGATGACCAGCGGAGGAGGGTTCCACCAGAGAGGTGTTGGTTAGCTCCGGGTGCTGACGGGCAGCTTAGCCGGGTAACCGGCTAGGCGTAAGCCCCATGACAAAGGCCGCGTCGTGCCGGAGGCACGCCTGCGGTGTGACGGCGGTCGAGCAAGCAGTCGGGCCTTATTATAATGTGAGTGAACTCTGAGCAGGCCTCGAAAGAATTGATGTGGACGCTGACCCTCCCGTTAATAGGGGCGCGGCGGCTACGGTGGCTCTCAGCGAGTGTGCGATTTCGCGAGACCTTGCCCAGCCCAGGCAATACAAAGTGTGCATATCTACTCGGGGTCGAGAGCCGAAGTTCAATAATCCCGAACAAAGTATCGCATAACTTCAACAAGCAGACATCGGCTGGCGCCTCTGCGTCTTATCGATTCGCTAAAGAAGCATCACAAATGTTACTTTGTGACTTTATTCAATAATACCCTCGATATGATAGCTCAGGCTTAGCTCAACTGTGGAGGGCTCAGCCATGTCGCCTCGATACCCATTTCCCAGCTCAAACACATTCAAGCGCAGTGCAGCAGCGCTCTTAATCGCCTTTCTTTCCGCCGGCGCCGCACTGGCGGAGGATACGCCAGCAGCATTGCCGGGCGCGAAGCTCATCACCGCAGCAGAAGGACACATAAAGGGGGCGATCAGCGTTCCGTACCGCGAAAGAAGCGCGAAGACGCCTGACTTCGACGCGAGTAAAGACCAGTTCGATCTGAGCAAGCTGCCCGGAAATAAAGAGGCCGTTGTTGTAATTTATTGCAATGGACCGGAGTGCTGGAAGAGCTTCAAAACGTCAATTGGCATCGCTTAGGCTTTCCAGATTGGAAGTCGCGAGGCTTGCCCATCGATTAGGATCGGCGCCTTCGACACCGGTCCCCGCGCAACGCGTGGAAACCATGGGTAACCGCAGAGTTGGTTATCCAGAAAATAAAGCCTAGCCCGAGACCTCCACGATGAACAAGCTCAGCATAGCGACCCGCATGACGATTGTCTTTGCTCTGATGGCGGCCGCTCAAGCCGGCATGGCGGCGATCGCTCTTTATGGGCTGCGCCTTTCAGATCGCGACACCGCCGACGTTTACCAGGCGCGCCTTGTTCCGGTGAGCCAGCTCTCCCGCATCAACGACCTTATGCACAGCAGCGTTGAGGAATTGATCATAGCCGTCATCGCGCGCCCAAGCCCCACAAACGTCCAGCCCTATCTCGATCGCGTCGAAAAAAATCTGGGAGAGATCGACGGGCTCGCTGCGCAATACATGAGAAAGGCGAGCGGAGACGACGACAGGGCGCTCCTTGCGGACTGGGCTTTAAAGAAGGATGGACTTGTTTCTAAAGCCCTCAAGCCGGCCATATCCGCCTTGCAGAAACAGGACTTCAACGAAGCCGAGGACACAGTTCTTGGCGTTGCCGTCAAACAGTTTGCAGCCGTCAAGGTTGCTTTCGACGCCGTCGTCGCCAACGCGCTCACCCACGCCAAACATACGAACGAGCAGGCGGAGGAGCGTTATATCTTATTGAAATACCTAATGTTTGGCGCGTTGGCCTTTGCTCTTGCTCTAAGCCTTTTCTTGGCTTTCTATGTGAAGTGGACTATCACGAGACCGCTGGTCGCGATCTGCGAGGCCATGAGGTCTCTCGCCAGGGGCGATATCGAAGCCGGCGCCAAGCGGCTCACTCAGGGCGATGTCTCGAAGCTGGTTGACGGCAGCCATTCCCGCGACGAGTTGCACGCATTGGGCCAGGCGGTCGACGGTGTGGCGCAGACGCTGCAAAAGTTCACGAAGGCCCAGGTCGACATGGCGCGCGCCCACAACCGGGACGGCTGCATCAGCCGCCAAATGCGCGCCGAAGAATTCGCCGGCGCCTACGGCGACATGGCAAGGAACGTCAACGAGATGGTGAAAGCCCACATCGACGTTCAGATGCAATTCATCGACTTGATGCTCGAGTACACGAGCGCGAAGTTTGAGAACCACATGGCGAAGCTGCCTGGCGAACGCCAGAAAATCTCCGATATGGCCGAGAAAATCCGCGCAGAGCTCGAAGCGGCGAATGCAGCTAAGTTCGACGCACAGGTGAGGGCGGCCTTGGACCACGTCAGCATCCCCGTGCGGATCAGCAGCAACGAAGGCATCGTCCTCTACGTCAACAATGCGATGAACGACATGATGCGCAAATGCGAGGCGGCCATCCGCCAGCAGATTCCGGCTTTCGACGCCAGCAAGGCGGTGGGTTCAAGCGTCGGCATGTTCTTTACCGATCCTGCCGCAGGGATCGAACAATTGCGCAGCATAATAGGCTCCACGGCGTATCGCGTGTCGCTAGGGGGACGCGACTACGATGTCGTGACAAACGCCGTCTTTGACGCCCAAGGCGAGCGCCTCGGCACGGCATCGCAATTCACTGACATTACCGAGCAGCTCGCAGCCGAGAGGGAGACCGGCGCCATTGTGGCGGCGGCGGCGGCGGGCGACTTCAAGAAACGCATCGCCGAGGCTGGCAAGTCGGGCTTTATGCTGGAGATGGCGCGAGGCTTGAACGCGATCCTCGGCACGAGCGAACAGGCGCTCGCCGAAATCTCCCGCATCCTGAAGGCAATGGCGCAAGGCGACCTCAGCAAGAATATCGAGGCCGAATTCAAGGGCGTGTTCGCAGAGCTGAAAGACAACTCGAACGAAACCATCGCCAGGCTGCGCGACATCATCGCCCAGATTCGCGAAGCGTCCGGGTCCATCAATAGAGCGGCGCGCGAAATCGCCACCGGCAACAACGATCTGTCCAAGCGCACCGAGGAACAGGCGTCAAGCCTCGAGGAGACGGCCAGCAGCATGGAAGAGTTCGCTTCCACCGTGAGACAGAACGCTGAGAACGCTCAACAGGCGAACCGGCTCGCGGCCGGCGCCTCCGAGGCCGCCCAGCGCGGCGGCGAGGCGGTGGGCCGGGTGGTCGCCACCATGGCCGGCATCACCGACAGCAACCGCGAGATCGCCGACATCACCACGCTGATCGATGGCATCGCGTTTCAGACGAACCTGCTCGCGCTGAACGCGGCCGTCGAGGCGGCCAGAGCCGGCGAACAGGGCCGTGGTTTTGCTGTCGTAGCATCCGAAGTGCGAAGCCTCGCCAAGCGCGCCGCCCAGGCGGCCAAGGACATCAAGTTGGTGATCGCGGCGTCGGTCGGCAAAGTCGACGAAGGCGCGAAGCTCGTGCAAGGCGCGGGCGCGGCGATGGAGGAGATCGTGGCGCAAGTCAAGCGCGTGAGCGCCATCATCAGCGAGATCGCCGCCGCCGGCAAGGAGCAGAGCGATGGCATCGAGCAGGTGAACCAGGCCGTCACCTCGATCGATCAGATCACCCAGCAGAACGCCGCCCTTGTCGAGGAGGCCACCGCGGCGGCGAAAAGCCTAGAGGAACAGTCCGAGACGCTCGTGCAGTCGGTCGCCGTGTTCAAAATCGCCGATGAAAAAGGCGGGGCCCGCAGTCCCGGCATGCAGGACGCAAGAACCGTCCTGCACTAACCTGGGCGCGGCCGCTTCAGCACCTGTTAGGAACGGCGGCTCAACGACCAAAAGCAGGAAGTCTCCGAAACAGGGCTCTGGTCCGCACTCGGCCTGCTGCGTGGGTTTCACCAAGCCGCTGGCGAGGCGCGCGAACCTTGCTTACATGCATAGCCTCTAGTATTGAAACGCTGGCAATCTTTGGAGGCGGCATGAGCGCGGACACCAGCACCGGCATTTTTACCGGCAAGAGTGTTAAGCCGGAGATGTTGCTGCTCAGGCTCGCCAACCGGCATGGCCTCATCACGGGCGCAACCGGCACCGGCAAGACGGTAACCCTGCAGGTGCTTGCCGAGGGCTTTTCCCGCCACGGCGTTCCGGTTTTCGCCGCCGACGTCAAAGGCGACCTCTCCGGCGTCGCCGCCAAGGGCGAGCCGAAGCCGTTTCTTGAGAAGCGCGCAGCCGAGATCGAGCTCGAGAATTACACCTATGAAGCTTGCCCCACCATCTTCTGGGATCTGTTCGGCGAACAGGGCGCCCCGATCCGCGCCGCGATCGGCTCATTAGGGCCGATGCTGCTCGCAAGGCTGATGGAGCTGAACGAGACACAGGAAGGCGTCCTCACCATAGCGTTCCGGGTTGCGGCGGATGAGAAGCTTCCGCTCGTGAATTTGCGCGATCTGCGCGCCGTCATCTCGCTCACCGCCGACCGGGCGAGCGAGCTTTCCCAGAAATACGGCAATGTGTCGAAGGCATCCGTCGGCTCGATCCAGCGGCGGCTTCTGGTCCTCGACGAACAGAAGGCCGAGTTCTTCTTCGGCCGGCCCGAGCTCGACATCGCCGACCTGATGCGCACAACGCCCGACGGGCGCGGCATCGTGAACATCCTGGCCGCTGATAAGCTGATGTCCACGCCCCGGCTCTACTCGACCTTCCTGCTCTGGCTTCTCACCCAGCTTTTCGAGAAGCTTCCCGAAGTCGGCGACCCGGAAAAGCCGAAGCTCGTCTTCTTCTTCGACGAGGCGCACCTGCTCTTCACGGAGGCTCCGAAAGCGCTTCTGGAGCGCATCGAACAGGTGACGCGCCTCATCCGCTCGAAAGGCGTCGGCGTCTACTACATAACGCAAAATCCGCTCGACGTGCCCGACCGCGTCTCCAGCCAGCTCGGCAATCGCGTCCAGCATGCCTTGCGCGCGTTCACGCCTCGCGAGCAGCGCGCGGTGAAGGCAGCGGCCGAGACCTTCCGGCCCAATCCCGCGCTCAACGCCGAGAAGGCGATCCTGGAACTCGGAACCGGCGAGGCGCTGGTCTCCTTCCTCGAAGGCAAAGGCGAGCCCTCGATCGTTCAGCGCACGCTCATCCGCCCGCCATCCTCCCGGCTTGGACCTTTGAGCGAGGCCGAGCGGAAGGCTATCGTCGCGGCAAGCCCTGTTGCCGGAAAATACGATCACGAAGACGTTGAGGCCGGGGCCTACGAAAACCTCCGGGATGGACGCCGAGAAGGCGGCGCGCCGAGCGGCGAAGACCATGAGTGGGCGGGGGAATTTCGTATTCCAAAAAAGCCGGGCGCAAGCGAGCTTCCGCTACCCCCTCCTAAGCCGCCACGCCGGCAGAGCGGCAGCGGCCGGCAGAGCGCCGGCGAAGCGTTCGGCAAGTCGCTGGCCCGGTCGCTCGGCACCGCCGCTGGCCGGCTCCTCGATCGCGTTCTGCGAAATTCCACCAGAAAGTAGTGCAGCTGCCTCGTCTCTGCGACAAAAATGCACCCTCTTGCCGATTGCCGAGGCCATTCCGCCAGAGCGCTTGACATCGCCGTGAAGGCGGCTATGTTCTGGCTTCGTTCTATTAAAGTGTTGTTCCAGGAAAGTGAGTAAAGGCCATGAATGCGGGACTAAGGCGTTTTTACCGCTTCGTTTTTCTCGCCGCGGGCGTCGTGGCGTCCTGCGCATTCGTTCCGATGGGTGCGCACGCGCAGGGCACCCGCGGCGCCGAAGCCGGCGACTTTGATTATTATGTCCTCGCCATGAGCTGGTCCCCGACCTATTGCGATAGCCGCAGTGAAGGAGACGGGGGCAGCGATGGCTATGATCGGGGCGGTGGATATGGCCGCTATCATTTCTATGACCGCCACAATTATTCATGACCGTGATAACGACTGGCGAGGCTATAGCCGCCGAAGGGGGGATTCCGGCGAGCAGTGCAACAGTGCCCGGCCGTACTCTTTCGTGCTGCACGGCCTTTGGCCGCAATATGAGCGCAGAGGCTGGCCGGAGATGTGCGAGGCCGGCAAGCGCTCGTGGGTGCCGGAGGAAATCGTCGACCGGATGATGGAAATCATGCCGAGCCGTCAGCTTGTCATCCAGGAGTACAAGAAGCATGGGGTCTGCTCGGGCCTCGATCCGCGCGAATACTTCAATGCAGCGCGCGACGCCTATCGCAGCATTCGCGTCCCGGAAGAGTTCCAGGATTTGTCGAAGTCGCTTTCCATTTCGCCCGAGGACATTCGCCGCGCCTTTCTTGATGCCAACAAGCAACTGAGCGACGACATGGTCCAGGTCGTCTGTTCCAGACGGCTTTTGCGGGAGGTGCGCGTCTGCTTTTCAAAGGACCTGATCCCTCGTCCATGTTCGCAGAAGGAGCAGACCCGGCGTCTTTGCAACTTCGACACGGTGATGATGCCTCCCGTTCGCGGCGGCGGCGTTGGGCCGCGCGGCGGCCCGAGCCAGCAGAGAGATCGACCCAGCCGTCAGGAAGATCGGCCCAGCCAGCAGGAAGACCGGCAGGGCGATCGAATGTAAGCCGCCGGGCCGAACCGGGCGCCGAAAGTCCCATGTGAATGCCGCGCTATAAGATCACCATCGAATATGATGGCACGCCATTCGCAGGCTGGCAGATCCAGGCGAACGGGCCATCCGTTCAGGCCGAACTGGCCCGCGCCATCGAGGGCCTGACCGGGCAGAACATCGTTCCCCGTGGCGCAGGCAGGACCGATGCGGGCGTTCATGCGCGCGGTCAGGTTGCGCATTTCGATCTGATCCGCGAATATCCACCAGCAACAGTTCGAGATGCACTCAACTTTCATCTTCGACCTGCGCCAGTCGCGATCCTTGACTGCGAAATCGTGGATGAAAGTTTCGACGCCCGCTTTTCGGCAAAGAGCCGCCATTACCTCTATCGCATCTGCAATCGCCGCTCGCCCCTCGCCCTGGACCGCCACCGCGCCTGGCAAGTAGCGGTTCCGCTGAATGCCTCGGCGATGCAGGAAGCTGCCCACTTCCTCCTGGGGCGGCACGATTTCACAACCTTCCGCTCCACCCAATGCCAAGCAAAATCGGCACTTCGCACACTTGATAGCCTCGAAGTCACGCGAGATGGCGAGACCATCACCATCACGACAAGCGCGCGCTCGTTCCTTCACCATCAGGTTCGTTCGATGGCTGGAAGTTTGAAGCTGGTGGGTGAGGGCAAGTGGCAACCGGCGGATGTGGGCGGATACTGCAGGCCTGCGATCGAACGGCTTGCGGGCCTGTCGCTCCGGCCTGCGGCCTCTACTTTCAGAAGGTGGTGTATTGAAGCGGCGGCCATCGGCCCTGCTGGCGATTGCTCCACGGACAAAAAGAAGACAGCCCATCGGATCCCCACCCATGCCAAAGGCACAGCTCTGACCACGCCCTGACAGCCGCCGTCGATGCGCTCCTCGGGGCTCCGGGAAATGCACCAACCACCTGCGAACTGTTGAGCGGGAAAACCTATGCCCCTCAAGGCAGCGGGATAAATTCCTGCGCGTCGCCAGGGACGATATCGAACCGTTTTTGCGCCCAATCCTCCTTCGCCTGTTCGATTCGTTCGCGGGACGACGACACGAAGTTCCACCAGATGTGGCGCGGACCATCCATTGGCTCCCCACCAAGAAACAAAAGACGGCTGGGCGCGACGGCCGTCACCGTGATCTCATCCCCCGGGCGGAAAACAAGGAGACGGCCGCTTTCGAATGTGTCGCAGGTGATGTCGACCGTTCCCTCGGCGACGTAGATGGCGCGCTCCTCATGGCAGGCCTGAAGAGGAAGCTTAGCGCCAGGAGAGAGTTCAACGTCAGCGTAGAACATCTCGGAAAATATCCGCACAGGCGACGTCTCTCCAAAAAGCGAGCCTGCGATTATCCGCACGCGCTTCCCTTCCGCTTCGATAAAGGGCAAAGTCTCTGCCCGATGATGAAAGAAGTCGGGTTTCACCTCCTCTGCGGCTTCCGGCAGTGCAACCCAGCTCTGGATGCCGAACATCTTGCGGCCCGGCTCAGCTTTCCATTCCGGCGCGGTTCGCTCCGAGTGCACAATGCCCTTACCTGCCGTCATCCAGTTCACATCGCCTGGCGTGATGATTTGAGCCGAGCCCAGGCTGTCGCGATGAAAAATCCTGCCCGCGAAGAGATAGGTCAGCGTCGCCAGCCCGATATGCGGATGCGGCCGCACATCGATGCCCTCCCCCGCGACAAACTCCGCCGGCCCCATCTGATCCCAGAAGATGAACGGGCCGACCATCTGGCGCTGGGCAGAAGGAAGCGCGCGGCGCACACTGAAGCCTCCGAGATCGCGCACGCGAGGGACGATCACCACATCGAGCGCTTCGCACGATCTGCGATCGCCGGGGACGGGGTCTTCGCTAGGCCGCCAACTCATGCGCACGCTCCATTTGCAGGCGGCGCACGCCGCCAGAGGCAGTTGAAGATTAACATGAATTTTTTGGCGAATCTCCGGTGTTTCTCCTGTGCCTGCTTCGATCGGCACAACAGCTTTTCTCGCAATTGCAAGACATCCGAAAGTCGTGGTCTTAGTCGCGTGAAATGGAGCACTTTTCTCTGGAAACGCCGTTGAGTGTAATTGAGTTTGTGAGCATATTCTGCTTTGCAATGGCCTGCTTTAGATAGGTAACAGTCGAAAGGGTGAGGGAGAGTTACATGAAAACATACATCAAGGCCGGTATGCTCGGCGCGGCCCTTGTTTGGTCCGCATCCGCCTATGCCGCGGGAGATGCCGCGCATGGTGAGCAGGTGTTCAAGCAATGCAAGGTTTGTCACGCCATCGGTCCCGGCGCGAAAGCTGGTGTTGGCCCGGCGCAAAATAACGTTGTGGGCTCGAAAGCAGGTACTCGTCCCGGCTACAACTACTCTCCCGCAATGAAAGAAGCCGGCGAAAAAGGCATCGTTTGGGACGAGGCCACTCTTGATAAGTACCTTGAGAATCCCAAAGCCTTGGTGCCGGGCACAAAGATGGTTTTCCCTGGCCTCAAGAGCGAAAAGGACCGCCAGGACGTCATTGCTTATCTTGAAACGCAAACTCAGTAAGGCGGCTTCGTTTCTGCTGCGGATAGCGGCGCCCCAAGCTGGGGCGCCTTTTTTTTCGCCGCATCAACCGCGCGGAAGCGTTTCATCATGTCCAGGACGTGCGTCCCGCCGGCGAGCGTAACGAGAAGGATCACGAGAAGGGCCGACGTATTCGTCCAGGCTAGCCTGACCGCGAGCATGAGGAAGAAACCCGAGCCCAAGTTCGCGAGGTCGCCGGCAAGCTCACTCGCCTCGCCTCTTCTCAGCCGCCGCCAGACGACGACGCCCGTCTCGATCACCACAAACGCGATGATGATGTCGAGGAGAACTGTCATTCGTCAGTGCACAGGATTGAGTTGCAGGATTTCCCAATTCAAGATGCCGGCAAAGGTCACCCAGGAGATATAAGGAACCAGCAGCCACGCTGCTCTCTTCGAGTACCGGGATACGACAAGAATGGCGATGAGCACGGAGGCCCAGAGCGCTCCCACCTCGATAAGCGCCCAGTCGGGCCGCTCGAAGCGGAAAAACAGGACGCTCCAAAGAATGTTGAACACCCCGTTCGCCAGGAGCAGAACCACGATCGTTCGGCGGCTCGCCTTTGTGGGCGCATTGCGCCACGCATAGGCCGCAGATGCTGCGGTCAGCGCGAAAATCGTGGTCCACGCAGGGCCAAACAGCCAATCCGGCGGCTGCCACCACGGCTTGTCGAGCGATTGGTACCACGGCCCGAGGTTGGTGGTGATCGCGCCGATCCCACCGATCGCCTGGGCAATCACGAATGCGATTAAGAATGATTTCCAAAAGCTGGTTTGTGCGTTCTCTAATGCTGTTTGCGGTAGGGTGTTCGTCGATGCGAGTGTCACGGTGAAACCAATCCCAAAAGATGCGCAAGATCCTTGAAGAAGATCCTTGCTTGCGCAACAGGGCTCGATCGAACGAGTTCCTTATGCATGTAGGACTGCCAGGTTAGACGCTGGACATCGGGATCCCGGCAAATATGGACGAAGCGCTCGCGCCGCTTGTCGTTCCGATACCAGAAATGCTGCAGGAGGCCCAAGACCCAGAAGACCCTGCCATGCGCCTTCAGGAAACGCTTGCGGGCGTTCGCCAGCGCCTTCGCGTCCCCGGTCTTCAAACACTCCGACACCGCCTCGGCGACGATCCGCCCGCAATGCATGGCGTAATAAATGCCTTCGCCCGACGCCGGAGCGACGACGCCCGCGGCGTCGCCAGACAGGATCACGTCGCGTCCATTGTCCCACCTTTTCAGCGGCTTGAGCGGGATCGGCGCGCCTTCCTTCCGGACAGTTTCGACATCGTCAAGACCCGACTCTTTCCGTAACTCCCCGACCGCCGTGCGAAGCGAAAAGCCCTTATGCATGCTGCCCGTGCCGATGCTCGCATGCGGGCCATGCGGGAAGATCCAGCCGTAGAAGTCCGGCGACAGCTTGCCCTGATAATAGACATCGCAGCGCGTCGCGTCGTACTTCTCGTGACCTTCCGTCGGCGACTTCACGATTTCATGATAGGCGAAGACGAATGGAACCTGCGGCACCTCGGGCAGGGCCTGCCTGTGCACTTCGGAATTGGCCCCGTCGGCGCCGATGACGATCTTTCCCGTCACGCTATGAAGCTCGCCGTCCTTGGTCTTATAGGTGACGACGGCGCGTCCCTTGGCGTCGCGCCAAAACTTCTCGAATGTGCCTGTGCGCCTCTCAGCGCCGGATTCGGCGGCGCGATTGCGCAGGAATTCGTCGAAGACATCGCGGTCGACCATGCCGACATAGCCGCCGTCGATGGGCATATCCACTTCCTTGCCCGCGGGCGAAATCATCCGGGCGGAATTGATGCGCGCGACGATGATGTGGTTGGGGATTTCAAAATCCTTGATCAGTCTCGGCGGAACGGCGCCGCCGCACGGCTTGATCCGGCCGGCCTTGTCGAGGAGCAGCACCGAATGCCCCATCCGCGCGAGATCGTCCGCAGCAGTTGCGCCTGTTGGGCCTCCGCCCACAACGACGACGTCAAAGCTGTCAAGTTCACTCATGTCATTCGTGCTCCGGCTTCGCCCACAGCCTGGGCTGATGCGTTGAAGGAAAGTTCAGAATCCTGCTCCTGCCCAGAAAGCGCAGCCGCCGCGGTCAGCCTGATGGCCAAGCCGGTGGCGAGGACGAAAAGCACGCCTTGAACGGCAAAGAGAAGCGAGTAGGCCGCTGCGGGCGAGCCCAGGAAGTGGCGCGCTATATCCACGGCCGCGGTTCCGACGACGCCGCCGCATCCGAACGCGATCGCCTGGGCAGCGCCCCAAAGCCCCATGCGCGTTCCTTCCCGCGCGCCTTTCCCGACGCTTGCGAGCGAAATCATGGTGCCAATCGCCGCCACCGCATAGGTCCCGTTCGCCACGCCGAGCGCGAAAACAACCGTTTTCAGAAATGCGCCTGCGCCCCCGATACCAACCGACGCCAAGGCGAAAAGGCCTATCGCGGAGGCAAAGCAGCCGCCCGCGACCCAGAACCGCCCGGCCGCAGTACTCCTTCGGCTCAGGCTTCCGATAACTGCGCCCAGCACCATGCCGAGCACGATGCCCGCTCGGTGCGTACCGAAGAGCTTCGCAGTTTCCCCCGGCGTAAGCCCGAACACAGCCCCCGCAAAGGGCTCAAGGAGAAGCTCCTGCGCGCTGAAGGCCAGCATCGAGATGAAGACGAACACGGTCATCCGCCGCGCCTCGGGCTCCTCCCATACCTCGCGCATAGCCGAAAGAAAGGAGTGCGGCTGCTTCTCAGCACTCGCCTGGTCGGGCCGAAGATAGCGGCGCTCGAGCCCCCAGATGGCGATAAAGGCCAAGGTGAAGCAGATGGCGGAAATGGAGCCGCTGACCGAAACGAGCCGCGTCATGCTGAAGGGATCGAGCATGCGTCCGCCAAGGCCTGCAGCCAGGGCCGTTCCGGCGATCATCATTGTCCAGACAACAGCGGCGGCCGTGGGTTTGCGCGCCGGGCTTGTGATCTTCGCGATCAGCACAAGCAGCGAGGTTCCCGCGGCGCCCGCTCCGATGCCGATCCCGGTATAGGAGAGAACGGCACAGGCAATGCCCGCCGCGGTGTTCGTGGACATGAGCGCAATCGAAGCTGCCGCCGAAACACCCGACAGGGCCAGAACCAGCATCCCGCCGATAATCCACGGGGTGCGCTTACCCCCCTTGTCGGAGCCGTATCCCCAGCGCGGGCGCAGCATCTCGGCGGCGTAATGGATCCCGAACAAGAGGCCCGGAAGCGTCGCCGGAAGGGCAAGCTCCACAACCATGACCCGGTTCAGCGTGGAAGTAGCGAGAGCAATAATGCCGCCGAGCGACATTTGCACGAGGCCAAGGCGAATAATACCGAACCAGCCGAGGTACTTGGGCATCACATCTGCCCTTGTATCAACGGACGCAACGCAAACGCCGCGACGAGCATTCCGAGCACGTAGAGCGTCGTTCCGGTCGCGTTGTAGAAGATCGCCTCACCTCGCGGGTTCTTAAGGAAGCGATTCATGAGGAAGAACTGGATGGCGAGCGAGAAGCCGATAGCATCGGCGTAGAACGGACGGTCCCAGGCGATGAGGCACGCGATCACGATCACCTGCGGCAGCGCCATGACGGCGCAGGCGAGTCTTGCCGCCCCCGTCACGCCAAGCTGAACGGGGATCGAGCGGACGCCTGTCTTGATGTCGCCTTCGACCGACTTGAAATCGTTCAGCGTCATGATCCCGTGCGCGCCTAAACTATAAAGAGTGGCGAACAGGACGATGCGCCAATCGGGAAATGCCCCGGCCATGATAGCCGCGCCGGTGAACCATGGCATGCCCTCGTAGGCGAAGCCGCAGGCGAGGTTGCCCCACCAGCCATTTTGCTTCAGGCGGAAAGGAGGAGCGCTATACGCCCAGGCGAGAATGAGCCCGAATGTCGCGGCCCCGAAGCCCCACGGTCCCAGCACGGTCGCCAGAAGAAGGGACAGGACCGTCCAGATGACGGCAATATAGAATCCCCACGATCCGGGAATCCGTCCGGAGGGAATTGGCCGCTCCGGCTCGTTGATGGCGTCCACATGGCGGTCGTACCAGTCGTTCACAGCTTGGCTGGTGCCGCAAACCATCGGCCCGGCGAGAAGAACACCAGCCACAAAGACCTGCCAGTGATCGGCCACCGAAGCGCCAGAGGAGACGATCCCACACATGAAGGCCCACATGGGCGCAAACCACGTGATCGGGTGCATATATTCCAGAACTGAAGCGAGGTCCGGCCTCGTCAGGGCTGGCGGGGTCTGTGCTGGAGATGTCATGCGCGGAACACTAAATTTTACGGCTTGACCTGTCAATTTTGGTTTACAGCGTGCAACAAAAATAAATCGAAATGGTTAGTCGCTGTGCTCGGTCGCAAGGTCGCCGAGGCCATAACGTCTGAGCTTCACATACAGGCTTTGCCGGCTGAGGCCGAGCATCTCTGCGGCGGAAGCGCGGTTATCGCCGGTCAGCTCGAGCGCCGCTTCGATGCAAAGCTTCTCGATGAGATCGCTCGACTCCCGGACGAGGTCTTTCAATGAAACCCGGCCGACGAGTTCCGTGAGTTGTTCGACAGAACGGGCGAGGTTGGCCGGACGCAATTTTGTGGTATTGCGGGTAGCCGAAGGCCGGACGACGAAGCCGAAACAGGGCAGTTCTCCGGACAGGACGGCCACAGCCGAAACCTCGACCTCTTCAAAAGAGCCATAGGCGCCGCGCACGATCGTGGAAAAGTTGCGGACCGAACTGTGCTCGCGCAGGTTCGCAGTCAGAACGTTGATGTCGACGCCGGACCGGCCGAGCCAGTTTTCGAGGGGCTGTCCACGCGCCTGCTCATGGTTGGACAGCTGGGCGAAATCCAGAAATGCGGTGTTGGCCGTGAGAATGCGCGCGTCCAGATCCGTGACGACGAAGCCGTCAGGAAGACCTTCCATGATTTTCAGGAGAGACGCGTTCGCTTTTTGCGCGCCTTCGGGCGCCGGCGTGTCGGCCGGGGAAAGTCTCGCGAGAATGAAAGCGCTGCTTCCCTGCCGGAAGAAGGACGCCGAGAAAATGAACTTGCGCTTCAAGCCAGCCAGACGAACGGGGATGCTTTCCCCGGCGCCGGTGGAGCGCACCATGGCGAGCAGATCCTGGAGGGCGGGGCCATCCGCAGGCTCAATCAGCTCAAGGAGCGTCTGGGCCGCAATTTTCTTCGACGGCTCCCCGATGAGCGCCAGCGCCGCCGGGTTGACTTCCGTGATGCGCGCGGTGGTCGCGTCGGCGATGATGATGGCCTCAGACGCGATCTGAAACAGGAGACGATAGCGCAGCTCGGTCTGACGGAGGCGCGCATAGTCCCGCTCGATCGACATCTGGGCATCGACGAGCTGCTGCTGCAAGCTCGCGAGCGCCCGAAGGTCGCGGCCAAAGGCGACAACCCGGCCATCGTCTCTCACTTGCAGGGCCGAATAGCGCACCGGCACAGGGCCGCCGCCCGGGGCTACGTGGTTGACCTCCCGCCAGCGCGTTGGCACCTTTAGAGCTGCCTCGCGCATCAACTCCTCGACCTTGTGACGGCTATCGGAGGTGACGGTTTCCGCCCAGGGCACGCCAACCCATCCCCCAAGTCCAGCCTTGGAAAGATCCTCGCTGCCGATCGCCACATCTCTGATGATGCCGTTCCGGTCCAGCACAAGCGCCACATCCGCCGCCGAGGAGATCAGCCTCGCAACGACGTCGGCGTTTAACGTGCCAAGCGTTTTCTTCGGCGAATGAAATGGGTTCACAGTGCGAGAGACCAGGATCTCCATTTTTGAGCTAAAGTCCTTTGCGCTCCGGTTTAACTCGGCGCAGCTTTTCGAGCGAGGAGCGAGCGGGCGCTGGCGACAGCGATGCGTCCGTCTGCGGCGAAGGCATCGGCTCCAACTCGATCCGCCAGCCCCGGCTGCTCTATAAACAAAGGGCCGCCAACCAGGACGCCGATATCGCGATTGCACGAATGCCGCCGGACGACCCGGATCAGTGATGCAAGCCGGTCGATGAAACGCTCCGAACTCAGAGAAAAGCCGACGATGGCAAACCACTGCCTGTCAACTAAGTGGGCAATTTCATCCGCCGAGTCAATCTGGCCGCCGGAGACGTCCCAGCCCTCCCGCCGGAAAAAAGCTTCGACCACGAACAGGCCAAATGTGTGCTGTTCGCCCGGCGTTGCAAGGAGGAGCGCGCGGCGCCCATGGCGGCATTCCGAAGTCTCGCGTTCGAACTCCGGGCTCAGGTCGCGCAACATCTGGCGCAACCGGGACAGGCCGACGGTAACTTCCGTAAAGCTGCAGCGGTCCGCTTTCCAAAGCTCCCCGAGATAGGAGGCCGCCGGCGCCAGGAGGTCTATGATGACGCTCTCGAGAGACTGGCCATCCGCGCGCTTTTGCTCTACGAAACCATAGGCGCGCATGTGGTCGAGAGCCAGGATCAGGCCGCCGAATTCCTGAACGTCATCGGGCGTGACCACATCCGCCGAAGCAATTCCGCATCCTGGAGGAACATTCGCCTGATGAGAAAGCAGAAGCCGTGGAATAATTTCACCCTCTATCGTGTTGACAAGCCGCGTGATAGCTGTTGAGCTTTGTTCTTGAGGACCGTCCAATGATCGGGGCTGCCGGATATCCTTCTCGCAACATGGGTTTAAGTTGACCGTTTCCCCTGACGGCGGCATGCTTTAGGTCCTCCAGGCGACGCTCCGCCTCCTCTGCGCCGCCACAAGACCGAGACTTAAGCGTAAGGAGGACCCCAATCAAAAATGTTGTATAACGTAGGCGCCGCTTTCTTCTTGTCGTGCTCCTGAAAATGCCTTTCTGCAAAGTAATTGTAAATTGGGGTTTACGTCAAGTTATGTTGACAGTCCCGCCTCGTCGGTTCTAAATACGGGGGTCACGATGTGGGGAGCGCGCATGGAACCAAAGCAGGGCAGAAAATTGAGACGCCCGCTTTATTCGCCTGAAGAACGCATCCGCCGCGACAACTCTCCCTGGACGATCGTGCAGGGCGTGCTCGCGCCGTTGCAATTTGCTGTCTTCCTCGTCAGTCTCGTGCTCGTTGTGCGTTATCTGGCGACCGGCAGCGGCGCATATTCGGCTACTGTCTCCATCGTCGTCAAGACGCTCGTCCTTTATACAATCATGGTCACCGGAGCGATCTGGGAAAAGAAGGTATTCGGCCAGTACCTGTTTGCGCCCGCCTTCTTCTGGGAAGACGTGATGAGCTTTCTCGTCATCGCGCTTCACACTTTATATATGGCTGCCCTCATCTACGGATTTCTCGACACCGAGCAGCAGATGTACGTCGCGCTCGCCGCGTATACCGCCTATGTGATAAACGCAGCGCAATTCCTGTTGAAACTTCGTGCGGCGCGGCTCGATGAGGCGCGTCGGCGTGAGGCCGCGCTCAAACTTGAGCCGGAGATGGCCCAATGAGCGCCGATGGAACCGGATCTGCCGTGGAGGCCTGCGAGCGCCCGATTCTCCGCGAGCGTGGTCAACGCGAGGTCTTCTGCGGGCTGACGGGCATCGTCTGGCTGCATCGTAAGATACAGGACGCGTTCTTTCTGGTCGTCGGATCCAGAACCTGCGCGCATCTCATCCAGTCCGCGGCCGGCGTCATGATTTTTGCCGAACCGCGTTTTGCAACCGCCATCATCGATGAGCGCGATCTCGCAGGCCTTGCAGACCTCAACGAAGAGCTGGACCGCGTGGTGACCCGCCTTTTGGAGCGCCGCCCCGACATCAAGATGCTCTTCCTCGTCGGCTCTTGCCCTTCGGAAGTCATCAAGCTCGATCTGCATCGCGCGGCAGAACGCCTCTCGCATGACTTTGCCGGCAAGGTCCGCATTCTCAACTACTCGGGCAGCGGAATCGAGACCACCTTCACGCAGGGCGAAGACGCTTGCCTTGCCTCTCTCGTACCGGAGTTGCCGGCAGAACCTCGTGACGCACCGCCTTCGCTTATGGTTGTTGGCGCGCTGGCGGATGTGGTTGAAGACCAATTTGCCCGGCTCTTCAAGGATCTCGGACTGGAGCGCGTTCGCTTCTTCCCGCCGAGAAACAGTGCGGACCTTCCTCCACTCGGCGAAAATACGCATTTTCTTCTCACCCAGCCGTTTTTGACCGACACCGCCCGCGACTTGCAGAAGCGCGGCGCCAAGCATATTCCTGCGCACTTCCCGCTCGGCGAGGAAGGGACGACGCTTTGGCTCCAGGCGGCTGCCAGGCAGTTCGGCGTCGTTGACGCGCGCTTCAAGGCGGTTGTCGAGGCTCCCCGCGAGCGCGCAAAGCGCGCTCTGGCCGCTCATAAAGAGAAGCTTCAGGGCAAGAGTATCTTCTTCTTCCCGGACTCTCAGCTTGAAGTGCCGCTGGCGCGCTTTGTCAGCCGCGAACTCGACATGAAGCTGACGGAGGTTGGGACGCCTTATCTTCATCGCCAGCACCTTGCTTCCGAGCTCGATTTGCTTCAGAAGAACATCCTCTTGAGCGAGGGACAGGATGTGGAACGCCAACTCGACCGCTGCCGGAAGACCCGGCCTGATCTCACGGTCTGCGGACTTGGACTTGCGAATCCTCTCGAAGCCGAAGGTATGACCACAAAGTGGTCCATCGAGCTTTTATTCACCCCCATCCAGGGCTACGATCAGGCGGGCGACCTTGCTGAACTTTTTGCCCGCCCGCTGAATTCGGCGGACCCGCTTGGAGGTTTAACGGATGCAGCTCACCGTCTGGACCTACGAAGGGCCGCCGCATATCGGCGCGATGCGCATCGCAACCGCGATGAAGGGCGTGCATTACGTTCTACACGCGCCGCAGGGCGACACTTACGCCGACCTGCTGTTCACGATGATCGAGCGGCGCGACAAACGGCCGCCTGTCACCTACACGACATTTCAGGCCCGCGACCTTGGCGGCGATACTGCCGAGCTCTTCAAGTCGGCAGCGAGGGAAGCGTACGAACGATTCCAGCCGCAAGCCCTGCTTGTCGGATCATCCTGCACGGCGGAACTGATCCAGGACGATCCGGGCGGATTGGCTGAGGCGCTGAACCTGCCGATCCCGGTGATTCCGCTTGAACTTCCGGCCTACCAGAAGAAGGAGAACTGGGGGGCATCCGAGACATTTTACCGCGTGGTGCGCGCCTTCTGCCACTCGCAAATCGGGAAGGAGCGCCCAAAGCACGAGCGCCCGCTGTGCAATCTTCTCGGCCCGACGGCGCTCGGTTTCCGCCATCGGGATGACGTAAAGGAGATCACAAGCCTTCTCGAAAGCATGGGCATCGGCATCAATGTCGTCGCCCCGCTTGGAGCCTCTCCTGCGGATATCGTCCGGCTTCCAGAAGCAGACTTCAACATCCTGCTTTACCCTGAAGTCGCGATGACTGCGGCGCAATATCTGGAGCGCACCTTCAAGCAGCCTTGCACGAAGACTGTCCCCATCGGCGCGATCGCCACGAAGGCCTTCATTGCCGAAGTCGCCGCGCTGGCTGGCGTGAGCGGCGACGTTCCTGCGAAGACGAGGCTGCCCTGGTATTCGCGCTCCGTCGACTCAACCTACCTCACAGGCAAGCGCGTTTTCATCTTCGGCGACGCGACGCATGCTCTTGCGGCTGCACGGGTGGCTACGAAAGAGCTGGGCTTCACCGTTGTGGGGCTCGGCACCTACTCCCGCGAATTTGCACGCGAAATGCGCGAAGCGGCTAAGCTATACGGCGTCGAGCCGCTGATCACCGACGATTATCTTGAAGTCGAGGCGCAAGTCCGCGAATTGCACCCCGAACTCGTGCTTGGCACGCAAATGGAGAGGCATATCGCCAAACGGCAGGGCATCCCTTGCGCCGTTATCTCTGCTCCTATCCACGTTCAGGACTTCCCGGCCCGCTATTCGCCGCAGATGGGGTTCGAGGGCGCGAACGTCCTTTTCGATACCTGGGTGCATCCGCTGATGATGGGGCTTGAGGAGCATCTTCTCGGCATGTTCCGCGAAGATTTCGAGTTCCACGCCGAGGCCGCGCCCTCTCATCTCGCCTCCGTTTCGGCGGCGGCGCCAGCGCCCTCCCCTGCTCCGGCGCAAGAGGAAAGCAGCCCGAAGGAAGCGGCGGTCGCTTCGCTTGAAGCAAAAGCCGCTCCCGCATCTCAGCCTGCGCAACCCGCTCCGCTGGTCTGGGGAGCGGACGCAGAGGCCGAGCTTCGCAAAATTCCCTTCTTCGTTCGAGGCAAAGCGAAACGAAACACAGAGCGATTCGCAACCGAGCACGGTATTTCAAAAATCACAGTAGAGACTTTGTATGATGCAAAAGCGCACTTCAGCCGCTAGTAGCGCTCCCGTGCGCTTCGTTATTGTGACGCTGGACAGTCACCTTGCCAGCGCAGTTGCCCGCGCGAACGAAGTGCTCGCGAATGAGATCCCTGGCTTGCGCATTACGCTCCATGCAGCGTCCGAATGGGGGCAAAACCCCGAACTTCTGGATGAATGTCTCGACGACATCTCGACCGGTGACATCATTCTCACCACCATGCTGTTCATCGAGGAGCATATTCAGGCCGTGCTGCCCGCGCTGAATGCGCGGCGCGATCATTGCGACGCGATGATCGCCTGCATGTCGGCCGGCGAGGTCGCCAAAATTACGAAGATGGGCGGCTTCAACATGGACGGCACCGACTCCGGTGTGATGTCCCTCTTGAAGCGCCTGAAGCCAAAGAGAAAAGAGGGCGAGGCTCCCCAAACCGGTGGCGCAAGCCAGATGGCGATGCTGCGCCGGCTGCCGAAAATCTTGAAATATATCCCCGGCTCCGCCCAGGATGTGCGCGCATATTTCCTGACGTTGCAGTACTGGCTCGCAGGCTCCGACGACAACATGGCGCACATGGTGCGCTTCCTGGTGAATCGGTATGCGAGCGGACCACGGAAGGCGTTTCGCGGCAAACTCTCCGCCTCCGAGCCGGTCGAATATCCGGAAGTCGGCGTCTATCATCCGACGCTCAAGAACCGCGTCGGAGCGGGCATCGACGAACTGCCCCACGCGAAGGGCCGCCCCAGCGGAACGGTCGGCGTGCTTGTCATGCGCTCGTACGTTCTGGCAGGCAACTCGCTGCATTACGACGGCATGATCGAGGCCCTCGAAGAGCGCGGGCTGAACGTAATCCCGGTCTTTGCCAGCGGCCTCGATGGACGCGAGGCGATCGAGCGCTATTTCATGAAGGACGGCAAGGCGACCATCGACGCCCTCATCTCGCTGACCGGCTTCTCTCTGGTCGGCGGTCCGGCCTACAACGATGCCAAGGGCGCCCAGGAGATTCTGGGGAAGCTCGATGTTCCTTATATCGCCGCCCACCCGGTCGAGTTCCAGACGCTGCAGCAATGGGGCGCCGACCAGCGCGGTCTCATGCCGGTGGAGAGCACCATCATGGTCGCGATCCCCGAACTCGACGGCGCAACCGGACCTGCCGTGTTCGGCGGCCGCTCGGATGGAACCGAGGCGCCCTGCACAGGCTGCGAACGGAACTGCACCTTCCCAACATCGCGCGCCCGCGACATGCATTCCTGCCTTGAGCGCGCCGAGACGCTATGCTCGCGCATCGAGAAGCTCATCGAGCTTCGCCGGACGGAGCGCGCCAAGCGCAAGATCGGCGTGATACTTTTCAATTTCCCGCCAAATGCCGGAAACGTCGGAACGGCGGCCTCGCTCGCGGTCTTCCCTTCGCTTTACAACGTGCTCTTGAGACTAAAGGAGGAGGGCTACACCGTCGAGGCGCCCGCCTCGTTGGACGAGATGCGCGAGCGCATCCTGGGCGGTAACGCAAGCCGCTACGGCACGTCCGCGAATGTTCATGCCCGCGTCCCGGTCAATGACTACATGCGCAGCGAGCGCTGGCTTCAGCAAATCGAGAAGCAATGGGGCCCGGCGCCGGGTAAGGCGCAAAGCGATGGCGCCACCGTATTCGTTCTCGGCGAGCAATTCGGCAACGTCTTTGTCGGCGTGCAGCCCGCTTTCGGCTATGAAGGCGACCCGATGCGGCTGCTCTTTGAAAGAGGCTTTTCGCCCACGCACGCTTTCATGGCCTTCTACCGCTATCTGCGTGACGAGTTCGGCGCGCATGCGCTCTTGCACTTCGGCACGCACGGCGCGCTGGAATTCATGCCGGGCAAGCAGACGGGGCTTTCCGAAGATTGCTGGCCGGACCGGCTTATCCGCGACCTGCCGAACTTCTACCTCTACGCCGCGAACAACCCCTCGGAAGGCACGCTCGCCAAGCGGCGCGGCGCAGCCACGATCATCAGTTATCTGACCCCACCGGTCACCCAGGCCGGACTTTACCGCGGTCTCTTGGATCTCAAGGGGTCTGTGCAGCGCTGGCGCGAATTTGCGCCCGATGTTGCCAAGGAGGAGCGCGAGGCGCTTGCCTCGCTTATCCAGGCGCAGGCCTCAGCGGTTGATCTCGCAGACGCTGAGCCGGCTTGGCCATTCGAGGAGGCGGAAAACCGCATTCTCGCTCTTACGAACAAAATCCTTGAGCTTGAGGAAACGCTGATCCCGCACGGCTTGCACGTAGTCGGCAAGGCTGCATCCGATGACGAGCGCACCGATCTCCTGACTTTCGCAGCCGAAGCTCTCGACGGCGAAACTCCGGCCCAGGCGACAATCGAGGCTGTCGCCGCTGGCGTGACCCCGGAGGATGCTCTTCGCAAAGCCGGCCATGTGCGCACGCCCCAAAATATCGAGAAGCTTGGCAAGCTTGCCAAGATGTACGGCTATCTTGGCCAGGACGCAGAGTTGCCCGCCATCGTTACCGCGCTCGACGCCCGCTACATCCGCCCGGTCGCAGGTGGCGACATCATCCGAAATCCGGAGATCCTGCCCACCGGCCGCAACATCCACGGCTTCGATCCCTTCCGCATCCCGAGCGTATTTGCGATGAAAGAGGGTGAAAAGCAGGCTGCGCGGCTGCTCAGCAGGCACGTAGAAGAAGGCAACGCGCTGCCCGAGTCCGTGGCCTTTGTGCTATGGGGAACCGACAACCTCAAGACCGAGGGTGAGCCTATTGCGCAGGCACTGGCGCTCATGGGCGCGCGGCCGAGGTTCGACAGCTATGGCCGGCTTTGCGGAGCAACGCTCGTGCCTCTTAAGGATCTGGGCCGCCCGCGCATCGACGTGGTCATGACCATGTCGGGTATTTTCCGCGATCTGCTTCCACTGCAGATGAAGCTTCTGGCGGAAGCAGCTTATGAGGCGGCGACCGCCGACGAGCCGGAGGCCGAGAATTTCGTCCGCAAACATGCGCTTGCCTATCAGGCAGCGCACAAGTGCGACATAGAAACTGCGGCGCTCCGCGTCTTCTCGAATGGCGACGGCGCATACGGCGCAAACGTCAATCTTCTGGTCGACAGCGGCGCCTGGCAGGACGAGGACGAGCTTGCCGAGACTTACAGCCGTCGCAAGTCCTTCGCGTATGGCCGCGGTGGAACACCCATGGCGCAACCCGCGCTTTTGAAGACGATGCTGGCCGATGTCGATCTCGCCTATCAATGCCTCGACTTGGTCGATCTCGGCGTCACAACCATCGACCAGTATTTCGATACGCTGGGCGGCATCACGCGCTCCGTGCGCCGCGCCAAAGGCGGCCAAGAACTCCCCGTCTACATCAGCGACCAGACGCGAGGCGAAGGAAAAGTGCGGACGCTGAATGAGCAGGTTTCGCTCGAAACGCGCACGCGCGCGCTCAATCCGAAATGGTATGAAGGCATGCTGGAGCACGGCTATGAGGGCGTGCGCCAGATCGAGGCGACCGTCACCAACACGATGGGATGGTCGGCGACCACGGGACAAGTCGATCCCTGGGTCTACCAGCGCCTCACGCAGACCTACGTGCTCGACGAAGAAATGCGCAAACGGCTCGCCGCCCTTAACCCCACGGCGACCGCTCGTATGGTGAACAGGCTGAACGAAGCCCACGAGCGCAACTATTGGAAGCCGGATGAGGAGACGCTCGAAGCGCTTCGCAAGGCTTCCGAGGAACTAGAAGACCAGATCGAAGGGGTTGGCATGGAGGAAGCCGCATGACGATGTATGAGCGTATCCCGGCGCAGCCGATCCCAAAATTCCGGGCCAAAGGCACGTCATCCGGCGCAGAAAACGAAGGCGACGGCGAAGGCAGCGTTCAGGTTCACCTCGATCCGAAGGTGAATCTTGGGACTGCGAAGGTTTTTGCGGTCTACGGCAAGGGCGGCATCGGCAAGAGCACGACTTCGTCCAACCTGTCGGTCGCTTTTTCAAAGCTCGGCAAGCGCGTCCTGCAAATCGGCTGCGATCCCAAGCACGACAGCACCTTCACGCTGACGAAGTGCATGATCCCGACCGTCATCGACATCCTCGAATCGGTGAACTTCCATTCCGAGGAATTGCGCACCGAAGATTTCGTTTTCGAAGGCTATAACGGCGTCAAATGCGTGGAGGCCGGCGGCCCGCCCGCAGGCACGGGGTGCGGCGGCTATGTGGTTGGACAGACGGTGAAACTCCTGAAGGAACATCACCTTCTCGAAGACACCGATGTCGTGATCTTCGACGTGCTCGGCGACGTGGTGTGCGGCGGATTTGCCGCGCCGCTGCAACATGCGGAGCGCGCTTTGATCGTTACAGCAAACGATTTCGATTCGATCTTTGCCATGAACCGTATTGCGGCCGCGATCCTCGCCAAGTCGAAGAACTACCGGGTGCGCCTCGGCGGCGTGATCGCGAATCGCAGTCGAAACACAGACGAAATCGACCGCTTCAACGGTGCCATCGGACTCAATCGCGTCGCTCACTTCCAGGATCTTGACGCCATCCGCATGAGCCGCCTGAAGAAGCAGACGTTGTTCGAGATGGATCCGACCCCAGAGATTGAGGCCGTGCAGCAGGAATATCTGCGCCTCGCGTCCGCTCTGTATGCGGGAGCGGAGCCGCCGGTCAACTGCAAGCCGATGAAGGACCGCGATATCTTCGATTTCCTGGGATACAATTGATGCCAACCCCCACCTACCTCGAGCGCCGCAACGACCTCGAAACCTATTTCGACAGAACGGCTGCTGATAATTGGGCGAAGTTGACGACCGATGCTCCCGTCAGTGGAATTCGCGCCACTGTGCGAGCCGGCCGGGACCGGATGCGCGCCACGCTCATGAGCTGGTTGCCGGATGACCTTCACGGGGTGCGGCTTCTTGATGCAGGCTGCGGCACCGGGCTCGTTTCGGTCGAAGCGGCGAGACGCGGCGCGCATGTCGTTGCCGTCGATCTTTCCCCAACTCTGATTGGGGTCGCCAAGGAACGCCTACCTAAGGACGTCGCGGAAAATATCGAGTTCCATGCGGGCGATATGCTGGATGAGCGGCACGGCAGCTTCGACTTTTGCGTTGCCATGGATTTGCTCATTCATTACCCTGCGAAGGACCTTTTGAACGTGCTCGCGGGGCTTGCGAACAGGACAACATCGAAGGTGGTGTTCACGTTCGCGCCCAAAACCTTGGCGCTCAGCCTTATGCACACCGCTGGAAAATTCTTTCCACGTTCGGACCGCTCACCTGCGATCGAGCCAGTGTCCGAAACCAAGCTCTCGGCGATGATCGCGCAAGATCCTCGGCTTGAGCGCTGGAGGCACGACCGCTCGCTTCGAATCGTAAACGGCTTCTACACCTCGCATGCAATGGAGCTGCTCGCTTCGTGACGGACCTGTGCGACCATAGGGAAGGAAGACCGGCGTCTCCCGAAGCTCGCGCGGAGGAGAGAGAAGCGGCTGCCCTGCCCTGCCGTCCTGATAACAAAGAAGCCGCACAGCCTGCTCCCGTCTCGCCGTTCCGCGCAGTTCTGGAGAAGCTCGGCCCACGTTTCCTGCCCTTTGCGGACGCTGCCACGCCTCAGCTGCCGCTGAGCCGCCTCCTTCGGCTCTCTCTTTTCCAGGTCACGGTCGGCATGGCGCTCGTGCTGCTCAACGGCACGCTGAACCGCGTGATGATCGTTGAGCTCTCGGTGCCGGCCTGGCTGGTCGCGCTCATGATCGCCCTGCCCCTTGTCTTTGCGCCATTCCGGGCGCTCCTGGGCTTCAAATCCGACACACACCGCTCACTGCTTGGCTGGAAGCGCGTTCCTTACATCTGGTTTGGCACGCTCCTGCAGTTCGGCGGCCTCGCCATCATGCCGTTCGCCCTCATCCTGCTGTCGGGCGATTTGCAGGGTCCGCCGATCCTCGGAAACCTCGCGGTCGCTTTGGCTTTCCTGCTGGTTGGGGCGGGGCTGCACACCACTCAGACGGCGGGTTTGGCGCTTGCGACGGATTTGTCGCCTGAGGACAAGCGTCCCCGGGTGGTAGCGTTCCTTTATGTCATGCTGCTCCTCGGCATGACCGTGAGTGCGGTCTTGCTCGGCCGTTTGCTGGAGCATTTTAGCCAGGTCCGCCTCATCGAAGTCATCCAAGGCACCGCTCTCGTAACCATGGCGCTGAACCTGATTGCGCTCTGGAAACAGGAGCCGCGGCGTCCGCGGCGCGTCCTGGAAGCTGAACCGAAGCCCGACTTTTCCGCTTCCTGGCGGGCGTTCATGGCAGGTGGCCCCTGGAGAAGGATTTTCATAACACTTGGCCTTGGCACCGTCGGCTTCAGCATGCAGGATATTCTGATCGAGCCCTATGGCGGTCAGGTCCTTCACATGGCGGTCGGCCAGACAACTGCGCTGACGGCCTTTTTTGCAATGGGTGCGCTTCTCTCGCTCGCGTTGGCCGCCCACCGGCTCGACCGGGGCGCCGATCCCTACAGGCTTGCCGCATATGGCGTCCTGGTTGGGCTTGGGGCGCTGACGGCATTCGTTTTCTCGGCGCCTTTGGGCGAGCCTATCTTCTTCGAGCTTGGCGTCGGCGCACTTGGTTTTGGCAGCGGCTTCTTCGCCGCCGGAACCTTGACCGCCGCGATGGAACTCGCGAAGAGTGCCCAGGCGGGCCTCGCGCTTGGCGCCTGGGGTGCCGTTGGTGCATCGGCAACCGGCGCCGGTATCGCGCTTGGCGGCGCCCTCCGCGACGTTATGGCAGAGCTTGCGGCGCAAGGAAGGCTCGGTCCTGCCCTGATCGGAGCAGACACCGGTTACCTCATTGTCTATCATGTCGAAATTGCTCTGCTGTTCGCGACGCTCGCGGCCATCGGCCCCCTGGTCCGAACGGCGGGTAATGCATCCAGGCAAACGCCAGCCCACCTCGGCCTTGCCGATTTTCCAGGTTAATAAAACTTTGGAGGTATATAAATGCCAGTTGGCGCCTTAACATCACACCTCGACGTCGCCCAGGTCGTGCTCTATGCGTTCTGGATCTTTTTCGCGCTCCTCGTCTTGTATCTGCGGCGCGAAGACCGGCGCGAAGGATATCCGCTGGTTTCCGAGCCGCGCGGCGGCACCGAAACCCCAGGGTGGTTCATGATCCCGGACAAGAAGGTTTTCAACCTGTTCCATGGCGGCTCTGTGACCTCGCCCCAGTCCGTTCCGGCCTCGCAAAAAGAGCGGCCCCTCAAAGCTGTCCCCTCGAGCTCCTTTGGCGGATCGCCCATAATTCCGACCGGCAACCCCATGCTCGATGGCGTTGGCCCGGGATCCTGGGTTCTTCGCTCCAACACCCCGGACCTCACCGTCGACGGCTTGACCCGGGTTGCCCCATTGCGCGTCGCAAACGATTTCCAAATTGACAAGCATGATCGTGATCCTCGCGGATTTTCAGTCGTTGGCGCCGACGGCGTTGTCGCGGGAACGGTTCGCGATGTCTGGGTAGATCGCTCGGAAGTGCTCATCCGCTATCTCGAAGTCGAGGTTAAAGGCGGCAAGCGCGTTCTCCTTCCGATAACCTTCGCCAAGATCAATCAGGGCAAGGGAACCGTTAAGGTGGAATCCATCCTTGGCAGCCAGTTCGCCGCCGCTCCGACTCTTTCGAGCCCGGATCGCGTGACGCTCCTTGAGGAGGATCGCATCGTTGCCTATTATGGCGGCGGAATCCTCTATGCAGAGCCTTCCCGCCAGGAGCCCCTTTTATGAGTGAATACGACTTCGAGCCGGTACGGGGCCTCCCGTTCCGGCCTTCCGAAGACGAGAAAGTCTTGTGGCAGGGATCGCCAAACTGGCGATCCTTAGCAGTTCATCTCTGCCACGTCCGCACCATCACGATCTACTTTGCGGTGCTGATGCTTTGGCGGATCGCGCTCGCGTATTCCGAGGGCACGCCGATGGGCGTGGCTTTGGAGATCGATGCTTGGCTGGCTGCCCTACTAGGCATTGTCATGACCATAGCCTTGTCGTTCGCGTTTCTTGCTGCGCGGACGACGATCTACACCGTAACCACGCGGCGCGTGGTACTGCGTTACGGCATCGCTTTCACCAAAGCCGTCAACGTGCCGCTTCGGACGGTGAAGTCGGTCGGCCTGAGGATGCACGCCAACGGTACAGGCGACATCGTGCTTCAACTGACTGGCCCCGACAAAATTGCCTATCTCATTCTCTGGCCGCATGCCCGGCCCTGGCGGTTCACGCTGCCGGAGCCTATGCTGCGCGCCATCCCTGAACCGCAAAAGGCGGCAGAGGCTCTCAGGACGGCCCTTGCTCCGCTTCAAAAGGCTGCAAGCGAAGCCACAGGCGCTAGTTCCCAAGAAGCTGAAGTCGCACAGCAAGCTGAAGATAAAAAAGAGACCGGCGTGGGCCAGCCCGCTGCCGCTTAGGGATTCGGAAACGCCCCGTAATGCTACAAAGTATCAGGAAACCAGCGCTGCTGGCAGGCGCCGCGGCAATCGCGGTTCTGTCGCTTGTGATTGCCATGAACTTCATTGGCACACAAACGGTCGATCTATCGCTTAATAGGACAGCAGTCCTTACAAGGCCGCTGATCTTCCGGGATGCGCCAAGCGGTGCCATAGCGGTCTACGATCAAGGGGCGGGCGAACCCTTCGTCGTGCTGCCGCGGCAGGGAAATACCTTCATGGCCTCTGCGCTTCGTCTTCTGGGGCAAAGCAGGGAACGCCGCTCGAAGGCTGGCCCGGAGACGCCCTTTACCCTTACATTGTGGAGCGATGGAAAGATGTCTCTTGCCGATCCGGCCACAGGAGACACGCTTGAGTTGGCGGCTTACGGACCAACCAACGCGAAAACCTTCGCCCAACTTCTTCCCGCAGCAGCAGGCAAGACGCAATGACATCCATAACCGATTGGCTGGGGGGCCGCGAGACCTTCGAGGTGCCGTGCACCGTGGAGGTCGAGCACACGGCGGATAGCCTGCATGCATATGTCGAACTCGACGGGGACGTGGACATTGGCCCCGGGGACGAGGTTATCGTCCACGGAGATCCAATCAAGCCTGCGTTCGGAGAGAAGATTGTCGAGCGGCGGAAGGCGACCGTGAAGCGCGCCAATTGGCTGGGCCGGATGACGGCGCGTGCAGCCGGATTGGAGCTCACGGAACTCTACGAAGTCAGTTTTACCCCCAGGAGGAAACTATGACCGAGGCAACAAATCAAGCCGAGGCGATGAATGAATTGACCCGCCAGGCGCAGAAGGACACCATCTTAACGCCACGGTTCTACACGACTAATTTCGATGAAGTCGACAAGATCGATGTGACCCCCGTCCGTCAGGAATGGGACGAACTCATCGCCGAGATGAAGAGCGACCCGAACCGCAGTCACTTTATCCGGAACGAAGAGTTCAACAGCGACCTGTCTGCGTTACCCGAGGAACTGAAGAAGGAGTTTGAAGATTTCCTGATCAGTTCGGTGACAGCTGAGTTCTCAGGGTGTGTTCTTTACGCTGAAATGAAGAAACGGGCGAAAAATCCGGATATGAAGGAGCTTTTTGGGCTCATGGCGCGAGACGAAGCGCGGCACGCCGGATTCATCAATGAAACGCTCAAAGACTTCGGCATCGGCGTCGATCTCGGCTTCTTGACGAAAGCGAAGAAGTACACGTTCTTCCAGCCGAAATTCATCTACTACGCGACCTATCTCTCCGAGAAAATCGGCTACGCTCGCTACATCACCATCTACCGCCAGTTCGAGAAACACCCCGAGCTTCGCTTCCACCCTATCTTCAAGTGGTTCGAGAA
The DNA here is from genome assembly GCA_963817495.1 of uncultured Alphaproteobacteria bacterium. Lineage (GTDB taxonomy): Bacteria > Pseudomonadota > Alphaproteobacteria > Rhizobiales > Rhodomicrobiaceae > Rhodomicrobium. Next base: position 77,092 of record CAWFOS010000015.1, on the reverse strand, counting down.
CTGGTGCAACGACGAATTCCGTCATGGAGAGGCCTTTGCGCTTCTCATGCGCGCCAATCCGCACCTTCTGAGCGGCCTCAACAAGTATTGGGTGCGCTTTTTTGTGCTGGCGGTCTTCTCGACGATGTACGTCCGCGATCATTCCCGTCCTGCCTTCCACAAGGCGCTGGCGATGGATCCGACGGACTATGACTTCAGGGTCTTCCGCATCACCAGCCAGATCTCGCAGCAGGTCTTCCCGGTGAAGCTTGATCTTGACAATCCGGCTCTGCACCGCGGCTTTGATCGCCTGTTCGAGCTGTCCCTGAAACGGGAAGCTGCCAAGGCGCAAGGCGGGATCTCAGGGTTTATCAAAAACGTCGGTTATTCCGCTGCGGCGGCAGTAACATTCGCGCGCCTCTATATGTTGCCAGCTGCGCGGAACGAGCTGCCGGACCGCGTGCGGCTGGCGCCAGCATGGTGAGGATGAGGTGATTACATACGTGCTCCCGGTTCTGTTCGTCCTTTTTATCTGGTGGTTCAGCACGGGAGCCGTCATCTACCTCAATAACTTGCCGAAATACACGTATAAATGGAGTTTCGTCGGCGCGACATTCGTACTCGTCGCGTCGATCTACGGCCTGACAGTCACCAGCCAGAGCAACACTCTTTTATCGGCCTATTTGAGTTTCACTTTTGGCCTGCTCGCCTGGGCCTGGACCCAGTTCACCTTCTACACGGGCATGATAACCGGTCCGCGCACGACGGCATGCCCTTCGTCATGCAAAGGATCCCGTCATTTCTGGCATGCCGTCGAGACAAGCATGTATCACGAGATCACCGCCGCGTTGCTTGGCGTCGTGATCTGCTTTTCGACCATGTACGGCAAGAACCATGTCGGCTCGTGGACCTACACGATCATCTGGCTGATGCATTCGAGCGCCAAGATCAACGCCGTGCTCGGCGTGAGGAATTTGAACGATCACTTCTTCCCGGAGCAGCTTCGCTATCTATCCAGCTTCCTCAAGAAGCGGCCGATGAACCTTCTGTTCCCGGTTTCGATCACGGTCTCCACGGTCGCCATTGCCGTCCTCGTCCACAAGGCTATAGAAATCAAGAACGATCCGTTCGAACTGCTTGCCTTCACATTCTACATCGTGATCCTCGCGCTGGGGCTCGTCGAACACTGGTTCCTGGTCCTTCCGATCCCCGCAGAGGCGCTTTGGAACTGGAGCGTCAAGGCTAGAAAGGTGCTCACGGGACCGGAGCATGAGGAATTGCCGGCGGATGGGCGTGAAGACTCTAAACCAGCTCCGGCGCGCGTTCCCGTTGTCGCGGGCCAAGATATCTGACCAAAAAAGGCTTCTTACGTGCGCGCGACTGCGCCCCATTAGGCCTTCGCGCGGGGACCTTCTCTCCTATTCGAAGACCGTCCTGAAAGTCCTCCGACCCGGCGGCCAGAGTTGCTTTGGCGGTGCAAGCGACCGCGTCGCGCTAGAGCCTGCTTTTGATGCAATCAAAAGCAGGCTCTAATAATAAGTTTTTGTTTCGTCGTGCGTCTTATCGGAAAACCGCTTCGCACTTTTCCGGACGCACTCTAAGGTGCGCCTCGCATTGCTAATCGGGGAAAGAGCAGAGAATGGACATTGACGATCTGGAGCCGCGAAAGCAACCCTCAAAACCAAAGGACCTCACGGTCTACTCTGTTGCAGACCTTCGCGCCTACATCGAGCTTTTGAAAGCAGAAATCTCGCGCGCCGAGGCGGTGATCAAGCAGAAGGACGCGCACAAGGACGCCGCCAGCGCTTTCTTCAAGACATAACCGGCCCCGTTCAAGCGGCCGGAAACTCGATCCTGATGCGCTTGATGTGACCATCCACGGGAGATGTAGACTTGTTCGCTGGTATCGGGCTATCGCCGAGGATGCGTTCCAGCCTCATAATCCGGTCATGAAGGCGAAAGCTCTCCGCGATCAGTTTCTTGAATGTCTGAGGCAGAGCCTCAAAGCCTTCGGGGTGCGTTGTGCTTTGAGGTGAAAGGGTAACCCGATGCCTGTGCGTGTGCGCTTGCGCGGCGGTGATTTCGCCCGATGCTATCGCGCGCCGGACAAGAAGCCATGAGGCGAGTTGCGTGAGCCGGGTTGTCAGCCTGATGCTTTCCGAGGTGTAAGCCAGACTTGCCGGAGGCGTCAGGTGCTTGGAATCCGCTCTGCCTGCGCCATCGAGATACTCGGCCGTTTCCTCGACGAGGTCCATGCCTTCGCGAAAAAGCTTCATAAACTGAGGCGACGTCGTGAAACGATCGCCAAAAGACAAAAGAGCAGCATTCTGGAAGGTTTCGGCAACGCAGGAGCTCTTCATATGAATCCGCCATACGCACAACGACCGGCGCAAGGCGCGCCGGACTCAATACAGCCTAGCCGGAACTGCCTTTAAAAACGTGAAGACAGAAGGCTCGCTCGCGCCACATTAGCTCAAAAAGAAGCAGCATCAAGGACACGGCGGAATTAAGCTAAAAAAAAGCCGCGCTCTTGGTGCGGCTGAAAAGGCTTTGGAGGTGTTTCCCGGGTCGACCCAGCGTACGTTCACAAATGTTAGCAAGGTCCTGTTAATTTGGGGTAAACATTTTGATAATGAGGCTCTAGCAGGACACCCGGAGGAAACGCCATGAAAACGATCGTCATTCGCGAGCCCGGCGGCGCGGACGTCCTTGCCCCTCAAGACCTTCCGACTCCGGAACCGCAGGCCGGCGAGGTTCTGATCCGGGTCGGCGCGGCAGGCGTCAACAGACCTGACGTTCTCCAGCGCATGGGGCTTTATCCGCCGCCCCCCGGCGCTTCGAACATTCCAGGGCTTGAGGTCGCGGGGGAAATAGCCGCCCTTGGCGAAGGTGTGTCACAATGGCGCATCGGGGACAGGGTCACGGCGCTGACGGCCGGCGGCGGCTATGCCGAATATGCCCTCGCGCATGAAGGATCCTGCATGAGGGTTCCCAAGGGCCTGAGCATGACGGAAGCGGCGGGCATCCCCGAAACCTTCATGACCGTCTGGCACAACGTCTTCGAGCGCGGTGCCTTGAAGGCGGGCGAAAGCTTCCTCGTTCACGGTGGATCGAGCGGGATCGGCTCGACGGCGATCCAGCTTGCGGCGCATTTCGGCGCGCGCGTGTTCGCGACCGCGGGCAGCGACGAGAAATGCGCGTATTGCGAGGATTCTCGGGGCCGAGCGCGCCATCAACTACAAGACGCAATCCTTCGCCAAGGAGATCAAGGGGCTGACCGGAGGCCGGGGCGTCGATGTGATCCTCGACATGGTTGGCGGCGCCTATGTGCAGGACGACATCGCCTGCGCGGCGGAGGACGGGCGCATCGTGCAGATCGCCTTCCTGAAAGGCGCGCGCGTCCAGTTGGACCTTATGCCCCTGATGCTGAAGCGCCTGGCGCTCACGGGTTCGACGCTGCGGCCGAGAAAACTCGAATTCAAGGCCCGCATCGCGAAGGAGCTTCAGCAAAAGGTCTGGCCGCTCCTCGAAAGCAGGGCGGTCAGGATCGTGATCGACAAAGCCTTCCCTCTCGATCAGGCAGCCGATGCCCATCGGCGCATGGAGTTGAACGCGCATATGGGCAAGATCGTGCTGGAGCTCGGCTGAGCAAACTTCGCAGGTCTAGCGCATACATCCCGGCCGAGCGAAGCCGGGATCGCAAAAAGATAGGCGATTCAATTTGCTACGATCCCGGATAAGGCTTCGCCTTTCCGGGACGATGGCGATTGCAGCCGTTGGCGCGTCGGCTAACAGGCGGGCTCAGGAGCCCGCCGTGAAAACGAGGAAATACTGCCTCGGCAGGAAGTCACGGCTTTCGACGGGCGTGTATCCAGCCGCTGCCAGCTCCTCCTTGACCTTCTCGGGCGCAATGCGGTGCTCAACGGGCGGCCCGATCGGCGAATCCGCCTTGAAGTCAATGATTGCCAGCCGCCCGGTAGGACGAAGAGACGACTTCAGCTTGGCAAAGTACGGGATCCTGTTTCCGATGTGATGATAGGTGTCCACGACCAGAATGAGGTCGACCGGTTCCGGGAGGTTCGCGGCATCCGCGCTCGCCTGCACAGGCACAAGGTTCGCAAGATGCTCGCGCCCGGCCCGCTCGCCGAGGTAGCGCACCATGTCCGGTTCGACATCGGCGGCGAATACCTTGCCATCGGGAATGCGCTTCGCGATCCTCGCGGCGAAATAGCCGGTGCCCGCGCCAACATCCGCTACCCTCGACGTGCGGTCCAGATGCAAGGCGTCAACGACCTCGTCCGGCTTCTGCCAGGCGTCCCGTTCCGGTTTATCGAACTCCTTGGCCCACTTCTCCGCGTCGTCGAAGCGTCGATGAAAGGCGCCGTCGGAGCCGTCCATCTCGTGCCCATGATGCTGACCCATGTCCTCTCCTGCGGGCATTTCATGCATCGGCTGCGCCAGTGAGGCGCGGAACGCCATCGCCATTCCCACAATCCCAAGAACTGCCGTGATCGCTACGATCCTGTATTTCACATCGCACCTTTAACTTAGCATTGGACCCTGCCCGTTGCGCAGCAGAACCACCGTTCCGCTGCCGGCATAGCTTCCCTATAGAGACACACGTCTAGAACATGATGCCAAGAGCGGCGTTGAGCTGCCAATCCTCCCCGATTTGCGGGCCGTTCAGGTTCTGATAGAGGGGGAAGCCAGCCTCGATCGCCAGCCTTGTGTGTCCGAGGCCGAACTGATGGCCGGCGATCTCAATGCCGCCGAACAGGTCCACCCGCTCGCCGCCATACCAGCCCGGATATGCGCCCTGCATGCCGCCATATATCTGCGGGTCTCTGCCATCGATCTTGCCCTGGACAGTGCCTGCGATGCGCGTTGTGGCGGTAATGCCGGAAACGAAGGTGTAGCCGAGCCAGCCCGTGAGCTGGTCGAGGTCGCCCCAGTGGTAGCCCTGATTGCTGTCCAGCGCAAAACGGCCGCGGTAAAGCGCACCCCAGGACCACAACTCCTTCGCACCGGTGTAGGTTACGCCCGGCAGGAAGTCATAGGTTCCGGTTCCAAGCTGCATGCCATAATTCGCGCGCATCGCCATATACGAGCCCATCGGGCTCAGCATGCTCATCTCTTCGGTGGTGCTGCCCGTTGGCAGGCTCAGGCCCAAGCTGAAGTGGACATGATTGATGCCGTCCTGGTACACGCGGACCATGCCTATGACGGACACGTCGCCGAACCCTTCGGTGTTATAGGTCTGCGTGCCGACCACTTTCGTGCCCATCATGTTATAGGTCGTCATGGACATGTCTTTGTCGACATAGCTTCCCATGACCATGATATTGACGGCGTCCGTCACGCCATAGGTCACGCCGAGCATGTGCATTTGCGCGTCCATGCTGTCGGGAACGAAGCGGAGATATTTCGGGCCGCCTCCTGAAATATTAGGGGTCCCCAGGATGGTCGCCGTCGAGATTTTGTCGGTGCCGATGTAATTGCCTTCCATGTTCATATACCTGGGCATATACATCGCCATGAACTGACCCTGGCAGACCATGGCTGCGGCGGAAACGCCGGCGGGAAGCGTGGCGTTGGAATTGCCGCAATGTGCCATGCCGCCCGCAACCTCGGGGGCGTCCTTCAAGCCGCCCGGCTCGCTGAGATCGGCGGCATATCCAGCGCCGGAAAAAAGGATTGCAACGCACGCACTCGCCAGTCTGCCGCCAATGCGGAAATTATTCATCTTTCTGCCTCTTCCGGTGCGATGCCCAGCCGCCCATCGAAATGCCTTCTCAAACCGCTTCGACGGCGTGACTCCTATATACACAGCGATACAAGATTTGAATGGCTCAGCTCTGGGTATTTGGAACCGCAGCGACGGGCTGTGGCACGGCAACACCAACTGCCTATTTCGGATGCGAAAATATCAATTTCGCTCAAGCGCTTGAGCCCTGATCCAAATCCGGTGATCTGCCGGCTGATCGGCCGAAAGAAAAAGCAGCTTATCAGGGGCCGGCGGGAAGTTACTCGCGAGGAGCCAAAGGCAAGCCCCAGCGGCTGCGGCCCCCCGCCGCGTCCGTTCTAGTCGATGCCGATCATGACATCCGAGGATTTGATGATGGCATACGCCGACATCCCCTCCTTCAGCTTCAGGTCCTCCACCGCCTCATTTGTGATCGAGGAAGTGACAGTCGCGCCATTGACATCGATCATGATGTGCGATGTTGTCGCGCCCTTGATGACCTTGGTGATCGTGCCTTTGAGCACGTTCCGCGCACTGATTTTCATCGAAGCCTCCGATCATGAAAGCCTGCTTGGCTCAATTCGCCACAGGCACTCTCACATGAAGACGGACGCGAGGAGATCTTGCAACTCAACTAAGAGAGAATGAGGCGCCCGGTTCCGTTCTCGCACCAAAAGCCCCTCGTCCACCGCTTGTGAACGACCGTTTGCACAAAACCAAACCACCCACTATATTGCCTGATCAATTGCCGTTCCCCAAACAAACGACAAAGATGCCCAGGAAGCCGAGAGGGATCGCTTCCAGGACCGGAGGAATTTATGAGCGACAAACCCTTGATGCCAAAGGCGACCGCCGTCTGGCTCGTCGAAAATACCTCGCTGACCTTTGAGCAGATTGCGGATTTTTGCGGCCTTCATGTGCTTGAAGTGAAGGGCATCGCCGACGGCGACGTAGCCCATGGCATCCGTGGTTTGGACCCGATCACGTCTGGGCAGCTTTCTCGCGAGGAAATTGCGCGTGCCCAGAAGGATTCCGCCTACAGGTTAAAGCTGTCGCGCTCAAAGGTGTTCATTCCCGAGATCAAGACGAAACGCGCGCCGAAATATACGCCCGTGTCGCGCCGCCACGACCGGCCCAACGCGATTCTGTGGCTTCTCAGGCATCATCCCGAGTTGCGCGATACGCAGATCATGCGGCTTGTCGGGACCACGAAATCGACCATCGAGTCCATCCGGGAGCGCACGCATTGGAATTCGGCCAATTTGGCGCCGCAAGACCCGGTCGCGCTCGGGCTGTGCTCGCAGATCGACCTCGATTCCGAGGTGCAGAAGGCGGCAAAGCGCACCGCGGAGGAGCACAAGGACGAGCCCGTTCCGGCAGGCGTGACGCTTCAGCCGGTCGAGGAACAGCCCTATCTCGATATCGAGGAGTGGAAATAGAAGGCTGAACGCGCAGCCCGGAATTGCGGTATCGTTCCGACATGCAGACCTATCTCGACCTTTTGCGCATGGTGCGCCAGCGCGGCGTGAAACGCGGTGACCGCACGGGAACCGGCACGCTGAGCCTGTTCGGGCATCAGATGCGGTTCGATCTCCGGCATGGCTTCCCGCTTCTGACCACCAAGAAGCTGCATGTGAAATCCATCATTCACGAGCTTCTCTGGTTTCTCTCGGGCGACACGAACATTGGCTATCTGAAGGCCAACGGCGTTTCCATCTGGGACGAATGGGCCGACGAACGCGGCAATCTCGGCCCTGTCTACGGGGCGCAATGGCGATCGTGGCCTGCCCGCGGCGGCGGCAGCATCGATCAGATTACCGAGATTGAGCGGGCTCTGAAGACGGACCCGAACTCGCGCCGCCACATCGTGACGGCCTGGAACCCCGCGGACCTGCCCCGCATGGCGCTCGCTCCGTGCCATTGCCTGTTCCAGTTCTACGTCGCCGAGGGGCGGCTTTCCTGCCAGCTCTATCAGCGCTCAGCCGATGTGTTCCTCGGAGTGCCCTTCAACATCGCGTCGTACGCCCTTCTAACCATGATGATGGCGCAGGTCACCAACCTGCAACCGGGTGAGTTCGTGCACACCTTCGGCGATGTGCACCTTTACCTCAATCACATCGATCAGGCAGACGAGCAGCTCCTGCGCGAACCAAGGCCGCTTCCGCAAATGGCGCTCAACCCGGCTGTTCGCTCGATTTTCGGCTTCACATACGCCGACTTCACGCTTTCCGGCTACCACCCGCATCCGGCGATCAAGGCGCCTGTTGCCGTTTGACCGGCAGCGCTGAGTTCACCCTGTCCCTCATCGTCGCCGTGGCGGAGAATGGCGTCATCGGGCGCGAGGGCAAGCTGCCCTGGCGGCTCGGCAGTGATTTGCGCCGCTTCCGAAAGCTGACTATGGGCCGCCCGCTGATCATGGGCCGTAAGACCTTCGAGTTTATCGGCAAGCCGCTTGATGGCCGGGATTCGATTGTGGTGAGCCGCGGCACTGTGAGCTTGGGAGAAAGGTCCAATGTTTTTACTGCACCTTCGCTGGAAGGAGCCCTGATCATCGCTCGCACACAGGCGAAGGCGCGAGGCGTGAACGAGGCTTTCGTGATCGGCGGCGCCGAGCTTTTTGAGGCCGCTCTGCCATACGCGAACCGGGTCTACCTGACTCGGGTGCATTCATCTCCGGCGGGCGATGCACACTGGGAACCGCCATTCGGCGCCGAATGGCAGGAGATTTCCCGAAACGGCCGCCCGGCGAGCGATCGCGACGAGTTCCCTGTCACCGATGTAATCTTGGAGCGCCGGAAGGATGCTTGACTCGGCCAACCCCGAGGTCCATATGCCGGAACACATCGGGAAGCGGGGCTACATAATCCCAAAAATGAATGCCGGTGCCTCGCGAAAGACGAGTTCCAGTCAAATCGTGACCGCAATTGACATCCCTTTACAGACCTGATGAATAGCCAAGCGGGCGGCCCGAAAGAGGCGATCCTGCCGATTGCGAAGGAATAACAAAATGCCGTGGAATCAGAATGGCGGCGGCAACTGGAAAGGCGGTCCCGGTGGCCCATGGGGTCAAGGGCCCGCGGGCGGCGGACAGCAACCCGATCTGGAGGAACTCCTCAGGCGCAGCCAGGACAAACTCCGCCAGGCCATGCCGGGCGGCATCGGAATTATAGGTTCCATCCTCATTTTCCTCGTCGTGGCTGCGGCCGTCGGCTATTTCGGATTCACGGTGCGCATCAACCCGGATGAGCGCGGCGTCGTCCAGCGCTTCGGCAAGTACGACCGCGAGTTGTATAACGGCCTCAACTTCCGCTGGCCCTACCCTGTCGAGGAAGTGACGGTCGTCCCCTATACGCGGCAGAACCGGATTGAAATCGGTTTCAGCTCCGGCGGGAGCGGTCCGTACGGGCAGATTCGCTCGCCGAACCGGGCTGAGGAAAGCCTGATGCTGACCGGAGATGAAAACATCGTCGATGTCAATTTCAGCGTGTTCTGGAACGTGAAAGACGCGCCTGCCTTCCTTTTCAACGTTCGCAACCAGGGCGACAGCCTCGACGCAAATGCAAACGTGAAGGCGGTTGCCGAAGCCGCCATGCGCGAGGTCATCGGCCAGAATGAAATTCAGCCGATCCTGACCAAAAACCGCCAGGAAATCGAAGAGGCGGTAAAAGCTCTTCTCCAGAGCACGCTCGACAGCTACAAGGCCGGGATCAGCATTACACAAGTGGTTCTGCAGAAGGTGGACCCGCCCGCGGAGGTGATTGCCGCGTTTCGCGACGTTCAGGCCGCCCGCGCGGATCAGGAGCGCGCCCGCAACGAGGCGGAGGCTTATGCGAACCGCGTCATTCCCGAGGCGCGGGGCGAAGCCCAGCGTATTCTGCAGGCAGCTCAGGGCTATCGCGAGCAGTCCGTCGCAGAGGCGAAGGGCCGGACGGATCGCTTCCTGAAGGTCTATGAGGAATATCGGAAGGCGCCCGATGTCACGCGCCGCCGCATGTATATCGAGACGCTGGAGCGCGTTCTCGGCGGGATGGATAAGTTGATTATCGACGAGAAAACCAGCGCCACCGGCGTTGTCCCCTATCTCCCCCTGGGCGATCTGCAACAACAACCCGGACAGGGCGGAGGCCAGAGATGAGAGCAGGCATCATCGGAGCTCTTCTCCTTTTCGTGGCGGCGGCGGCGGCGGCCGTCGGCTTTTCCGCTTTTATCGTCAACCAGACCCATCGCGCGCTCGTTCTTCAGTTCGGCGAGCCGGTCAGGGCCATCGACGAGCCCGGCCTTTATTGGCGGACGCCTTTCATCCAAACGGTCGAGCAGTTCGACCGCCGGATTCTTGATCTGCAAACCGATGAGCAGGAGGTGATCGCCTCGGATCAAAAGCGATTGATCATCGATGCGTTCGCTCGTTACCGGATCAACGATCCGCTGGCGTTCTACAAAGCCTTCCGCGGCGAGATCGGTGCGCGTCAGCGTCTTACGGCCATTGTCAACTCCACCATCCGCAGCGTGCTCGGCCGCGCCACGTTTATCGATATCGTCCGCAACAAGCGCGATGAGCTCATGAAGCAGACGATCAAGCAAGTGAATGGCGACGTCGGCAACCTTGGGGTCGAGATCGTGGACGTGCGCATCAGGCGCGCGGATCTGCCTGAGGCCAACAGTCAGGCGATCTACCGGCGCATGCAGACGGAACGGCAGCGAGAGGCGGCCGAGCTTCGAGCGCAGGGAAGCGAACAATCTCAGCGTATCAAGGCAACCGCGGACAAGGAGGTCACCGTTCTCGTTGCCGACGCGAACCGGGACTCCGAGCGGATGCGTGGCGACGGCGATGCGGAACGCAACCGCATCTACGCAGACGCCTTCACAAAGGATCGCGATTTCTTTGCCTTCTATCGTTCCATGCAGGCGTATGAGGAGGCCTTGAAGGGCGGCCATACCCGGATCGTGCTTTCGCCGAACTCCGAATTTTTCCGTTATTTTAATGGAGGAACGCCAAAGCCAGGAGAAAAGGCGCCTCCCGCGGAGCCTGCGGGATCGAGTGCAGCCGCTGCCACGCCGCCGGTGCGCTGATTGTCTCGGCCGGGGAGCAAGATAGTTAACCTTTCTCTGCTATCGGCAATCGAGCCAGGAAGATTGCACTCGGCGCACTTATGCCCCACCTTATAGAGTAGAGGGCGGAGTTTTCCCGCGCGTCTTTCGCAGTTCGCTATTCGTATTCTTATGGCTGAGGCCCCAATGACGATCCACCATCGTTTCCGGCTGTTCATCGGCGCCGGTGTACTGGCACTTGCATGCGTCGCAGGCGCCCCCCGGTCATTTGCCGTGGACGCAAGGCCGGACCTGTCCTTCGCTGACATCACAAGCCGTGTGAAAAATTCCGTGGTGACGGTGGCGGCAGGCGTGGTGGACAACAGGCAGGCTGCTGGTGAAAAGCGCCGGCCGGGCCGGAGCCACGCCGAAGGCAGCGAATCGCAATCCTTCGAAGACTCCAGCCCGCTCCGCCCGAAAAAAGGTCCGAGCCAACCTGCACGGCAGTTCACCTCCATAGGGTCGGGCTTCATAATCGACCCGAGCGGACTCGTCGTGACCAACAACCACGTCATCGAAGGCGGAAACGTCATTTACGTCATCTTGTCTGACGGGACAGAGTTGAGGGTCGACAAGATTATCGGCCGCGACCCGAAGACCGACGTCACGCTGCTCAAGGTGACGCCCAAAGCCTCAAAGCCGCTTCAGGCCGTGTCTTTTGGCGATTCAGGACGAATGCGGGTCGGAGACTGGGTGATCGCAATAGGCAACCCCTTTGGCCTGAACGGCACCGTCACGGCCGGGATCATTTCCGGCCGCGGACGCGACATCAATGCCGGCCCCTATGACGATTTTCTGCAGACGGACGCGTCAATCAACCGTGGAAATTCGGGCGGCCCGCTCTTCAACGCCTTGGGCGAAGTGATCGGGATCAACACAGCGATTTTCTCGCCGTCTGGCGGAAGCATCGGCCTTGGCTTCGCAATCCCCTCCAACACAGCCCAGCGCATCCTTGATCAGCTCAAGCGCTATGGGGAGACCCGCTGGGGCTGGATCGGCGTGCGCCTTCAGACTCCAAGCGACGATCTGGCGAACGGCTTTCATCTCGCCAGCGCCGAGGGAGCCCTGATAGCCCGCATCGATAAGGGCGGCCCTGCAGATACGGGCGGCCTGCAAGAAGGCGATCTCGTTCTTTCCTTTGCGGGATTCGAGGTGAAGCATGCCCGGCAATTGCCTCGCATGGTCGCGCAAGCTCCCATCGGGGGGGAGGCGGATGTCGTCATTCTTCGCAGAGGCGAGCGCAAGACACTGAAAGTTAAAGTGGGGCTCCTTCAGGAATCTCATGGACCTGCCGCCTTGTCATCTCCGCATGGGAAACCCAAGCGCCATAAAATCAGCTTCCAGTCGTTGTCGGACGCAGGCCGCGAGCGCTTCTTGCTTGCCGCGGACGCCGAGGGGGCCGTGGTAACAGGCTTGGGGGCGCAAGAGGAAGCGGATGTTCAACTCCGGCCTGGAGAGTTGATTATCGAAGCCGCGCATCAGCGGGTTCGCAGTTCCGAAGACCTTGATGAGCGGCTAGCCGAACTGAAACACATGTCGCGATCCGAAGCGCTGCTGACCATTCAAGACCGCGATGGCGGAATTCGCTTCTCGCCCCTTCCGCTCGGCGATGAGTAACGCAAACAAGCTTCTCAAGGCGATTGCGAAGTCGCCAATCTATGTTTACCGCTACGCGATTTCGCCCCTCATCGGACCGCGTTGCCGGCACTTGCCGACCTGCTCCCAATACGCCATAGACGCCATCGATTTGAATGGAATATGGATCGGCGTCTGGCTTGCGGTGGGCCGCATCGCACGCTGCCACCCCTGGGGCACCCACGGCTACGATCCCGCGCCAGACCTTCGGAATGCCGGAATTCCCTTCTGGGCCTTCTGGCGCTACCTCGGACATTACCCCAGGCAGGACGAAGCGGAAGCTTGAGGGGTCAGGCCGAAAGCCTGGACACCATGCCTTCGATGCCAAACAGGAACATCCCGGCGCCGCCGATCAGCAAGTGAGACACAGTGGCGGCCATAAGCGAGTTCGTCCTCGCAAAAATCCAGCCCCACAAAATGCCGGGAAGAAAGGCCGCGATCGCAAAAGCGAGGCTGATATGGGCATGCGCGGCTGCGAAGACGAAATTCGAGGCCAGGATCGAGAACCAGCGCCGCTTCAACTCGCTGCCGTGGAGGAACGCGTAGAGCGGAGCCTGGATGCCGGACCGGGCCACGAATTCCTGCAACGGCGTGAGCAACAAATAGATCGCGAGCGCGAGCCAATACCACGACGTCATGGGCACGGGGTGACCGCTCACTTCGACATCTGCACTGTCGAATAGCGAAACGCCGGCAAAACTCTCCGACGTGTTGATCAGCACCCACTTGGCAGCCACGAAAAGAACCAGAAAGAAGAGCGAAGCCTGCAGCGAATAGGAGAGCGCTGAACGCCAATTGTCAAAGCGTAGCCCGAAGAATTTCAACGGGAAGCCGCTCGTTGCGATGATGGGCGCGAAGCAGAGGCCAAAAAGCAGTATCACCAGCGGGCTCAGCATGAAATTGGCATGAGCCAGGCTTTTGAAACTCGGCAGGAAGCTCAGCGCGAGCGTGTAGAACGACAACAGGCACAGGGTGGCGACCACGATGTGGCCGACGCCGTTACGATAAGCAGCGAACTCGTTTTCAAGCTGAAGGGTATTGACGCGAAGCGTCATGGATTCATCGGCGTGCCTCGTGAGATGGTGCCGTAGCTTGTTCGCCACCACATCGCGCAGCCGCCTGGTCGTACTCCTGCGGCGCGACCCGCTAAGATCGACGACAGCGACGATCGCCTCCTCTTTGGCCATGAAGGAGACGGCGCTCGGCTTGCCATCAACGAAGGACATTTCGCCGAATATCTCGCCGCGGCGCATGATGCCGAGTTCGTAGCAGGTCGGCTCACTCTCAAGCGGGGAAAGACCTTCCTTTGTCAAGGCGATCTGGCCTTCGATGATGATATAAATCTTGCCGGGATTTCTCGCGCCCTCTTGCAGGATCACGCGGCCGGGCTTGAACTTCTTGTGTTTTATGTAAGGAAAAATAAGTCGAGTTTGCTGACGGGACAAACTCGAAAACAACGGATTCTTGGGAATTTCAATATAACGGCCTCTAAAGCGCGCCGGAAGTGGTGGTGCGGTTACTGTTACTAGCGCGTTTGCCGTTTCAACCATGATCTCCCGAAGCCGGTTTCGAGTTCCAGTTTATTTGATCTGATGTATATGCACAACAAAACCTTCCGTTAGCAAAACGATCCAACGGGCGTTCCAGCTATGTTATTCTGAGCAACAAGATTATGTGTACAGAGAGTTGAACAATTTTGTGATCAACTTCACACCCTCACGAGCCGCCGCCGACAAACCCAGTTCCCTTCCCTCCCTACAAGGAGAGAGACATCATAGTCTTTCCCGTGCCAAATTTAAGTTAACCGAAACGCCTGCGAGTTTTTAGCCCCATCGCGCATGAGCGATGCCTCTCCCCCTATGACTGCACCAGATTGAGAGCAGTCCACTTTTAGTTTTACGTTTCTTAACTCCTACAGATTTTCGCCTCGTCCCTTATTCCTTCGAGGCTTCGATCACCATTCTCTCCGATCTCATCATGAATGATAACTGAAATTCTAGTGAATACATTTTTCAAAATCTCGTGAACGACGAAGCCGGTTGAAAAATGCGCTCATCCTGGTTAACGCGCATAGCTCAGGGTTGGCCGCGCTCGCCGCCAACCCTCCTAAAACTGGCTTTTGTTGCCTTTTCAGGCTATGCCGCCTCGCGCTTGTGCGACTTATTTGCCGCAGCAAGATCCGGTGGCACGGCCTCAGCGGAGATCCGTCTGATGGCCTCGGCGAGAGGAATCGTTTCCTGCGCCTGGCTGCCGAGCCGGCGGATCGACACCGTCTGCTCCTCCGCCTCGCGCTTTCCGACCACGAACATCACCGGAATTTTCGCAAGGCTGTGTTCCCGGACCTTGTAGTTGATCTTCTCGTTGCGAAGATCGGCCTCGGCGCGAAGTCCCGCCTTGGCGCAGGCTTCCAGCACCCTGCCTGCGTAATGATCGGCGTCGGAGACGATCGTTGCCACCATCACCTGCACGGGCGAAAGCCACAGCGGAAGATGCCCGGCGTAGTTCTCGATGAGGATGCCGGTAAAGCGCTCCAGGCTTCCGAACATAGCCCGGTGGATCATCACGGGCGTATGTTTCGCTCCATCCTCCCCGATGTAGAAGGCGCCGAGCCTCTCGGGCAGGTTGAAGTCGAGCTGCACCGTCCCGCACTGCCAATGCCGGCCGATCGCGTCCCTGAGCGTATATTCGAGCTTCGGCCCATAGAACGCGCCTTCGCCGGGGCTGATCGAGTAGAGATGCCCGATCTTGTCCAACGTCACTTTGAGCGCCGCCTCGGCCTTGTCCCAGATCTCGTCCGAGCCGACGCGCTTGTCGGGCCGCGTCGAGAGCTTGATGATCACGTCCTCGAAGCCGAAATCGCGATAGATCGACAGGATCATGTCGTTCATCTTGATGCACTCGTCGATCATCTGATCCTCGGTGCAGAAGATGTGCGCGTCGTCCTGCGTGAAGTGCCGAACGCGCATGATGCCGTGCAGCGCGCCCGACGGCTCGTAGCGATGCACCTTGCCGAACTCGGCGATGCGCAGCGGCAGGTCGCGATAGCTCTTCAAGCCATTCTTGAAGATCTGAATGTGGCCGGGGCAGTTCATCGGCTTGCAGCAGAACACGCGCTCGTCCGGGGTTTCGGTGACGAACATGTTCTCGCCGAACTTCTCCCAGTGGCCGGACTGCTCCCAAAGCTTGCGCTCCATCATGTCGGGCGAGTTCACCTCGACATAGCCGTTCGCTTCCTGGCGGCGGCGCATGTAGCTGATCAGCTCGCGGAACAAGCGTCCAGCCTTTCGGGTGCCAGAACACCGAGCCGGGCGCCTCTTCCTGAAGGTGGAACAGATCCATCTCGCGCCCAAGCCTGCGGTGGTCGCGCTTCTCGGCCTCCTCAAGCTGATGGAGGTAGGCCGCAAGCTGCTCCTCGGTCGCCCAGGCGGTGCCGTAGATGCGCTGCAGATGCTCCCGACTCTGGTCGCCGCGCCAGTAGGAACCGGCCAGCCGTCATCAGCTTGAAAGCCTTGCCGACCTTGCCGGTCGATGGCATGTGCGGCCCGCGGCAAAGGTCGAGCCATTCGCCCTGGCGGTAGATTTTCAGGTCCTGGTCCTCGGGGATGGCGTCGACCAGTTCGACCTTGAAGCCTTCGCCGTGGGCCGCGAAGAAGTCCTGGGCCTTGGCGCGCGACCACACCTCTTTCGTGAAGGGCTTGTCCGCGGCTACGATGGCGCGCATCCGCTCCTCGATCTTGGCGAGGTCGTCCGGAGTGAAGCTCTCTTCGCGGTAGAAATCGTAATAGAAGCCATTCTCGACGACCGGGCCGATAGTGACCTGCGTGCCGGGATAAAATCCTGCACCGCCTCGGCCATCACATGGGCTGCGTCGTGCCGAATCAGTTCCAACGCTTCCGGGTCGTCGCGGGTGACGATCTTCACGCTCGCGTTCGCGGTAATCGGGTCGGCGATGTCGGCCAGCGCGCCGTTCAGGCTGATGGCGACCGCCTTTTTTGCAAGCGATTTCGAGATCGATGCTGCGAGTTCCGCGCCGGTGATCCCGGACTTATATTCGCGGGCAGAACCGTCGGGAAAAGTCAAAGCAATCATTGTGCCTCTCACTCCCGCATACTTTCGCGGGTAAGATGTTGGTGATGGATCCTAATGTAGCCCCCTGCCATGAAAGTCAAGGTTCACGCAAATGGCGGCGCCGGGGAGCCTTCAGTTATCCCTCCGAAAACGCGTTCGCCACCGGGATGATGGGATCGACCCGTAAAGCCGCGCTTCACCGCATCGCCGAGGCGGAACGCGCCCGCGCTCCGTTTTTCCTGCGATAAGCAACTGACTATCGCCGTCTTTCCCGCGCCGTTGGTACCCATTACGCCGACGATGCTGCGGCGCGATACAGGACCGAATTTAGAGTGAAAAAAGAGGCAGAAGGCGCCAATGGCAAGAGCTTCCAACGGCGAAAAACCAAAGCCCAATCGATCCGATATCAGGATAACATGCACGCCGCCATTGATTGCAAAACCAGCGACCTGGATGACACCATAAGCGACCATGTCGATCAGCAGACCGGGCCTCCTGCCATCTTCGAAAGACCATGATCGATTAAGAAGCCTAGGTAACGACCAAGGCGACTGGAAAAGAAATACAACGAGATGCTATTGGACCCAAACCGATGCCGCTGATAAGCGATTATAGAACAAGAGCATCGGTGCAAAAACCTGTGCCGCCGACCACCAAGAATCGGGTCAGGCGTAAATTAAAAACTTCTCTGCCAGACATTCTTAGATACGGCTCAATTCTTTAACGCCACCCGCCGGCGGTAAACTCAAATAAACAAGCCGCTTTATCTCGCGGCGGCTGTGCGTCACGGTATCAAGTATCAGGCCAGAGAAAAAGCTGATTACGGCAGCCACCATAATAGCGGAAGCGAGCACTGCGGTAGGAAGACGGGGCACTAAACCCGTCTTGAAATACTCCACAACTATCGGTATGCCCAAACCTATAGACAAAAGCGTAAGCATCACCGTCAACAAAGAAAAAAACAAAAGAGGTTTTTCTCGCTTCAGCAACCAACTCAATAACATAAGGATTCGAAATCCGTCACCGAAGGTGCTTAGCTTACTGACGGAACCTTCCACCCTCTTGCGATACGTAGCCTCCATCTCCGCCACGGGGAGCCTCAGGTCAAGACAGTGGATGGTAAGCTCCGTTTCAGTCTCAAACTTCCGGCTCGCCGCTGGAAAGGTTTTCACAAATCGGCGGCTAAACGCCTTATACCCCGAAAGCATATCGGTTACTTTCACGCCAAAAAACATGCCGACCAACCCGGTGAGCATCCAATTGCCAAAGACATGGCCTCGCCGATATGCCTCTTCGTCCGTATGCCTCCGGGCCACATTCACCATATCGTATGGCCCCGACAGGAGAGTCTTTACCAGTCGCCGGGCAACGCCTGCATCGTATGTTCCGTCGCCATCCACCATGATGTAGACATCCGCGTCCACATCAGCGAACATTCGGCGCACAACGTGCCCCTTGCCCTGCGCGCTTTCCTTTCGAACAATCGCGCCTGCACCAAGCGCTACACTGGCAGTTAAGTCGTTGCTATTATTGTCATAGACATAGATATCTGCTTCTGGCAAAGCAGCCTTGAAGCTCTGAATGACGGTTCCAATACTTAAAGCTTCATTGAAGCACGGAATAACTACCGCTATTTTTTGTGCGAAGGCAGCTCGTTCCGTCTTAGAGCTTTCCAACGCCGCAAATCGGGTGATGCTCACCTCAACCTCGACATCTGTTAACCGATCCTTATCGGATGCATCTTTAGGTTGTGGCTCTCCCGCAGAGTCAAGCCCTCGGTCGCACTCCTAAGCGCCGCCGCGCCTGCCCTTCCACAGTGGTGTATGCGCGTCGGTTGTTATATTTGACAGGCTCGCGTTATAGTCCGTCAGTCCTGCCCGTGACTCTTCGGACAGGACTTCGGTAAAGCCTCATCCCCGCGCAAATCGGGCAAACTTCGCTTTCGGCGTGTCGAGCGCGGCGGCGCCGAGGCGGCGAAGCTTATCCTCCTCGTACGCCTGGAAATTGCCCTCGAACCACTCGACATGGCCGTCGCCCTCAAACGCGAGGATGTGGGTTGCGAGCCGGTCGAGGAAGAAGCGATCATGGCTTATGACCACGGCGCAGCCGGGGAAATCCTCCAGCGCCGCCTCAAGGCTCGACAGCGTCTCCACGTCGAGGTCGTTCGTCGGCTCGTCGAGCAGGAGCAGATTGCCTCCCTCCTTCAGCATCTTGGCGAGATGCACGCGGTTGCGCTCGCCGCCCGAAAGCAGGCCCACCTTTTTCTGCTGGTCCGGCCCCTTGAAGTTGAACCAGCCGCAATAAGCGCGGGAGTTCACCTCGCGGGTGCCGAGCTTGATCTGATCGAGCCCGCCGGAAATCTCTTCCCAGACGTTCTTCTTCGGGTCGAGCGCGTCGCGGCTCTGGTCCACATAGCCGAGCTTCACCGTGTCGCCGATCCGGAACGCGCCCGCATCTGGCGTTTCCTTGCCGATGATCATCTTGAATAGCGTCGTCTTGCCCGCTCCGTTCGCTCCGATCACGCCGACGATGCCTCCGGGCGGAAGCTTGAAGTCGAGCCCTTCCATGAGCGTGCGGCCGTCGTAGCCTTTCTTGATGTGATCGGCCTCCAGCACAATGCCGCCGAGACGCGGGCCGGTCGGAATCTGGATCTGCGCCTTGCCGACTTGATCGCGGCCTGCCTCCTCGGCGAGCTTCTCATAAGCCTGAATGCGCGCCTTGCTCTTGGCCTGCCGCGCCTTGGGCGACGCCCTGATCCATTCCAGCTCGCGCTGCATGGTCCGCTGCTTCGCCTCGTCCTCGCGGCTCTCCTGCGCGGCGCGCTTGGCCTTCTGCTCAAGCCAGCTCGAGTAATTGCCCTTGTACGGCACGCCCTGCCCGCGATCGAGTTCCAGCGTCCACTGCGTGATGCTGTCAAGGAAGTAGCGGTCGTGGGTGACGAGGATGACGCAGCCCGGATAGTCTTCCAGGTAATGCTGCAGCCAATCGGTGGACTCGGCGTCGAGATGGTTTGTTGGCTCGTCGAGCAGCAAAATGTCGGGGCGCGCCAGCAGCAGCGCCGTCAGCGCAACGCGGCGCTTCTCGCCGCCCGACAGGTTCTTCACCTCCGCATGCGGCGGCGGACAATTCATCGCCTGGAGCGCCTGCTCCACTTGCGCATCGAGGTCCCACAAATTGTGCCCGTCGATTTGGTCCTGCAGGCGCGCCATCTCGTCGGCGGTCTCGTCGGAATAATTCATGGCGAGCTCGTTGTAACGGTCGAGCATGGCCTTCTTCTCCGCCACGCCCTCCATGGCGTTGCCGAGCACGTCCTTCGTTTCGTCGAGCTGCGGCTCCTGCGGGAGATAGCCCACGCGCACGCCGTCGGCGGCCCAGGCCTCGCCCTGATGCTCCTTCTCGACGCCCGCCATGATCTTCAGGAGCGTGGACTTGCCCGAGCCGTTCACGCCCACCACGCCGATCTTCGCATCGGGCAGGAAGGAGAGCGAGATGTTGCTCAGCACCTGCTTTCCGCCGGGGTAGGTTTTGGAAAGCTTTTGCATCACATAGACGTATTGCGGAGGGGCCATGGGGTTTCCTTCGTTGGATTGCGTTGGGCGCTTCGCGAAATGGATGCGTGGCCGCAAGGGTGATGGCGGCGCTTGACGTACGCGAAGACGCGGAAATCAGGATGCTTATGTAGCGGATCGCGGGCTGCGGCTCAAGAAGGTCCTGGAACCTTGAAAAAACAAGGGCATGAAATTTTTGGCACTCGCAGCAATGTTGTTTTGGCTGAAAAGCGTTATAATCGGCAAGGAGGCTGTAATGGACTCGGTGATCGAATACCTTCCGTCAAAGGCTTTGGAAAAATTGGATAAGAAAGCGAGAGCGTCGGGCCGCACCATCGAGGCAGAGGCTGCCGCTATCCTCGCCGCTTCCTTGGAGGAGACCGATCTCACTCATATGGATGACATGGACGAAGTGCAGCGCATGGTTTGGGAGGCCTATGGCGGCAAGCTCCCCGGCAATGGTGTCGACGAGTTCTTAGCCGAGCGCAGGCTTGAGGCTAAGGGGGAAGCTGAAAAACGGGGTTAGCGCCTATCGGATAACCTTGACATGCCCGACATTTGGCAAATTCGCCCACACTGCATCCGCTGTCCATACCTCAGCCCCCAAGCGGACACCGATAGCAAGGCAGACCGCGTCTCCAAGCGAAACGCCGTAAGATTTCTGGTAATGAGTGTAGATTTTTGAGGCCAAAGGCACGTCGCTGCCCTTCACGTCTTCGACACCTTGCAATTTCGCTGTGAAGGCAGAGGAGACCGCAACTGCTTGAGGCTCATCAAGGTCCTTTCGCAAGCGTCTGATGACCTCGATCAAATTCACGGAAGTCATAACAGACGACGTCAAATTCCCTCAAACGAGCTTGCCGCCCGGCTCGCTCAAAAGATAGGCCAGCGCCGCTGATGCGTCTAAGACGATCACTCTTATTCTCCTTTTATGCCAGTCATGAGACGCATCACAAGTAAGATTACTTGTCGGTCACCCGATGATTATTATCAAGCGTTCGAAATTCCCATCGCGTAGTTCCCTTCGTTTAGACAGGTGTGTTACATAAGCATTTTTTACATCATTTGGGTTCTTGGTCAGTTTTGCCTTAATCCACCCAATGATCTGTACTCAGCAAGTGATCTTTCCTCAACGATGCATAATTTGCGACACCAGACCGCTAGCTCCTAAGTCCCTGTTAATTGATGGTAGTTCTGGACACTAAGGCCACAAGCGCTGCGTTATAAATAACAACTTCACTCTCCTGTCCCGCGACGAAAATTTGTCACGCCAAGCGGTAACGCTCGTCTGCCAGCCAAGCCCACGCTATTTTACGATGTGGAGCCTGCCCTCATTCCCTAAGTCGGAGGGTATTTGGACTCAAGGCTGAGAAATTTGTGCTGTGCGATTACCCAGCCCATAACTACCTGAGTTGCCACCATGAACTCTGGGCACCGTAACGTCTCTGGACAGCGATGCTATAATTGACCGATGCAGCCAAGATAACGTGCGGCCCGATGGATCCGTAGTGCGGTTTATTTGCTATGGGGCGACGTCTTTGCTGTAAGTCTTGGAAGTAACTGGTAATAGGGAGCGACCTGTGACAATCTTGGACATTTCTGCCGCATTATCCATCGCGCGCCACATTGCGCCGTTCGTGTTTAGCATTGAAAGGTAATAGCTTGGGTTATTACGCGAGCGCCCGAACCGCCTCGCAAACAGACGAAGGGGGAAATAAGGCAATCCACACCTTTTCAAAGTGCTGCGCCAAGTGGGATCGACGACTAAAATAGGTTTATTGCCATCAGAAAGCGTAGAAGGAAATAAGTGTAAACTTTCACCAAATTCCTCTGCTATCAGCACTCCTAGACGCGCTAACAAATTTAGGGCTTTGTCTCCTATATACTCCCGGCTTTCAAACCAGTATTTTTTTTCAAAGGGTAGATAGGGGTACCAATAGCCGTCGCAGATCGCACGCCATTGTGCGCCTAATTCGAAATAAAGGCGGATACACATCGCCTGATGCCAGCGATTATGTTCGCTCTCAAGGCATTCGAGTACGTAATCGCAATCTTCGCGCTTTAATTTACGGAGTTCTGGGTAAGAGTCATAGTGCGCTTCTAAACGTTGCTCGATATGCTTCGATAGCTGCTCTTCAAAGCTTCCAAGCCCTGCCTCAAAATCGGATGTTCGCTTATAGACCTGGACAACAAGTGATCTAAGCTTTCTCATATTGCCTGGATCGATACCATTATTCACAATAGCTTCTGCCATCTCCTCTGGGGTAATCTCAGACAAGGCTCTATGCATTAACCGATCAGGAATGTATTTAAGGATGCTGAAAAGGCTTGTTGTGTAGGATTGGGTGCGTCCCATTACCCCGTTAATGAGGCTCTCAGCGGCGCGCCTGAAAGTCATCTCGCGGACAAGGCGGCTAACCTCATCGCGGTCCCTCCTACCCTCCTTTTCAGCCAGATTCTGGTGTTTAAGTTGATCTATCTCATCGCGAGCCCAAGAGCGCGCGTTCTTGAGCAGTTCGCCCAATTCGACCTCGTCGCCAGAGCTGCCAGAATGCCAGCGATAAATCCGGCTTTTCGAAAACGACTTGCGGACAAGTCTCC
Organism: uncultured Alphaproteobacteria bacterium; assembly: GCA_963817495.1. Classification (GTDB taxonomy): domain Bacteria; phylum Pseudomonadota; class Alphaproteobacteria; order Rhizobiales; family Rhodomicrobiaceae; genus Rhodomicrobium. The sequence goes on along the minus strand of CAWFOS010000015.1, from coordinate 54,430 downwards.
CGGTCTCATCTTGCACACGGATCGCAAAGGATTTTCCTAACTTGTCGCTCGCAAAGAGGCGCAGACCAAATCCCTTTACATGTGTGTCTGCGATCCAGACCTCTCCCTTAGCGGGGGGCTGAACACTGTTTACGAAGTCCGGCGTGAGAAAGCGCCTCTGAACCATGACTTGACATTGAACCGCGGCACACAAGACACAAGCAAATACCTATAATTCAAGTGGAAGGCTAGCCTGAGAAGCCGAAGGTGTTCGGAACCAACTACGTATTCCATCACCTGCGTGCCCCTGTTACAATATACATTTCCAACAGTATATCTTCAGGAGAATCGACATGCGCGTCGCGAAATGGGGCAACAGTCTCGCCGTGCGCCTTCCGGCTTCGGTCGTCGAGACGCTCGGGCTTCAGGAAGGCGATGAGATCGAGATCACCGTCGCGGGAACGCACCGCTTCGAGATTGAGCGCGACGACAGCCGCTCGAAAGCGCTAGCGCGGTTGAGGGCGCTGCGAAGGCCTTTGCCCAAAGGCTTCCGGTTCGCCCGCGATGAAGCTAATGAGCGGTAACAGCTTCCTCGACACCAACGTTCTGATTTACGCCTTCTCGGACGATCCGGCGAAGGCGGAGCGCGCCACGGAGGCGCTTGCGGCTGGCGGGCGCATCAGCGTCCAGGTCCTGAACGAATTCGTTAATGTTTGCCGCAGCAAGCTGAAGCTCGATTGGCAGGAGATCGAGGACCGGCTTGCGGTCGTAAGGGCGCTGGTTGGCGAGGTTTTTGCGGTCGGCATCGACACGCACGAAAAAGCCGCCGAACTCGCCCGGGACCACGGCTTCTCCTTTTATGATGCGCTCATCGTTGCGGCTGCGATCAAACTCAACTGCACAGACCTTCTAACCGAAGACATGCAAGACGGACGCGTCGTGATGAATTTTACGATAAGGAACCCTTTCGTCGGTCCCCCGGAGCTTGACCCGTGAGCAAAAGCCGAGAGCAAGGCCAGCGGCCCAGCATGTTACCGAGCCTACTGTTAACGGGACATAGTTAATTTTCGCGCGCTGCATTTATTTCCGGCCAGCATTCGCGTTAAAAATTACCTAAGAAGGAAAGCGACCCGTGTCCAGTCAGATGCAGAGAGGCCGCTCAACACCTTGAAAAGGAACAGCTTTTCGGCCTTGGTCCGCAGGGTTAACGGAATATATTTTTGGCGGAAATGGGACGCGATAAAGTCCGTTAAATATAATGTGTTAACGGGCCGCACGCCTTTTGTCAGCGCAGCGGCGCGATTTCTCTCTGCATTTTTCCTATATATATCAATAGGTTATTTCCGTTAACCTCTCAACAAGGCGCTTTCTCCTAACATCCCGGCGCAAAGCACCTCGCCTGGGGACCTCTGGAATGCGCCGGAACGAACACCGCACCCCATCCATTGCCCTCCCAAAGGAGCAAGCAATGACAGATGACGTAAAGAGCGTTCCCCTCCCCGGCGCGACGGGCGGCCATGACATGCCGGCGGGCGGCATACCGGGCAGCGGCTCGACCGACACAGGCAAACCCGGCGCCGGCAGCGGCGGCGTGCAACCTGTTCCCAATCCGTCGGGTATTCCCGGCAAGCCGCACGCGGGCCAAGGCGAGGACAAGGGCGATCTCGCACCCAGCCCCGATCAGGCTTTGGACGACATCAAGAAGGGCTCGCGTTAGAGCCCTCCCCTGCCCTGGGACCAAGGGCGCTCCCGAACCATTGCTCTTTGAAAGCATTGGAGTTTAATCGATGGCAGACACGACGAACGATCGTAACGCGGCGGCGCCAGCGCCTTCGGGGGGCATGCCGGTTCTCTTGCCGTCGTGACCGGCGCATCTTCCGGGACCGGATACGATCTGGCGCGGGCCTGCGCGCATCACGGCTTCGACCTCGTTGTTGCGGCGGATAGCTCCGAAATCAGGGAAGCCGGGCAGCGTTTGTCGAAGCTTGGCGTGGACGTGCGCGCCGTCCAGGCTGATCTCACCACGGAGAAGGGCGTCGACACGCTCTACGATGCAACGAAGGCCATCAACCGCCCAGTCGGCATCCTTTGCGCCAACGCGGGGCGCGGCCTCGGCCACGCCTTCCTCGACCAGGACTGGAACGAGATCAGGCGCGTGATCGATACGAACATCACCGGCACATGCTATCTCTTACAAAAATTCGCGCGCGATATGCTCAAAGGCGCGAGGGCCGCATTCTCATCACCGGCTCGATTGCAGGCTTCGTTCCGGGGACATGCGAGGCGCTCTAAAACGGGACGAAGGCTTTCACCGACAGCTTCTCTTACGCGCTTCGCCATGAAATCGCGGACAAGGGCGTAACCGTCACTTGCCTGATGCCTGGCGCAACCCAGACGCCCTTCTTCGAAAAGGCCGGCATGCTGGACACTCCCCTCGGCAGGGCGCAGCAGGACGATCCGCTCGACGTGGCGCTGACCGGCTTCGCGGCCTTGATGAGCAACAAAGGCAGCGTTGTTTATGGCATCAAGAACAAGCTGCAAGTGGCCGCCACCCGCGTCGCGCCCGCAAGCTGGATGGCGGAAGCACATCGCATGCAGGCCAAGCCTTCGGGGGGACAGCGGTCATGGGTCGCATCCCGCGGACGAACCGGAAAGCGGCCCCAGCAGCGGCACGAGCGGGCAAAGCGACGCTCGTACGGGCGCACCGCCCGGCTTCAGCAGAGTGCGCAAGGATGACAAAGGCGGTATTACGCCAAGTCCTGGCCGCATCCGGAAGCAACTCGAGCGCTACCGGGAAGAGTTGGTGGAAGATGCGCCGGCCTCGAATTCCCCAGAAGACAATCCGTAAAGCACATCCTCAAACCGCGTACGTAAAAAAAGGAGCTCTTTCGAGCTCCAGTTCGGCGCCGCTATATGCTTCGTCCTCGCAAGAAGTGAGCGACGAGCGAGACGACCAGCAACACGAGAAAAACGTAGAAGATGATTTTTGCAATGCCGGCTGAGGCAACGGCGATGCCGCCGAACCCGAATACACCGGCAATGATTGCGATCACGAGGAATGTCAAGGCCCAGCCTAGCATGCTTTTCTCCCTGGAGAATTACTTCTTCAGAGGGCAAACACGACAGATCTGTGCGCGTTCCTTAGTCGCTTTTTCGCATACGGGGAAATGACAGAGCAGGCGCCGGGTGGAAGCCTCGCTCATCGCGGTGCCAAAGCGTGCAATCTATGGCGGCATCACGCGCTTCGATCGTCCAGAAGCCGTTTGGCTCGCCCCGCGTCCGGTTCGACACCGCAGTGGGCGCCCCGATCGCGAGCATGGCCTGCCCTTCGACCTCGGTCTCGACGGCGTAGCTTTGATGGATGTGTCCCGACATGATGAGATCGACGCCACACTCCGCGAAGGCCGAAAGCGCGAGCTTTGCACGCCGCACAGGCTCCGCTCTCGGGAAGCCCGCAATCTTCATAAGGGGATGATGGGCGGCCACGGCCTTGAACCGGCCCGCGGGCGCAGACGACAGCGCCGCCCTCGCGGCTTCGATGTCCCGAAGCCTTGCCGTTCCCTCCTGCCAGCGCAAATGCGGCTGCCAGGGGCGCGTGGTGTTGAAGCCGAGCACGATGCCGTCCGGGCACTCGATCACCGGCATAAGATCAGTACAACCCGCCGCGCGCCTGTAGCGATGGAACGGGTTGCGGAAGCGCTGAACGAGATTGAAGTAGGGAAGATCGTGATTGCCGGGGAGCGCCAGCGTCGGCGCTTCGAAGGAGGAAAGCCAGGCCTTGGCTTGCTCGAACTCCCTTCGCCGCGCGCGCAATGTGAGGTCGCCAGCGATCGCGACGACATCAGGCGCCTGCGCGTCGATCACCGCCCGCAACTCTTCGGCAAGGCCTTCCGGCACGCTTCCAAAATGCAGGTCTGCGGCGAGAGCAATCTTCATTGGGCGAGCGGCGCAAACACCTTGAGCGCCTTTGGACGGATTTTATAATACAGGGGGGTTTTGAGCGTCTTGACCTCGCCATCGTTCGATAGCCGAAGCCGTTTCTTGCGCGTTTTGATCGTCACTCTCTTCGCCGAGAGGCTGTCGAGCCTATCATCGCCGCTCCAGAGTCCCATGCCAGCGCGCGCTAGCACCCATAGGAGCCCCAGTCCGCTGTGCGGCTTGGCGATGTGGACACCGAGCCTGCCCTGATCGAGGGCTTCGCGGGTGAAGGTCAGCGACGGCTCGCGCCTGTAGACATTGTTCGAGACGGCGAGCGAAAGAACACGGACGCGGCGCCTCTTTCTTTCATCGTCATCGATCGAGAGTTCGATATGCCTGCGGGAGGCCAGGATAGTCCGCAGCAACTTGAAATATCCCTTTATACGGGACCACAAAGGCTGCCCCCTGAGATTTTGCCTCTCCTCGCTGACTTCCGATGGCAGGCCCAGCATGGAGTTGCAGAGGAATATCTCCCCGTTGACTTCCGCAACATCGATCTCGCGATAACTGCCGCTGACAAGCGCATATGAAGCGGCCCGCGGTTCCGCCGGAATGTGCAGATCATGGGCAAGCCGGTTTACCGTGCCAAGGGGAAGAATGCCAAGCGCAATCCCCGAACCAAGAAGCCGGCTCGCGGCGCTTCGGATGGTGCCATCGCCGCCACCGGCAACAAGAATATCCGGGGCAGAGGCGACCGCTTTGTCGAGCGCCGCCTCGATGTCATCAGGCTCCACGACGTCGATCGCGATCTCATGGCCTGCTTCCCGGAATGCGGCCTCAGCCTCGCTCGCAAGTTGCTCCATCGAATAGCCAAGAGCGCTTCCGGCTTTGCGGTTGATGACGGCGTGAACGCGCATTGCCTTCCCTGCCCCCGAAATCGAAACGCCCATGCGCAACACGCTGCGACGAAACAAGGTTTCCTATTTATTGGAGCATTCTTGCTACTCACCCTGATTTTGCGCGTCGCGCTTATCCTTCGCCACACGCTGGCGCTCGACCATCTTCACCGACAGGATCGAAAGCTCATAGAGGAGCAGCGTCGGAATGGCGAGGCCGGTCTGGCTCAGGACATCGGGCGGGGTAAGGAGAGCAGCTACCGCGAAGATGATCACGACGGCATAGCGCCACTGCTTTCGCAGCCATTGCGACGACACCATCCCCACTCGCGCGAGCAGCGTAAGGACCACGGGCAGCTGGAAGCAGAGGCCGAACGCCAGGGTCAGCGTTGTGACGAGATGCAGATATTCGCTGACCCGCGCGGTCATCTGTATATGAACCTGCCCATCGCCGCCTGCCTGCTGCATCGACAGGAAGAACCGCATCGCAAGCGGCATCACGATGAAAAACACCACCGCCCCGCCGATGACAAACAGGATAGGCGTCGCGAACAGATAGGGCAGGAACGCCTTGCGCTCGCTCCGGTACAGGCCGGGCGCGACGAACATGTAAAGCTGCGTCGCAAGCATAGGGAACGATAGGACAATCGCCCCGAAGAAGGAGACGCGAAGCTGCGTGAAAAAGAATTCCTGCGGCGCGGTGTAGATCATCTCGATCCGCGTCTCGCCGCCCACCGCGAGCTTGTACGGGATAAGCAGGAAATTATAAATATCCTGCGCGAAGATATAGCAGAAGAAAAACGCCGCCAAGAAGGTGGCAACGCAGTAGATGAGGCGGCGTCGCAGCTCGATCAAATGCTCGATGAGCGGCGCTTTCGTCTGGTCGATTTCCTCTTCTTCGGGGTTTGCCACAGTCATCGCGATGCGCTCACGCCACCGGAGCTATGCGGTCTTTGGACGGCTCGGCCACCGAAACCGCAGCGACGGACTGCGGTTGAGGCACAGCCTCTGGCGGCTCGCTCGCGCTTTCCAGTGCTGATTGGCGGGATGTGATGGCATCTGCTGGCGTATTCGGATGGAGCGGTTCGGCCTGTGAACCGGTTTGGTCGGTCACCGGCGGCTGCATGGGAGCTTGTTCAACCGGCACGGCGGGCTTCGGCGTATAGTCCTGGTTGATCGCGCGCGCGATGCTATCTTTCAGCTGGCTCGCCGGATGCAGCGAGCGAAACTCCTGGATGTTCTTGTGCAGATCCTCGTAACCCGCTTCGCGCACCGAATCCTCAAACTGCCGCCGGAAATCGTCGGCGGTGCGGCGCAGCTTGGCAGTCATCCGCCCGAGACTATGCAAAACATGCGGCAATTCCTTGGGGCCGATGAAAATCAGCGCAATGACCGCCACAAGAAGAAGCTCAGACCATGCGATATCGAACATATAAGACTGCCGCCCTCAAAAAAGCTTGCCCGCTCGCGATGGCCTAAGCCTTCGTCTCCGTTCCAGTCGGCGCCTTTGCTTCCGTCCGCGCGGGTTCGTGGTCGATGGGCTTTGGCGTGACCGCCGAAGCCTGTGTGGATTGCGGCGGCGCTGGCTGACTATCGTCTTCCGACAGGCCCTTCTTGAAGCTTTTGATCCCCTTGGCGACATCGGTCATGACGTCGGAAATCTTGCCTTTGCCGAACAAAAGCACGACCACAAGCAGAATGAGGATGAGCTGAAGCGGACTCCAGCCAATGTACATGAGTTCCTGTGGCATCTCCATCCGCTCCTTAGCCCTCCTCTTCCCGGGCGGGCATCATCGCTTCATTTGTCGAACTGAACGTGGCTGCACGCACATGCCATGTCAAGCGCGGCAACCCTGGCATAGCGTCTCACGCGAAAGCTTGGTTTATCCGGCCGGAAACGGCGCCATGATACAGCATCGACCAGGCATGCGCCACGCTCAACCGGCAGAAACCGCCCGGACGGAAGCGCCCGGCTCCGTCTCGTTTTCGACCCGCTCTGGTTCATTGTCTTCGGCCTCGTTTTCGGTGTGCTCGCCCGGGGTCTCATCCTCCAGTGGGTCTTCATCTTCGCGGAGCGCAGCACTGTCGTTAGGCTCGGGCACGGTGAAGCCCGGAGGGAGATTGCTGTCGAGGAGACCTGCCCCCTTCAGTTCGGAGAGACCAGGCAGATCGCGAATAGAGTCGAAGCCGAAATGGCCGAGGAATGCCTCGGTGGTGCCATAGGTGACGGGACGTCCCGGCGCGCGCCTGCGCCCGCGCAAACGAACCCAGCCTACCTCGAGAAGAACGTCGAGAGACCCCTTGGAGGTGCTGACGCCCCGGATTTCCTCGATCTCCGCCCGCGTGACCGGCTGGTGATAGGCGATGATTGCAAGTGTTTCGAGCGCGGCCCGCGAGAGCTTTCGCTGCTCGACCGCATAATGCTCCAAGAGGAAAGAGAGATCTTCCGCCGTTCTGAAAGCCCATTTGCTGGCGACACGAACGAGGTTCACGCCCCGCCCCGCGTAGAGCGTCTGCAACTCCTCAAGAAGCTGGACTACATCATCCTTTGCGCCGAGATGCTTCGCAAGCGAAGCCTCGTCCATCGGCTCGGCCGCCGCAAACAGAAGCGCCTCCAGGATCCTGAGCTTCTCGCGCCTGTCTGCCGAGGGCAGGCGGGTCACGTTTGACGGCAAAGGCAACGGTAAGATCGGCACGCGCCCGCTGTCGCCATCCTGGTCTGGTCTTTTGCCATCCCTGCCTGCCATCGGGAACCTTCCGTTATCCCCAGCTTCCTTGGGGCCTAGTTCGCCTGATTTGGGGATCATGCGCAAGAGGCCCAAGAGGCACCCCGTATGGCGGCACGGATTACTTTAGCGCGTTGGTCCGTCGAAAACCGAAAAAAACGCATTTTCAATCAATTGGTCGGGCTCAGCCTAAGGCAAATTATACCCGCACGGCTTATACGAGGAACCCATCACAACCTGTAGCAGTTCTAGCACGCATGGCCGCTTGCATGTCACCAAACATCATTCACGTTGCAAGGGAGCATTCCAAGGTAGAAGCCCGCCTACCCGTTACCCTGCGAGAAGCAGCCCCTGCTCCAGTCGCTGCGGCCTTCCATCGAAACGAATTATTCCTGGAAAGGCACGCTTGACGCATATCTCACCTGCCGGAGGCATGAATGCTCGTAAAAATCACTTGAAGCCATCCCCGAAACGCCCTGCAAGTCAGGCTCGTTCCAGGTTACAGTTATAAAGATGCTTATTGGTTGCGCTCCCTTATGCGATGGGGTGTCCCGTGTCTCAGCAGCATGAAATTGAAGATGATCTTGACGCCGCCTATGTCTCCCGCGTCCGGCCCCACATCGAGCGCCTGGCCCAGGCTGATGAAGACATCATTCTCGATTTTTCCAAGGTCGAATTTGTCGACAGCTCGGGCCTTGGCGCGCTCGTATTTATTCACAAGCGGCTTGTTTCAAAAGGGCACAAGCTCCGGGTTATCGGGTTGAGGGGGCAACCCCTGCAGCTTTTTACCAATCTGCATCTTGTCCCCTTGTTCTGCGATTGAGCATTTGAACACGCCGGGGATCGGTCAGCGTCCCAGATGGGCACTGATAACGCATGATCGCATTTCGCTCGAACATCCGGCATCAAGCTCCGGCTGCTTCCCGTAATAGAAATAGCTCCAAAAGTGTTGACCGACAGACCCCGTGAACCTATGGTCCATTTGTATTTGCGCGCAGGTGTGCTCTGCACGCGTCTGATACCTCGAAGAGCCCATAGCTCAGCCGGTAGAGCATCTGACTTTTAATCAGAGGGTCGATGGTTCGAATCCATCTGGGCTCACCAATAAAATCAATGTCCGACCCGGAGAGATAGGTAACGTTCTGTACCTAAGACATGGGTGACAACTGAGGTGCCGAACGGGTTGTCGATGGTTTGCAAGGTTTTCTGCTCCAGGTCGATATAGCCGAGATCATAGTGCATGAAGGAGACGAGCCAAATACCCTCGTCCACCTCCTTGATGCCGAACCTTTGGCCTGCCATGACCGTTGAGATGTTGATCTTCTTGCGATGCATGCAGATGCGTCCGCAGGCGGTCACGAGGACGTCCTTTTCATGCAGGGATATTCGATTTCGGGCAGGCCCGAATAGGGCCGTGAAGAGGGGGTATAGACCTCCGCCGGTGTTTTCATGGCCAGCGCCTCGTGCGGCCTTTCCGTGTTGAATTCGTTCAGGAACTGATCGAAGCGGGCTTGCTGGGTCAGGCTGTTCTGGCAAGCGGGGCGGGTCGCCTCCTTCTTCAAGGTGAGGTGCATGCGCTCATGGCGGCCATTCTGTTGCGGATTACCGGGCTTGATCATCTCGATGGCGATGCCGAAGTCTCAGCCAGAAGACCCAAAGCCTTGAAAGGTTACCGCACGCCGATGTCGCCTTTCGACCTCCGCTACAGCATGGCCAATACGCACGTGATTGGGCACGCAAACCGCATCATGGCGCTTTATGAGACCTCCTTTCCGATGGAGTTGACCCGCGAGTCGAGGCGGTGCAGCCGCGCCTTGTTCGTGTTTGGCAGGCGTGCGGCAACGAGCCAGGATGAGACGCTGAGTTCAATGGCGATGTAGACTGTGTTCTCGGATGACATAGCAGCAGGCTCCCCGATCTTGTTGCGGACGCTGCCAGTGTTGCCAACAACAAGGGCGGTATTCTGCCTCATAGCATCTGGAACCAGATTTCGACCGGCTTGTCAGCGCGTTCGCTGAGCGCTTCCTTGGCGAGGCTTGCGAAGTTTTTTTAAAAGCCTCCTGGGCCGCGGGATCGGATTTTGGGTGCTGCGGACGGACGGAAAGACGGCGAAAGTTAAGTCTCCGAAGCAGCTTGCCCACGCTGCGCTCATGCAGGCTGACGCCAAACTCGGCGGCGATGCGGTCACGCAAATCGACGCGCCGGAACCGCACAACGCCATCGCGGGCGAGACCGGCGCCCTCCTCGACCCAGGATGAAAACTTGCCCTGTTCGACCCAGCTCAGGCTTGCGGGCCGGCCGCTTCGCGCGCGGTCGGCAAGCCCATCCAAACCTTCCTTGTTGTAGCGATGAACCCAGTCGCGCAAGCTCTGCCGGTCCATTCCACAAAGCCGCGCCGCCTCCTCGCGGCTAAAGCCATCGAGCACCATTGCAATGGCCAGGATGCGCGACGCCTGCCTGGCGTTTGCCGATAGCCGCCGCCTCCTTTGGGTTTATTACCACGGAAGTTGTCCGTGACCGAATCGCAGAGTTCCAGCCAGTTTTCTGGGACGCCCTTGCGCAGGAAGGTGAGCACCTCGTCGGCGAATTCCCTGGCTGTGGCGTAACACTTGTTGTGCGTCACCTGCTTGTGCATTGCGCCCCACAGCCGCTCGATCGGGTTTAAATGCGGGCAGTAAGCCGGGATGAAATGCAGCCGGGTCCTGTGGCCGGGCTGGGCCAGCCAATCCTGCACAAGCCTGGCGTGATGATAGCGCGCGTTGTCCAGAAAAACGTGGATGACCGCCAGCAGCGGGTACAGCGTTTCGAGCGCTTCCAGCAGCCTGATCGTCGAGGCGGCGTCGATGGTTTCGGCCTCGATCATGCGAGTTTCCCCGGTCTCTAAGTTAAGAGCGCCGTGAATGTTGATCGCTGCCGCCCGCTTGTCTGCTCAATCGCCAAAATTTCTTCTTTGGGCGCCCAGCAGCCAACGGGCCGCGCCGCATGCGTTGGATGCACAGCATCCAGAAACAGCACCGCTTCCTCAGGGCCAAGCGCGTTCAGCAGGGTCTCGTAAGCGGCGATGAACGCCTGCTGCTTTTCAGTATTGAGCTTGCGGCCAATGACTTCCGGCTTGTGGTATTCAAGTCCAAGCCGGTGCAGCAAGGCGATCAATCCGGCGCGGCTTTCGTAAACAACGCCAAGTTCCCGCTCGATAAAGACTTCCGATCTGGCGCGTGCTGCGCGGCAAGGTCTGGGCGACGTAAGCCTTCAGCGCCTCCTCTTGCTCCGGGGAAAGACGGCTTGAACTGCCTCCGGCATCGAACCGTTCGAGCCCTGCGATCCCGCGTTCATCGTATAGCTTGCGCCAGCCTCTCACGGTATCGTCGTCGAGATAGAGGACTTCAGCGACCCGCTCGCAGCTCCATCCGTTATCCAAAAGCAGGATTGCGTTTGCACGGCGTCCGACCCGGTGCTCCGCCGAGCCGTCGCGGGCCAGCCGCGCCAGTTCCTTCCGTTCCTCAGAGCTCAGAAAGCCTCGCCGAATCATGCCGCCAAGTGAGATCCTCATTCTCCCTCTTGGCAACCCGTTCTTTCGGGTTCTCAATAAGTCAGGGTATCATATGACATTCCACCCTCGCTCTCGCTTTCTTTTGCTCCGGCTCGCCGCTCAAAATCTTGGGCGGCGGCTGCTGAGGAGCCTGTTTTTAGGGCTCGCGGTCATGATCGCCGTCGGGGTGGGCTTTTCGGGCGCGGTGATCGGCTGGGCATTGCAGGATGGCATCACGACCAGTTTCTCCCGGATGGGGGCCGATCTCGTCATCGTGCCGCTCGGTGCGCTGGTGAACATCACCAACACGCTGTTCACCGTGCAACCCACCGATCTCGATGAAAGCCTTGGCGAGAAACTGCGCGCCATTCCCGGAGTGGCGAAAGTCGCGCCCCAGCGCCTTGCGCGCGCTGGCGTCGAGGGGCATGCGGTCACTCTTATCGCCTATGATCCGGCAAGGGACTTCACCTCAGAGCCCTGGCTCCCCAAGGACAGCGCTCCCCTGGCCCGGGAGGCCTGCTCGCCGGCGCGCGCGTGGCGCAGAAGCCCGGGTAAGCGCTGACGATATGCGGCCGCCCGCTCATTGTCGCCGGCCGTGTATGTCAGACGGGCGTGGGCCCGGTTGACGAGTCGCTCTTTATCACCTTCGCCGGTCTGGACGCGCTTGCCGTGGCGGCGCGTGAGATATGCGCGTCGCCCGCAGCAGCGCAGTTGAAGCCCGGCCAACACCATGGCGTGGCGGAATGTCTGCCCGATCTCCTGCCGGGACGCGTCACCGCCTATTTGATCCAACTTGCGCCCGGCGGCTCGCCGGAGCAGGCGCGCTTCGCGATCGGACAGATTCCGGGCATCAAAATCGTGGCCGGCAATCCGGTGTTCACGGCAGCGCGACAGTCGCTCGGGACACAGTTTTCGGGTGTCGCCGCCTTCGCGGGACTTCTCGTTCTGGCTTTGCTCTTTGTCGTGTCGCTGCTGTTCTCGGCAATAGTACAGGAGCGCTATCGTGAGATCGGCGTGCTGCGCGCGATGGGCGCACGGCCAGAGCAGATCATTCGCCTCACGCTCATGGAGGCCGTTCTGATCACCGGCATCGGCAGTCTCATCGGCGTCGGCTTCGGCTTCTTACTCAATTTTTTCAGCGCTCGCTCGCTCGGCTTTTATTTTTCCTCGATCGGCATTCCCTTCAACGGGCCGTCCGAGCCCTTCATCTGGGCAGCCGCCCTCCTCGCCATGTTCTGCGGCATGATGCTCGGCGTGACCGCCGCCCTTATCGCGGGCCGGCGTGCGCTGCGCCTCGAGCCCTACCGGATGATCCAAATGGAGCTGGCGGGCAGTGCCGCTGACGCCGGTTCTGGACGCGACGGCTTCTGTCCTGAAGGTGACGGGCCGGCAACTCTACAAATTCGTCCTTGAGACCCGCGTCGACAAGTTCACCGAGTTGCTGCCGCATTATATGCATGTGCGCTACAGCAGCAACATGCTCGTCAGTCCCGAAAACATGCCGAAAGACGAGCTATTCGAGCGCAGCGACAATTATTTCGTCTATCTCAAGCCCAGCGGCTTGGACGACGCCGCAATTTTGAAAGACGTGCGCTTTCCTGGGGCGCCCCCGGTATGGATCTCTCTGGCATCGATATCAGCAATCAGCAACGTGAACCCGCCTGATCCTCGATTGCCTTATCGAGTTGCGCTCCAAGCAAGGCGCTGAAAGCTGTCAGCCAGAACCAGAAGAGCAGGATCACGACCGCGCCGAGCGAGCCATAGATGCGGTCGTAGGCGCCGAATGCCGAGGCGTACCAGGAAAAACCGAAAGAGGCGATGAGCCAGATTGTGGTGGCGGCGACCGAGCCCCACGTGATCCAACGCCATTGTTCCTCAACGCGGTTCGGCCCGTAGCGGTAAGACAAAGCGAATGCGAGGACAACCAGGGCAGCAAGTCCGGGCCATCGCAGATAGTGAATGGAATTCTCAACTGCGGGCGGAAAGTGAAGGAAGCTGAATAGGGCCGGCATAACAACGAGCAAGGCCATTGCCAAGACAAAAACAATAATGGCCAAGATCGTAAAGAGGACTGCAATGGCCTCGACTTTGATGAATCCACGTGTCTCGTCGACCTTGTAAACCGCATTCAAGGCTTCAATCATGGAGGATGCGGCCAGGCGCGCCGAAAAAAGGGCCACGAGAAGGCTGATGATGCCGGTGAGCGAAAGACCAGCGCTCGCTTTTGCGGTCAGCGCGATCAGTTCTCCCTCGATAAGCTTATACGCCTCTGCAGGGACCACGTCACGAACGCTATGGAGATGCTGCCGGATGGAACCTGGGTCGGCTAGAAGGCCGAAGATCCAGGTTGCTGCCCCCAGCGCTGGAAAGACTGCGAACAGCACATAAAAGGCAACCCCGGCGGCCAGCAGGCTGAGGCGATCGTCTCCCATCCCTCTGTAGACCGCAACGACGATATCTTTCTGCCTGCGAAACGCGAAAGCACGGGGGAAGCGAAGATTTGTCGTCACGGAAGATCTTCCGAGGCAAGAGTTGTCCGCACGACCTTCCCGCGGCCACTGTTGCACAAGGATGAGTATTTCATAAGTGGGCAACTCCATGGCGTAAAACGGACCGCAATTGCTCTCGGCGGATGAGATACATGGACCTCGTTTCTAAAATCGGCTAAGGTTCCGCTGCATTATGTCTCTCAATGCAGCGCTCGTACAGATCGCGTTTCGATGGGTGGTCCCATGTCTTCCAGGTACAAGGATATCTACACCGAACCGTCGGACGTCGATCCAGACACCTTGAGCAACCTTGGGCCATTACGGCCTATGGCGGGAATCTGGCGCAGCGAGGCGGGCGTTGACGTTCACCCCGTGGCAGAGGGATCCAAGACGCAAGACTTTGTAGACCGTATAGAGCTCCAGCCGATCGATCCCCAGACAAATGGCCCGCAATTGTTTTATGGCCTGCGCTACCATCAGCACATCGTCAAACCCGGAGAGGTCGAGACATTCCACGACCAGGTCGGCTACTGGCTGTGGGAGCCGGCAACCGGCATGCTTATTCAAACCGTCGCCCTCCAGCGGGGGCAAGTTGCCATGGCGACCGGCAAGGCATCGCGCGATGCAACAGAGTTCGAGCTGGTGGCAACGAGGGGCTCGACGACGAACGGCATTTGCTCCAATACCTTCCTCGAAGAGGCATTTCGCACCGACGAATATCGCATCAAAGTGACCATCAACGCCGATGGGACCTGGTCTTATGAGGAGGACACGATCCTCGCGATCCGCGGCCAGAGCGAGCCCTTCCATCACACCGACAAGAACACATTCGTCAAGATCGGGGAGCCAACACCCAATCCATTGGCAAGGAAGTAGCTTTCAGCGAGCCCCTGTCCTTTTGCATCTCCGACCATCGCCACAGGCTCGGTCCTGCTTCGTCTTGCGCCTCCACCGCCTCGACGCGAGCATCCAGCATATGGCGAGGAAACGCCCAGGCAGCGTCGCCGACGCATCGAGTGCGGCGCCGGCTTGCGTCATCGCTAGAGCGGACCGCCAAAAGCCGGAGGCGAGGCTAGAGTTCGCCGGCCACCAGCATCCCAGCTCCCTAAGCGCGATCAGGCTGGAGTGACATCATCGATCGCGGCGCTGCTGCGGGTGCTGGCATAAACGGATCCCAGGACTGCGCCGAAGACAAGATGAAGAATGAGTGTCGCGACGGGCGCCATCCAGCCAATCGCCAGGCCGAAAAACCCGTGCCCGGCAAGAGGCATGAAGACGATCATCATGACGAGCCACGCGAGCAGGCCGAAGATGAGCCCCTTGACGATGGCTGCTCCCGGCAGGCTTTTCCTGAGCCACGCAAACAGGAGGCCCCAGACAACTGTGCCGATAAAGAAATGTCCAACCCAGCCCAGGTCCGGCGGAAACTGCAAGCCGGTGTAGCGATCCGCGATGGCGACGATGTCTGCAATGGGATTGAGCTCAGGCAAGATCCCCAATCTCGACTTGATGATCATCAGGATTCCAATCACGGCGCTTGCCGCGAACCCCGCGGTTAGACCCGATGTGATGCTTTTACCCTTCATGGCGAACTCCATAAGTGTCGTTTGCTCCCGGACTTTTAGCGTCCTGCGGCCTGGCCGCTGGCGTTCGTTGGTGGCCAAGCCGCCAGAAGAGGCCGCCGAGCACAACGAAGGCGATCGCGGCAAGAACCAGGATCAGCGCGGATTCCTCGATCCAGGCGATGGCTGGAACCGCAAGCGCCATGACCACGCCAAGGGCGCCTGTCTGCCAGGACAGCGTATGGACGCCCGCCACGAAGGTTCCAAGGGCAAGGAGGAGGAGAGTCGCAAGCCCGGTCGCATCCGCGTTCAGCATCTGCTGAACGTCTGTATAGAGCAGGAGATTCATGGCCCCCAGGAACGCAGCCCAGTGAAGGGCCTGTGTCAAGACGAGCCTGACCCGGCCATCTTTACCAGCATGCGGCCAGCCGGTTACGACGCATAAGATCCCCGTCATGACGGCGAGAAAGTCCCAGTAGTAGATCAGCGGCTTCTTGTTGATGCTGGTATAGGCGACGCCAACAAGGGTCAGGATCAGAATGATGATGTAGGGCAGCGCTCTCAAGAAGCGGGAAGGTCTTCTTTCCTGATCGGCGTCTACTGATCCGGACGCGGAGCCGGTGAGCTTTTGGACAGAACTTTCCCTCTCTTCAAAGCCGATTACCATCCTCTACCGCCCTGCGCTCTTCGCCTTCGTCGTGCTTGTGATCGCCTGAGTATGCTCAGCGATCATCAGCTCTTCATTCGTGGGAATGACCCACACCGAAACACGGCTGTCCGGCGCAGAGATGCGCGGACCGTTCTTCTTATTCTGCGCTTCGTCTAGTGAAACGCCAAGCCAGTTGAGCTTCTCGCAAACGGCAGCACGAACGGGCGCAGAGTTCTCCCCGATCCCTGCCGTAAATACGAGCGCATCCAATCCACCCAAGACGGAGGCATAGGCGCCGGCGTACTTCACGATGGCGTACACGAAGTAATCGAAGGCCAGCTTCGCACTTGGATCGTCGCTTTCCTGCAGCTCGCGCATATCGCCGCTCGTCCCCGAAAGTCCGAGCAGCCCCGACTTATGGTAGAGCATGTGTTCGAGCGAAACGTCGTCATAGAACTTCTGGCGCAACAGATAGAAAAGCGCATCCTCCGGCACGTCGCCGGAGCGCGTGGCCATGGGCAGTCCGGTGACGCCGCCGAAGCCCATGGTGGTCTCCATGCTCTTTCCGTCGCGCATGGCGCACATGCTCGCGCCGCCGCCAAGATGGCAGACGATGGCGCGCCGCGCCTCGGACGCGTATTTTGGGATCTGCCTGCTGATATAGTCATAGGAGATGCCGTGATAGCCCCAATGGCGGACGCCGGCCTTCTCGCGGACGTCCTTGGGCAAAGCGTAGGTCTGCGCGATTTCCGGCATCGTCCGATGGAACGAGGTGTCGAAGCAGGCAACCTGGGGAAGACCGGGGAACGTCTTCGCAATCGCGCGAGCGCCGGCAACGTTGTAAGGCTGGTGCGACGGCTCCATCACGACCAGGGACTGGAGATAGTCGAGCACATCGCCTTCGATCAGCACCGGGGTTTCGAAGCGCTGCCCTCCGAGCACGACGCGATGGCCGACCGCCGTGATCTTGATACCGGGCATGTTCTTCTCGATCCAAGTAAGCGCATATTGCAGCGCCCGGCCGTGGTCGATGGCGTGGCCTTCGCCCCACTCATGCGCCGCAAGCGGCTTGCCCGTCTTGTCCTTCACCACGAAGTGCGGGTCGGTCTGCATGCTGTCGATCATGCCCCGGCAGAGCACATCGAGTTCGCTGCCGGCTTCCGCGTGATAGACGGCAAATTTCAAGCTGGTCGAGCCGGAATTCACAACCACGATCCCGGTTGTCATGGCGGTCTACTCCGAGATTTCAGGGCTGATGATGGAAGGGTCTTTCGCCGCTGCGTTTGCATAAAGCGCAGCGGCTGCGGCAGCGAAGCGCCGATCATCGGCATTGTCGGCGCGGCTCGTCAGAATGACGGGCACTCTGGCGCCGACAACGAGCCCGGCTGATTGCGCATCGGCCATGAAGACGAGGTCTTTATAGACCATGTTGCCTGCTTCTATGTTGGGCACGATCAGCACGTCGGCACAGCCCGCAACCGGGGAGACAATATGCTTGATGCGTGCGGCCTCGGCGTCCACAGCCGCATCGAGGTCAAGCGGCCCGTCGACGATGCCGCCTACGATCTGCCGGCGGTCGGCCATCTTGGCGAGGATTGCGCCATCGGTGGTCGCGGGCATCTTCGTGTTCACCACCTCGACGGCGGCCAGCACGGCGACCTTCGGCGTCTCGATCCCCATGGCGCGGGCGAAGCCGATGGCGTTCTGGCAGATGTCGCGCTTCTGATTGGTGTCGGGCGCGATGTTGAGGGCGGCGTCGGTCACGACCACGCGCCTCCCATATTGCGGCGCGGAGATGAGCGCGCAGTGGCTCAGGAGCCGCCCAGTGCGCAATCTTGCTTCCTTGTCCAGCACGGCGTGCAAAAACACATCGGTGTGCAGGCTTCCCTTCATGAGCGCCTGGATTTCGCCGGCGCCTGCCGCCATCGCGGCCTTGTGCGCGGAGTTCGCCGGGTCCGCGGCATCCACGATCTTGAACCCGGATATGTCGAGGTTCGCTTTGGCGGCAACGGCCTTGATTTCCTTCTCCGGCCCGAACAGGACGGGGGTGATCAGCCCGTCCTTTGCGGCATCGATGGCGCCGCCAATCGCGCCGGCGCTGCACGGGTAGACGACGCCGGTCGGGATGGGCTTGAACCCGCGGCACTCGTCCACCAGCCGGTCGAGGCAATGCTCGGCCGTGGCCTGGCGAAGCTTGGAGCGGGACGGCTCGACTTCGAGAACCGCGCTTGCAATGATGCTGCCGGCTGCATCCGCGCATGTCCCATCGAGAATGACGACGCGCCGCTCGGGCACCTTGCTTTTCACCACCAGCGTTGTCCTGGCCGCACCCGGCTTCATCGGCCCGTTGATGTCAACGGCGATGGAGCGGATGACGGAGCCTGGGCCTGGGAGGCGCGACTCCGCCAGCGATGAGAACAGCGACGTCACCAGCCCAACGGCTGCTTGCCCGTCGCTGCTCCCGGAAAGGACGGACCAGGCGCGAAGGTCGGCCGAGGCAAAACTGCGCTCGCTGGAGGCAGTGTCACCAGGGCGGATCTCGTCAAACGCCTTGCTTTCGATGACTTCTGGCACGGGGAATCTCCCTTGTTCTCGCAGGTCAGGCTGTCGCTACGGGATGGCGCTCCGAGGCCAGCGGACTCTCGGCCTCGGCACGATCACGGCTGTCGACCTCGCGGAAAAACACCCACTTCACGGCGTCGATGATCAGCATCCAGACCAGGACGTACACCCACACGAGGCCGATGATCGCCCAGGGCAGCGCGGGTACGAGGATGCCGAAGCCGCACATCAGCACCGCCACGATCTGCGTCGCCACGATGGCGAGGAGAAGCTGCCAGCTCGGATAAGGAGGCTTGAAGATCGAGTAGGGCGTGCGGACCACCAGCAGGAGAAGATGCCCGCCTGCGGCCAGCTGCAGGAACAGCATGGTCTGCAGTTGCGCCTTGTCGATAGCCGCAAACGTCGCCGCCGGATCGTTCTCCGTCCAATACAGGCCGAGCCACAGAAGGCCGAAGCTCTGGATCAGCGCGAACAGGCCCATCAGCGACGAGAAGAAGATGATGCGATGCATATTCCATCGGATCGGCTTCGGGGTGACGACCGTGTTGTCGTAGGCGATGGTCATGATCGGGATGTCGTCGAGAAGCGCCAGCGCGATGATCATGATCGCGGTCAAGGGCTGGAAGCCGAAGGCAAGGCTCGAAATCACGACCACGAACATCAGGTCGAGCGTCATGGCGATGCGGTAGTAGACGTAGCTCGTGATCCGCTGGAAGATCTGGCGAGCCTCGATGATGGCGTTGACGATGGTCGACAGTCCGGGCGCGGTGAGGATCAGGGCCGCCGCGTCGCGTGCGGCGTCGGTAGCGCCGCTGACCGCGATGCCGCAATCGGCCTGTTTCAAGGCTGGGCGCGTCGTTCACGCCGTCGCCGGTCATGGCAACGATGTGGCCGCGCGACTGCAAGGCTTTCACGATCTCGTATTTATGCTGCGGGAACACGCGCGCGAAGCCGTCGGCCGTCTCGACCGCGCGGGCCACGTCCACGGGCGCGTGGTCGCCGTGTTTCTTGGCATCGAAAATATCGGCTGCCGCGACCAGATGGTCGCCGAGGCCGAGCTGCGCTGCGATCTCATCGCCGATGGCGACGTCATCGCCGGTGACCATCTTGACAGAGAGGCCGAGCTTTTTCGTCTCGGCGACGGTCTGCTTGGCGTCTGGCCGGGGCGGGTCCATCATGGGCAGGATGCCAAGGATCGTCCAGGTCTTGCCCGCGTCTTCGGATTTGGCGACGCCCAGGGCCCGGTAGCCGCGTCCCGCGAGCGCGCTCACGGTGCCATTGTATTTCTCAAGGACCGGGTCTTTCAGTCCGCAAAGCGCAGCAATGGCCTGCGGCGCGCCCTTGGCATAGCGCTCCGTCTTGCCATCCGGCAATGTCTCCGTTGAGATCGTCATCTTGTTGACGGGATCGAAGGGCGTAAACGCCGTCTGCTTGTAGCGGTTGAGCACGCTCTCATCGTGGATGGCGCGCAGCACCGCCTGGTCGATCGCATCCTCGCTCTGCTTCTGCGTCGCAAGCGCAGCCGCCGTGATGATCTCCTCGGGCGTTGCCCCGAACGAGATCGGCTCATCGAGCGTGAGCCGGTTCATGGTGAGCGTGCCGGTCTTGTCGCTGCACAGGACATCGACGCCCGCCAGTTCGGAGATGGCCGAAAGCCTCGATAAAATCGCCTTCTGCTTCGAGAGCTTCAGCGCCCCCAACGCCATGGTGACGGACATCACCGCGGGCATGGCAACGGGAATGGATGCGATCAACAGAACCAGAACGAACTGGGCGATCCTGCCCGCCGCATCCAGGCTCCAGGTGTGGGTCACGAGAATGTCGCTATAGACCCTGACGCCGATCAGGATCACGGCGAGAACGCCGGCGAGCAGGATCAAAAAGTCGCCGATCTTGAGAACGGCTCTTTCGGCGTGGGATTTGGCTCCGGCGCCCGCGACGAGTTTGGCCGTGCGGCCGAAGAAGGTTGAGCCGCCTGTGGCGGTGACGACGCCCGTCATGGTGCCGCGTCTGGCAATACTGCCGGAATAGGCGGTGTCGCCCGGCTGTTTGGTCACGGGCAGCGACTCGCCTGTCAGCGCCGCCTGATCGACGCTCAGATATTCGCCTTCGGTCAGCACAAGGTCGGCCGGGAGAATCTCGCCGGCGTTCACGCTAACAATGTCACCGGGAACCAGACCCGTCGCCTCGACCACGGTCCAGCGGCCGTTGCGCAGCACGCGCGCCTGGTGCGCCAGGCTTTTCTTCAGCGCCGCAAGCGCGCTTGCGGCTTTGTTATCCTGCCAGAAGCCGATAGCGGCATTATACAGGAGAAGCCCAAGAATAACGCCGAAGTCGGCCCAGTCCTGCCGGGCTAGTGAGATGATCGCTGCGATCTCGATCATCCAGGGGATCGGCCCCCAGAAATATTGCAGAAGCTTATGCCAGGGGCTTTCCTCGTGCGCCTTGATGGCGTTTGGCCCGTATTGTTCGAGGCGGTGTTCGGCTTCGGCTGTCGTCAAGCCGCGCGGCGACGAGGAGAGTTTCGCGAATTCGGCGCTGATGCCGGCCGGAGTGAGGCGTCCCCTGCTGTCCTTTCCGCCGCCGATGACGACGGTCCCATGGGCGGGATGGCCTTTCGGAAAAAGCGCGATGGCGGGGGCCGGTTTGCCGGCGTCGTCAGCATCGCCGCGCGGGATGGGCAAAGACATGGCGGTTTACTCCAAACGAAAGCTAGGAAAAGTGTCTTCCTTCAGACGTCTCGCAGCCGGAGGGCATCCGGCTGCGAGACGATAATCAGCGTTCGGGCGCGAGGGCTTCCTGCACCGCAGGCTGGCCTGGGATGGTTTTCTGAGGGGCAACCGATGTCACTTGCGCGACCGCGCCGGCGCCGAGGATCTGGGCCAATCGGCCAAGGCACTCCTTTTCGGCCGTGCTGTCGGACCCGGCAGCGGCCAGGATCGTCCGCACGCCTTGAAGCACCTCCCGCTTCTTGGCTTCGACCGGGACCAGTTCGGGAAGGACGTCGATGGATTTTTCCCGGTAGGTCTGCCAGACATCGGCCTGGGTGGCCACGAGGGCTTTGAAGTCCGCCAGCGACAAGTGCATCAATTGCTTGCGGGTTTCATCGAGCTTAAGCGCCGCTTTGGTATCCAGCCCGCCAGCGGATGCCATGATATAGAGGATAGACCGGACGACCGCTTCATCAAAGCCGCCCACTTTCAGCTTCGCGGCAACAGCCTGTTTCGCCTTTTCTTGCGCGACAACCTGCTCGTAGGAGGTCGGCGGCAGATGCCTTGCCGGTTCGTCCCTGTTGACGCTGAGCCAGCTCTGGACGACGGGTGAGCCGAAGACCGCGAAGAACATCTGCTCGGCCATCGTATCGCGGGCTTGGCTGTAAGCATTCATCGCGTCTTCGAGCTGCTTCGAGTACGCCTCCTGCATCTGCCAGTAGGGGTTGGACGCCGACACCGGCTGCCGCGCCTTGCGCACGTCTTGCGCTGTCTTGGCGACATGCTGCATAAACGGGTTCTGACTGGTGAACATGGTGTAGCTCAGCCGCAGCGGGTGCAGCTTGCGGGCGAGTTCGGCCATAGCAGGAGTGGCTAGCGCACGCACGTAGGGTTGCCAGAACTGCTTATAGAGGCTCAAGCCGAGGTCGGAAAAATGCTTCACGGCCTCGAAGGCGTGGTCGTCGTCGGGGCTGTTGCGGCCGAGGGCGCGGATGTCGTCGAGCGTCCTTGTCTCGAACTTAACCTCGTAGTCTTTGAGCGTTGGCTTCTCCACTGGCCCATCATGCTTCGGCGTCATGACCATTTCGTAAAGCCCGGGCGCAAGGCAGTCGATGACGTCGATGAGCTGGACGAATTCCTCGTCCTCGGTCGCGCCCACGCGCGTGGACACGAAAATCGCAAGATGTCCGGCTTTCGGGTCGATGCAGTAGACGATGGTGCGCGTGCGGGTGCGGATGTCCTCCACGTCGCGATAGAGGTCGAGAATCCAGCCGAGCGTCTGCTGCACCGGGCTGATATTGTCGCCGAACGAGGTCAGGCAGATGATCGGGCTTGTGATGTTGCGCAGGTCGAAGACCTGGCCCGTCGAAGAGGTGAGTTCGTTGCGGGTGAGCTTGTCGCCGACGAAAAGCTCATCGACGAGCCACTGCAGTTCGCCGCCGTTCAGCTGAATGAAATCGCCCCACCACTTCTCGAATTCGAGATAGCGCGGGCCGTCGGTGTCGGCGTGCGTATAAACATCGTACTGCTTGCCCCAGAGGAAGTTCGCGGGGTTCAGGTTGTCGAAGTTATAGATCAGCCAGGTGCCGTCGAACTTGCCGGCGCTGAGGTCGCTTGTGAGCGCGGTGAGCCAGCTTCCTCCGAGCAGCCCGCCGGAGTAACGCATCGGGTTCTTGCCATGCACGCCCTGCCAGTAGGACATCGGCGAGCCGGGGATAAGACACGGTCCGAAGAGATCCGGGCGCAGCATGGCGACCATCAGCGTCTGATAGCCCGCCTGGCAGTTGCCGACCGCCATGGGCTTCGGCACATTCGGATGCAGTTCCGCGATCTTCTCGAAGAACTTGACCTGCCCCTCGACGACGTCGAGGAAGCGCTGGCCTTCGACGGGCTCGGCCGAGAAGTGAATGAAATACACGGGATGGCCCGCCACCAGCGCGTCGCCGATCTCGCTATCCTTTTTGAAGCCGCCAATGCCCGGCCCTTGGCCTGCCCGCGGGTCCACGACGACGACGGGCCTTTTCTTTGGGTCGGTCGCCGTGCCTTCCGGCGGCACGATGCGAGCCAGCGAATAGTTGATCGGACGGGCAAGCGCCCGGCCGCTCATGACTTCTTCATGCTTGAAGCGCAGCACGGTCGCGTTGGGCTGCGAGGTCATCACAGCCTGCTGATCACCTCTCTGGCGGAGAATATCGAGAAAGAGGAATGTTCGTTGATAAGCGTCCGTTAAATATTCAAATAATGCATTTGCGGGCATTTGCTTGAAAGCCGAGGCACCCGGCATAAAACTTGAGGGAAAAGACTTATCCAACCCATAGGCAGCAAGAAGACTGCCGGGCAAGTACGATGACTCGTTACCCATTGACCCACACCCACTTTTAACACACCCTTCTGGCTCAGACTTATACTAAGCTGTGGATAAAGTACACGGGCGCGTAGCTCAAAATGGGCGGAGTTATGGCCGATGCCGGAGATCGCTTCCTTGTGTAATGAAACTTTCAATTGCATAGCTTACGATTACTGTCAGGGCAGGAGGATGTCTTGACTGAGCTCGATATTGAGAATGCTTTTGGGCGTATTTGGCCGGCCCACGTGGTGAACCACACTTGGTTTCTCATCCAGTGCCGCCGCTATTTTGACGGCGATATGGACCGGTTTCTTGTTCTTTCCGTAATCGGCGACAGGACGTTCTCGTCAAGAAACGTCCCCAAAGATTTCACCCGCGATGACTTCGACCGCCTGAGGAAGGACACGCTGCCGAGGGAGCCCATCAATCTTCAATCCATCGCTGATTACAGCGGGATTCCCCGCGAGACCGTTCGCCGGAAATTGCAGGATTTGATGACGCTCGGCTGGGTCGAGCGGGACGAACGCGGCAACTTTGCGGCCACGCGGAAGGCTGCCACTGATCTCGCACCTCTAACGGGCATCAGCGTCAGCTACCTTGCGAAGATGAAGGCTGTTCTTTCACCAGGTTGAGGGCTTTGGAGTTTGCCCCGACCTGTGCCGGACTCTTCAGGCCGGACAGGGCGAAGGCTTCAACAATGGCAATTTCGGCTTCCGTCAGGCGGAGCGCGCGCCCAGCGCCGTGAAGATGAACGCAAAGCCCGTCAGCAGCATGTTCACGCCGATGAAAAGCCCCAGCACCCAAAGCTCGGTCGATGGCCACTCCGCGAGCACGAACCCGGCAAGCAGGAGGTCGACCAAGCCGCTCAGGATCAGGAGCACCCAGCGCCCTGTCTCTCCCTTGACCGAGAGGGCGAAAATCAAAGTCCCAACGCCGTGCGCGATGAAATAGGCCGTGAGCACCATGGTGAGCGTTATCGCGCCTTCGAGCGGATACCACGCCAGAATGAAACCGAGGATCGCGGTGAGGATCGCAAGCAGGAGGGAAGACCAGTAGCCCGGCGCACGGGTGGAACTGACAAGGGACACCGCCTGCATAAGGCCCGTGAAGAACAAGAGCCAGCCGATAAAGTCGGTTGCAGCGACGGCGGCGAATTGAGGAACCGCCACGGCAATCATCCCAAGGATAACCAGCAGAACGCCCTGAACGGTGAAGAGCCGCCAATGCTCCTTCAGGCTGCGCCGCATGGCGCTTCCAAATTTCTCTATGTCGATGCCAACCGCCTCGTTTGGCTCATTCGCAGCCGCGTTTGCGGAGTCGCCTGCCTCGATCGTCATTTTTTACTACCTCTCTTGGGGAGTGCGCTGCAGAGATATTTATACCAAGCTGTGGGCAAGGCATACGACCGCGTCGCTCAAATTGGGCAGAAGCTCGCGCGGAGGGAAATCTTGCCTGCCCCCAGTTTATGCTTTTGCCGATAAAGATCCTTGATTGAGATTGTGTAAAAACTATTTATATTGTTACTTATGGTGTTTTTGCGAAACAAACCCAATTAAGTTAATTAGCCGTAAACTCTCAAAAAATGACGCGCTGGAAAAGCGTCAGTCGATAAACCTATACCAAGTTACGGACAAGTTACACGATCGCGTAGCTCGAAATGGGCAATGCCGGCTTTTGCGCGCGCCGAGCAATGCTTGGAGCCGAAGCCACGTATACTTCCTGGCTCGCGTCGCACCCCGAAAACGATAACAGTAAGAGCGCTTTCAGGCGAGATCTCCCACCTTTCCATGAAAGCAGGGTATCGTTTTCGGATGAGCGACAATGATGCACTCGCTTAGGACCGCCGCAGAAATAACTGAATCGATTTACCGCGTCGAGGGTGCGGCGGCATGACTCAGGCGGGATGGATTCACGGCGACGCCATTGCGCGGTATGCGCATTTTTATGATCGACGGCGAAGCGATTCGGCAACGCTGGGATGCAGTGGGCTCCAAGCTCCATGAGCGGGGGCGGCGGCTTTTCGCGGCTGGCGAGGTCCGGGCTGTGGGGCATGGCGGGCTCGCGGCAGTGTCGGTCATCACGGGTCTGGCGCGCAGCACGATAGAGCGCGGTCTTAAGGATCTCGATGCCCCCTTGCTCCCGCGAGGCCGGGCTCGCCGCGAAGGTGGCGGGCGCCGTCCCCTTTCCGCGAGCGATGCGACGCTCGTGGGCGATCTGAAGCGCCTTGTCGAGCCGGTGACGATGGGCGATCCGGTGCGGCCACTGCTATGGGTTTCGAAAAGCCTCGACAAACTTGCGTCCGCCCAAGGTGCTCGCGGCGCAAGCTGCCGGTCAGCCGGTCATATCCGTCGATACCAAAAAGAAGGAACTGGTTGGCGCTTTCCGCAATGGCGGCAGCGATTACCGGCCCAAGGGCGAGCCGCAGCGTGTGAACGTCCACGATTTCGAGGACAAAAGCCTTGGCAAGGTTGTGCCCTATGGCGTTTACGATATCGCCGCCAATCAAGGCTGGGTCAGCGTTGGCGTTACGCACGATGCCGCCGCGTTCGGCGTGGCTGCGATCCGGCAGTGGCTGGAAAGGATGGACCGCCAGCGTTATCCGGACGCCCGCGAGCTGACGATCACCACCGATTGCGGCGGTTCGAACGGCGCGAGGGTGCGGCTGTGGCGGGTGAAACTTCAGGAGCTTGCCGATGAGACAGGTCTCACCATCCATGTCTGCCACTATCCGCCGGGCACATCGAAGTGGAACAAGATCGAACACCGCCTTTTCTGCTACATCACACAGAACTGGCGCGCCCGTCCGCTTGTCAGCAAAATGGCCGTGGTCGAACTCATCGCCGCCACAACAACCAAAACCGGGTTGCGCGTCGAGAGTGCGCTCGACGAAAGAACCTACGAAAAAGGCATCAAAATCAGCAACGCCGAAATGAAAACTCTCGACATTTGCGGCGACAAGTTCCATCCCGAGTGGAACTATACGATCAATCCGCGAACCGGAAAAACGTAGCGGTTATTTTTGCGGGTGTCCTTAGAGCTTGCCGAGAGCACGATCGGCGCAAGCAAGCAAGCTATCCCTCTGCATGAGATGCAGCATGGCGTGATGCACATCGTTGAGTTAACCGGTGAGCCGGCCTGCCGTTCGCGCGGCAATTGATGTCGCCGAGAAACCGAGCCCCGAAATCCTTCCGCGGAACGACAAGGGGCGTTCCAACGTTAGCGGGACGGCGACCGACGAGTACGTCTTCCGCGCCGCGCCGCTGCGCAACGTCGCGCTCCGCGCCCCCTACTTTCACTCCGGCCAAGTCTGCGGGCGGTTGGCTTGGAGGGCTCGGCCCAGCTTGGGCAGAAGCTCTCCGATAAGGAACAGGACGACATCGTCGCTTTCCTTGGTTCACAGACCGGTCAGCTCCCGAAGATCGATTACTCGGTTCTACCGGTCCGAACCGACGCGACGCCCGCCCCGACGCTCGGAAAGTAACTCGCGAAAAGCGGGGCTCCACGTGAGCCTCGCTCAATCAAACTCGATTTGCCGCTTGGGCCCGCAGCGGCTGTTTCAGCTCACGGCGCTCCTGCTGGTGCTCGGCGTCGGACGCGGGCTGGTGGCGGGGCGAAATGTGCTGCGCACCACGCTCGATACGGTATTCGTCGCCGCCGCCGCAGCTGCCGCCGGTGTAGGTATCGGCCGATTGGTGACGTAGGCTGGCGCAGCGCGGTCGCCCCCGGTGACCGCTTTCATGGGCGGCGCGCGAACGACATGGTCGCCTTTGCTCTTTCAAGCTTCTCAGGGAGGCGAAACGCCACGGTTGAGGTCTTGTAACATGCCGCATTTAATGACAGCGTCATCGGAGGGGGTCAAGATGCGGCCATGACAAAATGGTCTTCGCACGTTGCTGGCGGAATATCCGGTGCAACTCACTAGGAGGAATAGCATGAAGATCGGGATTGTCGGCGCCGGGCAGGTCGGCGCCACGGCCGCTTATGCCATGACGATGCGGGGCGTCGGTTCGGAGATCGTACTCGTCGATCGCAACGCAGATCTGGCGGTAGCCCAGGCGCAGGACATTCTGCACGCAACGCCTTGGACGTATCCTGTGCGGGTCTGCGCCGGGGAGGCGGCCGATCTCGACGGGGCGGGCATTGTCGTGCTGGCAGCCGGGGCCAGCCAGAAGCCCGGGGAGAGCCGGCTAGACCTTTTAACGCGCAACGCCGAAATCTTTGCTGGGATCGTGCCGGCAGTGTTGGCGGCGGCGCCACACACCATTTTCTTGGTAGCGTCGAATCCGGTCGACATCATAACGTGGATTGTGACCGTTCTTGCCAGCCGGCACGGGGTCGCGCCCGAACGGGTGATCGGATCTGGCACGATCCTCGATTCGGCGCGGTTCCGTACGCTGCTCGCCGCACATCTCGGGATCAGCCCTGCATACATCGATGCCCGTGTGCTCGGCGAGCATGGCGACAGCGGCGTGTTGCACTGGTCGGGCGCCGTCGCGGGCGGCCTGCCCGTAGCGGAGGCCGCCCGCCAGATGGGGCGCGAGTTGGCAGAGGCGGACCGTAGACGCATTGATACCGCAGTGCGCGGCGCGGCCTATGAAATTATCAAGGGCAAGGGAGCGACCTGGTTCGGCGTGGGAGCCGGCCTCGCCCGGATGGCTCAGGTCATCCAGGGCGACGAGCGGGCGCTGCTCACCTGCTCCATGTTGACGGCGGAATGCCACGGCGTCCGAGACGTGGCCCTGTCCCTGCCGCGTGTGCTCGGCGCGCGGGGCGTGGTGACAACGTTCATGCCAAATCTCGACCTTGGCGAGCGCGCCGCACTAAAGCGGAGCGCGGAGATAATAAAGGAGGCGGCAGAGGGGATGCGGCTCTGAATGGCGAGGCTCTAGAATAGACGATGACTCTCGATGTCAGAGCGGCGAACGCGGACGAGGCCGTTCAGCTCCAGCAGTTCCTCCATCATCTGCTGTTCAGTACTCAGCTTGAGTTGCGCTGCCGCCAGAACCGTCGAGCTGGAACTTTGCAGGCATCCCAGTATAATTCCCACGCCGGGGAAAAGAGCGTCAACTGGGTTGAAGTCGATGAAAAAATACGTGATTGCGATTGTAATCGCATTCGGCGCACTGTTCGGGTTGTCCGTCCAGGCAGCTCCTCTCACCGAGAATACGGCAGCGATTCAAAGCCAAGTTGTTAAGAGCAGCGCCACATTGAAGATCTATTATCGCTACGGCTGGTATCGCGCTTACGGCTCCCGCCTCTACTGGCGCGGTTACGGATGGCGGGGCTATCGCTGGGCCCATCCTTATCGCCTCGGCTATGGCTATGCCTGTCGCTTGCGTTGCAATGGCCGGCGGTGCTGGCGCGTTTGCTGGTAACATAGTCGGACGGTTGTCTCGTCGCGTAGAGTTTTGTAATTGCATCATCACTGCGAGGCGGCATCTAAAGCTGCAACTCAAACTTCATAATCGACAATATTGTCGATGTTCTCGCCGGTATGTTTGGTCAAGCTGGGTAAAGTCGATCTGCACCAAGGGTTCCAGCTAATCAAAATTGGAAGTTGGGCGCTTGCAGTTACCTCAACTGCGCGGCCGGGGAACTTCCGGCCGGTCGTAATGGGGGATCAGCCTGTTCCGGCTTAACGGCCGCACCGGCCACGCCGAGCATCGATTTGCACACGGACCGTCGATCCGTTAAGCTCTGGCTTCGCAAGGGCGGCAGATAGCATGCGCGAGGACCCTTGCCCTGCCGCCCCAAAACCACGGGGGCGATTTATGAGTGCGGCGAGATACTCCCATCGCGCAGCCAGGTTGCTTGCGCCCATCGTCGCGGGGCTTCTATTCCTGTCAGGATGCGACGAGAAAGGCACTCCGGTCGCGCAGACCGGGCCGGCCCCCTCGGCCTCGCCGGAGTACATGACCGACATCCAGCCGATCTTCAACCGCCGCTGCATCGCCTGTCACGGCTGTCTTGGCTCGCCCTGCAATGTGAAGCTCAACTCCTTCCGCGGCGCCGACCGCGGCGGATTCGGCATCAATCCCTATGGCAGTCACGTCGGCTCCACCCCGCGTGTCGGCATGGATGTGGTCCAGACCACCGGGGAGTGGCGGCAGCGGGGTTTCTATCCCATCCTCGACCGCCAGGGAACGCTGACGAACCGGCTGGACCGGTCGCTGCTCTATAAGATGGTGGTCGCCGGCTATCGGCATAACCAGCCGGGCTTCTCGCGCGAGGCGGTGATGCCGCTCTATGCCAAGCGCTATAACCACCAGTGCCCGGCGACCCCCGAGTCGCTCGACGCCTACCTGGAAGCAAATCCCGCGGCCGGAATGCCCTTCGGGTTGCCGGCCATCGCCAGCGCCGACCTCGACAAGGTGGCGGCCTGGGTGGCGGGCGGTTCGCCGGGCCCCACTGAGGAGGAGCTTCGGCAGGCCGGGGCGGTCGGCAATAAGGCGGCCGTCGCCGAATGGGAGGCCTTCCTCAACGACCCGGATCCGCGCAACCAGCTGGTCGCCCGCTACATCTTCGATCACGTGTATCAGACCAGCATCGTGCTGGAGGAAAGTCCAGGCGACTTCTTCCGTCTCGTCCGCTCCGCGACGCCTGCAACCGAGGCGGTGGCGATCGCCACGGGGCAGTCCATCGCTGTCGATCTGCCGGTCCAGGTCATCGGTACGCCGCTCCCCTACGACAACCCCTACCCAATACGCGGGGGTCGACCGGTTCTGGTACCGGCTCCAGAAGGTCACGGCCCCGAGGGTTCAGAAAAACCATTTCGTCTGGCATCTGAACGCAGCATCGCTCGCGCATCTCAAGGAGCTGTTCCTCGGACGCGACTGGGACAAGACGCAGGACATGAACCCGCCGTGGGGCGTCGGCAATCCGTTCCTGGTCTACCGGGCTATTCCGGCGGAGGCACGCTCCCTGTTCCTCTTGGAGAACTCCGAGGTGATCGTCGGCGGCATCACCTATGGCCCCGTCTGCCTGGGACAGACCGCAACCTATGCCGTCAAGGACCACTTCTGGGTCTATTTCCTCGACCCGCGCTACGACCCCTCGGTGCAAAATCCGGAATTGGGACTGGAGACCTGGTCCACCATGATGGACGGCTCCCCCATCGGCAATGCCGATTACGCGGACGCTTATGCGGCGGCCCAGGCAAACTCACTCCTAAGGGCCTGACCGTCGATGCCGTCTGGAACGGCGACGGCAAGAATCCGAACGCCTGGCTGACGGTTCTGAGGCACGAAACCAACGTCTCGGTCATGAAGGGCCGGCAGGGCGGCATTCCCCGCACCCAATGGCTGATCAGCTATAGCGGCTTCGAGCGTCTCTATTACGACACGGTCGCCAGCTACAAATACTGGGAGGGCGATCTCGGCAAGCTCGAAACGCTGGCCTTCTTCAATTTCCTCCGGCAGGAGATGGAAGACAATTTCCTGCTCCTCTTACCACAGGGCGAGCGCGATCCGATCCGCCAGCGCTGGTCGCAAGGATTTGCAGGATGGGTCGGACGCTTCCTGGTGCCCTTCCGCGACAGCACCCTGCCCGGCGGTGTCGAGGGAGATCAGTCCCATCCCTTGCTGGACGTGGTCGACCGTCTTCAGGCCCACATGGGGCCAGCGGTCAGTGGGCCGGCCGATGTGCTCAACCCTTTAGTCAAGCCGAAGATTTCGCTGGACGATCCGGTCGACAGCTACGTGGACTGGGTCAAAGCGGTCTCGCTCTTAACCGAGACCACGGCCTACAAGTTTCCGCGCTTCCTGCCAAGCGTCGTGCTGCTGCGACTGAACCACGGCGACGAATTCCCCAGGGTCTATTCCCTGATCGCCAATCGCGTCTACAAGACGCAATTCGATCTGCTCTTCCAAAATGGCGAGGCGCTGCCCGACGAGTACACCATGAGCGTCTACCCGACCATTGTCGGCGGTTTCCCCAACCTCTTCATGGAACTCGATCTCGCCCAGGCGCCTGCATTCCTGAAGGAATTGCGTTCGGTCCAGACCCTCGAAGACTGGACGGCGTTGCGGAGCCGCTATGGAATCTTACGCAACAGCGAGCGTTTCTGGTCCGAACTCGACTGGCTCAACGACTGGAACTTCAAGAACCGCGGCGAGGAGGCCGGTTATCTCGACCTCTCCTATTACGACCTGCTCGATACGGTTTACTGACGATGACGAGAGATGCCATCGGCATGGACAGGGATGTCGCCGTTCGCTCCTATCACGCAAAATTCTCTATAAGTAACGACTGCGGGAACGAATTTCAGTATCCAGCTCCGTGCAAAAGAGCTCGCGAACGTGTCGAACGACTTCGCCGGCTTGCCAATGCGCTTTCTCGCCCAGCCACAGTTTGAGGTACGCGAGGTCGGCATCGCCCAGCGTCGCAGGCCGACCTACGGGCTTTCCGGTCGTCGGCCAACTCAAGCGCTCAATGGGGGTTGGTGGAATTCAGGTCATATAGGCGAGCAGATCCTGTTCGGCCTCGTCCACCAGAGCAGCGAGCTTGGGCAGTCTGGGGCGCACTTGGTCAGCTACTTTGCTTCGGGTGCTGGGAAATCCGCATGGCGGAGAGATCGCGCTTCTGCCAGCGTTCATGTTCTTCGGTCCACCCCTCCTTCAACCGCGCGACAGTCGATGCCGACAGGCCGGGCGCATCCTTGCCGAGCAGCGCTGCCAGCGCCTCCCCGAAGTCACCGGTCGAGATGCCCTTCAGGTAAAGGATCGGGATCAGCATCTCCAAACTCTTTGAGCGCCGTGCGTATGGCGGAAGGATCCCAGGCGTGAAACGAATGCGATTGGGATCCTCAGCCCCAGCCTCGCGGTCGCGGACACGCGGCTGGCGCACTGCAACCGGGCCGATCCCGGTCATGACTTCACGCTCCGGCAAATGACCGTGGCGGACAACCCGCTAGTGGCCATCTTCGGTCTTCAAATCGCTATGCTTGGCAAGAAAGTCTGCCACCTCTGCTTCAACGGCATGGACGAACAGCGCTCGCGCCCCGTTGCGCAAAATCTCGGTGAGCGGATCGCTGACGCTCCCTGGTTAAATCAGCTTGACGATGTTATCGGTCTGCACGGCGTATCACTCCTTCATCGGAGAAGTGGAGGCTTGAAATCACCACCACGATACGCCGCCTTCATCCCTTCTAGACGTCACCAACTTTGGGCCATAGCTCGGCGATTGGCGATGAGCGGCAAATGCCTGATAAGATCGGGAGCCTTTGTGAGGGGGCTTCGCCCTATGACTAAACGTCAAAATCGCGATAAATGCTGGATGAGAGCCTTGAGTTGCAGTTCGCAGTCCTCGATGGCGGCGAGCAGCGTCCGCATCCCCACGGTCGGTAGTGTCTCAGTTAACTGAGACACTACCGCAGAACGGGCAACGCCTGAGGCGCAAGATCAAAATCTGGACGCAAGCTCAGCTTTGTCCGTGATCGAAGCGCGCTGGCGGGAAGGTTCAAAAAGATGCCGCCTTTCGCAACAAGCACAGAAAGAGCCCGGGGCTCCGCGATCGGTTGGCGCGCCCGGAACACTCTGCTGGATCGCCGGCGCGACGGCGCCCCCGCGCCGCCGCTGTGCCGGGATCCTCCGCGGCTGTTGGTTCAGCGCTTCTGATTGCCGTAGGAGCGGTCAAGGATGCCCTGAATGTTATCGAGGTGGCCCCGATCGACATCCTGGCCGTGCTCGAATCGCTCTCCGAAAGCGGCAGCGCCGACGCCACCCATCACACCGAGTTGCCTGGTCAGATCCGACAAATCTTTGATGGGCGGCGATGGCGGTTGTCCCGCCTGAGGCGCCTGACCTCCGCCACCCTGCGGAAGCTGGGCACGGGCGCCGCCCCCAACGGCTCCGCCAAGCACATCGCGCAAGATTTTGCCGAAGATGTCGCCACCCGGGATCTGCGGAGAACCAGAGCCGTCCTGTCCGCCCGGCATCGGGATCTGGATTGGTCCCCCGCCACCGATAATAACAGGCTTGATGGTGCCGTTTTGAATGCCTTTCAAAACCTCACGAAAAATGGCGCCGAGCAGGTCGCCGCCGGGTCCGGCCTGGCCGCCTGTGTCGACGGGAATAGGAGCCGGAGAGGTGGGAGCCTGTGGAGCAGGCGCAGGCGTGCCCGGTGATCCTTGCGCCCCGCGACCGAAAATCTGTCCCAAGATATCGCCGATATCGCCAGTTCCTCCTGATGAGGGAGTGGGAGCGGAAGAAGACCCGCCCCGTCCAAGAATTTGTCCCAGGATGTCGCCGAGCGGGCCAAGGCCTCCGGATGAAGGAGTGGGAGCAGGAGCCGATCCCGACCCTCCTGTCAACACCCGTCCCAAAACCTGCCCCAGTATGTCCCCCATTCCTCCACCAGTTCCCCCGAACCCTTGTGCGGCGAGCGGCGCCGAAGGTTCGATACGCAACAGTCCTGAGAGGACGATTGCGGTAAGCGCGGGCAGCAACTTTTCCAGAATATTCGAACTCACGCCTGAAAACTTCTGTGCCTGATCAATGATCTCCCGGCTTGCCTCCGGCGAGCTGAAGATGAAGGAGAGCGCCAGATTTCCTGCAGCAAGCCCCTCCGGCGAAAGCGCCAGCTTCGGGTCGTCGTACATAGCTGGAAGATGCTGCTGCTGTCCCAACAAGGCGAGCAGGTTGCCCAGGCCATCGATGGTTGCCGTCGATTTCTTCAGACCCGAGGATATGGCGGGAAGCAGCGCCGTAACTGCCGATTGGGTCTGGTCCGGCGTCAAGCCCAACTCGTGCCCCAGCGTCGGTATTGCTTCGCCCCCGCCCGCGTTCCCCAGGATTGCATTTAGATTTGCCATGCAACAACTCCTAACTTGCCCAATTCCCTGAACTGCTTCCGACGATGCGGCTTCAACCCGGCCCATCGTCTCCCCGAGATTTAATGAGCGACACAGCGCCTGCTAAGCCTCGTTCATATATTTCTAAAATAGATACCGACCATGGTTGGCATTAACTTGTTCCACTCACTCAAAATTGAACGGTCCGTTCATAGCAAGGGCTGAGCCCGCGGACATCACCGGGCCGAAGGGAAGCAAAGGCAGAGCTTCGACGGTCAAACGGAAGTTTCCACGAGCCGCTTTTAGCCTGTGGAATATCGCGTTGAGATCTCGCCATCCCGAGGCTTCGCTCGCGCGGAAGAAAGACATTCCGTATTTTTGCCAAAATTCCTCCCCACACACCCGGCTCCTTCGTAAATCCAGTTTTGTATCTAGCAAACGTAGGAGTGCATACAGCATGAACGGTGCTGGAAAAAGAGAGACTATTGACTGTGTTCACGGTGCGAAAGACCGGGCCGTATCCGCTCTAACTCAATTGATGACGCTCTATCTCGATAAGAATTCCTTCGAGATACAGCACTTGGCGGAGGGATCAGGCTACAACGTGTGCAGCCGGGAGACCGATGAGATCATGACAGTCGCGAGGAACTTCCCGGCGGATACTCTCGGCTTTCTCGAAAACCCCGCACCCGGCGCCTTGAAGAATGGCATGCGGGCGATCGGGTCTGCTCTTTATGAGAAAACCAGGAGCACCGAAGCCTTGAACGATGTCTTGTATCGCGTCATGGAAAAGTTCCCAAACCGGGATCAGGAGGTCATACGGGTCCTCGATCATGCATTCGATGGCATAGGCGGCTGGTGGGCGTAACCCCCTGTCCTAGCGCCCCTTCTCGTAGGCGCCAATCAACGTCGCCTGGGCAAGGACATGAGGCCGCATCTTGGCCTCGACCGCGGCCTTGTCAGGCTGATGAAGACTGAGAACAGCATCAAGCGCGTACAGCTTGTGAAAGTAGCGATGGCGGCCTACCGGTGGACACGGTCCACCATAGGACGCCCGTTTCCAGTCGTTGAGGCCGACCGATGTCCCGGCCGGGAGAGCCTTTATGGCGACGCCTTCGGGAAGCCCCGTCGAGGCCGGAGGAAGATTGTAGAGAACCCAATGAACCCAGGTCATCTTCGGCGCCTTGGGATCGGGGGCGTCGGGATCATCGACGATGAGGACGAGGCTCTTTGCGCCCTGCGGCACTCCCGACCAGGTCAGAGGCGGCGAGATGTCGTCTCCTTCACAGGTGTACTTTTTCGGGATGGAGCCGCCGTCGGCAAAGGCGGAGGAGACAAGTTTGAGCGTCACAGCACTCTCCTCGAAAGCAGTCGCACCAACAAACGGAAAGATCGCGAGCAGTGCCGCCGCGACTCAAGGAAGGCAATCGTGAGGGCGCATGGCTCCGCGTTTGGAACGCACGGCCTGCGCCCGGGGCACCTTGGTCAACTCCGTCATCTCTTACCATCTGCTCGCTAGGAGTGCGACCGGCCTCGTCAATCTGGGCGAAAACGCTTCACATCACGGTGTAGGCGGTTGGCTGTCCAGCCCTGCTCACGTTGCTGGGCGAGAGCGCGAGCCGCCGCGCTTTATGCTACTCGCATCGATCGAAATAAAAGACTTCGGGCAAAACTCCGGTTGGGCGCTTGCCTTCAAATTTGAAGGCGTGACCATTGTCTCCGGTCAACAACGCATCTAACCCGCCAAGAAACAGAATTGCCTCGCCCGTGCCATCGCGATTTGGTTGGATATAATTCGGCCTCAGTACTGCGGGCCTTCTCCTTCTGCTTTCAACGAATTTAAAATATCCAGATTTTTCCTTTTGTATATATGATCCTCTGTAAACCCATTGAGTTTTATTATTTCTGGATTCTCGAATTATAAATTCCGAACCGGGATCATCTTTCGATTGTTCCGAGTCTGAGCCGCCAAAAATAATCTCAAACACCAATGCGCCCCCTTCTGCATCGCCAGCGCCATTGGCGGCATAGACCAGCTTTTTGGTGCGACAAGAACTTTGTTCCGATTGTATTTTCAGGCTGGCATTTTTGTTTTCTGATGCCGGGACGGCTTGTTCCTGGCTCGCCTGTTCCGGCGCCTGTGCCTGCCTCGCCTGTTCCGGAGCTTGTTGTTGGCTCGCCTGTTCCGGCGCCTGTGCCTGGCTCACCTGTTCCGGAGCTTGTTGTTGGCTCACCTGTTCCGGCGCTTGTGCGTGGCTCGCCTGTTCCGGAGCTTGTTGTTGGCTCATCTGTTCCGGCGCCTGTGCCTGGCTTGCCTGTTCTGGAGCTTGTTCTTGGCTCGTCCGTTCGGGAATTTGGACAGTTTTCGATGCGGTTCCATTGGCGTCCGGCGCCTCTTTCGGACCGGCGCCTGCTTCTTGCAGTGTCGTCTGCGGTTCCGCGGTAGTCGAGGCAGATGCCTTGGCAAGTTTTTCTTGAGAGATGGCTCTGCGGTTTGCTGCAGTTTCCAGTTTCGGATCAAGTTTTAGCGCTTCCTCGTAATCCGCGATGGCGCGGACATAGTCGCCTTTGCTGTCATAGATGCTCCCGCGACTGTCGTAGGCTTCCGCTAGCTTCGG
Organism: uncultured Alphaproteobacteria bacterium; assembly: GCA_963817495.1. Lineage (GTDB taxonomy): Bacteria > Pseudomonadota > Alphaproteobacteria > Rhizobiales > Rhodomicrobiaceae > Rhodomicrobium. The sequence continues at coordinate 17,655 of CAWFOS010000015.1, read as the reverse complement.
ATCAAGCTGGATCGCCTGATTTAAGTTGGCAAGCGCGCTGTCATAGTCGCCTTTGGCTTGATCCTTCTTGCCCTTGTTCACATAGGAGGCTGCCCCGCATTTTCCCTCGAGCACAGGGTAGAGCTCTACGCCTCCGAACTTGAAATACCCAGGCGTCACCGGCTGATCAGTAAGGTTGATGTCCCTGACTTTTCCCAAATCGAAGACAGCGGTTCCGACCTCTCTCCACTCGCGGGGACCGGTCTTTTTAAACTGCCTGCAATCGATGGTGTTCTCAGGAAGCTTCAACTCTTTGTCTTGGGCGACAGCGGGCAGCGAAAGGCCAAAAGCCGAAATGAAAATCAGTACTGCTCTGAACATAAGTGGCTCCCTTGGTGGGCGTGACCTTAGGTTTTTTTGTGCGCAATGACCTTTTGCTGCGCCGATTACCACAATTGCCAAGTCAATTAACCGTGAAATCGAAAGGGTATCCCCTGGATTCAGATACAAGCGGAAGTTGCTGCCGTCAACCTTCCGCTCGCCACAAACCACCGCCGTGCGGACCGGAGGAAGCCGGAGCTGTTCACTCTATTTTTCCTTTCGCCAAGTTGGCCACCTGAACAGAAGTTCTCTCGAGCTTTCAAGTGTCTCCCGGAAGCTGTCACCAAAATGCCCCAAAGTCGTTGAAATCAGTCTTGGGAAACTGGAATAACATAGCGAGTTTAATGGCGTGAATAGTCTAATTTTTGAAACACAATTTGCTTGCCATTCAAACCCATTGGATCAGGAAACCCCAGGAGAACTCATCTTAACACAAAAGCTGAAAGAGAGATAAGATATGGGAAATCTGATTGCATTTGGGTTCGATCGCTCCTGGGCTGCCAACGAGGTGCTGAAAAGGTTGCGCACCGAGACCGCCCTTGACGATGCATTCGTGGTTGAGCGGGCCGCTTCCGGGCAATGCGCAGTGAGGCGGGCCTGCGATCACATCAGCCCTGAAGGTGGCGCCTCAAGCGGGCGATTGTGGGCTGCAATGGCAAGGCTTGTCTTCCTCAATCCGAGGCTCGATCATGCCATTCCGCGAGGCAGCTCGGCATTGTTCATTCTCCTCAAAAACGCGGCGGATAACAGGGTTCTGAGGGCGGTCAAGCCTTACAGAGCGCGTATTCTTAAGACCTCGCTCACGCCGGAGGCCGAACAGCGGCTCAAAGCCGAATTCGCAAGAGCGGCATAATGTGTTGAGTGCATTCGGCGCGGCGGATGTCGCTTTCGCGGCCTTTTGCAACCTCACGCAGCGAGGTGGTTCCTGCGTCCTGCTGGCGTTGCGCGGCACGACCGAAAGATCGCGCAGCAAGCGCGATCTTTCAGCGGAGCACCATCACGAACCCCGGCAAATATTAACAAATGGGAGCGGGTCTGTTCCAGCCCGAACCATCCGGCGCGGCAAAAGGGCCATGCCGTCAAGCCCTTGATTGCGTCTTGGTGTCGGCGTCAGAGCTGGAATCCGGCTCCCAACCAAACACGCTGCGTCCGCCATAGCCGTGAGCATTCCGCCGTTCCTTCGCTACGGTCTCGCTCAGCGGAGGGCCGCCCGCAAGCCGCTGAAGGCGGCGCGCTTCACGATCGAGCCGCTGAATGGCCCCGAGCCGTTCCTCATTGCCGAGCCTGGCCGACGCAATGGCCGATTTCAGGACCGAGATCGTCTTGTCGTAAACCTTGGTCGGCATGGGATAGGGATGCCGGTCCTTGCCGCCATGGGCAAATGAGAAGCGCGCCGGATCGACGAAGCGGCACGGGGCGCCGTGGATCACCTCCGCGACCATGGCAAGGGACTGCACGGTGCGGGCGCCAACGCCGGGAACAAGCAGGAGTTCTGCGAAGTCGGCCGGCGCGCACTCTGCGGCGGCGGCCAATGCGCCGTGCAAACGGCGAAGCATCACGTCTTTCGGCCGGACATCATGATGCGATGGCATGACGAGGTGAGGCAGGTATGGCTGGTCCAGCGCGCGTGCAGGAAGACGCCTGCCTCCGAGAGCCGGAACCTCGGAAACGATGCGGTCCGGGCCAAGCTTTTCGAGCAGATCGAGCTGGCCGCGCCGGGAGGCTTCCGCGCGGCGGTCAGTGAGATTGATAATTTCGCCCTGGTTCTCGCCGTCGATCGCGGAATGCGGCGCGTCGACGAAGCTCTCCAGCCCCTCCGAAAGCCAGTGATAGCGCCGGGCCATCCCGCTCTCTTCGTTCATGCCCTGCTGAACCACGGCCCACCGCCCATCGGCGGTGACGATGAAACCATGAAGGTAGAGGTCGAAGCCATCCTGGACGGCTGCGCTGTCCACCTTTGCGACGAGCCGGCTCGCTTTCGCCAGCGCTTGCCCGTCGAAGCCGGTGCGTTCTCCGATCGCCATCAGTTCGTGCGGCGTCTGCCGCGAGTGGCTTCCTTTTCCGCCGCAAACATAGATGCCGAGTTCGCTCGACATCGGCCCCAGCCCGCGCTTCAGCGCTCCGATCACGCTCGTCGTGACGCCGGAGGAATGCCAGTCCATCCCCATGACGGCGCCGAAGGACTGGAACCAGAACGGATGCGCAAGCCGGCGAAGGAACTCGTCGCGGCCATAATGATGGACGATGGCCTCGGCGATCACAGATCCGAGACGCGCCATGCGCTGGCCGAGCCATGATGGCACCCGGCCATTGTGGAGAGGCAGATCGGCGCTTCCTGCTCGTCGGGCCACGAATCCCCCCTGGAACGAAGTGCGAACGTAGCATGCCGGAATGTCCAAGGCGATGGTCAACGAAGCAGGATGCCTGCAAAAATCTCCCGCCTGTGACACTTGGCTAGCGAAACCTTTGGCCGTCTCCGCCATTTAGGCGAATTGCATAGTGTCGAGCGGCGTACGGAAGGATGAGACTATGGACACACTAAGCGACCGGCTCGCGCCGCATCTCTTGAGCATTCTGAGGATCGTCGCGGCCCTGATCTTCATCGAGCACGGGACACAGAAGCTTTTCGGGTTTCCGGCAGCGCCCGCGAATGGCTATCCGGAGGTCTTCTCCCTGTTCTGGTGGCAGGGCGTTATCGAAGTTGCGGGCGGCTCTCTGCTTCTTCTCGGGCTCTTCACGCGCGTTGTCGCCTTCATTCTCTCAGGCAATATGGCTGTCGCTTACTGGATGGTCCACGCGCCGAAAGATTTCTACCCTGCCCTCAACGGCGGCGACGCCGCGATCCTGTATTGCTTCGTCTTCCTTTACATGGCGGCTGCTGGAGGAGGGGCCTGGAGCGTGGACCGGCTTCTCAAGCTCCCCTGACCCGGATATCTAACAAACGTCTGGAGCGCATCGCCTTATTGTCAAGGCCGCCCTCCTGGGCGGTCATCCAGGATAACAAACTTCGATCTTTTGGATTTTGCAACTGGATGGCTCCAGCATCAGTTCTTTAACCAGTTATGGTTAGCAGCCGCGCAAAAGGATTTATTTCCGGCTTGAATTTGCTTAATAAATAACGGATACTATTTTTGGCGGAAATGGGACGCGATAAAGTCCGTTAAATATGATGTGTTAACACGCGCCGCGGTTGATAGGTGCCGCGGCGCGATGCGCTTTGATATTTTTCCCTTTAATATCAATGTTTTATTGCGATTAACCTGTCAGCAAGGCGCTTTTTTGTAACATCCTATTCAAATCGATCAATCTGATCCAAGGAGGCCAATTTTGGTCCGAAGGTTCGAGGAAGGTGCCGCACCTTTTGCAACGAGCATGCAAAAAGCCATCCGGCCTGCAGGGCGGGTTCATTCGCGAGTTGCGACGCTCTCGCGTCCGTTCTGCATGACCGGTCACGACGCCGGTGAGAAATGGGGGCTAACCCGTCCGCTCAGCCAATTTGATGCTGGAAAAAGAACCGGATCATTTCCTTCGATGCGTCGGGGCCAAGCGGATCGGTGTGAGAGCCCGAGGGGCAGCCCCCCGACCAGGCATGGCCGCCTTCGGGAACGCGCCAGTGTTCGCACAGGGTGCGTCCTGTTCCGTCGGCATAAATGATGCGCACATAGGCGCGTCCCCCAGCCGTCCGGCCTTGTTCCGTGGTCTGGCTCAATCCGTGCGCTTCGCCCAGCGCCTTGGCCGCCACAGCCTCTCCGTTGGAGGGATGAACGATCATATCCTTCTCGCCGTGAAAAACGATCGTCGGAACAAGCTTTGCCGACGGCTCTTTCACCTTCGCGCCCAGCCGCATGGCGTCGAATGCGGAAGCGAGGTTTCGGGCGGCGGCCGATGGCAGGCCGGAATGCACGCCAACGCCGGCATAAAGATCGGGATAAGCGTCGCCCATTATCGCGGCCGCCGCGCCGCCTGCCGAAAGCCCGGCGATATAGACTCGCCTCCGGTCCACGCCATGCTGGCGCACGATCTCCTCGGTGATCCCAGCGATGATCGAAGGCTCGCCCTCCCCCCGTCGCTGATCCTCCGGCCTGAACCAGTTCCAGCACTGCCTGATATTTGCCCGCATGTTCTGCCTGGGGTAGGCAACGAGGAAGCCGTGCTCCTCGGCGAGCGCGTTCATTCGCGTCCCGGCCGCAAAATCGTCGGGGGTTTGGGTGCAGCCATGAAGCATCACGATGAGCGGGAGCCGCTCATCACTCCTTTTGGCAGGAACGTAAAGCCTGTACTCCCGTGTACCGGCAGCGTTGGTATAGGTTGCTGCCGTGAACGAGGCCTCTTCCGGTATTTCCGGAGCCGGATGGGAACCCTCTCGGAAGAATTTGGCTAGTTCCTCAACACGCTCGACAGTGTCGCGCAGGCTTGCGTGCGGCCTGAAAGGGTGTGGAGTTTTCGACCGCGGCCCCGGCATTTCGCCTCGCGGCCCAGAGTCCACGGCAATGTATTCCGCGTCAATCGTGGTGGAACCGCCAGCTTCGGTATTTGTGGCGCGTCCGCCCCGGAGCATTCGCTGGATCAGTGCCGTTGCCTCCACCAGTTTGCCAAGCTGGGTGAGACGGGTCGCCTCGGCCATTTCGGGAGGGATGCGAAGGGGCATAGCGGGTGCTTTCTGTTGCGGGCGGACAAACAAACGCGGGCGTTTCATCAACGGCAAACCCTATTGCATGCGATCGGCAAGCGCCGCCTTCACCACCGAGCTTGCATGAAGGGCTCCGAGCACGGCAAGCGAGGCTATAGTCGCACGGGCGAGTTCCGGCGTGACATCGTCCGCGATGCTGGCAAGACCCAGAACGCGAATGTCGAGCATGTCTCCCGCGTCGCGAACCGCTTCGAGATCCGCGCGGCTGAAATGCCGCAGGCCAAGATCGACGCTTTTGCGCGTGACGGCTTTGCGAACCACATCCGCGTGACGCTCGATCTGATTACGGATCGCGGTTCGAATCAAGTCGGTGCGGTTGGAATAGAAGCCCTCCTGCACAAGCAGATCGACATGGCCGAGATCGACGAAGCCGAGATTGATCGTGATTTTTTCTGTGTCGCCCGTCTTCGGGCGCAGTTCCTGCACATTGCTTGGCATTTCATTCACCATCCAGCTGGATGGTATGTGGAAGGCATTCTCATTCGTTCAAGGCCTCCGCTTGCCCGGCATGGAAGAAAAACTGATCCTCGGCCGTTCTTCCTGCGGCAAGCATGGGGAGATCTAAGGTTTAAACTTGGGGGGATATGACTGCGGAAATAGGGTGCTGGGTCAGATGGGGAGAGTTCAGCTCAACGCGCCTTGGCTATAAGGCGTCCGATCTTGGGAAAGTGATCGGCATCCGACCCAGCCGGTCTGGCGGGTGGGAGATTGACGTTCAGTTTCCGGATGGCGATGTCGTGCGCGGGGCTTCAGACCAATGGTTCGAAGGGGCTGAGTTCGGGATCGGGGATGAAATCGCCCCCTCACCTTCCCTTCTGCAGGGATGATAGAGAACCGCTATAAAACAGCGAAACGAGCAAACTCAGAAAAAGCAAAGACGCAGGAAAGGCGAAGAAGCGATCTTCATAAGCGGGGAAAAGCGCAAAGTGGGCCGCCACATAGAGGAGACATATCGTAGTTATGGCGTTGATCTCCTGGCCCAATCTCTTGTACCCCTGCCTTATAATGAAGATATAAGAAACAAATACATAGATCATGATGTGGCGGCTCAAAATCAAATTCTGAAGACCCGTAACGTAGGCTTTGAGATAGGCCTGGGCATCGTGCGATATTTCCATGCTATTCGGATAAGGCGTTATTTTTATGAAAGTGAAATTGAATAAATTTAACCACCCATAGTTACCCGCAATGCTGTTTATGACGAAATACAAGGCTAAGGCGGCAGCAGCGCTTATAACTGCGTAGTAGCTTCTGTTACGGAAGAAATCAAAAGCCATCGCCAAGGAGGACAAGATCACCAGATCCGTCCGCACAGCGGGCAAAATAGCCGAAACTATATATAATGCCTTGCTCTTTCTGATGAATGAATAAACAAGCAGGAGCGCAAAGAAACAGCCCATGGCATCCGGCGTCGAATAACTGGCTATCGTTCCATATCCCGACACCGCTGCCACAACCGGAAGCCAGAGCATGGGCACACCAAAATGCAACAGAAAAAGTGCAATCATCAGGACTGACGCCGAGGTAAAAATTGCGCTGATGATATAAGTCGAACTGGTATAAGTTATGCCGGTTTTTTTGAACAAACGCATCAGCTCAATATAAGCAAACTTGATCGTATAAAATGGCATTTGCTGCTCCAGGGATTGCGGATCCTGGAAGACAGTATCTACATACTCCCCTACCGTCAGTTCTTTGAAAGTTTCAACATCCACCTCGCGCCGAATTTCGCTATACGTCGCCGACGAAAGCTCCTTTCCGCTTAGCCCGTCCTGTTGATAGGCAGCTGCCACATAGGCAACGACATCCCAGTTATAGCTTGGGCTCGTTATACCAGAGATCAGAAAGAAGACCGACGTCAGAACAATGACGACCCCGCCCTGAATATCGTTCAGGGCGCCGTCCCTATATTTCGTTAGAACGAGCAAGACTTCGCGCCTCAATGCAGGAAACGCCTGGAACTCCATCCCTCGTGGCGTCGCCGGTCACATCGATGCCATCTGCTCCGCGTCTTAGGCCTTTTTATGCGCCTACAGCATGGAACAGCCCTGTTTCTTCCAGAAGCCACAGGAACCAGAAAGCTGGAGCGAGAAACACCGCAAAGGGCAGAGAATCCAGGAGCGCCGCCGCCCGTCCACGCCATACTGCGATTGCGGCGGTAAAAACCAGCGCAAAGATCGAAGCCGCGGCGATGGCGTAGAAGCTCGCCGGGACCGGCAGCCAAATGCCTGCCGCCGCGATAAGCTTTACATCCCCCAAACCAAGCCCGTCCTTTCCACGGACGGCCTTATATAGCATCGCAACGAGCAAAGTGGATAAACCCGGAATCGCGCTTCGCAAGGCAAGGGCCGAGACCGCATCCTCCAAATCTTCCACGAGCGCGTCTCTTGCCAGCAATCCGTAGACGGCGCCCGTCGCGAACATGATCATGAGGACGCGATCGGGAACGATCCTGAATGTGTAATCGTCTGCGGCGATCGCCACAGCACACCACAGGAATACCGCTCCGGCGGCAATCTCAGTAAGCATGCGGTTTGCCTCAAACCCGCCTTAGAGTTGCTATCATCTTTCCGAGTGAGCCGGTGGATAGCTTTGAAGTCGCGATTGCATAGCCTTCGTGAAACGTATATTCGGCTCTTGTAATAGCCGGAAAGGCAAGTTGATGCGAATTTCTTTCGATGTCTGCAACGCGTTTTTGAAGCGGGTTTGCTTTTTTCCAAGGCTTCGTCGCGACGGGCGCGGCCGCAACGCGCCTTGCGGCTCTCCGGGCTATAGCCTCATCGAGCTCCTGATCGTTCTCGCCATTATCGGCATGATCGTCGGTCTCGTCGGACCGCGCGTGCTCAATTATCTCGAAACGAGCAAGGTCAAGAGCGCGCGGCTGCAAATCGACAATTTCGCCAAAGCCCTCGACCTTTACTACCTCGATGCGGGGCGCTACCCGAATACCGCAGAGGGCCTCGATGCACTTCTCCACAAGCCGGGCACCACCTCGAGCTGGGCTGGCCCTTACCTCAAAGGCGACAGGATGCCTGCCGACCCCTGGGGCAGCAAGTATAATTATCGTGCTCCCGGCGAGCATGGGAAGTACGATCTGTATTCCTATGGAGCCGATGGCCGGGAAGGCGGCACGGGCAACGACGCCGATATAACAAGCTGGGAAACGGCGCCGGCAACTGCCTCGAGCAAATAGCGTTCCTCCGTGCCGTTGTTCTCTTATAAGGCGCTCACGCTGACCGGCGAGACTGCGGACGGCCTGGAGACGGCCGACTCCCTTGAGCAACTCCGCGACATCCTCTCTTCTCGTGATTTGATCCTTAAGACGGGACGCGAGAGCCGCGGAGCTTCGTCTCTCGGCCGGCCCCCTTTGAAGCACATCGCGAACTTCAATCGCGAATTGACCGTCCTTCTCCGCGCTGGAATCTCAATTCCGGAATCCCTTTCGCTTCTCGCGGTGCGCCCCGGCCAGGCAAGACTTGAGAAGGCGCTGCAGGTCGTCACCGCCGAAGTGAAGCGCGGCACTTCGCTTTCGGATGCCATGAACAAGGCCCCCACTGTATTCGATGCGCCGTACCGCGCGCTCGTCGCGACGGGTGAGCAGGCCGGCGCGCTGCCCGTCTGCCTTGAGCGCTATCAGGACTATGTGGACCTGAAGCAGAAGATCGGCGGCCAGGTCTCGAAGGCGATGATCTACCCCATTGTGCTGCTGACCGTGCTGTCGGGCGTGCTCACATTCCTTTTCGTGGAGGTGATCCCGAACTTCGTGTCAATGTACGCGGAACTTGGAAGCTCGCTTCCCGCGCCAACCCAGGTTCTGATCGCCGTCGAGGAAAACTTTCCCTATATCGCGATCACCGTCGGCAGCGTCTTAGGCTCAATTTGGCTGCTCGACCGGCTCTGGACCTCAAAGCCGGAAGGAGCCATTGCGCGTGACAAGGCGCTTCTGCTCATTCCAGTCTTCGGCCATTTCCGGCGGGCATCGGCTGCCGCGGCGACGGCTCGCATGCTGTCGATCCTGATCTCGTCCGGCGCCACAGTGCCGAAAGCGCTCCATGTGGCAAGCTCCAGCGTCTCCGACCGGTATTACGCTCAGGTGCTAGTCGACGCAAATCGGACAATCAAAGACGGCAACCCTCTTGCGAAGACGTTGGGGGAGGGCGGCCTATTTCGACCGACCGCCCTCAAGATGATCCAGGCCGGCGAAGCCAGCGGAAGCCTCGACAAAATGCTCACCGCCGTTGCGGCACAGCAGGAGGAAGAACTCGCGACCAGCCTCGCGAGGCTGACAAGCATGATGGAACCCGCCGTGCTGCTGGTGGCCGGCGTTCTGGTCGGCGGCGTCGTGATTGCGATGTATCTTCCGATCTTCACGCTGACGGACCTTATCAAGTGACCCAAGAAACAGCCGCGCGGTTCGGCCTGCCTTTCGACGATCTCGCCGGGGTGCGAATTCCTCCTGAAGTTCTGGCGCGGCTTCCCGCCGCCGAAGCCAGGCGGCTTGGTGTTGCTCCGCTCCGATCGGAAGGCGATCTGCTTATCGTGGCGACCAGCCGGCCCGACGATTTCGAGCTGGAGCAGAAGCTGAGCCTGTTGTGCCGCTGCGAAATCGACTTCGTCGTCAGCCCCGCCGACGTTATCGACGAGATTCTGAAGCGATGCGACGACGGCCAGAAAATGCTGGATGAGATGAGCGCCGAGTTCGGCCTCGCCCTTGTTCGCGAGACCGAACAGGGTAACTCCGAAACCATCGACCTCGAAGCCTTCGGCGGCGATTCAGCCCCGGTTGTGAGGCTTGTGAATGAGATCGTCCGCGCCGCGTTGCAGAGGCAGGCCAGCGACATCCACATCCATTCCGATGTCGCTGGCGTATCGGTCGATTTCCGCGTCGATGGCGTTTTGATGCGCGCGCTTGGCCCATTCGACCCCGCCTATCAGGCTACGCTCATTTCGCGCATCAAGGTCATGGCGGATCTCGACATCGCCGAGCACCGCATCCCGCAGGATGGCCGCTTCCGCCTGAGAGGGCGTCAAGGGGACATCGATTTTCGCGTCTCCGTTTTGCCGGGCGTGCATGGCGAGGACATCGTGATCCGCGTGCTCGACAAGGCGCACCTCACGGAGGAGCGCAAAACCCTGTCGCTGGAAGCGTTGGGCTACGAGGAAAAAGACCGCACGGCGCTCGCGCGCGTGGGGCGCTCGCCCAACGGAATGCTGCTGGTGACGGGGCCGACGGGTTCCGGCAAGACGACCACGCTGTACGCCTGCCTCTCCGAATTCAGCAACAGCGAGGAGAAGGTTATTACGATTGAGGACCCGGTTGAATATGAGCTTCCGGGTATTCTGCAGATCCCCGTGGCGGAGAAGAAGGGGCTCACCTTTGCTCGCGGATTGCGGTCCATCCTGCGCCACGACCCCGACAAGATCATGGTCGGCGAAATCCGGGACCGCGAGACAGCGTCAATTGCGGTGCAAGCGGCGCTGACAGGCCATCTTGTCTTCACCACGCTTCACGCCAACAACGCCTTCGATGTCATTTCTCGGTTCACGCATATGGAGATCGACCTCTACGAACTTATTGCCGCGTTGAACTGCATCGTCGCGCAGCGCCTTTTGCGGCGCCTGTGCCCCGCCTGTTCGCATCCGCGCCGGTACACAATCGATGAAGTCGAGGCCCTGGGCTTCGACGATTTTTCGCTCGGAGCCGAGACATGGCGAGAGCCGAAGGGGTGCGAGTCCTGCTTCAACACCGGATACTCGGGGCGCACGGTGGCGGCTGAGGTCCTGATGCTGACGCCTGAGATCAAGCAGATGATTGTCGACCGGCAGCCTACCGAAGAAATGAGGAATGCAGCTCTCCGCAACGGGTTGAGGGAAATGCGGCAGGCTGCTCTCGGCAAGGCGCGCGCGGGCATCACCTCGCTTCCCGAAGTGATCAGGGTTACCTGAGCGACACCATGCAGCGTTCCGCCTGCCTCCTCCGCATCAGTTCCGATCAAGTCCACGGCGCCTGGCATGGCGCAAGCTGGAGCGGCGGCGAAAGCTCTGAGGCTGCCGCCGCTTTCACGACTTCGGGCGCGCCGACACTCGAGGACGCGGTTGACGCCGTGTTGGCCGCCATTCTGCCTCCAAGGAGGTTCAGCTCGCCCTTTGTCTGCGTTTCACTCGAAGGGTCGCACATCATGGCCGCCATCCTGCTCTTCGCAAAACTTCCAAAATCTGAAGCCGATCGCCGCCTCATCATCTCCCAGCGGTTTTGCCGTGAGCATCGCCTCGAACCGGGCGCGTTGGAGGTCCTCGGAAGCCCGGTGCAAAGCTCGAAGACCGGCAACGGGCGCATGCTCTGCCTCGCGATGCAGCGGGATACGCGCCGGCAGATTGAAAAGCCGCTGGCGGCGAGAGGCCTTTACGCCGACATGATAGCCCCGGACTGCTTGCTGAAACTCAGCCAGACAGATCGCTCTCAGCTTGAAACACCAGCCATTGCGCTTTTCGAAGAGAAGAGCTTGAGAACCATCCTGGTATGGGATGAGCAAGGAGCCATCGCCCATATCGCAACCGTCAATCGACCCGACCGGTACGACCTGGAAGGGCAGCGCAGAATGGCGACGCGCATTCGGCGCTATGCGCAAATCGTGGCCAAGAAGAGCGGCCCTGTCGCCGTCTATATCGAGGGATTGGCGGCGGGCGCGATTGCCGCCGATCCGACGTACTCCACCGGCCTGAAACTTCTGCAGTGGCCTGGCGCGCATCATGCAACTCAGAGGGCCGCAGCAGGATGAGCGGTCCCATCTTTCCCTACGTGAATTTTTCTCGTGACACGCGGCTCTGGTCGCTCATGCTCGCGTTTGTCCTTGCCGGGCTTTCCATAGCGGCGTTCATCGAAACCGGAATTCTGATTTGGGATAGTTTCGAATACTCGGCGGAGCGCGAGCAAACCCTGAAGCAGGCCGATGAGCTTGGCGCAGAGCTTGGAACCCTCCTCTCGCAGCACAGGGACGAACCGGATGCCAACCTGATAAAGGCGCTGCGCCAACGCATCGCGTCGCTCAATGCTCTCGACTTTGCAGGAGCCCCTTCTGTGGTTCGGGTGCTTTCCGTGCTTGAGCAGCTAATGCCACCCTCTGTCGTCGTTGAAAGCCTGGATTACGATCGAAGCAGGGGCGCTCTTGAACTCGTTGCCGTTTCTGAGTCCAGCGACGATTTGACAGCATTTTTCGATGTCGCCAGCCGAAGCAAGTTCTTCGCTTCTGTTCGCCTCGTTGACAAAAAGCAGGCCGGAACGACGGCAAGTTCTTCTCCGACGTATCAGGTCCGCCTTTCCATACGTTTCGGCGGCGGGGAAGCGCGGACATGATGGAGGAAAAGGTCCGCTTTGCGCATGCTGCCCGTCATCCAGCGGCGCTTGCCGCGCTTCTGGTACTGGCCTTTATTCTCGCTCTTCTCGGTCTGGTCGCGGCAATGATCTGGCAACCGGCCCGCGATGCCTCGGCGGAGGCTGACGATCGGCTCGATCGCGCCCGGGTTCAGCTTCGCGAGTTGAGAGCGCGCGACCGGCTGATGCAAAGCTTTGCTATGCGCATGAAGCAGGCCGAGGCGCTGGAAGGCAAATTGCGGCAGGCGAAGACCGAACCTGCTTTCGTGCGCGATATCGAAGCGCTGGCTAGCAGGAGCGGCGCGGCGATCGAGCAGGTTTCATCCCCAAACGAAGAGAAGGGTGGCGCCGTCAACACGGCTGTTTTCGAGATGACCTTGCGGGGCGCTTATTTCAACATCCGGCGCTTCGTCGCTGGACTTAGCGAGCTGGAGGAATTTGTCTCAATCGAGCGTGTCTCTCTCGAGCATGATGGCGACGGGGTCAGAGCTAATCTCGTCATGAAAAGGCGCCACAAGGCCGGGTGATGATCAGATCACCAGTCGGCATAGGGAATGCCATTCTTGCCGCGATCCTTCGAAAGCGAGTGCACATCCGAAATGCCGCCTTCCTTTGCGACAACGGTTTTCCAGTCCGTTCTGTTTCCGTTCACCGGGTCGCGAGGGATGGCCCGTAAGTAGCCCTGGCCCACCAGCACTTGCAACGAGGGTGGGAACACGCCCTTGTCGCCATAGTAATCGTCGATGAGCTTGCGCATGGTCTTGAGGTCTTGCTGAAGCGTCGCCTCCCGAGCCCGTGTCAGCGCCGTGATGACAAGTGGCGCAACGATCGAGGCCAGGATGCCGATGATCGCCATCACGATCACCATTTCCAGAAGAGTGAACCCCGGGCTTCCACGCTTTCCGGAAACCGGTGCCTTCGAGGCGAGTTTACCAATCCGCATATCGCGTCCCGTCGAGAGCAATCCCGGCAGTTTTGGGATGAAGATCATAAATATCTTTCGTGGTCTGCTGAGCCTCGGCCAGCGTCGTCCCGTAAGATGAGGAGCTAACGACAGGCTTTTCGCTTTGGTAGCTTACAAACTCCCATTGCGCTTCCAGGGGCGCGCCGGGCGCCGCGAAGGGATTAACCGGCAAGGAGCGCAAATATCGCTTACGTTTCTTTTCCCCTTTCTCCCCGGCTTTCTCTCCGCCCTTCTCGACGCCTTCGACAAGGATCTTAAGGGTTACCGGATATCCATTTGCGCTGCAGCTGGACCCGCTTTTTTTGTCGGCAGGCACGCCCACCATGTCGGCGTGAAACTCGTCGATCGCTTTTCTGACGGTCCGCAGTGTTTCGTGAAGCTGAATCTCCTTGTCGCGCTTGAAGCTTTTTGTCGCGTATGGCGCCGCCATCGTAGCCAGCAGCGAGAGGATGGCGAGGACGACCACCATCTCCATGAGGGAATTTCCGCTTGACCCGCGCATTCTGGGCGATCCTATCGCTCAATCGAAGTTACAACTCCAAGGCGAACTGGCTGGCCTCACCTCGAAAAGCCCGCAGGCTGCCACCCGCCCGGATTTGCGCTTTTGCTTGCGGCCGCGGCCTCGTCCACCGGTTTCTTGTTGTCGGGCGTAAGCTGGTATCGTGGCGGCTGTTTGGCGGGCGGCGTCCGGTTCAGGTAATCGTAGCTCGCGCGCGTCGAGTAGCCGCCTTCGGTGCCGCTGTAAAAGTCGGTGTTGCTGCGCCTCGGCAGCGATTGCGAGCGCACCAGATAGGGCGTGATGGTCAAGATCAGCTCCGTGCGCTGCCCGGTGTCGCCGTGGTTCGAGAACAGATGTCCCAAAAGGCCGTTGGGGTCGACGCCGGGCAGCCCGTTCAGGCTGTGCTGCTCGGTCTCGGAGATGAGCCCGCCCAGCACCGCGGTTTCGGCCTCGCGCAGGATCATGGTGGTGTGCACGTTGCGCGTGCCGATGGCATATTGGGGAGCCGCCGACGTGCCCAGATTTTGGCCGAGCGCGCTGACCTCGACGTTCAGGTCGACGAAGATCGAATCGTCGAGGTGATATTTCGGGATGACGTCGAGCGCGATGCCGATGTCGTGATATTCGTACATCGTGCGGCTTTGCCCGGTCGCGTCCTGGATGGAGGCCGATTGCAACGGCACCCGGTCGCCCACATGGATTTTCGCAGGCTGGCCATCGACGGTGCGAACCCGCGGATTGGACAGCGTGCGCCCATTCGTGATGCTTTTGAGGTAATTCAAGGTCACGGTCGGCAGGGTGACCGTGGTCTGGTTCAGGAAAGGCGCGCCCTGGGCCAGGGCTTGCAGCGTCAGCCCCGCGACCGTCGACGCCGTCGAGGTCGTCGTACTCGCCGTCGTTGAACTCGAAGACGAAGCCGAAGCCGCGGAAGCCGCCGTGGGCGGCGAAACGCTGATCTGGTTGCCCCAGTCGATGCCCAGCTGATCGGACTTGTTGCGGTCGATCTCGAGCACCTCGACATTGAGCATGATCTCGGCGGGCTTCCTGTCGTTGGCCGCGATCAGCTTTTCCACCACGTCGAGCGTGTCGCGCGTATCGCGCACCTGGATGAGGCCGAGGTCGTTATTGGCGACGAGCGTCTTGAGTTCCATGGAGCCTTTCAAAATCTCGGCCATGCGCTCGGCCTTCAGGGTCGAAAGGTGGAACGTCTTGAAATAGAGATCCCCGTACTGCTTTCTTTTGTCCGGCGTGTCCTCGTAGATGAAAATCGAGTTCGGACCCAACACCTTGTAGCCCGCATTGGCGGCCTGCAGGACCATGCTGAAGGCCTGCTCGAAATTGATGTTCTTGGCGCTGACGCTCACATCGAGATTGTCGGCGTTCTTGTCGAACACGAAGTTGAGATTGTAGGGCTCGCACACGACCTGGAGCGCGTCCTTCAGCTTCGCGTCCCGGAAGTTCAGGGCCACGGGATTTTGCGACCGGAAGGCCGCCAGCACAAAGCGCTGCTCCTCGCCCTTCCTCGCGCGGTCAAGATCGGTGAGCTCCTTCTTCAGGCCGTCGTTTTGCGTGTCGAAATTCGCCGCGCGCTGGAACGCCGTTTCGGCAAGATCATAATTGCCGACGGATTTCGCCCGCTGCCCTTCGGCATAAAGGCGCGCCAGTTCCTTGCGGTTCAGCGCCGTTTGCCGCGCCTGTTGCAGTTCCGCGTTGGACGGCTGGGCAAGAAGGCCCATTTCGTATTTTTCGATCGCTTCCTGGTAGCGCCCGTCGCGGGCGAACGTCGAGCCGACGGCGAGGAAACGAGTGGCGGCGTCCGTCTCGGCCCGGCGCAGCTCGTCGAGGCCCGCAACGTCGCTCGAACCGCGATAGCGCTGGCGAAGCTCCATCACATGGCGGACGTAGAGATTGTCGTCTTGCGGTGGCGTTGATTGCTCGGCATGGGATTTCCCGGACGCCGAATCAATCGATGACGCAAGATCGGCCCCGTCGCGGGTCACAGGGGAACAGCCGCAGAGAACCGCCCAGATCCCGACGACAAGCATCCGCACCAGATTATAGATGAGCTTCTGGGCAACCATCGCGGGACCCCTTTACTTTCGCCGGTTCAAAATGAAACACTTTAGCCCCAAGTTGATAAGCCGCTACGTCTCAGCGGAGGAAGGTGGAATGCTTCCGTGGCAAATATGTGAAGCTTGCGCGAAAATGACTTCTGTGGTCAGCGGCCGTTGCATAAAAACTTCAATATTCAGATCGCGCAGAGTTACCGGTGCTCGGCATTTCATCAGACAGCGATAAAGGGTAACAAGGATAAAAATGTGGGGGTGTCTAAAGCTCGATTGTCTTGAGGCTTTCGAACTTCGACGCTGGATGAGGGTCCGGCTGCTCTACCCCGCAAGCTTGCAGAGCTGGGGTGGCAAAACGGTTCCCGCCACGCCAAGTTCGGCTGACCCTTACGCAAAAACCCTTGCTCGCCTTCTGACGGTGTTCGGCTTCCAAGGGAGTGGCGAAGGCAAGGCACTATCGTCCAAGGATTGTGGGAAGGCGATCGGCCTTGAGCTGACGGCCACCTTTGGTCCGACGTCGTTAACGCCGCTTTTGGCGGTCCCCTTAACGATAGCAGTGTTCCCCCCGGGGCGCGGGGATGAGCCGATCATGCGCCGCGGGTTCGCCCGCAGTCCTTTCGTGCGTTCCAGCCTGTGCGCTGTTTGTGTGACCAGGGCGGCGGCTCGATCCAGAAAGCACATCGCAGATGCCATCGATAGAGCACAAGCCCGTTCCGAAGCCGCGGCGAGGCTCTTGTTCTCCGATCTTCGGCCCCTGTTCAAATGGGCGCATGAGCGCGAGCTTGTTGACGCGAACCCGATGACGGGCCTTCGTGCTCCCAAGCCCGCTGAGGCCCGCGAGCGCACGCTTGAGGACGATGAAAGTCGTGCTTTCTGGCAAGCCACAGACGAGGCCTCATGGCCCTTCGCGTCGGTCTACAAACTTCTGCTGCTCACCGGCGCCAGACGCGAGGAGGTGGCGGGGATGAAGTGGAGCGAGTTGGACCTCGACGCCGGGGTCTGGATGCTGCCCAGTGCTCGCACGAAAAACAGCCGCGACCACCGCATTCCACTAGCCCGGCAAGCCGTCGCAATCCTCGATCGGCGCGCAATCTTCGCGATCAAAGAAGGGCTCGGCTACAGGGATAGCGACTTGGTATTCTCGACAACGGGGACCACGTCGCCGTCCGGCTTCTCAAAGGCGAAGCGCGCCCTTGATGCGCGGATGCAGGAAATCCTTGGCGCGAAGTTCAAGCCGTGGCGGGTGCATGATCTTCGTCGTACCTGCGCGACCGGCATGGAGCATTTAGGCGTTGACCTTCGCGTTATAGAGGCTGCCTTGAACCATGTGAGCGGCACGAAGGCGGGGATCGTCGGCGTTTACCAACGCGCTGAGCACCGCGAGGCAGTTCGCGCTGCATTCGAGGCCTGGGATAGCCGTGTCGCTGAGCTCACCTGCCAAGAGCGCCCCTCGAACGTCGTTTCACTCAGCAGAGCATGAGCTTCGGGAGCGGTCGCCATCACCACGATATGAAAGTGTCCGGTCGTGATATGGCGCGTTTCGGCTGCGGCTAAAAACGGTTTTTCTCATAAATCGGAGGTGCTCGTTTTGAGGTGCTTGGCGAGCCAAGTGTCGAGATCTGCGACGTCATAGACGACGCGCCTGCCGATCTTCGCGAAACGCGGACCTCCGCCGCTGCACCGAAGCTTGTTCAAGGTTGAATG
>CAWFOS010000014.1:0-207354 GCA_963817495.1 uncultured Alphaproteobacteria bacterium | reverse complement strand
ACCGCACGGACGTGACGGGAGTATGTAATGTATGCAAAGGCTATCGATCCACAAGCTGCGGCTCCTGTTTCGACGGAGTTGGGCGTGCTGGCGGCGGAGAGAAAAAGCCCCTAGCGATGCGCTAGGGGCGTGGTGTTCGTAACATGCGTAGCTAGTAACTCTTGGAAAGAACCGGCAGAACGATCAGCGGGGTATGCTCTGCTCGATAACGCTAGCCGCTGCACGTGACAAGTACATGAATAAGAGTTTTGATCTCGTGCTGATGGCATACGAAAACCCCTAGCAGTTGTGGGACTGCTAGGGGCGCTGCGCGCAGATGTGCTGAAATAGTTAGGATGAGCCTGCGCACAAGGCCGAATTACATACTTTTAATTTTGCGGAGATTTCGATCGGGTTAGGCGGCTTTGGGGGATTTGGCGGCGCGTTCCTCGGATTCCATCGCGCGCAGGTACAGATCGAGCAGGGTCTCGTGCTCGTCGCGCTCATCCTTGTCCTGCTTCCGCAGCTTGATGATCTCCTTGAGGATCTTCACGTCGAAGCCCTCGGCCTTCGCCTCGGCGAAGACTTCCTTCTTTTGCTCGTTCAGCTCCTGCAATTCAGTGTCCAGGTTCTCGACCCGCTCCACAAAAGAACGGATCCGTCCGCCGGGAATGCTGGTGTCTGACATGGTGCCCTCTTTGGTTAATGCGGTCGGGAACGGTATGCGCAAAGAGGTAACCAGTTCGTTAACGAAGAGAACTTTTCAACAACGGCCTGGGGCGGTGGAAGTGCGGTGCGACAGTGCCCGGGCGCGGGTGTGGAGGGGCGTCTTGTCCCCGGATAAATAAAGGGACGAACGCAATCTGTACGGCAGGCCCGCTGTGGCCTAACCGGTATGTTTTCAACAAATTTAACTATAGAGATAGCTTGAACGAGGCGGTGTGCTCGCCTAAGCAGACTCTCTGAACTTGACCAACGAATCCCGATTGTGATTCCGTCCTCGTATTGATTCGCGGGGGCGGAATATGGCGGGCAAATCTCCGATAACGGCAAGCGAGGAGCAGAAGGCGGCGCTCAAGGCTTTGGCTTCTTCGCGCGATCGCGGCGAGGCCGATAGGGCTCGCGCCATTCTGTTGACGCTGGAAGGCTGGAGCAGTCCACGGATCGCAGAGGTGTTCCGTGTGCGAGAGGATACAGTTCGCTTCTGGCGCGGCGATTTCGCGCGCGGTGGTGTCGAGGCCCTCAAGGCGAGCGTGTATGCAGGGCCGCCGCCGGTGAAGACGGAAGCGGCGCTCAGGGTCTGCACGCCGCTGCTCGAAGCGCCCGTCGCCAACCGGGCAAACTGGACGCTTCCGCGCCTGATTGCCGAGATCAAAAGGCGCGAGGGCGTGGACATTGGCCGGTCACAGCTGTCAAAAGCGCTGCGAAAAAAAACTTCCGCTGGCGGCGGCCGCGGCACACGCTGAAGGCCCGGCAGAACCCCGCCGAGATCGAGCGTGCTGGCTTGAGGCTTCAGTTGCTCAAGGCCCAGGCCGAGGCTGGCGACATCGTTCTGCTCTTCGGCGATGAAAGCGAGGTGCTGACGCATCCCTATCTGGCGAGAGCCTGGGCGAAGCGCGGCGCCGATCTACGCGTGCCAGCGCCTGGGCAAGCCAAGAAGGTAGCCATGATTGGCTCGCTCGATCATGCAATACGCAGGCTCATCGTGCATACCAGTCGGACCAAGCGCAGCGCCGATTTCATCGCACATCTCGAGCAACTGGACCGCATCTACGGCCCCAAGCCCGGTCGCCTGACAAAACCGGTCGTCTTGGTCGAAGACAACGGGCCGATCCATGTCAGCAAGATCACCCTGGCGGCGCTCGATGCGCGCAAGCACTGGCTGACCGTCGAGTGGCTACCCAAGTACTCGCCCGAACTCAACGATATTGAGGTTGTTTGGCATGATCTCAAGGCGCATCATCTGGCCCATCAGACGTTCGCCGATGCCGAAGCTCTTGACCGGGAAATCCACGCCGCCGTCGAGGTCCTTAATCAAGAAAGAAATGTCGATTTGTTGGTCAAGCTACGAATTCTCTGCTTAGCCCTGGCCGCAATTTTCCACGTCAAGCTGGCGATGTCAGATGCTTGAGCTGGCTGTGGTGTTGTTGCCGCCTGCACTGCGGTGATAATATTGGACAGAAGTTCCGGCCGCGCTGCCAGAGTTCTGGCTGGCCACACCTGAATTTCGCTGCTCGCAGTTGCAGGCGTCGCCTGTGCTCCCTGCTGGTTGCCGCTTTGGATGTCGGTGAGAACAGCGAGGAAGCGGGGTGTGACGCCAGACACATAAGCACCGCTTTGCCAAGCTTGGCCGCTGGATGGGGTGGCCGACGTTTGCGCGGTACTGTACGCACTGAAAGAACCCGAACTGTCGCCTCTCGCCAGAAGCTCCTGAGGCAGCCTTGCGGAGGGGTTTAACGAAGCCACTGCGTAGATAGACATGGTTCGATTCTCCTTTGAAGCCGACGTCAATGCAGAGGTTAGTAGCGCATGCTTATTCCAAACTGGCGTATTGTGATATAATGGCAGGTATTCTTGCATACATTGCTTCCTCATCCGATTTTGCTGAAGTCTGAGTTCTGCCACGCGGAAGCGAACCTTGTGGATAAGCTCCTGGTCTGGCTTTCCAGACTTCAAATCCGAAAGTGGAAACCAAGAATCGTGCGCAAATCTAAGGATAGGCGCGCAATGGATATCTGTAGGACTTGGCAGCAAATTGAACAGAACTCACAGCGCCGAATATCAATCGCTCGTTGGGGTATCAAATCTCATGCAGAGATCGGCCGTCTGATTACTGCATGTGGGGTTCTTAGCTTTTGAGATTCTGGACAGGATGACGTCTCATGCGCTGAGGCCAGCGCGTTTTTTGCCTTTCGTTATAGCAGTACGCGAGCTCGAAAAAGCAAACCGGCAAGACAAGGAAAACCACAGCCGCCAAGAGGTTATAGTCATGTTCCCTTAGCAGTTCTGGAATAAACCCCCACACGCGAGGCGCAAGTATAACAGCTGCAAGCTCAAGAACCCTTAGTGTCTGTTCACAAAGTTCTTGAATTGTCTGAGTCGTTTGTGATTTCAGGGAGGCCGGCTGTGATTTTGGAGGGGCCGCCGATGTGGACTGCTGAAAACCGTAAGCGCTACGACCGGAGCCAATTGCGCTATCCGAGCGATTTGACGGATGAAGAATGGAGCCTGATCGAGCCGCAGATTGCGCCGGCCAAGCGCGGCGGGCGCAAGCGTGAGGTGAACGTGCGGGAAGTTATGAACGGGGTCATGTATGCAGGGCTATGCGGTTGATTTCCTATCTAGATGTTGTGTCAGCGTCTTTGCTGGGATCGGATCGGT
This sequence comes from uncultured Alphaproteobacteria bacterium, assembly GCA_963817495.1. Classification (GTDB taxonomy): domain Bacteria; phylum Pseudomonadota; class Alphaproteobacteria; order Rhizobiales; family Rhodomicrobiaceae; genus Rhodomicrobium. The sequence goes on along the minus strand of CAWFOS010000014.1, from coordinate 203,994 downwards.
TTGCAGCGCGCCTTCGATAAGCCGGTAAAAGAGCTTGCCGCGCGAGTGGGAGGTGCGCCGGTTGAACCGGAAGGTGAACTCATCGAGATAAAAAGCGAGGTGGGCTGGGCTGATCGCGCCCTGATGCGTTCCGAGCCACCAGCGCTTCAGGAGGGAAGCCACACGGTGCGTCAATGGCGTCGCGTCACCCGGAGTGGCCTCCTTATGGAAGCTAGGAACATGGATGTAGTCATAGTCAGGCAGAAAGCCGTAACTGCTCAACCCATCCGAGCGGACAAGGCTTCCGGGTTCAACCGCCGCTTGAACGGCCTTCACGAGCGTCTCTCCACGAGCGTTTTCCAGCACGGAAAGGCGAATGCGGCCAATTGCATTCTCGTTGTCTTTTGCTTCTTCCGCCGCAATGAAAATCAGGGACTTGCCTTCGGCTCCACGCCCGCGACCCCCGCGCTTGCCGCCAAGGAAGGTCTCATCCACTTCGACGATGCCGGATAGCCTGTCGCGGCCTGGACGAACCATCGCGCGGCGCAGCTTGTGCAACCATTCCCATGCGGTGTGATAGCTGCCCAGGCCCAGCGCCTTTTGCAGCCCCAGCGCGCTGACGCCGTTTTTCTGGTTCACCACGTACCACATCGCCTGAAACCATAAGCGGAGCGGTTTGTGCGTGTCCTGGAACAAGGTGCCTGCCAGCACAGAAGCCTCGTACCCGCAGGCGCGGCAGGTGAAAAGGCCACGGGCCTTCTTCCAGCAATCCCCCTTCCCGCACCGTAAGCATTGATATCCGTCCGGCCACCGAACGAGGCTCAAATACTCCAAGCAGGCGTCCTCGGTCGGAAACATATCCATGAAATCGGCCATGTCCGCAGGATACTGCTTCATGCCTCAAGCTACTACATCTAGACGTACGGGAGTCAACTGCATAGCCATGCATGTATGTGCTGAGCACGGGCTGCCAGTGGCGGGCAATCCCGAAGGATCTGCCCCCCAGGAGCACGGTGTTCGCCTACCTGGATTTATGGAGCTATGACGGCACGCTGGAGCGTGTCCATCACGAGCTTTATGTGGATGCCGCGAGCTGGCGGAACGTGAAGCGAGCCCCACAGCCGCCATCATCGATAGTCAAAGCGTGAAGAGCGCGGAAAAAGGGGGGCCTCGATTGACGCGAATGGCTACGATGCAGGAAAGAAAATCAAGGGTAAGAAACGGCATATTCTTGTAGATACGCTTGGTCTTCTGCTGCACGCCATCGTTCATCCAGCCGATATACAGGACCGCGACGGCGGCATCCTTCTCTTATCGACGCTGTTCGGCCTGTTCCCATTTCTGAAAAAGCTCTTTGCCGACGGCGGCTACCAAGGACCGCAATTTCAGGAAGCCCTCGCCAAAGCGCTGCCTCGGCTCAACGTCGAAATCGTCAAGCGCTCCGATCAGGCCAAGGGTTTCGAAGTCCTGCCCAAACGCTGGATCGTCGAGAGGACCTTCGCCTGGCTCAACCGATGCCGCAGACTTGCCAAGGATTTTGAAAACCTCACCCGAACCGCGCTGACTTTCGTCAAACTCGCTTCCATCCGCCTTATGCTCAGGCGACTTTGTAATCCTTCATGAACTTCGTGGACAGACTCTGAGTTAGATGAGCACAAGTGAGCAAGCCGTCACGGCCCCGGCGTGCTCGTCCGAATTTGTCTCCGTTAAGACAACCGGCGTTCTCACTCGCCGGCCGCTAAACCGTCACCGCGCTTGATCCAGCCTCCCAGCGGCCGATGTCCGGGTCTTGGCCGATGAGTGCGAGACCGGAGGCAACCGCAAGAAGCTCGTCGCCTATTCCCACCCGAGCCTCGCCAAAAAGCCGGTCGAAAATGCGACGCACGGCTGGAACAAACGACGTCCCGCCAGTCAGAAAGACCTTATCGACATGGCTGTGATCGAGGCCCGCAGCGGCAAGCGCCTCGGCAACGCAAAGTTCGATGCGTTCGAGATCGGGTTTGATCCATGTCTCGAAATCGTCCCTGCGAACGGTCGCATGGATATCGATCCCGGCCTCGCGGAAGGCGAGTTCTGCTTCGGTTTTGGTTGAAAGCTGCATCTTGACTGCCGAAACCGCGGTATAGAGCGAATAGATCGCGCCGGACTCGATGAGGCGAATGAGGCTATCGAGCTTTTCCGGTGCAGTGCTTTGCTTCGCAAGCGCCTTCAATTCGCGCATTGCCGGGGAGTTCTTCAGGAGGCAAAGCTCGTTCCATTTCGCGAAGGCGGCAAAATAGTGCGATGGAATCATCAAGAGCTTACCCCAACTCTCGTACATCGAGCCTTTGCCAAGCTGAGGTGATATCACTGCATCGATGATGCGATAATCGAAGGTGTCGCCCGCGAGCCCAACGCCGGAGTGGGCAAGCGGAAAGGCCCGAAAATCTCCTCCCGCTCCATCGAACCGAAGAATCGAGAAGTCGCTTGTGCCGCCACCAAAATCGCCGACGAGGACGTTGGCGCTTTTCGTCAATCGCTGCGCATAGTAATAGGCGGCGGCCACCGGTTCCAAGACATGCACAATGCGATCGAAGCCGAAGCGGGTAAAGGCGGCCTCGTAACGCGTTCTCGCTGTCTCCGCATCGGCGTTCTGGCCTGCGAACTTGACGGGCCGGCCAAGCACAAGCGTTTTTGGCAGCTGACGCAAGGACTCGCCACCATGCCTGAGCACGGTGCGAAAAAAGGCCTCCAGGATGTCTTCGAAGCGAAGACGCTTTCCGAATATGCCCGTCGTGTCGAAAAGGGGCGAGGCGGCAAACGTCTTGAAAGATTGCAGAAATCGGGTTTCGCTCGGAAAGTCTATGAAGTGCTCGATTGCCCACGGGCCGCCTTCTGTCCGTATGGAGCTGCTCTCCTGCTCGCGCCAGAAGCTTATCAACGAACGGAATGTCGAAACCGCCTCGGGGCCGCCGCCGAATTGGATCGTTTCGGCGTTATTGCAGGCGTTCACCATCGCGGCGACGGTATTTGTCGTGCCGAAATCGAGGCCGATTGCTTGCGCTATTGGATCTTTTGCCAAGTTCGGCCCTTCGTGAATGAGTGTGGAGGGGAGCGGCCCATGCCCGGCCGGAGGAGCACCACCCTGGTTTGGGCCGATAACCATAGCGATATGAAGCCGGACCCGTTAGTCCTACTTCGTTACAAAGCAGCGATTTTGCGCAGCCTCAGCGAGCGTCGGAACCATGCGCGCCGACGCGACCGCTGTCATCGCGTAACAGCGTGATGATGTCCCACCCGGGTGATTGGATTGAACCCCATATTCTCGGCTAAAGCAGAGTTTGCCGGGCGCGCCAACGGATCGCCGCGGCCTGCCGCCGAGCGTACCCCGGGTGCGGGTGGCGATGTGGCCGGTGAGCTTGAGCGCATCCAGTGCGACAGGCGCGTGGCGGCCGACCAAGCAGACTCCATCAGCGTAGCCAACAGATGGATACCGTGTTCCCTCTTCGCATTGATTCGCAGGGGGCGGTCCATGGTTGGCAAATCACCGGTGAAGGCGAACGATGAACAGCGGGCGGCGCTGAAAAGTCTAGCGGCGTCGTGGGACCGCGGCGAGGCGGACCGGGCGCGGGCGGTCTTGCTGACGCTCAATGGCTGGATCAGCGCACGGATCGCTCAGGCGTTCGGCGTGCGCGAGATACGGTTCGGCTTTGACGCAGCGATTTCATGCGCGGAGGGATCGAGGCGCTGAAAGCAAGCGTGGCGCCAGGGGCTGAGCCGATGAAAACCAAGGCCGCTCTTCGCGTTATGGCGCCGCTGCTCGAAGCTCCGGTTGCCAACCGGCCAATTGAACGATCCCGCGCCCCATGGCCGAAATCGAAAAGCGCGAAGGCATCAAGATGGGCGCTCGCAGCTCTCCAAAGTGCTTCGCCCAAAAGGCGCTACCGCTGGCGCCGGCCGCGACATACCCTAAAGGGATGCCAAGATGCGAACCGTCGGCCTCTCCATTGCCGACGACCTATAAGTCAGACAAAATCTGATTCTGGGAATCTCCCGACTGACAACTGCAACGATGGCGGCATGCGATTTTCGCTCCGTTGTGGCTCGGACGACTCACATCAACTGACGACACGCCCTGGATGGTGATTATTTATCCCATTTTGGAACAGCCATAGTCTTACATCTTTGAACCAGAAAAGGGAGAGCCGGAGATGCCCGACGAGCTTGTTTTCTATACCAATCCCATGTCGCGCGGCCGCATCGTCCGCTGGATGCTGGAGGAGACCGGCCAGCCTTACCGCACCGAAATTATCGAATTTGGGCCGGCGATGAAGTCGCCCGAGTACCTCGCCATCAATCCGATGGGGAAGGTGCCGGCAATTCGCCATGGCGATGCCATTGTCACGGAGACGGGCGCGATCTGCGCTTACCTCGCCGATGCATTTCCGCAGGCAGGACTGGCCCCCGAGCCGGGAAGCCGCGAACGAGGAGCTTATTACCGCTGGCTCTTTTTCGGCGCTGGCCCTGTGGACGGGGCCATCGTCAACAAGAGCCTTGGCTTCGAGCCACCCGCTGAAAGGCAAATAATGGTGGGCTACGGCACGCATGCCTACGTCCTGAATACGTTGGAGAAAGCGGTGTCGGCTTCCGAGTATCTCGTCGGAAACAGGTTCTCCGCCGCCGACCTGTACCTTGGCGCTCAGCTCGGCTGGGGCATGATGTTCGGCGCGCTCGAAAAGCGGCCGGCATTCGAGGCTTATTGGAGCAGGATCAAGGACCGCCCCGCGGCCATCCGCGCCCGCGAGATCGATGACGCACTGCTTCCAAAGAAAGAGTGAGCGCGTTTTTTTCAGGGATTTGCCCGTGTCGCCATGTTCGGGATCGGCGAAGAGGCACAACGCCGCTCCTGCTCCAAAGAGCCAGCCAACTTCCAGCCGGCCTATAAACGAGGGCTCAGTCGCGCTCTCTTCTTCTTGAGTGCAACTTCCTCAGTCCCTTGGTTTCGTGCTTGAAGTCATCGTAAAGCGTCCAGATCAAGGCCGCTGCAAACATGATTATAATGATCGCGGCCAACAGGAGAAGATTTTGCCCCATGAGCATGGTCCCTCAAATGTGTTCTGCTTTGTAAAAGGATTTATTCCATATTTTATCTAGTTAGCTCCTCACCCTTCCAGATGACAGGGCTGTAAATTAAATATTTTCCAACAGCGTTTTTGGATGGCGCAAAACGAACCATGCACGCCAAGGTAGAGGCCTTCAGGAGCGTAGCGCAATAAAGCCGAAGAAGGAAAGGCGCTTCCTAGAGCCCATCCGCTTTTGATGGAATCAAAAGCGGGCTCTAAGTTTTTGTTTTATCGCGCGTCTTGTCGGAAAACCGCTTCACACTTTTCCGGACGCACTTCAGGAAGAAGTGGCTGCGCCGGTTCGTTCGGCGAGCCTTTCTTCCGGCGGCTCGGCGGGCTCTGCTTTGCGGGGAGGGCGCACGACCGTCACCGTACAGCCTGCCTCGGAGGCGACCTTTGCTGAGACGCTTCCCAGAAAGGAGCGCCGCACCGAATGCTGTCGCGCGCCGATCAGGATTTGATCGACCTTGTTCTGCTCGGCATAGGTCAGGATCGCCGTGGCGGCATCGACGGCTTCGAGCACGTGATAGGTGATACGCCCCTCGCCGAGCCTTAAGGGTTGCGCCCAGGCCTTGAGCGCCACAAGCCGGTTCACGTGCTTGTTGTGGCCCTCGTCATCGAGGGTCGAGTCCCGGGCGGCGATGTAGCTTTGTTTCAATACGTTTACGCAGGCGAGCCGCGCGGATGGCAGCAGCGTGAGCGCGCGGGCGGCCAATTCGCGAAGCGCGTCGCTGGTTTCTTTCGAGCCTTCGCTCGTGTCGATGGCGACGGCGATGATCGGAGCCGACGGCAAAGGCAGCGCGACCGTGCGCGGGGCATAGGTTTGTCCGAGGTCCGGGTTCAAGCGCCGCTTCATGCGCGTCCAGAAAGAATCGACCTTGAGCCGTTCCGAGCGGGCCGTCAGCTTGATCTGGTTGTGGTGGCTCAGCTCAAAGGCGAGCTGCGCCATGGTGGGGTAGCGCCACGCCGGCTCCACTTCGAGGCAGCGTAAGACGATTTCCTGAAGCCAAAGCGGGTAGTCCTCCCGCAGTCGGCGCGGCGGTTTCGCGTCTTCCCAAAGCCGTCTCTTCATAACGCTCAGGCGTTCGCTTTCGCCGAAGGGCCGGACGCCGGTGGAGAAGAAATAGAGGAGGACGCCCAGCGCGAATTGATCGGTGCGCGGGTCGTGCCGCGCTCCCAGAAGCTGCTCGGGCGCCATATAGGGCGCCGTGCCGTAGGGCAGGCGAAATTCCTCCTGCATCAGGTCAGGCAATTGCAGATGGTGGGAAAGGCCGAAGTCGATGAGCACCGCCTCGCCCGTGGGCCGGAACAGCACGTTGCTCGGCTTTAAATCGAGGTGGATGACGTGCTGGCGGTGAATATCGGCGAGCGCGGTCGCCAGCTTCCAGCCGATTTCCGCCACCTCCTCGTAAGGCAGCGGCAGGTCTGGAAGGCGCTGCAGGAGCGATTTTCCCGGAACGCGCTCCATCACGATGTAGGGGTGGACCGCGAAATCCCCCGCCGCGACGAACTGCGGGACGTGAGGCCCCGTTATCCGCGGCATGATCATCTGCTCCATCTCGAAGCTGACAATCGCCGCCGGGTCCTGCCCTTCGCTGAGCACAGGCACTTTCATGAGGATCGGCATATCATCGATGCCGGGCTTCTTGACGCTCCAAAGCCGCGCCATGCCGCCCCGATGGATCAGCCCTTCCATCATAAAGCCGTCGAGAACGTCGCCTGGCTCTAATGTGGGCTTCGCCATCACCCGTCACCTTCCCATGGACAGCCTTTGCGCGAAGAACAGTGGCAGCCGTGCCTTCCTGATCGCGTCGGCGGCCCCTTCGATATCATAAGGCACGCGATAGAAGGTGATCTCTTTTTTGATCGTGTCGAACATGGAATATGACGCCGCAGGGATGCCGTCGCGCGGTTGGCCCACCGAGCCCAGCACCACGAGCCAGCGGCGCAGGCCATGCAGTGGCACGGCAACCTCGGTGACCGGACTGAACGCCGTCATTTTCGATGCCGTCGTGACACTGAAGATGCCCGGCTTGTGCGTGTGCCCGCAAAAGGTGATCTGCGCCTTCGTCGCATACAGGCTTCGCGAGGCTTCCTCGACCGTCAGCACGTAGATCCACTTCGCGGGCGCGCTGGCATCCGCATGCACATAGAGGCGATCCTGGTCTGAGACGGTGAGCGGCAGCTCCGAGAGAAACCGGCGTTCATGGACGCCGAGCATGCCGCGCGTCCACTCGATGGCGGTCTGCGCCTCCGGGTTCATGCGGACGGTGGGATCATTCACCGCGCAGTCGTGATTGCCGAGCACGGCTACGGCACCGCGCGAAACAAGCTCCAAGGCGGTATCGACGGCGTAGGCGGGGTCGGCGCCATATCCAACAAAGTCGCCGAGGAGCACATAGCGCTCCGCGCCCTTCTCCGCGGCATGCCGCAGACACGCGCTGAACGCTTGCCGGTTCGCGTGCATATCCGCCAGCAGTGCAATTCGCATTTCAGCTCCCTAATGTGTGGTTTTCCGCCAGATTACAGAAAACGGGGCGCGCGGTCTTGGGATTTCAGACCTGTTTTGTGCGGTTGCCTTTTCGCCCAGTCCAAAGGCAGAGTTGGTACGGTAGCGGTCTTGCTGGTTTTTCGCGACCCCATGCGGGCCAAGGTGGCTTAGCGATCCCAATGCGGTCTTCTGCAAAACGGGCCAAAATGACCCCGCCCTTGACTCGAAGCCGTCCTCGGCGTCGCGAATGGGAGGTTGACCCTGGTGTCGGTCGAAGACTGCTTCTCTACGATTGTAGAAAACCGTATTAGAGGGGCGTCTTCAGGAACGGCCGGCAAGGAGATCGAAGGCAAGGACTTGGATTTTTCCTCTGCATCATCTCTGAATTGCAACGGCAGAACCAGCGGGAAGCCAGCCACAAAGAAGATAAACTTAAAGATCGCTTCCGGGCCGGAGCGGTTTCCAAGTTTGATCAAGAGCGCGATCAGAAGACCCTCTACCGTGCGCCTGTTTCCGAGTTTCCTTTCCGACGCGCTGCGGGTTGACGCAGCCTGGATTAGCTTCCGTTCCGCTGAGGCTTTCTTGCGGAATGCGGACTTTCTGGCTTAAGTCACTGATTTTAATGGTCGGGGCGGCGTGATTCGAACACGCGACCCTCTGCTCCCAAAGCAGATGCGCTACCAGGCTGCGCTACGCCCCGACGCTATCTTCGTTTCCTAACCGTTTTGCTCCCGTTCCGCAATGATATCGTGCGAATAAAGTCGATCTTTTGGCCCTAACCATCCAGCTCGGGATAATGGCGGAAAATGCCATCCTCGTTGAAAGGCAGGCGCCGAGCGCTCGCGAGATAAGCTTTAATGCGAGGGCGTTCTGCGACGGCGCGATGAAGAGCTGCAACACGCGGCGCCGAGGGAAGCACTCGCTCCACCATAGCTCGCGGGAAGCCATAGGTAAGCCCCTCCACAACCTGAAACAGCGAAAGATCTGCGTAGCTCAGGCAATCGCCAACAAGATGCACGCTCCCTTTCGGGTTCCGGCGGAGGATGTTTTCGATCCAGCCCAGGTATTTGGGGATCCGCCTCTTGCGAAAGCCTTCCGCACGGCGCAACGCCTCCGGCTTCTGGTCTTCGTAATAGAGGCCCCCGCCAACGGGGTGATGCGTGTCGTGTACCTCGCTTATGAGATCGTCGATGGTGAGCTGAATTTCATGAGCCCAAAGCCGCTGAGCCTCATCTCGCGGCGCAAGGCCGTGCTTCGGGCCGAGATAGAATAGAATCGCCGCCGTCTGCCCGATCACCGTATCGCCATCCTTAAGAAAGGGCGCCGCGAAAGGCGGGTGTTCCTCGTTCTCATCCTCCATCAAAGCCATCATCTTGGCCATGCCTCCCGTGCCGCGCGCGACATCCTCATAGGCGGCGGCGGCCTCCTCCAAGGCAAGGCGCACGAATTCCCCGCGCCCCTGGAGGTGCGGCCAGTAGTACAGTTTGTGGACCATCGGGAACTCCCTAATTGATGCAGCGGCGCGCTCGCGGTTATCGAGGCATCCCAGTTTGCGGCGAATTTACCGCATTCTCCGCACCGCGCCTTGCTTTCCGCGCGGGCCGTCCCTAAAACATCGGAAAAACAAAGGGGCGCTCGCGCGAGCCCAAAAGGGTCAGGCATGACAAGAACACTCTACGATAAAATCTGGGACGATCACGTCGTCGATACGCAACCCGATGGCACGAGCCTCCTCTATATCGACCGCCACCTCATCCATGAAGTAACGAGCCCGCAGGCGTTCGAGGGCTTGCGCGTGGCGCGCCGCCCTGTGCATGCGCCGGAGAAGACGCTGGCCGTTGTCGATCACAACGTTCCCACCACCGACCGGCGCCAAGGCATCGACGATCCGGAGTCAGCGCTCCAGGTGAAGACGCTTGCCGAGAACTGCGCCGAGTTCGGCGTTGAGTATTACAACGAGCTGGATCACCGCCAGGGCATCGTTCACATCATCGGCCCGGAGCAGGGTTTCACGCTGCCAGGTACGACCATCGTCTGCGGCGACAGCCATACCTCGACGCATGGCGCGTTCGGAGCGCTCGCCCACGGCATCGGCACGTCGGAGGTGGAGCATGTGCTCGCCACGCAGACGCTGATCCAGAAGAAAGCGAAGAACATGCGCGTAACGGTGGACGGCGCGCTGCCTGCGGGGGTCACCGCGAAGGACATCATCCTCGCGATTATCGGCGAGATCGGCACCGCGGGCGGGACGGGCTACGTTATCGAATACGCGGGCGAGGCGATCCGTGCGCTTTCCGTGGAAGGCCGCATGACGGTCTGCAACATGTCCATCGAAGGCGGAGCGCGGGCTGGCATGATCGCGCCGGACGAGAAGACCTTCGACTACATCAAGGGGCGGCCGCGCGCGCCCAAAGGCGCGGCCTGGGACATGGCCTGCAAATATTGGGCAATCCTGCCTTCGGATGAAGGCGCTCACTTCGACCGGGAAGTGCGGCTCGACGCGGCGAAGCTTCCTCCGATTGTCACCTGGGGCACCAGCCCTGAAGATGTCGTCGCCATCACGGGCACGGTGCCCGATCCGGCGAAGGTCGCCGACGATGGCAAGCGCGCCGCCGTTGCGCGGGCGCTTGCCTATATGGGGCTGGAGCCCGGAACCCGGATGACCGACATCGCCATCGACCGCGTCTTCATCGGCTCCTGCACCAACGGCCGCATCGAAGACCTTCGCGCAGCGGCAAGTGTGCTCGACGGCCATCGCGTTTCCGAACGCGTGAAGGCGATGGTTGTGCCGGGGTCGGGCCTCGTCAAGGAGCAGGCGGAAGCCGAGGGACTGGACAAGATTTTCGTCGCCGCAGGCTTCGAGTGGCGCGAGCCGGGCTGTTCCATGTGCCTTGCCATGAATGCCGACAAGCTTGCGCCGGGCGAGCGCTGCGCCTCCACCTCGAACCGCAACTTCGAGGGGCGGCAGGGCTTCAAGGGACGGACCCACCTCGTGTCGCCAGCCATGGCGGCAGCAGCGGCGATTGCGGGCCGCTTCGTCGACATTCGCGAGTTTGGCCGCTATAGCCTCCATGCCAGTGATCACCATTCGGCTCGGCAAGGGACGCCCCATCGAGAAAAAGCGGGCGCTTGCCGAGGCCGTCATAAACGCAGTTGCGGAAACGCTCGACGTTCGCCGTGAGTGGGCCACGGTTCTGATCGAAGAGTATGACTGCGAGAATTGGGCCACCGGCGGCGAACTGCATGCCGACAAGTTTGGCCCAGGTTACGGAAAAGCCGGCTGCGAATGACGCCAACGCATCCTTTGACCATTTAAGATTTGGCTCGCTTGGCTGGCGCTTTGTATGCATCGCGCGAAATGCGTAATCTTGTTTTCCTGCGGATCGGCTTCTCACTTGCGTTTGCAGCCGGATTGTCTGCCGCGGATCTTAAGGAAATGCGCCTTAGTGAGACGTTAACGAAGGCACAAGTCACTGATATTACAAAGAAAACTCCAAGACGGATTGGCGCGCCTTGCGTGCGGACGGAGCTGAGAGAGCCTGCCGCTGTGGTTAACGCATGAAGTTGGAATATATTTAACGGACTTTATCCCGCCCACTTTCGTCCAAAAATACATTTGATTAACCCTGCTGATCAGCCCGGAAAACGTTTTACTTTTAATACGTTGTCTGCCATTTCCGCCCGGCGGACGCGCGCTGTTCTCATTTTTCGGAATTTTGGGGCCACAAATTCAGACGGGAAATAAATCCGCCGCGCTTCTATTAACCACCTTTGTATTAAAGGTGCACCACGAAGGCGCGGATAACCAGTGGAGGAGATGCCACCCTACAAAAAAAGGCCGGGGCGAACCCGGCCTTTTGCATTGATATGTGTGCTTTGCGCTATTGATGCGCGAGAACCGCGAGGATCAGGAGCGCCACGATGTTCGTGATCTTGATCATCGGGTTGACGGCAGGGCCGGCAGTGTCCTTGTAGGGGTCGCCGACGGTGTCGCCGGTCACGGATGCTTTATGAGCATCCGAGCCCTTCATGTGACGCTTGCCATCCTTATCGACAAAGCCGTCCTCGAAGGACTTCTTCGCGTTATCCCAGGCGCCGCCGCCTGATGTCATGGAGATGGCGACGAAGAGGCCCGTCACGATCACGCCAAGAAGCATGGCGCCGAGCGCTGCGAAACCTGCGGACTTGCCGCCGATAAAGCTGATCAGCGCGAAGACCACAATCGGCGACAGAACCGGCAACATCGAGGGGATGATCATCTCCTTGATCGCCGCCTTGGTCAGCATGTCCACGGCCTTGCCGTAGTCCGGCTTCTCGGTGCCTTGCATGATGCCCGGCTTCTCGCGAAACTGCCTGCGGACTTCCTCAACGATGGAACCCGCCGCGCGGCCCACAGCGGTCATGCCCATAGCCGCGAACAGGTAGGGGAGTAGACCGCCGAACAGCAGGCCGACCACCACATACGGATTCGACAGCGAGAAGTCGACATTCACGCCGCGGAAGTACTGGAAGTGATCCGCCGATTTTGCCGCCTGCTCCGTGAAGTAGCGCAGATCCTCGGTATAGGCCGCGAACAGCACGAGAGCGCCGAGACCAGCGGAGCCGATGGCGTAGCCCTTCGTCACCGCCTTGGTCGTGTTGCCGACTGCGTCGAGCGCGTCGGTCGTTTTGCGGACCGAGGAGGGAAGGTCGGCCATTTCCGCAATGCCACCCGCGTTATCGGTCACCGGACCGAACGCATCGAGCGCCACCACCATGCCTGCGAGCGCGAGCATGGTCGTCACCGCGATCGCGATGCCGTAAAGGGCTGCGAGATTATAAGCGACCAGGATGCCCGCCATGATGACGAGGGCGGGAAGCGCGGTCGATTCAAGCGAGACCGCCAGCCCCTGGATCACGTTCGTGCCGTGTCCCGTCACCGATGCCTGCGCAATCGACTTCACAGGACGGTAGCCCGTGCCCGTGTAATACTCGGTGATGACAACGATCAGCGTAGTCACAACGAGACCGACGATGCCGCAGAGGAACAGGTCCATGCCGGTGAAGACGGTGCCGTTGGCTTTGAGCTCCGTGCCCAGGCCGACGATGTAGGCGGTCAAGGGAAAGAGCGCGATCAGCGAGAAAATGCCGGTGGCGATGAAGCCCTTGTAAAGCGCGCCCATGATCGAGTTGCTCGAGCCGAGGCGAACGAAGTAGGTGCCGAGGATCGAGGTCACGACGCAAGCGCCGCCGATGGCCAGCGGGAAGATCATCATGCGGGACAGGAGATCGGGGTCGTAGGCGAAATAGATGGAGGACAGCACCATTGTCGCCACGACCGTCACGGCGTAGGTCTCGAACAGGTCGGCCGCCATGCCTGCGCAGTCGCCCACGTTGTCGCCGACGTTGTCTGCGATCGTGGCCGGGTTGCGCGGATCGTCCTCTGGGATGCCGGCTTCGACCTTGCCGACGAGGTCTCCGCCCACGTCGGCGCCCTTCGTGAAGATGCCGCCGCCAAGACGCGCGAAGATCGAGATCAGCGATGCGCCGAAGCCGAGCGCAACGAGAGCATCAACGACACGCCTATCATTCGGTGCGTAGCCGAGATATTGGGTCAAAACGGTGTAATAGATGGTGACTCCGAGAAGCGCGAGGCCCGCGACGAGAAGCCCTGTCACAGCGCCGGCTTTGAACGCCATGGAAAGCCCCTCGGCAAGTCCGATTGACGACGCTTGCGTCGTACGAACATTCGCGCGAACGGAGACATTCATGCCGATGACGCCGGCAAGGCCGGACAGGAGCGCGCCGATCAGGTACCCGATCGCAACGGTCCAGGATAGAAGGTAGGCGAGAATTCCGAAGATAACTACGCCGACGATGGCGATGGTCGAGTATTGACGTATCAGGTAGGCTGAGGCGCCTTCCTGAATAGCTGCGGCAATTTCTTGCATGCGCGCATTACCGGCGCTTGCAGCCAGCAGCGAACGTGTGGTGAACACCCCATACACGATGGAGAGCGCGCCACACGCCATAATGATCCAAAGCACTTGGTTCATGGGTTCATGGTCCTGGAACGTGTGATTGCTGGGCTTGGTTACCGCCCGCCGGGTAAGAACGAGAGAAGGTTTCGAGTAAGCGCAAGGACCTTAAAAAACTTGGTGCTGCAATGCAACAAGCTATTGTGAAGCACCAAACGAAGTGTCCAGTTACGGAGCGAGGTTGCCGATCACTTCAGGCGCACCGGTATGATCTCGGCCGACAGCTGCACGTTGTCGCCCAGCCCATAGAAATAATGTGCGGGCTGCGACATGCGGCGGAGCATGCGGAAAAGTCTTAGGCGCACCCGGCCCCACGCGGGCATATTCCGGGCCGGGAGCAGGTGTTCGATGGAAACATGCACGATCCAGCGATGCTCATCGATGGGCAGGTCTATTTCCCGGTGCCTGGCCATGTCCTCGAGCACGGCTTCCACGTTCGGCTCCTCCATGAAGCCGAATTGCAAAGTGACGGCTATAATGCTGGAATTCTCGTCCTTATGAAAAACGGTGATGCCATAGCGGCCGTCGTGGATGTGGGGAACCTTGCGATGCACCACCTCCACGAAGATGAGGTGACGCGGCAGAATCCCGTAGCGGTCGTGCAGGAGTTGCAATAAGGCGGGCGAATTGTCGTTCAATGACGAGAGATGCTTGGGCGTCATCAAGAGCGCGATGCGCTCCATGTAAGCCGTTTCGTTCTTGTGAAACTCTACCAGCCTGTGCATCGTCATCGTGTGCTTTGCGGTATAGGCTGCGAACGTTGCCCTTCGGCCCCATCGCCAGGTGAGCATGATCGCGAAGACCACAAGACCGATGGCCAATGGGATATAGCCGCCCTCCAGAAACTTGAACGAACTCGCCGCACAGAACAGCGCGTTGACGAGCGTGAAAAAACCGAACAAAGCGCCGCTGGCAAGAGCGCTCCATCGCCAATAATAGATACCGACTGGGAACATCGCGATGGATGTTATGACCATCACGCCGGAAACGGCGAGCCCATAAGCCGCTGCGAGGGAATCGCTGGAGCGAAAAACGAACACGAGCGCGAGGCAGCCGGCAAACAGCGCCCAATTGACGAAGGGAATATAGATCTGACCCTCGTGATGGTGGTGAGTATGGACGATGTGAAGCCGCGGAAAAAGGCCAAGCGCTATGGCCTGCGAGGTTAGCGAGAACGCTCCGGATATCAGGGCTTGCGATGCGATGACGGTGGCCACCGTGGCCAGCGCAACCATCGGGTAGAGCAGCACATGCGGCACCATGCTGTAAAAGAGTTGGCTCTGTTCGGCCGGCGGCTCGCCGAGCAGAAGAGCGCCTTGCCCCAGGTAATTGAGAATGAGTGCCGGAAACACGATCGAAAACCACCCAATTCGGATGGGGCGCGCGCCAAAATGCCCCAGGTCCGCGTACATCGCCTCGCCGCCGGTCACCACCAGCATGAGCGCGCCAAGCGTCAGGAGAACGCTCTTCGCTCCGGTTTCGTGCAGGAAGGCGAAGGCGTAAATCGGATTGAACGCCTTCAGGATCTCGGGGTGCTCCTCAATCTGCACGATGCCCAGCATTGCGATTATGCCAAACCAGAGAATAAGGATGGGTCCGAATACCTGTCCCACGCCGGCCGTTCCCTGGCGCTGGACCGCGAACAGGATCGTGAGAATAACAAAAGTGATCGGGATAATGGCGTCCGCGAACATTGGCGTCGCGACTTTCAAGCCTTCAACCGCGGCCAGCACGCTGATTGCGGGTGTGATGATGCCGTCCCCGAACAAAAAGCCCGCGCCCAGCATGAGCCCCGCAAGGAGCAAGGGGAAATAGGGGCTCCCCTGCCGGTACTTGTGCAGAAGGCTGTAGAGCGCGAAAACGCCGCCTTCGCCGTCGCTGTCGGCGCGCAGAACGAATGTCGCGTATTTGCAACTTACGATGAGCGTCAGCGTCCAAAGAACGAGCGAGATGCAGCCGAGAATGTTGTCCGGCGTGTGCGGTATCTGGGCCGGGCCATAGAAAATCTGATCGACGGCGTAGAGCGGCGAGGTGCCGATGTCTCCAAAGACCACCCCGATTGCACCGACCGTCAGAGCAGCCCGAGCGCCCTGGGGCTTGTGGGTAAGCTTCGACGCGATGGCACCGTCAAGCATGACTACACCAGCGCGCCCGACGAGCGTTACCGGAGTCCGGGCGCATCGGGCGTGTCCCTGACACTGCCCCGCCTGCTCAAAAAGAGAGGAAGCTGTGCAAAATGTCTGCAAGCGGAACGAGCGTTAAGCATCATCGCTTACGGTTGTTCTTTTTACCAGAGCTTTTCCGCGCGCATAGCAGCTGGCGTCCCTGCGGATGCGGATACTGCTCTGGCACTTTAGAATCGATCACTTTTTCAGCCTTTAATCGACTCCGATTAAGGCGGGTTGATCTAGTGCCGCTGTGGATTGCGTCCCGGGCCGGTGCGCCGCTTACCGGTCGAGAAGCGACAACATAGCCTCCTGGTACCGGCCACCCGACGCGGCGCCTCGCGGCGCTGCGGCCTCCAGCTTTGCCAGATCCGATGGAGAAAGGCGGAGATCGGCGGCGGCTACGTTCTCTTCGAGATAGCTGCGCCGCTTCGTCCCCGGGATCGGCACGATGTCGGGCCCTTGCGCAAGCAGCCAGGCGAGCGCGACCTGACCGGGCTTCGCGCCTTTTTCCTGCGCGATCGCCTGCACCGCCTCCACAATTTTCATATTGCGGTCGAAGTTCTCGCCCTGGAAGCGTGGCTGCCGGCTGCGGAAATCGTCCGGCGGGTAGTCCTCGGCCCTTTTCGCGGTACCGGTCAGAAAGCCGCGGCCCAGCGGGCTATAGGGAACGAACCCGGTACCGAGTTCACGGCACGCGGGCAAAATCTCGTCTTCGACGTTGCGCTCCCACAGCGAATATTCGCTCTGAAGCGCGCTGATCGGATGGACGGCGTGAGCGCGGCGCAATGTCTTCGCCGACGCCTCCGAGAGGCCGAGGAAGCGCACCTTACCGGCCTTCACAAGATCGGCCATAGCGCCAACCGTATCCTCGATCGGGACATTGGGATCGACGCGATGCTGATAGAAGAGGTCGATGCGATCCGTGTTCAGCCGTTTCAGCGAGGCGTCGCAGACTTCTTTCACATGCTCCGGCCTGCTGTCGGGGCCTTGAAGCTGATTTCCGTCGGCGATCTTGAACCCGAACTTGGTCGCGATGACAACAGAATCGCGTTTTCCGGCCAGGGCCTTGCCAACGAGGATTTCGTTCTCGAAAGGACCGTAGATTTCCGCCGTGTCGAAGAAATCGATCCCAAGCTCAAGCGCGCGATGGATTGTCGCAACCGACTCATTGTCGTCGCGCCCACCGTAGGCGAAGCTCATCCCCATGCAGCCGAGTCCCAGAGCCGAAACTTCCAGCCCCTCGCCGCCCAACTTCCGTTTTTCCATGTGCGCGCTCCTGTCGATCTTGCAGACCTAACAATAGCCGCTATCCACAGGCGTTCCCCAGCCTGTGGATTCTCTTCACGCCGAGGCCGCTCTCCCAACCGGATGCGTTCGCGGCGCGACCCGGCCGGACGCCTTGCTTATCCAAACCGGTTTCGCTGCGCCGCAGCCGTCAGATCGAAAATGCGGTGGATGCTGCGGCAAACGCCGATGATCTGGCCCGGGTTTATATTGGAGATGCGAACCGTTCGAAAATTCGGGTTGAGCGGCACGAGGTCGACGATGATCGAACCGTCTTCGGCGCGCTCGACCTCGCGATAGAGGCGAAACAGAGCCGTCTGCTCCTCAGGTACGAGCGCCAGCACGAAATCGGACGGAGCCGGTGTGGCTTCGAGGTCGATCAATGCCATGTCACCGGGCTCGAAGGAGACCGGCTCCCGCGGGGCGGACATCGACTTGTCCTTGATTTCGATGAAGATTGCTCTGTCTGGAATCGTTTCCCAGCTGCACACGGGGACAGTGACATTCGTTGCGGCCTCAAGGCCAGTGGCAATACGTTTTAATTCAGACATGTTTTCAAGCGCCACCAGGGGAATTCGGCGTACCATGCGGGATGATAGCGCCTGAGTCCCTTCTAATTGCTTGAGATTATCTCTTTTTCCAAAATAAATAAAATCAACTGTTACGCTATACGCAGATGCAAACAGGATTGCCTGCTTGGGGGGAACGGACCGCTCGCCGTTTTCGTAGTTCATATAGCGGCTGTAGCTCCAGCCGAACCGGCGCGCCGCATCGCTCGCCCGTTCGAAGCCAGCGTTAATTCGAGCGCGCCGAAGGCGTTCAGCTATCGACTTGAGTTCCTCGGCCGTCCAGTCTCTCATCTCGCCTGCCCTACACGATTTGTGTAATAGGTTCCTGCGCCAGAAAAGTCTTCAAAGTGTGATGAATACTGATCTGATTCGCAGGACAATGTGATAAGTGGGCCAAAAATGGGCGCGAGTTGCGGGCCATCGTACCCTGACCTTTTCTTATTAACGCGCAAGTAATTGCTTTATTCCCCAGTAACGCCAATCTCATAGCGATTTCCACTACGAAGTGTAGGTCTCAAACACACACCAGAAGATATGCTACACACTAGCGTGTAACCTGTCGTGTGTTATATCTCTACACAAATGAGAGGCGAAACCACGGCGCCATCGCCCCTCGCACACATTTCACGGCAGCCACTCCCGCAGGTCTTATTCAACCGCCTGCCCTGTCTCAAGCTTGCGCTCCTGGTTGAGGCGTGTGGATCGAAGCATAAAGTTGTTACCTCGCGGGCGTGCAATCCTCGCCGAGCCGGCGCGCAGATCGAATTTGTGCTAGACGTTTCAGTCCTATGCTCATGCACAGCGTCAACGTGGCGATCTGAGCGTTTTTTGCCGCCTACGGCATGAAGGCTGCCGATACACACGCCGCGCCCAACTTAAAGGAATCACCACACGAGCCGTGCGCTCAAAGAGAGAGGTATTACACGTTACGTGTATCAATTACACATTAAAAGCGATAGGTAGTCAGCTATCTCCGTTATCGTGTAATTTACGCGCCAAATCGTGTTTTCTCCGAAAGAGGCGCTGAACCCAAGCCAGTTCGCACAATCGCCGAGCCCTCCCCACCGGCTTGCCGGATGCGCGCCCGCGCCACCCGCCTATCGCGTTCGGGGTTTTCGTCTCCATCTGTTGCCAAGCAGCACCACAACTCGCCCAGAATGAAAAAAACAATTTGAAACAAGGCTTAGGAAATTTTTACACGTTGCGTGTAATGTGTTTTTCGATTTTAGAAATATGAGCCAAACCGAGAGTGATTCATGTGTAATCTCTCACTGCAGCAAACACACAAAACGACAGCGCCGTCGGCCGCTCCTTCTCTGCGCACCACGGTCGCTCTCTCTTGCCTGTCTCCTTCGGTCGCGGCCCTGCCGGAAGGCCGACAGCGCCGACGGTGGACGGCCGGCGAGCTCACGGAAATTCTCGACGCGCTTGTGACGCTCAGGACGGACGACATTGCGCGCACAATCGGCGTCCACCCGAAGGCCTTGCGCTCCGTGCTGAGGCGCAACGGCATCAGCCTTCGCGCCCTTCGGGAGCACGCCAGAAAGAATGAACCTTCGGAAGGCGGCCTTGTCGTGCGGCGGTCCACGATCGGTCCTTCCGCAACCTATGGCGCGGCGGCGCTGGAAAATTTGCCGGACGGCGCATGCCGTTGGTCTCTCGGAGACCCGGCTGAGCCGAATTTCACATTTTGTGGAGCCCCGGTGGCTGGCCGGTCTCCTTATTGTACCACTCACCTGGGGCAGGCATTTCAACGCGGGGGCAGCAAATGAAAAAGATGGGCATGGCAGAACTTTCCGAGGGACCTACACAGCACAGGCGGCAACACACGCCCTTTATACGCGATGTGTTGACGCCTCCCGGAGCGCCGATCATTGCGCGCCATCGGGTGAGAACGATTTTGACGCCGCTCGAAGTGCGCCGAGCCATTCTCGAAGACGCTGCCTCAAAGCCGGAAGCGGTGCGCATTCGCTCGTTGCGCCGCCGCCTGACGGTTCTGGACCGCATGCTGTCCGACCAGGAGGCGGAAGCGCTGGAAAGGCTGACCACGTGCATCAACTCTTTATCTAATGTCAGATCGATCGACTACCTGAAGCCCGAGGTGCGATACACGCCCCTGGGCCGCGTCCCTTTCAGCGAGAAGCGGCGGCGGGAAATCGGGGCGATGAGCTACGTCTTGAAAAGCCTGTCTGCGTCTCATCGCGCCGCCTGTCTCGAATTGGCCATGCTGCTCGACCCGAGCCACAGCGGCGCCGACAAACCCGCCGAGGAAGTTCTCTCCTCGATCTGGATGGCTGCGTCGGAAGTTGTGCGGCTCTACGACGAGTGGCGCCGGAACGAAAGGCAGGGCAGCCTTCAATAGGAAGGCACAAACCCGCCGGTATCTTAATGCATTTTGCCGTAGCGTGCGTGCCGTGAGGCCGTTTCGATAGAGTTTTTCGGATGGCGCAATAGCCCTTTCAAAGGGCATTTACGAGATTTTCGAGGTTGCGGCGGTGCAGATCATCGCCTGCGTAGCCCCGGAGCACAGAGAGTCGAAGGACCAATCCCCATCCTTGGAACCAGTGCTCCGGGGCCGACTTACCTCTCCATCCACCGCGTTTGTGGAGGCGGAGAGAGTGCTCAAGAAATTCGCCCTGATTGCTGCCGCTTGTTTCACGGCCGTTTCGTTCGCTTTCGGGGCCGCTGCGGCAGGACGTGGAGGCCACTTTGGTGGAGGAGGCGGATTCGGCGGAGGCCATTTCGGGGGATTTGGCGGTGTTGGCGGCGGATTCCATCCCATCGCGCCTCCCGCTTTCCGCGGGTTTGGAGCGGGCCAACTCAACGCTCCCAGGCTTGGGAGCCCGCAGCTTGGAGGCTTCGCCAGCAGGCCGTTCGGCTTCCGGTCGGCTGCGCCTCGTTTCCAAGCGCTGAACGCACAACCTTTCGCCGGAAGCAAAGGGGGCGCGCCCGGCTTCCGTGGCTTCCCCGGCAAATCCTCAAGCGCTGGTCTTGGTCACATTCGAGGTTTCCACCGTGGCTACGCCCCTCGCTTCGCTCGCGAGCAGCATTTTGGAGCGAGCGGCAAAGTCCGCCAAAGACCCTTGACCGCACGCAACGAGCGCAGGGAACTCGAACGCTTCTCAGAATCGAACCGTGGCCCTGAGCGCGCCGGAACCATCAATCGCAACACGTTTACACAGTTACACAACACACTGAGGGCTCACCCCGGAAGCTCTCTCCCGCAGCGCGGCTTACCAACTCCAGCCATGGCCAGCCGCTACCCTCTGAATAATGCAGCATTCAGGCGCGGAAACGGCTTCGAGGGCCAGATCTTCGGCGGCCACCCTTGGCGCGGACGCGAAGGCCGGTTCCGTCATTTCTGGGCTGGCGGCGTTTTCTGGCCATATCTGTTCGGCGACTACGTCTCTTATGCCTTCTGGCCAGACATATACGCCGAGCCGTTCTGGGCTTATGGCCCAAGCGCCATCCTCTGGGGATCGCTCTGGCCTTATGAAGGCTATGGCGAGGATATCGACGGCAGTGCCGGAGAAGGCGAGCCCTACCCAGGCGGAAATCCCACGATTCCCAGCGTTGGCGGCCAATTCGCCGCGCCCGAAGGATCGGAACCGGTGGCGGCGCTCTGCGTCGGTTTCGCTCCCGGCGTCGTCGATTTCCCGGTGGCGCAACTTGAGCAGATCATTCGGCCCACCCCCGAGCAGCGCACTGCGCTGGATGAGCTGAAAGCGGCATTCGCAAAAGCAGCCCGCGTTTTGCAGGCAGCGTGTCCGGCGCAAACTCCGCTTACGCCGGTCGCGCGGCTCGATGCAATGGAGCAGCGGCTCGAGGCCATGCTGCAGGCATTGACAATCATCCGCGGTCCGCTGGAGCGTTTGTACAGCCTTTTGAACGAGGCTCAGATTGAACGCCTGGAGAATGCGGCCGCCAAACCGGACCAAAAAGAGCGTTCACAGTCGCTGAACTTGACGCAGCTTTGCTCGAGCGAATCCCGCCTGACGAATGTCCCGGCGGATGAGATTGCGCGCGCAATTACGCTAACCGACGAGCAGCAGTTCGACCTCGACAAACTGAAACAAGCGTCGTCGAAAGCCGCCGAGGAGCTTCAGGCGTCATGTTCCAAGCAAGCGCCTCGTGCAATCGAGGGAAGACTTCAAGACGCCCACAGGCGCGTCGCGTCGCTCATCCAGGCGGTCGAGATCATCCGGCCTGCGATGGATTCTTTCTACGCCTCGCTTTCAGATCAGCAAAAAGCGGCCCTAAGCGCGCAGGCGCGAGCAAATCGTTCGGCGCGGCGTTGAGCGCAGCGAGCCTCCCTCGCGAGGGAACTGCAACCCAAGGTGCAGGCATTGATCTTCATGCGCACGGCGAGTATGTCATGACGATGATCGATTGGCCGGACGCCGTTATTCGCTTGACCGCCGCCACCATCATTGGAGGGGCGATCGGCTTGAACCGCGAGTTGCACGGTAAACCCACCGGGGTGCGCACGATGGCTATCGTCGCCCTGGGGTCTGCTCTTGTAGTGCTCGTCGGCCAGCATCTCGACGCGAAGGACGCTTCCGCGGGTAGTCGCGTCATCCAGGGCGTCATCACTGGCATTGGTTTCCTGGGGGCCGGTGTCATCCTTCGCAATCCCGCCGGAAAGCGGGTTCGGGGACTGACGACCGCGGCGGCGATCTGGCTCACGGCATCCGTGGGCGTTGCGTGTGGCTTTGGAGCCTGGCCCCTTGTCGTGACATCAGCCGTGCTTGCCGGCCTGATCCTCACTCTCGGGAAGCCGCTGGAGCGAGCGATGGGCGCCCGAGGCCCTCACAATCATCACCACCATCACGAAGATCAAGATCGGCAGGAGGGGGAGAACCGACGGCCACCAGCGGCGCCGGCCCCTAATGCGCCACCCACGGCATGATCGGCACCGTCGAGATCGAGTTTTGCGGCGATCCTTCGATTATCTTGTCGCTGATCGCCAAGTAAATGAGTGTGTTGCGCTTTTTGTCCACAGCGCGGAATATATTCGTGTGCTTGAAGAAGATCGAGGTGTGGTCGGAATAGACCTTCTCGTTCTCAGGCAGCTTGTCGATATCCACATTGACCGGGCCAACCTGCCGGCAGGCTATCGAAAACCGGCTTGGGTCTTCGGCGAGGCCAATGGTTCCACCGAGCCCGCCCGTTTTAGCCTGACTCACATGGCAGGCGACACCCGGAACTTTCGGATCGTCGAATGCGGTGATGCAAACCTGATCGTTTTTCCCGATCAGGCGAAAGGTCGTGCTCAAGCAGGTCAGTTCTTCCGCGAACGCCGCAGTCGCATGAGCAGACACCACAAGCGCAGCAAAGGTCAACAATCGCTTCATGCGCCCTCTTGCTGCATGAGTTCACGCGCCGGCCCGATGGACTGTGGCTCATGCTCAACTGGGAGCGCGACGCCATTTGCCGTCGCGCTGCGTGATGTGGTCGGTGCGGCTGATGAACCAGACGCCAGCTATCACGCACGCGATCCCGAGCATCTGCTGCGTATCCACGGTCTCGCCCAGGAAGACAGCCGAAAGCACGCCGACGCTGACATAGCTCAAGGCCGTGAAAGGCTGCGCAAAGCTCAGGTCGGCTTGATTGAGAACCGCCATCCAGTTGAAAAACTGCAAGCTCATGATGCAGATGACGACGATAAAAAGCGGCTCCCGGAATATCGCAAGCGTCGACACGAAGGAGTCGGTCTCGCCCGGCAGCTTCAGCACCGCCGTCTTCCAGAATATCTGCAGCGCGGTGTCAATCAACACCGCGGCAGCGAGGCCGAGCACGACTCTCAAAGGTATCTTGCGTGGAAGGTTCATCGCCCTTCCATATACGCCTTGATACAATCTTCTCAACTGCGGAAAATCAATTAATGCCGAACTGACGCGGCTGAGCCACACACAAGTTCAACTTACACTCGGAGACCGCCGCAATCTGGCAACACGCTGACACTTTGCCTCATCCTGAGCTCGTCGAAGGATTAGACCAAAGTTCCACGATTTTCAGCCATTTATCTGGAAAGCCTCCTCAGGATGCTGGCTTGTACTTCACCGAGCAGCCATACGGACGGGTAACCGCATTTTCGACTGGGGCGCCCGCCGCAAGATTGTCGAGCGCTGCTCGCACATAGTTCTTGGCCGTCTGGATGTCCCCGGCGTCGGTCGTCGCCTTGTCGTCGATGCCGCCCATGTAGACCAGCGCGCCTTCGCCGTTCACGATGAACATGTGCGGCGTCGTGCGCGCGTCGTAGAGATGGCCGAGCTTGCCCTCTGGGTCGAGGATAACGGCAGCCGGAGCCGCGCCGCGCGTCGCGGTCAGCTTGTTGGCTTCATCGCCTGTCACGTAACCCTGCGCACCGGGCGCAGAGGAGATGACCGTCAGCCAGACGATGCCCTTCGCGGCTGCCTCCTTCTGCATGGTCTGCATGTTGTTGGACGAATAATGCTTCTTGACGTAGGGGCAGCCATCGTTCGTCCATTCGAGCACCACGGTTTTCCCGCGATAATCGCTCAGCTTGACGGTCTTTCCATGCGAGTCCACGGCCGAAAAATCGGGAGCGGGTTTTCCGACCTCCGGGTCGGCGTAGGCGGCTGCTGTCATGAGGAATCCTGCGATAAGTGTTGCTGCTGACTTCAACAATGACATCAAGCTCCTTTGCTTGGTGAGGGGCTCGCGAGCACCGGCTTCGCCTTGATTTCGTCGAGAACAAACCCGGCCGTCAAAATCTGCGGAAGAACCCGGGGTTCTTCGCCGCGTCCTGGATAGAACAGATAGAGGGGTACGCCAGCACGCCCGAACCGGGTGAGAAGATCGCTTATCTCGGGGTTGGCTCGCGTCCAGTCCCCCTTCAGGTAGGTGATGCCGCCGGATCGGAATGCCTGCGTCACGGCGCTTGTCTTCAGCGCCACGCGTTCGTTCACCTTGCAGGTTATGCACCAGGCCGCCGTCAGATTGACGAACACGGGCCGTCCCTCTGCCCTGAGCTCGTCGAGTCTCGCCTTCGTGAAAGGCTCCTCAGCGACAGCCGAGCCTTCCGCCCCCGTTGCGGCGTTAACCGTCTCAGCGATTTCGGCCATTGGCAGCGTCACAGCAAGAGTTGCCACCGCAAGCGCCGGTGCGATGAATTTGACCGGCAACGAGGAGAATGCCGTCTTGTGCGCGAGCCAGGCCGCAAACCCGATCCCGACAACGGCCAGCGCCGCCGCCATCACGCCATCGCTTCCGGCCTGAATGCTGAGGACCCATACGAGCCAGGCGGACGTTGCGTAAAGCGGGAAGGCGAGCACCTGCTTCAGCGTCACCATCCAAACACCCGGCTTCGGCAAGATGTGCTGCAGGGCGGGGCTGATGCTCAAAATGAGGACGGGAGCCGCAAATCCGAGGCCGAGGCCGAGCATGACCGCCGTGAGAATGTAGGCCGGTTGCGTCATGGCATAACCGATTGCCGCGCCCATGAACGGAGCGGTGCAGGGGGTCGCTGCGATGGCGGCAAGCATCCCGGTAAAGAAGTAGCCTGCGTTTCCGGGCCTGCGGGAAAGGCTGTCGCCAATCGACATCATCCCCGCGCCGAATGAAACGACGCCGGACAGGCTGAGGCCCATTACAAAAAACAGGATTGCAAGCGTCAGGACGAATGCGGGCGATTGAAATTGGAAGCCCCATCCCAAAGCCGCCGAGCTCTCGCGGAAGGCAACAAGAAATGCGGCAATGACACCGAAGCTCACAAACACGCCGCCGAGATAGGCGAAGCCCTGCTGCCAATGACCGTGCTCGGCCTTTTTTGCAAAGGCGAGCGCCTTCAACGCGAGAACCGGGAACACGCATGGCATCAGGTTGAGAATGGCGCCGCCAAAAAAGGCGAAGAGGACGGCAAGGCCGACGCCCGAAATGGCTCCCGGCGCTGCCGCCGAGCCGACGGCGCCGCTTCCGATGCCGGGTCTGCCAGCCGGATCAAAAAGACTTCCAGCGGCTGCCGAGTCCGGCCCCCGGGAAGCGGAAACCGTGTAGCCTGTCCGCTCTCCGTTGCCTTTTGTCAGAACAAGCAAGCCGTCCAGCTTTTCGGGCGTCTCTTTCGTGTCGCCTTGTTTCAGGTCGAGCGTGAGCTGGCCCCCCGAGATTTTCATTGGCTGCGGGGCGGGATTGGAAACGGAGCCCCATGTCAGCGGGAAGAAGCGCGCCTCCTTGACGCCCTGGAGCATCTTTTCTTCGGTCGAGACCGTCAGCCGCAGCGATTCCTTGGCCCGGTTCACCGAATAGGACGCCGTGCCGGACAATGGCACAGGCAACGCGGACCGCGCTTTTTCCATCTCGCCCGCAAAAGCGGAGGGAGTCGGAGCGCCCGTGCGCGCCACGGGGAGCGTCAGCTGAACATGCGTCTCTTCCGGGATGCAGATTTCCCTGCAAACGAGGTAAGAGACTTTCGCGCCAAGGGTTACGCTATCGCCTTCGATCTTCTCGGGGACCTGGATCTCGGTCAGGAGCACGACCTCGTCGTCATATCCATATTCCGCAAGCGGCCCGACGGGGATCACATGGGGGATCGGCCACAGGATCGGCCCGGCGGAAAGGCCGGCAGGCACAGCCCACTCGATGGAGGTGGGCTCGCCCAAATCGCCGGGATTGATCCAATAGGTGTGCCACCCTGGATCGATCCTTTCCCGAACCGCGACCGTCATCGTCTTGCCGGGCTCGACGGCGGACTTCTCCGCAAGCAGGCCGACCTCGACATGGTGACGCGGCGCGGGTTCAGCCATCGCATTTCCCCATCCCATGGCGGCCAGAAATGCCGCCAACACAGAGGCAATATGCCAACGTCCCATTCGAACCTGCTCTCCCAGTGCCGTTACGTCCGCTGAAATAGGCTTTTCTAACATCGAAGATCAAGGGGGGCAAAAATCGTGCAGCCCTTACGAAGCAGCCTCAAAAACTGCAAGATTTTCAGAGTATGCCGTTCTTCCAGAACGCGCATTTTGGAACTCGCGGCGCCGAGGCGCGCGGCGTTTTTTGCAAACGCGAAAAGCGCCTCAAAACCGCCCAAAAGAACACCAAACGCTCAAGGAAATAAACCGGGGCAAGGTAAATTTTTGTATCCAGACGTGGGACGGCCTTGTTGTTGCGCCAGCTGGAGATATTTTGCCTTATGCGATCGCGGTGCAACGGCACAGTTACTCGGGAGTGGGGGATGGACCGCCGCACATGGCTGAAACTCGCGGCATCGACGGCCGCTTTGGCGGCTTTCCCGATGCGGGTCGCTGCGCAAATTAACCTCTCCGAGGCAAGCACCGATTCGCAGCCCTTTTCGGAAGAGTTGCTGGACGCCTTTGCACGAAAACGCGCCGACGAACCTTACAAGGCGCCGGAAAAGCGCGTCGATGAGGCGCTGGCGGGTATAACTTATGACCAATACGGCCG
Organism: uncultured Alphaproteobacteria bacterium; assembly: GCA_963817495.1. Taxonomy (GTDB): domain Bacteria; phylum Pseudomonadota; class Alphaproteobacteria; order Rhizobiales; family Rhodomicrobiaceae; genus Rhodomicrobium. The sequence goes on along the minus strand of CAWFOS010000014.1, from coordinate 176,961 downwards.
CGCCATCGTCTACAAGGAAGATCAGGCGATCTGGCGAAAGGACGACGGTCCGTTCTGGCTGGAGCCGTATCACACGGGGGGAGCGCTTTTTGCTTTTCCGGTTGAGCTTTTTACCGTCGAGGCCGGCAGAGCAACCAAGATTCCCTACTCCGCGCAAGCTTTCGAATTCAACCCGCCCGCCAAGCAGCCCGCCACGCCCGCCCAGTCCGATTTCGCCGGTTTTCGTGCCCTCGGCCAGCTAGACAAGTCCGGTGTTTTCAGGGACTTCCTGCGTTTCCTCGGCGCGTCCAACTTCCGCGCCATCGCCACAGGACAGGTTTTCGGCGTCAGCGCACGAGCGCTTGCCGTCAATACGGGACAGACGGGCGGCGAGGATTTCCCGTTGTTCCGGAGCTTCTGGATCGAGAGGCCGAAGCCGATTGACCAGTCTCTCGTCATTCACGCTCTCCTCGATAGCCAGAGCGCGGTCGGCCGTTACAAATTCACTGTCACACCCGGCTACGACACCATCATCGACACCGAGGCCGTGATCTATCCGCGCCGCCGCATCCCTTATGCCGGCATCGCGCCCATCGCGAGCCGCTTCTTCTTCGGCCCGGGAGTGCCACCCAAGCGGCGCGATTACCGCCCGCGCGTCCACGACTCCGAGGCGCTTTACATCATAAACGCCGCAGGCGAACAGATTTGGCGACCGCTTCTCAATCCCGAACGGCTGCAGTTTTCGGTCTTCGTGGACAAGACGCCCAAAGGCTTCGGACTTATTCAGAAAGAGCGATCCTTTTCCAGTTACCAGGACATCGATCAGCAATTCGAAAAGCGCCCTTCCCTCTGGATCGAGCCGATCGGAGAATGGGGCGAAGGGTCCATCGATCTGATCGAATTGCCCGCGCCCGAAGAAATCAACGAGAACATCGTCTGCTTCTGGCGTCCGAAAGACGGGCTTGGCCCGGGCATCGGCCACCGCTACCGCTACCGCATGCATTGGTGCTGGAATCCGCCGATCGAGAGCAAAAAAGCGACTGTGCAGCAGACGCGCGTCGGCGAAACAAAAAGCGGAGAAATCTCTTTTGTGGTCGATTTCGCAAACACGGAGCAGTGCGAGGGCTGCAACGCGGCCGCTCTGATGCCAAATGTGACGCCCTCGACTGGCGAGGTGCGCAATCAGAGGCTGTCCCCGGGGCCAGTCGCGGGCACTCAGCGGCTTCGCTTTGAATATGCGCCGTCCGGCAGCGATCCCGCCGACTTGCGCGCCCAACTCATGGCCGATGGAAAGCCTGTTTCGGAAACGTGGATTTTCCGCTGGGCGCGTTAATACGTCGCAGTTAGTTGATCGGGCGTCTTCCAGCCTTTCTCTGGCCTCAGGCTGAAGCTCATCCATATCTCATTATACAACCTTCTGAGGGCTCTCTACTTATCATGGACCGGCGGGACGTCCTCAAACTTAGCGCGGGCTTCGCCGCGGCTCTGTTTTTGGCGCGGGAAGCCGTGTCCGCCAGCCGCGCCGAAACTCTGACCAGCCTGCCTGTGGGCGAAAGTACGCCGTTCTCCGAGAACTTTGTCACCGAGCGCGCACGCCAGCTTGCGCAAGCTCCGTATGCTCCGCCGCAGAACGCCATCCCGGCCGCATACAAAGAGCTGAACTACGACCAATATCGCGCAATCCGTTTCAGGAAGGATTTGGCGCTCTGGAGTCATGACAATTTAAGCTTCACCGCTGAGTTCTTCAGCGCAGGCTACATTTACCAAGCTCCGGTCCAGATTTTTGTCGTGGATGCCGGGCAGGCTGCGGAACTGAAATACCAGCCCGACCTGTTCACATACGGTCCCGAAGTGAGCCGGCCGCCCGAAAATACAAGTCCAGGCTTTTCGGGTTTCCGCTTGCACACGCTTATCGACAGGCCGGATGTCATGGACGAGTTTGCGGTTTTTCAGGGAGCGAGCTACTTCCGCGCAAAGGCGCCCGGCCAGGATTACGGCATGTCCGCGCGGGGGCTCGCGATCAACACCGCGCAACTGCCGGCGGATGAGTTTCCCATTTTTCGGGCTTTCTGGCTTGTGAAGCCTGCGCCCGGCGCCTCCGCTGTCACGGTTTTTGCATTGCTCGACAGTGTAAGCGTCTCGGGCGCTTATAAGTTTGTCATCTCCGCAGGGCAAAATACAGTCATGGATGTGGACTGCACGCTTTTTCCGCGGGCGACGATGAATTATGCAGGCATCGCACCTTTGACGAGCATGTTTTACTTTGCTCCAAGCGATAATTACCGCGCCGACGATGTGCGACAGCGCGTTCACGACTCCGATGGCCTTTCCATTTGGAACGGGAAGGGCGAGCATATCTGGCGGCCGCTGATAAATCCGAGCCGGAACCAGTTTTCTGCTTTCTCAGACAATGGCCTCAAAGGTTTTGGCCTTCTCCAACGGGAGCGCAGAGCCGACCGCTATCAGGAGTTCGACGCCAAGTACGACCTCCGCCCAAGCGTCTGGGTGGAACCGAAAGAGACCTGGGGCGAAGGGTCTGTGGACCTGATTGAGCTTCCGACGAACACCGAATATTTCGACAACATTGTCGCCTACTGGCATCCGAAGGAGCAGCTTCAAGGCGGCGGGACCTACACCTATCGCTACCGCCTGACTTGGTGCGCGGAGCCGCCTGTCCGTCAAAATTTTGCGCGCGTGACCCAGACCCTCGTTGGCGCTTCACCGCAACACAAAGGCATGCGCCAGTTCTTCGTCGATTTTGCCGGCACCGAGGGATTTAAACTTTGCGATGACGTTGACGATTTTTGCGGCGCTGCGAATGGAAATGTGGAACTAACTGCGAGTGCAGGGTCTATCGTGAACGTTGCTATCCGCCGGAACCGCATTTCAGGCGGACATCGCGTTAGTTTCGAATATCAGCCTTCAACTGGCGTCGCCGAAGCAGACCTGCGCTGTCGTCTGGTCGCGGAAGGCAAGCCAGTTTCCGAAGTTTGGGTTTATCGATGGACGGCTTGAGGTCAAGGATGCACGATACCTATCCGCTTTCCGAGCCCCCTCCGATCCCCGCCTCCCGGGTGCAATCGACTTTTGCGCCGCAAAGCCTCGACAGGTTCGACCGCTCGACCCGCCGCCAGGCCAAGCCCGACCACGAAGCCTTTTGGCGCAGAGCGCTCATTTTCGGCGGCTCCTTCGGTATCACCGCATACCTCATCCGCGAACTCTATCTCGTTCTCAGCGTGGGAAGTTTTGCGGCGCTCGAAATCGCTCTGATGGTGCTTTTCACCATCAACATTTTCTGGCTCTCGCTTTCCTTCATGACCGCGCTCGCCGGTTTTGTGGTCATGGCGTTCGGTATGGGAAGATCGCTCGTCGATCCGAAGGACTATGATCCGAGAACGGCCCTTACAGGCAAAACCGCGCTCATTGTCTGCACCTATAATGAGGATCCGGCCCGGATTTTCGGCATGGCCGTGGCGACCATGACCTCAATCGCGAAGCTCGGCCAGCAGGGCAGCTTCGACCTGTTCGTCCTGAGCGATACGACAGACCCCGACATCTGGGTTCAGGAGGAGGCCGCCTTCCAAGCCCTCCGGGAACGCGAACCAGTGGGCTCCCGCATCTTCTACCGGCGGCGATCGGCCAACACGGGCAAAAAGGCGGGGAATGTCGCGGATTGGTGCCGGAGATGGGGCGCCAATTACGAGTATATGCTCGTGCTGGATGCTGACAGTCTCATGACTGGGGAAGCCGTGACGAAGCTCGCGGCCATCATCGAGAAGAACCCGGACTTTGGCCTTGTCCAGACAGTGCCGCTTTCAATCGGGCGTAACACGCTCTTCGCCCGACTTCAGCAATTCGCGGGCCGGCTCTATGGGCCGATGCTGGCCACGGGGCTCGCCTTTTGGCACAGGGGCGTCAGCAATTTCTGGGGTCACAACGCGATCATCCGCACCCGCGCCTTTATCGAAAGCGCCGGCCTTCCGATGCTGCCGGGTAAGCCGCCTTTCGGCGGCCAAATTCTCAGCCATGATTTCGTCGAAGCAGCGCTGCTCAACCGCGCGGGCTGGCGCGTTGTCATGGTTCCGGATTTGCCGGGCTCCTACGAGGAAATTCCGCCGAGCCTGATCGACTTTGCGATGCGAGACCGCCGCTGGGCGCAGGGCAATCTGCAGCACTCACGCGTGCTTTTTGCGCACGGTCTCCATTGGGTGAGCCGCGTGCATATGGCCATGGGCATCATGGCCTACGTGTCGGCGCTTGTGTGGTTCCTGTTCCTTGTCATCGCGTTGTCGCTGACGCTTCAATCGATCTACACGCTGCCGGAATATTTCCCCGACGGCTTTTCGCTCTTCCCGAAATGGCCGATTCAAGACGCCGCCCGGTCTTTAGAGTTGTTGATCCTGACGCTCGGCGTTCTGCTCATGCCAAAGTTTTTCGCCTACCTGCTGGCGATCATGGACGGCAGGACGCGACGCGGTTTTGGCGGCGCTTTTACACTTTTCGGCGGCGTGCTCGTTGAGATCGTGCTTTCCTCGCTGTTCGCGCACATCATGATGCTGTTGCAATCCGGGGCGGTGATCGACGTCTTCCGCGGGCGCGACAGCGGGTGGAAGCCACAACGGCGAGGCGACGGGTCTCTGCCGCTTCGCCAAATCATGCAGTTTCACGCGGTGCACATGACGCTGGGAATTGGCCTTACCGCGCTGACCCTCTATTCGTCGACCATTCTCTTTCTTTGGATGTTGCCCGCGTCGCTCGGGCTTGTGCTTTCAGGGCCGCTTTCGGCGTGGTCAGCGCAGAGGTCCGCGGGCGAGGCATTTCGACGTCTCGGCCTCCTCCAAATCGAGGAGGAGAAGGCGCCGCCGCCGATCGCAGGTGAGGCCGCCGAAGCTCAAAGCCAGCTGGAAAAGGCCGCGCGCGAACAGGAAGCGATCACCCAGCTTGTGCAGAGCCCAAAGCTTCGGCGGCTCCATCGCGAGTTGATCCAGATGCAGCCCATTACGCTTGAATCGCGGATTTCGCCCAATCTCGCCATCGGACGCGCGAAATTAGAGGTGTCCGCAAATTTGACCGAATTGCTTAATCTATTGAAGCCAGGCGAAAAGGCCGCACTTCTTTCCGACCCGGAAAGCCTTGCACGCCTGGAAGCCTTTATCCCTGCCGAAATTCCGCCAGAAAAGGCGCACCAATCATCGGCTCAGGCTTTGGAGCAGGCTTCCTAGCTCCATTATAAAGGGAAACGACATGTCACCCATGAAGGTCATGCCGCTTCTTCTGACAGGTATAACTCCCTTTGTTATGGTGTCAGGGATAGCGCGCGCCGCGGAACCGCAAATCATCCTCGCCCAGGCGCAAACGCCGCAGCAGCAGGAAGAAGAGCGCAAAAAGAGGCTGCAGCAGCAACAGCACGGGCAGGGCCAGCCGCAACAGCCCCAGCCCCACGCTCAACAGCCACAACAGCCTCAGCCGCATAACGCCCAAGGCGCCCAGCCGCCACAGCAACACAATGCGCAGGAGCAGCAACACCTCCAGCCGCAGAAGCAAGTCCAGGAGCAACAGCAGAAGGCCCTGGAGCAGCAGCATCTTCAGCAACAAAAGACGCTGGAACAGCAACACCTCCAGCCGCAGAAGCAAGTCCAGGAGCAACAGCAAAAGGCCCTGGAGCAGCAGCATCTCCAGCAACAAAAGGCGCTGGAACAGCAACACCTCCAGCCACAGAAGCAAGTCCAGGAGCCGCAGCAGGCTCAACAGCGGCAAACGGTCCTGCACCAGCAGCTTCCCGTCGAGGAGCAGAAAGCCAGGGCGGAGCGTGACGCTCACCGGCTCGACCGCGAAAGGCTCATCGAGCAACAGCACCGGATGGCGGAAGCCGAACATAGTCAGGCCGCAATCAATGAGCGCCTCAAGCTGCAAAATGAGCGCTTTCAGGCCATCACCTCTCAGCGCCACGAGATCGTGGACGCTGGCGGGCATAAATACATCCAGGAGCCTGGTAACCGCACCATCGTTACGGTGAACAATCAGGCGTTCATCCGCCACGATGAGTCCGTTAACTTCCGCCTTTACGGCGGGAACGCACAGACCCAGCGCGGGCCTAATGGCAACACGATCTCGAACATTTACCGTCCAGACGGCAGCCGCATCGAGGTCGAGGTCGACATGTACGGGCGGCCGATGCGTCGCGTTCGTTACCTGCCCGATGGCCGCCGCTTTGTTCTCTTCGAAAACAGGGCCATCGCGGCCGGTATAGGGCTTGCCGCTCTGGGCGCCTTCGTCGTTGCCCTGCCGCCCGCTCATGTGGACATTCCGCGGAGCGAGTACGTCGTCGATGCGAGCGCCGCTTCCGAGGACGCCATCTATGGTGCACTTCAGGCCCCGCCCGTCGAGCCTCTCGATCGCGTCTACTCGCTTGACGAAGTCCTCGCTAGCGTGAGCCTTCGCGAGCGCATGCGCAGCATCAGCATCGACACCATCCACTTCGATTTCGGGTCAGCGGACGTCGCTCCGCAGCAGGCCGTAATGCTTGAATCCGTTGCTGCCGTCATCCGCAACATGTCAAACGCGAATTCCGGGTGAAGTCTTCCTCATCGAAGGCCACACTGACGCCGTCGGCTCGGATATGGATAATCTGAGCCTCTCGGATCGCCGGGCACAAGGGGTCGCGGATGTGTTGTCGCAGCAGTTCGGCGTGCCGCGAGAAAACCTTGTAACCCAGGGCTACGGCAAACAGTTCTTGCTTATTCCAACTGACGGGCCGGAACGCCGGAACCGGCGTGTGGTTGTAAGACGCATCACGCCGCTTCTCCAAGGGGAGCAAAGCCGCTACAGCAGCAGCGGGTACGGTGCCCCAGAGGGAGAGGCCCGGCAGTAACGGGTTAAATAGAAAGAAGCGGGCAAGGGAGTCCGCTTCTTTGCCGGGGGGGCCATGGATATCCTGAATGTGCTTTGGACCGCGTTCGGTTTCGCCCTGAGCGTTCTTTGGTCGCTTGCCTGGTTCGTGTTGCGCGATCTCGTTTCCACCCTCCTCTGGATTCTCATCGTCGCCTGGCTCCTCCTGAGCGTACGCTATCGCAGCTTCATGGGAGGCTCGGTGGCCCTTCTGCGCTACGGCCGCTATAGCCTGAGCATCTTCTGGCGCTGGCTTCGCGGAGCGCCGGCTTCCGCTTTGTCTCTCCCTGCCCCGAAAGTGATCACCAAAGAGGTAGTCAAATACGTCCCTTCCAAGAAGCGCCGCCGGCCTTTCGGCACGATGTCGATCTCCGAGCAGCTCAACATGCTTCTGGTTGGCGCCATCTACCTCCTCTTCTTCAATTGAAGGGGACCGCGGCGGATCGTGCAACTCCGCCTTGAAAACATATAAACATATCTTTATAAGGCATCCATGATGAAGGCGACCATGGACAGCTTTGACGACACTGTCGCGCGCTTGCGGGCCGCAGGCGAACCGACCCGTCTTCGCCTTCTTTGGCTCCTTCAGCATGGTGAATTCAACGTCAAGGACCTCACCCAGCTTCTCAGTCAGAGTCAGCCCCGTGTCAGCCGCCACATCAAACTCCTGGCGGAAGCCGGATTGATCGAGCGCTATCAGGAAGGAAGCTGGGTCTTCATCCGCGCGTCTTCCGATCCGGAGGTTCGCAGCTTCATCGCAGCAGCTCTTTCGATGATCTCGCCCGACGATCCGCAGATAATGCGCGACGCCGAGCGGGCAAACCAAATCCGGGCGGCACGCTCCCGCCTCGCTCAGACCTATTTCGACGAAAATGCCGCCGAGTGGGACAGCATCCGGTCCTTGCATGTTCCCGAGCGCGACGTAGAGAACGCGATCCTGGAAGCTCTCGGCCCCGGCCCCTATGGGCTTCTCCTCGATCTTGGCACCGGGACCGGACGCATTCTCGAACTCGCCGCGGGCCGCGCACACCGGCTCGTCGGGATCGATTCAAACCGCGAGATGCTGAAATGCGCTCGCGTCCGCCTTGACGATGCGCACCTTGCCAATTGCAGCGTGCGGCTCGCCGACATCTACAATCTTCCTTTTCCAGAAGCGGGCGCCGGCGCCGTCATCATTCATCAGGTGCTGCACTTCCTTGACAATCCGAAGGCTGCTTTAATAGAGGCGATTCGCGTGCTGCAGCCGGGTGGCCGCCTCGTCCTCGTCGACTTTGCGCCTCATAATCTCGAATTCCTGCGCCAGGAGCATGCGCATGTACGCCTCGGTTTCGCGGCGAGTGAAATCGCAACGTGGCTTGAGGAAGCCGGGGTGGGCTCCAGGACCTACAGGGAGCTGCAAGCAGATCATGTCAACAACGACGCGCTGACCGTCGCCCTCTGGGCGGGCGAGAAAGCCAGCGCGCGAACGCAAAGATGGAGGGCCGCTTCGTGACGGAGGCAAACACGCACTACCACGCAATACATCCGCCGATCGCGGTCAGTTTCGAGTTCTTTCCGCCCAAGACTGCCGCGATGGAGGCGTCGCTGTGGAACGCGATCCGCAAGCTTGAGCCGCTTGCCCCGGATTTCGTCTCGGTGACGTACGGGGCGGGCGGATCGACGCGCGAGCGGACGCATGCAACAGTATCCCGCCTCCTCAAGGAGACCTCTTTGAAACCCGCGGCGCACCTGACCTGCGTTGCGGCAACGAAAGAGGAAATCGACAGCATCATCCGTGAATACTGGGAGATCGGCGTCCGCCATATCGTCGCCTTGCGCGGCGATCCGCCCGAGGGCATGGGCGCAGCCTATGTCCCTTACCCCGGCGGCTACTGCAACGGCGCCGATCTGACCGCAGGCATCAAGCGCATCGCTGACTTTGAGGTTTCCGTTTCGGCCTATCCTGAAAAGCATCCCGAATCTTCGACGATCGAGACCGACCTCGACATGCTGCAGGCAAAGGTCGATGCCGGAGCGACGCGCGCCATGACGCAATTCTTTTTCGACAATGACTGCTACTGGCGCTATCTCGAACGCGTCCGCGCGCGGGGCATCAACATCCCCGTCGTGCCGGGGCTGATTCCCATCCACAATTTCAAGCAGGTAGCGAACTTCGCGTCGCGCTGTGGAGCTTCGATTCCCGTCGATGTCGCCGAACGCTTCGATGGCCTGGCCGACGATCTGGAAACGACGCAGCTTGTCGCGACGACGGTGGCAGCCGAGCAGGTCATGGACCTTGTCGCGGGCGGCGTCACCGAGTTTCATTTCTACACTTTGAACCGCGCCAATCTCGTTTATGCCATTTGCCACTTACTGGGGATCAGGGCGCACGAGCCGTCTGCGCCGCAGAGCGTGACCGCCTGAAGGATATTCCGCAATGAACCGCAACGAACGCATCGCCGTCCTTTACGCCGCCGCCAAGCAGCGCATCCTCATTCTCGACGGTGCGATGGGCACCATGATCCAGCGCCACAAGCTCAAAGAGGGCGATTATCGCGGCGAGCGATTTGCGGATTGGCCCTGCGATCTGAAGGGCAACAATGACCTTCTGGTTTTGACTCAGCCGGACATCGTTCGCGGCATTCACGAAGCCTATCTCGAAGCCGGGGCGGACATCCTCGAAACGAACACCTTCAACGCCCAAACCATCTCGATGGCGGACTATCGCATGGAGGCGCTTGCTTTCGAGATCAACGTTGCGGCGGCGAAACTTGCTCGCGAGGCGGCGGACAAATACACGGCGCTGACACCAGAAAAACCGCGTTTTGTTGCCGGTTCAATAGGCCCGACGAACCGCACAGCGTCTCTCTCGCCGGATGTCAACAACCCCGGCTTTCGCAACATCTCTTTCGATGAGTTGGTCGCCGCCTATAGCGAGCAGACGCGCGGCCTGATCGAAGGCGGCGTCGACACGATCATCATCGAGACGGTGTTCGACACCTTGAATGCGAAAGCGGCAGGGTTCGCGGTCAAGGAAACCTTCGATGCGATGGGCATCGAGCTGCCGATCATGATTTCCGGCACGGTCACGGACCTGTCGGGACGAAACCTCTCAGGTCAGACACCCGAAGCCTTCTGGTACTCCCTGCGGCATTTTAAGCCTTTCTCGATCGGCATGAATTGTGCTTTCGGCGCCGAGCAACTGCGGCCTCCGATCGCACAGATCTCCAAAGTGGCCGACACCCATGTCAGCGTCTACGCCAACGCCGGACTCCCGAACGCGATGGGCGAGTATGACGAGACCCCGGAGTTGATGGCCGAAGCGATGCGCACCTGGGCGGCGGATGGTCTGTTAAATATTGTTGGCGGCTGTTGCGGAACCACACCGGATCATATTAAAGCCATCGCCAAGGCAGTTGCACCGTTCCCTCCACGAGAGATTCCCACGATTGAGCCGCGCTTGCGGCTTTCGGGGCTTGAACCTTTCGTGCAGGGGTCTTGAGCTTTCGGCGGTAAGTTCATCCGCCAATTTGTGCTGAAAAAATAGGCAAAAATGGAGGCATTCTGCTGAATGTTTCAGCGGAGAATTATGTTCCGGCGCAGTATGTTGCTGTGTTAGTCTTTTCTTGTATTGACTCATTAATCTCCACATCTGGTCCGGGCCATCAAGGGCTGATGCACTGCAGGGGGCTGCATGGCGACGATCACAGCTTTAAAAAATCCGTCTACAGTCGCTCCGCTCGACAATTACAGCCCAGGGCCAAGATATTGTGAGCTGATAGGTTCGACCGAGAACCGGAATCGCCACCTGACCGCCCTTTGGCACCGCCTCCAGCAACTCGAACTTCAGCTGCTCCGCGAGCGCGCCGCCGATGCCGAGCGCGAGCTGTTCACCCTTGGCATCACTTTCACGGTCTACAGCGACCGAACCGCAATCGACCGCATCTTGCCTTTCGACGTGATCCCGCGTGTGATTACGGCCCCGGACTGGCGCATAATCGATCGCGGGGTCAAGCAGCGCATAAAAGCGCTGAACCTCTTCCTTTGGGACATCTATCACGATCGCAAAGCCCTTAAGGATGGTATCGTTCCTTCCGACCTCGTGCTGGGGAATTCAAACTACCGGCCGGAAATGGTCGGCTACGATCCGCCTTGCGGCACCTACATCCACATTGGCGGGACGGACATCATCCGCGATCCTAAAGGCGATTTCTATGTGCTGGAAGACAATGGCCGCACGCCTTCCGGCGTGTCTTACGTCGTGGAGAACCGGCATCTGATGCAGCGGGCTTTCCCCGACCTGATGCATGGCTTCGCAATCGAAAGCGTTTCCGAGTACGGCACGCAGCTCTGCAACAAGCTCCTGGAGGTCGCGCCGCCAGGCGTTTCGGATCCCCAGATCGTGCTGCTCTCGCCGGGCGTGTTCAACTCGGCCTATTTCGAACACGTCTTCCTGGCCCGCGAGATCGGCGTTCCTCTCGTGGAAGGCCGCGACCTCTTCGTGGAAGACGACAAGGTCTTCATGAAGACCGTGTCAGGCCCGAAACCCGTCCATGTCATCTACCGCCGCGTCAACGACGATTTCCTCGATCCGGAAGCCTTCAAGCCCGAGAGCGTACTCGGGGTCAAAGGTCTGATGCGCGCCGCACGCAAGGGAAACCTGACGCTTGCGAATGCCGTCGGCACCGGCGTCGCCGACGACAAGGCGGTCTACGCTTACGTTCCGCGCCTCATAAAGTACTACCTGGACGAAGAAGCGATCCTGCCCAATGTCGAGACCCATATCTGCCGCGAGCCGGATGCCTTGGCCTACACGCTCAGCCATCTCGACGAACTTGTGGTGAAGCCCGTTGGCGAGTCGGGCGGGTACGGAATCTGCGTTGGACCGAAGGCCACGAAGGCAGAACTCGATCTCTGCCGCGATCAGCTGAAGGCAAATCCATCCAACTATATAAGCCAGCCCATGATCGAGCTCTCGGTTTGCCCGACCCTCTCCGCTGAGGGCGTCGAGCCGCGCCATGTCGATTTGCGGCCCTTCGCGGTAACAGGCGAGGAGACCTGGCTCCTGCCGGGCGGCCTCACCCGCGTCGCGCTTCGCAGAGGCTCCATCGTCGTGAATTCAAGCCAGGGCGGCGGGACGAAAGACACCTGGGTTCTGAAGGAGAGCGGCGAGTGAGCAGCCTACTCTCACGATACGCGGAAAGCGTTTTCTGGATGGCGCGCTATTTCGAGCGAGCCGAAAGCCTTGCTCGCGTCATCGAAACGCAAACGTCTTTCCAGCGCGGCCGGGACGACAATTCCTGGGCGTGGATCGTCGCGCTTTATTCCGATGAGAAGGCTTTCTCCAAGGCTTTTTCGGAGCCGAGCGCTGAAAACGTAATCCGCTACTACATGGCTTATGTCGACAACCCGGGTTCGATCCAATCCTCGATCCGATCCGCTCGCGAGAATGCGCGGGCGCTCCGGCCGATGCTGTCGACCGACATGTGGTATCAGCTGAACGACTTCCATAACCGGATGTTCGCGTTCGGCCCGAACGACTTCTCGGAGGTTCGCCTCTCGCGCACGTGCGACGCGATCAAGCGGGGTTGCTATGCGCAGCTCGGCGTAGCGGAGAGCACACTTTACCACGATGAGACCTGGCCGTTTTTCCGGCTCGGGCTCTATCTCGAACGCGCCGATCAGACCAGCCGGCTTCTCGATGTGCGCTTCGTCCGGCAAGCGACGGGCCAGGCGCGCGACGAAGGGCGCTTCGACTTCACCTTCTGGACAATTCTCTTGCGCGCGGCTTCCGCGTATCACGCCTACCGGCGCGTTTTCCCTCATCACATCGAGCCGAGCGAGGTTGCCAATTTTCTGATTTTCGATCCGCGCCTGCCGCGCTCCATCGCGTTCTGCCTCGGAGAAATTCAGGCGATGATCGAGTTCCTGCGGCGTAACTGCGGGCTTAAAAACGCCGCCCGGGCAGCCGAGCTGGCGGAGCAAATGATCGCGGGGCTGGAAGGCGCAAGCAAGGACGAGCGTCTGCTTGAAAATCTTCATCAGTTCAACGACTGGGTGCAGCTGAGCCTCATGCGCCTGACAAACGAGTTGGGACAGGCTTTCTTCGGGGCGCAGCCGGAAGCGCCTCGCGCGCAGAGCCAAACACAATCGCAGACGGTGGCGGCGCGCTAGCCCGGACCCCTGGTCACCCTGCATTGGCGTTGGATATTACACCGGCGCCGAAGCTTGACTCGCTTTGAGCCCTTCCTCTCTACCGCCCGCTCATCACGAAATTTCTTGGACCCCAAGGCCGCAATTTTAGATTGTTTCGGCGGTCGACACACATGCGGTTATTAGATAGATTTGCGCAGCTTTTCCCAATGGAGACGAGTCGATGGCCTCACACGCCGGAAAATTTCTGCGAGCAGCCATTTCGGCCGTCATTCTGTCCTTTGCATCGCCGCCAGCCACCTCCTGCACACGGTCTTTGTACGTGGGCGATGACGGCACCGCGATCACCGGGCGGAACATGGATTGGGAAGAGGACATGGGCTCCAACCTCTGGATCTTCCCCGCAGGCATAAAACGCGATGGCGCCGCGGGGCCGAAGTCCATCACCTGGGAATCGAAATATGGAAGTGTCATCGTCTCCGGCTACGAGGCAGGCACCGCCGATGGCATGAACGAAAAGGGCCTCGTCGCAAACCTGCTCTATCTCGCGGAGTCGGATTACGGAAGGTCCGGCCCGGCTCACCCCTTCCTTTCCATCGCGGCCTGGGCGCAATTTGTCCTCGACAATTATGCGACAGTTGCAGAGGCTGTCGACGCGCTGCGGGCCGAGCCGTTCAACATTCTTGCGCCAACGCTGCCGAATGGCGCTGCCGCGGCGCTTCACCTCTCGATTTCAGATCCAGCGGGTGATTCGGCTATTTTCGAATATGTCGGCGGGAAGCTCGTCATTCATCACAGCAAGCAATACACGGTGATGACGAACTCGCCCGTCTATGAGCAACAGCTCGCGCTGGACGCGTATTGGAAGGGCATTGGCGGTCTGACCTTCCTGCCGGGCACGAACCGGGCGGCGGACCGCTTCGTGCGCGCTTCGTTCCTTCTCAATGCGATCCCAAGGAAGCTCGACAAAAATTTCATCGCGGGTGTTCCGGAGCAGTCCTACGCCTACCAAGCTGTCGCAAGCGTACTCAGCGTGCAGCGCGCCGTCAGCGTTCCCCTTGGCATATCGACGCCGGCCGAGCCGAACATTTCCTCCACCATCTGGCGCACCGTCGCAGACCAGAAGAACCTGATCTATTATTTCAACTCGGCGACGCGCCCAAATACATTCTGGGTCACGCTCTCCAAGACGGATCTGAAGCCCGGTGCACCTGTGAAGAGGCTCACCGTTTCCCATGGCGAGGTGTTTTCGGGCGAGGTGAGCGGGCAATTCGAAAAGGCGGAGCCTTTCAAGTTCCTGCCGGCAATGCCTCCCGCAAAGTAGGGTCGGGGAGCGGCGCTCGCTCGCCCGCATCCCGAAAAAGTTTGTTCCGTAACGTCATCGTGTCGATGAATTCGTGGATTAGCTGTTCGACTCTGCCGCGAAGCAGGTACATTTCGCGGGGGATTGGAGCATTTGAGCAATAGCATTTACAACCTTCGCACGCCGCTTCTCGAAGCCGGCTACAACGCCGCCAGGATCTTTCCGGCAGGCGTGCGGGTTGATTTTGCTCTGGTTGCGGACCGCTCTGTCCCGAGGAAGACTCCCCCGCCCAACTTCGCCCTTTTCGCGAGCACCGCTGTCCCTGCCGGAGCCGCCCCGCCGGAGTTTGCACTGGTTGCGGACACAAGGCCGATCACGGCGAACCCGTGGTCGAAGCGCGCGCTCTACGCTGCGATCGCCGCTGCGTTTCTCCTCCACCTCGCGGTCCTTACGCCGTTCATGATCCGGCCCGCGCCTTCCGCTCCCGATCTTCACCAGCTCGGCATGGAGGAGGGCATGCCCGAGCATTTGAACGTCTCCGTCATCAGCGAGGCCGACCTCAAGCGCCTCAGCTCGGACCCCTTCCGCCAGGAAGCGCCCCCTACGCCAGCTCCGGCCGAGACGCCCGCTCCTTCTTCGGAACCGCAAACTAAGCCCGAGCCGGAAGAGGCCCCACAAAAGGAAGCAAGCGCGGCTGAGTCCCCCACACAGCAAAAGCCGGATGACAAGAAGAGTCCGCCCTTCGACCCGGCGGGCTACATCGCCGCGATGTCGGAGCAATTCAGTTCTCAGCTCAAGCAGGCTGTCAAGCAATCCGAGGAGCGGCGCGAGCAGGTCCAGCACACGCCCCGGCAGGCCGGGAATGTCAAGTCCTTCCGGCCAGGCGCAACGCACCAGGGGAAATCCGATGAGTGGGAGCGCAAGGTCATCTGGGCGCTCGCCGCCACCAAACCGATGGGGAACGGGAAGTGGGGCAGTGCGCTGGTGACCTTCGTTGTCTCGGATAGCGGGCAGGTCCAGGGCTTGCGACTTGTAAAGAGCAGCGGCGACAACTGGCTCGACCAGGGCGCGCTCCTGGCCGTGAAGCAGGCGCGGATGCCAACTCCGCCCCCCGGCCTGCCCACCGGCGACCGGGCTTTCAATATCGAGTATATTTCGCTGCCGGATCATTAACTCGCCGCAAGGGAGCGACGTCATGTCCGCCAGGCCAGAGTCCAAATCGCGAACCCGCGCATTCGCGCGCGTCATCGGCCCCTACCTCGTCATCGTTCCCGGAATCATCGCGGCCCGCGCGCCGGACATGGGTGTGGAGCTATCGGCATTCTTCGAAAACGCGGCGCTGGTGTGGATCATGGGCGCCCTTATGGTTTTTGGCGGCCTGTTCGTCATCGCGAACCATCAATACTGGTCGAGCGCGTCCTCGACCCTGATTTCCCTGTTCGGCTGGTTCCTGGCGCTTCGCGGGCTGGCGCTTCTGATAGCGCCGCACCTGTATGAGAAGGCTGGCATCGAGGCGATGAAGGCGATTTCTCTTGTGCGGATCGGATTCGGCCTGCTTGTCCTCGCCGGTCTTTGGCTGACCTATACGGGCTGGATCGCGAAGCCGCCGCAGCGTTCTTGAACGCTCACTTGCAATCGAGCGCGAACATGACCTTCGGCTTTCCTTCCTCCGGATTGTCGAAATCCGCTATTTCAAGATAGCAGTGATCCTTCCCGCTGACGGCGCTCCCGGCATCGCCGGAGCTTGACCATAAATAGCGGCTCTTCAGATCGATGCGGGCGCCGACGCCAACGGTATAGGATTTTCCGCTTACCGATATGTTGATGGCCCTGTTTCCGAAAGGATGCGCCCAAACCTTTACAAACTCCAACGGGATATGGTCTCCCGTCAGGTCGGCAAACTCACCGAGGTTCAGCGTGAAAATGCCAAACTCGAAATGACGCGATTGATCTTGAGCCTGCGCTCCAAGAAGAAGACCGCCTGCCGATGCGATTGCGAACGCCGAAGCTGCCAAGGCCTTCATGTTCTTGCTCCTTCGTAAGAGCGGAAGACATCTGTCGGTGGCGAACGAACCTTACTCTTCCAACCAGAAATGCGCGAATGGGCCGGTACCTGAATAGGTTACTATCATTCTGTTGAAGTTAAGTTGAAGGACCTTCATGAATTTGTCTTAAAACTGTGCCTCCGGCGAAAAAGAATCGAAACGCTTGGCTTATTTCAATAGCGTTCTTCACAAGAAGCAGATCTTCTGCCTCTCGAAACCGATCACGCACAAGCAACACTTCTGATTGTCCTTTTTTGTTAAGCACACTAGAGCGAGTATCCGCACGCTCGACTGTTGATACGCTTCTGCAACACTTGGCGTATTCTTGGAAATTCTACTCCCAAGGACTTGATGCCTGTATAGCCTCCCGCACCCGGAGCAGCTATGAGGGTAAAGCACAACCAAATCAGCCAGTTGTGTGCGCTTCGATACTGAAAACAATGTTCAGTGGGAGAATTCGATGAGAAATACATCATTACACCGGCTCCTTTCCGTAGGGGCCGGGGTGGTAACAGCAATTGTGTGCGGTAGCGTCTGGGCGCAGACAACTGCGTCGAAAGTAGTCCATGGAGCGCCAACTTATTGGTATCCGCCTTCGAATACGCAAAAGCCATCCGACATTGGCATTTACGCTCACACGAATGTTATCGGAGTGATCCTTCCTGATGCCGGCGCCAAACCTACTGCTGCCGGCAGCGGCATATCGCCGTCGCTGCCCCCATTGTCGGGCTACTATAATGAAACGCCATCGTCACTGGCCTGCGTTTATGGTTTCGTGGCCCAGACGGCCGGGTGCAATCCGACCACAGCAACGGCGGTAATCACGGGCGGCTCGGGCATGTCTATCGCCATTGTCGATGCCTATGACGACCCTACTGCCGTCGCCGACCTGAATTATTTTGACACCCAGTTTAACCTGCCAGCGCCTCCCGGAGGGTTGCATGTTGTCTATGCCTCGGGCAGCGTGCCGCCGGTTAACTCAGGATGGACGCTGGAATCTGCTTTAGACGTCCAGTGGGCGCATGCAATGTCGCCCAACTCCAAGATATATCTTGTCGAGGCGGCCTCCAACTCCGATGCCGATCTTCTGGTCGCAGTCGACAAAGCTGCTGCGCTGGTAGCGGCCGATGGCGGCGGCGTCGTTTCCATGAGTTGGGGCGGATCTGAGTGGTCAACTGAAGCCTCTTATGACTCTCACTTTCAAAAAGCGAATGTGACCTTTCTTGCGTCGACTGGCGATGCGCCTGGTACGGAATGGCCAAGCGTCTCCCAATACGTGGTCGCCGTGGGCGGTACATCGATAAGCCGCAATCCAACCAATGGCAATTATATCGGTGAGTTGGTTTGGCAGCAAACCGGAAGCGGCATAAGCGCATACGTTGCGAAGCCACCTTATCAGGGCCCGGTATCTGTAGGTCAGGGCAACTATCGCGTCGTGCCTGACATTGCCGCTGAAGCCGATCCGGATACAGGCGTTTGGGTATACCTCAGTGGCGGCTGGTGGCTGGTAGGCGGCACGAGCGTCGCGTCCCCTGTCGAGGCCGGCGTTATAGCTCATGACGGTTTCAAGTCCACCAACTTCCAGGGGTTCTTGAACAAACTCTATGCTGGCAGTCTTGGCAATCTCCGCGATATCACGAGCGGAAATTGCGGTCCCTATGCGGGCTACGTCGCCGCCGTCGGCTATGATCTCTGCACAGGTCGCGGAAGCATGCTTGGCGGCATGCGGTTGAGCGTTGCCGGCGCCACCACCCCATAATGCATCGCGGCTACGGCCGTTCTGCCAATACAACCAACACTCTGGACGTTGACTAAAGCGTGGGCGAGCGAACGACGCTCGTCCACCCCGATCATTGGCGCCTAGTCCTCCATCGTACAATTCGACGGCTGTTCGGTTTACAAGTCGCTCGCAAGTGCCGGGCCGCGCCGCTTCGGAAAATCGAACGCTCCCGTTGGCTTCTCCTTGATCCGCCCGCTCGTCAAGGACGCCAGCTTTCCTCAGGGCCGGCTATCTCGACCGCAGTTCTACCGAAAACAGGGTTAGCTCCGGGCTGGCTTCTCAAGCAAGGAGAGGAGCGCCGAGCGCAGATCCGATCCCGTGAAGGGTTTCTGAAGCACGGGGCTTCCAGCCCATCGGGCATCGACGCCTCTTGCGCCATAACCGCTCGCAAAAATGAACGGGATGCCGCGGCCATCGAGCGTCTCCACCAACCCGGAGATGCTTTCGCCCGCCACGTTGACGTCCAAGACCGCGACATCGACCAGGCAAGTCTGAAGGCCCTTTATTGCCTTTGCCACCCGGCTTGCCGAGAACGCGACGTTGCAGCCAAGTTCAAGGAGGTACTCCTCGATCAGCATTGCGACGAGGGTCTCATCCTCGACGATGAGAACCCGCAAGCCGTCAAGAGGATCAGCAACGTTCATGGTTCGTGTCCCACCCTGTCTCTTTGCGCGCTAGCCCATAAACGCCATCCGGCAGGTAGCGTTCCTGGTTGTTTATTCAAAACCTTCATTTCTTTCCAAAATCAGCCTTCGGATCGAAAGCAACAGTCTCGTGTTGATGAAACTCAGCGCAACCGTGTGAGATGAGCCGATGAAGCTTTTTGAATGCCAGAATTGCGGCCAGCTTATTTATTTCGAGAACACCCAGTGCGAACGCTGCGGCTCCGCTCTCGGTTTTCTCCCCGACGCAGCCATGTTAACCGCACTGCAGACAAACAAGGCAGGCGGGTTCACGCCTTTGGCGGATCGGTCGCGCACCGTCTCCTATTGTGCCAATTTCGAGCACAGCGCGTGCAACTGGCTCGTCGATGCGGGCTCGGGTTCGCTCTGCCCCGCGTGCAAGCTCAACCGCACAATCCCCGAACTGACCCAGCCTGAAAATTTGCGGCGATGGCAGCGGATCGAGGTCGCGAAACATCGCCTCGTCTACAGCCTCCTCCGCCTCGGGCTTCCCATCGCGAACAAGACCGAGCAGCCGGAAACCGGAATAGCCTTCGACTTCCTTGCGCCGCTGCCGGGAGAGGATGGGCAGGGCAAAATCCTGACTGGGCACGATCATGGCGAGATCACGCTCAACGTCGCGGAGGCGGACGACGCCGTCCGGGCTGAAATACGGCAGAAAATGCACGAGCCCTACCGCACGCTACTCGGGCATTTCCGGCACGAAATCGCCCATTACTACTTTGAGCGGCTCGTTCTGGATAAACCAGTCTACGGCCTTTTTCGAAAGACATTCGGCAACGAGACCCAGGACTACAATCAAGCGCTGCAAGCCCATTATGCGCATGGGGCGCCGGCCGACTGGCAGCTTCACCACATCAGCGCGTATGCAAGCTCGCATCCCCACGAGGATTGGGCTGAAACCTTCGCCCACTACCTCCACATGGTCGACACACTGGAGACAGCCTATGCATTCGGTTTGCGGATCAGGCCGCGCGCCGGGCAGGATGATAACCTGAAGGCGAGCATAACCTTCGACCCCTATAAGCAGGCCGATTTCGACACCATCATCGACGCCTGGCTCCCGATGACGTTCGCCGTGAACAGCATCAACCGCAGCATGGGCATCGACGATCTTTACCCCTTTGTGATCTCGCCGGAGGTCACTGCGAAACTCCAGGTTGTCCACGACATCGTGAAGGACTACGCCAAGGACGACCGGACGCTCATCCAGCGCGTCATGAGTGCGATTGCTTCGTAATCGGGCTCAAATCTCTATGTAGGTGCCGACCTCGACCACTTGCTCGGAGGGGATGCAGAAGAAGTTGGATGCCGCCGTGGCGTTCCTGGTGAGGAAAAAGAAGATGCGCTCCCGCCACTGGGACATTTCCGGCCTTGTCGAGGGGACCGGTATCGCCCGGCCCACGAAGTAGGAGACGCTTTCGCAATCCAATGCGCAGCCGAGGTCCACGTTCCGCTCTAGCGCGCGGCGGAGCGAGCGCGGCACGTTGGGCAACTCGGCAAAGCCATACCGCAAGGTCAGGCGCACAAAACCATGTTCGAGAGGTTCCGCCACGACCCTGCGATGTTTCGGCACGCGAGGGATGCGCTCCGTGAGCACCGTGAGCAGGATAACATTTTCATGCAGGCACTTGTTGTGCTTCACGTTCAGCTTGAGGGAGGACGGCACGCGATCGGCGCGGCTGGTGAGGTAGATGGCGACACCGGGAACGCGGGGCATGTTCGCGCAGTGCATGTCCTCCCAGAACTCCTTATAGCGCGGGTTGTCCCTTGCAATGCGGTTGAAGAGGATGATCCGCCCTTTGCGCCAGGTCGTCATCGCGGCAAAGATCGCAGCGCCAACGAGGAGAGGAACATAACCGCCTTCAAAAATCTTGATCAGGTTCGCGCTGAAGAAGGTTGCGTCGACGATAAAAAAGAAGGTTATCACGGTCCCCGTCAGAAGCAGGCTCCAGCGCCAGATATATCGAGCTACCGCGCCAACGAGAATCGTCGTGGCGAGCATTGTTGTCGAGACGGCTACGCCATAGGCTCCTGCGAGCGAGTCGGAGGTCTTGAAGGTGAGAACAAGGCCGATAACGGCCACCGCAAGAATCCAGTTGATTTGCGGGACATAGATTTGGCTGGCCTCGGTCTGCGATGTGAACCGGATTTCCATGCGAGGCAGGAAACCAAGAAGGATCGCCTGCTGCGTCATAGTGAACGCGCCGCTGATGACAGCCTGGCTGGCGATGATCGTTGCGGCGGTCGCAAGCCCAACCGCAGGATAAAGGGCCCAATCCGGAAACATGAGATAGAACGGGTTCGCCGCGGCATTCGGGTTCTGCAGCACGAGCGCGCCCTGCCCGAAGTAATTCAGGAGCAGGCCCGGCAGCACGATTGAGAACCAGTCAATGCGGATCACATCGCCGAGAAAGTGTCCTTCGTCGGCATAGAGGGCTTCGGCTCCGGTAAGAACCAGGAATACCGATCCGAGGACATGAAAGCCGGTCCAACCATGCTCGGTGATGAGACCAAGGCCGTAGGCTGGGTTCAGAGCCTGAAGCACTTCAGGACTTTTAAAAATATGGGGCAACCCGGCCAATCCGATCACCGCAAACCAGATGATCATCACTGGCCCGAAAAGCTTGCCGATGTTCGCCGTACCGCGGCTCTGCAAAATGAAAAGGCCGGCGAGGATGCCGGCGGCGATGGGGACGATATAGGGCTTGAAGACCGGCGTCGCGATCTCAAGCCCCTCGACGGCGCTCAAGACCGAGATCGCGGGCGTGATGATGCAATCGCCGTAGAAAAGTGCGGCGCCAATCAGGCCGACCAAAATTGCCGCCTCACGCAATCGGTCCACTTTGAGCGGCGTCACGGCAAGAGCGGTCAGCGCCATGATGCCGCCTTCGCCATCGTTGGTGGCACGCATGACGACCAGCACATATTTGATCGAGACGACGACGATGAGCGCCCAGAAAACCAGCGACATGCAGCCGAAGACGATAGGGCGCAGCGCCTCGATGTTCCCCGCCGAGCGAAGCGCCTCCTTGTAGGCATAGAGCGGGCTGGTGCCGATGTCGCCAAAAACAACGCCCAACGCGCCGATGAGCGCCGCCTGCCGCAGCGTCGGCTGCTCGGTCCCGGTTATCGACGCGGTTGTGGTCATGAAGCCGCCGAATATGGTCCCATGTAAATATGCCCCGCGGAAGGTTTGCGTTTGCGAACACAGCGCGGCCTGCAATCGATCCACGTTCGCGCTGGCCGGAAGCTTGCCCCGCTTCAGTTTGTCCGGGCGCATTCTACAGTTTTCCACAGGATCGCGATACTGGGTGCGCCCACACGTCACTCAACAGGGTGGAAACGGGCGAGCAGCTTCCCGGGATTGAGGATGCCGCGCGGATCGAAGACGGCCTTGATCCCGCGCATCATCTCAAGCTCAAACGGCGCTTTCACTGTTTCGAGCGTCGCCGCTTTCATCCGGCCAATTCCATGCTCGGCACTGATCGAACCGCCATAGCGCAGCACAATGCCATGAACGAGGGCGGCTACCTCGTCCCATCTTGCCAAGAATGCGTCCTTATCCGCGCCCCTCGGCTGCGATATGTTGAAATGGATATTGCCGTCGCCGAAATGGCCGAAAGGAACGGGACGCGAGCCCGGAATAAGCGCGGTAACGGCGGCGCTCGCCTCCTCGATAAAGCGCGGAATTTGCGAAATGGGCACGGAAACGTCGTGCTTGATGCTGCCGCCTTCGTATTTCTGCACCTCGGAGGCCGCCTCCCGCAGGCCCCAAAAGGCGTCTGACTGCGCTTGAGAAGCCGCTACGGCGGCATCCGCAACAATGCCGTCGCCGGCTGCGGCCTCAAGGATCGACAGCGCCACGCGTTCCGCCAGTCCTCCCGCCAAGGGCGAGGAAATTTCAATAAGCGCGTACCAGGGATGGCACCCGGCCAGCGGATCGCGGTGTTGCGGAAGATGCGTCGCCAGGAAATCGAGAAGGATGCGCGGGATCAGTTCGAAGGTGGTCAGGAGCGGATCAGCCTTTTCGAAGGCGCTCGAAAAGAGGGACGCCGCGGCATCCAGGCTGGGCAAGCCCGCAAACACCGTCGCCACCTCGACCGGACGCGGGAAAAGCCTGAGCGTCGCCGCCGTGATAACGCCGAGCGTGCCCTCCGAGCCGATCAGCAGGCTTTTCACGTCGTAGCCCGTATTGTCCTTGCGGAGCGACTTGAGGCCGTTCCAGATCTCACCGTCGGGGAAAACCGCCTCAAGACCAAGCACGAGCTCGCGCGTGTTGCCATAGCGCAGGACATGAACGCCGCCCGCATTGGTTGCGATGTTGCCGCCGATCTCGCACGTGCCCTCGGAGGCGAGGCTGAGCGGGAAAAGCCGGTCCACCGCCGCGGCAGCCTCTTGGATCGATTGCAGGGTAACGCCCGCCTCGGCGGTCAGGCTGTTCCCTGCGGGATCGACGGCGCGGATTGCCTTCATGCGATTGAGGCTAAGGACGACTTCGCTGCCTGTTTCAAAGGGTATTTGCGCCCCGACAAGCCCCGTATTGCCGCCCTGGGGCACAATTGCGATGCGCTCCTCATGAGCGAGCTTCAGGACCGCGCTGACCTGATCCACGGTGGAAGGCCGGAGCACCATCGGCGTGCGGCCGTGATAAAGGCCGCGCCATTCTTGGAGGTATGGGGCGATGTCCTCCGGCGCGGTCAGCACGCCCTTTTTGCCCACGATGGCAGCAAAGCGCGACAGCACTTCCGGCGTCGGCGCTTTCAGGTCAGGGTGCATGAGCGGAAGCCTTTCGAACCTCGACCTCAAGCGCTTCGAAGCGCTTGAGAAACGCACTTTGCGCTGCCGAGGTTGCCATCGGCTCCAGCACCATGACGTTCTCCGGAAGCGCAATGGGCAAAGAGGTGGGATCGCCGAAACAAACTTTCGCATCTGCTACGGAAAAGCCCGCGAGCTGGGTCGCCTCGTAGTAGGCGGCGATCTTGTCTGCCTTCTTGATCGTCTGCGCCGCGCCTGGAGGAAGAATGGGCGGAAGCCCGAAGCGGATATGGACGGCGCGCTGGATTCGGTCCTCGAAAGTCTTGTAGCTCGCGCCCATGACTGCCTTGAAGGGGCTGATAAGGTCGCCAACGACATATTCCGGCGCGTCGTGCAGCAGCGCGGCCAGCCGAAATTTCGCATCGAGGTTCGGCTTCATGGCCGAGACAATGGCTTCCACCAGGATGCAGTGCTGCGCCACCGATAAAGCATGCGCGCCCCTGGTCTGGCCATTCCACCGGGCGACGCGGGCCAGGCCGTGGGCGATGTCGGAAATCTCGATGTCGAAGGGAGATGGGTCGATCAGGTCGAGGCGGCGGCCCGAAAGCATGCGCTGCCAGACCCGCGCAGGCAGCGGTGTTTCAATCGGCGCATTCATGTTCGGCTCCCTCGATTCGCCCCTCTCCTTTATGCCAGAAGTCGAGGACGCGACAAAGCCGCACATGCGTCGTAGCGATGACACGAGATGAGATGGTCATTGACGAGGCCGCAAGCCTGCATCAGCGAATAGGTCGTGGTGGGGCCGCAAAAACGGAAGCCGCTCGCCTTGAGCTCTTTGGCGATGGTTCGGCTCAATGGCGTTTCAGGCGGCACCTCCGCCATGCTTGCGAAGCGGTTCTGGATGGCCTCGCCGTTTACGAAACCCCAGAAGTAAACCGCAAGCGTCTGGCTTTTCGCCAGATCGAGGTAGGCGCGCGCGTTGGTGATGGCCGCTTCGATCTTGCCCCGGTGGCGGATGATGCTGGCGTCGGCAAGCAGCTCTGCGATTTTCCGTTCGTCGTACCGCGCGATTTTCTCAGCCTCGAAACCGTCGAATGCCTTTCGGAAGCCCTCTCGCTTGCGGAGTATGGTGAGCCAGGACAGGCCGGACTGAAACCCCTCCAGGATCAGCTTCTCGAAGAACTCGATGTCCCGCGTCTTCGGAATGCCCCACTCCTCGTCGTGGTAGCTTATATAAAGCGCACCGCCGCGCGCCCACGGACACCGGCAAACGCCATCGCCTTCCCTTGTGGTCAATGCCCGGCTCCGGCGGCCTCGTCCAGCGAATAGGTCGCCCAGCCCGGCGCTGAAAGCTCAACCGGAACGCCGCCCGCAGTGAAGTTTTGGCCCTTGGCAAGCGCTTCCTTGGCACGGTCGAGCCGTGCGAGCGCCACACCACGCTCGCCCGCAACAGAGCCAAGCCTTCCTACCGCAAAGCCGTCCGCCAGGATGTCCGTCCCGCCCTGCGGCAAGGGCTGCTGCGCCGATACGGCCAGCATGCGAGTCCGCGCCGTGCCGCGATGCTGCATCCGCGACACCACCTCCTGCCCGACGTAGCAGCCCTTCTTGAAGTTTACGCCGTTCAGAAGATCGAAGCAGGCCTCGTGGGGGAAGGCGTCCCCGTAGGCGTAGTCCTTGCCGCCTTCGGGGATGGCGAGTGCGATGCGCATGGCCTCGTAATCGTCCAGGCTTGCTGAAAATTGCGGTTGATGAGATCCAAGAACCAGCAGCCGAAACCCCAAGCCAGACAGGCGAGGATCGGGATATGCGACCGGCGCGTTAGCCTTGGCCCATTCCGGCGCGCCTTCGCCCCAGGCTGCCCCAACGCCCCAGCGATCCGACACGCCCGCAATCGCTACCCTGGCGCGCAGGCGGTAAAGCGCGAGGCGCTTGGTGAGGTCTGCGGCGAGCTTACTTGGGCAATCGACGAGAAAGCTATCGCCAGCAGAGACAATAAAGAAATCGAAAAGGATTTTGCCTTGTGGCGACAGGAGCCCGGCGAAACGTCCCTCACCCTCGGTCAAGCCCTCAACATCATTTGTAAGGATGCCCTGAAGAAAGCTCGCACGGTCTTCGCCTGCGATTTCCAATACGCTTCTATCCGTAAGAAGTGCGGCGTTGGTGCTCATCGCCTCTCCGATCAGGACAAGACCTTATACGTCTTGAACCACTCTACCATTTTATTCCACGCATCTACCGCGGCTTCTTTCCTGTAGCTTGGACGGTAGTCCGCGTGGAAAGCATGGGGCGCGCCCGGATAGATTTTGAATTCCGCCGTCTTGCCGGCCGCTATAAGCGCGGCTTTCATCTCCTCGACTTGCGAGACGGGGATGCCTTGGTCCGCGTCGCCGTAAAGTCCGAGTACGGGGGCTTTCATCTCCGGGGCGAGTTGAATCGGGCTCTTTGGCCAGACCGGATTTTGTGGATCGACGAGCGAGCCATAGAACGCAACGCCTGCCTTCAGAACGTTGCTGTGCGCCGCATAAATCCAAACAGCCCGGCCGCCACGGCAGAAACCAGTCATCCCGAGCCTCGAAATATCGCCGCCCTCAGACTTCGCCCAGGCCACGGAGGCGTCGAGGTCCGATACAAGCTCCGCATCCGGCTTGGCGTTCACGATTGGCATCAGTTCCTTGAAGTCGGTGATCTTCGTCAGATCGACGCCCTTGCGGAAATAGTAGTCCGGCGCAACCGCAAACGCCCCTCGCTTGGCAAGACGGCGGACGATGTCCTTGATGTACTCATGAAGGCCGAAGACCTCCATCGCCACGAGGACGACAGGCGGATTGCTGACGCCTTCAGGCCTTGCGAAATAGACCGGCATCTCGCCGCCTGAAACTGGGATTTTGGCGTCGCCAGCAATCAGGCCAGCGGTATCTGTCTTGATCGCATCCGCTCGCACCGGGCCTGCCGCAAGTGTATAGCCAGCCGCTGTTGCCGCTGCCGCCGTCATGAACTCACGACGCGAAAGCGGCGCGGCCTTTGTCATGCCTTCAATGTCGGATGTCACGATGTCAGCCTCGGGGATTCGGGTCGCAATCTCCCCCCGAACCTAATCACGCCGGCTTACCGATGCCACAGCGCCCGAAAAAAATTTTGGAATGGATCCTTCTCATTGGCTTTGGCTTGACGCGACCGTTTGAGGTGCGTGCGCCATCCCCCTTGTTCCGCGTTTTTCGGGCTTTTTTGATCGAGATTTCGCGGGGGTCCCGTGCTTCACTTTATGCGCAGGCTCCGGGTTTGCGAGAGCTGCCTGCTCCGTCTTTACTGGCGCTTTCTCTCCCGAGCTTGGGGCGGCCGCCGTCTCCGTCTTAACCGGTGCTTTTGCATCCGAGCTTGGAGCAGTCGCCTGCTCTGGGTTTACCGGGGCCTTTTCATCCGGGTTTGTGAGAGCCGCCTGCACCGCCTTCACGAGTGGGTTCTCAGCCAAGCTCAGGGCAGCCGCCTGCTCTGGCCTTGCAGCGGTCTTCTCATCCGGCTTTGCGAGAGCCGTCGTCTTCGCATCCGGCTTCTCTTCGATCTTTGCGACGGCCCCGGTCGCCGGCACGACATGCACAACGCGGTATCCCCTCTTCTTCAACTCACGCAGGAGAACCGGGAGCGCGTCCGCCGTCCTCTTGTGAATATCGTGAAGAAGTATAATCCCTTTCTTCTTGGCCTCTAGGCGACTCAAGGTCAGAGCGGTAACCTTTTCGGCGTTGATAAAAGTCCAGTCGCTGCCGTGCAGATCGGCGCTCCAGATGCTCAACCCCAATTTCAGAGCGCGCTCGTCGGCTGCTTCAAGGTAGGGAAACCGGAAAAATGGCGCTACGGCGTTCTTGTCGCCCAAAGCTTGCGCGACGGAGGCAATCCCGTCCAAGATCTCCTTTTGAGCCTTTTCCGCCGAAATGCGTTCGACATGCGCATGATGCTCGGTATGCGTGCCGATGGTGTGCCCCTCGCGGTACGCTCGCTGCAAGGCCGCGGGATGCGCCCTGGCCATTTCCCCCACAATGAAGAACGTCGCTTTAACGCATTCGGCCGCGAGTGCATCCAGCACTTTATCCGTGTTGGGTGGAATTGGTCCGTCATCGAAGGTGAGAACCACTTCGTGGTCCTCGAGAGGCAAAGTCTGCTTGTACTGGATCGTTCCGATCCGCTGGAACTCGGCGGGATCGAGCGTAATCACCCGGCTGGTGCCAAGCGCGTCAGGATTTCCCGCGCATTCGCCAGCCATGGCCGCGCTAGAGTAGGAAAAACAGGCCAATATGCCTGCAGCCACAAACCGGCAATTCATGAACAATCCCCACCTTGTTTCGACGACAACCGCCCGAATCAAACATTCCTTGCCTCTATATCAAGGCCCGGTGGCCCGATCCAAAATCTTCAGCCCTGGAGCTTCGAAATTGCCCGGCGGGAGAGTCAAAAATGGCACAAAAGCGTCAGTTCAGCACACTTCGGCTCATTGATACCACATTTTGCGGCTTTTCCGTAATCTACCCACCTGAATCGGTTACCTAGTTTTGATCGGATATTCATGCCTCAGCATCGGACCTTACAACACGGATTATTACTGGCGGGTTGCTGCGCTACGCTCCTTGCAGCCGGATGCACCGGGACCGCGCCCGGATTAAGCGAGACCGTTGAGGGATCTTTCATCCGCGCGGCCCAGACCTGGGACCTCAATCACGATGGCAAGGTCACATGCGACGAGTGGCGGGCCTACGCGGCGTCGCTGTTCAAGGAAGTGGACGCCAATCACGACGGGAAGCTGACACGCGAAGAGTTTGCAAAACTTGAGAAAATCGACAGGCTCTTCGAAGTCGCCAACTTCGACTATTACGACGTGAACAAGCAGGGCTACGTCACGCAGGCCGATTTCGTGGACCGGCCGAATCCGGCCTTCGCCGTGCTCGATAAGGACAAAACCTGCGTGCTGAGCACCTACCAGCTACGCGCCGCGACCGTCGGCGAGGAGCCGAAGAAAAGGGAAAACCCCGGAATACCAGGGTCACATTAGGTTGAAAGTCAACGGCCGAGTCTCACGGCCATTTGACGACGGGCGGCATCGAGGACAGGATCGCGTCGACGTTTCCGCCTGTCTTCAGCCCGAATATCGTGCCGCGGTCGTATAGCAGGTTGAATTCGACATAGCGGCCACGCCTGATGAGTTGCTCCTCGCGGTCGGCTTCGGTCCAAGGCGTGAGCATGTTGCAGCGCACGAGCTTCGCATAAACATCGAGGAAGGCGCGGCCTACATCTTGAGTTAAGGAGAAGTCCGCGTTCCAGTCTCCTGAATTCTGATAATCATAGAAAATTCCGCCCATTCCGCGCGGCTCCTTGCGATGCGGCAGATAGAAATATTCGTCGCACCAGGCTCTGTACCGGGCATAGTCGGCAACGGGGTGCTTATCGCAAGCGGTCTTAAGCTTCGCGTGAAAGTCGAGCGTATCCTGGTCGTTATCCTTTCGCCTGCGCTCCAGCATGGGCGTTAAATCGGAGCCGCCCCCGAACCACCATTTCGTTGTCGCGATGAACCGCGTGTTCATATGAACGGTAGGCACGTTGGGATTGAGCGGGTGCGCGATCAGCGAGATCCCGGAGGCCCAGAAGCCCGCATCCTGATCCGCTCCGGGGATCTGCGACCTGAACTCCGGGGCAAATTCTCCATAGACCGTGGAGACGTGCACGCCGACCTTCTCGAACACGCGCCCATGCATGACTGCCATAGTGCCGCCGCCGCCGTCCGCGCCCGTATGGTCGGTGCGCTTCCACGGCTCCCGCAAAAACCGCCCGGCTGGCAAGGATGCCGCGGATCCAGTCTTCAACTCATCCTCGATCCGTTCGAACTCTGCGCAGATGTCATTGCGCAATGACGAGAACCAAACCCGCGCCTTCGACTTCTCAAGATCGAATGTCTCCGGATGTTGGGATGGTATGCGCGCAGCGCTGGATATCGACATGGTCACTCCGCCGCCTGGGTTAGGTAAAATGGGAAAAACCCCCTGTTTGCCGAAGGGCTTCTCCTAGCACCATTGCAAGCGACACGGCAACATTCAAGGAACGAAGATCGGGGCGCATCGGAATTCGGATTTTGAGGTTAACTGAAGCATGAACCTCCTCCGGAACGCCTGCGCTTTCGCGTCCGGCAAGAATAACGTCAGAATTTTTGAACACGATATTGTGATAGGCAGTTTCTGCGCGAGTTGTCAGCAAAATCAAGCGGCCACCAATTCTTTCCGCCTCCTGCTTGAAATCTGCAAAGGTGCCGTGGCGCTTCAGCTCGACCTTGTCGAAGTAATCGAGAGCGGCCCGCCTTAGCGCCCGCGACGAAATATCGAAGCCAGCCGGTTCGATGATATCGACTGCGACGTTAAGACATGCCGCAAGCCGCAGGATGGTCCCTGTATTTTGAGCTATATCAGGTTGATAAAGTGCAATGCGCATCTCGAACCGGCTCGTTAAAAGGGATGAGCGTTAAATTGCGCCATAGACACCCAACTGGATCGAGTGCATAAGAGCACGATTTGTTCGCACCTGCAAAAAACGTCCTACAAGGTAAAATCTCGCATGGCCACAACATACGACAGTGATCAAGGCGATGTGTCGCGCCGTGATTTCATTTACATCGCCACGACTGCGTTTGCGGCGATCGGGGCGGCGGCTGCACTATGGCCCGCCATCGATCAGATGAACCCGGACGCGTCGGCTCTGTCGCTTTCATCAACCGAGGTGGATCTGACGCCTGTCGGCGTCGGCCAAGCCATCACCGTGCTGTGGCGCGGCAAACCGATCTTCATCCGCCACCGGACCGCGGAAGAAATCAAAATGGCGCAAGACGTGCAGGTCGCAGACCTGAAAGACCCCAATGCCGAGGTCATGGGCGCTCCTTCGAGCTTGCCCGCCACCGACGCGAACAGGACGAAGCCCGGCAAAGAGCAGTGGCTTATCGCCGTCGGCATCTGCACCCATCTCGGCTGCATTCCAAAGGGCCAGGCGCCCACCGACGACCGGGGCCTCTACGGTGGCTGGTTCTGCCCATGCCATGGTTCCATGTACGACACGGCTGGACGCATCCGGCAGGGGCCTGCGCCGCGTAACCTGGACATTCCGCCGTACGCTTTCACGACGGACACCAAGATCAAGATCGGCTAAGCCCCCGGCATCCTGAGAGAGTTTGCTCCATGTCTCATGCTTCGACCTACGAACCGAAAACGGCGTTTACGCGCTGGCTCGATTCCCGACTGCCAATCATCCGCTGGACCGCGGATTTCATGGCGTTTGGAACGCCGAGAAACCTGAATTACCTCTGGACGTTCGGCGCGATCCTGACCTTCTTCCTCGTCGTTCAGATCATCACCGGCGTCATTGTCGCGATGCATTACGCGCCCACCACGGCGGTCGCATTCGAACTCGATCGAGAGGATGATGCGCGACGTGAACTACGGCTGGCTGATGCGCTACACGCACATGGTCGGCGCATCGCTGTTCTTCCTCGCGGTTTATATCCATATCTTCCGGGGGCTCTATTACGGTTCGTACAAGGCTCCGCGCGAGGTGCTTTGGATCATCGGCGTTGCCATCCTCATCGTGATGATTGCGACGGCGTTCATGGGTTATTCGCTGGTCTGGGGCCAGATGAGCTTCTGGGCCGTGACGGTGATCACGAACCTCTTCTCCTCGTTCGACGCCGTCATTCCAGGTCTCGGCACTTCCATCGTGCAGTGGATCTGGGGCGGCTTCTCGGTCGACAACGCGACGCTCAACCGTCTCTATAGCCTCCACTACCTCTTGCCCTTCATCATTGTGGGGCTCGTTGGCCTCCACGTCTGGGCGCTCCACGTGCCGGGCAGCAACAACCCCGTCGGGGTTGAAGTCCGAAGCCAAGAAAAAGAGACGCTTCCTTTCCATCCTTACTTCACCACGAAGGACATGCTGGGCCTGGTCATTTTCGCCATGCTGTTCGCCTATCTGGTGTTCTACGTACCGAACTATCTTGGCGACGCGGTGAACTATGTGCCGGCCAATCCGCTGCTGACGCCGCCCCATATCGTGCCAGAATGGTATTTCCTGCCTTTCTACGCGATCCTGCGCGCGTTTCCGACCAAGCTTGGCGGCGTGCTTCTGATGTTCGGGGCGTTGGTGGTGCTCTTCTTCGTGCCTTGGCTCGATACGTCTCGCGTCAAATCCACAACGTACCGGCCCATCTACCGCTGGTTCTTCCTGGCCTTGGTGGTTGATGTGCTCGCTTTGGGTTACATCGGCGCAATACCTCCGGAAGGCAGTGCGATCCTCGGAGCCAAGGTCTTCACGCTGTACTACTTCGCGCACTTCCTCCTCGTGATGCCGATAGTCGGCTTGATCGAGACCCCAAGGCCGATGCCTTCAACCATATCCGAAACCTTCACGCATAAGGCTGAAGGCTCAGGCCACGACATTCGCGCAGTGCCGGCCGAGTAGGAGAGGACAATGACAACGATAAAGACCACTCTCGCCCGGCGGTCCTTGAGGGCCCTCGCAGCGGGAACCATGCTCTCGCTGGCTGTGATCGCAACAGCGACAGCGGCCGAGCAACCAGCAGAAGCTCCCAAACCGGCTGCAGAACCGGCAGCCGCCCCTGCCCCGGCCGAACACTACCAAATCCCGCGCCAGGAATGGACCTTCGGCGGCCTCTTCGGTTATTTCGATGAGCAGCAGCTGAGGCGCGGCTACAAGATCTATAAGAACGTCTGTTCGAACTGCCATAACATGCGTTTCCTGGCTTACCGCAATCTCGGAGAACCGGGTGGCCCGAACCTGTCGAAGGAGGAAGTAGCGGCGCTTGCGTCCGAGGTCCAGGTGCAAGACGGGTATAACGATCAAGGCGAGCCCATTCTTCGTCCGGGCAAGCCGGCGGACTACTTCCAATGGCGGTTCAAGAATGATAAAGAGGCTGCCGCTACGTTCAACGGCGCGGTGCCGCCAGACCTGTCTGTCATGGCTAAAGCCCGCACGGTCGAGCGCGAGATCGCTTGGTACTCATTCCCCTTCCTCATGCTGAAGGATCTGTTCACGCAGTACCAGGAGCAGGGGCCCGACTACATTTATGGGGTTCTCACTGGTTACGTCGACCCGCCTTCCGGCTTCAAGCTGAACCCGGGTTCTAACTACAACAGGGCCTTCCCCGGGCACCAGATCGCTATGCCGCAGCCTTTGACCGATGGCGTCGTGGACTATGAGGATGGCACGCCGAATACCCTCGATCAGGAAGCGAAGGACGTCGTGTCCTACCTGGCTTGGGCGGCGGAGCCCCACTTGGTTGAGCGGAAGAAGCTTGGCCTCCTGGTGCTTGCCTATCTTGCGGTTCTTGCGGGTCTGCTGTTCGTCGCGAAGAAGACCCTATGGCGTAACGTCGAGCACTGACGCGCCTTCATTTCACGCAGTTTGCGATTGGCCGGGCATCGACCCGGCCAATTTGTTTGAGGTGAATTCGAGGTTCGCAAGGGTAAGAAGAGCTCGCGCCGCCGGTGACGCTAAGCCGAGGGTGTGGGATGGGGTTTTCTTGCCGACGCAATTAAATAGGTTTTGCAAGTAATTCTGAAATATTGAGTAATCCCGGCGCTCAGCACAGACATCAGAAGCGATTGTTCAAGCGTCATTCGTCCGTGCCGCCGCTCACTCGCGGGCCAGCGGGCGAGGTGCCTCTGGAACCCGGCGAGACAACACTTCGTCGCGTCTTCCACCTCGACACGTTCAAAACCGGCGGCTTCTAGCCTGACCTTATAATCGGCGATGTCCTGAATGAAATTCGCGGGCGGCACTTGCCCGAAATCTCCAACCGGTTTGAGGAAGCTGCGGAAAAGCATGTCGGTCAGCACAAGGGTTCCCCCGGGTTTCAGGACGCGCAGCACCTCTCTTAAGAACCGGTCACGAGTATTGAAGTGGAAAGCTGCTTCGATGCACATCACCGCGTCGAACTGTTCTTCGGCAAAGCCAAGCTGCGCCGCGTCCATAAGAAGAAAGGCGCAACCGGGAGCCCGCTCGCGCGCGGCCGCAAGCTGGTTCTCGGAGATATTGATTGCGATTACGTTTTCCGGCGCGTAGGTGCGCAACAGCTGACGAGTTGAGGCCCCGGGTCCGCAGGCAACGTCGAGAATGCGCCCTGTCTTGTTTGAAATCCTGCCAACGAGTTCGTCCACAAGCGCCTCGCTGGCTTCGCGCTGCGATTTGGCGCCGCCATCCCAATACCCGAAGTTATAAAAGCCACTATCTTCGTAGTAACGCCTGTAGTTGGGGCTCGCCAATGCTCGGTCGTACAAGCGGATCATGCGCTCGCGTGGCGACATAGGACTTTCGGGCCGGTCTTATGCGGCGATGGCGTTCGCCTTTTGGAAAGGCGGCGGCCTTATGCAGCGCTCGCGGCGCGCTTGAACCTGCGACGCGCCGCCGATGAGGGGATGCGGAGCGCTTCACGGTATTTTGCCACCGTACGCCGGGCAATGTCGATGCCGTCCGCCTTGAGCAACGTCACGATCCGGTCATCGGACAGGATCTCGGCTGGCGATTCATTCAATATGAATTCTTTGATGCGATCCCGGACCGCTTCGGAGGAGTGAGCGTCAACGGAAGCGCCGGAAGCCGGAATCGCCGAGGTGAAAAAGTACTTCATCTCAAAGATGCCGCGCGGAGTTGCTATCGCCTTGTTCGACGTCACGCGGCTCACAGTCGATTCGTGCATCCCGATCTTCGCGGCAATCTGCCGTAGGTTCAACGGTCTCAGGTGGCGAACGCCATGCTCGAAGAAGGCTGACTGCTCCTCAACAACGGCTGTCGCCACCTTCAGGATTGTCACCAGCCGTTGTTCGAGACTTTTCACAAGCCAGTTTGCCGAACTGAGCCGGTCGCTGATATAGGAGCGGTCGGCATCTGACCGGCAGCGTGCTTTCAGGCTCGCATAATAGGCTCTGTCCACGGCAAGCGATGGCGCGGCGCCGGAATTTAGCTCCGCGCGCCACTCCCCGTCGGGCGTGCGCCTCACGATCACATCGGGGACGAGCGTCTCGACTTCCGTGCGATCGAACGCTCTTCCCGGCCTTGGGTCGAGCTGGCGCAATTCAGCGATCATTTCCCGCAGATCTTCCGAATCCACGCCGCAGACTTTTCGCAGTCGCTGGAAGTCGCAGGCAGCGATCAAATCGAGGTTCGCGAGGAGGCGTTCCATGAAGGGGTCGTAGCGATTCTTCTCCTTCAGCTGCAGCGCCAGGCACTCCGCGAGGTCGCGAGCGCAAATTCCGGCGGGATCGAAGGTCTGAAGCGTGATGAGAATGCGTTCGATTTCCTCCAGGCTCGTTTTGAGCGAAGCGGACACATCTTCAAGAGGGCTGCGGATATAGCCGTCGACGTCGACAAGGTCGATCAGGTAGCGGGCGATCAGACGGTCCTGGGCTGTGGTGAAGGCAAGCTGCGACTGTTCATTGAGGTGATCGGCAAGCGAGATAGCGCTCGCGACAGTCGCATAAGGATCGTAATCATCGCCCGAGGACAGGCTCGAACTACTCGCCGCGGGCCATTCGGCAGCGGCAGAAGGGGCTGCCGGTTCGCCTTCAAGAACGCGGTCGCCGGGGGTCTCCGGTTCCCAGTCTGTGCCGATCTCCGTCTTACTGACGTCGCGGGCATCGAAGGCCGGGATGTCGGCATCGCCGTTGGCACTTAGAGCGATTTGGGGGAGCGCTTCCGAAGCGCTTTCGTTATCCGAACGCTCCTCAGTGGACAGGAGAGGGTTTTCCCGGATTTCGTTCTCGATGTAGGACTGAAGCTCAATGGCGGAAAGCTGCAGAAGCTTAATCGCTTGCCGTAATTGCGGCGTTATGACGATCTTCTGTGTTTGCCGTTGCTCAAGCCTTAGTTGGAGCACATTGAACCACCGGAGTTGCGGACGCTGAACGCGGCCGTCACCGGGAGAACATATCGCCCAGGTAGACGCGCTTAACCTCCTCGTTCGCGACGACCTCGGCAGGAGTGCCCTCGATCAGCACACGGCCGTCATAGATGATATATGCCCTGTCGATTAAGTCCAGGGTTTCGCGCACATTGTGGTCTGTGATGAGAACGCCAATTCCCCGATCGGTTAAATGTCGTACTAAAGTTCTAATGTCGTTGATGGCAAGAGGATCAATGCCGGCAAAAGGTTCATCGAGAAGCATGTAGGCCGGGCGGCTCGCGAGCGCGCGGGCGATCTCGCAGCGCCGCCGCTCGCCGCCGGACAACGCAATGGAAGGCTGTTTGCGCAAGCGTGCGATTTTGAACTCTTCGAGAAGTTCGTCCAACCGGCGCCTGCGCTCTTTCTTGTTGGGCTCGGTCACCTGAAGCACGGCCATGATATTGTCCTCGACCGACAGGCCGCGAAAAATAGACGCTTCCTGCGGGAGGTAGCCAATGCCAAGCCGCGCACGGCGATACATCGAAAGCTTGGTGACATCGTAGCCGTCGATGAAGACGGTGCCCTCGTCGGGCTTGATCAAGCCGGTTATCATATAAAAGACGGTCGTCTTGCCG
Organism: uncultured Alphaproteobacteria bacterium; assembly: GCA_963817495.1. Taxonomy (GTDB): domain Bacteria; phylum Pseudomonadota; class Alphaproteobacteria; order Rhizobiales; family Rhodomicrobiaceae; genus Rhodomicrobium. The sequence continues at coordinate 140,841 of CAWFOS010000014.1, read as the reverse complement.
GCGCCGTTCGGGCCGAGAAGGCCGACCGACTCGCCGCGCTTCAGGTTGATGCTGACGCCTTTGACTACCGTACGCTTCTTGAAGGTCTTCTTGACCCCATCGACGACGAGTTGCTCTTCCGCCGCGCGAAACAATGAACGCGGATCGACATAGGGGTCCGGGATGGGCTGGATGCGGGGGCGCTGCAGAGGCCGCTGCGGAGCCGGGTCAAACTGACGTTTATCAAAAAGAACCATGGACCTTTGCCGCCCCGCTTCGAAAATATCTTAGTGATTTTGCGCCTGCCAGTTCGACCCTGCTGATGGCTTGGGCGTCTCCGCACTCGAGTCCGCGTCCTTTTTCTTGGGGCCCAGCGGACCTTGCGACATCACCTTGGCGTCATCCTGCGTCAGAATAGCCCGCACACGCCCATGCTCCGGAATGACAGTAGCCCGTCCGGTGGCGAGGTCGATTTCCATCTGCCTGCCTTTCACAACATTCTTCTTTTGGGTCAGGATCACTTCCTTCCCCGTCATGGTAATTTTTTGACCTTTCACGTCGTAAATGACGTCGTCGCCGGTTGCTTCCTCCTCATCGACCTTGTTTATGACCACAACCTTGCCCCCGTTCGCGTGAACGAACTTGATCTGCCCGTTCGAAAGCGGATCTGCGGAAGCATTGGCGTTTGCGTTTGCATTCGCTTGCTTTACGGGCTTTGCAGTTTTCGGCGCCTGCGCGCCGCCCTGCTCCGGGGAAGTGGCCTCTGCCGCCTTTTCGTACGTCACCTCGAGACGCGGCGCGCGCAGGTTGAAGTCCCCCTGCGTCGCGGAAACATTTCCGGTGAAGATCGCTACGTGTGACTTGTCGTCGACTTCAAGCCGGTCAGACTCGATGTCAATGGGCTTTTTGGAATTTGCGCCGCCGACGCTGCTGAAGCCTGCGCCCGGAGTCTGGGCCAGCGCCCACCCAGGGAGTGGCAAAAGCGCAATGGCCATCAGCATGGCCACCGCCTTCCATCGCCAGTTCCTGCCTTGCCGATATGACGCCATTCTAAAATGCTCCGCGGTCTATCGTGCCGGGGCAGCTTCCACGGCCCAGCCTCCGGCCGGCAAGGGGTGCGTTTCGGACCGCGCGGGGGCAGCCTCCTCAGGGTGCCGCTCCAAATGCGTCCTGACATTTCCCTCGAAAATTGCCCGCTGCTCGCCCCAGTGCATCGTCATACTGTCCGCGTGAATCGTGCTCTCATGAAGGCGAACGATTACGGGCGTTTTCGAAATGACGGTCTGCTGCTTGATGAATGCGGTCGCAGTTTGAAACGTGGCCGTCATATCAGCTTCGCGTTTGACGACAGCGCCATTGTTGAAGGTCATCTGATCGGTCTTGTTGTTGTGAAGGCCGTTCGGCGCGGTCAGCGTTGTGATTTTGCCATCCTGCCCAGTCATATGGCCGTAGACATTTTCGAGATACATCTCGTCGGCGCCTTTCGAAGCCTGCATTGCCGAGTCAGCCATAAAATCGTAAGGCTCATTCCTTTCGTTGACGCCTTTGACGTGCGGGTCCAGCATCTTCAGCGACCCTGCCTCCAGGGTAACGGTGCGCACGGATGCCGTGCCCCGACCCTTATCGATGGAGACCCTGAAGAGGGAGGGAAGCAAATAAAGGCTAAAAATACCCGCGGCGATTGCCGGGAGGAGCCCCTTGAGCACCCGGACGCGCACGCTGTGACGCTTGGCGATACGGAATTCACGGGCCCGGTCTGGATCCCCGCCGCGCGTCTCCCGTGGCCGCCGGTTTAGCGGGCTGCGTCCCACGGGCGTTGTCGCAAATGCCATATCGTTCCGCTTTCCGTCCCCAGGGTTCTCAATCGCTAATGGTTAAAGACGTCCGAGTCGTCATACCACCCTTTGAGATCGAGTTCAGCCCTGTAGGGAAGGAAGGAGAAGCAGGCGTTCGCCAGCTCTTCACGCCCTTCGCGCTTGAGAAGCGCGTCGAGTTTGTCTCTCAAGGCGTGAAGATGGAGAACATCGGAGGCGGCATAACTCAGCTGCTCTGGCGTCAGCACAGCCTGTCCCCAATCCGAAGTCTGCTGCTGTTTCGAGATTTCGACGCCGAGCAGTTCGCGGCACAGATCCTTCAGGCCGTGGCGATCCGTGAAGGTGCGGACAAGCTTGGCGGCGATCTTGGTGCAGTAAACCGGCCGGGCCGTCACGCCGAGATAATGCAGGAGTACCGCGATATCGAACCGTCCGAAGTGGAAAATCTTCATAACCTGGGGATTGATCAGAAGCTCCCTCAGATTTGGGGCGTCATAGTGGCCTTTCTCGAACTGCACGAGATGCGCGTTTCCATCGCCAGAAGAAAGTTGCACAACGCAAAGCCTGTCGCGAAAAGGCTTCAATCCGAGAGTTTCGGTGTCGATCGCCGCTGCGCAGCCAAAATCCAGGCCGGGCGGCAGGTCGTTCAAGTAGACGGAGACGGTCATTTGCGCTGGTTCACGCCGTTTGAATGGAAGTCCAGTTTGAGGGAGCACAAAGGCGTGACGCATGCAACACGAGATTGCGCGACCAGAACGGATTAGCCGCGTCTTTCACAAGTGAGCGCCCAATATGGATGCACGCAAGCTCTGCTCTGCCTGTCAAATGACAGGCAGAACTCTCCCTTTCGCCCGAAGTATCTTTTGCCCGCTTATTCGCCGGAACGAAAGCTTTCGCGATTGCACTGCCTCCTGCGCTCAGCCTAGTACAGCCCGAGGCAAGTTCGCACTCACTTCGCCGCACGCTCTCAAGCGAACTTGCCTCGGATAAGCTGTACTAGAATCAATAGGTTGCTGGTACGCCTTATCCGTGGGAAGTCCTGTCAGCGCCCGCAGCAAGTGGGTCAGGACTTCCCGCGGGGCGTACTAGTACAGCTTCAGGCGACAGTGTTGAGGCGGTGTCTTCCGGGCCTTGCGCAGTCTTGATGCGTACCATCTCCGACGCCACCCAACACAAAACCTGCCCCAGAGCCTCCATGGGTGACATGCCGAGACCCAGAGCCTCCTCGAAGCCGGTAATCATGTGTGAATGAAGCACCTCCTCCGCTTTACCTCGGAGGGAGTCACAAGGTTGGTGAGGGAAAAGGTTATCCATTTGCGGAATTGTAAGTCCAACATCGGAATGCATTAGCATTGGTAGAATTCCTACGTTTCCATATATGCTTAGCCTTAAGCTAGGCGGGGACATTGACAACGGTCAATCTATTCCGGAAGTGCACAATTAATTTCGTGTTTTGACAAAACTGCCACAGCGAAGCTGGCCGGCGACTTAATCATCGCAAGGCTTTGGCGGGCCTGGGAGTTCCGGCGAGGCGAAGGCGACCTTGATGTTCCTCTTGGAGGCGGCAGGCAGCTTCGCCTAGCTCACCAACACGCGCTCCAGGGACGATGGGATGGGATCGCATCGCGATGCACCTTGAGGAAGTGGTGCAGTACATGCAGGAGACTCAAGACGTGATTCCGGTCGCCATGAAACTGGGCTTGCCGGATATTATCCACAATCATGTCCCGGATTTCTTTGGCGCCGTTCTCTGCGCTCAACAAGGTACTGACAAGGCTGGCTGCAACAATTTCAGGGATGCGCTCGTGTCTTGCGATGACGAGCACCACTTCCTCTGTTGCCCCGCAGAATGCAATGCAATCTTCCAGCGTGATCATATCTCCATTGTTGAGCAAAAATTGCTGCGGTGCAAAATGATTAAATGCCGCAGCAAACCCCGATAGCAAAACTTTAGGCTAAGATCTTTTGGAGTTAAGAGCGTTCCCGATATGACTTGAGGTCTTTTCAAACGCAACGATACCCGATCTACGCGAGCGTTCGAAACCTTTCCGCCTTGAACCCGTTCGGGTATTCTCAGAATATTCCCGTAGGTAGCCCATGATCGCATGGATTGACAGCGGGTGTGGTGCAAGAAGGAACCTCGCGGCGGATATAAGGCCTTTCTTGCTACGCGTGGGCGCGCGCTCTCGCTGTGCTGACCCGGTCTCCTTCCTGGCGGCCCTGTCATTCCGTGTGCCGCGGAAGACTGCAAATGCAATATGAGACAATTACCGGGCGGGGATGGGTTCCGATTTGGCGGATTGGTCCATGCCTCTTATTTTGCGAATATGTCCAGAATTGAGTAGAATTGAGGTCTGCGACGGCTAAGGACACCCTTGGCGGGTCTCAACGAGAGAGAGCGGGCGAAAAAAGCGGCAAGGACAATTCTGCAAAAAAACTGCGTGGGGAAACAGAAAGTTGCTCGTGTTGCACGTCTTATGTCCAGTGACGGAGCGCGGATAGTGCATTTGGTCGCCCTTATTGCCAGGGTGGGGGTCCGATTGCGGTTAAGTTTGCCAAAGATGCCCCAGGGTCACACCCCGGGGACTGGAATCGCTGTTGGGGACAAGCGCATCGCGCCGTTAGTTACTCAAAGCATCCGGTATGGAAATGATGGCAGGTCAATAAGAATGGGAGGAGCACAGAAATGAGTACCATGCAAAAAGACGGACGCGGTTCCGATGTCGTAAAGAAAGATCTCGAGCCAGTGAAAAACTTCGAGGAAGTTGTTGGTGAGATCGCTGAAAAAAGTCTTCATCTGGTCAATGAATACATGAAGCATACCGGAGAAGACGATGGTTTTACGATGATGCACCCGGCGGTCGTAAGCAAGGCATTTCAGGACATGGCGATCAAGGCTTGGCAGAATCCAGCCAACATCGCCAAGGAGCAAGCTAATTACTGGAAAGGCATGGCCGAGCTGTGGCAAAAGGGCATGGCCAAGTTGCTGTTCAACAAGGAATCGGAACCGGTGGCGACCCCGGCGCCGACCGACCGCCGCTTCAAGGACAACGCGTGGGCCGAAAACGTCATTTTCGACAGCATCAAACAGTGCTACCTGTTGACAGCCCAGCACATGCAATCGGCGATCAGCGGGGTCGAGGGGGTCGACGAGCACACGACCAAGCAAGTGCAGTTCTATACCCGTCAATTCATTGATGCGATGTCGCCCACCAACTTCGCGGCGACGAATCCGGAAGTCCTCAAGGCGACGATCGAAACCAAGGGCCAGAACCTCTTGGAGGGGGTTGCGCACCTGATGCAGGACCTGGATCGCAACGGGGGCAACTTCAATGTCAAGATGACCAATCTGGAACACTTCCACCTCGGCGAAAATATCGCGTCGACGCCGGGCAAGGTCGTCTACCAGAACGAGATGATGCAGCTCTTGCAATACACTCCGTCGACCGAAACGGTGCGCCAGAAGCCGCTGTTGGTTGTGCCGGCATGGATCAACCGGTTCTATATTCTCGACCTGCAGCCCAAGAACTCGTTCGTCAAGTGGGCGGTCGACCAGGGCCACACGGTGTTCCTCATATCGTGGGTCAATCCGGACGAAAGCTATGCTGACAAGACCTTCGATGAATATCTGATCAACGGTACGGTCGCCGCGCTTGATGCGATCGAGCTGGCGACGGGTGAAAAGGAGATCAACGCCGTCGCCTATTGCATCGGCGGGACGCTGTTGGCCCTGACCGCGGCCTACATGGCGGCCAAGGGGGACAACCGGCTCGTCAGCTGCACCTATTTCACGTCGATGTTCGACTTCTCAGAGCCGGGCGAAATTGGGGTCTTCGTCGACGAGGCGCAGATCGACCTCCTGGAAAAGCACATGCGCTTCAAGGGGTACCTGGAGGGCCATCATCTGGCCGAGGCCTTCAGGATGCTGCGCGAGAACGACCTGATCTGGTCGTTCTTCGTCAAAGACTATCTCCTGGGCCAGGAGCCGATGCCGTTCGACATCCTGTATTGGAACTCGGACTCGACCAACATGCCGGCGACCATGCACAGCTTCTATCTGCGCAACATGTACCTCTACAATCGCATGCGTGAACCGGACGGCATCACGCTCGGCGGCGTGGGCATCGATCTTCGCCGCATCAAGGTTCCCCAGTACTTCCTGTCGGCCAGCGAGGACCACATCGCTCCGTGGAAATCGACCTATGCCGGAACTCAGCTCGTGTCCGGTCCGGTGCGGTTCGTGTTGGGAGCTTCGGGCCATATCGCCGGGGTGATGAACCCCCCGGCCGGCAAGAAATATTGCTACTGGACGAACGATAAGATCGCCGCCACCCCAGACGAGTGGTTTGCCGGGATTGAGCGCCACGAAGGGTCGTGGTGGGTGGATTGGGATCGATGGGTCAGTCAGTTCGCCGGAAAGCCGGTGCCCGCCCGCCAGCCCGGAGACGGCAAGCTCACGCCGATCGAAGATGCTCCCGGTTCTTACGTGAAAACGACGCACACCTTGGACAAGCCTGAGCAAGCCTTTGTCGAGAGCGTGCAGCGTGTCTTGCCCACCCTCGATGTCCCGACGAAACATGATATCGATGCGCTGTCGAAGCAGGTGCAGGAGCTGACCAAGGTGACGAACAGGCTATCGGTTCGCCTCGAGAAGACGCAGTCCGCTGCCAAAAAACGGCCAAGAAGACGTCAAAACGCGCCTACACGTAAGCCAAGCGCGCCGATGGGTGAGTAACACAACCGCTTGCGCCGCCCTTGCAAGAGGGCGGCTCGCCCGGCGGCATCCTCAAGGGCCGCGGCTTCTTTTAACGCATCTCGCAATTGAAGAAAAAGCTTAGCCGCGTTGTAGTTTTTTGATCAGCCTCCAGAACCCTGCGTCTGACTGACGAACGCGTGCACCCGGTCTTGAGCAAACTGCGTCTGAAGCGTCAAAACCTCTTGGGGGGTCTTTGCCTTGGCGATCTTGCCGGCATGCGTGAAAGCTGAACTCGGCATTTTGCTTCGCGATTTCTATGGCGCGGTCGTGAGCATCTTTAAGGCCAGCCGTCATGGGATTTGAAGGGATCGTGCCCATCCATGCACTCATGGCGCTCGTCACATGAGCGGTGATCTGATCATAGGCGGCGTGTGCTTGCTTCACCTTTTGTTCGGCAAGCTCGTGCATGGTGTGCGGAATTTCGAACGGGTCAGCCATTTATTTCTTCTCCGGCGCTACAGGAATTATAGCCGTGGCCTGCGACGGTGAGATGACGATGAGAACCGGAGGAGAGAAAACGCGATCGATGGTTTCGGCTACGCGACCTAGCGCCGCACCTTGGCGGCTTTCGCATCACCATCTTCGATGAGCGCACGCGGGGATAATGCGAAATCGCAATGACAGCGGGTGGTCATGGCAGGAACATGGAAATCGTTCCCTGACGGCTGCGGCTCCTCGCCCGGTCTGCGCACCGTAGAAACTTGACGGGTCGAGTTTTTGGCCAATAGGGAAAAAACGCTGTCCTGCAAAGACAGCCTTGTTAACCTCCATAATTGCGAAAACTTCCCCCATGAGACCACGTTCCTTCATAGTCCTCGCCTTGCTTACATCGGCATGGATCGCCGTTCCCGCCGCGGCGCAGGATATCACTCGCGAGACTGTGCCCGGCATCACCAATCTTTCCCGCCTCCAAACGGCTGTGGCTTGTTCTGGCGCTATCCAAGCAGCCGCGGTGCCCGCAATTAAGAAGATGGGCTACGTTTCGCTCATTAATCTGCAGGAAGCCAGCGAAGCGGAGGCAAATGTCGAGGAGGAGGCGGCCGCCGCGAAGGCTGCCGGGCTTCGCTATTTTCACATCCCTCTCAGCGTTAGATCGCCTGACCCAGCCGCCGTCGACAAATTCATTGAAGTCATAACAACCAAAGGTGTTGAGCCTGCGTTCATTCATTGCTTCAGTGGGGGGCGTGCAGCCACCATGTGGTTTATCAAACGCCTCGTGGTCGATCATTGGGACGAAGATCGTGCTGAAAAAGAAGCCGCCGCTCTCGGTATGAAATACCCGGCGCTCAAGGAATTCGCCATTACCTACGCACAGACGCACAGGCGGTAGTTTTGCCTATCGGCTTCTACAGGCGCGCGGCCACCGGCTTCCGGCGCCGTACCTGAGATCTCAAGGCTTCTGCTGCCGATGCTTTTGAGCGCATACCGCCCTGCGTCGGATGACCAAACCAGATGAGGATCCAGCCATGATCGTGATGAAATTCGGCGGAACGTCAGTCGGGAATGCGGACGCTATTTCCCAGGTAGCGTCTGTCGTAAGACAGTCTCTCTCGCGCAAACCGGTTGTCGTCGTCTCCGCCATAACAAAAATAACGGACGCACTGATACGGCTCGCAGAAGAATCTTCGAAGGGAACGGGAAGCGATACGTTACGGCTTATTCGTACAGTCCACGAACATACCAGCGAGGCGCTCGGCATCGATCAGCATATCTGCGCACAAGAATTGCGCGAACTCGAACAACTGGTGAACGAGTCGCGCGGCGTGCCGCTGGATGCGAGACGTCTCGACCTGTTTCAGTCGTTTGGCGAGCGCATGTGCGCAAAGATTGTCGCGGCGAAGTTGTCGAAAGATGGCATAGCGGCACACGCGTACGATGCCTGGGATATCGGCATGATCACCGACGGCCATTTCGGCCATGCGGAGCCTTTGGCTTCGTCTTACGCGCTCATCCAAGCAGCCATCGCGAAAATAGACGAAGTGCCGGTCGTCACGGGATTTATCGGAAAGACCGCGGCGGGAGATGTGACAACCTTAGGCCGGGGCGGCACCGACTACACGACTTCAATCATCGGCGCCGCTATTGGCGCGGAGACGATCCAGATCTGGAAAGAAGTCGACGGCATCATGACAACCGATCCGCGTATCGTGCCCGAAGCGCGCGTCGTGCCGGAACTCGCCTTCGAAGAGGCGTGCGAACTGGCTTACTTCGGCGCCAAAGTCCTGCATCCCAAAACCATCATGCCCGCGATGAAAGCGCATATCCCGGTCGAGGTGCGTAATACGTTCAAGCCCGAGCTTCCGGGCACGACGATTGTCTCGACCTTTGCGGAGCGCGCCAATAAAAGCGCAACTCTGGAGGCGCTCACGATCAAGCGGCGCGTGACGATGCTCCACATTTCCTCGCCGGAATTCTTCGAAGGAAGCGGCCTTATGGCGCGCATCTTCAGCGTCCTGGAGAGGCGGCGTATCAGCGTCGACGTGATCGCGACGTCGGTTGCGAGCGTGTCGCTTACGCTGGAGCATAACGAGAATCTCGAAGAGATCGCGAAGGAACTCTCCGGCATCGGCGAAGTCTCGGTGGAAGCGGACAAAGCGATCATCTGCGCGGTCGGCGGCAGCGTGAACGCCGCGGGCGTTGTCGGTCAGATGTTTAGCGTCTTGGGGGAGGCTGGAGTTGCGATTTCGGTCGAAATGATTTCCCAGGCCGCCGGCGGCATCAGCATCACCTTCGTTGTCGATGAAAAGGACGCCGAACAAGCCGTGAAGGTGTTGCATAATAAATATATTGAGCGTTCGTGACTGGAGGTCGGAGCCAGTCGCCGAGCTGATACGCATAACGGGGCTTGGAACAGCCAGCCCCGTTTGCTCTGCATAAGCCCGAGCGCTCTCGGGGAATGTTCAGCGAAGGCGCGGCGCCCTCGCAACTTTCCTCGCACTTGCAGTCCTCTCCGATACCGGAAGGCAAGCAACAGGCCGGATGGGCTAACGGCCGCCTTCCCCCCCCAGGCAGCGCTAGCGTATTTAGTCAACGCATTTTCAAACTTTCAATGAAAACGAAAAACTGTTGTATTTTTTTACAGCAAGGCTAGGGTGTTCCCCTCATCCGATGTATGAGCACATAGGCAAATCCACTCGTTCAGTATGTCAATGACCGCTCTATCGATAAGGGCTCCGATCGCCTCTCCCCTTGCACTAGCAAATCGCATTCGTAGCGGCGTCGTGCTCATCGGGCAGGTTTTGGGTAATCCGTCCGATTGGAAATGTGCTGCCACGGTGGCAGTTATCTTCTTCGTTGCTTCGCTCGCTCTTGCGCCCGCGCTGATGCGGGATCCGAAGCAGTTGGCCGCAGAGATTAACAGCAAAACCCTCAAAGCCGCCGCCGCACTCAAAGCTGTCCCGAGGCCGTCGCTTCCAATGCAAGATTGAGCGGATAAATCCCTCGCACGTCATTGGCGCGGCAGAAAAAAGCTTTACGGCTTTTGTAGGGCGTTAGCGGTTTATTCCCGCAATCAACTATTCAATAAAATGTTAACGACGGAACCCTTACCCGTTGTGAATTTCTGTATCCCGGGCGCAAATCTTCGGCGATGAACGAAAAATTGTTGTGTTTCGGTGACTTGTATGAATTGGAAATCCACCGCCGGGCTCATAATCGCCCTTGTCGCTGTTTCATTCGTAGCGCCTTCAATTGCATTGATCGGGCAAACGGACAAGGGCTCACCAGCGATCTCCCCTTCCTTTCCCCTGGGTATGAACAACCTCAGCGCCAAGGAAATCAACCGGCGAACGCTTCAACTTGCGGCCACAATCAAACCGTCGGTGAAGTAGGCATCGCCTCCCGTCGCCCCCCTTTTCCGCCGTGCTACCCTTACCGCCTTCTTTGAGCCCCTCGCCTCCCTCTTCGCTTTCCAAGCACGCGACGAAAGGAATCAGCTCGACCAGGGCTAAATGGGGTATTTGACTGTTCTTTGCCGTGAATGATAATCGGCGAAATGTTTTATGCTGCTGCAAAGGCTGCGATTTAAGGCCGGGTAGGCTGGATTATACGCTGAGAACCATTGATGACCATAAGAGCTGATGTGACCGGCCTGAGCAGACGTATAGCAAGGGCGAATATGATAACAATCTCGTCGCTCTTGCTGTTAGCGCCAGCCCTGAGCGCAGGCATATAGGCCGCAGTAGCACAGGTAACTCCCGATCCAATCCAGAAGCTTACAGGCAAATGGGACGTACCAGGAACGACAACATCGATTTTGATATTACCTGATCACTTTGTCCTCCATTCCAGATGGGGGCAAGGCGATATTAGATGGGAAAATGCTGAGTATTACGTCATTGCATACCGCGAGCGAGCGATTACTTGCCACTACCTTGTCAAATTAAGATCGAGAAACGAACTTTCTATGCTTCGGTATGAAAATACCGAGCCGGCGGAATGCGATCTTGGTGAGATGCGCCGTTCGACGCCGGAACAGGCAGAGGATCCGGACTCGACCAGGCCGGACACCACCAGCCACGAGACGACGGCAGGCCAGACCCGCAATCCAGCCCCACCTTCCGGCGGCCCGGCCTACACCCCGCCCATCGCTCTTCCTGCTCCGTCAAAGTATTATTTTGTTTGGGGCACTCGGCCACCAGACAGTTGGCTCGATATGTGGGAATATCCCAACAGTCGAGGTCGTCATATCAGGCGAATGGCAAACGGGACGCCATTGGAAGTCCTACAAAAAGGGCCCGGTAAGTGGCGCCAGTTCCGGAATGTGGAAACCGGTGAGACTGGCTGGGCTGCCTGGGGCAACGGCTCGGGCAGCCGCGTTTGGATTTATTGCTGCCGAACGCTTGATGCATTGCCGGTCAATCCTGTGCCATATGGAGGTTGATCGACGGTCCCTCGCCCTTCTCCCCCACCACGCCACCTTTGCCGTATAAGTCGGACGCGCATGACCGGCGATGACCGCCGTAAGTGGCGCCTACTTCAGCAACTCGATCAGATCGACATAGGCCTGTTGGAGCGCAGCCCTCTATTTATCATTCGCAATCAGCCCGTCGGTGATGGCCGATGCCTGCTCCATGTGGCGCTGGATCGCGAGGAGCGCGGGCTGGGTACAGGTGCGGTAGGTGCGGGAATAGTCGCGGTAGCCGCGGTTGAAGCTCTCCACAAGCTTCGCCCTGCGCAATGCGGTCGTGCCCTCGCTCGCCGCCATCTCGCGCATGTGTTCGCGCCAGACCTGCCCCTCATTAGCCCCGCACAGCTCCCGGAGATAGTGCAAGGTTCCCATGATCTCCGCGAGCCGGAAGAGCTGGGTGTCGTAAGGGCGGTCGTCGGAAACCGGCGGCTTGGGCGCGATCGGAGCTTGATGCTGCTTCTGCTGGCCCCCAGCATTCTGGGCGGAGGCGGGGACTGTCAGTGCCACGGCGGCGATGATCGCCAGGAAGGCCGGCCTTATAGCCCGCAATCTCATCGGCCGCCTCTTTCCAATGCTCGTCTCGCATTCTCAATCGCGCTCTCAAGCCCAGGAGTGCGTTGAAGGCGCATTCTTTCCCCCGGTCCGAAGAAACCGGCCGCTGCGGCATCGGAAGACGGCGCGAGCACGCCGTTTACGTCGCGCGTGGCAAAAACGATGATCGTGTAGTGCGCCATCACGGTGCCGGTCTCATCCTTCAAAATCCCATCGGCAACATCCCCCAAAGTGAGGTTCGAGGCAAGCAGCCCGGTTTCTTCCTTGAGTTCGCGCCGCGCGGCGTCAGCAGCGGTCTCTCCCCATTGGATCTCGCCGCCCGGCAGAGACCAGAATCCCTCATAAGGCCGCTTGCCCCGCTGGACCAACAGAACCTCGTCTCCTCGAAACGCGACGATGGAAGCCCCGGCTCGGGGATGGGTCACGGTTTTCGCCTCCTGCATGTTCCCTTCCCCTTTCAGATTTCCACTTCTCGATGAGCAGCCCAAGCTCGGCATCACCTTAAAAAGCGTCCGCGTAGTTAGCTTGATATCCTTCAATGGCGAGAATAAAAGAGCAATCTGCACTCTTTCCGCAGCGTGGCCTTCTAGCGGCCCTGCAGTTGGTGCTGGTAGACCGCCAGATGCGCGTAGGCGGTCGCGAGCAAAGGCGTGTGGACCCCTGCCTTTTCGCCCCTTGCCAGAAGGTCTCCGATGATTTCCTCGGCCTCGATAGGCCTATTTTTCTTGAGATCCCTGTGCATTGAAGAGGTGAGCGCCGAACCTTGCGCCGTCAAAAGGGCTCGCGTTTGCTCGAGAAAGGCTGCACCTGGAGCATGACCGGCGGCCGTCGCCACCGCGCCAACCTCGCCCAAAAACCGATGTATGAAATCGAGGCCGCCGGGCGCTGCTACGATCTCTCCGATGCTGCCCCGCATGAGGCAGGTGACGCCTGCGAGCGTCGCGAGGAACGTCCATTTATCCCACATGTCCTGGTTGATCGAGGACGAGAGCCTTGCATCGAAGACGGCATGCTGCATGACGGCGTCCAGCTTTTCGAGACGCTCCGAGCGAACGCCGTTCGTTTCGCCATAGACGAAGTCATGAAATGGCGAGAGGTGGACGATGCGGCCTTGATCGTCGAGTTCGGCTGCGATCTTGCAAAGACAGGCGATCAGGGCCGCCGGGCCGTAAGCGGCGGCAATGCTGTCCATGTGCTTCATGCCGTTCAGCACCGGTAAAATCATGGTCTTGGGGCCGACGGCAGGCGCGATATCCTTCAGGGCCGCATGCAGAGAGTAGGCCTTCACGGCAAGGAGGATGGCATCGAAGGGCGCATCGATCTCCTGGACGGTGACTAGTTTCGGGGTCAGCCTCACGTCGCCGTGGGGGCTTATGATCTGCAGCCCTTTTGCCTTCAGCTGCTCCGCACGGGCAGCGCGCACCAGAAAGGTCACATCACGCCCGGCCTGAGCAAGACGTCCTCCGAAATATCCGCCGGTCGCGCCCGCTCCAACGATCAATAAGCGCATGTCCGAACCCCTTTGGCGCCATTGCGTCCGGAGCTTACGTGGGTGTCATCATGCGCGATGCAAAGGCGCTTGGCGTTGTGAGTTTCGCCGCTCCTTCGCGGCCAGCGATGCAGGGCGTGGCGGCGCATGGCGAAAGGCCGGCTGTTGCGCTATTCTTTCGCACTGGAAGCCGGTCTTGTTTTCGGGAATTGCAGGATGGCCGCGGCGCGGACAAGCCAGACACACCCCCTTCAGATCGCGGAAGTGCGAGCAAGCCCATCGCATGGGCGGATCGGGATCACATTCTGCCCCGGCAAGCATGACCGCGCCGCGAGCACGGGAGCCTGGGCGCGCGATCTTAAGGCGGATCTCGACGTCATCGCCACATGGGGAGCGCGTCTGGTGCTGACGCTCAACGAGCCGGCCGAACTCGTGGCGCTCAAGGTCCCCCATCTCGGCGCGGAAATCTGCGGCCGGGGACTCGATTGGCGGCATCTGCCCATCGCGGACTACTCGGTTCCGGCCGGGGCTTTCGAGAAGCAATGGGAGACGCATGGCCGGGAGATACGCGCGCTTTTACGCGGCGGCGGCGATGTGCTCGTGCACTGCAAGGGTGGGCTGGGCAGGGCCGGCATGATCGCCGCCCGGCTTCTGGTCGAACTGGGCATGACGCCCGACGAGGCAATCCGGGAAGTCCGCCGCGCACGCAAAGGCGCGATCGAGACGCCGTCGCAGCTGGCGCTGGTCAGACGGACCAAGGCCATCATGGACGACGATGTCATCGACACAGCAACCATGCAGAAGGTTGGCCGTCAAATGGGAAGCAATCCGGGCGGCGTCTATCAGGACAGGAACGGCCGGCGGTTTTATGTGAAGTCGCTGGAATCGCCCGCGCATGCGAAGAACGAGATCATTGCGGCGAAGCTCTACCAGCTCGCGGGGGCACCGACACTGACCTATGTGAGCGCAAAGGAACCAAACCAGATCGCGACCGAGTTCGTCGAACTCGACAAGAAGCATGTTTCGCATCTCAGCGACAGCGAGCGCAGACAGGCGCAACGGTGGCTCGGCGTGCATGCATGGACAGCCAACTGGGATGCAGCCGGGTTCGACGGCGACAATCAGGGCGTCATCGACGGAACGGTCACGACGCTCGATGTTGGCGGTGCGCTGGAATTTCGAGCGCAGGGTGAGCGCAAGGGCAAAGCGTTCGGCACGAGCGTGGGCGAACTCGACACGCTGCGCAGCGAGGCGGACAATCCTCACGCGGTCAGGCTTTTCGGAGACATGAGCCAGGCCGAGATCGCTGAGGCCATCGCCGTGGTGACACGAATTCCGGACGCCTCGATCCGGAGCGTCATCGACGAGAATGGCGGCAGCAGCACCCTCGCCGAGAAGATAATCGCACGCAAAGCCGACATGGCAAAGCGCGTGACCTGGGCCTTTTAGGCCTGGACTTGATCTTACAGTTAGCGTCTGGAAGGGCGGCCGGGTTTATCTATTTACCCCCTCTCCCTCGGGGAGAGGGGGTAACGCTTCGCAGAATTCCGCGCACTGATCAGAACGGGAAGCCCCATCCTCCTCCGCCGCTCCAGCCGCCGCCGCCGCCCCAGCCGCCGCCACGGGGCCGGTAACGTTCGCCGCGCGCTGAGAGGTCGATGAAGAACTACCCCACCAATCCTGGTCGAACCAGCTGCGGTCCCGCCTGGCCATCTCATGATTATGGGCGCGCACCGCGATGCCACCCTGAGGCTCGCCGCTCATGAACACCACAAAATCGGTGTCCTTGCCTGTTTCGATGCTCGGGCCTTCATCCGAGATGATCAGCGATGAGCCCGGCAACACGACCAGCGATATGTAGTCGATCGCATCCTGCGGGATCGTGAGCCGGTTTAGGGCAGCCTCGGCCCCGGCAACGTCTGCAGGCGCGGGGTCACGGTGGCCCCTGGCGGAGCTTTGCCTTTCCCTCGAGAAGGGTTCGATGTTGATGGCGTCCTTGTACATGGACACGACATTCCAGCGCATGCCGGATGAGCCGGGTTCCAGAGCCGTGAAGACGAACGATCCGATCCGCTTTCCCGGATCGCGGATCATGACGGGTGATTCGTAGACCGGGTGATTGGCTTTCCGGACGTAAAGGCGCATCGTTTTGCGGCTGATGAAAACCGATACCGGCGCGATGTTCAGCCGCGCTTCCTCCGAAGCGTCAAGAGCCGCCGCGAGAGTGGCATCGGCGGCCTTGACCTCCGCCTGTGCCTGCGCAAGGGCCTCGGCCTTGGATTCAGCCTGAACCCTCGCCGCATCGAACTAAGTCTGAGCCGCATCCACCTTGGAGAGCGCTTGCGCTTTCGCCTCCGCCAGCTGCGCCGTTCTCTCGGGAGGCGCCTTTTCAAGGGCTTGCTCGACAGCCTTCAGATCCGCTTCCGCCTTTGCAATAGTGCCCTCGGCGGCTTGGAAGACACGCGCGGTCGCAGCGGCTTCTGCCGCCTTCTTCGAAGCCGCCAGCCTCAAATCCCTGACCTGCCTCGCCGCGTTCTGGGCTTCCGCGCTTTTTTGCGCCAGCGTCATTCTGAGTCGCGACAGGGCATCGTCGTTTGACGACGGCGAGTATCGCGTGGGCGAAACGCCGTCGCGACGCTCGGCCTTTGGCTCTTCCTGTTTCGAGGAATCGCCGAACATGAAAGGCTGAGCGATTTCAGCGGGCGCGATCTCTTCCCGCACGACGAGGACCCGCATTCCCAAGTTCGTCACGTCATACAGGCGTCCTGCGAACTCTTCGGGCAGGCGTACACAACCATGCGAAGCCGCGTAGCCAGGCAGCACACCAGCGTGGAGTGCCATGCCTGTCCAGGTGATCCGCTCCATGAAGGGCATGGAGGCATCGTCATAAAGGTTGGAGTGATGTTCCTCCTCCTTCTGCACGATGCTGTAAATCCCGGCAGGGGTCTCGTAATTGGTCTGGCCGGTAGAGACCGGCAACTCCATAATCTTGCCTTTGGCGTCGTAAATCGAGACGCGCTGCTCCGCGAGCCCCACGACCGCCAGGAGAGGCGTGCCAGGGGTATGGTTCGGAACGAAGCGCTCTTCTGTTTGGGCGGCGCGGGCGCCGGCGTGGTGCATGCCGCCTAGAGCAAAGCCCGCAACAATGAGAGCGGCGGCGCACGAGCGAAGAGGTTTGTATTTCATGCCCAAAAACCTCGAATTCGACATCATTCGTCTTCCCGGCATCACATGGCCCTCGCAACGCGAAACCCAAAGTTATTGAGACGAATATCGGCCGGCGTTGCATAGCGGTAGGCTGAACGCAAGAGCTTGGGGTAGTAATTCCAGGCCCCGCCGCGAAGAACATGCAGATCGCACTCGGCCGACTTCATGGGCGAGCCATCCGATGGCGCACCGTCGTAAGACGGCTTGTAGCAATCTTCGACCCACTCCCAAACGTTGCCGTGCATATCATAGAGGCCGAATGCGTTCCGGGGAAAAGTCCCGACGTCGGTCGTCTTTTGGCGGTAGGCGCCCTGCTGACCGGAGCCGTAGGTGAAGTTCGCGTCGTAATTTGCCTGCTTGTAGTTGATCGTCTGTCCGGTGGAGAAAGGCGTGCTCCCATCGGATGTTTTGGTAACGCCGCGGGCTGCATATTCCCATTCCGCCTCCGACAAGAGCCTGTACTCCTTCCCTGTCTTCTTCGAGAGCCAGGCTATGTACTGCCGAATGTCATTCCAGGACACATTGATCACCGGATGCCTGCCCCGGCCCCAGCCCTCGTCGCCGGGAGTGTAGGTGCAGCCGCGATCACTCACGCAGGCGTCCCACTCATTGAACGTGACCTCGAATTTGCCCACGGCGAAGGGTTGCGCGATCGTGACCGGGTGTTGCGGCCCCTCGTCCTTGCCACGTCCCCGCTCGCTTTCGGGGGACCCCATCAGGAACTCTCCGGCCGGGACGACAACCAGCTCGGGGCAGGACGGACAATCCCGGAAAGTCTTTGCAGAAGCTTCGGCAGGGGGATGGGCAGAAGGATTGGCCGCCGGACGCCGATGCGCGGCCTCGCTCGCTTGGGAAAAGAACATAAAACAAATTGCAATAACAAAGGCATAAATCATAAGGCCGGTCCGTTTTCAAAGCCTCGCCTACGCCGCGCTCCCGTACACTGCAGAGCGTGCGGGGAGCTTATGGGATCTTACCCTTAAATCTTCGCTGCGTTTTTCATTATATAATCGAACATTGCTGCGCTAGCCAAACAAAAGGCCAAGCGGCAGTCGTGTCCTCTGTTGGATTTCCGACGCTGGTTGACGGATTGTCCCTCATTGAAAGTTTGGCTGCTGCCGGAACTGTTTTTCAGCGTGCGCCGCAAGCTTTTTCGCTGGCGGATATCAAATAGAGATTTCGTGCCGTCCCCGCCGACTGCTCGATGGCATCACACCTTCGTGAAAAAGGGCTGCGGCATGGCGGATGCGCGCTTGTGCGGCACAACCGGGGCGGCTAACGTTGCTGCTGACCGCTCTGCGAGCGGGGCCTCTCAATCCATTTCAGCTCATTCAAAAGATCGCCGATGACTCATTCCAAACCCGCCACAAAGGCGCGGCTGAAAACCGTTTCGGAAACGCTCCCCCCGCAACCGCGGGAAGCCGCTGTGAGCCCTCAACGCAAGTTCACGCGGCAGGAGGCGCTTCAATATCATTCTGAAGGCAAGCCCGGAAAGCTCGAAATCGTGGCAACGAAGCCAATGGCGACGCAGCGCGATCTCAGCCTCGCCTATTCGCCGGGCGTCGCGGTTCCTGTCGAGGCCATAGCCGAGAACCCGAGGCTTGCGTATGATTACACGGCGAAGGGCAACCTCGTCGCGGTCATCTCCAACGGCACCGCGATTTTGGGGCTCGGCAATCTCGGCGCGCTTGCATCAAAGCCGGTGATGGAAGGCAAGGCCGTCCTCTTCAAGCGTTTCGCGGACGTCGATTCCATCGATATCGAGGTCGACACGCAGGACGTGGACGCGTTCGTGAACGCCGTGCGCTATCTCGGTCCGTCCTGGGGCGGCATCAACCTGGAAGACATCAAGGCCCCCGACTGCTTTATCATCGAGAGCCGCCTGCGCGAACTGATGGACATCCCGGTGTTTCATGACGACCAGCACGGCACGGCCATCATCGCAACCGCGGGGCTGATCAACGCTGTGCACCTGACGGACCGCGAGATGGGGGACGTCAGGGTTGTCTGCAATGGCGCTGGCGCTGCGGGCATCGCCTGCCTCGAGCTCATGAAGGCGATGGGCGTGCGCCATGAGAATGTGACGCTTTGCGATACGACCGGCGTGATCTACCGGGGCCGCCAGAAGGGCATGAACCAGTGGAAGTCGGCGCACGCCGCCGACACAAAGGCGCGCACGCTCGCCGAGGCGATTGAAGGCGCCGACGCTTTCTTCGGCCTTTCCGCTGCGGGCGCGCTGACGAAGGAGATGGTCGCCAGCATGGCCGGCAAGCCCATCATCTTCGCCATGGCGAACCCGGACCCCGAAATCACGCCGGAGGACGTCGCACAGGTCCGCGACGATGCTATCGTCGCCACGGGCCGTTCCGACTATCCGAACCAGGTCAACAACGTTCTCGGCTTCCCGTACATCTTCCGCGGCGCGCTCGACGTGCAGGCGCGGACCATTAATGAACCGATGAAAATCGCAGCCGCCCAGGCGATTGCTGAACTTGCGCGGGCGGACGTGCCGGATGCGGTAGCCAAAGTCTACGGCCGCCGGCTGCGCTACGGGCCGGATTACATCATCCCAGCGCCCTTCGATCCGCGGCTTATTTGCGAGATACCGTCGGCGGTTGCAAAAGCGGCGATGGACTCCGGCGTCGCGCGCAGGCCGATTATCGATATGGAGGGCTACAAGGCGCGGCTTTCCGCCCGGCTCGACCCGGCGGCCGGCTTCATCAACTCCATCTTCAACTCCCTGCGCCTCAGTCAGAAGCGCGTTGTCTTCGCGGAGGGCGAGGAGGAATTGGTTGTCCGCGCCGCGAGTTCCTTCCAGGGTCAGAAGCTTGGGCAGCCGATCCTGATCGGGCGCGACTCGCAGGTCCGGCAGGCCCTTTTCCTCAGCGGCGTGAACCAGGAGGGGCTGGAGGTTCATAACGCGCTCCATTCGGAGCACAATGAGGAGTACGCCGAATACCTTTACCAGCGCCTGCAACGGCAAGGCTACCTCTACCGTGATTGCCAGAGGCTTGTGAAGAACGATCGCAATGTGTTTGCGGCTTGCATGGTTGCGTTCGGGCATGCAGACGCCATGGTCACGGGCGTCACCCGGAACTGGTCCACGGCGCTGCAATATGTCCGCCGCGTACTCGATCCGAAGCCGCGCCGCCGCGTGATCGGCGTTTCCATCATCATCAGCCGCGGAAGGGTTGTGCTTGTCGCCGATACGTCGATAACCGCCATGCCCGACGCGGAAGAATTGGCCGACATCGCCGTCGAGGCCGCTGGCGTGGCGTCCCGGTTTGGCATGACGCCGCGGGTCGCGCTCCTTGCCTTCTCAACCTTCGGCAATCCGCCGAGCGAGCGGGCCGACCGCGTTCGCGAGGCCGTAAGGCTTCTCGACCAGCGCGAGGTCGAGTTCGAATATGACGGCGACATGGGCGCTGACGTCGCGCTGAACAGGCGCGCCATGGCGTTGTATCCCTTCTGCCGCCTCACTGACACCGCGAATGTGCTCGTCATGCCAGCATTCCACGCGGCAAGCATCTCGACAAAAATGCTGCAGGAGCTTGGCGGCGGCACGGTTATCGGTCCGATCCTTGTGGGTCTATCCAAGCCCGTGCAGATCGCCTCGCTCGGTTCGACCGACAACGACCTCGTCAACATGGCGGCCCTTGCCGCTTTCGACGTGACAGGTTGAGAAAATCCCCTGGAGCAGCCCGCATCCATTTAGGCGCGCATAGGCTGCTCTAGCGTGGCGTTTTGCAATTGGCTGCTAACGGCAGGCTCTCACAGGCCACACCAGGAGCCTGTCCAGTTAGCTGTTCCGTTCCGGAGCGAGCTTATATCGCAAAACTCATCAAGTACCGCCACCCCGATCGGGCGGGCGCCTGTTTACGGCCAGCGTCGGCCGCCGCCTTTTCGATCGCCTTCGGAAGAGCCTTAGACAGCTTCGCCGCCATCTCATCCGGCGACATCCCGAGCTGTCCGCCAAGCTGCTGCAGTGTCGCAAAGCCCAATGCGCGGAATATCTGGCCGCTTGAGATAGGGTGGTTCTCGCCGTTTCCGACCCACGACTGGATCGTAGGGCCGAGACCCTGTTTTTCGAACTGACTCACCACGCCTCTCACGCCACCCTGCTTCTGGATAAAGCCGCTCACGACGCTCGCTAATGCGGCGCTCTCATCAGCGCCCTTGAGACTAGGCGAAAGACTCATGGTGACCTCCTCGTTTCTAATGAGGAAGAAATAGCGATCGATATCTCTACAATGTCTTGAGATTTGCTCGCAAGCTCTCTCTCGCTGCTAAAATTAAGCCCGTGTTGCTCCGCGACAAGCCCTCGGCCATCGTGACCGCCAGATTATCCGGCCCGGCGGGAGCTATCTCATTTCCCGCACGCCCCGCATCCCCCCTCACGGCTTGATCAGCATCGCCGCCCGGTCGCCTCTCCAGAGCTTTGATTTGCCGTACGAGCCTGCTGCAAATCGGGCGGCAATTCGGGACGCGACACGAGCGCCCTAGAATCGATCAACTTTTCCGCATCCAATCGATTCCGGTTTAAGGCGGGCTGATCAGGGAAGCTTTGATGATCGCGCCCGTTTGCGCCTGGCGCAGCTTGAGGTCATCCACACATTGTTCCCCCCACAGCCAGAAAAGCCGTGCACCGCTTCGCTTCAGCCGGTACGACAAGGCGTGACACAACGAACGGGAAAGGACATCGCTTGGCACAAAAAGAGAAATTTGGGGCGCGGCTTTTGCTGGCCTCCGTGGGCGTCGCCTTTCTATCGGTAGCTGTGCCGGTGGGCGGCTTTGCGCAGCAGAAGACTGACCCCGCACGCCTCGCCGCCGCGAAAGAGTTGCTGGTGGCTGTGGGGTCAGCGAAGCAGATCGATGTCGTCGTGCCGCTGATTGCCCAGCAGCTTGAGAACGCATTCGTGAGCATCAAGCCCGATCACGCGGCTGAGATCAAGGAGGTGTTCAGGACCATCCCGGAAAAGTTCTCGCAGCGAAAGCAGGAGCTTCTGGACCAAACTGCGGCGATCTACGCCGACAAGCTGACTGCGGACGAGATTAACGAGATCATCACGTTCTATAAGACTCCCGTTGGCGCCAAATTCGTGCAAGCGCAGCCGGAAATTATGCAGCAAAGCATGCAGGTCGGGCAGGCCTGGAGCCGGAAGGTTGGGCAGGATATGGATCAGGAAGTTCGCAAGCAGCTGAAAGACCGTGGCGTCGATGTGACGGCGCCGAATAGCCCGAGATAAGTGGCGGGACTTAGCCCGCCATTGCCGCCGCCCGTTCCATACGCTTGCGCTCGTTCGAATCGAGATAGCGCTTGCGTAGGCGGATGGATTTCGGCGTGACCTCCACAAGCTCGTCATCCTGAATATAGGCGAGAGCCTTTTCGAGCGGCATTCTTATGGGCGGGGTGAGGCGCACTGCCTCGTCCTTGCTCGTCGTGCGGATATTGGTGAGCTGCTTGCCCTTAAGCACATTCACTTCGAGGTCGTTCTCGCGCGTGTGCTCGCCGACGATCATGCCGGGATAGACCCTTGTTTGCGGGTCGATCATCATTGGGCCTCGATCTTCCAGATTCCACAGCGCGTAAGCAACGGCTTCGCCGGTGCTGTTCGAGATCAGGACTCCGTTGCGGCGGCCCTGGATCTCGCCCTTATAGGGCGCGTATTCATGGAAGAGGCGGTTCATGATCGCCGTGCCGCGCGTGTCGGTCAGAAGCTCGCCCTGATACCCGATGAGTCCGCGTGTCGGAACATAAAAAATAAGCCGCTGACGTCCGCCGCCAGAGGGACGCATTTCGACCAGATCGCCCTTGCGCTCGGAAAGCTTGGAAACAACCGCGCCCGTATGTTCCTCGTCCACATCGATGATGACTTCCTCGATGGGTTCCAGCCGCTGGCCGGTTTCCGTATCGAAGTCGAACACCACGCGTGGACGCGACACTGTCAGCTCGAAGCCTTCTCTGCGCATGGTTTCGATCAGGATGCCGAGTTGCAACTCGCCGCGGCCGGATACCTCCAAAGCGTCGGTATCTTTCGTCTCGGCGATCCGCAGCGCGACATTGCCCTCCGCTTCGCGAAGCAGACGCTCGCGGATCACGCGGCTTTGAACCTTGTCGCCCTCCTGGCCAGCGAACGGACCGTCGTTGATGCGGAATGTCATGGTTAGCGTTGGCGGGTCGATGGGCTGCGCGGGCAGAGCGTTCGACTCCTGCGGGTCGCAAATCGTGTCGGCGACGGTCGTCTTGGTCAGCCCGGAGATGGCGATGATGTCTCCGGCCTTGCCTTCGTCGATGGCCGTGCGATCGAGGCCGCGGAAGCCGAGCACCTTCGACACACGGCCCTGTTCGACCAGTTTGCCATCGCGGCTGATCGACTTCACGGCCATGTTCGGCTTCACCGTGCCGTTCGACACGCGCCCTGTCAGGATGCGGCCAAGGAATGGGTCCGCCTCTATTGTCGTCGCCAGCATGCGGAAGTGGCCGCCGCCCACTCTCGGCGGGGCGACGTGCTTCAGCACGAGATCGAAAAGCGGCGCCATGTCTTCTTTAGGCCCATTCGGGTCGACGGCCATCCAGCCCTGTTTCGCGGAGCCGTAGAGGATCGGGAAATCGAGCTGTTCTTCGGTGGCGTCGAGATTGGCAAACAGGTCGAAAATCTCGTTCAAAACCTCAACATGGCGTTCGTCCGGCTTGTCGATCTTGTTGATTGCGACGATGGGGCGGAGACCGATCTTGAGCGCCTTCGACACCACGAATTTCGTCTGAGGCATCGGCCCTTCCGACGCATCGACGAGCACGATGGCGCCGTCGACCATGTTCAGGATGCGTTCCACCTCGCCGCCGAAATCGGCGTGTCCCGGTGTATCGACGATGTTGATGCGGGTGTCCTTCCAATGGATGGACGTAACCTTCGCAAGGATCGTGATGCCGCGCTCGCGTTCCAGGTCGTTGGAATCCATGGCGCGCTCGGCCACACGCTGGTTCTCGCGGAACGAGCCGGATTGTTTGAGCAACACGTCGATGAGCGTTGTCTTGCCATGGTCGACGTGGGCAATAATAGCGATGTTGCGCAAGTTCATGTCGAGCCGCGCCTTTCTGAAAGTCATGTTGCGATGCGGGAATTTGCGCTAGATGTGAGGCAAAGGCGCGCCCGCGTCAATGGGCATCGCGGATTCTGCGCAGCTTGCGTGCGGATTGCGGATCGGGAAGGTTCGGGTTGATTCCCGGCCAGCCATAGTCAAAGGTCTCAGCGGAAAGCACCTCCAATGGGTTCTGACATGGGCTTCAATCGCCTGGGATGAGCACTAGGTCCGCCCAACGGCCGGCGACAGAGACTACGATTCAACCGATCGAGTCTGCCCCCCTGCGCTCGTTTGCGAACTTGCGCTTCAGCGGGATTGCGGCCAGCGCCAGAAGAGCGAGCCCCCCGAGCGCGGCCATGATTTCCGGCGTGAGAATGGAATCGATCGTTATGCTGTTTCCCTGATCCAGCACGCCTCCAAGCCCTGCCCCCGAGAGCGAGAAAACGATCGTGGCGGGGATTATGCCAAGGAAGGTCGTAATGACAAAAGTGCTGAGCCTGACGCCGGCAAAAGCGGGGATGACATTGACGAGGAAGAACGGAAACAGCGGCAAGAGCCGGAGCACAAGCAGATAGCACCACGCATTCGCCTTGATGGCGCAGGCAAGTTTTGCGCCGGTCTTTCCGAAATGCGCCAGCGCGTTGTCGCCCATCATCGTCCGGGCAAACACAAAAAGCAACGTTGCGCCGACGGTTGCGCCAACCAGCGTAAAGACTGTCCCCGCTGCGGCGCCGAACAGAAAGCCCCCTGAAAGCGTGAGAAGGAGCGCAGACGGCAGGGACAGTGCGACGACCAGCACATAGACGCCGATGTAGGCCAGCGCCGAAAGAGCATAGTTGTCGCTGACGAAGGTGACGATCTCTTGCCGGTTCGTTCTAAGAGTATCGAGCGTAAGTGAGCCAGGGAGCCCTGACGCATGAATGGCGAAAATGACGCCGAAGGCAAAGATCGTCAGCCAGAACCGCCGGCTTTTAAAAAGGCTAGGAACAGTCAGCTCCGCCTCCAAAGCTTCATCATGCATGGCGCGCCGATCCGCACGAACCGCCTCCAAGAACGCAGAAGGTGGCGCAGTAAGGATGAGCCAGAGGCACGGCCCGGCTGGCTTCCGCAAGCGTCGCGCCAAGCTCGAAGCGCGCGTCGTAAGGAAGAAGGGTGCAGGCTGTGACAGCGGGGGCAGCGGCGCCCTTTCGCTTCACAATCATGCGCGCACGCGAGCACATGACATCATCGGGAGACTTTTTCAGAAGTCCCCAGCAGGCTTCCGTGATCTCGGGCGGGGTGGCGCCCGGCCTCATTTCGGGGAAGAAAAGCAGCGCTTGGTCGTCGTCGCAATCGATCCCGATCTTGCGCTCCGCAAAAAGCCCCGCGAAGCCTTGCCTCAACTCGTCTTCGCTGCCACCGCTCAAGAACCGGGCGGCAACTTCGAGTTCGACGCCAGTGCGCCAGAGCCAGGTCAGCCCCTCGACAGCGTGAGCGAGTGCGCCCTCGCCTCGTTCACAGTCGTGAACTTCGGCGCGGAAATCATCGATCGAAACACGGATGCGCATGCGAGGGCCGTAACGCTTC
Organism: uncultured Alphaproteobacteria bacterium; assembly: GCA_963817495.1. GTDB lineage: Bacteria > Pseudomonadota > Alphaproteobacteria > Rhizobiales > Rhodomicrobiaceae > Rhodomicrobium. Next base: position 115,486 of record CAWFOS010000014.1, on the reverse strand, counting down.
GCCAGCCGGGCGATGTCGGTTCTCCGGTGTTCCATCGGCTTCAGCGCATTCGTCAGCGTCAGCGTCTCGAATCCACGCCGCAAGGTCTCTTCAAGTATACCGATGAAGTTCGGATTCATGAACGGCTCGCCACCCGTGAAGCCGATCAGTGAGACGGGCTCAGGAAGCCCGGTGATCTCATCGAGGAAGGGCGCGACATCGGCTACCGTGAGGTAGGCCAGACGGTCGTTCTTCGGCGAGCTTTCGATATAGCAATTTTCGCAAGCGATGTTGCAGAGCGTTCCGGTGTTGAACCAGACCGTTTGCAGCCGCCTCAGCGGGACCGACGCGCGTCTTTCCCCGCGAGCGGTCCGGGCGAGGTCTGCGAATGGTTTTGGAAGGCGGTAGTCGAGGCCGTCTTCTATCGATAGCTGCATAAAGATGTCCGATGGGGCAAATTGCTATTTTATTCATCGCACAAACAGTGTGCATGGGTATAGCCAAGCCATTCTCAAACTGTCGTTACTGCGCCATGGCGCCAGCTGACAAATTCTTGAACTTGGCCATATAGCGGCGATCGAGCCAGTCCTTCCATTGCCACACCCAGCGGCCTTCGAATGTCAGACCGTTGCGTGTGCCGACGGCGTAACGTTCGCCGGTCGAGATCAATGAAAGGATGTGGCCCTGCGGCTTGTGGGCTTGCAATGCCTCACCGGCAACGGCGCGGCGCAAATTCGCGGCCAATGTCGGGCCTTGCCGTACGGCATAGACGCCTGCCTTCGGCAACGAGAACCCCCGAAGCGAGGCGATGTCGCCTGCGGCGAATGCGGAGGCGTGCGACGTGCTTTGCAGAGTGGCTTCGACTTCGATAAAGCCCTGAGCGTCGAGTTTCAGTCCTGTCTCCGCGAGCCAGGGCGCAGGCGACGCCTCGGTCGCCCAAAAGACCTCGTCAAAGGCCAGCTTTTCGCCGCCCGCCAAATCAACAACGCCGCTCTCGACGCCAGTTGCCGCTCTGCCGGTGATTACCGTGATCCCGCGAGCGGAAAGGATCTCGTTGAACCGCCGGCGCATGCGGGGTGGATAGGTGATCAAGATGTCGGAGTTTGCGGATAGCAGTGTGAAGCTAAGCCCCTCGGCAGCGTAGCCCGCTTCCTTGGCATCTCTCCTTAACCGCCCTTCAATGGCGAGCAGCATCTCAACCCCGGCTGCCCCTGCGCCAACAACGCAGATGCTGGCCTTCGCACGATTTGACAGGATGCGCCGGCGGGTTGTTTCGAAGCGGACGAAAAAACCGTCCATGGGCTTTACGGGGGTCGCGTTCGAGATCGCGCCCGGCGCGCCGCGCCTGTTCGGCATGGACCCAATATCGATGGACAGAATGTCGAAGGGAATGAAAGGACCGCCGATGCAGACAACTCGTTTTCTGCCGAGATCGACGCCTACGGCTTCATCCAGAACAAGGCGCGCTCCCGCAAAGCCGCAGAGCGGCCTCACATCGATATTCGTTTCCTCGAAGGCGTAGAAACCCGCGACCACTCCGGGGAGCATGGCGGAATAGGGCGTCCAGGCCCGCCGCGTGATTACGGTAAGACGCGCGCCGGGAATCGGATTCTTTCCAAAAGCAAGCAGTACGAGCGCGTGAGCATGGCCCGCGCCGACGAGCACGATCTCTTTCGGGGACGGCCCCATTATTCGGCTCCCAAAGCCAGTGGGAGCGCCAATCGAAGCAGATCAGCGCTCCATCTTCAACCGCTTCGTCATCCCGGATAGGCACAGCCTTGTCTGGGATCGTAACAAATCGAAGCCCCTGCTTTTTGTGATCCCGGCTCGCGCTTCGGGCTGTACTAGTTAGGCTACGCGCTTCGCCTCGGGCTTCATCATCCTCACGAGCACGTCCGTCTTCGCAACATAATGCTGCATCAACGCGCCTGCGAAATGCACGATCACGGCGAGAATGATCAGCGGCTTCGCATAGGCATGGATTTCCGCCATCGAGGCGTAACCCAGGAACCAAGCCATCGCGCCGGTAATCGGCATGACAAACAGGATGAGATAGAGAAAGACTTGGGTTGCCACTGCGATCCACATCTTTGGGCCGCTCTGGCCGGCAGGCGCATCCGGAACGCCGCGGACCATGCGAATGATAACCCGCAAAATGGCAAGAGCGAAAATCGTCAAGCCCACAACGGTGTGGATGTTCGCGCTCAGCAAATCGCTTCCGCTAAGCTCTTTTCCCTTTGCCCAGGCGTTGTAGGCGTCCTGCATGCCTTCGCCAAAAAAGAGCTGGAAAAGGACGAGCACGGCGATGGCCCAATGAAGCGCGATCTGCGCGCTGCTATAGCCGGCGGGACTCTTTGATGCCATTGCATTCTCCCCAATTTGCGATTTTAAGCCATGCATATACCGGCTTTGGGGACTGTCGTTTGATCTGTGACAAACGTCGACTGGGCAGAAGCACGCAGCTTATTGTAAGCTTCGAGTTGGCAAACTCGAACCAAGCGACGCGTGTCATGACAAGCGCCTACACTCAAGATCTCGACAGGACGCCCGCAAATTTCCAGCAACTGACGCCGCTCGGCTTTCTTGCCCGCGCCGCCCGGGTTTTTCCCGATTATCCCGCCGTGGTCCATGGGGACCGGACTTACGCATACGCCGAGCTCTATACGCGCTCCCGCCGCCTCGGGTCAGCGCTGACCAAGCTCGGGATCGGGAAATACGACACCGTCTCCGTCATGCTCGCCAACACGCCCGCGATGCTGGAGGCCAAGTTCGGCGTGCCCATGACGGGCGCGGTCCTGCATTCGATCAATACGCGGCTCGACGCGGCGAATGTCGCCTTCATGCTCGACCATGCCGAGACCAAGGTGCTCATCACCGACACGGAGTTCTCGAAGATCATGGGCGAGGCGCTTAAGATTGCGAAAGTGCGCCCTACGATCATCGACTACATGGACCCTGCCTTCCCCGGCTTAGGGTCGCGGCTGTCGGAAACGGAGTACGAGGATTTCATCGCAAAGGGCGATCCGGAGTTCGCGTGGGAGATGCCGGAAGACGAGTGGGACGCGATCTCGCTCAACTATACATCGGGCACGACCGGCAACCCGAAGGGCGTGGTGTATCACCACCGCGGCGCCTACCTTGCGTGTCTTGGCAACGTCATCGCGTCAGGCATGGCCAAGCATGCCAACTATCTATGGACGCTGCCCATGTTCCACTGCGATGGCTGGTGCTTCGCCTGGACGATGCCCGTGGTCGCCGGCACGCAAATCTGCCTGCGCTACGTGCGCCCGGACGCGATCTGGAACGCGCTTGCCGATCACAAGATCACCCATCTCTGCGGCGCGCCGATCGTGATGACGACAATCCTCAACGCGCCCGATGACATGCAACGGCAGCTTTCGCATCAGGTCCAGTTCATGACGGCGGCGGCTCCGCCTCCCGAGGCTGTGCTCGCGGCAATGAAGGCCGCTGGCTTCAACGTCACCCATCTCTATGGGCTTACCGAGACGTATGGGCCTGCCGTTGTGAACGAGTGGAAAGGAGAGTGGAACGATCTCGACAGCACCGGGCAGGCGCAGAAAAAGGCGCGGCAGGGCGTGCGGTATGTTTCGCTCGAAGACCTCAACGTGATCGACCCCACAACGATGACGCCCGTGCCGCCCGACGGCGAGACGCTAGGCGAGGCCATGTTCCGTGGCAATCTCGTCATGAAGGGCTACCTCAAGAACAAGAAGGCTACCGAGGAGGCGCTGGCCGGCGGCTGGTTCCATTCTGGAGACCTCGGCGTCATGCACCCGGACGGCTACATCCAGCTCAAGGACCGCTCCAAGGACATCATCATTTCGGGCGGCGAGAACATCTCGTCCATCGAGGTTGAAGATGTGCTCTACAAGCATCCCGCCGTAGCGGCTGCCTCGGTGGTGGCGAAGTACGACGAGAAGTGGGGTGAGACGCCTTGCGCCTTCATTGAGCTGAGGCCCGGCAAGACGGCGACAGCGGAGGAGATCATCGCCTATTGCCGCCTGCATCTGGCGCATTACAAGGCGCCGCGCTACGTCGTCTTCGAGGAACTGCCGAAGACCTCCACGGGCAAGGTACAAAAGTACATCCTGCGCGCGATGGCTAAGAAGGTTGCGCCTTAGCGCCCATGCGCCGCCAGCGTTCTCCCTCACCCTGTCCTTGGGGCGGGCGTGAGGGATTTTGATGTTCCGCGATAATGAGTTCGGGTACGAGCAGGAAGGCGTGCGCGGATTGCTGCACTTTGCGCAGGTCAACCCCGAATTCGCGCGCACCGCTCAATAACGGCTAGCAAACTTTATCCAATCTGCTAAAAGCGCTTTCGCGCTCAAGGCGTAGCTTGCGGCGTGGCACGCTTGCCAGTTCGTGACGATGGCGGGCCTATTTGAGTCCGACCCGCGGGTCGGATAAGAAAAGTGTTTTTTTTATTTTTGTCGGGGTATTCATGCGTCTTGCGCTTGGTGCTGTGTTCGGCGGAGTCATTCTTTATTGCGCATTTCCCGCCCTGGCTGACGACACCGCCAAGCCGAGTATATGGTCCGCCGGAGTGACCGCTGGAACTCTTGGAGTTGGTGCCGAGGCCTCTGCCCTTGTTTACAACAACGTCGTTTTCCGCGTTAACGGCACGTATGTGAAGCTTGACTCCAGCTGGGTTATCTCTGCCTCCAGTTTGGCGAAAGATTATAATTTCGACGTTACGGGCATATTTGCCGGCGGTATTCTGGATTACCATCCGTTCAGCAGCGGATGGCGTTTATCGGCGGGCGCCCGCTATGCCGATATCGAACTGCAAGGTGTGGCGAAGAATGGGATGAGTTTCGGCGCGGTTTCGTACAGCGCCACCGACGTTGGGAACGTGACCGCGACGATCCGCAATGGCAACCCCGTGGCCCCTTATGTCGGGTTCGGATATGACTCGTCGCATTTTTCAACTGACGGGTGGGGTTTCAAGCTGGGTTTCGATCTCGGAGCTATGTATATAGGCGAGCCGGATGTCTCAATCAGAACGGCGAAAACTCCACTGATTCCAACGTTTACATCGGACGTTTCATCAGCAGTCTCTTCCATCAAAGACAGCCTGCGAAATTATCCCTTCTACCCGGTTGCGATGCTTTCTGCGCGCATCAGCTTTTGATGACCGCTGGCGGCTGGGTAGCGATGCTCGCGACTGGATGGGCTGCTTTTGCCTATAGACCAGGCGGGGACAGAACTAAGGCTTGCCATTCAAGGAGGTGGACAAGCCAACTTAGCCCGGGATAGATCGATAAACGCAAGACATGCCATCGAGGGGGTTAAGGCGATGGACTACCCTGCCGGTTCGACAGCGGCAAGGCCGAAGCCGGCAGGAATGCCCTGGCTCGTGCGCGGAGACATCGACGGCTTCTTCGGACTTGCGATCGACAATCTCGTCCAACTCCTCGTAATCGTCGCGCTCTGCCGAGGGGTGCTCGGCTTCTCGGACACTCTGATCATTGGGACGATCCTGCCGGGTGTTGCCGTCTCACTCGTGGTAGGAAATGTGTTCTACGCTTGGCAGGCAAAGCAGCTGTCGCGGCGCACCGGGCGTAGCGACATCTGCGCGCTGCCGTATGGCATCAATACTGTTTCGCTGTTCGCTTTCGTCTTTCTCGTCATGCTGCCGGCGCTCATGGCGGCCAAGGCGCGAGGGCTTGGCGATGAGGAAGCGACGCTGGCGGCGTGGCGCATGGGCCTCGTCGCGTGTTTCAGCGCCGGCCTGATCGAAGTCCTGGCGGCGCCACTGGCCGAACGCCTGCGTCGCGCCACTCCGCGAGCGGCGCTTTTGTCCACGCTCGGCGGCATCGCGCTCGGCTTCATCTCGTTCTCGTTCCTGTTCCGGACCTATGCGAGCCCGGTCGTGGGTCTGGCGACGCTCAGCGTCATCCTGATGGTCTATTTCGGCAAGGTTCGGTTCAAGGGCGGCTTGCCGGGCGGTTTCGTCGCCGTGATGCTGGGTGTCGTGCTGTCGTTTGCGATGGGGCTCATTCCGCCCAGCCCGCCAGCTTCACAGACGCTGGGCTTGCACTTTCCCGCGCTGGTGGTGAGCGACATCCTTGCCGGTCTCAGCTGGCATGATTTTCTGGCCTACCTCTCCGTCATCGTGCCGATGGGCATCTTCAACGTGCTCGGCTCGCTGCAAAACATTGAGTCCGCCGCTGCGGCAGGCGATCCGTTCCCGACTGCGCCATCGCTGGCGATGAACGGCGTTGGCACCATCGCCGCGGCGCTTTTCGGATCCTGCTTTCCGACCACGCTCTACATTGGTCATCCGGGCTGGAAAGCGCTTGGCGCGCGCGCTGGATATTCCATCTTGAACGCAGCGCTATTTACTATGCTGTGCCTGACGGGTTCGCTTGCCTTCATTGCGTGGCTGATCCCGATCGAGGCTGGAATGGCGATTGTGCTGTGGATCGGCATCATGATGGCCGCCCAAGCATTCGAAGCGACGCCGCGTCACCACGCCCCGGCCGTCGTCGTGGGCCTGCTGCCGGGTCTCGGCGCATGGGGCGTGCTGATGGCCAAGGATGGCCTTCGCGCGGGCCATGCCACGTTCTCGCCCGAGCTTGTGGCAAAGATGACCGAGACCGGCAACTACATCGGCGGCGGCTTTGCTCTTGAGCAGGGCTTCATCTTCACGGCCATGATCCTGTCGGCTGTCACGGTTCATTTGATTGAGAAACGCTTCGCAAAGGCCGCTCTTTGGTGCCTTGCTGCTGCGGCGCTGTCGGCGGTGGGTCTGATGCACAGTTACGCCTTTACGCCCACCGACACGATCGGTAGCTTCGGCGTTCCCGCCTGGCGGTACGTGGCCGGGTACATGGCTATGGCGGCGGTTTTTCTGGGAGCCCGCTGGCTCGTCGTTGAAGTCAAGGAGTAAAGCTCGGATCAATAATCCGCTCCTGCACAGCGAAGCGCTCTCGGCTTGCCTGTGACCCTCCATCGCAACGTCATGAATTTTAACATTCAGACCTCTCAACCCGCGACGCGTTATAGAGAGTGTCGTAGGTTGGAGCTGAGGCTCTAGCGCTCGGAAAGCTATTGGGTTTTGGGAGGCACGATGTCATTCGCGGAACAGGTGGCCGTTGCTGCCAACGTAGCGCAGGTTTTGGGCGCAATAGGAACTGTCGCCGGCATTTTTTATGCAGCGGAGCAGCTTAGACATAATGCTAGCGCAAATCGCGCGACCGTCCTTTTGGACCTCGAAAACATGTCGCACGACCACGACGCTGTTCACGCGAAATTGCGCCCCGGGGGCGCCTGGGCGGAAAAGGAGGCGGGCCCTGCCACACCCATGGAGTGGGTGCAGGCTGAAGACTATCTGGGGTTCTTCGAGCACTGCGAGATTCTAATGCGTCAGGGATCGCTTGAACCGCGCGTCTTCTGGTCTCTTTATGGCTATCGCCTTGAGTATATTTTGAGAAATAAGATAATTGTAAAAGAAACGCTACTGGCGCAGCGCGAGGATTGGCGATTATTTTGGGTTTTGCTCAGGCGATTTAAACTTATACACCGTGTCCCAAGAATGCATCCGGCAAACGGTGAAGCAGCACATGCAACTTAGCAAGTCACGCCGCAGCACACCTTTCGCCCCCCTTCGCTGCCCGCACTCAAGCGAACTTGCCTCCGATAAGCTGTACTAGAATCAAATAGTTGCTAGTACGCCTCATCCGCGGGAAGTCCTGTTGACGCCCGCAGCACGTGGGTCAGGACTTCCCGCGGGGCGTACTAGAGCTTGATAAGCCTCTCGATAGATGGCCGGCGATACAGGACTCCCTCTTCCCATTAAGCTTCACACGCATAACTCGTTGCTATCAACAAATGCCCGTTTTACTTGTATCCTGCAGCAGAGGCGGGTTCTGCCAGTTTTTCTCAAGGTGTTGCCCGCGCATTTGATACGGTAAACGTCTCTGGCTGTGGGGTGCCAGGGACGTTACCTCGGATAGATCCCGCGACGCGGCTCTGCGCCCGATTGTCACTTTTCAGACAAGGACTTCCTCGTGCCTCCCCGCCGGTGCATAGTGCGAATTCATGAATGACACTGAAACAGCGGCTCCGCCAACGGCCAACCGATCCGCGCACTCAAAGCGCGTGATGGTCTTAGGCGCGACCGGCACCATCGGCCGGGCGACGGTTGGCGCGCTCTTGCAGCGCGGTCATGAGGTCGTGTGCTTCGTGCGGCCCCGCGCAGGGGTGGGCGGCGCGCTTACGCCAACCGGCAGCGCCGGCCTGCTCAAGGGGGCAACGCTGCGGTTCGGCGACATCACCGATCCCGCATCCCTTGCGCGCGACGGCTTTCAAGGCGAGCGCTTCGACGCTTTGGTTTCGTGCCTGGCCTCCAGAACCGGCGCGCCCAAAGATGCCTGGGCCATTGACTATCAGGCTCATGTTGACGCCTTGGCTGCCGCAAAGGAAGCGGGCGTCGCGCAAATGACGCTCTTGTCGGCGGTCTGCGTTCAGAAACCGCTCCTGGCCTTTCAGCATGCCAAATTGGCGTTCGAGAAAGTCCTCATCGAGTCTGGTCTCACCTATTCCATCGTCAGGCCTACAGCCTTCTTCAAGTCCCTGTCCGGGCAGGTCGATCGAGTGAAGCGCGGCAAGCCTTTTCTGATGTTTGGCAATGGCGAACTGACGGCTTGCAAGCCCATCAGCGACAATGATCTCGCCCAGTTCCTCGCCGAGTGTCTCACCGATGAAAGCCGCCACAATCGCGTGCTGCCCATAGGCGGCCCGGGGGAGGCCGTCACGCCGAAACAGCAGGGCGAGCAACTGTTTGCGTTGTTGGGGCGCGAGCCTAAGTTCAAGCGCGTGCCAGTGGCGATGCTGGACACAATAATCTGGGTGCTGGGGGGGCTGGGCCACGTTATTCCCAAGCTGGCGGAGAAAGCCGAGCTTGCTCGCATCGGGCGGTATTACGCCACGGAGTCCATGCTGGTCCTGGACCCGGCGACGGGGCGCTACGACGCCGCCAAAACACCCTCGGCCGGCTCCGAGACGCTGTTCGATTTCTATGCGCGCCTGATCAAGGGCGAGGCCTCAGCTGAACTTGGAGACCATGCCGTGTTTTGACGCGGCTTGGTTAGGCGGATGGCGTCGCAAATGCGGCAGGTGATAGACTGGCCGGATGGCAAGATCGCCCTTCAATCGCTTGAAGGCCTGCTCCGCTTCAGTGAGCTGGATGTAGAAAGCCCAAAGCTCTGCCAGCGTTTGTCCTGTGAGATTGGAACGCAGCAGATACCGGCCTTCGTGACGGCGGCAGGCGCGAAGCCTCTCGCGCCCGCGGCGATCCCCGCGTCGCAGATCATTTTAGAGATCGCCTTTCCAGAACGTGTAGAAGGTTTTCACGGCGAATAAGGCTTTTTATACCGAATTCCGTCATACAATAGCGTTATAGCATGCGCACGCTCGCGTTTGCATGTTTCGAAGGAGGGTTCGTGATGTTGTTTGAGGGTGGCGCGCTCGTGCCAGCGGACGTGTTTCTCGATGCCTTTTCCGCTCCGAAGGCAGTTCTGAAGAGCTTATCCCTTCAGGAACTCGTTGAGCGGCGTGTCGCCTTGGCGATCAAAGCACATCGGTTCCGCAGCCTGCACACATCCGACACGAAAGATGGCGTTGTTCATTGCGAGCCGAACAAACAGCTTGTCTACGATAAGAGACTGTTCGATCTGGATGCCGCAATCGCAGAGTGCCGAAGGGAGCAGATGCTCCCCAACCAGCGTTGAGGATGTCTCACGCAGCATCCTCGCTGCCTGCCGGCCCTGCCGCCAACCAATAGCTCACTCAAAAATAAACTCCGCAACGACCGGTGCGTGCAACGAGGACGGCGAATGTTGAACTTTCGCGCCTCCGATCACCTCGTCCTCGAGCGTCTCGTTATGCACCTCGATCGTTGAAAAATGCCCGAACAGGCTGCGGCTGACAAGAATATGGTCGAGCATCTGGGGGCGGCCGTGGTGCAGCACGCTGAACCGGCGGTCTTTCGGAAGCGTGCGGTCCAGCACGACCATGGAGCGGTTGGCGAGCAACCCGTTTCCGGTGTCTTCTTCTGCCCCGGCCACGATCTTGAGCGGCGTCTCGTGATCCTCCGCATTGAAATCACCGCAGATCGCGATCGGTGCGTGCTGGCTGGCGTCAAACAACTCGTCGACGGCGAGTCGAAGTTCGAGCGCCTGCGCACTTCGCTTCAGCCCTGAGAGAAAAAAGCCCTCGGCCCAGCCGCGAACGGTCTTCCAGACGGCGGAGGATTGCTTCTGTCCGGGGATCGGTGTCGCAAGCGGCGCGCGCAGATGGACGTTGAACACGAAGAGCGGGCGCCCGCCAGCGCCTTCAATCTCAGCCATGAGTATCGGCCGATCGAAGAGGACAGGCTCGCTTTGTCCGGTAGGGCTGGCGGTGACGGAGCTGTGGGTTATCGGCGGCACGTGCGAGTGTCGCAATTCGCGATGCGCAAGGATCGGCTGCCGCGAAAGGATGACGAGATTATGCACATCGGCGACACCGCTCCCGCCAGGGCCGCTCGTCGTCACCCGGTGAAAGCTCTGGTAGGGCGTTCCCATGAGAAGCGCATCCAGCGCATGCACCGAACGGTGCTCTTCACGCCCCGAGCGCTGCCCGTTCACCTCCTGAAGACAGAGGATGTCAGCGCGGAGCCGTTCGAGTTGGGGCTGGAGGATATCCGCCCGCTCCTCGATGGTGACGCCGGATCGCGAGACCAGCTCCAGGTTTTCGAGATTGAAGGAAGCAATACGCATTTGCAATCCGGTCTCATCCTGCGTTGCCGAGCGAACTATCTCTCGCCTCCGCTACCCACCCTTGTGAGGCTGCCTTCAGGGCAATAATCGCTGTCCTGGGACAGGTCCGCAGCCATGAGATCAAGTGTCTGTCCGTGCTCGGAAAATGCGATCTTATAGGAGCAACGCGCCGAGCCTTGTTCATAAAACACCTTCAAGTCGGACGCGTCGTCGCCAAGCCGTATCTTCGCGGCGCCGTGAGCAGGGTGAATCCAGCGGCTGCCTTCGCTGATGCTGAGGATCGCCCCGCTGTCGCCGATCATCCACTGTCCGGTTAACGTTGCGGCATCCGATGCGGTTGCGGCGCCGTCATGCTGGCATGAACCAAGATCGCGCATGGCAGCCAAGGCGGCGCGAATGTTCGGAAGCGGGCCGATGGCGCCGCCTTGGGGATTTGTCTGCGGCGTCCCGGTCGCGGCAAGCAGGGAACGCATTTCAAAGGGCGAAGCGAGAGGTCTTCCGCAGGCTTTGCGAATTCCGTTGATAGAAAGCACAGCCGAAGACACGATCGGGGTTGCCGATGAGGTGCCGCCGAAACTGTAGGTGTAGCGCCGGGTTTCGTCGGCGGCGTTGAAGGCATCGCCATAGCCGGTCGTCGCAACGTTTTCGCCCCAGCCTTGCACATCCACGCGCGATCCGTAGCTTGAAAACGCCAGACGCCTGTGATCGGTGGCGGAGCCTGCGCCGACGATGATCGCGCCTGAGTCCCGAAGGTTTCGGTTGAAGGCTCCGCCACAAGCCGGGCCATCGAGATCGACACGCCCGTTTCCCGCGGCTTCCACCACGATGCGCCCGAGGCTGGTCGCCCTCTGAATCACGTCGAATATGGATTGGATTGCCTCGGCCGGCCCGCAGCCCACCTGATCGCGTCCGCACGCGCCGCCGCACGCCCTGTTCTGCTGCTCGATAATGATGACCTCGCCCGGGTCCAGGAGGCTCGCCGCGAAATCGATCGCGGCGTCCGGGCGGTAGCCGCCTGACGCAGCGCTACATCCCGTCGGGACGACAAGTATTCGGGCTCCCGGGGCTGCGCCCGTTACACCATAGGCGTTTTTCGCTGCGACGACCTCGCCCAATACAGCGGTTCCGTGGTTCTTGTCGTTGAAAGGATCCTCGGGGACGCAGCCCGGGATTGGTTGAATGCGGTCCGCTCCAAGATTGAGATCTTCATGGTCCAGCCGCCAGCTGTATTCCAAATCGACCGCACGCATGCCCGCGCCGTCGCTTCCTCGGATCTGGCCTGGGGCTGGAACGCCGATTCCCTGCGGCGCATCGCTTTTATAGCCTTGGCGCGATGTAATATCGGGTGTCGACTCCGCCGGCGGCGGCGCAGGCAGAGGACGCGGCTCTGCGAACTCAACGACGCTCAACTGGTTGAGCCCGTTCGCCACAGTGGCTGGGTTAACCCCCTTCGGAAGATCGATCACGTAATAGAGATTGAGGTCAGCCAGTTGCTTTCCGCTTCGTTGCTGCCCCTCCTGGCGTTCGGCATCCAGCGTCTCCTCCGGCCGCGTAAACAGGCGGCTGACCCCGGAAGCTGGAATGCCCAGTTCGCCCAGCGTCTTTTGGAAAACGCCAACGTCACTGGCTTCCGAGGCAGTGAGTTGGCCATTCCGGAGACGGAAACCGCTGCCCTCGCGGAACTTTACGGTGATCTGGCTTGATGCGGGGATCGATTGAAGCTGCTGCAAGGTCAGCTTCGATGGGGCCTGGCGCGGCGCAAGCGCCTCCTCCGCAGAAACGCTCATGGACCAAGCCGCTACGCACGAAGCTATAATATAAATTGCCCTAGTCATAATCTTGGTTCCCATACGACCTAGCATGGGAACTTAGGGCATTTGCGGATAAAGGCAAAGCGTGAGGAGCGCGAACCTGGCAGGCGGCTGAAAAGCATGAAATCTTGTTTCATCCTTTTGACGCCATCCACTGCGTCGTCCCGGCCAAGCGAAGCGCGAGCGGGGACAGCAAAGAAGCCAATGCGTTACGATCCCGGATGTATCTCGGGACAGTTGACCTTTCTATCGCCGCGTAGGAACTCGTTTAGGCCGGGAGCCGACCTCGGGCCGATTTGAAGAGTGCCCGCCGCTGGAGGATGAGCCGCCGTTCCTGCCCGGCCACCAACTCACCACTCGAAACGCTCTCTTCTTCTTTCCGCATCTACTTTTCTTATAGGTTGCCTCGGGCAAGAACCGAAACTTGTGCAGCACTCAAGAATGCAACCATTGTCTTCCAAGGTCGGTCCGAAGCGTCACTCAGGGGTCCCTTTAGCCCTACAAACTTCAAGTCACGCGCATTCCCTGGTCGAGCTTCACTGTGCACCGCACTTCGTTTCCAGCGCCCAAATAGTTGACGCTATCAAAAGACATCATGCGCGAGGCCGCGATGCCCCGTCCATGCGTATCGGTTGCGCGATCAGGTGAGAGCTCCAAGTATTTATGCCATTCGAAGCCCTTGCCATCGTCCTTGATGTGAATAACGATAGCCTCTTCGCTCACCTTCAAGGCGAGGGATCCGAACTTATTCTTATTTTCAGGAAGGCCGAGCCTGCGTTCAACTTCCTCCCTCCAGCCGCCATCCAGCAAAAGAGCAGTTTTTTCGGCGTAACTGATGCCAAGATTTCCGTGCTCTACCGCGTTGATCATTAGCTCGTGCAACCCGAACGCCACTGTTTCGGGATGCGGAAAGCAGTTTGCGATATAGTGGGCCAGATTGACGGCCTCCTCCAAGGTTCGGAACTGGAAGCTCGCTTCCTTCAACTGGCCAAGTATTCGACCATAACTGAAAACCTTCTCCCGCAACTCCTTTTTTGTTTTCGCATCCTGCAGTGCGGCGTTGACAATCCCAATCAGTATTGCGTCTTCATAGGGCTTGGTCAGGTAGTATTGCACGCCCGCCTTGAAGCCCTGCATGATTTGATCGGTGGCGGCCGCCGCTGTTTGCATGACGACCGGAATATCCTGAAAGCGTGAGTCGCCTTGATTCGCTGCAAAAATTCCATGCCGTCAAGATTTGGCATCATCCTATCGAGAACGATCAAATCAATGTCTGCGTTTTCTTCCAGCCTTTGCAGGGCGGCAATGCCGTCTTCCGCCGGCACCACTTCATAGCCAGCCCGAGCCAGATTGTAGTCGATGATTTCGAGGTTGTATTCCTCGTCATCGACGGCAAGGATCTTCACTCGTTCTCTCATGCTCGTTTCCTTCGATCCTTGAGCCTTGTTGAGGTTTGCGTCCCGTAACAATAGGCTATGCGTCAGCCGCGACAGGCGGCGACTCAGCGCCGGACGAGACTTCTTTCGGAATGACGAATGTAAACACGGCCCCTTCGGGCTTGGCGTTCTCGGCCCAGATGCGTCCTCCATGAGCCTCGATGATCTTTTGGCAGATCGGCAGGCCCAGTCCTGTACCGCCTGCGCCGGTCTTGGTCTTGCTGCTTTGAACGAACTTGTCGAAAATCGTCGTTAGCTCCCCGTCTGGGATACCCGGCCCTCCATCGGTGATCTTGCAGCATAGCGCTGGGCCGCCGCTAGCGGGTCTCTCTTCGAGAACTTCAATGACGATCCGGCCTCCCGCGCCGGAAAACCTAATCGCGTTGGAAAGAAGGTTCACCAAAACCTGAATGATGTAATGCTTGTCAAAGAGCGCTTCCGAGCAATCACCAAAGCTGGTGCAAACCTCCAAGTTCTTTGCCTTAATCAGGGGGGCCAACTCTATCAGCGTGCTATCAACGGCCTCTTTCATATCGGCCCGCTCGTAGTTGTAGGCGATCTTGCCCGAATCCAATTTAGCCAAGATTAGCAGATCATTGAGAAGTCTCAGCAGGCGCTGGCCAGAAAGTTTGATGTTTTCGATGTATCTGCTGGCGCTTTGCGGCGTGCCTTCATTGATGGAGTTAAGGCTCATGTTTGAGTAGCCAAGGATAGCGTGCATGGGCGTCCGGAGTTCGTGAGACATATTCGATAAGAATAAAGATTTCGCTTGGTTGGCCGCCTCCGCCGTAAGACGGGCCGCTTCAAGTTCAGCCGTGCGTTCTTTGACACGCTCTTCGAGTGCCGCTTTACGCCCAGCGACAAGCATCAACACGCTGCCGAAAAGAGCTGAGAATACCGTTCCTCCGATCAGCACAAAGTCAGCATCATGCCGCTTCTCCAGGCGTTCGAAGGAAGGCGTGCTGGTCCAAACGAGTGTCCAGCGCTTCTGCATGAGTTTAAGGGTCTTACGCACGGAGAAGAGCGGGGTTGAAGCGCCTTTGTCGGCCTCGCTGCTGTAAATAAGGGCATCGTCCGTTTCAATGTTGCCGTCGAAAATTTTAAGATCGAGAAGCTCACCTTGGCTTTTTGTGAGGTCACGCATAAAATCCCTGGCAATGAATGGCTCGTAAACCCAGCCAATGAGTTTTTCTCTTTTTTCTTCTACTGTTTCAGGTATCCTTCTTCCTTCGTAGAGTGGATGCAGAGTAAGGAAACCAGGCGTTTTCTCCTCATCTTGAACAAGCATAATCTTGCCAGTAATCGCCGATCTGCCGCTCTCCATCGATAATATAGCGGCCTCCCGGCGGTTGTGATCGAAGGCGATATTGAGGCCGAGTGCGGGCCGATTGTCTCCGGTCGGCTCTATGTAGGAAACAACGAAGAACTCATCCTTTGCCGTAGCTGGATGAATACTAAAATCCGGCGCGCCGTCTTGGCGCATCCGTTCGAGGAATTGCGGAACGCCATCCGGGTTGACCCTGTCGATCAATCCGAGACCTCTTATCCCTGGAAAAGAAAGCCGCAAACTAAGGGCGTCCACGAAACTTCGCCAGCCTTGGCGCGTAAGCTTCGGTACATTTTCAACAAAACCTGCGCCTGCATCGAGCGCGTGATCGTAGGAGGCAAGTCTATGTTTAAGCGCCGTTTCGCTTTCACGAGCCAAAGCTGAGAATTTCGTCATGCCCAGGTTAAAAATGCTCTCCGACAAGGATGACCAGGCGTAGAGTGTTACGGCAAGAGGCAGGATCAGGGTTAAAAGGATTGCTAGCGAATTGCTTTTAACCTTACGGCCGCGCTGACCCAAGGTGGATGTTTCAAACGTACTGATAAAAATCTTTTTCAATAGCTGCAGTACAAAAGCGCTCATCGTCATAGCGCGATCCCAGCGAGACAATAGTGAAAGGCGAAGAAAAGCGTTTCCCTAGCTGTAATCTGCATCGTTTAAGAATAAGCTATAACGACGAGTAAAATTAAGTTCAGCCTAATTTTGATGGGAGATGAGCGTATATAGGTTGGTACCAATTGTTTGGGGTCTTTTCTCGCGATGTTTTGTGGATTGGGTCGTGTTTTCCCTTAACAAAGGCTTTGGTCTGGTCTTTCCGCTGCCGAGGGTAATGCTGTCGTCAACTGATATCGAGGGTGAGTTCAGAATTGACCAGCTACAGACTGGTTCCAAACGTTAGCGAAACCTTGCACCTTTGCTAAGCGCGCGTTGGGAGCACACGTCTCCAGCGGCCGGCTCAACGGCACGTTGCTTTTACTTAGGCCGTTTATAGCGCCAATTTTCCGTTTACCCTTGATGGTTAATACCGGCGCGAAAACGGCTTGAAATTGCGCCCGAAAATTCCATAAAATCAGAACAGCCCCGCGCCCCGAGGCCAAACGGCGGAGCAACCCATTGAGAAGTATCGGTTTTTTTCAAAAATCGGCGGGGTTAACGGATTGTATTTTTGGACGAAAGTGGGCGCGGAAAAGTCCGTTAAATATAATGTGTTAACGAGCGGCCCACCGTTCGCAGCCGCGGCAGCGCGCCCTGCCTTGGAATTTTCCATTTAAAATCAACAGCTTGAGGCTATTAACCTCTCGATAAGGCGCTTTTTCCTAAGATCGTCACCAAAGGTCTTCACCCAGGCAGACACAATCGCAAAAATGGTCCAACAGGTTCGAAAAACAATGCCCCCTCTAAAAAAGGCCATACAAAAAGCTTGGGCCGGGCGATCCGTTGGCGCGCCCGGGGAACTCTGCTTAGGCGAGTGGCGCCTGGCTTACACGTTATCTGCTGACGTCGAACTGCGCTTTGCTTGTCCGGATTGTCCTTCGCCCCACCGCCAGTTCAGCACAAAGGGGTGATCCTCGCCGCGTTCGCTGATGTACTGCCGGTGCTCGATCAGCGCGTCGCGGATCCGCTGCTTCGCATAAGCCGCGCGCGAGCCGAGTTGCGGCAGGCGATCGATGACATCGCCCACGAGGTGGAAGCGATCCATCTCGTTCAGCACAACCATGTCGAACGGCGTTGTCGTGGTGCCTTCCTCCTTGTAGCCGCGCACATGCAGGTTCTTGTGGTTGGTGCGCCGGTAGGCGAGCCGGTGGATCAGCCACGGATAGCCGTGGAAGGCGAACACGATAGGCTTGTCCTTTGTGAAGAGCGTGTCGAAGTCGAGGTCGCTAAGCCCATGCTTGTGCTCGCTCGGCGGCTGCAGCTTCATGAGGTCCACGACGTTGATAACTCGAACTTTGAGTTCCGGGAGATGGGTGCGTATGAGATCGACCGCGGCCAGCGTTTCAAGCGTCGGCACGTCCCCGCAGCACGCCATCACCACATCGGGTTCGCCGCCCTGGTCGTTGCTTGCCCACTCCCAGATGCCGATCCCTGCCGTGCAGTGCTTGATGGCTTCATCCATGCTCAGCCAGACGGGCGCGGGCTGCTTGCCAGCTATAACCAGATTGACGTAGTTGCGGGTGCGCAGGCAGTGATCGGTGACGGACAAGAGACAGTTGGCGTCCGGCGGCAGATAAACGCGGACAACCTCGGCCTTCTTGTTCACCACGTGGTCGATGAAGCCCGGATCCTGATGCGAGAAGCCATTGTGGTCCTGCCGCCAGACGTGGGAGCTGAGCAGATAGTTCAGCGAAGCGATCGGCCGCCGCCAGGGGATGTGATTGCAGACCTTCAGCCATTTGGCGTGCTGATTTAACATCGAGTCGACGATGTGGATGAATGCCTCGTAACACGAAAAAAACCCGTGGCGGCCGGTGAGCAGGTAGCCCTCTAACCAGCCCTGGCACTGATGCTCGCTCAGCATCTCCATCACGCGGCCATCCGGCGCGAGATGATCGTCATAGGGGAACCTCTCCGCCATCCAGGCGCGATTGGTCACATCAAGGACGTCCTGCCAGCGGTTCGAATTGTTCTCGTCGGGGCTGAACAGGCGGAAGTTCTTGCTTGGCAGGTTGAGCTTCATCACATCGCGAAGAAACTTGCCCATGACGCGCGTGGCCTCGGCGTCCTTGCACCCCGGTTTGTCGATCTCGACGCCGTATTTGCGGAAGTCGGGCAGGATGAGGCCGCGAAGAAGCAAGCCGCCATTGGCGTGCGGATTGGCGCTCATGCGGCGTGTGCCTTGAGGCGCGATCTCTTCAAGTTCGGGTTTGAAGCGGCCGTTCTCCTCGAAGAGTTCCTCCGGTTTGTAGCTCCTCATCCATTGCTCAAGGATCCTGATGTGCTCGGGGTTGTCGCGCACCTCGCTCATCGGGACCTGATGCGAGCGCCAGTAGTCCTCGGCGCGTTTGCCGTCGACTTCCTTGGGGCCGGTCCAGCCTTTAGGCGAGCGCAGAATGATCATAGGCCAGCGGGGGCGCTCCGTAACTCCATTCGTCCGCGCATCTGCCTGGATGCGCTGGATTTCGCTTATGGCTTCGTCGAGCGCGGCCGCCATGAGCGGATGCATCTTCGTCGGTTCGCTGCCTTCGACAAAAATCGGAGTGTAGCCATAGCCGCGGAAGAGCTGATCCAGCTCTTCGTGGCTGATGCGCGCAAGCACAGTCGGATTGGCGATCTTGTAGCCGTTGAGGTGCAGGATCGGCAGCACGGCGCCGTCGGTGGCTGGATTGAGGAACTTGTTGGAGTGCCAGCTTGTCGCGAGCGGACCGGTCTCCGCTTCGCCGTCGCCGACAACGGTGGCGACGATGAGACCGGGATTATCGAAAGCGGCGCCGAAGGCGTGGCTGAGCGCATAGCCGAGTTCGCCGCCTTCGTGGATCGAGCCGGGCGTCTCGGGCGCCACGTGGCTCGGTATGCCACCGGGGAAGGAAAACTGCTTGAACAGCTTCCTCATCCCTTCCTCGTCCTGCGAAATACTAGGGTAAACCTCGCTGTATGTGCCTTCCAGATAGCAATTGGCCACAATGCCAGGGCCGCCATGACCGGGGCCGATGACATACATCATATCCAGATCGCGCTCCTTGATGACGCGGTTCAGATGGACATAGATGAAGTTCAAGCCCGGCGTCGTGCCCCAGTGCCCCAGCAATCGCGGCTTGATGTCCTCTTTTTTCAGAGGATGTTTGAGAAGCGGGTCATCCAACAGGTAAATCTGGCCCACAGAGAGGTAATTCGCGGCGCGCCACCACGCGTCCATTTTGCGGAGAAGATCCGGGGACAATCCCCCTTCGCTTGGGCTTGAGTCCGCTTTCATCTTTGTGTTCCTCTCGATGAAATGTCGACGCGATCGGCTGTTCGAGTGGCGCTCGTAAGAAGCTTTCAGGTTCTCATGCTTGAATTTGGGACGAGGACGGTCGCGACAAGGCCCGCTCTGCCTTTCATGTGCTGCCGCCTAACCTTCGTCCTGTATCGGCTTGTCGCTTCCGCCGATACTAAGCAATCAGGCACAATCGAGCAACATCGAAGCCAGCTCAAACGTGCGTGGCTCTCGAGCAAAGGGAAGGGGCAGGCAGGGCAGAAAACCGCAAGCTGATAGGCTGATACTCGTCAGCGCGGCTCCGCCGAAAAATAGGAGGAGAGTTCTCCGAAGAGTTTCGCAGTGCGTTCAGAAGAATAGCTGCCACCAGAAGCGTCGGTTGGGCCGGCACGCCAGCGCCTCATCCTGCAACTGGCCGGCCATTCTCTCTTCGATCGAACTCGATCAAGGTGATGACACAGGCCTCGATCTCTTCAAGACCGGCCACGAGACACTGCGACTGAGCGGCGACGTCGGGGCATTCCGAGGCCTGCTCACGCCGCTTGGAAACGATCTTCAGCACCCCCGTCAGATCGCGACAGACTTCCGCATTGACGCCCGGTACGCCAAGGGCGGCGCGATGCATGCGCGAGATCGATCGCAGCAGGCGCAATGTCTCCATTCCGCGGTGACGATCGACATAGGTCCGCAGGAAACGCCTGCCTTTTTCCGTGGAGAGCAGGGCATCCTCGAGAGCACAATAGTCGGCCTCGGATAGGGGTGCCGTTGAGAAGGTCGTCATAACCGCCGCCGGTCTAGCAAAAGTTATTTCAGTAAAGAGTAGCGGGTAAACCTTTCCAAACACTTGATGAATGGCGTGGTTTACGAGTGCCCCGATACGGACATTGTTGCGTGGCAGGAGGCGGGTGGGCCTTTTTTGCATCGCGAAGGTTCTCACGGACCTCTGCGGCCCAAGATGCTACGTCGATGTTAAGATTTATGACACATTCCGAATGCTAAATCCCGCCGCCACAACTTTTGATAAGGTTCTTTACCCCGCCTGCCGAGCCACATTTGGAAGCCGGCATTGTACGCATCGTTGTTTCAGGGGATTGGACGCTCGCGGTACTGGGGGAAATTCGGAGCTGTCTCGATGAACTCGGCGAAGTCAAACCGGGCGGCCAGCCGGTAGAAATTGACCTGAGCCAGCTTCACAGACTCGACACGGCGGGCGCGCTCGCTCTTCTCAACCTGCGAAACAGTGTCGACGGCAAGACAGCCGCTTTCGTCAACGAACGCCGGGAGCACCGAATCCTGCTCGACGAGGTGGCGCGGGCTGCGCCGGCCACCGCCGAAGCTCCGCCGCGCCGCAGGCCTCTAGCCGAAATGGCCGGATGGTTCGCGATGGCCGCAACGGCGTTCGGGCGCGACGCGATCCGGCTCACCACATTCCTCGGCGAGACGGCCGCCGCGTTGGCGAGGGTCATGGTGCGGCCTTCCCGATTTCGCGGAACCTCGTTCATCCATCAAATCCAGCAGACCGGCCTAACCGCCGTACCGATCATATCGCTCGTCTGCTTCCTGATTGGCGGCGTGGTCCTCCAGCAAGGCGCCCGCCAGCTCAGCGACTTCGGGGCGGAAAATCTCTCGATCGACATGCTCGGCATCCTGGCCTTGCGCGAAGTCGGCATCATCCTTGCCGCCGTCATGGTCGCAGGGCGCTCCGCTTCCGCGTTCACCGCGCAGATCGGCACCATGAAAATGCGCGAAGAGATCGACGCCATGCGCACGCTCGGGATCGACCCGATGGAAACGCTGGTCGTTCCGCGCATCCTGGCGCTGATCGTAACTCTGCCGCTTCTGGTGTTCGTCGCCGACATGATGTGCCTTGCGGGCGGCGCGCTCATGGCGAAACTCTATCTCTCGCTCGACCTTCCGATCTATCTCCAAAAACTGAATACCGCCATTCGGCCCAAGTATCTCTACGTCGGCCTTATCAAGGCTCCTTTCGCCGCCCTTGTGATCGGCCTTGTCGGCTGTCTTGAGGGCATGAGCGTTGAGGGCAGCGCCGAATCGGTCGGGACGCAGGTCACCACCGCGGTCGTCAAAGCCATCTTCCTGGTGCTGGTGCTCGATGCGGTTTTTGCGATTTTCCTTTCGGCAAGCGGGTTCTGAGCATGACCGAGACGCCTGCCCCGCTCCAACAGCCTTCCTCCGCGAACGGCGCGGAGCAGACTTATGCGATCCGCGTGCGCCGCCTGACAAAGCGTTTCG
The DNA here is from genome assembly GCA_963817495.1 of uncultured Alphaproteobacteria bacterium. Taxonomy (GTDB): domain Bacteria; phylum Pseudomonadota; class Alphaproteobacteria; order Rhizobiales; family Rhodomicrobiaceae; genus Rhodomicrobium. Next base: position 93,983 of record CAWFOS010000014.1, on the reverse strand, counting down.
GGCAGCAGGTCATCTTCGAGAACCTCGACCTCGATGTGATGCAAGGCGAAATCCTCGGCATCGCTGGCGGGTCCGGGACGGGGAAATCGGTGCTCTTACGCTCGATCCTCGGCCTGTTGCCTTTCGAGGCTGGCACAGTCGAGGTCTTGGGCAGAAATTTCCAAACCCTGTCGAGCCAGGAGCGCATTGCCATCGAAAAGCAATGGGGCGTGCTCTTCCAGGACGGTGCGCTGTTCTCCTCCCTCAGCGTCCTGCAAAACGTGCAGGTGCCCATGCGCGAGCATCTCAACCTGCCTCAGAAGGTCATGGATGAACTCGCGCTGTTGAAGATTGCAATGGTCGGCCTGCCCGCGAGCGCGGCTTACAAGGCGCCATCCGAGCTTTCCGGCGGGATGCGCAAGCGCGCGGGACTGGCGCGCGCGCTCGCCCTTGATCCTGGCATCCTCTTTTTGGACGAACCGACGTCGGGGCTCGACCCGATCGCCGCTGCCGCTTTCGACCGCCTGATCCGTAACCTTCAGCAAACTCTTGGCCTCACCGTCTACATGATCACGCACGACCTCGACAGCATCTTTGCCGTGTGCGACCGGGTGGCGGTGCTGGCCGATAAACATGTGGTTCGCCTCGGGCAGCCTATGAACCTTGTGCAGGACCCCGGTCACCCCTGGGTCAGGGAGTATTTCTGCGGAGAGCGCGGGCGGCTCATTGCAAGGGCGTCATAAGACATGGAAACACGAGCGAATTATTTCATCATCGGCGTCTTCGTCCTGGGATTGCTCGCATCGATCCTGGGCTTCATTTATTGGATCAGGAACGGCGCCTCCGGGCCCTCGGGAAAGAACTATTACGCGATCTTCGACGGCTCCGTGCAGGGGCTCACCGAGTCCTCGCCGGTGCTCTTCAATGGCATTCGCTTTGGCGCGGTGCGCTCCATCGAGCTCGTACCTGAGGACACGCGGAAGGTTCGCGTGCTCATCACTATCCGGGATGATACCCCGGTTCGAACGAATTCGCGCGCCCGCGTTTCCCAACAGGGCCTCGCAGGCTTGGCCGCCTTGGAAATCACGCCCGGCACACCGGACGCCGCCATGCTTCAGTCCAGGGAGGAAGAGAAATACCCCGTGATCTACGCCGATCCGAGCGCATCGGGATCACTTATCGCCGGCATGTCCGACGCAGCGAGCCAGGCAAATGCTTTGGCTGCCCGCTTGAACAATCTCGTTGCGAACAATGAAGATTCAATTCGCCACACGATCGCAAACATTGAATCGTTCACGACCATGATGGCTGAACGAAAAGACGATGTGGCGAGTATCGTGCAGGATGCGCGCGCACTCACCGCTCACTTGAACGACATCTCGCAGAAGGTGGATGCCGCGGTCGATCGTCTGGCAGGAGCCGCTTCCGATCACCCTGATTCCGTCGTGTCTCAGGTGCAACAGGCGGCGACTTCTTTTCGCCAGCTCTCCGAGAAACTCGACAAATCTCTGGGCGATAAGTCCGGCGAGTTGACGCAGCAAATGGAGCGCTCGCTACGCGAATTCGAGCTTTTTATGAAGGATAGCAGGCGCTTAGCAGATAGCCTTGATCGTGTCGTCCAGAAGGTCGAACGCAATCCGGCTGGCTTTTTGCTTGGTGGACAACAGACGCCAAAATACTAGCGCGAAAAAGAATCGGCCTTAACATTTGTCGGATCGGGATTTGTTTGATAGGCGTATCCGAGGTGGGCCTATCCGGGGTGGTATATGCAACTTAAGAGCGAGATAGCAGCCATTGCGGCCGCAATCATGCTTGGCGGCTGCACATTCGCAGGCGGCTCCCCTCCCGCGACATTCGATCTGCAAGCGCCGCCGGTGGAAAAGGTTCGCGGCGGCGGCGCGGTTCAACTCACCATCTACCCTCCGGTCGCCGTCAAGACCATCGATACCGAGGAAATCCTTATCAAGAGTGCGAGCGGTCGGGTGGCCTATTTCTCCGGCGCAGCCTGGGGAGATCGCTTGCCGCGCCTTTTCCAGGCAAGGCTTGTCGAAGCTCTCGCCAACTCGGGAGCATTTCGCGCAATTTTAACGAACCAGGATCGCGTCTCTGGCGACCTGTCGCTTGCCATTGAAATTCGCGATTTCCAGGTCGAGGCTGCCGCTGGTGGCTCTGAGGCCCTCATAGACGTCTACGTCAAACTCGTCGATGAAAAGAACAACTCCGTTGTCACGACCAAGCGCTTCCACGCTCGCGTTCCGGCGGCAAGCGATGACGCGGGAGCCGGGATTCAGGCTCTGAATGCTGCCTTTCAGCAGGTGACCCTCGCAATCGTCTCGTGGGTGTCGCGGCGCGCCGCATAGAAGATTTTTCCTCCTCTATGCGATGGAACGCAGAGCATTTATCAAAATGCGGTCGCACATCTAATCACTACTATCTCCACGCGAAGGCGATGCTTTCCAGCGCGTTGTAGTTTTGAATTTTGTTAACAGTAGCAGTGGATTGACATACCGTTTTGTTGTGGCAGATTGACACAAACCGGATTTGGTTTGTCAATTAGCATTGACACATTCGCCCGTACGAATATGGTCGAGCTATAGAGCCGCGCATCGTCGGCCCTAGAAAACTAACGGATCCTTGAAGGAGTTACAATTATGGCTGACCCAAATAAGGTCTATCCGACGGGCTTGACGCTGGCGGAAGCCGAGGAGCTGCACTCGCACGTGATCAATGGCACCCGCGTTTTCGGCGCTGCTGCTGTGTTCGCGCACTTCCTCTCCTATGCCCTTACCCCGTGGCTGCACTAAATTATTATCTGGAGCACTAAAAATGGCTGATTACACTGATGGCGAACACGGCATTTGGCTTGTTGTACCGCCGGCCGTAGGTCTTCCTCTGTTGCTGGGCACGGTCACACTGATCGCGATCCTCGTACATGCTGCTCTTATCGGTCACACGAAGTGGTACCCGAAATATTGGGAAGGCAGCAATAAGGTTGTTTCGATCGAGCCCGCTGCCACGGTGCCGGCTGTTCGCTAATGCGTTTGCTACTGTATAATGGTAGCAAATCTTCGATAGCCTGGACCAACGCCCCTTCTGAAGCTACCGGCTGACAATGGGTAGTGGGGCATAAAGGCCTCTAGGATTTATCTCTCTTATAGCCTGCGTGCAGGAGTACGTTCTCTCTGCTCGCAGGTCTTTAAATTTATGCGGCGGCTTACGCCTGTTTTCACTTAGATTCTCGTGAATCTCGATATTCTGCAGGGATTTTACTCTCTCGCAAGGAGATCGCGTGCTGGCGTCTGGATTCGAACGCTGCTTTCCATTGAACGCTGACAGCGTGCCTTTCGGGCTCGCGGCCCTTATCGCAAGCGCTTGGCATGAGCCACACAAGCCGCCTCCTTGGGCGTTGAGGCGACCTCGATCACATTGAATTTTCTACAAAATCTTCACTGGGCGCATTTCAAGACGCACTGACCCGTCCCGCTCTTTCTGCTCCGGACCCCAATGACCCCGGCGAAATGGCAGCGCGCGGCGCAAATGTTGCTGTCTCCGACTGAAACAGGCATTTTTCGGCCAGAATCAATCTTGCGTCATATTGACCCAAAATGCAAAGGTGTGTCAAATGGAGTTGACGCATGCAAATGTCAGCATATGCTTACACTCAAGCTGCGACTAAGAAAACTCGCTCGAACAGCAGCTGCATGAGCGACCTACGTGCGGGTTCAGCACGAAAAACCTAGCAGGTCCTTTAAGGAGGTACAATTATGGCTGATCCAAATAAGGTCTATCCGACGGGTTTGACCTTGGCGGAAGCTGAGGAGTTGCATGGCCACGTGATCAATGGCACTCGCGTTTTCGGCGCGGTTGCTGTCGTGGCTCACGTGCTGTCATACGTCTATTCCCCTTGGCTCCACTAATCACACTTTAACTAGGAGAATTGAACATGGCTGATTCTGATGGACAAGCTGGCATTTGGTTGGTCGTACCTCCCAAAGTCGGTCTTCCTCTGTTCCTTGGCACCGTCACGCTGATCGCGGTCCTCGTTCATGCTGCTCTTATCGGCCACACGCAGTGGTACCCGAAATATTGGGAAGGTGGCAAGAAGTCCGCTGAGATCGTAAGCGTGGTGAAAAGCGCCTAGCTTTGTCTCAATAGCTCGTCAGACGGCCATGGACCATGGGTCCTGGCCGCGTTCTGCGCGAGCTGTAGGAATAGCGATACCTTCCGGCGATACCCCGTAAGTCGGGTGTGATGCATGTTCTGGCAGCTTAAACTGAAAGAGCCTGCCGTCACGTGCCGGAAGTTTTGAGCCTGCGCGAGGCCGGAGCTGCCTGCTGTCGCGCAGGCTATCGTGTAGGTGCTAGCGTTGCGTTGAGGTTTATTAAAGAATAGCCCTTTTAGGGCGGTCGTAGCCGGAATATGCCTGATTGGTGTGATCAGGATTTGTGGGTTGCGGCTCGAGATGGATGATAAAGCGATGCTGAGGCAGTCTTGCCTAGCAGCGCTTGTTTTGCTTTAGGGGGGCACGAAAGCTTAAGCTTCCGGTCACTCTAATCGTCGAAGGTTTGTCTGGCCTCAGTGGCCACTTCAGCAGGAGTTGCTCGATCTATGTCTAGTTTTGGCCACCGAGTAACGAATTTCTGGTTCAGCCAAGGTGCGCGTTTTCTTCCGTTTGCAGACGCGGCGACCCCGGAATTGCCTCTGTCGAGGCTACTCCGTCTTTCTCTCTTCCAGGTCTCGGTTGGAATGGCGCTGGTGCTGCTGATCGGCACTCTCAACCGCGTCATGATCGTCGAATACGCGGTGCCCGCCTCTATCGTCGGGATCATGATCTCGCTGCCGCTTTTCTTTGCGCCTTTCCGTGCCCTGATCGGCTTTCGCTCCGACACACACAAATCGGTTCTTGGCTGGAAGCGTGTTCCTTTCATTTGGCAAGGCTCGCTCGTTCAGTTCGGTGGTCTCGCCATCATGCCGTTTGCGGTACTCGTCCTCGCTAGGCAGGGCGAATCGGACGCCCTGCCGGCGTGGATCGGGCAGATAGCGGCGGCCTTTTCGTTTCTTCTCGTCGGCGCGGGCTTGCACACGGTTCAAACTGTAGGCCTTGCGTTAGCCACAGACTTGGCTCCGAAAGAGTCGCAGCCAAAGGTCGTTGGGCTCATGTATGTCATGCTGCTGTTCGGCATGATCGCAAGCGCGCTCCTCTTTGGCTATCTGCTTTTGCATCCAACATGGGAGCGCCTTCCCCCCGGGCAGTTGATCGGCGTGATCCAGGGCTCGGCCGTCGCGACACTCATTCTGAATTCAATCGCGTTGTGGAAGCAGGAGGTGCGTAAACCCAAGCGTCTCCTGACGCCGGAGGAATTGGCGGAAGAGACCAAGCCGCGGCCTCTTTTCAAGGAACTCATGGGCAGCCTACACGCAGGGCGGCAAGGCCATCCGCCGCTTGGTGGCAGTTGGACTTGGAACCATGGCGTTCAGCATGGAGGATGTGCTGCTCGAACCCTATGGTGGCCAAATTCTGCACCTTGCTATCAGCGACACAACAAAATTGACCGCTACTTGGGCAATTGGCGGTCTTTTCGGCTTTGGCCTCGCATCCCGTATTCTGAGCCGCGGCTTCGATCCCTTTAAAATGGCCCTTTACGGGGCTCTCGTGGGCATGCCGGCGTTCATCTCGGTGATAATGGCTGCCAACTTCGTCTCAGCAATCCCCGACCACACCACCATCACCTCGATAGCACTTTTCGGCATGGGAACATTGCTCATTGGCTTTGGAACCGGACTTTTCGGACACGGTACGTTGACGGCCACAATGAACCTCGCCCCGAAAAATCAGACAGGCTTGGCGCTCGGTGCCTGGGGCGCAGTCCAGGCTACGGCCGCTGGTCTGTCAATTGCGCTTGGCGGTATCATCCGGGATCTCGTCGCAGCCGTGTGGGAGCACAGCGGTGCTGCGACCGGGTATATCACCGTTTACTCGATCGAACTCGTGCTGCTTTTTGCGACGCTAATCGCTATGTATCCGCTTCTACGAAGCGCAAGCGCAACCGAAGTTGAACAAGACGCGATACCGCAGACCGAAGTACGGCCCGCAGAATAACTTCCGGTCCTCGTCCTGCTGGGGCGAATCCGCAACGCGTCGATGGCGCGATGGAACGCTGGGTAGGCCGGGGTAGGCTGAGCCGAACCCGGGATGTCCTGTCGGGGCTTAAGGAGGCTCGGCGCGCAAGCTCATTCCTGAACCCGCGCGACAGAGCAGAATACTTGAGAGACCTTAGCCCATGAAGTGAACGTGAAAGTGGGCTTCTTTGGTAAGCTAATGCTCGCCCCCCAAGCACGGCTGTCCGGTTTAATTTCTACAAGCACAGGAACGCCATCTGTCTGTCATCCGGTGGCGTTTCAATGTCATCTTCAAGTAATCGATCAATACGCCTCAAGTGCATGATGTTCGATCTCACCAATCGGGTGAATGCGAGCAGCGTCAGGCCGCTTTTTTGTGCGGCGTGAGCAAGCCTGAGAAGCAGATAGGCGATGAGAGCGATTGCGATCTGTATGCGGATGGCGTTTTCCGAGGTTCCAAGAAACTTCTTGATCTTGAGGTTTTGCTTCACCCAGCGGAAGGACAGTTCGATCTCCCAGCGGCGCTTGTAAAGCGCGGCGATCCCTTCGGCGCTGGCGTCGAGGTCGTTCGAGAGAATGCGCAAAATCTTGCCGGTTTCGATGCGCACGCGCACTTCGCGGACCGGATCGCTGAACGGATTCTTACGGTTTTTGGCCTGACGGGCGGGCAGATAGCCGACGCGGTCGGACAAAACCGGGCCGCCCCCGGCGATCGCGCGCTCCTCGATGGCGTGAAGCGGGGTGTTGGACTTGAACCGGGTCACGATCCGGCAGCCCGCGGCGTCGAGCCCGGCCCACCAATTGTAATCGTAATAGCCAAGGTCGAACACATAGCTCGCGCCCGCCTCGATGGGCATCGCTTGGGCGGCCGTTATGTCGTTCACATTGGCGGCGGTGACGGCCATGTAAACGAGGCAACCTGCGTCCGCATCATAGATGACATGCGCCTTCGCGCCGCAAACGCCAGACGAGAAGCGCGCCCAGTCCTTGCTCAACTGGGTCAGGTGAAGGCTTGTTGAATCGATCAGATAGACCGTCTCCTCGAGCGAACGCCTCAACCCGCGATGCGTTTGCTTCATGAGCCTCAGGAACAGCCCAGTGAAGATCGCAGCCGGGGCGCGACGCGTTCGCATCAGCCAGCGTGGACCGTTTCACCGGCTTGACGTTGACATGATAAAGCCGCGCCCGATGGCTATGAAGCGCGCCCTCGATCTCGCGCAAGCTCGACGCGCCCGAAAGCTGACCGTAGAGCACGGAGCCGAAATGATCGCGCGTGGTGAGCATACGGACGCCCTTGTCGCCCCCGTTCTCGTCCACAAGCCGGTCGAAATAGCTGCATGAGCGCGTGAAAGACGCTATTCTTGTGCCGCATGGCATTGCCCTTTCCGTGTCCAGATCGTCGCCAAACGTCCAGACCGGAGTAGAATCAATGCCATGCGGCGATCCAGGGTAAGCGGTGTTCTCAGGCCGCAGCGGTGTCGCTTTGGCGGGTAGCGTAAGCCCACGGCATCAGCTCATCGATGCGGCGCATAGGCCAGCCATTGACGAGGCGTGAGAGAACGCTGGCGAGATAGGCTTGAGGGTCGACGCCATTGAGTTTACAGGTTTCGATCAATGACGCGACGGTAGCCCAGTGATCGGCTCCATGGTCGTGGCCGGCGAAGAGTGCATTTTTCCTGTTCAGAGCCAGAGGCCTGATGGACCGCTCGACGGTGTTGGTGTCCATCTCGATGCGCCCGTCATTCGCGAACAGGATCAAGCCATCCCAGTGGTGGAAAGCATAGCGGATGGCCTTGGTTGAGCGGTCGAGATCGACGCCCTGGCGGGCGTAAATCTGCGCTTGCCTGTAAAGAGGACAGTGGCCGGCGTATTTGCCGACAAGCACATGGGCGACGAGGAGCTCTGTCGGGATGCCAGCCTCGATCAGACGCGCCGGCGCCGGAGCTTGCACGACCGCGTCCTGGCAGGCCCGGCAGGCATATTTGGGCCGGCGCGTGACGATCACTTTGAACCGGGCCGGCATCACGTCCAGCCGCTCGGAGCGGTCCTCGCCCCATGACATGCATGGCGCCGCCACAACACGGGCAAGCCGTGCTCTCCGGCTGGATGACGATTTCTTCCCGCGGCAGATGGGACGGCAGTTTGCCGCGATTGACAGAGCGGGGCTTCTTGGGCGACGCTTTCAGCGTCGCGTTCGAGGTCTCCTCTGCGGCCCCCGTTTCAGCGATCGCCTGCTCGGTCTCCTCCATGGCGAGGCTTAGCTGATCGGGATCGAGCTTTTCGGATTTACGGCCGAACTGCGCGCGCCTCAGTTGGCGTAGCGTCTCCCAGAGCCTCCCATTGACGTCCTGAACGCGGGCCAATTCGGCGTCTTTCGCCGACGCCTGTTCCGCCCAGTGCATCACCAAAGCCTTCAAGGCGCCGACGTCGTTGGGAAGGTCGTCCAGAGCCGCGATCATGGCCGGACAGCACCATGATTTTCTAGAAAAAGCAAGCAAAAACAGACAGATATCAGGCTTATTGCACCGCCTGGGGACGCGGTCTTCGAACCGCCCTGACGCGGGACCAGTCCAACCCCTCGAACAAGGCGGACGCTTGCGCGGGCGACAGACGCATGATCCCGTCCTCGATCCTTGGCCAGCGAAACTTCGCGTCGTCGAGCCGCTTGTAGATCAGGATCAGGCCGGAGCCATCCCAAATCAAAATCTTGAGCCGGTCGGCGCTTTTCGCCCTGAAGATGAAGGCCGCGCCGCAAAACGGATCGAGTTTCAGCACTTCCTTAACAAGCGCTGCGAGCCCATCCAGGCCTTTGCGGAAATCGACAGGCTTGGTCGCAATATAGATCCGTGGTGGAACCGCCCCGAAAATCACCGCCGCCTCATGGAAAGCCCGTCGATAACAGCCAGGATCACCTCGCGGCCGGCCGTCACAGGGATCCGCGCCCGTGCTCCTGCAAGTTCAAGTTCAATCAGCCCGGAAGGCAGCGGCGCCGCTTCCTTTTGCTCCGGCTGCGGTGTGTTCTGCTCGATCAGCAAAGGGGCAAACGTTACCGGCTCAGAAGTGGACGGTCGCGATCTTAGTCCAGCATCGCGGCGCCATTTGAAAACCTGGCTAACATCGACGCCGTGCCGGCGTGCCACCTCGGAAACGCTGGCCCCTTCATCGAGCGTCTCAAGCACGATGGCCTCCTTGCGCCGCCGCGACCACTTCCGACGGCGGCCCGTCCCGCTGATAACCTCGATCCGCTGAAACGTCTCGCCAGCAACGTCGGCATCGTTAGAACTAGGACTAGAACTAGGATTAGTCATAGGACGAAGCCCCCTCAGGCCTCGCACCCTGGCATCGCCTAGTCAAAATTGGAAGGTGAGGTCGGAACAGCGCTTACCTTTCAGGCATAAGCTGTGCCGGACAGCCGTGCACCCCAAGGGGCAACAATGGCGTGCCCGCATTAGCCTCGACATAAACGCGGTGGCAATCGGCGCGGCCGGGAGGGTTAGGCCGTCGCGGCGGTTGACAGTGCGAGTGGATCATCGCTTCAAGGCGCGAGTGGCCTCCGGGAACGTTGCCCGGGTCCGTTCATCTCCTGCCAACAAGAACACAAATGCGGGCTGAGCCACCTCAGTGTGCGCCGTCAGCTGCTTCGGCGAGGGGCTGCACCTCGAGTTGGGTGAGCAGACGCTTGGTCTTGTTTATGTCGCGGCAGCCCAACGCTGGCCGCCTTTGGGAGGTTATAATCAATTAAAGCTTTTTTTACGATTAATTGTAATCATATCGGTAAAGCAGGCGCAGCTTACACAGGTGCTTGTTCGAGGGAGTAAGTAATGTCTCGTAGAATTGTTTGTGCTGCGGTCGCCACTTTGACCGTGTTGTCAAGTTTGACCGCTGTTAGCGCCATGCCGGCTTCCATCGGCGCTTCGTTCCAACCCGGTGCATCATCGATAACACAGGTGCAGTACTACCCCGGTTATGAGGCAAGTCCCTTGGATTTGCCTGGGGTCATTGTTGGCGGCACTGTCGGCCTTGTGACAGGCGCTTTGAGCGGAGGATACGGGGATTCATACGGTCCCTCCTACGACGAGCGCATGGCGGCCTGCGCAGCCAACTACATTTCTTTCGATCCGGTGACAGGGACCTACACGACTTACGAGGGCTTCCAGGTCCTCTGCCCCTTCCTGAGATAGCCTGAGGTTTTCGTCCTGAGGCGGCCCAGCAGTTCCAGGCGCTCCGTTGTGCCTGGAACGCAGATCGGGGCGAGTTCGATCGCATCGCCGCGCTTCGTCGCCGCCATCCCTGCCTTATCGCGGAGCTGGGACGTCATGCCCTCGGCTCGTCGGCGTGCTCATCCACGGCCGCGATGCGGTTCACGGCGATGACGGCCTGCGTCCGGCTGTCGACCCCGAGCTTTTGAAGGATCGCCGAGACGTGCGCCTTCACGGTCGCTTCGGAGACGTTCAGCTCGTAAGCGATCTGCTTGTTCAGCAAGCCCTGGCCGAGCATGGACAGAACGCGCACCTGCTGCGGCGTCAGCGTCGCGAGCCTCGTGGCAAGGTCGCCGAGTTCGTCGCCGCTGCCCCGTTGCATGTCGTCGGAGAACCAGATGCCGCCGTCGAGGACGGTTTTCACGGCTAGGCGGATTTTGTCGACCGGCAGGGATTTCGAGATGAACCCGGCCGCGCCGAGATTGGCGCAGCGGCGAACCATGCTGGGATTATCGCTGGCCGAGACGATGACGACCGGAATTTCCGGGTGCTGGCTCCTGAGGTACATCAGCCCGGTCAAGCCGGAGAGCGACGCCGCCCCCTTCTCACCCGGCATCTTCAAATCGAGCAGGACGAGATCGGTATTGGAATGCACGGCGAGCGCGTCGAGCAGCTTCTCGACCGATCCCACCTCCGTAAAGCCGATGCCCGGAAGTGAGGTCGCCAGCGTCTGCTTTAGAGCGTCGCGGAAAAGCGGATGGTCGTCCGCAATGATGACATGATGGGCGGTCATCGCATTGTCACCAGAACAGGGAGCCTCTTCATGTGCGTTCTCCTCGTCCGCTTATGGGCCTGCGCTGCTGCGAGATGGCAGCCCTTGTCTCATCCCGGGACTGGAGTAAGATAACAGGATCGATTCCCCAGATTCAACCAAAGTTTACTTGAGATTCCAAAGGTATGTCTGAAGACGACATTAAGCAAGCCTATTGGCGGCACATTCGGCGTCTTACTTTCGGGATGTTGGTTGTCATTGCAGGACTGACGCTCCTTCTTCCGCTTTTCATGCCGGGGCTGAACGCTTACAGGTTCCTGCGTTTCCCGCTTGGATACTTTCTTGTTGGCGCCGCATCCATCCTCAGTCTTGCGATCCTCGTTTATGGCTTCTTCGGCGGCCAGCAGCGGAGCGATCGCACCTACAACATGACGATCCAATTCTGACATGACCCTTAATTACGGCACGCCGGTCATCAATCCAAGGCTCGGTTCCAGCTTCGCGATCTTCGCAAGCGCCTACACCTGCCTTGTTGTGATGCTCATCGTCTTGGAGCAACTCGGCCTTTCAGTGCCGACGATCGATGAGCTGATCATCGTTACGCCCGCGCTCTTCTACATCGCCATCGGCTTCATGACGCGGACCATCAACGTCGATGATTTTCTGCTGGCGGGGCAGCGCGTGCCGCCCTTTTACAACGCGCTTGCCTTCACCTCGATGGTCTTCGGCGGCAGTATCCTGTTCGGCAGCATCGCCAGCTTATTTTTCTTAGGTATCGATGCTATTGCAATACCCATTGGGTGTTTCGCAGGTGTTACCCTCACCGGCGTCCTGTTCGTCCCCTATTTGAGAAAGGCAGGGGCGAATACGCTGCCTGGCTTCCTTCACTTGCGGTTTGGGCACAGGGGTGTGCGCCTCGCCGCCGCTCTCCTGATGCTTGTGCCTTGCCTTATCATCATCGCTGCGGAAGCCTCGCTTGGTGGAAAACTCGTCGGCGCCTTTCTTCCGCTGCCGCAGGCGCTCGGTCTCAACATGTCGCCGCCGGCGTTTTTCGCTTTCCTGGTTCTGGCGAGTATCTTCCTCACGGTCGTCCTCGGCGGCATGCGATCCGCCACATGGACGCAAAGCGTGCAGTTCGTCGTCTTTCTCGGCATTCTCGCCCCGCTCGTCACGGTTTCCGTTATTCGGACGAACCTGCCTCTCCCCCAGCTGACCTATGGAAGCCAGCTTGAAGAGATAAAGGCCCGCGAACAGGCGAAAGGCATCGTCTCGGTTACGCAGCCTCGGCCCCTGAGCGAGGTCCTTCCCAAACCCGGAGCACAGCCTGTTGTACGTCCCGTCGAGCGCGCATTCAGCGCCTTCAGGCCGATGGACTTTCTGCTGCTCGTGTTCTGTCTGGCGACGGGAGTGGCGGCGCACCCCGCATTGCTGCCAAGGCTAAGCATGACGCCGACCATTCTGGCCAGCCGCCGGTCTCTGGGCTGGGTGACCGTGATCGCAGGATTTGTGGTGCTGACGATACCGGCTTACGCCTTCTTCACAAAAGCGATGGCGGTCGAGGCGCTTATCGGCGTGCCTGCTTCCGATTTGCCGGCGTGGGCGCGGATGCTTCAGCAACTCGGGGTGATAAATCTGCCCGCCAATCAATTCGATACGTTTAACGCTGGCGCGCAACGCGTGACCTTTTACCGGGACAGCCTTGCGCTGATCCTGCCGATGGCCGGGAATTTACCCAGAGTTTTCTTCGGTCTGGCCGCGGCATCGGCCCTTGCTGCCCTCTCCGCATGCGCCGCCGGTCATCTCGTCGCCGCCGCCAACACGGTCAGCGACGACGTTTATCATGGCTTCTTGAATAAGACGGCTTCTCCGGGGCGGCGACTTCTGGTGGCGCGCCTGTCAATGCTTTTCTTCGCAACGCTGGTCTTCATCATTATGCAGAACGGAGCGGCCGACCCGCTTCGTTGGGCGATCGCGGCCTTCTCTCTCAGCTCCGGGACTTTCTTCGCCGTCCTCGTTCTGAGCGTCTGGTGGCGGCGATTTACGGCACTGGGGGCTTTTGCAGGGCTGCTTTCCGGTTTCATCGTTACCGCGTTGTATTTGCGTGCGGGGGGGACGCCGCTTTTCGGGATCGATGCGCTGACGGCGGCAGCTCTCGGCGTTCCCGTCAGTTTTGTCGCCGCCATTGTTGTCAGTTTGTTTTCGAAGGTGCCCGACCAAGCCGCTTTGGAAGCGATTGATGAACTGCGCGTACCGGCGGGGGAGACGCTGCAATCTCGCATGCTGCGTTTAGCCGCGCGGGCCAAGCCGTTCAGCAAAGCATAACCAGGCTTGCATTCATTCGCTTGCGAGACGTTAGATTATTATATCCCGAGGAGAGACCTCTCTCGGGAGTAATACCTTGAGGCCCCTATATGCGCCATGACCACTTGCACCCAGCCATGACCGGCTCCGTGGGCGATCGCAGACAGCTTTTCCCGGATATCGCACCCTATAGAACAGGCTGGCTTAAAGTTTCAGACACGCATGACATCTATTTCGAGGAATGCGGCTCGCCCTCGGGCAAGCCCGCGCTGATGGTGCATGGTGGCCCGGGCGGCGGCTGCAACCCGGCCATGCGGCGTTATCACGATCCATCGCGATACAGGATCATCCTTTTTGATCAACGCGGCTGCGGGCGTTCGACTCCGCATGCGTGCCTCGAAGAAAACACCACATGGGATCTCGTGGGTGATATGGAGCGGCTCCGCACCCACCTCGGCATCGAGGCATGGCAGCTTTGCGGCGGCTCCTGGGGCTCGACACTGTCGCTGGCTTATGCAGAGACGCATCCCGAACGTGTTACCGAGCTGCTCCTGCGCGGGATCTTTCTTCTGCGCAAGGCCGAGCTCGACTGGTTCTACCAGGAAGGCTGCAGCTGGATTTTCCCGGATGCTTACGAACACTACGCCGCCGCAATACCCCCCGCCGAACGCGGCAACATGATGGAAGCCTTTCACCGCCGCCTCACGTCCGGCAATCGCGAAATCGAGCTGGCGGCGGCGCGCGCCTGGAGCATCTGGGAGGGTACCACGCTTTCGCTCTTCCCTGACCAGGAGCGCGTGCAGAGGTTTGGCAGCGAAAGCTATGCGCTCGCCTTCGCGCGGATCGAGTGCCATTATTTTACGAACAAGGGTTTCTTCCGCAGCGATAACCAGCTCATCGAGGACGCAGGCCGGATTGCGCATATCCCCGGCACAATCATTCATGGCCGCTACGATGTCGTCACGCCGCTCAAGAACGCCTGGGATCTGGGCAAGGCTTGGCCGAAATCCGAACTGCGCATCGTTCCCGACTCGGGGCATGCGATGACCGAGCCCGGTATCGTCCATGAGATCGTGACCGCCACCGACAAATACGCTTCGGCTGCGAAGTAGCGGCTTTTTATCCTAGCCTGCGGACTTGACCTGCGCTCACCCCCTGTGAGAGCTAATATGATTGCCGCAGGGCGTGGGTTTGGCAGTTTTCATAACCGGCTTTCCAATGTTGCTTTTAACGAATCTCATCTTTGACGCGGGCGTTGCTGCGCTCGTTACCTTGAATGCGCTTCTTCTTCTGACGATCTTTTCAAGCTCGATCAAGCTCTGGCCAACGCCTTCGACGAAGAGCTGGCAGCACTACACGTTCTGGCCGCTGTTTCGCGGTGGGCTCAGCCTGACGCTGCTTTATGCGATCCTCACCGCGCATTGGCCGCAGGACGGCGAGGAGTTGCGCTTCGGAATCGGGCTTCTTTGCGTCGCCATCGGCTTCGGCGTCACGATATACGGCTATTTCCACCTCGGCATCGAAAACACTTACGGCGCCGAAGAAGGCCTCGTGACCAAAGGTCTTTACCGGTATAGCCGCAACCCGCAATATGTGGCTTCTATTCTGGGCTATTTCGGTACCGCGCTCGCGAATGGCGGGATGCATACCGCGATCCTGTGCGGGTTGGCAATTCTGGTTTACGTCATAATGCCCTACACCGAGGAGCCCTGGCTGCAGCGAGCTTATGGCGATGTTTATCTCGCCTATAAGGAGCAAACGCCGCGTTTCCTTTGAGGTTTAGCGGGCACCCCATCCTGGATGCGGCTTTCGATTTGGTCGCCGGCTTTCAGCCAGACCCGCTTCTCCGGCGTATAGCCCAGAATGACGCCCGAGGGCGGTGAAGATGATATCACCCGGTTCGAGCGTCCAAAGTTTGGAGATGAATGCTACAAGCTGATAGCAATTGAAGATGAAGTGATCGGTGCTCCAATTCTGCCGGACTTCATTGACGAAGGTCTATATCTTGAGCTTATGCGGATCGCCGACGATGTCCGCGCCGACAAAATATGGTACGACGGGTGCGAAATTGTCGAGCGTCTTTCCGATCAAATATCCTTCGCCGTCCTTTGAGAGCAGTTTTGCCACCTCTTTCTTGTTCTCCGAGGCGTAGATCGCCGCGCGAACCACGACGTTGATGACTTTCTGCGTCCACTCCGGTTTCCGCTTGGTCAACTCCTCGTTAATGGTGATGACGCAGCAGGGATGGTTCTTCCAGATATCGCCCGTAAAGCGCAGCACGCGGCCTCTCGCCTTGATCTCGCCTAGATGTAACGTCTCAACAGGTTGCTCATGGGAGGCGCCTTTCAACAAGGCGAAAGTACCTCTCAAATCAGTATCTTGGTGCGCCCGGCCAGCCCGTCCTTGGATGCCGGGAGCGAACTGTTCGTAAAGCCCCACAAGCCCGTGCAAAAGATCGAACCCCCGGTGCCGGAGGCGGGCAACGGGGCTTGTTCTCGAACTCTCCCGCTATTTTTGCGCGAGAACAAAGCGAACAAACTTTCCCGAATGCGCTTGACGTTCAAGCCAAGCACAAAACTAAGTCATTGAAAAATATACGGTAGCGGAGGAACGATACGACTCCTACCCCCATTCGACATTTGAACTTCGGCGCGCCACAGGAGTGGGGGTAGCTCTGGTAGCGGAGGAGTGTTTTGGCTTCAAAAGGCACAAATTGCTGCCTTTGGGGGTATGGATTAACGAGAGCGGCCGCGTTGATACCGTTGGGCTTCAGATTGAAACCCCGGGATATAAGATACTGAATAGCCTATAGGCTTTTGCAAGGCCACCTTGATTTTGCGGAGCCGCAGCCAGATTGTGCCTGAGGCCGGGCATCGACCATTGGCAGGCTCGCGGGGCAGAGAGTCGGACACACCACTCCCGCGCGCAGTGAGCTTCGGATCGTTGGCAATCCCACAGTTCTTTTGTGTCGCGCCAACTGCGGTCATCTCGGTGCCAGTGTGAGTTACCCCACCTTTCGACGCTCCTATACAAAAGGGGACCTCGATCGATACACGACCGCCAAGCCGGACGCATCGGCGGCCACGTCCGCTGATTGGGCTATAGCGTCAAGATCTTCTCGGCGATCTCGATCGCGTCATAACCTCAATGAGTTGGCCCGATGCCTTGCGACCCGCCACTGTGGCAGCCTAGCAGGAGTTCAGCGCACCGCTCTCGGTTTTTATAAGCGGCACACCGCGCCCGGCGCTTTCTGCACCAGCTATAGCCTCAAGCCCTGCTCCTCTGGGCCGTTGCCGGCGCCACCACCTGTCGGGTCAACGCCAGGGCGAGCACGATCAGCACCCACGCAATCCCAATCGCCCCAAGGTAGACCTCCGACAGCTGCAGATTACCCACTCCCCGGAGCGGCCCTACGGCAAATGCGCCGATGCCGTAGCCCACCATGTAGGAAGCGACCATCCAACCGGAGACAGTCTCGACGAAGGGGGGTATCTCGCCACTGGCGGTACCTATGCTGAGCGGTAGACACGCCGAGCAGGCAAACCCGGCCAGCGCGAAGGCCATGACGCCCTGCGTTGGCCCATGGGCGAGGGCGACCGCGGCGAGCGCGACAACAATCAACACTGGAAGATACGAAAAATCTTTGCCGGCGGCACCGACGTCGAAATAACCGCTACCAGAAGCCGGCCGGCAGTTACCGCCCCCCAGAATACAGCCAGCGCCAAGTTGGCCGTTGCTGGCGGTAACCCCCGCTGCTGGTGCCGATAGACGGAGCCCCAGTTCCCGAACAACGTCTCGCAGACGCCGTAAAGGAGAGCGAAACTGAGCCATATCCAGAAGCGCCGCGGCAGGGCACGCAATACCGCGTTCACCCCCATCGTCGAACCGCCCGCCGCGCCCGCCAGCAGCAACGGTTGCGTCCGCGCCAGGCCGGCGAGAAGAAGCATCGCCACCTCGGGCACGGTTTCCACAGCCTCAGGATCTGGGAAGCTTGCGAATCGCCTTCAGAATATCTTGGGGCTCCATGCGTATGCGGAAATCGGGATCGGCAAATCGCGCCCGCACGACACCATCCGGCCCGAGCAGGAAAGTCGCGGGGATAGGCAGAAACCAGCCGTCGTTTCTCTGGAAAAGCGAAAGATTTAGCCCGAACTTCGTGTAAAGGGTGCGTATACGGTCCCCAGCCCAAATCATTAGGCCAATCGACAAGGCATAAGCGAGGTCAAGGTCGGTCAAGACCCGGAAAGGCAGCCCATTATCCGCGATTAAGCGCCTTGAATAGGCAAGCGTTTCCGGAACCATGGAAACCACCTGTGCTCCGAGCTTTCTCGCCTCGTCATGAACCTGTGCAAGCGCCCGCAGCTCCAACCGGCACCACGGACACCAATGACCCCGGTTCATACTGAGAATGAGCGGGCCTTCCGCGAGCAGGGAGTCGAGGCTGACAAGATGGCCGTCCTGGTCCGGGAGATGGAAGCCGGGAAATGGAGTGCCGATAGGAGGCCCAATCTTCTTAAGGCCGCTCAGCCGCCCAATGAGCTCGTCATAAGCCTGATTGATTTCGGGGCGAAGCTCCCGCGAATAGGCGGAATAGATATCCAGCCTCTTCTGGAGCAAAACGTCCTTGGAAGCGGCCAAGGCGAAAGCCTCCGCGGGCGTTGAAGGCTTCGCTTGGGCAGCCTCAAGCTTATGCGCCGACCGTGAGGTTATCTCGTTTTTCATCTGCACCGACAAGTGGTTTCGGGTCTCGCGATCTTTTCAGCTCCATTTGATCTTTAGTCTCGCATTTAGCGTTGCCACCGTTCTGAGATTCACCTCTCAGGATGCCAGCGACAGATGCGGCGTTGAAATGCCGATTATCTTCAAAACCAATGCTCGCGGGCTAAGCTGATGTCATCGGAACAGGTGGCGCGCTCTTGGTGGCTTCAAGCGAGCGGGCCTCATTCGCCTCCGGCGTGAAGGAAAGAAACCGAGACCAGTCCGCGCTTCGTAATAGCCGGAGCAAACCGTTCGCGGCCGCGGACCGCTCGCGCCCAGCTACGGCATAAGCTCTCACGATCCGGGTCAGCGCCAGATCCTCGATTGCGATAAAATCGAGCGCGTCTCCAGATCGGGCGCTTTGCGGCATGATGCTGATTCCGACGTCCGCAGCAAGCAGGGGCAGGAGATCGTGGTCTGAGCCGATTTGATCCTGAAACTCCTGGCGAATGCCGCGCGCCGAGAGCACATCCTCGAGCGCTTCGGCTTGTTCGCAATAGGGGCGGCGAAGAAGCCGCCACTTGGCAATGTGCTCAAGAGAAACGGCATTGTTCATGGCAAGCGGATGATGGCTGTTGACCGCAAGCTCGAAGCGCTCCGTGAAAAGATCCCATGATTCCAGCCGCTCCCAGTCTTCAGGGAGAGGACACGCGATGGCGACCTCGATCGCGTCGGCTTTCAGCTCGGCGCCGACCTCTGCGGCTGTCCCCCGGAAAAACTTCAGCTCGAGTCCGGGAAAGGCGCGCACCAGCTCACACAAGTGCCGGATGATGATCTGCATGTTGACGGAGTGCGATAGTCCAATCCTGAGTGGGGCGCACTTCCCCTTCTTGTAGGAGGTTGCAAGCTGCTTTGCCGCGTTCGCGCTGTCATAGCATTGGGTGAGGAGCGGGAGCATCATGCGCCCGAGCTCGGTCAAGTGAGTGAGACGCCGCTCCCGACGGAAGAGGTCGCCGCCGAGCTCCTCCTCAAGCTTGATGATCGCCCGGCTGAGCGAGGGTTGTGCAACGTGGCACTCCTCCGCGGCTTGCGTGAAACTCAATGTTTTCGCCACCGCCAGGAAGTACCGGACTTGGTGCATTTCCATGAGCGGGTTCCGGACACCTAACAGGAAAATAAACAAGGATCAGGATAGCAGTAAGGTATTAGAAAGTGAGTGAAGGGGCATTTTCGTTGCAACCCGTCATGGCCCTAGCGTTAGCATGCGAAGTTCATTTTATTGGTCACAATGTTGGGACACAACGATTTCATGTTCAATCCGACGGCAAGCAGTGATCCATCACTCGGCATCGTTCGGTGTTCTCTCGAATACTACCGCACACGCCCGGCAAGCGCACATCCCACATGGGTCTCGATGGGACCTTTCTCGCCAATTGGTCTCAAACGTGGCTGCCTGCGGCCGATAGCTCTCAGCTTTCGATTCCATGGTCCATCGGCATTTCACCTTTCCTTGAGACCACATCATGATTTGATCGTCCGGCACGGGTGCGTGCAATGTGTCTCGACGAACAGGGACACCGTCTCGAAGGGAAACGTCCATGTCACTGTTTCAACTGCACGGAGACCGGGCGAACTCCCGGCCCTCTGAGTACCCTTCGGCCGGGTCGCACGGCTCGTCGCCAACGTTCTCTGGCGCTTGGGCGAGACCAAGGTCGAGGTCTAGCACATCCGCGACGCGACCTTTTCACTGCTCGCCTGATAAACCTGCACCGCCCGATTGCAACGCGATGACAGCGATAGACGTTCAGGCGGGACCGGTCGTACCGATGCTCCCCGCAGTCATCCGGAGCTAGCCGATGGCGCGCGCAATCGAGATCGGCACAGTCTACGGCGGCGGCCTGGCGCTCGGCATCGCCCTGGTCAGTTTGCCCGCCGCGGCGACAATCCTGACCGCGGCTGACGGCTACGGCCTCTCCGACAGCCAGTACGGCAGCATCTTCCTGCCCTTGTTCGCAGGCTCGGTGCTGGCATCCTTGCTCGCGCCCGGGCTGGCGCGGCAGCACGGCCTGCGGATAATCCTCATCGCCGGGTTCCTTGCGACAGCGTTGGCGATGACCGTGTTCGCGCTGAGTTCATCCGCGACCGGCGCCCATTTGCTCGCATTCGCAATGGTGCAGGTCGCAACGGGTCTGCTCGGGCTAGGCTTCGGGGCTACGCTGACCGCTATCAACGCCTATGCCGCGAGCTTCTTTCCCAAGCGCAGTGAAGCCGCCCTCACCGCGCTGCACACGCTGCTTGGTGCCGGCACCGCGCTAGCGCCTATAATCGTCTCCTTGCTCGCCGGTGGCGGTCGCTGGCAGCTGTTGCCGGCTGGGGTCGCGAGCCTATGGCCCGTACCCGCGCCGGATATAATAGTTTTCAAAGCCGTCGCCCTTGAATTTGTCAACCATCTCATTTCCCGTCATCCGGCACCACGAGCTTAGATCCTCCCCCGCGGCCGGATCCTCCGTCGTCACTTTCAGCACCTGACCCGCCTTGAGAGCACGCATCCGGGAGGCCATCGGCAGTAGCAACTCGACACAGGCTCGGCCGATCCCATCGAAACTCGCTGCCGGATCCACCGGATCGGTGCCGTTTGCCGGGATCTTCGTTGCGACAGGGGCTCCCTCCGGACATCGCTCTCCAGCACGCAGACGCAATGATAGGACCCGACCTCAAATGCGCGGTCGACCGCCTGGTTGTTCGGGCGCATGCAGTGTGCGCCGGCGCCATCCATGGCGTTGTAGATGCGCGGCGGCTCATATTTTCCAGCCTGCGCCGTTTCGGTGACGCCGGCCAGACCAAGTTCCCACAGCATGTCGTGGGTGAGATCCATGAAAGTCTGGCAGCATGGCTCGGCGGCGCGCAAATCGCTCTTGCCCTGATTTGCCAGGCTGGCGAAATGGGAGGAACAGGGCGAACCGCCGGCACATAAGAATTTGAGATGACAACCAGCGCACTTATCCTTGTTCTGGACGGAAACGCCGCGAATTTCCTCGAGCACCGGCGAGCGCCGCCAAATATCGGCCAGCGGCTGTTCAAGGGGTGCTGCCGCAAGCCTCCCGCCTCCTGCGAGCCAAACGCAAGGGTACACCTGACCGTCGCTGAACACGGCAAGGGTGTCCCAGCCGCAGCTGCAGAGGTCGGTCTTGCGTCCGTACTTTCCCTTGACACGCACTCTCAGCGATGCGTCGTTGTCTATGACGACGCCGGCATTGTTCCCAGCTTGGCGGCATGCCCGCATAACCTCCGCCACCTGCTCCGGGCCAACCAACATTTCGGGTCCGTGATCAAGCGCGCGGCCCCACTCCTGCATTCATAAAATGTGGTGCGCCCGAACCCCAAGGGAGAGAAAAACGAGAAGGTAACGCCAGTGCCCGACACCGAGATGCGGATCTGTTTCACCGATAAGGAAGAGCCAGGAATCATAGAACGGATTGGTCGCACTGGGTTTTCTCCTCGTTGCGGTTTTATGGAAGCTTTGCTGGAAATGTATCAAGTGGCCTGGGCAGGATTTTCACCGCTTGGTTCTGCTTGGCGATCCCATCCTCGCGCGACAGCGTCTGAGGGGGCGAACTTTCTAATGCATTCGCGGGCGGCGGCTTGCTTTGGCTTTGAACAAAAGGAACCATTCCTGTGATGAGGCGCGCGCCTCGTCCAAATGTGAGGTACGCCCAGAACCATTGTGCGGCCACGAGAAAGGGAGCGCGCACACCGATCAAAAAGTAGATGTGGGCGAGACCCCAGAGCCACCACGCAAGGCCGCCGGTCAACTTCACGCGGCCGAAATCCGCGATAGCAGCGTGGCGGCCAATGGTTGCGAGATTACCGCGATGGCGGTAGCGGAAGGGTGCGGGTTTCTCATTCCCATGAACCGCCGCCAAGATCACATCGGCTGCATAGCGCCCGCTCTGCTTGGCTGCGGGCGCAATTCCCGGCACGGACACATCCTTGCGCCAAGCGATCGAAGCGGCGTCCCCGACCACAAAAACATTCTGATGGTTGGACAGCGACAAATCGGGCTCAACCACGACCCGCCCGGTCCGGTCTGTCTCTGCCAGAAGCCAGTCCTTCAAATTTGGCACGGTCACGCCCGCTGCCCAGATTACGGAAGCCGCGGGAATTAACCTGTCGCCGAGGCAAACTCCCTCGTCGCCTTTGACCGCGACCCGGTGCTTGAGGCGGACCTCGACGCCAAGCCTCTCCAATTTCTGTTTCGCGTATGCCGACAGAGCTTCCGGGAACGCCTTGAGCAACCGGTCGCCGGCCTCCACCAGGATGATCCGGGCCGCGCCAGGGTCGATGTTGCGGAAATCGCGCGAGAGCGTGTAGCGCGCCAGCTCGGCGATGGCACCCGCCAATTCGACGCCCGTCGGGCCGCCGCCGATAACGACAAAGGTGAGCTGGCGCCTCTGCTCCTCGTCGCTCATGCCCACTTCGGCGCGCTCGAAGGCCAGCAATATCCTCTTTCTGATTTCGGTCGCGTCGATAATGCGCTTGAGGCCTGGCGCTTGCATGGCCCACTCGTCCCGGCCGAAATAGGAGTGATAAGATCCGGTGGCCAGGATGAGGTAGTCGTATGGAAGCCGAAGCGGCCCAGCGATGACCTCTCTGCCCTCAAGATCGACGCCTTCCACAGTGCCCAGCACGACGCGCACATTGGGAGTGCGCGCAAAAATGCCACGGATAGGCCAGGCGATATCGGCAGGGGAAAGGGCGGCTGTCGCTACCTGATAGAGCAGCGGCTGGAACAGATGATAGTTACGCTGGTCGATGAGCGTCACATCGACTGGCTGGTTCGCCAGACGCTTCGCGGCTGCAAGCCCTCCAAATCCTGCGCCCACGATCACGGCCCTGGGACGCATCTCGGTCGTTTTGCGAGGAAAACGGCCTTTCTCTGAAGACATTCGTCACTCCGTTCGAGCTTAAGGCCAAGTGATGAAGAACATCATCGAGGCAGCCACTGGAGCACTATCGATGTCGGGCTCGTCTCAAGCAATATTTGGAAAGGCATCATTACCATAGCCCTGGTGTATAGAAAAACTGCTCAAACGGGACATAGCAGTGAGGGATTGCCAGGCCGGTTTCAGCCTTGTCACCGCCTCGACAACGAGAATCGCTGCCCTTACCTTGGTTCGGTGTGTATGATTGTTCCGCAGGGTGAAAGTGACGGCGGCAGCGTTTTCTCTTCCAAGACCAGCACATGGCCATCGGGGTCGACGATAGATGCTGAACAGGCGTTATCGTTCAGCTGTAGAGCGCTTGAGGAGAAACGTTGTACCTCAGGGGCGGCGAGGATCTCTCGCAGGCCATCCACGGCCAGCGTCAGATGCGCATGCGCAGCGTCGTCCGCGCGAATGCCGGCAGCCGGACGGCCTGTTGCCGGCCTCACATAGTGGAGGAATTCGATCCCGGGCGCCTCACGCGCCGTAGCTCGTAGGCCGGTAATGCGGACAACGGCGCCTGCAGTTCCGTCCAGCCGCTCTTGCGTCTGTCCCTCATTCGTCCCCGCGTAAGCAACGTGCAGCCCAAGAAGGCCTTGATAGAAGGCAAGACTTTTTTCCGTGGACGAGATGGCTATGGCGCTATGGTCGATGCCGAGGAACAACCCTGTGCGTCCGTGCCAGAAGCTCCGTCCCTGGCCGGGTGGAAACCACAACAACTCCAGCGGGTGACCATCAGGATCGCGAAATTTGAACGCGCGCACACCGCCATTGCGTTCTGGCAAGGTCTCCGGGCCGTTGGTTGAGATGGGCTGCACGCCAGCCGCTCGGACGCGGGCGTACGCAGCGTCCATGTCAAACACAACAATTGCGAAATGCTGGAACCAGAGATCGGGGCTCTGGCTATCCGCGGGGTATGGCCGGCCGGGGCGCGCGAGCTGCGTGAACTCGACCTGTTGATCACCGAGCTGCATCGTCAGCACCTCCACAGGCCCGGCCGGCAAGCCGAACAGGGCATTCAGAGGTGACTTTTCCAAATGCCGTCGCGCAACGGTACGCAAGTCGAGCGTATCGCGATAGAAGCGCTCCGTGCGATCGAGATCGGAGACGGTAAGGCCGATCGTGCGCAGAGCAAGCACTCCTGCAAAGGCATTCGCAGCCGGCAAGAAGAAGAGAGCAAATATCAGGCTCGCACAAACGGCGGTTTCACGGACCCGCATTATGCTTATGCATCATTCTATTCTTCCACAACGTGCGCCAAAAGATGCCGCCCAGCCTCGCGCATATAGCGCGCCAACGGAAATGCCCGCTGCGCATGACTTCCAAAGCCATGGGCTATCGGCTTTCGTGCGCAGACAGAGGCGAAGCCCATAGCCAGCAGTCATGAACTTCAGAGCAAGGGAGTATTTCTATTGGGCCCTCCGTGTTGCGAAGATGCACCCATTAGGCAAGGCCAGAACGGCAGTGCCATGGCGCAATCCGCCATCGGGGAGCTGACGATGAATACGGTTTCTTTTTCACCCATAGAGGATCCTACGCTTCCGCCTGTCGTGATGCCGTCGTGCCCGATCGAGCGCAAACTCAACGGCCAGAAGGCGCTTGTGACAGGCGCTTCCTCCGGCATAGGCCGCGGTGTCGCCATCGGCCTTGGCCACGCCGGGGCTGACGTCGTGATCAACTACATAAACGGGGAGCGCGAGGCGCAGGCGATTGTGGAAGAGATCAGGCGCTGCGGCGACAATAAGTCGTTTGCTCACCGCGCCGATATCTCCAACGAGGCTGAGGTGCGCGAGATGTTCGCGCGAGCGGAAGCCGAGTTCGGCGGCATCGATATTCTGGTCAACAATGCCGGTTTACAGCAGGACGCGCCTTTCGACGAGATGACGCTCAAGCAGTGGAACACGGTCATCGGCGTCAACCTGACGGGCCAATTCCTTTGTGCGCGAGAAGCTGTCCGTGTGTTCAAGCGTACCGGCGTTAAGCGAGGGGTCTCCTGCGCGGCGGGCAAGATCATCTGCATCTCCTCCGTACACGACGTGATCCCATGGGCAGGGCACGTCAACTATGCGGCCAGCAAAGGCGGTGTCTCGATGATGATGAAGTCGATTGCCCAGGAGGTTGCGCCTTGGCGCATCCGCGTCAACGCGGTCAGCCCTGGCGCGGTGCGCACGCCGATCAACATGCAGGCGTGGAGCACCCGCGAGGCCTATGCCGAACTGATAAAGCTCATCCCCTATAAGCGGATCGGCGAAGTGGACGACATTGCGCGCGCGGCCGTGTGGCTCGCCTCCGACGACTCCGACTACATCACCGGCGCAACTCTTTATGTGGACGGCGGCATGACCCTCTATCCCGGGTTCGAGACTGGAGGCTGATCATGCCTTTTGGAGCCACTCCCAGATGGAGGTGGCTCCGAAGCCTGCCCTCCTGCCGACATTGTGCAGCCGGCCAGCCCGCGGAGATGAGCAATGAACACGGAATTCGACGCCATCATCATCGGCTCCGGCGCGGGAGGCGCGGCTGCGGCTTTCCGGCTTGCCGAGCCCGGCCGCAAAATTCTCATTTTGGAGAAAGGTCCTGAGCTGCCTGCCGATGGGAGCACTCAAGATGCTCGCGCCGTCCTTCGCGAGGGCAGGTTCAGCAATCGAGAGGCGTGGGCCGATCGCGATGGCCACCCTTTTGTGCCGTCCGAGTTCTACAATCTGGGCGGCAAGACGAAGTGGTATGGCGCCGCCTTGCTGCGTTTTGGACGGGACGAATTTGACGCGGAACCCGCCTATCAATATCGGGGCTGGCCGTTCCCTTACGAGGAACTCGAGCCCTATTACAATGAGGCCGAAGCGCTCCTGAGCGTGCGGCAGTTCCAGATCGAACCCGATACGTCGCGGATCGTGGCCGCCCTTAAGCGCAGTTCCCAGCAGTGGCAAGTCGCCCCGCTGCCGCTCGGCCTCTCGCCGAGCATCCTCGATGATCCCAAGGAAGCAACCCGCTTTGATGGCTTCGCGTCTGCGCATGGACTTAAATCCGATGCCGAGACTTGCCTCATCGCCCACATCCGCGGCAAGCCCAATGTCACGGTGCTCACAGGGGCGGCGGTCACATCGCTGCTTGGAGAAGACCATGCTCCTCATAAGATTGCTGGTGTCATAACGGAAGATGGTGCTGTGTACCGGGCGCGATCCGTCATCCTCGCCGCGGGCGCTCTTTCCTCCCCAAGGCTGTTACAGCATTACTTGGAAAAAACCGGCCTTGCCTCGACCTTGCCGTCTGCGGCTTCGGTTGGTCGCAACTATAAGAGCCATTTGCTCACAGCCGTTATCGCGTGGTCCCCCTCACGCAAACGCGATCTTCTCCGAAAGACCATCGTGCTCACCAATGAGGCTTTCCCGCATTCGAGTGTCCAGCCTCTTGGCGCCACGGATGGCGAGATCATTGCGGCCGAGCTTCCTGCTTCCACGCCGCGCTGGGCCGCAAATCTGATTGGCGGCCGCGCCTTTGGCTTTTTCCTACAGACCGAAGACGGTTCCCACCCGGAAAACCGCGTTCTCGCACCATCAATCGCTGGCGGTTTGCCGCGTTTGAATTACGACGCCAGCCGCATCGCGCCTTCTCGCGATGAGCATCTCCGTTTCGTGCGCGCGTTCAAGCAGAGCCTCTTGCGGGCGGGCATGGTTCCGATCGTGAAACCGATCACGCTCAGCGGCACTGCGCATGCCTGCGGGACGCTCATCGCGGGCAAAGACTCGGCCTGTTCAGCCGTCGATGCACAGGGCAAGGTGCACGGCATGGAGAGCCTTTACGTTGCCGATGGCAGCGTGTTGCCACGCTCCAGCCGTGTCAATCCCGCGCTCACGATCTATGCGTGGGGCTTACGTCTGGCCAGCAAGATTGCTCAGTCTCAGGGAGAAGTCGAATGCGCAGTTTGAGACCGTTGAACGCAGAGCGCATGCGCCTCGAAAATCAGCGTCTGGGTAAGGAAAACTGGCGCCTATGGGGTCCCTATCTTTCCGAGCGCGCCTGGGGCACAGTGCGCGAGGACTATAGCGCGGACGGGAACGCCTGGAGTCATTTCTCACACGATCAGGCCCGATCGCGCGCCTATCGCTGGAGCGAGGATGGGCTCGGCGGCATTTGCGATGAGAAGCAAAGGCTCTGTTTTGCGCTGGCCCTTTGGAATGGCAAGGACGAGATCCTGAAGGAGCGCGCCTTTGGACTGACCGGCTCACAAGGCAATCGCGGCGAAGACGTCAAGGAATATTACTTCTACCGGGACGCCACACCGAGCCACAGCTTTATGCGCTATCTGTACAAATATCCGCAGGCGGCTTTCCCCTACAAAGCGCTCGTGGAGGAGAATGCCAGGCGCAGCCGGATCGATGCGCCCTTCAACCTCATTGATACCGGCTTGTTCGAACAGGGCCGCTACTTCGATGTTGAGGTCTTATACGCCAAGGCAAGCCTGGACGAGATCCATATCCGCATTGTCGCGTCCAACCGCGGTCCGGACACCGCGGAGCTGCATCTTCTGCCGACCCTTTGGTTCCGGAACACCTGGTCTTGGGGCGATGGTTCAGCCAAGCCTTCAATCCAAGCCATGGAGCAAGCAAGCGATGCCGCTTGGGCTGTCAGCGCCGCCCACCCGGAATCGCTCAACTGCTGGCTTTACGGGCGCCAGTCAGGACAGCGCCTCTTCACGGAGAATGAGACCAACGCCCATGAGCTTTGGGGCGTCTCCGACGACGCTCCCTACGTCAAAGATGCCTTTCATCGGCATGTGATCGAGGGCTCGGAAGGAGCAACGAACCCCGAGCTTACGGGCACCAAATTTGCATCCTGGCATCGTTTCGCGGTAGCGCCTGGAGCAGAAGTCCGGCTCGACCTTGTCCTCTCCGCGGAGCCGCTCCAAGCGCCCTTCCAACCTGCCGAAACCGTGTTTGAGGCGCGCGCCGCGGAGGCGGACGCGTTCTATGACGATCTGCTTCCCGCCGGTGGCCCGGAGGACCGCCGAATCTTCAGGCAAGCACTGGCCGGCATGATCTGGAGCAAGCAGTTCTTCAACTACGATATCGAGCGCTGGCTCAAAGGGGACAAACTGCAGCCCCCCGGAACGCGGATCCAAGGGCGCAATGCGGCATGGAAACATCTGAAGGCGGCGGACGTGATTTCCATGCCGGACACCTGGGAATATTCCTGGTTTGCAGCCTGGGACCTCGCCTTCCACTGCGGTGCCCTTGCCCTTATCGATGTGGACTTCGCCAAGGATCAGATCGAGCTCATGCTGTCCGAGCGCTATCTCAACCCGAACGGCCAGATCCCTGCCTATGAGTGGAACTTCAGCGATGTTAATCCACCGGTGCACGCTCTCGCAGCGCTGAAGGCGTATCGCGCCGAACGCGTGCAGCGCGGACGCGGAGATCGCGCCTTCCTGCAGCGCGTCTTCTACAAGCTGCTTCTCAATTACGCTTGGTGGATCAACCGCAAGGACGCCGATGGCCATAATGTCTTCGAGGGCGGCTTTCTGGGGCTCGACAATATTTCGGTGTTTGACCGCTCCCAAATGCTTCCTTCCGGTTACCGGCTGAAACAGGCGGACGCCACTGGCTGGGTGGCCATGTTCGCGCTCAACATGACGGTGATCGCGCTGGAACTGACGCATGACGACCCGAACTACGAGGATATCGCGATCCAAACCTACGAGCAGTTTCTCGCAATCTGCAATGCCCTGGCGGGTTACGCGATGGGCGGCATTCCGCTGTGGGACGCCGAGGCTGGCTTTTTCAAGGACCTCATCATCGCCCCGGATGGCTCCTATCATCGCATCGACGTTTACTCGATGGTGGGTCTCATTCCGCTGTTCGCGACGGAGGTCGTCGATCAGAGGCTTCTCGGCCGAGCGCCGCGTTTCCGCGACCGGCTCCGCGCTCACAAGGGAGGCGCGTTCCGGGGGCACTATGTGTGCGCCTGCCCGGAGTGGGAGAACGAGCGGGGTGAGCATCTGCTCTCCGTCGTCGATCACACGATGCTGCAGCCGATGCTGACCCGGCTTTTGGACGAGGAGCAGTTCCTCTCGCCGTTCGGCGTTCGCAGCGTCAGCAAGATCCACCAAACCCATCGTGATTTGGGAGTGCTGCCCGGGGTCGGCGCGGCAATGATCGAATACGTCCCCGGTGAATCAAATTCGGGCCTCTTCGGCGGCAATTCGAACTGGCGCGGACCGATATGGCTGCCTGTTAATTACGTGCTCATTCAGGCCATTGAGAAGTTCCACCGCTTTCTGGGTGATGGCTTTACTTTCGCCGTGCCCTGTCTCGGCGGTGAGCGGCTCACCTTGAACGGCATCGCGAACCTGATTGCGGAACGGGTGGCCGATATCTACCGGCCAGGACCGGGTGGCGTCATTCCCGCCATGCAAACCCAGCCGCCGTTCCTTTCCGATCCACACTGGCGCGATCTTCTTCTTTTCTATGAGTATTTCCACGCCGAGACCGGCCAGGGGCTTGGGGCCTCTCACCAGACTGGCTGGACCGGGCTGCTCGCGAACCTGGTCTCGCGGCCCTACCGCAGAGAGATTCCCGCCTTCTGGCGGGGCCAGCAAATGCACGAGGCCGCTGAATGATGCAGGCCAGGACGTCAACACTTTTGCAACAAAGCTAAGGCGAGGCGGGGGCCGAGGTCAACGAAACAAGTCAAAAGCGCTGTTTCAATGCAGAAACGAGCGCTCGCACATTCGGCGCGCGAGCGCGATTGGCCTGGAAGACAAGACTGACGGGAACCGCAGGCGGTTCAAATTCGCGAAGCACCGCGACGAGCTCGCCCGAAAGCAGATCATCTTCGGCCTGATAGCTCAGCAGACGGGCTATGCCTAAGCCAGACTTCGCGGCGGCAACGGTGCTTGCGACGTCATTCGTGAAAAGGCGAGGCTTGACCTCGATGCTTGGCCGTCCCGACCCCTTGAAGCGCCACTCGCCGCTGCGGGCGAAATTGTCGAACGCAATGAGATCATGGTTGTAGAGCTGAGAAAGTTTGTCGGGTGTGCCGCGCTTGGCAAGATAGGCGGGACTTGCAACCAATATCCGGCGAACGTCGGTCAGTCGCGTGAAGGGCGCTGTCCGGCAGATCAGCGATTCGCACCGCCGCATCGATCCCCTCTTCGGCGATCCGCACGACCCGGTCGGTCAGCGTGAGATTCACGATAAGCGAAGGGTGCTTTCGCAAAAGATCAGCGACGGCTGGAAGAATGTGCATGCGCCCAAACATGACGGGCGCTGTCAAGATCAGCTGACCGCGCGGTTCTGCGCTCTCATCGCGCAGATCGCGAGCAGCGTCGTCAAGCTCCTCAAGCGCGCGCCGCGCGCGTTCGAGGTAAGAAGCGCCCTCCGGCGTGAGGCTCACAGAGCGCGTCGTGCGGCGGAGCAGCGTGACTCCTAGGCTCGCTTCCAGCTCGCTCACTGCGCGGCTGGCGGCCGTTGGCGAGATATGCAGCATGCGCGCCGCCTCGGCGAAACTCGCTTTGTCGGAAACCGCGATGAACGTGCGTAAGGCGTCAAGCCTGTCCACCATATTATCCCGAGTTACGCATTAATGAAGCGCAGTTTATCCCAATTATCGTTCATCCAATAGGGGATTACCTTCGCTCCATCAACCTGGAACACTGAAGGAGCTTGATCATGAAACGCTTTGCTATCCCGACCCGCGATGAAGCGCCTGCCGCATCGCAACCATTGCTCGACGCCGTCAATGCGCAGCTCGGCGCCATTCCCAACCTTTTCCGGCTCGTGGCTCTGAGCCCGGCGGCGCTTCAGGGCTTTCTTGGCCTTAATGGCGCGCTTGGCAAGACGCTCGACGTGAAGACCCGCGAGCGCATCGCGCTTGCCGTCGCGCAAGTCAACGGCTGCGATTATTGTCTGTCGGCGCACAGCTATGTGGGCCGCAACTTCGCGAAACTCGACGAGGCTGAGATCACCGCTAACCGCCAGGGCCATTCCAACGACGCCCGCGCCGGCTGCGGTCGCGTTCGCAAGGAAGGTGACCGAAGCTCGCGGCAAGGTGAGCGAAGCCGATCTAGCGGCGGTCAGGGGCGCCGGTTTCAGCGATGCCCAGGTGATCGAGATCGTCGTCACTGTGGCGCTTAATGTGCTCACAAACTTTGTCAATAACGTCGCCGAGACGCCGATCGACTTCCCGGTCGTGCGTGCGCATGCCGCGTAAGTTGAGACAAGAGGACCCCAAAATGAAAAAGACCAAACGCGTCATCGCTGCACTCCTCGCCTTGGCTGGTTGCGTGGCCTCTACGTCCGCCATTGCCGCACAGGAGACCAATCACCCCCTCCATGAAGGCCCCTCGGTCAGCATTCCTGCCGATCAAATCAAGTTCTCCCCGGCTGGCGTTAAGACAGAGAAGGGCGAGCTGCAGGCAGGCCCCGCCTATGGCAATCTGCAGCAGAGCAAGCACGGCTCCTTCATCCGCATGCCGCACAGCTTCGTAAGCCCGATTCACAGCCACACCGAAGACTATTTCGGTGTTGTGATCCAAGGCGTGGGAGCCAATCACGCCCCTGACGGCAAGATCATTCCGCTGGCTGCCGGCTCCTACTGGTTCCAGAAGGGCGAGGAGGCGCACGTCACGCAATGCTTGTCGGAGACCGACTGCCTGTGATACGCTATATCTAGCATGCTAGGATGTCAATCTTGACTTGCGATGAAATAGGCATCATATAATGGCGCAGGTTCGGAAAAGCGGTCTTCGCTACGGAGAAGTAGAGGCGATTTTGGCTGCGGTGAAAAAAATAGAACCAGATGGACTTCCCGCGTTTCGTGCGCGGTTGCGTCATATGCGAAACATCGGCGTGCCTGAAGGCCTGCCCCAAATGGGTCGTGGCGGAGTTCTTCGGTTTAGCAAAGATCAGGTGCTTGAAATGCTATGGTGCCTAGATCTGCAAGAAATGGCTTGGTCGCCAAAAGACGCTGCAAAATTCGCATCACACCTAAAAATATGGTGGTGTTTACCAGGTCACAGAGAGAAGCGAGATGGCGATTTATATGTAGTTACGGTCGGCTATCCAGGCACAAACCCAGTTGAATATGTTAATAAAGAGGACAATTCTGTCACTAGAATTGAGGGAGGCTTCAGGTTTGATTTTTGCCATAACCTAGACGAAGCCTTCAATTTGATTCAGGAAGTTACCAGACCTGCCTACTTACTATTGAACCTGACCTTTGGCGAAAGGGAAATTGACAAAGCCATACTAAAGGTTCTGGCGTAAAAAATTTTGCATAGAACCAGGAACGTCAACTTTGACTTACGGAGAAAAAGAGCGGGATGAGTGATACCAACGTGTCCCTTGCGGACGACCTTCTGACCGGGGCTGCGTCCATTGCACTATACGTTTTCGGAAGCGACGCTTCGAACTATCGCCGCAAAATCTATCATCTTAGCGACCCAAGCCATCCTAACAGGCTTCCGGTCTTCCGTATGGGCAATCAGCTTTGCGCCCGTAAATCGACGCTCCTGCAAGACATGGCAACGCGGGAGGCAACGCATGCGTAAAAAAGCCCGCGAGGGTAATCGCGGGCCAAACTTCATTCACTTGAGTGCAGAATGACCAGCAGAAACAGCCAATCACGCCACAAACATCGTGCCTGTAAAATAGGCAAGGGCACCGCTATTCACAAGGCATTTGCGCGCGCTCCCAACAAGGAGATCAAGCAAAGTGGCATATCCACAAGCCAAACTTAGTAGCCACACGCAGTATAATCCCGAAGAACGCGACGAGGACGAGCGGCTTTACCGAGAGGCGATACTTCGCTTTGTTGAAGAGAAGCGCCTCGAAAACATCCTTGGCCAGGGTGAAATCGCCAGCCTGCAAGGATATGCTCGCTTCTGCACGCTCATGAAAGGGAAACTCGTCAACACCGTGCGTGTGTGCCGACGCGCCCAGCGGGCAGATTGCAGGCTCGCTGTTTTGGATATCATCCACTTTTGCGCCGACAACGCCGATGGGCTTTGCCGTCTGTCTGTTGCCCGCTTCGCTCAGATCCTGAACCGCGACATTCGCACCATTCAACGCGCCATCGATGACCTAGCCCGAATTATTCACCAGGCTGTCGCCTTTTGGGCGATGAGCGGGACGTAATCCATTGGAATCACGTATGGTTCTGTTGTCGAGACAGTGTCGTTCGCAATTCCTCGGAGACTCCCGCTCACCATGACAGAAGCTACTCTTTTCCTTCCCGGACTGTCACCTGTCGGCGGCAAGGAAATCACAGCCACGTTCGATGGCGGACAACTCTCCTCGGATGGCGGCGTTCTCATTTTGCGCGAGATCGAGAAGCAACTCGGCATTGCCGCGATGCTCAGCGCTTGCGTGCCGGACGTCCGCGATCAGAGCCGCGTCATCCACACCCATGCCGACATGATCCGATCGCGGGTGTTCGCCATCGCCAGCGGTTACGAGGACTGCGACGATCTCGATGCACTGCGCATCGATCCAGCTTTCAAGATGGCGTGTGGGCGCCAGCCTGAGACGGGTAAAGACCTCATGTCCCAGCCAACATTGTCGCGTCTTGAAAACACGCCGTCCTGGCGCGCCCTTGCACGCATGGCGCTCGGAATGATTGACCTGTTCTGCGCCAGTTTCTCCCGTGTGCCTGTCCGCATCGTGCTCGACATCGACGATACGGACGATCCGGCGCACGGCCAACAGGAACTCATTCTCTTCAACACCCATTCGGGCGGCTATTGCTTCCAGCCCATGCATATCTTCGAGGCAGGCTCCGGCAAATCCGTGCTGTCGCTGCTGCGCCCTGGAAAGAGGCCGTCGGGCGAGGAGATCGCGCAAGTTCTGCGGCACGTCATTGCCCGAATCCGGCGCAACTGGCCGAGGGTCGAGATCATGGTGCGCGGCGACAGTCATTATACGGCGCCAGAAGTGCTGGATTTGCTTGAAGAAAGACGATGCAGTTACATTCTCGGCCTTTCAACCAACGCCCGCCTCGCGAAGATGGCGCACCCCTGGGCCGAGGACGCCGCCACACGCCTGGCGCCTGCGAAGAAAGAAAAGGTGCGGCGCCGCCTGAGCCAGCACGAGCTTTTTGAGCGCAGCGATATCGTTGGGCAAGGCGGCGACGAGAGGCATGCGCGCCTCTTTATCTGCTTCGCCTTTTAGCCCGCAAGCTCCGGCGTGAAGGTTTTGCGCGGGGCTCGCCATTCGAGGCCTTCGAGCAGCATGGACAGCTGCGCCGGTGAAAGCGTTACAGCTCCCACCTGTGTGACCGGCCAAGTAAACCGGCCTTTTTCAAGCCGCTTGGCGAAAAGGCAAAAGCCCTGACCGTCCCAATACAGAATTTTGATGAGATCGCCGCGCCGCCCCCGGAAGGCGAAGAGATGGCCGGCAAATGGGTTCTGCTTCAGGACTTCTTGCGCCAGCATCGCCAGGCTATCGAAGCCCTTTCTCATGTCGGTGACGCCGCAGGCGAGATAAATATGCACCCCGGCCGGAACTGTGATCACCGCTTATCTCCGTCGAGCGCGCCGGCGAGCTTGGCCAAAACGGCGGGATCGATGTCCTCGTCCACCTTCAGGCTGCGGCCATTGCCAAGGGCGATCTCGACAACGCTTGTGCGACGGCGCACGGCCGGCGCTGCGCGAGGAGCCGGAAGCGCCGGCGCCCCGGCCTCAGGCTCCTCGACCTTAACCGGTGCGAAAGCAGCGCAAGCGGCGGAAGCCATAGATATCCCCGGCAGCTCGCCCGCGCGCGCTTTCCGGAACCACCCGTAAACTTGGCTGCGGGAAACGCCATGCCGGTCCGCAACGCCAGCAATCGTAGCGCCGGGCGCCAGCGCTTCCTCCATGATCCGCGCCTTCGCCTCCGCCGGCCACTTCCGCCGCCGTTCTACGATCTGAATGAAATCAAGCTGATCTTTGTGCATTGGCGTCCTTACGCACGTGAGTAAGGACGGTAAGCCACACTATCCGATCGGTCAGCGCAAGGCAGTCGTCAGAGGCCGCTTACGCGCGCGCCGTGCTCGGCATCGATGCGCCGGGCAGCAAGGGGCGCGTTCGTGGCCGTCCGTTCCGACGCGGGAACGAGTTTCGCTTTGGCGATGGGCGACGCCTCGCTGCGCTCAAGCCCGATCGGCGCGACGACCGCGCGTGATCTGCTCCTTCAGCTTGGCCTTATCATCCAAGTTTCACCGGAAACGCCTAAGCACCCTTCGCCAGCTCTGCGAACAACGCAAACACGGCATAACACACGACGCGCGACTCAGAATTTCCCGCGCCCCGCAAGCCCGTCCAGCCTTGCAGCCGCAAGACCTGAGCGGCATGGAAAACACCCATCAAAGGTCCGCAAGCAAGTCCGCAACAATCACGCGCGCGAATGTTTACGAGTTGGCTTACACTTGGGTGCCTGATTCTATTCCGACTCACCAAGCAGCAGCCATGATGGCCTATCTAGCCGCCCAGTTGCGGCTTAGGCGCGCGACGAGGGCGCCGCTCCGCCGCCTGGCGGCTGAGCATTTCGACAAAGTCTATCTTCGGCACGGCGTCGCTTTTCCATATTTCCGAGCGGATGCCATAGCGAATGTCTTTGATGTGTTCGAGATCAAATCCGCTCTGATCGGCTGTCTCGACGGCGTTCTTAATACTCTCTTGGGCGGACGCCAACCGGCTGCCAATGCCCGAAACGAAGCAAGCCAGTTCTTCAACTCGTTCTGGCGTGAGTTCGTCGATCTCTTCGTCAGTATCGAGAGGCACCACGCACAGCCAGTACCGCGTTCCGTCGTTACTCGCCTCTTCGCCCTGACGACTGCTCATGCTTACCGCTTCGCGGCGCGTCGCCTTGATCTCGATCTTGGCAAGCAGGGTTTCGGACTGCTTCACCACTATCAATCCCACACAAGCGTAAGACGGGTCATCGGCATAAGCGCCGAGATCGTAGCCCTTAAACTGTGTCTTCAGGCGAATGCGGCCCGGCAGGCAGGACTTGAGCTGCTTTTGGATCAAGTCCTCGACCATCTTTCCCAGCTTCTGATTCGCGCCCCACTGCTTGCGGGCTTTGCGGCGCGCTTCGATGCCATGGATCAGTTGGTCAACCGCGTCCGGATCTTGAGCGGCCGAGCGCGCGAGCTGGGCCAGCTTTCGCCGCAACTCCGAACTTTGAGCCTCTGCCGCGAGCACCGCTTCTAGGACATTGATGCGGATGAGGTTGAGGAAGTCGGTATGTTCCTCCCGTGTCACGGTCTCCGCTAGATGCTTGCTATGCTCCATGAGTTCGGGCGAGACTAGCGTCGTTGAGACGTTCGTGTCCCCGCCTCCACGGCACCCATTGCCGGTCCCGAATAAAGGAAAGCCATTCGCATGGAATGATTTCGTGCTCTTTGCCGCATTGGCAGAGCACCTTCACGCTTTTCTTCCAGGACTTGTCGACATCGACCACGTAATCGAGGATGAACTCAAGAAATCGCGCGGCTCGTTCACTGCTACCGCGCAGCGCATCATAGAATATGGAGGAGTTGATGAAGGCCAGTTTTCCGACCTGGACCGGTGCGGCGGCGTTATGGCCCTCTTCGAGATCAAAATTGGGCGTGTACTTTCCGAGGTCGGTCAGTTTTTCCTCTCCGAGCCAGAGCAGATTCATTACAAGCACGCCGTTGGCCGCCGCCTTGCTCCACAATCTGCTGTCGAGCAAAGAGGCGTAATCGTCTGACAAAACCGATCCCCGTGGAAACGTGTCCCAATAGAGCCTCGCCGCACCAGGCCATAGCTTTCGCGGCGCTAAGAGGCGCGCCGGTGTCTTGGTCACCGTTACGGCTTCGTCGAGGGTGTAAACCGGGATCGCATCC
This sequence comes from uncultured Alphaproteobacteria bacterium, assembly GCA_963817495.1. Lineage (GTDB taxonomy): Bacteria > Pseudomonadota > Alphaproteobacteria > Rhizobiales > Rhodomicrobiaceae > Rhodomicrobium. Next base: position 57,090 of record CAWFOS010000014.1, on the reverse strand, counting down.
CTAAGATCGTGCCAGCGTTCCTCACTCGCGAGCCATTGAAACATGGTCAGGCACGCAGCGCGGAATTTCGGATCCGCGTACTTGGCGGGCATCTGCTGCTTAAGGCGGTCCTTGGCGTTCGACACCAGCTCCCCGCGGGGCTGAACGCGTTTGATGATAATTTCGGCTCCGGTGATGTCTTTATGCGCGAGCTGACTACGAATAGGATAGTCTAGTGCCTCCAGCACATCCTTAAGCTTGTTATCAATATCTGTGTCGCGGAATAGTTCCGAACTCGGGCGGAAGCTGCCTTCGGGCGTTTGGTCCGGGATCACGCGATCGAGGCAAGCCGGTCTTTTTGCTTCAGCCACAGCCGCAATCAAGCTCTTCAGCCACGCGACCGTCTCCGCCTGTTCGAGTTTGAGTTCTGCGCCGAGATTTTCAAGGCTCGCAGTCTGCCTCACTCTTTCGATCAGGTTCGGCGGCGTGAGAATGCACTCAATCAATTCAACTTTGCCAAAGAGTTTGATCCAGTTCTCGGCGATTACCGAGCACCTTTCGGCGATCGACGCGCCCGGCACGAAATAAAAGTTGACACCAAGGCGATAAACGTCAACCCACGCCATGCTATCATCGCCAATCGGGAGCATCGCATCCGAGACCGGCGCGGTTGCCTCGTCGTCCCGCAGCAAGAGCGGAACGCCGGCGAGTTCCCGGACCATCGCCCGTTGCCACTCCACATACCACGTTGGATCCTCCAGCCATCTCGGCATGCCAGGAGTGAAATGCTCGTACCGCTCCGGCTGACATTTAGCCGAACCCCCGGCAAAATCCTGATTGTTCGACGGAACCGGAGCTACATAACGCATAGCCCACTATCGCCACTTCCAATTAATACTTAGAAGCATGGCTTCCGACAGGAGTCACGTGAACACGAGCGGGCGTTCAACCTTTTTCCCCGACAACCACAAACCGCGCTCATCATGCGTACCACACCGCTCATCCGCATCGCCACAAACAGACGCAATGGCCGATCTGGACGCAAGCGGTCGCAACGACGAAGCATGCCGAAGCGTGAGACGTGCGGTGATGGGCCTGTGACCGGCAACCGTCGTACTCCATCCCTCCGGCCACCCTCGGGTTGTTGGTTCGAGTACCACGAGAGCCTGCGGCACAGGCCTTCGGGGTGTGTCTACTCAGCATCATACTTTCGCGCCGCTTCACAGGCAGCCTCAACACTTTCCTCCGCCGTTCCGTTACGCATTGATACCATCACCTCAATTAGCAATGAATAGTACTTGCCGCCTGGCTGTAGGTCAGATGCTTGAATGCCAGCTTCATCCATATTCCTCAGCATCCGACTATAGTTAAGTTTCCATGTGGGACAGCGTTCGTTAAGAGCGAGCATACGGGAATTGATCATTATCGCCGCTTTTACTTTCTGCGGGATTTTCGGATCGAGCCACCATCTTGCGAATTCAAGGGACTTCTGCGCCTCAGCATCTTCCCTAGCCTTGACTTGCTCGGACGCACGATTCAACCTCGCCCGCTCACTTTCTGTTGGCGCAGGGCGGACAGGATAAGCGCCGAACCGCCTGTAGATCGTCACTGAGCCCGCGCCGCCGTCACGAGAGAAGGCTTGGCAGTCCATTTTCACGCCTCGGAATTCACGGTTTGCCAACTCATTGGACTTCGGCTTTAGGGCCTCGCTGACGCACGCCATAAGTTCTTGTTTCAGTTCTGAGACCGAAGCGCCGGTCAGGAACTCTCCAGCGCTCGCAATGAAGCTGGTTGCCGCTACCGAGGGCCTCGCGCTTTTCTCCCAAGCTACAAACAAGTCGGGTCCGGACCTTGGACCGTGCCCGCATCCATAGGATGCCTCGGAAACAGAAGCGTCCACTATGATAACAATTGAGCTTGTTTGTCTGCCGACAGCGGCATGCATGTGAGCAGCCAACTTCTGAGCGCCCTCCAGACATCTCGCTTTTTTTGTTTCTTCTTCATCAGTTGCCGCAGCATTCGCTTCGAAGATTCCTCTTACGTCAGTAAGAAGGACAGCGCGAACGCTGATGTCATCGATCAGCCTGCCGATCTCGACAGGCGGCTTTTGGGCCGGCACCGGATAATCGAGCACGTCTTCAATCGAAAACACATGATTATCTGAAACGTGGGCATGCCTCTCGTTGTACAACGGCCCAAGGAACATTTTCACCTTCGCCTCAGAGCACCGTTGTTTTTCTCTCAAGGCAACGGGAGTTAACCCATCTTATTCATGAGGGGCGGGATTTGACGCTGGCGAGCGTGGCGTAACGCACTGACAGGGCGTAGGATTTGGTTGCTTACGCCAACCCATCGCGCCTTACCGCGCCGACCACGCTCGCCATGACCGACGATAATCTCCCGCCTTTTTCGTTTCCAGCCGTTTCGCGCAAACAAGTCACAGCCGCTTTCGATGGCGGACGGCTCACCTCGGATGGCGGCGTGATGCTGCTGGCGATGGCCGAGCGGCGGCTTGGCGTCGCCGAGAGGTTGGCGCGCTGTTTTCCCGATCGTCGCGATCCAGCGCGGATCACCCATACGCTCGCCGACATGATCCGCGCGCGCGTCTTCGCGATCTCATGCGGCTATGAAGATGCCGACGATCTGGATCGTCTGCGCACCGATCCGGCGTTCAAGCTTGCCTGCGGGCGTCTGCCTGAAAGCGGCGCGGACCTGTGTTCGCAGCCGACGCTGTCGCGGCTGGAGAACGCGCCTTCGCTGAAGGACGCGATCCGCCTCACCTACGCGCTGGTCGACCAATGGATGGCGTCTTACGCGCACGAGCCGGCGTCGGTCATTCTGGACATCGACGACACTTGCGATGTCGTCCACGGCCATCAGCAATTATCGCTGTTCAACGCCCATTATGACGAGCGCTGCTTCCTGCCGATCCATGTCTACGACACCGAAACAAGCCGTCCTGTGGCCGTCGTGTTGCGGCCCGGCAAGACGCCGTCGGGCGTCGAGGTGCGCGCCCATTTGCGCCGCCTCGTTCGGCGCATTCGAAAGCGCTGGCCCGCGACGCGCATCACATTCAGGGGCGACGGCCATTATGCGCGGCCCGAAGCGATGGCGTGGTGTGAGGGAAACGGCGTCGACTATATTTTCGGACTGCCCGGCTCGAAGCCGCTGACGAGGAAGATCGACGAGGCGGCTGACGCCGTCCGCACGGAGCGCGCGGTATGCGACAAGCCCGTCGTGCGCGGCTATGCCGAGACGCGGCACAAGGCCAAATCCTGGAACCGCGAGCGGCGCGCCGTCGCCCGCATCGAGGCCACCACGCTTGGGCTCGATATCCGCTTCGTCGTCACGAACATCGCCCACAGCTCGGCGGAATGGATTTACGACAGTCTCTATTGCGCGCGCGGCCAGATGGAGAACCTGATCAAGCTGCACAAGACGCAACTGGCCTCCGATCGAACGTCCTGCCGTTCGGCTATCGCCAACCAGGTCCGCCTCGTGCTGCACACGGCCGCCTACTGGCTGATGCTCACCGTCCGTGACGCCATTCCCAAGATGCGCGATCTGGCGAAGGCCGAGTTCTCAACTTTGCGTCTGCGTCTGATTAAAGTCGCCGCCCGCGTCATTGAAACCGCAAGCCGCGTGCGTCTCGCCTTCGCCGCAGCCTGCCCAGAGGCCGATCTGTTCCGTGGCCTGCCTCGCGCGTTGACGCTACTCGGACCGTGATCGCCGGGGCATGCGCCCCTCTCGGCCATCCCGATCCCTCCAGCGCGTTCCCAAAAAGTACAGACCATCGCGCGGAGAAAAACCGAACGGTGCAGCGCGGCCAGCTCAAACAACCGAAAAAGCGATGCCGACAAACCCGCCTTCATGAATAAGGGCGGTTAAAGTGATTATGGCTGAACCAGCGCCTATTGAAGGTTCGTGATCGCCGTCCCATGTCGCCGGGTTTTCCTTGCTTCCTGAAAGAACGCCGGAGTCTCTAAAAACAGTCGAGGCAGGAAGCACAATTTCGCCAACGGGACCGAGGTTGATATCGGTATCGGTAAGGCGAAATCTTCGCTAACCCGGGTGCTTCCGCTTCCCTTCGGGTTTCATCAGTCACAGTGGCTTCCGTTTCGGCATTTTTCGGGGTTTCGTCAGCTATTGCCTGTGCGTCTTGGGGCTGGGACCTGTCCTTCCCCGACATGATCCCAAACACTATGAAAGCACCCAAAACGATAAACACCGTTCGAATCGGCGGAAGATAGCCAGCAGCCAGTCGACGAACAGGCGGAAGCAGGACCGCCGCCGCGAAGAGCAGGGGAACAAAGGCCGTGCTCGAAGGGTGCTGGTTATGATGGCCGACGGCCGCGAAAATAAGGAGGATGGCGACTCCCCAAAGGAATGCCGCTCCAACGAAAGTCCAGAATTGATCCATCTGTCTGCTCCGCAGGCCCTACGCCCTGGTCACCGGCGTTCAGTGCTTCCTTGGAGTAATTGGGATGAACCCATGTTCCTCCAGGGTGCTTTGAAAAACAGGAATCGCTTTTGCACCGACTTGTTCTGAACTCAGATGCCGACGAGTCAGAGCGACGGCCTCCTGCTTCTGAGTCGACGATCGAAATCAGCGCGACGAAAACAGTCACCAGTGACGTGATAAGAATCGCTTTCAACATAACGCCTCCAACAAACTTCTTAGATACGACGTAAGGGCACATCTAAGCACTTCCTTCAAGGGCGGCCGGTCAAAATCCACTTGTAATTGTGTTGCGGCGCGAACCCTTTGTGCTGATCTCCGGTGGCGTGTGGCATGCCAAAATCGCCTTTCCTCGCCATCTCTCGCTTTTCCCAGCAGGAAGCGATTGACATCTTTGCCCTGTGGCCGTACCAAATTCTTGAGAGTTTGGTACATTGGATGGGGAAAAGCTATGGCGCACAAGGAAAACAGGACCGGCAGCCACACGAAAGCGGTCGCATATCTCCGCACATCGAGTGCCGCGAACACGGGGCAGGACAAAGACAGCGAGAAGCGCCAGCGGAAGGCGATCTCCTCCTATGCAAAGAGCGCCCGCTTCGAAATAGCCTCGGACGATTGGTTTTATGATCCGGCAGTATCCGGCGCTGACCCCATCGAGACCCGCCCCGGCTTCAACCGCCTGCTAGACCGCATCGAAGGCAACGGCGTTCGCGTCGTGATCATCGAAGACGCCAGCCGCTTCGCCCGCGACCTGATCGCACAGGAACTCGGCATCATCTCCCTGGAAAAGCTTGGCGTCCGCGTCATCACGGCGAACGGCGACGAACTAACGAACACGACCGATGAAATGAAAAAGGCAATGCGCCAGATCGCGGGCACGTTCGCCGAACTCGAAAAGGCTCGGCTCGTAAAGAAGCTCCGCGGCGCCCGTGATCGCAAACGTGCAGAGAAAGGCCGGTGTGAGGGGCGGAAGACGGTAGGAGATCATTCCCCGGAAACGATCAAGGCCGCTCAGGCGCTCAATGACGGACGCTCCCTTCGCGCCATCGCAGCCGGACTTGCCGAGCAAGGTCACCTGACGCGGAAGGGCGGCAATCCTTACAGCGCATCGGCGGTGCGGCGCATGCTGGGCGAGGGTGGCTCGAAAAGCCGCGCGCTCACGCACTGTGACGCGAAGGGCCGCCGCCTTCTTTGGCCCGAGCCAGACGCGGCATAGGGGCCCGCCTCTTGCCTTCGCAGGCAAGGAAGCGTCGCCACCCTGCAGGCTCAAGACCTACGGTCGGGCAAGCTTCAGTGATGGAGTTCCACGGGGGAGCTTCCCGGTTCCCGCCACGAACTGCGGAGGCGGCGAGTACCCCCCACCCTTTCGGAATCAACAAAAGGGGGTGGCGGTCAAACGCCCTCGCCTCTCCCCCTAGCCACTGAACAAAAATTATAAAAATAAAAAGTTAAGCGGGCTGACCTCAACCAACCCGATACCTCCATGACGTCGGATCGCCAGAGAAGCCAATCCACGCTCACATTGAGCGTAAGCATCCGCCGAAGACCCGGGTTGGGAGCAGTTTAGGCGGCGTTCGCGAATGCGGCCGGCTTTTTCCAGTTCCATGGCAGGAGGTCCGCGATGCGGCTGGACGGATGGCCTGGAAGGCGCCTGAGGACGTCGGCGAGCCAGGCTCGGGGATCGACGCCGTTCATCCTACATGTCTCAATCAGGGTGTAGATGGCAGCCGCCCGCTCGCCGCCGCGGTCTGAGCCAGCGAATGTCCAGTTGTGCCTGCCAACGGCAATGCCGCGGAGCGCCCGCTCGGCGGCATTGTTCGACAGGCAGACGCGGCCGTCGGTGAGGAACAAGGTCATGGCCGGCCAGCGCTTCAGGCTGTAATCGATGGCTTTGGCGATGGGGTTTTTCGAGGACAGCTTCGCACGCTCCTCGATGAGCCATGCTTTTAGATTCTCGACGAGGGGCGCCGACCGCGCCTGTCTTTCGGCAAGACGCGCCGAGGCGGACAGCCCGTTGATCTCGTGCTCGATGGCGAACAACTCGTCGATGCGGCGGACGGCCTCGATGGCGATCGGCGCCTTTTTCAGCGTGGCCAGTTCGAAGAACTTTCTCCTCCCGTGGCTCCAGCAGGCGGCCTCGATGATGGGCGCAGGCTTGCGCGCCGCATCGTAAAGCTCGCCATAGCCGGCGTAGGCGTCGGCCTGCATGATGCCGGCCCAGCCGGCAAGATGCGTGAGAGGATGTTCGCCGCCGCGATCAGGCGAGTAGAAGAAAGCGGCCGCCGGTGGGGCTTGTCCGCCGAAAGGCCGGTCGTCACGAACGTAGGTCCAAAGCCTTCCTGTCCGTGTCTTGTTTTTGGCGAGCACGGGAACCGTCGTATCGTCGGCGTGGATGCGTTCGGCGGCGAAGACGTGGGCGCGGATGGCTTCGATCAGCGGTGCAAGCGTCGCCGCACACGCGCCAACCCAGTCGGCCAGCGTCGAGACATCGAGATTGATGCCTTCCTCTGCCCACATCTCGCTCTGCCGGTTGAGCGGCAGATGCGCCCGGTATTTTGCGAACAGAACCTGCGCCAGAAGCTCGGGGCCTGCGCGGCCGCGGGAGATCGGATGGAACGGCGCCGGAGGCTGGGTGACGCCGAAGCACGTTCGGCAGGCAAACTTCTCGCGCACATGCTGGATCACCTTGAAGTGCGCCGGAACATATTCGAGCGTTTCGGTGATGTCTTCTCTCAGCTTGCGCAAAACGCCGCCACAACATGGACATTGGGAAGGGGCCGGATGCACAATCCGCTCGCGCGGCAGCTCCGCCGGCAAAGCCCGGCGAGCGGGCCTTTCACGTTTGATTGGTTTTGCAGCGCGGCTCGGTTCTTTCGATGGCGCCGCCAACTCCGCCGCCGTCTCATCTTCCGCCGCGTTCTCTTCAAGCTCAGCGAGTTGCAGTTCGAGCTGATCGATGAGCTTGCGGCCCCGCTCCGAGGACGCGCCGTACTTCTCATGGCGCAGCTTGGCGATGGTCAGCTTCAGCGCCTCGATCAGCTGGTCCTGGGCGATGACCATCGCTTTTAACGAGTTGATATCGTCGGGCAAGGCGGCGCGCGTCATGGCTGCGACCATAGCTGCTTCGCGGCCAACGCCATAGAAGCTGCGTCAGCCGGCGGAAAGCGGTCTCCAGGTTTTTTGCGGGGCTCGCCAGTCGATCCCTTCCAGCAAATAGCCAAGCTGCGCCGGCGAGATCGTCACCACGCCATCGGCGCTCGACGGCCATACAAAGCATCCGCGCTCAAGCCGCTTAGAGAACAGGCAGGCGCCCTGGCCATCATGCCAGATGATCTTGATGAGATCACCCCGGCGCCCTCGGAACACGAACAGATGTCCCGAGTGGGGATCACGCTTCAGCGTCTCCTGAACGAGTAGCGCCAGGCCCGGAAAGCCGCGCCGCATATCAGTGTGACCGGTCGCGAGCCAGACCCGAACACCTGTGGGAACGGGGATCATGCCTGGTCCTCAAGCGCAGCCGCAATGCGCTTCAGCACCACCAGATCAATGTCCGCGCAGATCCGCAAAATGCGCCCATTCACCAGCACCACTTCGATCGTGCCGTTTGCGCTGGAAAGGCCCGCCGAAGGCTCGGCTCCAGGCGCTGAGGCCGTCGCCACGGCTGGCGGCGCGAGAGCAATAGGCACAAAGGCCGGTCTCTGCACGGGCTCATCAGCCTTGAAATACTTGATCCAACGATAAAGCAGACTGAAGAGAGATTGTGCCGTCGTGCAACCGCGCAGATGCTCGCGCCGGGCGCCACGGCTTCACTGACGATCAGCAGCTTCTCCGACTGGCTCCATATCCGCCGCGTCGAAACGACCGTAAAACTGTCTGTAGACCCGGGTCCAGACATAGGCACAGACCTATCTCCATCGTAGCCCTCAAGCCATCACAAAAACCGCGTTCCGTCCTTCTCCGCAAGGCGGCCTTCACCGGGTGAATACCATTGAGCTTGTCGGTGATCGAGAGCGAGTTCGGCGACCAATGCCGATGCTGCGGCGAACCGCGGCTCTTGACCCCGATTACATGGGCGGCTTGGCCGAGCATCTCCGCATCAGGCCGAAAGCGGCTGTATTGAAGATGAGGCCGAGTCGTCCCTTGTCTGGGTATGAGCGGTAACGTCGGGTCAATTTTCTGCGGGGTCAAAGCGCTGCTCCTGTTCCTCTGACAGGTTTGTCACGCGGTGAGAGGCGGCGTTGCAGCTCGGCCAGTTCGCCGTCGCGGCGATGATAGCCGGTGTCGGCGATGACCGCGGCAGCCTTGGCGGTCTGGGCATGCGCCTCGGCGCGGGCGACTGCGGGGCTTTCGAACGCGGCGGGAACATCGAGGGCGAGGCGGCCGCACTCCAGTGCGAGGTCCGTGAGGTAGAGCCGCATCTCCTCGCCCGCGATGTCCTCCACCTCAGCGAGGTCGGCGCGGATGCTCTCAATCAGGTCCGTCTCGCCTTTCGCCGCGCGGCGGCGAAGGTGAGCGACACGCGCGAGCAGGGCTTCGGGAACGCGGTGATTCGCGCCCGCCTCGTCAATCACAAAACCATGACCGCCGCCACGATCGACAGCCGGCATTTCATCGCCGCGCGCCGCAGAACCGACGCCGAGCTAATTAGACCGCCGCTCTCACGCATCACGACACTATTCGCGATCCGCAGCAGACCAAGCGAACTGGAGATAAAACGGGTTTATGAAATTGCGGCTTTCCCTTGTAACTGACCTAATCCCAATTCCTCATTCCTGGCGACTGAATGGGAAGCCAGAAATAAGTAGTGAGAAACAATAGAAGCAAGATAGATAGTGCCGCTTGTTGACCATCTACTCGTAACAAATATTGGTTTGCCACCATTAATTACCAGCGCGCGTATTCGTCCGGGACGGGGAAATTCCAAGAGCTGCTGGCGACATTCCGGCGGGAAATGTCGGGCAAGGATTTCTACCAGCTGTTTTTTTCGCTTCTCATCTCTCCAAGTCAACACGGTCCACCAGGACGAAGACGGCAGAAGAAATATCGTTTTAGATTCTAGCTTACGGTTCACTAACTGCGACAACTCCCATGAAATCCCTTGCGAGGTGCCTATGGCTGCAATGATACACTGCGCTGCTTCCATCCTGGAAATTACTTCTTGTTGCCAATCGTCAAAAGAATGAAGCCTGATGGCACCAGGCTTTGCAAGATATTCGCCGGGAGCACCTATAGCCACGAAGGGACCCAATTGCGCGAAATGGCCAGCCAAAAGCACTTCCTCAGATCCTATAAGAAAATTATGTGCTATAGCATGGAGGAGTCTTCCTCTCGCATACATTCTGTCATCCGAGAACGACCTTAAATATAGTATTGGAGATCGTCGATCCAGATCGAGAATGTTTTCAGCCCGCGGTAGAAAATAACGGCGAGCGCGAAGCAAGCACAAGGTTCCCAGAGCCTGTGTCAGTGCAGCGACCTTCTCGATGTCCTGTTGTTTTTTAATTATATTTCCATGATTTACACCGCTACTAGCCTGGTCGAACAGGCTCCATTCAGTACTAAGATAAATTGCGCTCTCAATTAAAAGGAATGTTCCAAAGATTATCCATAATAACCCTGCGGGCCCAGCGATGCGGAGGTCTAGCCATTTTGTCGATTGAGTTTTGACAAAACCATCAGTCATTTGAACGATTTCTTGAAATAACACATGCGTGTCGGCGACAGGCGCCTGACGTAAACTTTGAATGCGTCTTAAGCCGAAGAATGCTGCCAGGCTAGCTATAACCCCACTAAAAGCAAAAACCCCCATAGTCATAAATGCATCGCGGAACGCAGCTGACTTTACGTCTAGCTTGGATAAATATATATATATTAAAAAGGCGCCTACGATTAGTATCTGCGGCGCGCCACAACCAAGTATGACTAAAAAAGCCAATCTTATCTTCTTAAGAGCGCTGTGTGTCATGATCGAAGCGTTTGACCAAATATTGACCGCCACATAAATTGCTAAGAGTAGCACCACGCTCTCGACCAGCATAAGCAGATTGTCGGTATCATCTAATGTTTTAAATGTAAATATATCCTCGGATATTGCTTGTAAGCGACCTAAAGAGGTCTGTATCGCGAAGAAGATAAAGAGAGAGCAAATAGTTATATATGACTTCCATCTCCAGTGGAGTAAATTTATATTGTACTCAATGCTGTTCTGTCCAGTTAACATCAAGATAACCTTTTACGAAACTTATAATTCGACCGCAATAGTTCTAATCCTGACCATTTAGCCGTCTTAGTATTCCATCATTAAATGTTAACAATTTGGCCAAGCAGTACCTCCGTCGCGATCATCGCCAGCATTCGCATCTTGTCACCATGCTATTACAAACTGCCTTGGAGAGGCCATCTCACGCCGCGGCTTACCAGGTGCATTGTTCGCTCCAAAGAACCACGTTTGTCCGGTCGCTCGGGACTTAACGAGCCATTTCTTGCGTAAGAAATTATTTGGGCGGCCCCCGCCGTTAGGGGAAGATCACGCCTGCGCGCAAATTCATTACCGAAACCTAGGCCGTCAAAGCTGCCTTCGTGGCGTCGCGCTAGCATAGCTCGTCCGGTAACCATGTGTGGTAACGAACAGCCTTGTTATCCCGGTTCAAAGCGAAGTGTCTGGGCGGCCCCCGCCTGAAGGCGGGTCATGCCCTATCGCGCGGCACGCCGCGCGACGCCCAGTCCATCGTAGCCGAATTCGCCGAGCGCCTTGGAGATGAAGCTGTCGGCATCTGCGCGCTTTTGCTCGCCCGAGCCCTGGCTGTAGGCCGACCAGCCATAGATGCGGCTCGCCCCGCTGCCGCCCGCCGCGAGCAGCTCGTTCGCGAAACTGCGGAGCAGTGCCGATTTGCCCGCGCCGCCGAGCGCGTGGAGGACGACGGCGTTGACCTTGTGCGGGGCGCGGGTGCCCCACGCGTCGCGCAGCATGGCGAGTTCGGCGTCGCGGCCGATGAGCTTGTCCGGCGCGCCGGGAATGTCGCCGAAGTCCGGCGGAGCGGTGAGCGTGGTCCGCAGCTTGTTCGTTCCGACAACTTCAAAAACTGGCGCATCAATGCGGCGGCGCACCTCCGCCACAATCGTTTCAAGCTGAGCCTTGCCCTTTGCTGGGTCCGCCCAGCCGTCGAAAGACATGAAATTCTGCTCGCCGAACAGTTTCGGGATGTCCGATTTGTCCGTCCTCAGCACCATGAGGCGGTCGAGCGTGCGCGCGGAACTCATCTCGTCCCGTACCTCGTCCGGCGACGCGGCGACACGCTCGGACCAAAGAGCCACCACGAGCTTGCAATTTCTGATGCGCTCGGCGAGTTGCGGCCGAAAGGCGGCGCTGACGAGCTTCGCGTCCCACCAGACGGACAGCTTGGCGGCTTCAAGGGCTTCAACCAGCGCATCGCGGATGGCTGCGTCCAGATGCCTGTAGCTGATGAAGACGTCGTAGGTTCTAGCGCGGAAATCGTCGGGGGCGAAATGGGTCGTCATGCGGCCGGTCCCTGATCGAGCAATATGCCAGCCATCCAACTAGATCATCCCGGCCAATCTATGACTGTGAACGTTACATTACGCTGCTCTGAAAGTCGGCCTTTGACTTGCCGCAGAGGTTCTAAACGCGCTTGTCCGGTTTCTGGGGAGCAGCCGCCCAGATATGCTCAAACTGAAACTTTCAGGTATCGACCCTTCTCGACAAAATGCCTACACCCAAAACGGCCGCTCGGGACCATATAAGCCCCTCTCGGCAGCGCCTGGCCAGAGACGCTCCCAGGATGAACAGGACGGCTCAGAAGTGCGCTCCGTCGAACTCGAATGCCTCATCGTCCAGGGCCAGGCCATTCTGGAGCGCCAGAGCGCCTTCGAGACGATGCGCGATCTCGCCGCCGGGTGCTACGAGACCGAAACCGGCTCCCGGCGTCCCCGCGCGGGCAGCCCCCGGAGCCACTCCGCTTAGAAACTGTACCGGAGGGATAGCTCTCCGCTGATGCCCGTGCTTTTTGCATCGTCGCCAGCCACGGCACTGCCCTTCACTTCCATGATGAATGCGTCATGCCGGGCCGTGATACTCAAACCGGCCTTGATAAGGTCGGGGCTGTCGTAGGCCGAGTATTGGCTCACAGTGTAACCGTAGAGCGTACCGGTGCTCCCTACCTGAGCATCGCCTAGCATGCGCTCGTAGGTGAGGCTGAGGGATGGCGCGATCAGTCCAGCCATCCGACTGCCACCGGTCCAAGGTAAATTCCAAGCTGGCCAACGACACTTGGAGCCGTGTTGTTGATACCGTTGACGGCCAACGCAAGCTCGCTGCCGCTTTCGTTAAAGCTGCCCAGACTAACGCCGGTAACGCGAAACCCGGTTTGCGCCGTGACCGTAAACGGAGCAATGCGCATGACATAGCCCGCGCCCGCCAGACCGCTGTAAATCGCACCGCTGGTATTGCCGAGCGCGGACCCAAGGCCATTGTCCAAGGCGCGCGCGCTTTGATATTCCACCCAGCCGGCATCGGCGCGTCCCAGCACGTAAGGACCGGCCGCAAGCGCGGCAAATGCGTAACGTCCGCCAATCGTGAGCACGCCCGTGTTGACGCTGGCGCTGGCCCCGGCGCTTCCAACCGTCCCGGAATTGTAGCTAATGCCCGCAGTGGCGGATGTCTGGCTGTCGATGCGGTAGGTGGACCCTATGATCGTTCCTGCACTGCGCTCGAAGCTGCCGGCAATTCCCGCTCCGCCTTCAGAATTGAAAGCGCCTGCACTTCCCGCCACCCAGACACGGCCCTGACCCGCGCGAAGCTCCTGGCCTGCCGCGTAGGGCGCGATCGCGTCGTCGATCCAGAGAGGCGCACGCAGGAGATAGGAGACAGTATCCGCATAGATTTGACCGCCAACCCGCGTCTCGGCGCCCGAGAGCGTCCCCGCATCAATGGCCGACTGCAGATAATAGTTGAAGACGGTATATTGGCCCGATAGCGGAGAGTTCTGCAACGCGTTCAGCAGCGCGGCGCCCGCGGCGGCATTGCCGGAAAATCCACTCTGCCCGGGCAGTTCCGCGTAGTAGACCATCTTGCCGCGCAGGACGTAGATGTCTGCCTGGGTAAGGCCAAGGCCTTGCGTCAGATAAGCATTCATCGTTCCATAGGACGCCGTGATTTGATTAAGTCCGGCTTGCAGCCATTGCTGCTGCACCACGGTTTGGCCAAAATAATTACTGCTGGCCAGATAGTCTCGCATAATGGTCGCCGACGGCACACCGGCGATCGTCTGTAAAAGCATGGAGGTCCATCCGGTGCGATCCTTGCCGAACGAGCAGTGATACATGGCTGGGCCGGACGCATGAGCCAGGTCCTGCAAGACCGTGCCAAATGCCGCCGCCTCGCCCGAATTGGTCACGAAGCTTTGGTATAGAGGCACACCCGAGGCTGTCGGCAGCTGATTGCCCAAGATATTGACGTTAATCCAAGCTGCTCCTTGCGGCACCCAATCGCGTCCGTTCGGGTAGGGAGTGGTACTATTGATCTCCGCAAGCGTCCGCAAATCGACGTCAAGGGCGATATGCAACGAGGAGAGCGTCGTCCAATCGGCGGTGCTGAGGTTGGTCAACGCCATGGAGCGATAGAAAACCCCGGTCCGCATCACACCGCCATTGCTCGTGGTGTCGGCGTATCCCGAGCCGCCATAGGATCCGCCTGCGGGCCCGGCAAGGTCTCTGAAATTCGGGTCGGATGCCAGGATCGGTGTGCTGATCTGCTGAGCGAATGTGGAAGGCGGCAACATCCAGAGCGCCGCCGTAGCGCCGCAAAACAGAGCGCTCCTCGCCAGGACCGTCTTGAGAGCAGGCATCGTGTGGGCCTTTCCTTTTTGCTCCGCGCAGCCGTCAGCGAGTGCATGACTTTTATTGAACGGCTCCTGTTATGGGAGGACCGGCATCTTCTGCTAAAACGAGTATTCCAACCCGGCAGTAAAGCCTCGGAAAAGCTGGCTTGACCCGCAGTTGATGCCAAGGGCGTGCACAGGCATACTCGAATGGGTTGTAAGGGTTTCCTGGATCTGCCCCGGCGCCAGAGCAACCCCGTCGAGCCAAAGCAGTTCGTAGCCCGCCTTGAGCGCCAGCCCATCCATAACCCGATATTTCAACTGAAGGCTGCCTTCGCTGACGAAAGCGGCGTGATTAGCCGTGGCACTCACCGGGTAGACCACCTTCTCGAGGCTGACCCCCGTCGACTGATCCGCGTTATTGTCGAAAAGCCCGGCCTTGATCTGCCCATCGATCGAAAAGCGGCCAAGCTCGAAGATCTTTCCATCGACCCCGATCTGGACGCCATAGAGGTTGTTTGCTGTTTTTGTCGTCCAGAAGGGCGGATAGCTTCCCACCACTGGCCCCAATGGCGCCTGCGCAACCTCTTGAAGAGTGCAGTTGCTAGGATCACAGTAGTTTTTCCACTTCGGTTCATTTCGATCCGCCGGGCTTAATGTCCCCTGCAACGTGTCATTCAACTGCATCCAGCGAAATCCAGCCAGCAGGGTCACCCGGCTGGAAACAGCCAGCCGCCCGTTGGCCTCGGCGCTATAAAGATTCGTGATGTCGCTCCAGACCATCCCCTGGTAGGGGAAATCCTGCGTTTGCCAGAACAGGCCGGGCGCCTTCATCACAAGCCAGTCCGCCGGTGTGTCGGGGCCCGTGGTGTGGGTCGCGCTCTGGTTGAAGATGTTGAAGTATGACAGCTCCACGCTGTAGCCGGAGTCACCGCGGTAAATCAGGTCAATTTTTGGTCCGGCGGAAAACCCCTGCTGGAACTGGTTGCTGTTGAAGGCTTCGGGGCCGGTGTCGAAAAGCGTCTTGTCGAACGGATCTGTGCCCGGCACGCGTTCAACCAGCGTCCGGTTTACACCGCCAATTCGGTTTAAAGCGATGGCCTCGACTGACACGGTCCATCGCGAGGCGCCCTCCAGCTGATCAACAGCCGGTTTTGCGGTCACGTTCTCCAGGTCTGCGGCCGAGGTTACCGGCGGGAATAGGGAGGCGAGCGAAGTGGAGAGGAAACAGATCGCGGCAATCCTCGCGAAAGCGCGCTCGGTCCAGGGATGATTCATGTGGCTGCCCCATGTGGCGAAGTCTACGCGGGACGAGCGTTTCTGTGTGCGAACCTTGTACAGCTCAAGATAGCAGCGTCCGATTCTTGCGCGCAACAGGAGTTTATCGCCAGCGCAACAACAATGGGATTAGTTGCCAAACCGCAACCAGAAGGGGAAAAAGCCAACTTCTGCTTGTCGAGGTCATGCGGTATTCCGTTCGAAATTGTTGAACGGCAGGAGTCGACCCAAAAAACCAATTCGGAGATTGCCCCGCTGCTTCAACGGTGATGCGCGCCGGGGGCAGGTGCACGGCTTTCTGCGCGAACCATGTGGACTGGGCGCCGCCTGTGCTCGCGCCCGGCGCAAAGCTTGTATAAATTCACGCCATGATGCTCGAAGAGATCACAACGGCACTAAGATCGGCGGACCCGCCGTCCGCGGACGCCCTTCGGGCTGGCGTCGCCAAATCCGATCAGCTTGCTCCAATCATCTTCGGTCTTGTCGACAAGCTTTGTGATGGGGTCTTCCTGCTGCCGGAGGAAAACGCGCTACTTCGCTGCGGGCTCGCCGTTCTCGGTGCGTCAAGGCATCCTGGCCTTTACACCTATGTGCTGAAGCTTACCTGCCTTGAGCAGGAGGAGCTCGAACCGGTTTTTCCTTTGCATGTACCTCTCAGTCTGACGCGCTTGCTATTGAGCGTGTGGGACAAAGACGTCGATGCCCTCTTCGCTGCAATCGAGAACGACGAACTTATTTCCGAGGTTCGATGGGCATGGCTCGACGTTCTCGCACGCAGTGTCTTCGACGGCGTCATTCCACGCGAGCGCGCCGTTGACTTCCTGGCGCGTCTTGAGCGCGAGGGCGCCTTCGAAGACGGGGATAGCGTCTGGTGGAGCTGGGAAGAGGTGGTCATCAGACTTGGCGCGGCCGAGTTGGAGCCTGCTCTTCGGCGCGTTTGGGCGAAGAGCGTTTTTGACGAGCACGCGCCGGAGGAGCACGAAAAGTCGCTTGCCGAACTTCATCGCGCCGCATCCAATTCCGCCAATTCCGCACTTTTCGACGAGGACGAGATTTGCGCCATTGCTGATCCCGCCGAGGCGCTGGCTTGGATCGGCCGGCGGGAGAAGGCGATAGAAGCTTGGCACGCGGAAAACGATCAGTCCGATGACGATCCCGCTCGATCCATCCGCTTGGCAGACCATGAGATGGACTGGCTTTCGGGCTTCCTGGCAAGCCGCCAGGCGCCGGACACCGCCATGCCGTTCGAGACGCTCGACGGGTTTTTGACCGCGCTCGTCATCGGCCCTGAAATGGTAATGCCCTCACGATATCTCCCGGAAATTTGGGGGACCGGCGACGGCTCGGGGCCTGTCTGGGACAGCATGGAGCAGCTCCAATACTTTATGGACCTGCTCAGCAGACATTGGAATGCACTTGCGGCGCGCCGGAGCGCCGATGCCCCGCATCGGCCGCAGATCGATCTTTTCGGCGATGGTCCGCAAGGCAAAGGCTGGGCTCAGGGCTTTGTCGCGGGCATGAACCTTTGCGCGGACGCTTGGGATCCCCTCATCGAAAATAAGGACGAGGGCGACGTCGCCCTGCAAATTCTGGCGCTCGCGATGGAGAGCGGCACGATGTTGCCGGATGACACGCGCGCCGCGATCGTTGAGGAACTGCCAAACATAGTAAGGATGATCGCATCCTATTGGCGAAACCCGCCCCCTGCTCCCCTTCGCAAAGCGCCATCGCGATCGTCGAAGATCGGACGCAACGAACCCTGCCCATGCGGGTCAGGCAAGAAATACAAGAAATGCTGTGGAGCCAGCACCCCGCCAACCATCCACTGATCCTGGGCGCTTTCGTTTGGGTCGGAGCCAACCGCTTCTGCGGTGCGTGCTATCCAGGCGGCATTTGCGTCCATCATCCTGGAATCTCCCCCGATGCAAATGGAGAGAAACCATGGATACTGTTCTAAACATAAATGCTGCGCCCGCCGCCCGCAGGCCCTGGAACAAGGGCAAGCTTGTTGGCCCGAAACCGCCCCTGCAGCCCAAGCACGTCTGGGCGATCCGCATCAGGCTGCAGATGCAGCGCAAGGTGCGCGACCTCGCATTATTCAATCTCGCCATCGACAGCAAGCTTCGCGGGTGCGATGTGGTGAGCCTGAAAGTCGAGGACATCGCACCTCATGGCTACGCGATGGAGCGAGCTACCGTCCGACAGAAGAAAACCGGCCGGCCGGTCCGCTTTCAGATCACCGAACAATCCCGCCAATCCGTCGATGAGTATCTCCGCTTCTGCAAAAGGCAGCCCGGGAGCTTTCTCTTTGGCGGACGCCGGGGCAAAGAGAAGAGCCTCACCACACGGCAGTACGCAAAACTCGTCTCCACTTGGACGGCGATGATTGGCTTAGACGCAAGTCTGTTCGGAACGCACTCCTTACGCCGCACGAAGGCGACGCTGATCTACCGCAAAACGGGAAACCTGAGAGCGGTACAGCTTTTACTTGGACATTCGAAGGTTGAAAGCACCGTGCGTTATCTTGGAATCGAGGTCGACGACGCCCTTATGATCGCGGAGCAGGTGGACATCTAAAAGGTGGGGATGGAGCGGACACCGCTCCATCCGGTCAGGACAGCCCGGGTCAGGCCGATAGCTGAAGTTTTGGCCCACGGAAACGCGTCTCCTACTGATGGTCATGCTGCCTCGAAGTCACGGCTTCGATACATCGCCGCAATGTGGGCCAAAAAATATGGGTTTGTGTAGTTTATGGACTTGAAGCGCCTCGTAAGAATTGGCTTTTGGATTTCCGTTCTGTGCTGCGGTGTAACGGTATTATCGTCTGTCCTAATATTTTATATAATTAACAAAACGCAATGCACGCCTAGCCTTTCTAACCCCGGCGGTTTTGACAACTTACTATTCTTCTCTTTGTTCGCAAGTGCGTTTTTCGTCTTAGCTTTCGCAAATGCATGTACCGAGCGCTCTATGAGAAGATTTGATGCACAATTAAACACATTTATGGGTTAACCCGTGTTTATTTGGAGAAATATCCTCATCACCCATGCGCATGTACCAGTGCTTGGCTTTTGCGCCTCCGCATTTTTTTCGCCCGTTGCATCGCTTGTTCTTCTTCGTCTAGTGCTCACGCAGTGTGCCTAGATGTTGCACAAAAGCGTGTACAAGTCTGCGCGTCCGCTCTTGAAGGCTTTGCTTCCATAAGTTCGAGGTTCTCGAACTTCGGCTCCCGACCCACTGCTGCCTCATCACCGACCGCGAGCGGCCCTTCCCTTACTCGCCTGTTGCTCGATGGGAGCGCTAACGCGCGCCGGAAAGGGGAAGCCGCAAGCCGCCTTCAGCTCCACAGCCAAGCGTTATGCGCCTGCCCTACCCAGGCGAGGGCCTTCTGCGCGAAGGTCCGCGCCTGGTCCAGCGTCATCTCTGGAGCGAGTTCCTGAACCGCGACCGCGGCGGCATCCAAGGGAATGTGCCAATTGACGAGCTTTCGGTCGCCATCATTCCGGCAGAGCTCTTCGCGCCTCGCCTTGCGATAGGCGAGAGCTGCGGCCCTGTAGAGGTGGACATTCTCAGGCGTTGGCGGCTCGACAGCGGAGGGCGTTGGCATTCTATTGCGTCACCAAGACCGCATTCAGGAGCGCTCCAAGACAAATCCCGGCCGCCTTGAGCCGTTCGCGGACGGTGGGGCCTCCTGGTCAAGATAGGCGTCATCAATAACGACAACCCGTTGAGCGCCGCCTTTGAACTCGCGCTGATCTGCGGCGTACCAGCAGCCGCCGTCTTTCGCCGTGCAATATTGCACTTCGGGCCGCCGCGCGATTTCTAGGGACTCGTTCGCCCAAGTGACGACGCTTTCGGCACCCATCTCGCCGGCCGTCCAACGTGCGCGGTCTTTGTCTGTTACCTCGGAGCGGAGCTGCACCGCGGCACCAACATGATCGAGGCCTATTCTCTTCTCGATTATGCAGGCATCCCAAACGGCGTGCAGGTTCGGTCGGCATGCTTCCGTAACCGCAATAAGGTTGCCGCCGCGATCATCCTCAAAGGAGACGTGCAAGGGCTGGTGAATGTCGCCAACCCAATGGCCAAGCGTCTTAAGAAGGCGAAGCTGGTCATTTACATCGCTGCTCAAGGCAAGGTCGCGCATATCGTTCAAGATCGCCGAGACGACGCAACGATAGGCCACCGGGCAGGGATTAGCCGCCTCAATGCGCCCGGCGTCGCGCGGGACATCAACGAAATGCTCGTCCTTCCGAGTGCGGGGCAATCGGTCCGGTGCCGTGCAAGCATCGGGAAAGGTGCGGTATCGCGGATCTATCGCGACCAGGGCATCAACGCGTGCGCGAATTGCCGGCTTCAGCTCGTCATAGGCGATCTGGCAAATGATGCGATGACCGGCGGCGCCCCATGCCTTCGCATCGCCGCCAAAGCCGCCTTATCCGCCTTCTTCCGCTCATAGGGCGAGGGCTGAGGATAGCCGAGCCCGCCAATGAGGAACGGAACGTCCAGTAAGGGCCGTATTTGTTCGCAAGCTCTATGCCGAGCGCCAGCAAGAGCGTGATCGTCGTTGTAAGCGTCGCGGCGTTGGCGCCCGCCATGCTGGCGAGGCTGTTGTCCGAGTCGCCCGTTGACTTGAACGCTTTCAGCTCGGCTCGCGCCTGGATAATGGCCTTGTCGAGATTGTCCGCCTCTTCGGTCCTGGTGCGGAGCGGCAAGAGCCGATCGAGCGCGGCTTGAGCGTCTTTCGCGGCTTGCGCGCGAGCGTTTCGCGTCGCCGGGCTGCATGCCCAACAATCCTTGGCCTCTTGGGCGTCATCCCTCTTGTGCTTGGCCTCTGCAATCTGGTCCGCTGTGACGCGCTCAAAGTCGCCAAGCTTCGCGCGCTTCTTCTCGTTCTCGGCTAGCTCAGTCTCAATGATGGCCTTGCGCGAAATGATCGTGTGCGCTTCATCATGCCGATGGCTCGAAGCGTCATAGGCGAAGTACCCGTTGACGAGCATGAACACGAGGACGGCGACTTGGCCGCCCTTCTCATGCGCTGAGGCAACCGGGGAAATCGCGACGATGAAGGCGAAAGTGTATTGAACGAAGGCCACCGCCGCGGCCTTGTGGTCGCCCTGCAAAGCCGCTTCGAGGTTCGGCCAAGCGTTCATGGTCGCGAGCGCGACGTAAACCACAGCTCCACCCAGAAAGGCGGCAAACCGGATGGCGAACGGCGCCGCGGTCGTGTGAGCAGGTGAGCAATGATCTGCAAGAACATTCAACGAACGCTGTGTTGCATCCGTGTTGCATGTAATGTTTGGTAATGGATGGTAAGCGCTTGAAAACGCTTGAGAAGTGTCGAAAGCGGTTGCAACAGCGCTCTTGGGCTGATTCCGGCCTAACTCATTGAAATTATTGGTAGCGGAGGAGGGACTCGAACCCCCGACACGCGGATTATGATGCCTTCATTTCTCTCGTCAGAACAAAGACATAGCTCCCGAATGGTGGTTTTGTGGGCTAAGAAAAATCAATCGATTACGCCGGTTTTCCCGAACAAGTTCGAGCGATCTTCGGGCATATTCACGATGCTCATGATCCGATATCGGATCCACAGTTTTGAGCGATTGCGGGGCGCCGCGGCGGCGACCTTCATAGGGCGACCAACTAGGATTGCAGCCTAAGCGATAATTCGAGAGATCGGCGGAGGCTGCTCGATGGTTGCATTGAACGAGGGCGATATAAGGCGATCGATCGATGCCGGCAGCTTCGACCGCGGCCGCAAGGTGCACGCCAGGGGGCTGGTGATCGATGTCGACTTCAATAGCGCAGAGACTGTCATCACTGGGCGGGTGCGCGGCAGCGAGCCGAAGCCTTACCGGCAAGTGATCACGCTTAAGGCGGGAGCGCGCGGAACCGCTATTGCAGGCGTCTGCACTTGCCCAATGACCATCAACTGCAAACATATCGCAGCCGTTCTAATCGAAGCTCTTCGAAGGGGGCGCGTTGGTGATGCCTCGAAAGGCGCCGCGCGAGAGCAAGACGACAAGCCGCGCCCTTTGCTATCGCCCGGCCTCAGGCGCTGGCTCGACGATTTGGAGGCCGCCGCGACCGGCGAGGACGAAGACGATTACCCCGCCGCCGTCAACAACCGCTTGATCTATGTGCTGGCCCTGAAGGGGGGCTTCACGACCGCGGCGTGCGCAACCATCAGCCCGATGACCGCAACTCTGCTGAAAGCCGGCGGCTTCGGCGCCAGCCCGAAGTTCTACAACCCCAGCAATATCCACACTTACCAGCCAGCCAAATATTTGCGGCCCGTCGATATGGAGATCCTTCGGGAACTCGCCTGGCTGGCGCGTCAAAATAGTGGATCGCTCGGACACGGCATTGCCCTGCCAGGCGCAACGTCGTCGGCGAAGCTGCTTTTCAAGATTCTCAAGACCGGGCGGTGCCGGCATGACGATGTGCATGGCACGGCTTTGCGGGAAGGCCCTATGCGCCCCGCCAGCGCACGCTGGCTGCTTCAGAAAAACGGCCGGCAGCGTCTCGTTTTCGAGCCGCTCGAGGACAATAGCGCGGTCAGGCCGTTCGAACTCGTGCTTCCCATCGCGCCGCCTCATTATGTCGATCTGGAAGCGGGCCTTGTGGGTTCGATCGCGTGCGACCTTCCCGACAGAATGGCGCAACGCCTCGCCGCTGCGCCCGAGATTGCTCCCGCAGAAGCAGCTGTGCTCGGAGGCGTTCTTGAGCATCGCCTTGCCGCGAAGGGTCTTGGCGGGCGGTTGCCTCTTCCGTCGGCACCGCTCAAAACGGAGACGCGCCAGGTCAAGCCGGTGCCGCGCCTTCATCTGTTCTTGGGGGACGCGCGGCTCAAGTATCAGTATTCCTGGTATAGCCGGGATGAGCGGCATAGTGGCCGTTTCCCTCTGCCTCTGGCGCGCCTCTCCTTCGACTATGAGGGCGAAATCGTTGCCGCCGGTGCATCCGATGACATGGTGCAGCGCCTCACTGACGGCGAGCTCGTTCTAATCCCACGCGACCGCAAGGCCGAGGACGCCGCGGTCAAGCGTCTGGAAAAGCTCGATGTGCGGGGTGTGAAGAGCACGCCCCTGGACTTGCCCAAGGAGCATGAGGGAAGCTTCTTCATTTCTCCTGGCAGCGGATTGAACGCTTACGATTTTCTGGCGAGATTCGACGATCGGAACCGCTTCCTGGCGTTCTCGGCGGAGCGCATTCCGGAACTCGTCTCCGCAGGCTGGCAAATCGCCTATTCGGACGACTATCCCTACCGGATCGCGGAAGGAGAAGCCGCCTGGTGGGCGGACATCGGTGAAGGCTCCGGGATCGATTGGTTCTCGTTCGAGCTCGGCGTCGACTTCGAGGGCCATCGCGTCAATCTCATCCCCCATCTGACGAACCTTCTAGCCGAACTGCCGGCTGAGTTCGCTGCCCTCGCGCTTTCGCGAGATGCAAACGCGGATGCCGCCTTCATCGAGCGGCGCGGGGCGATCAATCTGTATCACCCGCTGCCGGACGGCCGCCTCTTGCCTTTGCCCGGCGAGCGGCTTGCGCCAATTCTGAAATCGCTCATGCAACTGATCGGCCCGCGCGCCGCGGGGGCATCCGATGGCAAGATAAAGCTGCATCGCGCCGCGGCGGCGGGGTTCGCCGCTTTCGTGGATGGCATAGGCGACGAAGTGGCGTGGGCGGCGAGCGCGGAGCGGCTTGTTGCGCTTGGGCGCAGCCTGCGTGAGGGACGCGGGCCGAAGCCTGTTGCGCCGCCGCCTTCTTTCCAGGCGCAGCTTCGTCCCTATCAGAGCGATGGGCTGGCCTGGCTGGATTTCCTGCGCGAGATGGAGTTTGGCGGCGTTCTCGCGGACGATATGGGCCTCGGCAAGACGGTGCAGGCGCTCGCCTTTCTTGCCCTCGAAAAAGCGCAAGGCCGCCTCGATAAGCCAGCGTTGATCGTTGCGCCGACGAGCGTGCTGCCCAATTGGCAGGCGGAGGCGGAGCGCTTCGCGCCGGAACTTTCCGTGCTCGCCTTGCGGGGAAGCGAGCGCAAGCAGGCATTTGCCTTTATCGAGAAGGCCGATGTGGTCTTGACTACCTATCCGTTGCTGATGCGCGATAGCGACGTGCTGCTCGACCGGCAATTCCACACGGCGATCCTCGATGAGGCGTAGGCGATCAAGAATCCGAAGGCGGCGGTCTCTGGGGTAGCCCACCGCATCAACGCCCGGCACCGGCTGGCGCTCACCGGCACACCGCTTGAGAACAATCTTGGCGAGGTCTGGTCGCTGTTTCAGTTCCTCTCGCCGGGCTTGCTGGGAGACGAGACGGCATTCCGGCGCAATTTCCGGACGCCCATCGAGAAACATGGCGACAAGCCGGCCCAGGCTTTTCTGTCGGGGCGTCTGAAGCCCTTCATGCTGCGGCGGACGAAGGAGGAGGTGGCCAAGGAGCTTCCGTCGAAGACCGAGATTGTCGAGCATGTTCGCCTCGAAGGCGCGCAACGGGACCTCTACGAGACGGTTCGTTCGCTCATGCATCAACGTGTTCGCGAAGAAATCGCCAAAAAGGGCCTCGCCAAGAGCCACATCATTTTCCTCGATGCGCTGTTGAAGCTGCGCCAGATCTGCTGCGATCCGCGCCTGTTGAAGATGTCGCAAGCGCAGAAGGTGAAGCATTCCGCGAAGCTGGAGCGCTTGATGGAGATGCTCCCCGAGATGGTCAGCGAAGGACGCCGGATCCTGGTGTTTTCGCAATTCACAAGCATGCTCGCGCTGATCGAGGCCGAGCTTCGGAAGGTGAACATCCCCTTTGTGACGCTGACGGGCGACACCAAGGATCGCGCAAGCCCCGTCAAGGCGTTCCAATCAGGCAAGGCGCCGCTCTTTCTCTTGAGCCTCAAGGCGGGAGGGACCGGCCTTAATCTGACGGCTGCCGACACGGTCATCCACTACGACCCGTGGTGGAACCCGGCGGTCGAGAACCAGGCCACGGATCGCGCTTACCGTATCGGCCAGGACAAGCCTGTTTTCGTCTACAAGCTGATGGTGGAGGAAGGGATCGAAGCCGCCATCGAAATCCTCAAAACGCGCAAGGCCGCGCTTGCGGAAGCTCTCTTCGCCGGCGTTTCCAAGTCGGGATTCGACTTGACCGAGGCGGATATCTCCGCTCTCTTCGCGCCCCTGGACCGCCCACAAGTTCGCCGGGCTGCTTGAGACGCCGAGTCCTTGCAGCCTTCCCATCGTTGTTCGTTCGCGTTAGAGTTTGCGCATGACAAAACTTCTCGAAAAAGCGTTTGAAGCGGCTCGAAGGCTCCCCGCGGACAGCCAGGACGCAATCGCTCATGCCATCCTTAATCTCGCTGGCGACGAAACTGAGCCAGAAGATATCGATCCCGCGCACGTTGCAGATGTGCTCGAAAGTCTCGCACAAGCCAAGCGGCGCCAGTTTGCAACCGATGCCGAGATCGAGGCCGCTTTCCGACGCTTCGATGTATGAAACTCCGTTTCACGCCGCGAGCGCTCGAAAATCTCGACGTCATTTCTGAGTATCTCCGTTCGAAGAATTCCTGCCGGCTCCCGCCATGTTCGCGCCGCGATTTACGATAGCTTGCAGAGCCTGATCCTTTTTCCTAGGCTTGGACGGCTTCAAAAGGCCGAGGCAGTTCGCAAGATCGTCACCCGGAAATACGCATATCTCATTTATTATACTATTGATGCTGATGCGGAGGAGATCATCGTCCTCAGCATCAAGCATCCCGCTCAGAAGCGCGAACATTCCGACACTTGATCCCGACATCCGAACCGCCAGCAGTCTAAAAATCATCCTCTGGGCTGGCGCCATTGCTAGGCAGTACCGGGGTGGTGGAACCAAATCCAACTGATTAGTTCCCTTCGCACCCAACGGGAGATGGGGCTTGCTTGCATCCTAGCGCTCGTTGCGATGCAGCGTTTCCAAGCGCTGCAGTACGGAAAGAAGCTGATCGACATTACTCCGGCGCAGTTTCGTTGTGGTGAAACCTCTCCCTGCTGCCCGGCGGTCTCGAAAAAGCCTTCCGTCAACCAGATGGGAGAATGCACATGATTAGAATCACCCCACCCACAATCGTCGATCTCATAATGATCGCCATCGCGTTGGCTGGCCTCTATTACACCTATCATTGAACCCTATGAGGATGAGTGGGGCAATGGCCCCGCTTTTCCGGTCAAATTTTCAAACTGAGACACTACCCAGTCTTCACGCAGGATTACCGCCGTCTCGCAATGCGACACCACGCAAACGATAACTACTTAGCCTCGGGTCCATCCGGGCCATTTTCTGTTTAGCGTTCTTGGTCGGCGGACTTGCGGCGGCCGGCCTGTGCGCTTGCGGGTGTTTTGTCTCGGAAGGCGAAACCACCGAGATCTCGACAGCGAGATGCCAATTGCGTCAGCCATTGAGGGCGAGGAGCCTCCGATACGGCCATGCAACCGGAAATAAGGGCGCATGCCGCCATTGTGTAGGCCAACTCCCTCGCCTCTCGGAGCGGGTGTCGAAGTAGATAGTAGAATATCGCTCTGATCGTCGCCAAAACGAGGAAGATTATTTGACAATCGTCGCTCCTTAGGAACACCCAGAGCCGAGAGAGATGATCAACCAGCTCGTGTCCGCATGAGCCTGATGTGAACATGATTGACCAACCCCTCCCTTGATAACATCACTCGACGCGATCGAGATACGGCATGCGCACACTCGATGGCCAACTCGACGAAGCCCGCGTTCGCGAGATCGCAGGGCTTTCCCAGGTGAAGATGTTCGAGTTGAAGCTCAGTCAGGGCGCAAAACCTGGCAAGGGCGGCATTTTGCCCGCCATCAAGGTAACACCCGAGATCGCCAAAATCCGCGGGATTCCCGTTCATACCGATTCGATCTCACCCAACCGCCATCCCGAAATCGACAGTGTCCCCGACCTTCTCGATCAAATTGCGCGCATCCGCGACTTGGCGGGCAAACCCGTCGGCTTCAAAGCCGTCCTTGGCGCCTACGGCTGGCTCGAAACGATGTGCAAGGAAATTCACAAGCGAGGCATCGAAAGCGCGCCCGACTTCATCACCATCGATTCCGGCGACGGCGGCACGGGCGCTGCGCCTTTGCCGCTCATGGATAATGTCGGCCTGCCCATCAAGGAAGCGCTCCCGATGGTGATCGATATTTTGTGTCAATACGACCTGCGCGCGCGCATCAAGGTTGTTGCATCGGGCAAACTCATTACGCCTGCCGAGGTGGCATGGGCTTATTGTGCCGGAGCCGATACGGTGAATTCTGCGCGCGGGTTTATGTTCGCCCTTGGCTGCATCCAGTCTTTGAAGTGCAACAAGAACACTTGCCCCACCGGCATCACGACGC
Source organism: uncultured Alphaproteobacteria bacterium (assembly GCA_963817495.1). GTDB lineage: Bacteria > Pseudomonadota > Alphaproteobacteria > Rhizobiales > Rhodomicrobiaceae > Rhodomicrobium. The sequence goes on along the minus strand of CAWFOS010000014.1, from coordinate 30,162 downwards.
ACAACCGCCGGCTGCAGCATGGGTTGAACCCAGAAGAAAAATCGGTGCGCGTAAAGAACTTCGTCGAACGCATGCGCGCGGAAGTGGGCACAATCGCCCATTCCTGCGGCGTGCCCCATCCCCGGGCATTGCGACGCTATCATTGCCGCATCGTGCAGCCCAATGGCCGTTCGATTCCCATGAACGAGCTTTATCCGTCCATGAGTTCCAGTGGAAGCACGCTTCAAAGACGGTCGCTAAGTTCGTCGCCTTCAGGATTGGAGCCGGCACGCCTCTCGGCCGCTCTCCCTCGCTAGCCCGCTGACAAGGAACCTGAGGAAAACATGCGCGTAAATCCCTTTTATGATTCCTGGCTCTTCCTGATTGGGGAGACGGGCTCGCATCTCGGCATTGGTGCTTGGCGCTATTTGCTCGTCCTACTTTTTTGGTCGCTGCTAGTCGCGAGCGTCTACATCGCTTACCGCAATTGGCAAGCCGATCCCGCGCAACGAACCTTGCGAGACCTCGGCACTTGGGGTGCTCGCGTCGCCATTGGAGCCATGTGGTTCGAAGGCTGCCTGTGGAAGCTGCCGATCCCGTCTGGCGGGTTCCAATACTGGCTTGAGCAGGAGGCAAAATATGCAGCTTTTGATGTGCATAAAGCGCTCGTCACAAACGTGCTTCTGCCAAATTTCACGCTCGTGAACATAATCGCTTTCCTGTCGGAAATCGGCATGGCGTCGGCGTTCATTCTCGGCTTTGGCGTGCGAGCCTTTGCGCTGCTCGGCATGGTCTTCGCGGCGCAGCTCTATTTTGGGCTTTACACCCATCCCGGCGAATGGCCGTGGGAGTTCATTTTCATCGTGGTGATCTGCTGGATGTTCTACATCTACGCGGCTGGACGGAGCTTAGGCCTCGATGCTCTCCTGCGGCGCGAGACCTCGCTCGCAAAGGGCGACGGCCTCATCGCGCGCGTTTACCGCTGGGCCTCGTAAGACCCCGACTATTCTGCAGGCGGGGACTTGGCGGCGACGGTTTTCGGGCCCACGATCTCCGGCGGCATTTTCAGATCCTCGAAAAGGGGCGCGAGGCCTGTAATCAGCCGGGCTCCCCGCCCGAAGGTCAGGTAGGCCCAGAACCATTGGGCCGCCACGAGGACAGGCGCGCGGACGCCGATCAGAAAATAGATGTGAGCGATGCCCCAGAGCCACCATGCAAGACCGCCGGTCAATCGGATGCGGCCGAAGTCCGCGATGGCCGCGTGGCGGCCGATGGTGGCAAGATTGCCTTGGTGGCGATAGTGGAAGGGTGCGGGCTTTTTTTGTCGCTTCACCGCGGCGAGTATCACATCCGCGGCGTAACAACCACCCTGTTTGGCCGCGGGCGCGATGCCAGGGACGCTCAAACCATCGCGCCACGGCACCGACGCTGCGTCCCCGACAACAAAGATATTGGGGTGACTCGCCAGCGAAAGATCCGGCGCTACGGCAACGCGCCCGGTCCGGTCCGTTTCGGCAGGCAGCCAGTCCTTCAAATGTGGAACGGCGACTCCCGCCGCCCAGATCATGGAGGCCGATGGGATCAGCATATCGCCGATGAAGGCGCCCTCTTCCCCTCGAACCTCCACGCGGCGATTGAGCAGAACCTCCACCCCAAGCTTTTCGAGCGTTCGCTTCGCATAGGCCGATGATGTTTCTGTGAAGGCGCGCAGCAGGCGGTCGCCCGCTTCGACGAGGATCACGCGCGCCGAGCTCGGATTGATATTACGAAAGTCGCTTGCCAGCGTGTACCGGGCCAACTCCGCGATCGCGCCGGCCATCTCCACCCCGGTGGGGCCGCCGCCTATGATGACGAAGGTGAGCTGCCGCCGCCGCTCTTCCTCGCTCATGCCAACTTCAGCCAGCTCGAAGGCAAGCAGGATGCGCTTTCTGATCTCGGTGGCGTCAATAATACGCTTCAGGCCCGGGGCGTGCATGGCCCATTCGTCGCGCCCGAAGTAGGAATGATAGGACCCTGTGGCGAGGATCATATAATCATAAGGAAGCCGAATCCGGTCGGACACAACAACGCGCGTCTGCAGGTCGATCCCTTCAACCTTTCCGAGAACAACGCGGACGTTTGGCGTCTTCGCGAAGATGCCCCGGATTGGCCAGGCGACATCTGCCGGCGACAGATCGGCCGTCGCAACTTGATAAAGCAGCGGCTGAAACAAGTGATAGTTCCGTTGGTCGATCACCGTGACATCGACCGGCTGCTTTGCGAGCCGCTTTGCCGCCGCGAGCCCACCAAAGCCCGCGCCCACGATGACCACCTTCGGCTGCGTGCCAATGTTTGTCATGGCCCATCTTTCTGCGCGGCATGGCCGGCGCGGCTAAAAAAGAATAGCGGCGGCGTTTGGGCCGCCGCTGTAATGCTCTTCTGATTGGAAGGCTTTAAGCCACGGCAACCCTAAGGCTTTCCTGGCTCGGCGCGCTCAGAGCCACGGTCACGATCAGGACTGTCGCGCCGAAGGCCCAGTAGTACAGGGCATCTACCCCGCCAAAACCAAACGCGAACGGCGCCGCGATGAACACCAATCCGACCAGGCGGTCGACGGCGACATGGACCCAATAGGGCACCACTTTGATGACGCCCGTCTCGTGGTTCGTCAAAAAGGTGAGGACGAAAGCGGCGATACCCGTTGCGACAGAGAGCCATTTCGCGACCGGGTTCTCCACGCCAAGTCCGAGAACAAAGGGTAACGCCATAAGGCTGATCGCAACCGGATAATCGAGATAGGCGTGAACAGTTCTTGTGACAAAACGAAGTTTCATGGTCTTTCTCCAGGGTATGAGGTTGAGGTTGGGTTCCCCTCCAAGGGGGATGCGGGGCGCACAGCCAACCGATGGCTGCCCCCGCCGACCCACAGTCACGCTGCCTTTTTCTGCGCAACCATAGGGAAGTCGATCTCGGTCTTGGCAACTTCGTTGACGTAGTTCGTGAGCGTGTTCAGCGCGACGTGAAGGACGATCTCGATCACCTGCGCATCGTCGAAGCCCGCGGCCTTCACGGCAGCCACCTCGGCGTCGCTGACATGCCCGCGTTGACGGACAAGTTTGACGGCGAAGCTCACAGCCGCATCGGCCTTCGGGTCGTTCGACGCGCCGTTCCGGTTGGCGGTTATCTCCGTGTCATCGAGCTTGGCGAGGGCTCGGCCGAGGTAAACATGCGCCGAGAGGCAGTAGGCGCAGCCGTTGATTTCGGCAACGGCAATCGCGATGCGCTCGCGGGTCTTGGCATCGAGGGAGCCTTTCGACAAGGCGCCATTGAGATTGAGATAACCCTCCAGGGCCGCCGGGCTGTTGGCGATGACGCGGAAGAGATTGGGGACAGTGCCAAGCTGCCTCTTGGCTCCTTCGAGCAAGGGCTTGGACGCGTCCGGGGCGGCGTCGATGGAGGGGATGGTGTGGATGCGGCTCATCTTTGGGTTCCTTCCGAGGCCGGGTCCTTGAGTTCGGCTTACCCCCAAGAGGTAACCCCTTCCTACCTGCGAGAGTATCTGTCATTACTGAGAGATACTGTTCCAATTTCCGGGAGGATGCATGGACCGGTTCGAGTTGATGTCCGCCTTCGTGGCCGTGGTCGAGGCCGGCGGATTCTCGGCCGCTTCCCGAAAGCTCGGCATGCCGCTCGCCACCATCAGCCGCAAGGTGTCGGAGCTCGAGGAGCAGCTGCGTGCGCAACTGCTCGTGAGGTCCACGCGAAAGGTCGCGCTCACGGAAGCTGGAACGCAATATTTCGAAACCTGCCGGCGGCTCCTCGAGGATCTCACAGAGGCGGAACGGCAGGCATCTGGCGAATACAGCGCGCCCAAGGGCGGGCTTATCGTCAGCGCTCCCGTCGTTTTTGGGCGTCTCTATCTGGCGCCGATCGTGATCGCGTTCCTGAAAGCCTATCCGGACGTGGATGTCGAATTGCGGCTCTCAGATGCGATCATCAATCTCATCGAGGAGCACACCGACATTGCTTTAAGAATTGGGCAACTGCCTGACAGCGGCCTCATGGCCGTGAGAGCGGGGCAGATTCGCCATGTCGTCTGTGCAAGTCCGCGTTATCTCGCCGAGCGCGGCATCCCGCAGCACCCGCGCGACTTGTGCGCTCATGACTGCATCACCTTCACGGTATTGCATTCGCCGACCGAGTGGACGTTCGCGCGCGGCAAGACGATCGACCGTATTCCTGTGCGTTCGCGCTTGGCCGTGAGCACCGCCGAAGCTGCGGCCGACGCGGCGGTTGCGGGCGTCGGCATCACCCGCTTGTTATGCTATCAGGTCTCAAAAGCCATCGCGGAAGGAAGCTTGACCCTTCTGTTGAGGGATTTCGAGCCTGCGCCCTTGCCGGTCCACCTTGTCCATTCTAGTGGGCGGCTGATCCCCAAAAAGCTGCGTGCTTTTCTCGATTTTGTCTTACCAAGGCTGAAGGCGAGCCTGGTGTTCGAGCCGTAGCCGTGCGGACCTCACGAACGATCGGCACGCACGGCGACGCGACCTGTCCTTGCGTTAATGGGCAGATCAGCCGCGTCCTGACTTCTGGACAGCTTCCCCAAGCAGCCCATGAAGCTCCTGCGTCTGCGTGGCGTAAGCCTGCATCAGGTCTCGAGGAAACCGAGTTCTGAAGTGTCAAAATGTCTTCGCGAGCCGCATAGGTTCTAAGCGGCAGTTTTAACGTATTTTTCCGGTTTCAGACCTATCGCTTCCATTCTGCAAGCTTGCTTAAACCGGCGATGATGACTTCCTAACTAACCGGGGCGCTTTCACTGCCCGCCACGTTCCACGTAAGCGCGGCACTCATCCGCGTAACCGCGTCCTTCCTGCCTTTCAGCACCTCGAAGTTCGTATCGTTGCCGTCCCGCCAGAAACGGATTTCGAAGCGCTCTTGCCCCAGCCGCAGGTCGGTCAGCGTCACGTCCGGCAGCCAAGCAGGCAGGGCCGGATCGACATAGAGCTTGCCCCTCGGCGCATCTTGCTGCAGCCCCAGCATTGCCTCCAGAAGCATGAATGGCGTTCCCGCCGCCCAGGCCTGCGGCACGTTAGCGCCGAGATACTGGACAGGAAAGCTCCCCGGATTGCGCTGCAATCCCGCATACAGCTCCGGCAGCTGGTTCAGCAGGAAATGACCGGCGGCGCCGCTGATCTCGCGCGCTACCGCCGCCGCCTCTGCCGCGAACCCATAACGCCGCATTCCAAGCGCAATCAGCGCGTTGTCGTGAGGCCAAACCGCCCCCGTCTGGTAATTGTACGGATTGAACGAGGGATGGTCCGCCGACAGCGTGCGAATGCCCCACCCGCTCCGCATATCATCGCGCATGAGCCGCTTCACGACTGCCCCAGCGCGCTCCGGCGCGACGATCCCGGACCACAAACAATGCCCGGCGTTGGACGCAACCGACAGCACCTTCTTTTTCTCGCCGTCGAGCGCGAAGGCGTAAAAGCCGCACTCTTCATCCCAAAAAGCGTCGTTGAACTTCTTGAACAGGACGGCCGCTTTCTTCCGCAGCGCGGCGGCGTTTACGCCGTTTCCTAGTTCATCGTAGATCTCCGCCATGCGCAGCCAGGCGTCGTAGACATAGCCTTGCAATTCGCAAAGGGCTTTCGGTCCCCGTACGAGAGTTCCATCGGGATACATCACCGCGTCCCCGGAATCCTTCCACGCCATGTTCTCGTATCCGGCCGGAGAACGCGTCTCGTATTCCTGGAATCCGTCGCCGTCGCGATCGCCATAGGCGTCGATCCAGGTCAGGCAGGCTTCGGCATTGGGCAGGTGGTGCTCGATCAGTGCACGGTCGCCGGTTGCTCGCCAAGCCGAATGCAGCGCGACCAGGTAAAGGGGTGTTGCGTCTGCCGTGCCATAATAGGGAGTATGCGGAATCAATTTGAAATGCGCGAGCTCGCCATAGCGCAGCTCGTGCAAAATCTTACCTGGCTCCGCGTCGCGGTAGTCGTCGCGCTCCGTCGCCTGATACCGCCCAAGAACTTCCAGAGCGCCTGACGCGAATTCGGGATAGACGATCATCGTTTGCAGGGAGGCGATCAGCGCGTCGCGCCCAAACAGCGCCACGAACCACGGCAACCCAGCGGCTGGCACGAACACCATATAATCGGTGCCGGCCAGCGGCAGCCGAAGGGCTTCCATATCCTGAACGCCTTGATTGTAGAAGCGATAGAATTCCTCATTGCTGGTGCCGATCTTCAGAACAACACGCCGCCAGTCTTCCATCTCGACCGCATAATTCGATATCTCGGCGGTATCGGTACATCCCCGCGGCGCCAGATTGCGCTTTTCGCCGTCCACCAGATCGTACATCAGACAGCGATGCCAGGCCTGCCCCGCATCGAGCGCGATCTCAAAACTTAGCCGCCCGTTGGCATTCACCACGGGTTCGCCGTCTTCCTCGCTGGTGAGCACAATGACTTCCCGGCAGAAATCCTTGTTGCGGTAGGTGATGTGCAGGGCTTGCCGCTTCTGCGACCATGACGTGGTTATGCGGCCGCGGCGCACGATGCGGCCGCTCTTGACCTCAAAGATGTCGGCGAAGTCGGCGCGAATCGCGATCTCCAGGTTGAAGCGCACCGGGTTCAGGCTGTTGTTCGTGATGTCGATGTCCTCGTGCAACCCTGCATCGATATGGCGCCCGATCACGAGACCGAGCGTCCGCGCCGCGATTGGCCCGTCCTCGCTCTCGAAGGCACGATTGGTCTGGCAGATGCGCGCCTCATGAGAGGAGACTGCGCCGCCGTTCAGAAGCTCCCATGGCTCGCCGTTGGCATAGATGGCCCAGGCGCTGATGACCCTTGTGTCGAGGAAGTACAACCCATGCTGGCTGGGCCATTTAATCTGTCCATCCGGCTCCGTCACCAGCACCGTCTGCCCTTGGTGGATCGCAATCTGCGCCGGGCCGACTTGAACCTTGAACGTCATGCATGAGTTCCTTTCCGATGGGCTTCGTGGTTTGCCACGCGCCTCTTTGCAGACCGCTCACACCGTCACGGTAAAGGCGGCCACCCATCAGGGCACAACAAGGTCTGAGAAGTTTTGGGCCCAGCCCGCGCTCATTTTCCGCCGAAGAATTGTTCTCCGAGTGCGCTACACGTGGCTTTTCCACGCTCGCGGCTATCCGCCGGCATGAGCGACCTTGTCACCATCGCAAAAATCTGCGCCCGGCCAAGGTGCCCGCAGCTGTGACAAGCGCTATGGCGGCCGAATTGCCGTCGCCCGGGACCGAGGGCTGCCTTGTGCCAGCGGAATGCCTCGCGAGTTTTGCCGCGTGAGGCCGATAGCGAATTATGGCCAGTGGCGCTCTGCATGAGACCGGCGCAGCGGCGGCTGGTCAGCCTGCCTTACTCCACATGCCGCGCATGCGTTCACGGATATCGACTTGCGCGCTTGCAACCGGCGCCCTGGCTTTCGTCCCGCCTGCTGCCGGCCAGCTCACGCGATTGAAGTGATGGGCCAAGGCCGCAGGAATGAACCGGCTGCGCCCGGCAAAGACGTACCGGTCACCGGTGCGAGCCTGCTGATGGGCATAGAATCGCTGCGGCACGATCAGGTTCAATTCATCCTTCGCCCGCGTCATAGCGACATAGAGAAGACGGCGCTCCTCTTCGATCTCCTCGATGGTGCCGGTGGCAAGGTCCGATGGAATGCAGCCATCGACCACATTGAGAATGGAAACCGCCTTCCATTCCTGACCTTTCGCCGAATGGATGGTCGAGAGGATCAGATAATCCTCATCGTGCAAGGGCTTTCCGGCTTCGTCGCTTGTAGCCTGGGGCGGATCGAGGGTGAGATCGGTCAGAAACTCGCGGCGGCTCGCATAGCTCACAGCGATTTTGGCAAGCTGGTCGAGATCACGGCGCGGACAAGCGCATCGGCATATCTCTGTTCGAGATAGGGATTGAGCCAATCGCGCACGAGGTCGATTTCCGCGGGCCAGTCCGCCGCTTCGGTCCAAAGCCGTTGCATGAGCGCTGTAAAGGCCGGCCAATCCTCCACCGCGCGCGGGCGGCCGGAAAAAGGACAGCTGCTGAAGGCTGGAACGGCCCGCCAGTTGGTCCAAGAACCTTCCCGCAATGCCCGGGCCGATGCCGGGCAGAAGCTGCAGAACGCGGAAGGCCGTCACCCGGTCGAGGGGATTTTCTGCCCAGCGCAACACCGCGAGCAGGTCCTTGACATGGGCCGCTTCCAGAAATTTGAGCCCGCCAAATTTGACGAAGGGGATGTTCCGCCGGCTGAGCTCGATTTCGAGAACCGCGCTGTGATGGCTTGTGCGAAACAGTACAGCCTGCTCTTTCAGCGGCACACCTTCTTCCCGGTTGGCGAGCACGCGCTCGACCACGAATTGGGCCTGGGCCGCATCGTCTTGAACCGCCACAAGCGCGGGCTTTTCGGCGGAGGCTGCGGTCGGACCAGAGGTTCTTGGTGAAGCGTTCCTTGGCGAGCGCGATCACCGCGTTGGCGGCGGTAAGGATTGGCACGGTCGAGCGGTAATTCCGGTCGAGCGTGATAATCGCGGCGGGCGGATCGAACTTCTTCGGGAAATCGAGGATGTTGCGGACGGTGGCGGCGCGGAATCCATAGATCGATTGGGCGTCGTCGCCCACCACGGTGAGCCCCTTGCCATCCGGCTTGAGCGCCAGGAGGATCGCCGCCTGGATGGCATTGGTATCTTGATATTCATCCACCAGCACGTGGTCGAACAGGCCGCTCACTTCGCTTGCGAGTTCGGGCGCCTTCATCAGTTCGGCCCAGTAGAGAAGAAGATCGTCATAGTCGAGAACATGCTGGCTCTGCTTGGCCTCGACATAGGCCTCGAACAAGCGGCGGAGATCCTCCTCGAAGGCGATGCACCAGGGGAAATGCTTCGCGAGCACGCGGTCGAGGGCATGGCCGGAGTTCACCGCCCTGGAATAGATGCCAAGGCAGGTGGCCTTCAGCAGAAATCTCTGCTCCTGCTCGGAGAACCCCAATTGATGGCGGATGAGGTTCAGGAGATCGGCGGAATCCTCCCGGTCGTGAATGGTAAAGGCGGGGTTGAGGCCGATCGAATGCGCGAAGTCGCGTAGGAGCCGTGCGCCGATGGCGTGGAAGGTGCCGGACCAGCCGATGGAGACTAGCCCCTGGCTCATGCCGCGGCCGGTGAGGATGCGCTCGACCCTCCGCTTCATCTCCTGCGCGGCGCGCCGGGAAAACGTCAGAAGCAGCATGCGGCCGGGATGGGCGCCCTGCTCGATGAGATGGGCGACCCGGTGCGCAAGCGTCTGGGTCTTGCCGGAACCCGCCCCCGCGATAATCAGCAATGGTCCACTCGCGCCATATTGCGCGGCGCGGGACTGGTCGGCGTTGAGGGCTGGCGGCATGGCTTTGAGCTGAGATCGATCCCAAAGCTCGAACTGATCACGATTCGTTCCAGTTCGCTATGCTGCACCGTCGAGCATATTATACAAAAAGCCGACATCCCCATCGCATGGGTGAACGCCTTAAAGCTGCTGGAATAGGGCGCCGATGTCCACAGGTTCGGCGAGCAGAAGACGGCAGGCGTGCCGCAGGTTCATTTACACTGAGGACCTTCTGCCCGAAGCGCGAGTCCGGAGTGCGGAGCCGGTGTTCCGTTAGGAAGGAGCGATCATGAGATTGACCAAGCGATACCTGGCGGTTGCAATTTTCCTCGCTGCCACGGGCGGGGTAGCGGCCGAGCAATCGGGCGCCCCAGACCGGATCCCCGCCAGCGCCTTCCCAAAGCCGGACCGTCCGGTAGCGAGCATCATCAGCCCGATCTGGCACGATGAAAACGAGCGCGACGCGGCGAGCGAAGTGCCGCAGGTCGCCCGGCTGCTTGGCATCGAGCCCGGCATGACGGTCGCGGACATCGGTGCCGGGAGCGGATACTACGTCACACGATTGTCGCCGATACTCGGGCCGGCGGGCCGGCTGATCGCGGAGGATATCATGCCTGCTTACCTGCGGTCGCTGAAAGCAAAAGTGCGCGATCTGCATCTGGCCAACGTCACGGTCACAACAGGCGAACCGGCCGATCCCAAGCTGCCGGCACACGCAATCGACCGCGTCATCCTGGTCCACATGTATCATGAAATCTCCGAGCCCTTCGCGCTTCTCTACAATCTCGCGCCCGCGCTGAAACCTGGTGCGAAAATCGCCATCGTTGATGCGAACCGGCCAACGCCGGAGCATGGAACGCCGCCCGCGCTTCTCCGGTGCGAGGCCGAGTCGATGGGGTATCGCGAGATCGCGTCCTTCCCGCTTGAAGGAAGCGAGGCATACCTCGCTGTCTTCGAGCTTCCAGCAGGAAAAGAGCCAAGCTTGCCCGATCGTGTTTGCAAAGAAAAGCCAGCCGAATGACGGGATGCGCGCCTCTGGTTAAATGAGCGATTGGCTCTGAATTTGAGGTCTGAAAGCTATCGACGCTTTCAGTATCCTAAGGGTTATACGGTCTTTGCTGCGCTTGAGGCCCTCATGCCCAATCAGTTCGACGCCATCATCATTGGAGCCGGTCAGGCCGGCCCCCCGCTTGCCAACAGGCTTTGCGCAGCCGGCCAGAAAGTCGCCATCGTTGAGCGCAGCCATTTCGGAGGAACTTGCGTCAACAATGGCTGCATGCCCACCAAGACAATGGTGATGAGCGCCTATGCGGCGTATCTGGCCCGCCGGACGCTTGACTACGGCGTGAAGCTGGGAGGCGACGTGACGGTCGATTTGGCGCTCGTCAAAGCGCGCAAGGACCGCGTTGTCAGCACGGCAGCGCATGGTGTCGAAGCTTGGTTGCGATCGATGAACGGCCGCGCCAGGTCACGTCCCTGTGGATCAAACCGGTACTTTGCCAGCTAAGAACAAAAGCGAACGGATATTCCCGAATTCGCTTGCCGTTCAAGCCAAGTGAAAGCCGGAGCTGGTCTAAGTCATTGATTTTAAATGGTGCCCAGGGCCGGAATGGGCGAATTGTGTTGATCCAATGACTTAGCATTCCCAAACTCTGCTAAAGCTCACATTGAACCGCATAGGCTTCTTGCGAATTTCCCAAACTCTTGTCGCAAGGCGCACCTCATTGGCTTGAAGTTTTTGGAGAGGCGTTCGCAGCGAGCGGTCGGTTTCACCTCAAGGCCGCAAGCGGCCACAAAAATTTTGTTAGAGCGTAACGCCCGCTTGAAGATCCTTTTGCAGTCTACCTGGGAGTGCTCGAACGGTGTTGGTGGCATGTTCTGGCTTGCACATAATAACCTAATATAGCGCTTGGGAGGCCGGTGAATGTTCGCGAAGTGGGGTACGATATCGCTCATTCTGGCGGCATTGCTGGCAGCGGTCGTGGCTCCGCCCGGCCTCGCGCAGAGCAGAGCAGCCACAGAGGCGCTACGGAAGTTCAATCGGGAATTCATGCCGCTTTATCAGAAGGGCAAGCACAAGGAAACCATTGAACTTTGCGAAGAGACCCTCGCTGTCTTCGAGCGCGAACTTGGACCGGATCACCAGTATACGCTGATAGTGACTTCAGATCTTGCCTTGGAATACAGGGAGCTTGGCCGCTATAGCGAGGCTGAGCGGCTAGCCAAGCGCGCATTAGCCGGTGATGAGCGCACGCTTGGGCCAGACAACCCGTCTACTTTGACTTCCGTAAACAATCTTGCGTTTATCTATGCGTCCGAAGGCCGCTACGAAGAGGCCGAGCCCCTTTGGAAGCGTGCGCTTGCAGGCCGGGAGCGCGCGCTTGGCCGGACGCATGAGAGCACGCTCGAAAGCGTGAACAATCTGGGCAGTCTCTATATGTTTCAGGGCCGGTATGCCGAGGCCGAACCCCTTCTCAAATATGCTCTGGCCATCCGCGAGCGCACGCTTAGCTTCTACAACAGCGACGTCCTTGTCAGCCTCGAGAATCTGGCCAGTCTTTACGTTCGACTGCAACGTTACGCCGAGGCCGAGGCGCTCTTCAAGCGCTCGCTGTCCGGACTGACGCGCGTGTTCGGTCCGGAGCACCCCAACACGGTTGGGGAGGTGGCGAACCTCGGTTGGGTCTATTACTTTCAGGCGCGCTACTCCGAGGCTGAGGCTCTGCTAAAGCGCGCGCTCGCGCTTGAGGAGCGAGATCTCGGCGCGCTGCACACCAACCCGCTCCAGCTTCGTCACGTCCTTTCTAAAGTGTATTTCGCGCGACGCGATTGGCCCAAAGCGGTCAGCTACGGGCGAGACAGCGCCGTGGGTTATTCGAAACTGATCGAGCGCGCGGAAAAAGATCAGGGTCAGGCTCTGACGGGAAAGATAAAACAGCAAACCGGGCAGCAGGAAGAGGTGTTCTGGGGCTTCGTCAAAGCGACGTACCGGCAGGGCATGGCCGATCCGGCGCAGGACGCAGCGCTCGCGCGTGAGGCGTTTCAGACCGCGCAGTGGGCAGCCGCCTCCGAGGCCGCGCAATCCCTCACTCAGATGGCGGCGCGCGGCGCTGCGGGCGATCCCAGACTGGCTGCGCTCGCGCGAGCGCGGCAGGACCTGATCGCCGAATGGCATAGGCGCGACGGTCTGCGGAATTCGATGCTCGGCCAGCCGAAGCAAAATCGGAACTTGAAGGCCGAAGCGGAAAACCAGGCGCAGCTCGATGCCATTGATACCAAGGTCGCAGAAATTGATCGAACGCTCCGGGAGCGTTTCCCCGACTACGCCGCGCTGACGAGTTCAGGAGTCTTACCGATAGAGGAGGTGCAAGCGCAGCTTCGCCCCGATGAGGCGCTGGTGCTGTTCCTCGATACGCCGGAGCTCAAGCCCGAGCCGGAGGAGACTTTTATTTGGGTCGTGACCAAGACAGAAATGCGCTGGGTTCGCTCCCATTTGGGCACGGCGGCGTTGGCGCGTGAAGTGCAGGCGCTGCGCTGCGGTCTTGACGCAGCGGCCTGGGAAGGCCCGCGTTGCGCCGAATTAACCGGCCAAAGCTATACCGAGGCTGACAGAAACACCGGCAACCCGCTGCCCTTCGATCATGCGCGCGCGCACAAGCTCTACCAGGCGCTGTTCGGGCAGGTGGAAGACCTCATCAAAGGCCAGCATCTGCTGCTCGTGCCGTCCGGGCCGCTGACGCAACTGCCGTTCCAGGTGCTCGTGACCGCGCCGCCCGCGAACAGCAACAACAAGTCCGCAGCCTGGCTTATCCGCGATCATGCGATCACGGTGCTGCCGGCTGTGTCTTCCCTGAAGGCGCTGCGCCGTGTGGCCCAGCCAAGCGCGGCGGAAAAGCCCATGATCGGCTTCGGCAACCCGCTGCTCGATGGCCCCAGCGCCGCCTATGCGTCCCTTGCCAAGCTCGCCCGCGAGAACAAGACCTGCGCCGCCCTCCCGAAAGTTCAAATCGCATCCGCCGCCGAACCCCGCGGGCTGCCGCAAATTCAAACGCGCGGCGGAATTGCGGATGCCGCCTTTCTTCGGAAGCAGGCGCCGCTGCCCGAAACGGCGGACGAATTGTGCGCCGTCGCCCGCGACCTGCACGCCGATGACAACGACATCCATCTCGGCTCGCGCGCAACCGAGAGTGAGGTCAAGCGCTTGAGCGAAAGCGGCCAGCTCGCAAAATACCGCGTCGTGCATTTCGCCACGCATGGCGCGCTCGCCGGCCAGCTCCAGGGCAATGCAGAGCCCGGCCTGGTACTTACGCCGCCGGATAACCCAAACGGGGAGGACGACGGCTATCTCACTGCCTCTGAAATCGCAGGTCTAAAGCTGGATGCTGATTGGGTGATTTTGTCGGCTTGTAACACCGCTGCAGGCAACGCATCGGGCGCGGCAGCTCTCTCGGGGCTGGCTCGCGCGTTCATCTATGCGCAGGCGCGCGCGTTGCTTGTGTCGCATTGGGCCGTGAACTCGGACGCGACTGTGAAGCTCATAACGGGTGCCATGAGCCGCCTTGCCGCTGACCAGACCCTAGGCCGCGCAGAAGCTATGCGCCAGTCCATGCTCGCGCTGGTCGATGGAGGGCAACAGGAAGCCCATCCAGCCTACTGGGCGCCTTTCGTGGTCGTCGGCGAAGGCGGTGCCGCGCGCTGATCTCCGTCGAGGTGACGACCGGACTCTGAACAAAAAGCCGACTTGCGGCGGGCGGGATTTCAAGCGGCTTGTCATGTCCGGACCCGACCCAACTCGGCTGTACGCGTTACCGCGGCGACCAGCGCAGCAGCAACCCTGTGGCGTCATCCTTGCTTTTTGCGCGCGGGTATTGATGACCATGGACATCCTCACGCTCGATCGTGCGCAGATGACGCATGAGGGGCGTCAGTCCCTCATTACGCGCGGCGGTGAAGAGATCGAGCGCCGTGTAAAGCCCGAACGCATCAACCAGACGATCGATTGTCACTCTGGCCAGATTTCCGTTACCCTGGCCTTATACTCGGAAGGAGAACTAGAATGACAACGATCAAAGAATGGCTGAGTGCCGCCGGACGCGACCTCGACCAGCATTTCTCCACCGCTCGGGGCAAGCTGACCCATGCTCACCGCGTGGCGTCGGAGAAGGTTACGCCGGTAGCGCACCGCGCGGCCGAGAACGTCGGCAGCGCGTATCAAGCCGCAAAGCCTCATGTCGAGGCCGCCGTGGTTTACGCCGCGCCACGCGTGAAGCACGGCGTCAAGTACGCGGCCATCCAGGGGCTTCGCTTCGTCATCAACGCCGAGCGGCGGTTCCTCGACTATGTTGAGGCGCATCTTCCGAAGGAGGACAAGGCTGGGCCTCCGCTGGCCAAGCCCTCGCCGGTCGAGCCGGTAGCCTTGCCACAAGCCGGAATTTTTGCGGCCGGTGGCAAAAATGAAGGCGATGGCGGAAACGGCCTCGACCATCACCTTCAAGCGTGAGCCTGCAATTCGATGTTGCCGGCCTCTCGATCGACTGCATGCGGGATTGCTGATCGCCGTCTCAATCGGAGGCTCTTTCGAGCCTCAGACTCATGCGACAACGACAAGGTGTACTATGTCGCCGTCCCATTGGGTCTCGGACCGCTGCCGCAGCTCTGTTTCCAAGAGTTCCGGCCTGTCCGCGCGCTGTAAGCTCAATTTGTGCCGCCTGGCTTCATCAACCAAGCGACACTTGAAATCGGCGAGACTTCCGGCGTGTGGGTGATGTTTGCTGTATTCATCATAGACTTGTGCGATTGCTACGCGGCCGGCGAAGGGAGGAGTTGTGAGCTTGGATGCAACTGCGATTACGTTCTTTGCAAACATGGTCTTGTTCTCCTGTCCTGACATCCATAAGCACGCTTCGACAAGCCGCTCGCGAAAAAAGGTGAAGTTCGCGGTATTCGCAATGCCAAAGATGTGCGGCGCGTTGATTGGTTACAAGTATGCCAAAGAGCGTCTGTCGCGCTCTAACATCGGCTGGTGAGGTGGGCGCGAAGAAATCAACCGCCCTGTGCCCTCAGTCCGTCAACGAGACGTTGAGCCTCTTTGCTGAGTTCTTCCATTGACGCACGCGGTGCTGGCCGGAAGGTGAGTTGATCTTCGGCGATATAGCGCCTCGACGTTATGTCGGTGCTGTTGTGCAAAGGTACGATGTGCGCGTGAACGTGGGAAATGTCGCCGCCCGTGAATACCAAGCCCACCCGAGGGACGCGATAAGCGCCTTTCATGACTTTTGCAAGCTTTTGCCCAACGCCAATAATGCGGGCCGAGACGTCCGCCGTCAAATCGTCAAAATGGGCATAGTGCACCTTCGGTACGATTTGCGTGTGGCCCGGTCTGATTGGCCCTGCATCAAGAAACGCAAAAACGAGATCATCTTCATAAACTGCATGCGAATGAAGTTCGCGTCGTGCAATTCGGCAAAACACACACTCGGTATCAGCTTCTGGCATAGGAGGTCCTTAGCGGTACTATCCTGGCGAAACAATATTCTCCTACGCGTTAGTGCCCGTCAACCAGGCCCCTGAGCAAGCGGGTATCGAGTTCCTCGACGGCGACGGGGGCTCTCCGTGCAGAATAAGAAGTATATAACTTTCTGTTTTCCTATTGACGGTAAAGGCCGAAAGCAGAAGATCCTAGTCTCAAAAAACACCCAAGCGGCCATGCCCGCTTTCGGATCTCAGAGCCGTTGATCCGCAAGCTTCCGTTCGTGGTAGAGGCGCTCGCAAGCCTCGACCCGCTCACAGAAGGCGATGGCCGCTGGCATCAACGAGCGATTGCGCAGACTGAGGATGCCGTAGTTTGTTCGCAGCCAGGGCGGCTGAAATGGCACCAGCGCGATGCCGTCTTGCTCGTTCAATTCCTCCAGCTTTGCGAGCGGCGCGATGCCGATCGCGTCACAGGCGCGAACGATGCGCAGGCAAGCATCCAAGGTCTGGCATTCTATTTGCGGCTCGAAGTATTTTCCGTTCTCCGCGAGCCTCCCGATTGCTCTTGTGCCCGCCAAGAACTCGCCAGCGCGTTTGGGAAGCTTTGGCGACACCAGCGCGTACTCGCCGATCTGTTGGACGGTCAGCCCCTTGGCGCGCGCCAGGGGATGGCCCACCCGGCAGTAGAACCGGAGCGGACGGTGTGGGAGCGGATTGATAACGATATCCGGTTCGTCTGAGACAGAGTCCAGCTCTCCAATTCCGATATCGATGCGCCGTTCGCGCAGCGCCGGGGCCAGATCCCACCAGTCCTGAGTTACGATGCGCACCCTAAGATGCGGATGGCTGACCAAGAGTCCGGCCACCGCATCCGGCATCCATGTCTGCGCCACGATGGGACCGATGCCAAGATGGAGTTCGCCAACATCCAGCCCCTTGAGCAAAGCGATATTGCGCTTCAAATCGTCGATGTCCAACGCGACGCGCCGCGCACTCTCAAGCAGAAGGGCACCGAAGGCGGTCGGGATAGACCCGCGGTTTGTCCGGTCGAACAGCGTCACCGAAAACAGCCGCTCCAGCTCCTGAATGGCGCGGGTGACGGTCGGCTGCGAGACACACAGATGCCGAGCCGCCCGCCGGTAATTGCCATGTTTTTCGAGCGCCAGCGCGCATTCCAGCAGGTGGAGCATTATTCTCCTTCTGCATCGCTGTCAGATAAAGGTAAACTGGATATTACCATGAAAACGAGATAATAATAGTCGGTCGCCTGATCAATATAGCTTCAGTGTGGCAATAAGTTAGCTTCGTCTTGGCCATTAAGGAGCAGGCCGAAAGTGACTCTATCTTGACCATTAGTCAGAGGTAAGTAACGGAGTAACAAGTTCATGGGATCTCATTCAAAAGCACCCAGATACGCGTTCGGCCTCATAGCGGGCGCACTCCTGTCGGCGACAATGCTGACCGCCGTCGCGCAGGCGCAAGATCGCCGGGACGAGCGCAGGGAAGAGCGGGCGATAAGAGAGGAAGCGGAAAAAGCGAAAGGCAAGCAGCCCAATATTCTGTTCATCATGGGCAACGACATCGGCTGGATGCAGCCCGGCATCTATCATCGCGGCCTCATGGTCGGAGAGACGCCGAACATCGACCGCATCGGCCAGGAAGGCGCGATCTTCATGGACTATGTCGCCATGCAGAGCTGCACCTCCGGGCGCAATGCGTTCTTTACCGGCATGTATCCATTGCGCACCGGCATGATCCCGCCGCAACTGCCAGGCAGCCCGTCCTATCTGCGACCCGGCACCCCGGCGATCGCCAAATTCCTGCATGATCTCGGCTATACCACAGGCGAGTTCGGCAAGAACCATTTGGGCGACCATACCGCCGCGCTGCCGACGGCGCACGGCTTCGAGGAATATTGGGGCTATCTCTATCACCTCGATGCCATGCAGCAGGTGAGCTTCCCCGACATCAACAAGACGCCGAACGAGCAAGTCATCGCGCCGCCGTGCAAGAACACGCCCATCCCGGGCCTTCCCGAGGTTCCCGGCGCCGTCGATCCCAAAACAGCGACGTGCATGACGCCGCCGCGCCCGGTCATCTGGTGCCATTCCTCCGATGGAACGGAAAAGAATCAGACCTGCAAGGACGAAGGCCCGCTGACGCTCGACCGGTCGAGAACGGTGGACGAGGAAATTTCGGCCAAGGTGATCGACTTCCTCGACCGTAACGACCCGAAGAAAACCAACAAGCCCTTCTTCGTCTGGTGCAACCCGGCGCGCATGCATGTGACGACTATGCTGTCGCCGAAGTACGAGGCCATGCTGGGCACACAGGGCGGCAAGGACTGGGGCATCAACGAAGCTGGCATGAAGCAGCTCGACGACAACATCGGCTATGTGCTCAAAAAGCTTGAGGACATGGGCCAGCTCGACAATACGGTCGTGGTCTTCACAACCGACAATGGCGCTGAGCAGATCACCTTCCCGGACGGTGGCGTCACCCCGTTCAAGGGCCAGAAGGGCGAGGCCTGGGAAGGCGGCTATCGCAGTCCGTTGGTCGTCCGCTGACCGGGCCACATCAAACCCGGCACGGTGCATAGTCAGCTCTTTGCCGCGCTCGACTGGCTGCCGACGTTGGTCGACATCGCGGGCGGCCCCAAGGGCGACGAGTTGAAGAAGCAGATCGAGAAGGGCGAATATCCCGGCATCGTGAAGACCACGCTCGACGGCTTCGACCAGCGCGAATATCTGGAGGGCAAATCAAAAACGTCGGCGCGCGATGTGTTCTTCTACTTCTCGGGATCGACGCCCTCCGCGGTGCGCTACAAGAACTGGAAGATGTATTACAACATGTCGCAGCCTGGGGCGACGGGCTGGATTCTGCCGTTGATTCCGTTCCACTTCACGCTGGTGCAGAACATCAAGCGTGATCCGTTCGAGCAGGCTGTCGGCGAAAGCCAGAAGACGGCGCTCGGCCTTGGCGGCGCGCTGGCGGCTCCAAGCACCGCCTTCCTGTATGATTGGAACATGCTGCCGATCGGGCAGCTGCTATGGCTGAAGGAACTTGAGTTGTACAAGCAGTTTCCGCCGATGCAGGCGCCGGAAACCTGGAACCTCGATCAGGTCCTGAAGCAGGTTCAGGCTGGGAGCGGTCACCCACAGGACTGATTGCTGAAAACGGACGCGGGCGGCCAAGGTCGCCCGCTGGCAGCCGCCGGGCCGGGCGGACCGGTCGAGCTCCATCCACTGACAGGAGACGATTATGCCACCCTCCTTATCCGGCCCGAACCGGCGCATTGTGCTCGGCGGGCTTGCGGCGCTGCCGCTCTTATCGGGACCATTTCTCTCGATCTCCGCGCGGGCGCAAACGGCGCCGGGCGATCCCTTGCCTTCTTGGAACGATGGCCCGGCCAAAGCCGCCATCATCGGTCTCGTCAAATCCACGACCGACGCGGCGAGCCCCAACTTCGTGCCGCCGGACGCGCGCATCGCGACCTTCGATCAGGACGGCACAACCTGGGTCGAGCATCCAGTTTATACGCAGGTGGTCTACATCCTCGACCGCGTCCCGGCGGTGCTGAAGGAGAAGCCGCATCTGAAAGAGGTCGAGGCGTTCAAGACCGTGTTGTCTCGCGACCGCGAGGCGATCGCGAAGCTCTCGCTGAAGGAGCTGGAGGAGATCGCCGTGGCGACCCTCACCGGGATCAGGGTCGATGAGTTTCAGACGCTCGTGGCGGAGTGGATCGAGACAGCCAAGCATCCGCGCTGGCACCGGCTCTACACCGATCTGATCTACCAGCCGATGCAGGAAGTCATGCAATACCTCCGGGATAATGGCTACCGTACCTTCATCGTCACGGGCGGCGGCCAGGATTTCGTGCGCGTCTATTCGCAGCGGGTCTATGGCATCCCCCCCTGGCAAGTCGTCGGCACGGCGGGCGGCGTGAAATATTCCTACGACAAGGACGGAAAACCGTTCCTGACCAAGGAGCCGAAGCTGCTCCTGAATGACAACAATGCAGGCAAGGCGGAAGGCATTCACCTTGAGATAGGGGTTCGCCCGGTCATCGCGTTTGGCAATTCGACCGGCGACCGCGAAATGCTGGAGTACACCACCGCCGGGTCGGGCGCACGGCTTGGGCTGCTGGTCCTCCATGACGACGCGGCGCGCGAATATGCCTACGGGCCAGCGCGAGGGCTGCCTGATACGAGGGTCGGGACCTTTACTGAGGCGCTTTACGACGAAGCCAAGAAGGAAGGCTGGCAGATCATCAGTATGAAAAGCGATTGGAAACGTATATTCGCGTTCGAGTAAACGTCCTACCGTGAGGGCGAGCGCGGGGTCTGCTCAGGGTCAAAGGGACCGCATTAGGATCTCGAAGCGGCCTTGACGTGCATGGGATCGCAAGAAAACCGGCACGTCGGCTCCCGACCCTGGCTTAACGCGGTGCCTAACCCGCCTCGGCGGCTTTTGACCTCGATCCTCATCATTAGGTCATCATAAGGGTTCGGCGCCAGCCACCCCAAAAAGAAAAGGGGATCCCAGTTGTCAATCTCAACACAAACAAAAATCGAAATGCTGCGCGCGATGCTGTTGGCGCGCCGTTTCGAAGAGTGCCTCGCAGATTTATTCCGTGACGGCGGCAAACTCCACGGCAGGACGATCCTGGCGACCGGCCAGGAGGCGGTCGGCGCAGGTGTCTGCGCCGCTCTAAGGGATGAGGACATCATCATCACCAATCATCGCAGCCACCATCATCTGCTCGCGCGCGGGGCCGACCCGAAAACGCTGATGGCGGAGATCTTTGGCAAGCGCACCGGCTGCAACAAGGGCAAGAGCGGCACGCTGCATCTGGCGGTCCCGGAGGTCAACGCGCTTTGCACCACCACGGTGGTCGGCGGTGGTTTACCCATCGCGGCCGGTCTGTCGTTTGCGCAAGCCTATGAGAAGCGGAACGCCGTGACCGCCTGCTTCTTCGGCGACGGGGCGAGCAGCGAGGGATCGTTTCACGAGTCGCTCAATTTGGCTGGTCTGTGGCGTCTTCCGGTGATTTTCGTTTGCGAAAACAATGGTTATGCCGCAGCGCAAAGTTATAGCGAGCATACACCGATCGCATCGCTGGCGAGTCGGGGAAGCGGGTACCGCATGCCGGGCGAACGCGTCGACGGCAATGACGCCCTTGCTGTGTTCGAAGCCGCCCGCCGCGCTCGCGAACGCGCCCTTTCGGGCGAGGGGCCGACGTTGATCGAGTGCATGACCTATCGCTTGCGCGGCCACGGGGAGGCGGACCAACAACTCTACCAGCCCGCTGAAGAGATCGCGGCCCGGAAGGCAAAGTGCCCGGTCGACCGCCTTAGCCGCTCACTGTCCGAGGCCGGAGAGCTGTCTCGCGGCGAGTTGGAGGCGATGACGGCGCATGCTGCGACGATCGTGGCCGAGGCGGTGCGTTTTGCAGAGGAAAGCCCATGGCCTGCGCCGGAAGAGGCGCTTGACGATGTCTGGGCTGCATGAGGGGATGAAGGCGATGCAAACACTTGGAATGGGCCAGGCCATCAATCAGGCGTTGCGCGAAGAGATGCAACGCGACCCCGGGATCTTTCTCGCGGGAGAAGGCGTCGGGGTGGGAATCTCCGACAACCCGATGATGCCGACCTTTGGTCTGCTCAAGGAGTTCAAAGCGGCGCGGGTCAAGGATACGCCCGTTTCCGAAGCGGTGATCGCCGGGCTCGCGGTCGGGGCCGCCGCGGCGGGACTGCGCCCGGTGGTGGAGGTGATGTTCAATCCCTTCTTCACGCTCGCCTCGGACATGATCGTCAATCACGCCGCCAAACTGCGCTATCTTTCCGGCGGCAAGACATCGTTCCCGCTCGTGGTGCGCATCAAAACCGGGGCGGGTTTTGGTGCAGGCTGCCAGCACTCCCACAATCTTGAGGCATGGGTCGCCCATTGTCCCGGCCTGAAAGTCGTCATGCCCGCCACGTCAAGCGATGCAAAAGGACTGCTGAAGTCCGCCATTCGGGATAACAATCCGGTCATCTTCATCGAGGACATGGGCCTCTACTTCGCCCCGGCCCCGGTCCCGGATGAGGACTATACGATTCCGATCGGCAAAGCCGACGTCAAACGGGCCGGCCGGGACGTTACCGTCGTCACCTGGTCGAAGATGCTTGGCGTGGCCCTGCATGCGGCCGAACAACTGGCCGCAGAAGGAATCGATATTGAGGTCGTCGATCTGCGGACGCTCACTCCGCTGGATACCGACACAATTCTGACGTCGATCCGCAAAACCGGCCGCCTCGTCGTGCTGCATGAGGCGACCCGCACCGGGGGCTTCGCCGGAGAAGTCGCCGCAATCGTCATGGAACAGGGCTTTTCCAACCTGAAAGCTCCCCTGCGCCGCGTCACGGCTCCGGATATCCCCGTCCCGGCCAGTCCGCCGCTGGAAAAGTTCTACATGCCAGACGCCGGGCAAGTGATCGCCGCAATCAGGGAGATAATCTGATGCGCCGGTAACCTCGTTCGGCGCGACGCCGTCCGCCAGCGAGAGGTATTTGAGGCGCGCGGGCGAGTTCCGCGCTTGCAGCTTCCGGGGCGCGCCGTCGAAGCGACGATCCTTTGTTGCGGGGCGAGAGGCGCGCAGAACGGTGGAAGAGGCCGGGAGCAGAAGAAGCGGCCTCAAAAACTTTGTTAGATCGGCACGACCGTTTTCGGATACCCTTGCGGGCTACCATGGATTGAGCTTCAGACGGTGAAGGTGGGCCAGGAGCTGCCATTTCAAATGTTACCATAAAGTAGCAGTTGGCTGCGCGGAGGGGCGTCGTGCAAAGTTGCTATAAGACACGCGAAGTCAAAGGTTTGCCTATATTTCAAGGTGCGGGGAAACACACAACATGTCTAAAGTCGGCAAGGCCCTTTTGGCCGCAATGCTGTTCACGGGCGGGCTGCTGAGTTTCGTGCATGGCCCGGCTGCGGCTGCCATTAATATCGATGGCCGCGTCGACGTGGGTGGCGGCCCCCTCGCAAGCTCCACTGTGACCCTCTGGGTTGCGAGCGCAAGCGCGCCGAAGCAGCTGGCTCAGACTCAGACCGGCGCTGACGGCCGATTTGTGGTTTCCATAGACCAGCCGCCGGGCGGCGATACGAGCCTGTACCTGGTTGCCAAAGGTGGCGTACCCACGACCACCAAGGGCAGTGGCGACAATCCGGCCATAGCCCTCTTGACGGTGCTAGGCGGTAATCCCCCCGCCAAGGTTGTCATCAACGAGATGACGACCGTAGCTTCTGTCTGGACGCATGCGCAGTTCCTCGAAGGCGTAGCGATCAAGGGGCACGCGCTTGGACTGCGCATTGCGGCTGGCAACGTGCCCAACTTCGTCGATCTAACCACCGGGGGGTGGGGTGAGGTGATCCAGGGTCCGCTCAATGGCGGTCAGACGCCGACGATGGCCAACTTCGCGACATTGGCCGACGTGCTGGCTGGCTGCGCCGCGCGGGTTAGCGCCGACGCCTGCAACAGGCTCTTCACCGCTGCCACGCCGCCGGCTGGAACCGCTCCGACCGATACTTTGACGGCGGCTCAGTCGATCGCTCGCTACCCTTGGTATGAGCCAAATCGCCTCTTCGCGCTCATCGATCAGTTCTACCCTGTCCCGCAGGGCAAGAACTTGCGGCCAGTTCCGTATATGCCGTACCTCAATTGGGCGCCTAGCGCCTGGGTGCTCCCGCTCAAGTTTGATGGGGGCGGATATCGCGCGGGCGGCAAGGCCATGTTCGACAGCGAGGGCAACCTCTGGGTCGGCGACAACTTCACCGTCGGTTGGCAAGGGCAGGACTCGCTGTGGCAGGGCCACGCGACCAAGTTCGCGCCGAACGGCAAGCCGCTCTCGCCGATCACGACCGGTTTTGTCGGCGGCGGGATGGAGGGAGGCACCTTTGGTGCCGCCGTCGACGCCAAGGATAACGCCTGGCTCACGAGCTATGGCAGCAAGTCGATCACGGTATTCGACAAAGACGGCAAGCCCCTGACGCCGCCCGAGGGGATCACATTCAATGGCCGACTCGGGCTGATGCAGGGGGTCATCGTCACGCCCAGCGGAGATGTTTGGGTCCTCGGCATCGAGAAGAGCCAGCTCGTTCACTTTCCCAAGGGCGATCTGACCAAAGGCCGGATCGTCTGCGAGGGTGACACAGCGGAGCCATGCAAGTCGTTTCGCGCGCCATTTCACCTCGGCATCGATCAGCAGGACCGGATCTGGGTGTCTAATAGCGGCGTCGACCACGTCACGCGCTTCCCCGCAAGTGATCCGAGCAGGGCCGAGAACTTCAAAGTCGGCTTCAACAGCAGCGGTCTTGCTATCGACAGCCAGGGCAACGTCTGGGTCACCAACCGGTTCGGCAGCGGGCTGCTAGGCATGTTCCATCTGGTGGATATGGGAATACGCTTGAAGCTCGAGGGCGTGGCGGCGGCGTCCGACTACCTGACGAAGACGATGTCTGAGCAGCAAGGGGGAACTCTCGACGCTGGCAGCGTCACGCTTCTGCGACCGGACGGCACCCCATATCCCAGCTCTCCATTCAAAGGCGGCGGTCTGCCCGGGCCGTGGGCCGCGGTCGTGGACGGCAACGACAACGTCTGGATTTCGAACTTCGCCATGCCAAGCAGTCCGATCGTGCAGCTATGCGGTGTCCGCACCGAGACCTGTCCACCCGGTTTCAAGACCGGCGAGCAGATTTCGCCGCCCGGCGGCTACGTGGGTGGAGGCCTACAGATGCAAACCGACATCGCTGTCGATCCGGCAGGCAATGTCTGGGCGATGAACAATTGGCAGGATATCGACAGCTGTATCGGGACGCCCAAGGAGGCGCTTTCGACCCGCTGCGGCGGCCAGGGCGTCGTGATCTTCTACGGAATGGCCAAGCCGGTGCGCGCACCGCAGATAGGGCCGGCGCGACAACCGCAGTGATCTGAAGGGGCTCAAGGTTAAATTAGTCGCGCTATGTCTCTCATGGGTCATTTTGAGAAAGGCTCATTCTGAGCATATGTGAGCCGCTTTGCCTGCAGGACCGGGCCATCGAGAAGGGGATGGCGAAAAGCAGTAAAGGATGTTAGCCAAAACAAGGCCTAAGCGGCATTCATTTGGGCAGTGGGGCACTTCACATCGCCATACGAACAGAAAACGCAGCACGCGCCCCTTTTCGGCTTCATCACCGCCAACTAAGAGTGCGGCATTGAGTTTTGTGCGCTGCAAGGCGATGTTATTGCGATGCGTTATGCGCTCCTTCGCGTGTCGCTGCCCTCCTTGGGCGTTTCCTCCCTAGACTTGGGGCCGTTCAATCATTTTGAATGGCCTTTTTTTGCGGCTAGGGAGACCATGGCGCTGAGCAATTCGCCCCAGATGCCAGTCTTTGCAACGACCGGCGCCTGCGGCCATGCCTTGGAGATCAGGGAAAAATCACAGCCCGTGTGAAAGAGGAAAGGCACACCGGCTTCGTTCAGTTTGGCGGCTACAGGCAGAGAATTATCCAGCCCAAGGTGGAGGTCTAAAACGGCTAAGGACAATCCAGGAGTATCGGCAAGCTTTACGGCTTCCGCGAGGGTTGCGGCGCGACCGGCGACCTCACCCCTGGAGGCAGTAATCAGGTCCTCGATATCAAGTGCTATTAGGATCTCATCCTCAACGACAAATATGCGTTGACCCGCAAGTGGCATGCGCAGCCTCCCGGCACGATCCATTTTGAACCGAACTAAACAGCGGCCGACCTGAGCTGTTCCTTAGGATGAGGGGATTCCCGCAGACCTGTTGTTCTATAGCCAATCACAGGTAGCAGTTGATTTTCGGTTGAGTGGCGGAGCCAATGAACCAGCCGGGTAGAGGCCGGTTAACTGGCCGGAACACGAGCTGCAGCGGCATGCGAAATATGATTCTCTTGACTTATCAGCGAGGGGGGCTGGCATGCTCTGAAGGAGCGCATTCCGGCATAGCATTGGTTCCGCAAGTCGAACCATCGTGAACGCCGCGCTCGCAGCGATCGAAGCGGAATTCACCAAGCTCGAAGCCGTCAATGGACATCCCTCGAAACCGCCTGAGCGGCTTTTACGTGCGGCGCTTATCCAGAACCACCCGGGCTCGAAGCCGTTCTTACGGATCAGGGCGCAGAAAATCTTTCGGCCAGATCCGAACATTTTGCGGCTACCGAAACTTGAGTGTGCCGTGCTATGCGAATGCGCTATGCTTGAAGAATTGGTAGCGAATTGGATTGCCGCTGCCGAAAGCGGGCTGCATCCAACGTGGCTGACCAAGGCTATCAATACTGGCCGGCATTATCCGGCGAAATGGCCGAGCGCATTCGTACGCATGATTGGGCGGCCACGCCGCTAGGTCCCGTCGAAGGCTGGCCGCAGTGCCTCAAGACGGTTGTGGACCTTATGCTTTGCTGCCTGCAGCCCGTCTACATCGCTTTTGGACCTGCGCTCACTTCGCTTTATAACGACGGCTACATTCCGATCCTTGGAACCAAGCACCCGAAAGCGCTGGGTCAGCCCTATTCGGAGGTGTGGCCGGAAATTTGGGCACAGTCACTCCCGCTTATTGAAGCGATAAGAGCTGGCGAAGCGCAGCATTTCATCGACCGCCCCGTCGCTCTTGCGGGCCGCGCCGGGCTTCCCATGAGCTGGTTCACCTTTTCATGGACGCCGCTTCGCGATGAGGCCGGAACAGTCGCAGGGTTCTACTGCTCGGCGACCGAAACCACCGGCCAAGTGCTTGCCCAGGCCGCGCTGCAGGAAAGCGAAAAGCGTCTGCGTTTCGCGCTGAAAGCCGCCGGCGCCGGCACGTGGGAGGTAGTCCCTAGCACAGGCGAGTTCGCCGCTTCGGACCGTGCGCTCGAGCTTCATGGCTTCCCTCCCGGAACCATTATGAACCACGACAAAGCCCTGGCGGCCGTGCATCGCGATGACCAGCCGCGCGTCGAGGAAGCTCTGCGCCGCACACTCACACTGGGGGAGCCTTTCCGGCTCGAACTCCGCGTGCCGCTGCAGGATGGTTCGGTGAGGTGGCTTGAATCGCAAGCCGAGCTTCTGCCCGATGCCAGGAGACCGAGGCTCATTGGGTTGGTTCAGGATATTAGCGAGCGCAAGCACGCAGAGGAGGCCTTGCGCCGGAGCGAGCTGCGATACAGGGAACTTGTGGAGCAGATGCTCGACGGTATCTTCGTCGCCAATCCCGAGGGGCGTTATATCGACGTCAGTCCAGCGGGATGCGCGATGCTGGGTATGACCCGCGAGGAGGTTCTGGGCAGGCACATAACCGATGTGACCGCTCCCGAAGACCATGACCGCATAGCTCCCCAAGTCGCTCGCTTCGACGACGGCGGCGTTCATCGAAGCGAATGGCGCTTTCGGCGCAAGGACGGGTCGGCGTTCATCGGTGAGGTGATCGGCCGTAAGCTGCAAAATGGTAATCTGCAAGCCGTCCTTCGCGACATCACCGACCGCAAGTCAGCCCAAGAGCAGCTGGCCCAGAGCCGGCAGCGCATTTTGGGAATTATCGAATTGGCGCGCGATGCCATCATCAGCATCGATACCGAGGAGCGCATTGTGCTCTTTAATGGGGCGGCGGAGCAGATCTTTCAGCGATCTTCGGCTGACATGCTGGGTCAGCCCCTTGATCTCCTTATTCCGGAACGCTTTCGGATCATTCATGGCGAGCACATTGGTGAATTTGCCCGGACCGGCGTGAGCAGTCGCGTCATGGGAGGTCTTGCCGCGCTGAGCGCCCTTCGAGGGGACGGCAGTGAGTTCCCCATCGAGGGATCGATTTCGCAAGCTAAGGTCGAGGGTCAGACGCTCTTCACCGTGATCTTGCGGGATATCACCGAACGCAAGCGCCACGAGGAGCGCCGGGAAACGCTGGTGGGTGAACTGAACCATCGCGTCAAGAACACGCTTGCCGTCGTTCTCGCGCTCGCGAACCAGACACTGGCCACTGTCTCGGATGTCGACGCCTTCGAGCAAGCATTCATAACTCGTATTGAAGCGCTAGCTCGAGCCCACGACCTGCTCACGCGCGCCGATTGGGTCAGCACCTCCTTGGCCGAGGTGGTGCACCACGCCTTATCACCCTATGGCATGGAGCGCTTTGAGATTGGCGGACCAAGCGTCGTATTAGTGCCCCGTGCCGCGATTACACTGACGCTGGCTTTCAACGAGCTGGCGACGAATGCTGCGAAGTACGGAGCTTTATCGGAGCCGGGGGGACGGGTCGCTGTGAAATGGCGTAAGCAGGCGCAAGGGATCGAACTGCTCTGGCAGGAGTGCGGCGGACCGGCCGTCGTCCCCCCGACGAGGCTCGGCTTTGGCTCACGGTTCATCGAGCAAGTGATCGCCTACGAAATCGACGGGGAGAGCGAACTCAAGTTTTCGCCCGAAGGCGCCACCTGTCGAATGCGGTTTCCACAGAATTCCAGGGGCTTGGTGGGTGCAGGATCCCCATAGGGAATGTGCCCCAAGCAGACATGCCTTGGCTGGCTGCCGCCTGCGCTCTCTATTGCCTCGCGCCTCTCTGTAGAGTTTAAGCTCAGTTTGACCGAGGACTTAGCTTATTTGCAGATCGCGCCTATGCAGTCCATGATGCCGCGAACGAAGATTTTTGATCTTGCGCCAACGCAAACAATAATAAGGCAAACACTAATGGCAGAGAATAAACCGGGCCGCGAAAAAAAAAGCAGAGAGCGAAGCGGCTTTCGGTTGGTTTCACAGGAGAGCGAAGCTCCTCGCTCGGCCGAGCAAAAAGCGAACGGCTCATCACCCCTCATTGTGGGCATCGGCGCGTCGGCGGGCGGCCTTGAAGCGTTCAGGACTTTCTTGGAATATATGCCTGCCGATACCGGCATGGCTTTCGTGCTTGTGCAGCACCTTGCCCCCGACCACAAAAGCATGCTCGCTGAAATCCTGGCCAAAACCACGGCCATGACCGTGGTTGAAGCCGTGGATGGCGCCGAGGTCGTGCCCAACCATGTGTTTGTCATTCCGCCAGACGCCACGCTTTCCATAGCAGATGGCCGGCTCGTCGTCGTCAAACCAGCCCCGCCCCGAGAACATCGGCGCCCAATTGATACATTCCTGTTTTCTCTCGCCAAGGATCAGGGCGAGCATGCTGTTTGCGTTATCCTGTCCGGCACGGGAAGCGACGGTTCCCTGGGCTTGGCTTCAATCAAAGAACATGGCGGCTTGACGATCGCCCAAGCGGACTTTGACCGTCAGGCCAAAAGCGGCATGCCAAGTAGCGCTGCGGCCACCGGCTTTGTCGATCATGTTTTGCAGGTCAAGGACATCCCCGCGACGCTCGTCGAGTACCAGGATCATCTTGTGAGGCGCAGGCGCACAAGAATGCCGACGAAATCCGCGAGGACGCAGCGGAGCATCTGATCGAGATATCGGCGTTGCTCCGAAAGGCCGTTGGCCATGATTTTTCCGAGTACAAAGAAAAGACCTTCGTGCGGCGCATTCAAAGGCGCATGCAGGTTCTGCATCTGAGTAGCGTGACGGACTATCTCGCCGAGCTGCGCGCCAAGCCACAGGAACTCGAACTCCTGTTTCGTGACCTCTTGATCGGGGTCACCCAATTCTTCCGCGATCCGTCCGCTTTCGAGGCGCTGCGCGCGAAAATCATTCCCAATCTCATTGCGGGCAAAGGCGCAGGCGATCAGGTGCGCGTCTGGGTCCCCGGCTGCGCCACGGGCGAGGAAGCCTATTCCATCGCGATCCTCCTCATGGAAGCCGTCGCAGAATTGCGGTTCAGTCCCAAGATCATGATCTTCGCGACGGACATCGACGATCGCGCGCTCCAGCTGGCTCGTGCCGGACGATATCCAAGAGCGCAGCTCGATTCTCTTTCACCGCAACGGCTTGAACGGTGGTTCATTCGCGAGGGCGATCATTGTTGTGTTTCGCCCGAGATCCGCGAGCTTTGCGTTTTCTCGGTTCATAATGTGGTCCAGGACCCGCCCTTCTCGAGGCTGGACCTGATTTCCTGCCGCAATCTCTTGATTTATCTGGACGCGGCCTTGCAGGACCGGCTGATCCCGATCTTCCATTATGCTCTGCGGCCGGGCGGTTTCCTTTTCCTTGGGCCATCCGAAAGTATTGCCCGCCGCGAGACTTATTTCAGCGAGGTCGACAAGAAGCATCGGCTTTTTGAGCGGCGCAATGACACGCCAGCCGCGCTTCCGAACCTGCCCTTGTCGCCCACACCGTCAAGAGGCGCGCCGCCCTCGGCTTTGAGCACAGCCAATCGGACATCACAAGAGAACGGCGTCGAAAAGAGGCGCGCGCCGCGTG
>CAWFOS010000013.1:0-32149 GCA_963817495.1 uncultured Alphaproteobacteria bacterium | reverse complement strand
AGACCGCCAAGGTAGTGTCGATCCACGTCGAGCGTCACCGGATAGCGTCTTATTAATACACTGTAAATCAATGACTTATTTACGAATTGTGTCTGTACACGTCGATTAAAATCGTCTACAACCGGGCTTCAGAGCATGGGCTGAAACATGGGCTAAAGCCAAACCTCAAATGGCAAAGACGACAAATCGCCTAACGGCCGTCGGGATCAAGAACCTCAAGGAAAAGGGGCTCCACGCTGATGGTGGAGGCCTCTATCTGAGGATTACCGACAGTGGCACGAAGGGGTGGATATTCCGTTTCACGCGCGAAGGCCGCACACGCGATATGGGGCTCGGAACATGCGCGGATATCAGCCTCGCTTCGGCACGCGAGATCGCCGAGGAGAGCCGCAAGCGTCTAAAACAGGGTCTGGACCCGATCGAAGCACGCAAGAACGCCGCGCGAGAGAACGCCTCTGCGGATTGCGTCACCTTCCGGGAAGCGGTTGAGCGCTATATCACGGCGCACGAGCCATCGTGGAAGAATGCCAAGCACCGGCAGCAATGGCGCAATACGCTTGAGAGCTACGCAAACCCGATTATCGGTGATCTGGACGTAGCGGGGATCACCACCGAGGACATCCTTCGAGTCTTGGAGCCGATCTGGCGCACGAAGCCCGAAACGGCCGGGCGTGTCCGCGGCCGGATCGAGAACGTGCTGGATTGGTGCCGCGCCCGGAAATTGAGAGACGGGGCCAATCCGGCACTCTGGCGCGGGCATCTGAAGCACCTGTTGCCGGCGCGGAAGAAGAAGGGAGCGGTGCGGCATCATCCGGCCATGCCCTGGCAGGAAGTGCCCGCGTTTATGCCGCTGCTGCGTGCCAATTCCGCGATCTCAGCCCGCGCTCTCGAATTCACGATACTGACCGCCGCCCGCACCTCCGAAACGATCTTGGCAACGCATAGCGAATTTGACCTCAACGAAGGCATTTGGCAGGTGCCGGCAAGTCGAATGAAGGCGTCCGTCGAGCATCGCGTCCCCCTCTCCGACCGGGCTCGCGAAATCCTTGCCGGCGTGCCGAAGATCGAGAGCACGCCTTACGTTTTTGCTGGTGCCCGCCTGGGTCGGCCGCTCTCCAGCATGGCCATGCTGGAACTTCTGCGCGGCTTACGGCCGGGGCTCACGGTGCATGGCTTCAGAAGTACCTTCCGGGACTGGGCTGCCGAGGAGACGAACTTCCCAAGCGAAGTGGTCGAAATGGCGCTGGCGCACACGATAGAGAATGAAGTCGAGCGAGCCTATCGGCGGGGCGATCTTTTCCAGAAGCGGAGGGCGCTGATGGATGCGTGGGCTGCGTACTGCGCATCCGGTGCCAAGACCAATTCAATATAGAAAGAACCGGCGATGCCTTTGATAAATTCGGAACAGCTCCAGGAAATCCTCAGCGATCTTGGCCCCGACTTCGCACTCTCGGATGAGCAGAGGACGGTATTGTGCGACGATATAAATGGGACATTCAATGCGCATCAAAAATTTTGCCAGATGCGTAGTGATGCGACGCCTCACAAGCGAATGGCAAGATTGCAGCAGATTGAGCGAACAACCCAAAAATTGCAGGAACTCCTCGACGGCGCCGACTTCGACTTGGAGTGGGAGATAGACCGGGTGCGGGGACTGCCTAAAGCGCAGCAGCTGCTAGACGTTCCGGATGGAATTTTTATGTCGCCGCAAGAGTCAGCCGTCCTCATGGCGTTAGTTCGAAACGATGAATTCCCGAGCAAACAGGCGGTGGCAGGATTTCATCGTATCAAGCAGAGCCTTTCTCTCCTTGTTGCTTTGGCTCAAAGCGGAATCAGCTACGATCGCAAGCGAAAAGATGGCAAGAGAAAGTATGATGTATTTCGTAAATGTCTCATTGAAGCGCTGGAGCGTATTTACGAGAGGACATTCAAAAAAGAAGCATCTGCTCGCAGGGAGGGGAATTGGCCGACTTTCCTATCACGAGTTCTCAGTATTCTGGAGGGTAAGGAGACCACTCCCGATGCAGCCTATGAGGCGTTGCTTAAAGTAAACGAAAGGTTACGTCTCCGAGAGCAGTTTTTGACTTCGAAAAAAGTAAGACAAACACCACTCTCAGCAGCTCCTTAACTGGGTTACCATACGTCCTCGAACAGTAATCCATCGAGGACGATCCATGAAAGACGGACAACAGCTCGCGTACGGAATTGATGAGGCTTGCGTTGCGGCGAATGTTTGCCGCGACAAGCTCTACGGAGCGATCCGTGAGGGGCTCCTTGTCGCTCGCAAGTACGGGCGCCGCACCCTCATTCTCCAAGACGATCTGAGAGCCTTCCTCCAATCGCTGCCACGTCTTGATCTGGGAAATCAAGCGTGAGCTGCGCATGCCAACCGGTCGCGCCGGGTTCCGGCGCGCTGGCTGCGTTGGTTCCTAAGCCGCCCGGCCGGTTCAGCGATCACCTCTGCGACGCACGCATTATCCGACGCACATGCCGGCAATAATCCCCTTCGTCAGCTTCACAGCCACGCCCGGTAAGACAGGGAATGGCGGAGCTTTTAACGTCAACTGAAGAGCATTTTGACCCACATTTTATGTACGGCGAAACCTTAACAGTTCCGCAACCAAAGCGAGAAGTTTCGGCACAAAGCGAGAACTCGCACGCGCATGCAAACTGCGTTTCATGGTATAATTTTAGGCAGAGAAAGGAAATCGGCATGGCCCACAAAGAGATTTGGCTACCCGTTGAAGAGGTAGCAAGACGACAGCAAAGAGATGTGCGGACGATAAGGCGATATACGCTAGAACTGGATGATTATCCGAAGCCAGTTCGGCGCGGGCGCAGGTACTACTATTCCCTGAAGGAGCTTATCGCCTTTGAGCAGAAATACAGCGGATTCGATGTGAAGGCCGCGTAAAAAAGCCGGGAGTGCGAGGGGCGCATCCCGGCTTAGGTATTCAACCACTACAACCCGGCGAGAAGGAGAGGGGCTTGTAGAGTAACCAAAGGCGAAGTGTGAAGCCGCCTTCAGAAAGCATGTAACATGGGTAACATAACCCCACCAGATATTGTCCGCAAGTCCGATAATTTCGGCAAGGTTACTAGTCCGTTTCTCGCAAACAGCATTGCGAGATTCAGTGCGGACGAGCCCAGCATTTCAAAGCAACTTAGTGCGTTTTTCTCTCTGCGGCACGAACCGGATTTTCGGCGCTCGCCGAAGCTCGCCCGCTGGTTATGCCGCGACGCCGTAAGCGGCCGATGGCGCTTGGCCAATGATGAACCCCTTGAGGCAGCCAAGACGCTCTGTGAGGAAGCCAGCCACGTCATGGGGCGGGCATGGTTCATCAATTCGGACGCCGTCGCGCGGGATGTGCTCAGGCTCGCAGAATTTGAACCGGCAATGGTGAAGCCGGTGGCTTTGAAGGACTGCGAGGCGGAGCTTGAGCGGCTATTGGCGGCGAGGGGGCGGCAATGACGGCCATCAATCTTAATGAAGTGCGCGCTACGCGCGCGGCGGAAGTCAAGGCAGCGACCAGCGGGCCGACCGGGAACAAGCACGATACAGAGGACGAGTTCGCGCCATTCGAAACCGTTGGCGGGCAGATTCTCAGATTCGGCGAGCTTCACAAAAAGCACCTTCGCTACGTGGCGCGATGGAGCAAGTGGTTCATGTACGACGGCAAAAGGTGGGCCGAGGACGAGACGCTGAACGTGTTCACACTCGCGCGCCACTTGTGTCATGAGATGGCAGCGCTGCTGCATGATCCTAAGAACCCGAACCCGGCGAAGGAGTGGGCCAGTCCAAAAACCTATGCCGCAGTCGTAACCGGCGCCCGCAGCGTCGAAAGCCTCGCAGCAGACACGCGCCAATGGGACGCCGACGATTGGGTGCTCAACACACCGGGCGGCATCATCGATTTGCGCACGGGCGAGAATATCGGCCACGATCCTGCAAGGCATTGCACCAAGATCACGACAGTCGCGCCGGGCGGCGATTGTTCGCTGTGGTTCGGTTTCCTCGACAAGGTGACGGCCGGCGACAAGGAGCTGCAGGCGTATCTCAAGCGGATGTGCGGATACTTCCTGACCGGCTCCATCCGAGAACATGCGCTGTTTTTTATCTACGGCTCTGGCGGCAACGGCAAGGGCGTGTTCCTGAACACGATCAGCGCCCTTCTCGGCGTATACCAGATCGTCAGCCCGGCGCAGACTTTCGCCGAGCAGAAGGGGCAGCGGCACGAAACGGAGCTGGCAAGGCTGGTAGGTTCCCGCTTGGTCATCAGCCAGGAGACTGAGCAAGGGCAGTATTGGGCGGAGGCCCGGATCAAGAGCCTGACCGGAGGCGATCCCATCGCAGCCCGCTTCATGCGCGCCGACTACTTCGAGTTCGCCCCGAAATTCAAGCTCTGCATCGTCGGCAATCACAAGCCGCAACTGCGCGCCGTCGATGACGCGATCCGCCGCCGCTTCAACCTGATCCCGTTCAATGTGAAGATCACGCCGCAAGAGAAAGACCCCGACCTGCCGGAAAAGCTGAAGGCTGAATATGGCGGCATCCTGCAATGGATGATCGACGGGTGCCTTGAATGGCAGCGCGACGGGCTGAACCCGCCGGAGACGGTTCTGGCAGCGACCAGCGATTATCTCGATAGCGAGGACGCCCTTGGACTTTGGCTGTCGGATATGTGCGTCACGCCGGCCAGCTACAGGAAGGATTGGGAGCGTGCCAAAGCAGCCGATGTCGCGGGGGTGCGCTTCAGGGAAACCACGCTGGCCGATCTCTTCAAGTCATGGAAGGCCTATGCCGATGACAACCATTTCCCGGCAAAGAACAACAAGTTCCTCGCCCAAGAGCTGTCCAATCGAGGCTTCAAGAAGGGGCGGGATATGCGGGGCACTTTCTTCACGGGGCTGCGGCTCAAGACGCATCATGAGCTGGTTGAGGACGGCGTCCGCGAAGACACGAGTACGTGGTGACGGGCGAGGTTATGACGATATGACGATGCTGACGCACAGAAGCTTTATGGGGGTTCACGCGTGCGCGCGCGATACCCTTGAAAAGGAAGCTGCGTCATGATCGTCATAAGCTGGCAAAATTGGGATTCGGCTAGAGCCTTGGTGGCCCCCTTCCCGCACCAGCCCGGCCAGGACGCGCGCCGATGAAACAGGACGCGCACGCCCTCATCAAGGGCAGGGAAAAGGACGTACTGACCGCGCTCGGCATCTCGTGGCCGCACGGGCGTCAGCAGCATATTATCTGCCCCTTCCCTGATCACGATGACCATGACCCGAGCTGGCGCTGGGATGCCGGCAAGCGCCGCTGGTCCTGTACCTGCACAGAGGGCTACAAGAGCGTCTACGATGCCGTCATGCGCATGCAGGGCGTTGATTTCGTCGCCGCGGTAAAATGGGTAAAGGCGGAAGTTCTCGGCGGGAATGCCGAGCCACGGAAGATACCGCTCAAGGAGCGGCGCGAGCAGGCCAAGGCTGAGCGCGCACAGGCGGCTGCAAAGCTCGCGGCCGGGCAGGGCGAGCTTGCCCGCTACATGCAAAAGGCGTGGGCGTGCAGCTCGCACAAATACCTCACCGCCAAAAGCATACAGCCGCATGGTGCGCTGTGGGACGGCTGCGAGCTGCTCATAACCATGCAGGATTCCGCCGGCGAAGTGCGCAACCTGCAGCGCATCTTCGTCAAGGATGTTGACGAAACCGGATACACCTTCACCAAGAAATTCATATTTGGCCTGCCGACAGACGCCCTGTTTCATTTTATCGGCGACATGCCAGCCGAGCGCATCATATTCGCTGAAGGCTTCGCCACCGGCGCCAGCGCTCACGAGGCAACGGGCCTTCCCGCCGTAATATGCTTTACAGCCGGCAATCTCGCGCCTGTGGCGCGCGAGTTCCGCTCAGCCTTCCCGGCTCTGCCCTTCCTGTTCGCTGCGGACGATGACGCGCACCTGACGCCCAACAAGGGCGTAGAGGCGGCCAAGGCGGCGGCGCGTGCTGCCGGCAATTCGGAAGTCATCTCGCCGAACTTCGGCACAGATCGCGGCGAGCGGGATACGGATTTTAACGACTTGGCTGCGCGCTTCGGCCTGGAAGAGGTGCGGCGGCAGCTTGTAGGGATGAACGCCAATGCAGCATGAAAGCCAGCCAGGCGCAGCCAGGTTCCGCCCGGCCGGAGCCGCCGATCTGCACCATCCCCGCGCGTGCGAAAATTGCAGCCAGGGAATGCAGTTTGCGCAATCGAGCCGCCGATCGCGCGCTGCCCCGCGTGCCGGTTCGCCGGTTGCATCCCCTCACCAACACAATTCTCGCGGGCTTTGTAGAATTGCCCCGCGAGGCCCCGGCTGGCGTACAGGGCGGCCGGGGCACCTCACCAAGCAGGAAGGAGACGCCATGCCAGACAGTCAATCGAGTCCGTCTCATGCGGTTTCCGATAGACGGAGCGTGCGAGAAGGCTGGGCGAGAGACTATCGCAAGCGGCTGAACGCGCTCGCCCGACAGCTCCTGTTTGAGGAAGGGATACCGTGGCCGCAGGCTCTCGCCGAAGCCACAGAACGCTTGCAATGCGGCGCCAGGACGAAGGCAGGCACGCCTTGCCGCCGTGCTGGGCGCAATCCGCGAACGCATCGATGCGAGAAGCACGGGGCATCGCTTGGCGCGACTACACCGGCCGGCAGGGCGAAGCTCAGCCAAATCGCTCGCTCTCTGCCTCGCGGTCCGGACGGCCGGTTCTCGAGGTTGCAGGTTGATAGCAGCAGCACGTGATACGCGCCCAGCAGAGAAAATCCCTTTGTTTTCAATGCTCCCGATGTTTCAGAGCGTTGCCTCTGTCAGCGCTTTCCTCATCCTCAACTATCAGGTTGACAGGCTGACATCGAGGGGGGAAGCAGATGGCTATCTACGCTTATTGCCGCGTTTCGACACAAAAGCAGGCCGATGAAGGCGAAAGCCTGGGCGTGCAGCAGCGCCAGATTAAGGGTTACTGCGATATGCATAACTTGGGCGCACCCACGTACTTTATCGAGGAAGGCGTCAGCGGCTCAAAGCCCTTGAGCGAGCGACCCGTTGGCAGAGAGCTTATCGCATCCTTGAAGGCCAGGGACGTGGTCATCTGCGCTAAGCTCGACCGCGCCTTTAGGAGCGCATTGGATGCCCTGACCATGGTCCAGACCTTCAAGGACATGGGCGTCTCGCTCCACCTAATTGATTTGGGCGGCGACGTGTCAGGCAATGGGCTTGCGCGCACCTTCTTCATCATCGCCAGCGCCTTCGCCGAAGCAGAGCGCGATCGCATCCGCAGCCGCGTCACAGAGACGAAGGCAGACCAGCGCAAACGCGGGCGGCATCTCGGCGGCAGCAGACCCTTCGGCTATCGCATCGAGAAGGGCGAGAACGAATTGCGCGGCGGCCAGCTCGTGCCGGATGCGCGTGAGCAAGCCGCCATCGCCCGCATGCAAGCGATGAGGGCCGAGGAAAAGTCGCTCCGCAGCATCGCAGCCGCCATGCAGGAAGAAGGCTTCAGCATCTCACACGAGGGCGTGGCCGAGGTTTTGAAACGCGAGGCGGCGGCTTAGTGCCCCCACCGCGCAGAGGGTCCGCACATGAAAGCCATTGAGATTACCCACGTGGCCGACGCCGTGGAGCTTATCGAGGCGCTACGCCAATC
This sequence comes from uncultured Alphaproteobacteria bacterium, assembly GCA_963817495.1. GTDB lineage: Bacteria > Pseudomonadota > Alphaproteobacteria > Rhizobiales > Rhodomicrobiaceae > Rhodomicrobium. The sequence goes on along the minus strand of CAWFOS010000013.1, from coordinate 24,477 downwards.
GCAGCCCGGCGCGGCGTTCCGGCTCTCGTTGGGCACTTCGGCGAATGCAGTGCTCACGCTCACGGCGCTGTGCGACGCGGCGGCCTCAAAAGTCGTCGCCCCCCTTGAGGCGCGCACGTTCATGGATAGGGGGCTGAGTGGCAAAATCGAACTCAACCCTGGCAAAAAAATAAACGAACTCTTCGGCATCGCCACGCACAAAATTCTCTCGGGAACCGCGCGCAGTTACCACGCCGCGGCAGCGCTACTCGTGGATGACGGCGAATATCCCGCCAATGGCGGCACGCGTGAATCCCGCATCCATCGACTTGGCAAGCTTCTTAGGGCCGCGCTCAAAGAGTCCAAAAACGAACTCACTAATCCAATGACGCAACCTTCAGAAGCGCTCACAATATCAAAAATGGAAAACGCGCGCCTCGAAGGAGAGACAATGGAACCAAAAAGCAAAGCACTCGGCGCCGACAGACTACGCCGACACACGCCCCGGCAGTTTGTTATAGACTTGGTGCGCGAAGAACTTGCAGACGCCACCTATGACGAAATCATACACCCCGCCTTCTTTTGCGAAGCAGGCGACTGTATTCAAACCGGCGACACCGTAATCTTGGTAAAGGCTGACGGTTCAACCTTGGTGCTCGGCATCGGAGCTTACGACGCGGAAAGCGGCGGATTCTGGCCCATTGATTTGGCCCGTCGCGTGCGAGCTGAGCCCCTCCAATGAACCGCGGATACAGCCACTACTCCCCCACCGATCCTGATGATGATCTCCCGGCCAGCCGCCAATTCAACGACATGCGGCACATTCGGCGAGTCAACCGGCGCAAGGCAGCAGAGGCGTCGCCGAAGCTTGCGACTACGCCGCAAGAGCGGCTGCTTGAGCTGGAGGGGTTGATGAACCGGAATATCGATGAATTTTTTTCCAGCGGCGGATCAGATGAATACGCCCGTCTTGAAAAACAACTACAAGGGAACCGCTAACATGACCCGCAAGAACGACGAGTGCTTGCCCATAGACTACATCCAATCCGACGCGGGATTCCACCGCTCAACCTATCACATTGTTGTTCCGCGCAGGTTCTCCTTCGCGGATACACTGGACCCGTCCTGGTGGAAACATCAAACGCGCATCAAGGACAATGACATCATCGATTTGGTCGGCGAGGCCGGGGATTTCGACTGTACCTGTCGCGTTGTCAGTGCTGACCGTGGCTTCGTAATCTTGCGCGTTTTGCGGGAGTGGTTCGCAAGCTCTGAGCCGCAGCAATCCAACCTTGTCGGCGAAGCGCACGTCGCGCTGGTACCAAATTTCGGCTGGACTCTTTTCGGTGCGGACGCTGCCCCTATCGCGCGCTTCGGCGATGAAAACTCGGCCCGCAAGGCCTTGGCCGACTTGCCCGCCCCTGCGGAGATTGCTGCATGAGGAAGGTCCGTGAGCACGTTGTAATTGAACCAATCGGCGACTCCGTGGACTTCGTCAGAAAGGACTACGGAGTCGACCGCGTCTACTTCTCCCATCCTCGCCCCGCTTGGATTTCAACCCTTCTCCCGGCCGCCATCGCCGAAGCCTGCAGCGGCTCGGACTTTACTTACTCAACTTGGCGCAGGTTTCCGCTTCGCAGCCCTGACGAGTTCACGATTCCGTCCAACGAAGGCGCGTTCCTGATTCGTGTCTTCATGCCGATCGGTGGCGCGTTCTCGCCCACGATGTGGACTTGCCTTACTTGGCACGATGCGCGGCAAAAGCCTGTGGTCAGCTCGGAGAAGTTTCACATCACCGGCAAGGGGCTCCAGCGCATCCTCACCGACACGCTTGCATCTCCCGAAGCCGTCGACGCCCTGCGCAAGCTGGACCGCCGCCCGCGCTATGAGACGTGGGTTCGCCACGATTGGCGCGCGTCGGAGATTGCCCCCGGTTCAGTGGATGTGCCCGGATGGATGAGCAAAATTGAGGGCCTGACCGACGCCGATGCAGCCGCCGCTATAGCCGCGATGCGTGCCCCGACAAGCGACGCCGAGTACTTTCGCGTAAAAGCACTCGACCGCGCAAAGCGTGAAGCGGAAAAGGCGAAGCAGGATGCACCCACCCCCGAGGAAAGCGCCCCAGCGCCCAAGGTTATGAGCCGTGAGGACATCCGGGAAGCGCGTGAACGCAAGGCCAAGATGGCAAAGGCGACACGGCAAAAAGTGGCGGGCGATAAGAAGGACAAGCAGGCAGCCCTGACACATGCGGCGAAGGTAGTCGCCCGGCTCGAACGCGAGGGGCGGCTGTGAGCGTCGGGCGCAAGGAGCTGTGGCCGCCAGAAGCCTATTTTGAGATCGTCCGCGCGATAGGCGAAGGCACCAATCTCGTCGACGCCATGGGTAAGGGGAAGCCGGGCAAGACTGCTTTCTACGCCCGCCTGCGTGAAGACCCCCAGCTCGCGAAGGCCTATGAAACAGCTCTAACCATGCGGGCGGACGCACAGGTGGATGCGCTGCTTGAGGTGAATAAGCGGTTGCTGGAGGGGCGCATCGACCCGCAAAGCGCCCGCGTCCTGAGTGACAACCTAAAGTGGCTATCCGGGAAAAATAATCCAAGGTTGTACGGAGAGACCAGCCGAACCGAAATAACAGGGCGCGACGGCGCTCCCCTCATCGTCGACCGGCCCAAGATGAATGACTTCGACTTAGCCCGGCTCGTCGCACATATCTTTGATAAAGCTGGACGTGCGACAGTTGATAAGGGGGAACTGCTTGCGCTACCGGAGTCAGCAGAATGACCCCGCGCGATGACCCGCTCTTGTGCTCGGCTGTTACCAAAGCCGTGTCAGCATTTTCTGCTGTTGCCCATGCCGGCGAAAGCCTGCCTGCCTTTATGCGCTTGCTCGGTGACAGCAAGCTCGGCCTGACGCCCGATGAACGCAACGCGCTGCAAAACGTCAGCGAGCGCCGCTTGGTGGCTGAGATATGGGCCGAGGTGACCCGGCGTCGCGGTGAAGCATGTTGGCCGCATGGGGCGCAGCAAAAGCAGGCCACCCATTGAAATCCGCCACCAAGCTCAAGTGCGCCGCCTTCCGCCGCATCACGCCAAAAGAAGTCCTCTCTCTCAAGGAACGCGTTGACGCCGATGAACACCTGTTCCCCCGCGCAAAGCACATGCTGCATTACCTCTTGCACCTAGCCGCCAAGGACCAAGCCTTGCTGCCATACACCGTGGAAGAGATAGCGGCCAAGCTTTTGCGCCCGATTGAGCGGACGCGGGCGGCAGCCGCAGATGCGGCGGCGGGCGGCTTTCTTGAGTTCGACGGCAAGGCGATGATTCTGATCGCACGCAAGCCTGCCTGAGAATGCCCTACGGTTTTCCCCGTACAGCCCCCTTTCCCCTGCCCCCTACTCTGCAATCTGCCAAGGCCTTTCGCGCCTGTAGCGTGCCTGCCGGTGGCGAATTTGGCCGTTCTAACAGACCTTTCTCACAGACGCTTCGCTGCCTGCGTTTTCCCCCGGTAAATACAGGGATTTCGCCAGGGGACGGGTTCGGACTCACAGAGCACCGGGCGAAGTTTCTGCCCGCCTGCGGCGTCCTATCAGGGGTTTTTTAGCCTACAGCCACATCCTGCCCATCCGGCCGCCGAACACCGCGCAAGATATTCCTGCCGTCCGCCGCGTTGACGCCCCAGGCGATGCCGAGCTGATGCGGATAGGCGATGGCGGCGGCGCGATATAAGGCGACGTTTTCGGGCGTGGGCGGAATTGTGGCTGCTGGGGTGGACATGAGAACAGAATAGGAACAAGCGCCGCCACCGTCAACTTCGCCGTCTACTTCCCGTCCCGAGAAGCATCCACGCTCACTTGGGTGCCGTCCTTAAAGCGCCAGCCTGTCATGCGTCCGACTTGGGGCATGACCATCACTTCAGACCATTCCCGCTGTCAGCGAGCCTCAGTGATGTATAACGATCCGGGTATTTGATTTTCCCTGCGCGCGGACCAGCGAGAATAACTCCGCAGCATTACTCGGATGCAGCCTGATGCAGCCATGCGAAACGGGCCGCCCTAAGGCATGCGCTTCGTAGGTGCCATGAATGGCGTACCCGCCATGAAAAAAGATCGAGTACGGCATCGGTGAGCCATGATACTTGCTTGAATAGTGCGTTCCCTCGAGGAGGTTTGGCCGGTGACTGCCGGTAGGCGTGGGATAGCCCCTGCGCCCGGTCGAGACGGGCCAAGTGGCATAGTGTGATCCATTCACGATAACATGCATGCGCTGGCTAGAAAGGTCGACGCGTACAACCACGTCCGCCAGGGCGTATTCTGTTGTGGTGCAGACGGCGAGAAGGATAGCTAAGACGCGACGCCCACACATGATGCCCCTCTTGTAGTGCGTGTTCTTTTGTGGACAGAACGCACCGACTAAGGAAAACTCAGCCACAATTTTAAATAAAATAACATGAACAATACCGTTTCGTCACGTCACCCCGCCAATTAGGCGCGCCCCACGCATATCAGACCGTGTGCAGCACCATACTCGTGCTTAAGGCCGTTTGCAGACATCGGGTTGCTTTCGGAGAGTGCCGCTTTCAGGGGATCAGCCGCCGTTCCTCGGGCGGCGAGGTTCGATCAGCGCCTGTCTCCCGGGGCCACCACATTTTTGCCCCTTGCTCTGCTTCTTTGGAGGGCCCCACAAGCTCGGGTGTCGCCCAGCCGCCGTAAAACCGGCCCGGCTTGGGAGAACGCGTATGCCATCCACAAAACATTCGAGCTGCGCGGGGTAAAACGCAAATGAATTCTGGAGGACATCATGAAGATTGATATCCGCGAAACCACACACTGGACTAACCAAACTCGTGCTGCCTGGATGGATGGATATTCAGGATACAACCTGGGAACGCGCACGAGGATTTTACTTACAATCATCAAAACCCCCGCGCTAGGATAGAATATTCATTTAATTTGCCATTTGGGGGGGCTTCGCCATGTTGGTCCGGTGCAAGCAGTCAGTTCGGTTCATAGTGCTTACCGGGTTTTCATTGGTTTTCGGCGTCGGACTCTTGTCCTCCTCTCGCGCGGCGGACGACGCAGCGGCCAATCACTCGCTGAGCGCTATTAGCGGAACATATAGGTAAACTCCATGCGGCAAGATCGATTGGCAATACGCATTGATAGGGACGATATTGGCTTCGCTGCGGCGCACTTTACCATTTTTTCGGAGACCGAGCGCGAATGTCTGCACGGTCATAACTTCATTGTAGGCGCCGAAATGGTTGCAGTGCAGGAAGAGAACGGCATGGTTCTTGACTATCGCATATTAAAGACCCGTCTTCGTGAGCTTTGCGCATTGCTCGATGAACGTCTACTTTTGCCAGCCCATTCCCCGCACTTGCTGATTAGTCGCGAGGGAAATAGCGTGGCCTGTCAATTCGGAAATGATCGCTTTCTGCTCCCCGCCCAGGATGTTCTGCTGCTCGAACTCCCTAATATTACGCTCGAAGCACTCGCTGGTTGGTTTCTCGACCAGTTGCTGAAAACGGAGGGACTGCCCCATGACCAAGTGGCCGAAATCAGTGTCAGCGTAGCCTCTTCTCGCGGTCAGCAAGCCCATCGCCGAACCACGGTGTCGTGAGAACCGCGATAGTCTCAGGGGGGAGTTCTGGCATCGGCGCAGCGATATGTAAGCGCTTCCTTGACGAAGCCTGGCAGGTTGTCAGTCTGTCAAGGCGCAAGCCAGCCTTGTCTGACGTGCGCCATGTGGAGATTGATTTGGCGGAGCCTCTCTGGCCCGCCGATTTACTCGAGAATATTGTGGCAAGCCAGGATGGCGGACAATTTGCGCTGATACACAACGCAGCCGAGTTTCGCCACGACCAAGCCTTTCGCGTTGATGAAGCCTATCTGCAGAGGGCCTTCAACCTCATGGTGCTGGCTCCTGCGCGCCTGAACCAGCTTATTGCACCGTGTATGGGGCGCGGCTCCGCGATTCTCTATATAGGCTCTACGTTGTCTGAAATTGCTGTCCCGCAAGCGTTCTCCTATATTGCAATCAAGCACGCTACCATTGGCTTGATGCGCGCCACTCAACAAGACTTCAGCGGTGGGCACGTTCACAGCTGCTGTATTTGTCCTGGCGTTACCGCAACCCCAATGGTCCTCGCTAACACTGCGATTAACGATTCATTCCTCTGTGATCGGGTCTCCTTCGGCCGACTAGTGGCGCCGGAGGAGATTGCTGCCCTTGTCCACTTCTGCGCGGTTTCGCCCGCACTGAACGGCGCCGTGCTACACGCCAATCTTGGCCAGATCAATCGTTGAACCTCGGGGCGGAATTATCGGTCAAAATTCGCCCTCGCCGACATTCTGTGCGGCTTAGCCAGCCTCGCCACCTCATCAACGCGGCTAAGTCCGCAGCCGGGGGGCAAGCTGCCCATATCTTATCGGAGCGGCAAGATCGATTGGCAATACGCATTGATAGGGACGATATTGGCTTCGCTGCGGCGCACTTTACCATTTTTTCGGAGACCGAGCGCGAATGTCTGCACGGTCATAACTTCATTGTAGGCGCCGAAATGGTTGCAGTGCAGGAAGAGAACGGCATGGTTCTTGACTATCGCATATTAAAGACTCGGCTTCGTGAGCTTTGCGCATTGCTCGATGAACATCTACTTTTGCCAGCCCATTCCCCACACTTGCTGATTAGTCGCGAGGGAAATAGCGTGGCCTGTCAATTCGGAAATGATCGCTTTCTGCTCCCCGCCCAGGATGTTCTGCTGCTCGAACTCCCTAATATTACGCTTGAAGCACTCGCTGGTTGGTTTCTCGACCAGTTGCTGAAAACGGAGGGACTGCCCCATGACCAAGTGGCCGAAATCAGTGTCAGCGTAGCCTCTTCTCGCGGTCAGCAAGCCCATCGCCGAACCACGGTGTCATGAGAACCGCGATAGTCTCAGGGGGGAGTTCTGGCATCGGCGCAGCGATATGTGAGCGCTTCCTTGACGAAGCCTGGCAGGTTGTCAGCCTGTCAAGGCGCAAGCCAGCCTTGCCTGACGTGCGCCATGTGGAGATTGATTTGGCGGAGCCTCTCTGGCCCGCCGATTTACTCGAGAATATTGTGGCAAGCCAGGATAACGGACAATTTGCGCTGATACACAACGCAGCCGAGTTTCGCCACGATCAAGCCTTTCGCGTTGATGAAGCCTATCTGCAGAGGGCCTTCAACCTCATGGTGCTGGCTCCTGCGCGCCTGAACCAGCTTATTGCACCGTGTATGGGGCGCGGCTCCGCGATTCTCTACATAGGGTCTACGTTGTCTGAAATTGCTGTCCCGCAAGCGTTCTCCTATGTTGCAATCAAGCACGCTACCATTGGCATGATGCGCGCCACTCAACAAGACTTCAGCGGTGGGCACGTTCACAGCTGCTGTATTTGTCCTGGCGTTACGGCAACCCCAATGGTCCTCACTAACACTGCGATTAACGATTCATTCCTCCGTGATCGGGTCTCCTTCGGCCGACTAGTGGCGCCGGAGGAGATTGCTGCCCTTGTCCACTTCTGCGCGGTTTCGCCCGCGCTGAACGGCGCCGTGCTACATGCCAATCTTGGCCAGATCAATCGTTGAACCTCGGGGCGGAATTATCGGTCAAAATTCGCCCTCGCCGACATTCTGTGCGGCTTAGCCAGCCTCGCCACTTCATCAACGCGGTTAAGTCCGCAGCTGGGGGGCAAGCTGCCCATATCTTATCGGAACGGCGAGTCCGGATTCGACCCAACACGTCTTTTAGCGGAATTGGCCATTCCGAGGCTGGCGCTGCACCGCATTTACGGTAACACCTCCACGCCAGCGGCGCGCGCGGCCTCTGCCAAATCCCGGTCGAGCGTTGCGAGGGGGAGGCGTAGCCGTTGGGCAAGCTCTAGATAGGCGGTGTCATAGACGGTGAGACCGTAAAGATCGGCAAGGCGGACCGATGCGCCCCATGCGTTCGCTGCCGTCTCGCCATCTACGGAGATATTGAGTTCCGCCAGGTCCTTCAACACATCGTCGCGGAAGGCCTGGGTCACGCGTTTGCGCCGGACGGCGACGGTCAGGCTATTGGCCACTTCCAAATGCCACAGATGAGGGACTATCGCCCCCTTCTCGACCACGTGGTCGAATACCGCCTCGATTTCCGTTGTGCGCTCGTCGCCATGCACCCAGGCGAGAACGGCGGAGCAGTCGAGGACGAAGGTCATGTCCGCCCCTCCTCGCGGAAGGTTTTCCATTCGTCTTGGGCGATAGGCGCGCCGGCTTGCGCTTTTGCCCTGGCGCGAAGCCGGGCGGCAGCCGCATGAGCGGCGTCAAGATTCCTCGTGCCCGTTTCGGGGACGAGGCGTGCGACAGGTTTGCCGTGCCGGGTAATGACGATCTCCTCGCCATTTTGAACACGGTCGAGCAGAGCGCCTAGAGTATTTTTCGCTTCGAATGCTCCAATTTCCTGCATGCGAGACCCCATAAGCTAGCTAATCTAGCTTAACTCTGTAGGTGCGAAAGAGCAACCGGCACAATTTCCGTTTATTGGGGTAAGTTCAGTTTATGGAACGTCTTTTAGCGACCCGTAGACCGCATGCTTTCGTTGGTGAACCCAAGAATGCTGCTCAGCTCGGAATATCGAGGCTTACCATCCCGGACTCGCCGTCGAACGCGAGCACTTCGGCGTAGCGCGCCCAGTTGATCACCGTATGGAGGGTTCGTTCCGCTTCCTCCTCGGGCATGGCGTCCTCAAGCTCGTCCTTGAAGCGGATGGTCGGCGCGCGGCGGCTCGGGTGATAACGTAATGGGCTGGAGAACGTGAGTGAGTCTGGTCGCATCGCCTCACAGCAATCGCGCGGACATTCCCTGTTTATCCAAAAGAGCCACGGCTTTCTTATCCAAGGAGACGAAGACATCCCCGCCGAGCCACTCGCCTTCGAAAGAGATGACGCCATCGGCGAAGTCCCCGCCGGCTTCAAGTATTTCCAGTCCCGCCTCGGCGGCGGGGCGATTGACTTCGATATTGGCCGCATTCAGCAACGAGCGGATCGTTTGGGCGATTTCTGGCCCTGGGATCTTATAGCCTCGCGATAAAACCCAAACCAGTTCGCAGAGAGCCGGGATTGTCAGCGCAATTGCCTCCGTGTTCGCCAGCGCCTCTTGGGCGGCGGCGCTTTGCAGCTTATCGTCTCCCACGATTGCGCGGACAAGAACATTGGTGTCGGCCGTAATCTTCACAGCTCTCCCGCCCAGCCTCTCGCAGCGATCTCGTTCATCTCCTCTATGGAGACGCAAGACCCGCCAGGCTGCTTCAGGGAATTGAAAACATCGGAGATCTTTCCGGTAGCCCGTTCCGCCCTGATCCCGATCCGGCCATCGGGAAGCTTTTCGACGGCGAGCTTGCTGCCCGTTTCGACGCCGAGATGCTTTAGCAAATCTTTGCGGAGCGTGATCTGCCCCTTCGAAGTGACGGTAAGTGTGCTCATGAAACGTATGTAAGGAGAAAATGCCTTACCTGCAAGACTAAATTTTTGCCTTATGAGCTAAGTCCGGTTCCAGGGGGGCAGCCGCCACCATATGCTCATATCAAGACTTCCTCTTATCGACCCATAGACCGCATGCATTCGTTGGCAAACCCAAGAATGCTGCTCAACTCGGAATATCGAGGCTCACCATCCCGGACTCGCCGTCGAACGCGAGCACTTCCGCGTAGCGCGCCCAGTTGATCACCGTATGGAGCGTTCTCTCGGCTTCCTCCTCAGGCATCGCATCTTCAAGCTCGTCCTTGAAGCGGATGATCGGCGCGCGATGGCTCGGCCTGTCGTCGAGAATGTGTTTTATGTGCGCAGCGAGGGGCACGAAGGCCACGAGATGTTGCGCGAACTGCGCTTTGCGCTCATCGACGCCGGCATCCACGAAACGGCGGCCCGCGTCGGTCAGCTTCAGGTCGCCCTCGGCAAGCTCGGCAAAGCGCAAAAGCTGAAGCGTTTCCGCCGCATGAAACAGCTCGTCCACGTCCATTTGCGCGCGCTCGGCCAGGAGCGGCAAGTCGGCCTTGCCGTTGAAAGGCGGCTCGGCCAATGTTTCGAGAAGACCAGCGAGCGTGTTTGTTGACACCTCGGGCAAACTCATGCTGATGCCCGTGCCGGGGAAGATGCCCTCTCGCGCCGGGGCCGCCGTGCTTTTTGCTGTCATGCGGGCGTAAATATCGTCCACGAGCGCCCGGAAGGCGGGATCGACGCGGTTTCGCGGCTGCGGCAGGTTCACCTTGATCTCCGAGATGATACGGCCGGGATTGGAGGCAAGAACGAGAATGCGGTCGCTCATGAGCACCGCTTCCTCGAGGTTGTGCGTGACGAGCAGAATGCTGCGGATCGGCATGCGGCCTTCGCACCAGAGGTCGAGCAAGTCCGTGCGCAACGTTTCGGCGGTCAACACGTCCAGCGCCGAGAACGGCTCATCCATCAAGAGCACTTTCGGATTGACGACGAGCCCCCGGGCGAGGCCGACCCGTTGCCGCATGCCGCCGGACAGCTCCTTGGGATAGGCGGTTTCGAATCCATCGAGGCCGATGAGGTCGATGGCCTTCAAGGCACGTTTGCGGCGCTCCTCCTGGGGCACGCCTTGCGCTTCAAGGCCCAGTTCCACATTCTCAAGCACCGTAAGCCATGGAAAAAGCGCGAAGGTTTGAAAAACCATGGCGACGCCATCGGCGGGTCCTGCGACAGGGCTGCCGTCTATGACGACTTTGCCTTCGCTTGGGGTCAAGAGGCCCGAGATGATGCGGAGAAGCGTGGATTTACCCGAGCCGGATCGCCCGAGCAGCGCGATAATCTCGTTGTTGTACAAGGTCAAATTTACATGATCGAGCACGAGCAGATTGCCGGTCGTGCCGCGCTTGAAGAAGTGGCTGATATTCTCGACGGAAACCAGTGGCTGCCTTTCGGCGGTCCGCGCTGCGGCTATACCCGGCGTCATACCCATGTCTTCCTCCCGGTTCACTGGATCCGCAGGCGGCGGTCAGCCAATACATAAAGCCGCCGCCAGACGGCGCGGTTCAAGGTCACGACGAACACACACATCACGCCGATGCCGAGCACGACGCGATGGTAATCCCCCGCTTCGGTTGCATTGGCAATATAAGCGCCGAGGCCGTGCGCTTCGACCTTCGTATTCCCCCAGCTCACCACCTCGGCGACGATGCTCGCGTTCCACGAGCCGCCGGAAGCCGTCAGCGCGCCCGTGACATAGTAGGGAAATATCCCAGGCAGAATCACTTTGCGCCACCACAGCCAGCTCCTCAGCTGGTAGATTTTCGAGGCCTCCCTCAGGTCTCCCGGAAAGACGCTCGCGCCCGCGATGACGTTGAAGAGGATGTACCACTGTGTGCCGAGCACGATAAGCGGCGACAGCCAAATGTCCGGATTGAGGTTATAGGTGACGATGCCTATGACCACGAAGGGGAAGAGAACATTGGCGGGAAACGCGGCAAGGAACTGAGCCAGAGGCTGTACGCGCTCGGCCAGCGCCGGCCGCAGCCCGACATAAACGCCGATCGGCACCCAGATCAGGGTTGCAATGGCGATAAGGATGATAACGCGCAGAAAGGTGATGAAACCGCCCGTAAAGGCTTCCTCAACGTCGGCCCAGCTGAGAGAGGGGCTCAAATAAGAAATCACCGAGTAAAGAGCCCAAGCGACAACGGCAAGCAGGACAAGGTTGTAGACCCAGTCGATAGCCTCGCTTGCGGCCCTGTTCACTTTGGGTTCCGGAATTTGCTTCGCGAGCTGCCTGACATTCCCGCTAAACATATCGAGCAGGCCGCTCACGAAACCGGTGATGGCCTGAACAAGGCGCGTCCGTCTCAGAAGGTCCAGGACCCACGATTTTGGCTGCTCTTGCGCGGCCACCAGCTCAACGCTGAATTTATCGGCCCAGGCGACTATCGGGCGGAAGAGGAGCTGGTCATAGAGGACGATAACGACGCCCATCGCCCCGACGGCCCAAGCCACCGCCCCGATATTCTTCTCGCTGATCGCCAAGGCAAGGTAGGAGCCTATGCCGGGCAGGGTGATTTTCGTATCCCCGACCGCAATGGCCTCGGACGCCACAACAAAGAACCATCCGCCCGACATGGATACCATCATGTTCCAGACGAGGCCCGGGGTCGCGAAGGGCGCATCAAGCTTCCAGAACCGCTGCCACGGCGAAAGCCCCAAATGAATCGTGATCTCCGCCAGATCGCGCGGAACGGTTTTCAGCGACTGGTAGAACGAAAACGTCATGTTCCAGGCCTGGCTCGTGAAAATCGCGAAGATGGCGGCGAGTTCCGCGCCAAACTCCCCGCCGGGGAACAGGCCAAGAAAGAAGACCACGGTGAAGGTCAAGAAGCCGAGAACCGGCACCGATTGCAGAATGTCCAGCGCCGGAATGATGACCCGCTCGGCCTTCTTGCTCTTGGCCGCGAGCGGCGCGACCAGGAACGTGAAAAGCAGCGAAAAGCCGAGCGCTGCGAACATGCGCATCGTCGTAAGAAGAGCATATTGAGGCAGGTTGAGGGGGTCGAGGGAAACGGGGTTGGCCTCAAGCCCTTCCAGCGGCTGCCGCATGTATTGCGCGCCGTGGATAATGGCAACGAACAGCGCGCCTATGGCGACGAAGACGATGAGGTCGTAACGGTTCGGCCAGGCGCGCGCGACAGTGGCGGAAATGGTAGCGATGCGGCGGTCGCCGGCGGTCGGGGTTAGCATGGCTCGCCTCGCTCCTCTGATCGATGGGGCGCTTCAGCCCATTGTCATTTTTCGCGCTCGTTTGCAGTCCGCGTCTGCGGAGAAGGTGATTTAGGTTTTTGGGTTACGCGAAGCGATGCTGCTTCGCTTATAAGCCGATGAACGTCCCGCGCATTTCTGTCAACACGAAAACGCCCGCATTGCGAGGGAGTGCTGCAATGCGGCTCTTTTGCCGAGAGGTTAGACTGTGTGTGGGACGAAGTCCCGGCTGAAGCAGGAAAGGGTTGGCGTGTATTGCAAAGGTGATGTGACCCGGCGGCGGAGGCTTTTCGCGTGTGCCGCACTCATCATTTTGGGCGGCAGTGCATCCCTGGGCCTTGGGGCCACGCAGGCCGTCGCGGACGATGCCTCTTTATCGGCCGCTTTCGCCGAGGATGAGGACAACGGTGCAACTCGAATTTACTGGCGTCATTTGCGGCATCTGCTGAAAGGCGACCATAACGCGCTCGCAAATGTGGACGACGGCGACGCAAAACGTTTCGCCGCCCGCCTGAAGCATCATCAGCGGCGTCAATTCAGCCAGCGCAGGCGGGAGTTTCGCAAGCAGCAGCAGCGGCTGGAGGCTCAGCGGCGAATGAGAAGGGCGAGATTGAAAGCGCACCAGTTCGCCGCGGCGCGCAGGCATGCCGCGAAGCACGCTCCCAAGCACAAGCTGCATACCATCCGCAGGGCCGTGCATGAGGGACGTGTCAATCCTGTTGGCAACCTCGCCAACGGGCTGTGACTCACTAAAATGAGGCCGCGGAATAAATCCCTGCGCGTCTGAATTAACCATGCCAAGTTAACGCACAATCCGCGCAGCAATGCGCGATGACACGGCGCTGCTGTCGCACAATCGAACACAAGGAATATTTTTCCATCCTTGATCAGAGACAGAGAATGGCATAGCTGGCTCTAGCTGGTCAGTGATCGGCGTCATGAGATTTTTTTTGCTAAAATGCCCTTTGACTTCCGATCGAAACTGAACGAAGACCGACAGGAACCAGCAAGGCGCTGCGCGTTCTCAAAGGACAGTTTGCGCTTGCTTAAAACGGCCAAAGCACGCGTCGCAGCAGGGGTTGATACTGATGCCGAATACTGCAGCAGAGCCTCTGGCTCTCATTGGCGATACGCCGATGATCGAGCTGACAAGCCTCGATTTTGGTCCCTGCCGCGTATTTGCAAAGCTTGAGAGCCAGAACCCGACGGGCTCCATCAAGGATCGCATCGCGATGTCCATGATCGATGCCGCCGAAAGCTCGGGCGCGCTGAAGCCCGGTGGCCGGATCATCGAGGCGACGGCGGGCAATACCGGGCTGGCGCTGGCGCTCGTGGCCGCGCGGCGCGGCTATCATCTGACGCTTGTCATACCGGACAAGATGAGCCGCGAGAAGATTGCCCATGTCCGCGCAATGGGGGCGGAGGTGATTCTCACCCGTTCGGATGTGCCGAAAGGCCACCCCGAATATTATCAGGACCTCGCCGCGCGCATCGCCAGGGAAACGGGCGCCTTCTACGCCGACCAGTTCAACAATCCGAACAATCCGGCGGCGCACGAACGGAGCACCGGCCCCGAAATCTGGAAGCAGATGGAGGGCAAGGTCGACGCCATCGTGGCTGGCGTCGGCTCCGGGGGGACAATGACCGGATTGTCCCGGTTTTTCGCGTGCGTGTCTCCGGCGACCGAGATGGTTCTCGCCGATCCGAAGGGTTCCGTGCTTGCGGAGTACATCCGCACCGGCGTTGTCGGCGAGGCGGGTAGCTGGCTCGTCGAAGGCATCGGCGAAGATTTCATCCCGCCGGTCAGCGATCTTTCGCGCGTCAAGAAGGGGTACACCATTTCAGACGGCGAAAGTTTTGCTGTGGCGCGGACCGTCTTGAGGAAGGAAGGCTTTCTCGCAGGCTCATCCTCGGGCACCCTGATCGCCGCCGCGCAACGCTATTGCCTCGAACAGACCGAGCCGAAGCGGGTGGTCACGTTCATCTGCGATTCCGGCAACAAGTACCTGTCGAAGATGTACGACGACCGCTGGATGGTCGAGCAGGGCCTGTTGCAGCGGCCCGGCCACGGCGATTTGCGTGATCTCATCGCGCGACGCTTCGACGAAGGCGCCGTCGTGACGGTCGGCGCTGACGATACGCTGCAAACGGCCTACGGCCGCATGAAGCTTTACGATGTGTCCCAGGTTCCCGTGCTCGATGGCGATCGGTGCGTGGGCCTTCTGGACGAGTTCAGACCTGCTTGTTGCGCTCACGCATGGCACGCTCGATTTCAACCTACCCGTCAAGCAAGCCATGACTGGAAAGTTGGAAACCGTATCTCCAGATACCCCGCCCGAGAGCCTCCTTCCGCTCTTCGACCGGGGCATGGTGGCCGTCGTCGTCGATGGCGAACACTTCCTGGGTCTCATCACCCGCATTGATCTCCTCAACCACCTGCGCAGAAAGTTAGACTGATTTGTCAAAACGCTCTCAGAAGGCGAGGCCAGCCACGCTGGCGGTCCACGCCGGCGCCGAGCCGGACCCGCGCACCGGCGCGGTGATGACGCCGATTTATGCCTCTTCCACTTTCGCTCAATCTTCGCCCGGCGTGCACACCGGCTGGGAATACGCGCGGACCGGCAACCCCACGCGCGCCGCTTTCGAGCAAGCGGTTGCGGAGTTGGAGGGCGGCGTTGCGGGCATTGCCTTCGCGTCGGGGATGGCAGCGGAGGCCACGATCCTGGATCTTCTCGACCAGGGAAGCCACGTGGTTGCCGGCGACGATCTTTATGGAGGGACGTGGCGGCTGTTCGAGCGCGTGCGCAAACGGTCCGCTGGGCTTTCGGTAACTTATGTCGATCCAACCGATGTCGATGCGTTCACGGCGGCAGTCACTCCCAAAACGCGGATGATCTGGGTCGAGTTGCCGACGAATCCCTTGCTGAAGGTTGCCGACCTCGCCGCCATCGCGAAGATCGGCAAATCGGCAGGCGCGCTCACGGTTGCAGACTCGACCTTCGCCTCGCCCATGATCCAGCGCCCGCTCGATCTCGGCTTCGACATCGTCGTGCATTCGGCCACAAAATATCTGAGCGGCCACTCCGACATCGTGGCAGGCGTACTGACTGTGCGCGATCAGGACCTGGCCGGCCGCATCCGGTTTCTGCAAAATGCAACGGGGGCGGTCCTCGATCCGTTCCCGGCCTTCCTCGCGCTGCGCGGGCTGAAGACGCTCGCGCTTCGCATGGAGCGGCACTCCTCGAACGCGCTCGCCGTGGCCCAATATCTGGAAGGCCACCCGAAGCTCCGGCGCGTGATCTACCCTGGCCTCACAAGCCATCCCCAGCATGCTCTTGCCGCCCGGCAGATGAAGGGCTTTGGCGGCATGGTCACGATCGAGATCGATGCGGAGGAGACAGGCGTCCGGCGCATGCTGGAAGCGCTCAAGCTGTTCACGCTGGCGGAAAGCCTGGGCGGCGTCGAAAGCCTCGCCGGTCATCCGCTCACGATGAGTTATGGGTCTCTTCCGGCGGAGCGGCGCGCGGAACTCGGCATCGGCTGGGGGCTGGTGCGGCTCTCTATCGGGATCGAGGACGCGGCCGATCTGATCGAGGACCTGCAGCAGGCGCTGGGCCGCGTTTGAAGCCAGACGAGCTGTTGAGCTGAAACGCTGTCGCGCGTCAAAAGTTATTTATATTATTACTTGCAAGTTTTTTGCGAAACAAACCCAATTTTAACCGTTTGTAAATCTCGCAGCATGACGCGCCTGGAAAAGTCGAACGCTCTGACGGTTGGCATCACTGGCTGCCCCGCTGCTTCTTCCATTGCTGAATGCGTTCCGAAAGCCTCGAAGAAGGGCGCGATCTGCGCTTCCGTCAGCCGGTCTACGATAACGACGAGGCGGGACCGCCGGTCCGCACCCGGCCAATGCGCAAGCGGCTCCGGAGGATGCAGGAAGTTTCCGATCCCGTGAATTGCGGTCGGATTCGTCTCGCCCGCGAGATTCAGCAACCCCTTGATCCTTAGCACTCTCTCGCCGTGGACTTTCGGAAGAGCAGCGAGTGCCCGCTGAACCTCGCTCAAATGCAGTGGCTTTTCGAACCACAGGCAAAAGGATCGAATGGCTTGGTCGTGATCGCAGTGAACGTGGCCATGGTCCGGGGCCTTCGCCCAACTGATGGGGCTCGGAACCGGGTCGAGCAGCCAGTCAATGTCGACGGCGCCGTGGTTGGCCACAACAAGCGGCGCCGAAGGGTTGAGGGCGGCGAGCCGATCCCGAAGCCGTGCGATGGCGTGTGGAGACGCAATGTCGGTCTTTGTCAAAACCAGCCGATCCGCCATGGCGATCTGTTTGGCACAGACGCGCAGCCTCTCCAACTCGCGTAACCCTTGCAGCCCATCGGCTACGCAAACGATACCATCGAGCCGAAAAAGACCCGCCAGTTCAGGGGCATCAAGCAGATCCATCGCAATCGGGCCAGGATCGGCAAGGCCGCTTGTTTCTATGACGACGCGATCGAAACCTTGCGCGCTTCTCGCCTCGTACAAATTGACCAGCGTCGAGACGATGTCGCCCTCGACGGCGCAGCAAAGGCAGCCGCCAGCGAGCGTCACAACCTTGCCGCCAGCAGCGTCGACGAACGCGTCGTCCAGGGAAACTTCGCCGAACTCATTGATGATGACGGCGATGCGCTCGCGGTTAGCGTGGCGCAGCAAACTCGACAACAGCGTTGTTTTTCCGCTGCCAAGGAAGCCCGTCACGATGGTGACGGGGATGCGTGGGTCGGATTTCTCCGGAGAGGCCGACATCACGCCACATCCTTCAACGGGGCGCGAGGAGGCTGAGGGCACGCGAGAGCCTGAACGAAGGTCTTCTGGAAGCCATCATCATTGGCAAGCTCCACGGCGTCCACATCCTGCACGACGCCGACCAGGGCTTCACGGCTTGGTGCATTGGTTAGAAGCGTTTCCGCGCCCGTTCGCGACGTGTTGCCGACATAATGGACCTTGCCGTCGAACTCAGGCGGAAAAAGCCCGATATCGATCAGGCTTCGCACCGTCAGATGATAGCCGAACGAGCCGGCGATCAACGCCCGGTCCACGTGGGCGGCCGTCAGGCCGTTTCGCTGCAGAAGGATGTCGATGCCGGCGCGCACCGCACCTTTGGCGAGCTGCACCTGGCGGATATCACCTTGCGAGAGATAGACGTTTTCTGTCAGCCGGAAGATCGGCTTGCCGTCCCTGCTCGCAAACTGGGCTTGGAGGCTTTGGGGCAATCGGCTTCGATCCTTCGTAAAGCGCCCCGAGCTTTCGATCACGCCATGGACCGCAAGTTCCGCCACAGCATCCATGAGGCCACTGCCGCAGAGGCCAACAGCTTCCGCGTCGCCGATGGTTCTCGTCTGCACCACGCCGCCTTCGAGGCTCACACGCTCGATGGCGCCTTCGGCGGCGCGCATTCCGCAGGCGATGTTCATGCCTTCGAAGGCCGGACCGGCAGCGGTCGAGGTGGCTTGCAGACGGCCGTCGCGCGCCAGGACCATCTCGCCATTGGTGCCGATGTCCACGAACAGCGTGACGCCTTTGAGATCGGCAAGGGCTGTTGAGAGCATCCCGGCGGTAATGTCCGCGCCGACGAAGCCCGAAATCACCGGCGGCACATAAACGACGCCGAACTGCGATATGGTCAGGCCCAAAGCCTTCGCGGGCAGGTGCTGGGCGCCCGTCAGCGCGGGCGTATAGGGATAACGCCCCAAAGGCTCCGGGCTCACATTGGCTGCAAGATGCAGCATGCAGGTGTTACCGGCGATCACGACCTCATAGATGCGCCGCCGTGAGATGCGCGCCTCGAACGCGAGGAGGCCGATCAGCCGGTCGATTTCGGCGGCGATCTCGCCATGCAAGAGAGCGAGCCCTTCCGGGGTCGAGGCGAGCTTTACGCGTGAGAGCACGTCCTGAGCGTGCACGACCTGCGGATTGAGCGAGGAGGCCGAGCCGACCTGCGAGCCCGTGCCGAGATCGACGAGCGAAGCCACGACCGTGGTTGTGCCGATATCAACCGCGACGCCATACGTCCGGGCCGTGGTGTCGCCCGGGTCTCTGCCGAGAAGCCCCGCGCCGGAATAGACCTCGGTGGCGTATCCTTCCTGCTTAAAGCGCTTGCCGATCCATGGCTGAAGCGGCAGATCAAGGCGTTGGCCCTCCTCAAGGATGCGAAGGCCGCGCTCGGATGCGCCCGCCAAATCAATCGTAATGTCGCCTTCGATCAGCGTCGAGCAAAGCAAAACCCAACCGTCTGCGACCTCATCGGCTGTGAGGGTCTGGGTTTCGACAAGGCGCACCTGGCTGCGCGTCTCATCATCCAGCTTGACCTTGCACTTGCCGCAGGTGCCGCCCCCGTTGCATGGCGCTTCCAGGCGAACTCGGGCAATGCGAACCGCATCCAGGAGCGAGGCACCTGCGGCCAGATCGATGCTGACCTCGTGGGAGCGGAACGTGACCTGCGGCATCAGCCATGCTCCTTCACCGCGCCCGTCAAGGCGCGGATGTTGTCGAGGCCCGTCGACGTGCTCAATCCGCAGGCCGGCGAGATGATATTGATCCCGTCCCGCACCAGCCGCTCGGTGTTGCGCGCGACTTTATTTGGATCGCCGAACTCAAGGAGCGCGGTGCTCACATTGCCCATGGTGTTGATGGACGGGAAATCTTCCTTCAGCCGCTTCAGATTGACGAGAGCATCGACGCTGATGGCGTCGGCGTGGATCTCGGACAACTGCTCGCGGCTTCGGCTCATGTCGCCGCAAATATGGACGATGACCTTTTTGCCGCTTGCGTGAACGGCGTCGCAAAGCTGGTTCAAGTAGCGCACGGCGAAGTCCTGGAAGATGCGCGGCCCGAGGATCTCCCCGGTCGCCGTAGGATCGCCGATGGCGATCACGTCCGCGCCTGCGTCGGCGACCTCGCGGGCATACTCAATGAGAAGTTGGGTTACATAGTCGGCGACGCGGTGAGCAGACTGCGGTTTTGTTCGAAGCTCTTTCAAAAAGGTCAGCGGCGTCACCACTGAGGCGGCCGTGCTGATGGGACCGGAAAGGCTCGCGACCACGGGCACGTCGGGATTGCGCGCCTTCAGATAATGGGCGGCCTGCACCACGGTTGCGATGCGGCCCTCCTGCACGAGCTTGTGCGGATCGCCGAACTCCACGGCCTCGCAAGAGCCGAAAGCTTCTTCGGCTACCTTCGGCTCGCAGGCCAGAGTGCCGGGATCGATGCGGCTGCCGAGAACCTCGGGCTCAACCGTCATGCAGAACGGAACGCCGAGATTTTCGAACCCGGTTGCGGCGTGAATGCGCTCGGAGAGCTGAGTCATGCCCTTGGCGTTGAAATGGGCTGCCGGCAGAACAGGCCCGTCTTCGCTCATGACCTCCACCACGGCGGCGTTCATCATGCCGCCGGTGCAAATCACCGGAGGGCGATCGACGGTTTGGCCGCCCAGAACGCGGTCAAGTCGCTCTCTCGGGGCAATATCAGACATCGGCTGCGGTCTCCTTTGATCCTTCTGCCCGGCTCTGCGCCGCTTCCGTCATGGCCAGGATGTTTACGAGAGGGGTGGCGCTGGACATTCCGCAGGTTGGCGAGAGCACATCGACGCCCCCCTCGCGAACGAGGCGCGCTGCGAGTTTGGCAATCGGGCCCGGCTCCCCTTGGTGCAGGAGGAAGGTGCTTATATTGCCCACCACCGCGATGCCGGGCAGAGATTGCCTGACCTCGGCCGGGGACAGAGAGGCGTCTGGAATGTAGGCGTCGAGATTGAGCTGGGAGACGGCGGCAGCGGACTTGCCGAGCGCGCCGCACATGTGGAGAGCCACGTGAGCCCCTTCTTCCTTGATGGCGGCAGTCAGCCGTCGCAAGTGAGGAAATACCGCAGTCTCGAATGTTTTCGGGCCGACAAGCGCAGGGGTGGTTGTGTCTTCGTGGATGACGATGGCGTCGGCGCCAGCGGCAATGAGTTGTCGTGACCACGCGATCAGGAAGTCGGTGACATGGGCTGCAAGCGCCGCCGCCTCCTTGGGCTTCGACCGCAGTTCCCGGAGGAAGGCCAACGGGTCGACGATCGAGGCAGCCACGCTGACCGGACCGATGAAATTGGCAATGACGGGCAGATCGCCAGCGGTTTTGGCTAGACGCCGTGTCGCCTCGACTACAATGGGCGCCCTGCCGCGGAGCAACAGCTCATTGACCGGGAGCACACTCGCGGTCAGCACGGAGGCGTAAGGCTCCTGTACGATCCCGGCTTCGGTTCTTTCGTCGCCTAAATCGATTGCGGCGCCGAATGCCTCAGCCTCCACCGTCACGCAAAGAGGCACCCCCACGGATTCAAAGCCTGTGATGCGGGCGGCGGCGAGCGCAAGCCCAGCCATCGCGACCGGGTCCGTGTGGGCTTCCGGGAGTGAGAACCCCGATTGCTTCACGACCTCGGCCGGCGTGGCTGTCATGCTGCCGCCCGTGCAGATAACGGGAGGGCGGTCAACCTGCTGGCGCGCCAAAGCGCGGAAAAACCGCTCGCGGCGCGTCAGGCTCAAAGTGGCGTCAGTACCGGCCATAGAGCTTCGCCGCCTGAACCATTGTGCGTGCGCTCAACAAATTGCCGTTGGGCGGATATTCGCAGCCGCTCGATAGGATGAAGCCGCCTTCCGCGATCTTGAACGTCTCGATCTGCTGGCGGGCATCCTCCAGGACTTGGGCTTGCGTGTATTCATGGCCGGTCTTCGCCGGATCGGACACGCCGATGGTAACTACCTTCTTCGCCCAGTTTGCCGCGTGCTCCTCCCAATCGGCAGAGCCGTGGGCGGGATAGGCATGCGAGATGGCGATGGGATTGATGTGTTCGAGCACTGCATCAAAATAGACGCCGCCGCCGCAATTATGGACGATGACCGGAACGCCGGCGTCGCGAACGGCGTCGGCCACGGATTTGAAGATCTCCGCCTCGAACTTCACCCAAGTGGATTTCTTCAGAATGCTGGCCGAGGAATAGAGCGGATCGAGCACGATGGCGTGCGCGCCTGCCTGCACCTGCGCGAGCGCATAGTCGACGAGGACGTCATTGATGGTGTGAACGGCCTCAAGAACCCGATCGGGGTGGCGGATGATGTCTTTGAACAGCTCCGCATGGCCGCGAATCTGCGACAACACGCCCAGTGGACCGTAGACGAAGCCCATGGTGGGCACTTCCTTGCCCTTCGCCTCTACCAGTCCACGAACGATCTCGATCACGGACGACATGCGCCGCGATTTGCGGGGATCGACGGGCCTGACCTTTCTGTAATCGTCGGCGGTCGCGATGAAGGGATTGTCGAAGTTCGGAAGCGCGGTGCTACGCTCAGGGAAGATGACCTCTTGGCCAAAGTCTTCCGCTTCGACCGACAAGTCGACCAGCGTCAGGAAGCCGTCGAAACCGATCAGCTCCTGGGCCGCCAACAAACTTGCAACCGCGATCTTCGGGTCTTGCGACCAGCGGGCATAAGAATAGCCCAGCACCCTGCATGATGCGCCGCATACGAGCGGGGCGGCCGGAACGCGGTCCGGCTTTTTGTATTGCAGGGCAAGTCCGACCCGCTCCAGCGAGGTCAGTTCATCGCGAATTTCCAAAGCTGCGGCGCTCATGCTGCATTCACCAATCCGCTGAGGCGCTTGGCCAGTTGGACCGCCTGGGCGGCTTTAGGCGCGTAACCATCCGCGCCGATGCGGTCGGCGAATTGCTGCGAAAGCGGCGAGCCGCCGACAATCACCTTGAAACGGTTGCGGAGGTTTTCGTCCTCGAGGATACCGATGACCTCGCCCATTCGCTCCATGGTGGTGGTCATCAGGGTCGATAGGGCGATGATGTCCGCCTTCACCTCGACGGCGCGGTCGACGAACTTCCGGGGCGGAACGTCGCGGCCAAGGTCGTGTACCTCGAAGCCGGCGACCTCCAGCATGATGCGGACGAGGTTCTTGCCGATATCGTGGGTATCGCCCTGGACGACGCCGATCACAACCCTCCGGGTGTGCCCTGTGAACTGCTCCTTGATGTGCGGGCGCAAGATGTCGAGCCCGGCGTACATGGCGTCGGCGGCGATCAAGAGCTCGGGGACGAAATATTCCTCTTCGTCGAACAGCTTTCCGGCCCGGTTGACGCCCAGAATGAGCCCTTGCTCTACTGCTTCCCAGGCGTCGTAGCCTCTCTTGAGAACTTCCTGCGATAGCGTTTTGGCACGTTCCTCGTCCAATTCGAGGACTGCATTCGCAAGTTCATCAAACAATTTCTGCCGGCCGTCGGGCATTTCCCCCTCCTTTGCAATCAGTCCCAGACAAAGCAAGCCACGCCCCCGACGAGGCGAATGTGCCCCCGATCGCAGGATGGAATGCAGGCGCCGCAGCCTGCGCAACTGATGGAGACAAGCTCGACGCCTCCATCCGGCAAGGCCGCGATTGCATCGTTGAAGCAAGCTTCCAGACAATCACGGTCGCAGTCGGCGCAACAATCGCCACGGACGCTAACCCTCGGCAGCGCCAGGGCTGAAGCTTGTTCCCTCGCCATCAACCTTCCCCAGCCGTTTGCAACTACAATCCATGACACCGTAAATAAAGCCAATGGAATTGGTCAATATAATAATATATTTTAGAATTGATCTGGGTCAGAGCATGAATTAAAAATATTGTTATGCTTGCATAATTAAAACATTTATTGCTCACTATCAAAATTAATCAAAAATTCAATCTTAAAAAATTGTCTCCTGAAGAAAATCAGTTCTGGCTCCTGCATAGTCTGCTTCTACCTTTTCAAGGCGACCAAGCTCAAACGAGGTCGCAATTGCCAAAATCGACAGCAGATTAGGCGGTGGCAGTTCGGCTCCGAACACACCATAGGCGGTCAACTGCATGATGAGCATGATTGGTGGTGCTGAGCCACGCCGGCGCCAGCATTTCCGCGGAGATGGTGAGAAGGAACGATTTGCCCGACCCTGACGGGCCGGATCGAGACAAAGCTGATCCGCATTCGATACGGCGTAGTTCAAGAGCGGCTCTCGGCGCCCGGTCGCTGGGGATTCCCAAAGTCGAGCGGATCTCACTCAAACTGTCAGCCCGAGCGGGGAGGCCGGGCGCCCGGGCGGTCGCTGTGGAAGGCAAAAAGGCTTGCATCTCAAAGTGATACAGCGGCAGCCAGACCTATTTGGACAACTCTGAAAAAGCTGGGGTGCAGTATGCAGCAGGATCGAAAAACTCTTCGAGGTCCCGATCAATCACGACGCGGAAAACGTTGGGTCCCAGCGCTTCCGGAGCACCTGCAGCAACGCCTGCTGGATCAGTCTGTCGACGACGCAAGGCACGCCGAGCTTTCTGATCCCGCCGTCCGGCTTGGGTATCTCGACCCGTTTGACCGGCAGCGGCTGGTAGGTTCCCCTGAGCAATTGAGACCGGATGTTTGGCCAGTGCTCACGCAGGTAGTCCTTAGCGGCGTCGATGGTCATCCCATCCACGCCAGAACTGCCCTTATTCCTTCGAACGCGTTTCCACGCTGCTTCGAGATTTTCCCGGCTGCACACCTCCTCCATCGATTGTTCCGCTGAAGCCGGGCTTTCAGGTGTTGGATCCGCCGCAAACGGGTTCGGCCCTTAGAGAGCTGCAAGGTAGGGCTTCACCCGCGCCTGCCGGTTCCAGGGCCACTGCCCAGTGGATTTCTGCCGCTTTCCGTTCATGAGTTGCCAGCCC
>CAWFOS010000012.1:0-126468 GCA_963817495.1 uncultured Alphaproteobacteria bacterium | reverse complement strand
GTGTTTACCTATGTGTTTCGCCAAACCAGCGCAGCATGTTATTGCTGGGCAGTATCGAAGTATGCGTCGGCCCGCGAGCTCCAGCGGGGTCACGAGCGCGCGGCGGCGCCTGCTGAGGGCTCCGCCTGCGGGTGCTCAGGCTCGGATCCGGCGGGACCTTTGACGACACCAGTCGTGTGATTGACGATGACGTTCTTCCAGATGTTGTCGTCTTTGCTGCTGTTGCGGCTGCCTTTTGAAGGACGTCGCTGTCCGCCGCGGCCAACACAACCTTGGCGGCGGCTGCCGCCTCTTTCGTTCCGGAATCCGTTGTGGCTGCCGGCGGAGGTGCCGCATCCTCCTGTTTCGCCATCGCCGCAGTGGTGGCCTCGGTCTTTTTCTCCTCCTTGGCGGTCTGCTTGTTGGCCGTCTCGACCGTCTTCGCCAGAGCCTTCTGCGCTTCGGCAAGGCGGGCGGCCGCCGCCTCCTTGTCGGAGGCCGAGCCGGCGCCCGCCGCCTTCACCCTTAACCGACTGCTTGCACCGGACCAACATAGCGACGCCCCTAAATGACCAATGAAATTAATGTGCTATCCTAGCGCGGCTGTTTTGATGATTGTAAGTAAAATCCTCGTGCGCGTTCCCAGATTGCCCGCAAACTGCTGCGTATCCTGACTATCCATCCATCCAGACAGCACGAGTTTGGTTAGTCCAGTGTGCGGTTTCTAGGATATCAATCTTCATGATTTCCTCCAGAATTCAGGCGTAACCCTGGCAGGCTCGGTCCGGCTACGATTTCCGCTTGACCCCAAGGAAGAGACGTGGCGGCCGGCTAACAATCTGATTTGCGCAAACTTCAAAAAAAGAGGACGCAATTTTTGGAAATGGCGCTTATGGCGGCACCGTAAAATCAGGACTTAAACGGATATACTTGTATACTTACCTGTAGGCTGTTTTACGAAACGAAACCAATCTTCACCGGATGTTAAGCGAACCTGCCGGATATGGCGAAAGAGCCTACGGAGGCAGGCTCACATGCGCTCGCGGCAAACTGGCGCTCGCTTCCCCCCGAAGGAAGAGACGCCTCAACTGACAAGTTGAGGGGCGGGTTCCGGCCTATGTCGCCCTTTCGCCAGTCAAGCCGCGAATGTTTGCCTCGTCCTTTGCCATGACGTACAAGGCTGATGGAAGCACACAGAGCCCATATCGCCTTTCCCGATGGCTGAAGCGGCAGAACGGCAACCCATGATCGCGATTGAAGCGCGTGACATCACCAAGAGCTTCGGCGCCGCCCAGGTCTTGAAGGGCATTTCGCTTGCCGCCGAGCAGGGCGACGTGATCTCGATCATCGGCGCTTCCGGCTCGGGCAAGAGCACGTTTCTTCGCTGCCTCAATCTTCTCGAAGTGCCGGATCGCGGAGAGATCCGCGTCGGCGAGGAGCATCTCGAAATTCGCGATGGCGGGAAGGCTCTCGACCGGAAGCAGGTCGAACGCATCCGCCGCCGCGTCGCGATGGTGTTCCAGAGCTTCAACCTGTGGCACCACATGACCGTGGTCGGCAATGTGATCGAAGCGCCGATCCATGTCCACGGCAGGCCGCGCGCGGAAGCGGTGGAAGAGGCGATGGCGCTTCTGGCGAAGGTCGGGCTTACCCATCGCGCGCACGCCTATCCGAGCCAGCTTTCGGGCGGCGAACAGCAGCGCGCCGCCATAGCCCGCGCGCTCGCGGTAAACCCGGGCGTGATCCTGTTCGACGAGCCGACATCCGCGCTCGACCCCGAACTTGTGGGCGAGGTGCTGTCCGTGATGCAGGATTTGGCGGCGGAAGGGCGCACGATGATCATCGTCACCCACGAGATGGCGTTCGCGCGCGACGTCTCCACCCGCACCCTTTTCCTGTGCGACGGCCGGATCGAGGAGGAGGGCCCTTCGGTGGATCTTTTTGGCGCGCCCGAGAGCCCCCGGCTTGTGCAGTTCCTCGCATCTTTCCGGACGGGACGCTTTACGACCGACAGGCAGCGGGCTACGGTGCCGGGCAAATCTCAATAGAGACCCGCCGGCGAACACCATGCTTCTGCACCCTATCTTGCGCATCGTCGCGCTCATCTGCGCAATTCTCATGCTTCCCGTGGCTGCATCCGCGGAGCAGTTGAAGCTCAGGATCGCGAGCGAAGGCACAAACCCGCCCTTCAGCGTCATCACCTCCAGCGGCGAGCTGGAAGGCTTCGATGTCGATATCGCCCGCGCGCTGTGCGCCAAAATGCAGGCGGAGTGTGAAATCGCCGCCCAGGACTGGGACGGGATCATCCCGGCGCTGCTCGCCCACAAATATGACGCGATTGTCGCTTCGCTGAGTGTCACCGAAGATCGCAAGAATGTCGTCGCGTTCACCAAGCCCTACTACCGCTCGCCGAGCGTTTTCGTCGCCCGCAAGGGCACGGACGTGAAGGATGTATCGCCGAAGGCGCTGACTGGAAAATCCATCGGCGTTCAGAGCGCGACCAACCACTCCGCTTACCTGGAGGATGTCTACAGCCGATCCATCGTCCGGCTTTATAACACCGTGGCCGACGCCTATCGCGATCTCGCCGCCGGTCGCGTGGAGTATGTGCTTTACGACAAGCTCGCGATCTACGACTGGCTGAAAACGCCGGAAGGCGCGTGCTGCGAGATTGCGCCAGCCGAGTTGAACGATCCGGCCTATTTCGGGTCTGGCGTCGCCATCGCCTTGCGCAAGGGCGATGACGCGCTCGTGCAGAAATTCAACGCCGCCATCGACGGGATCGTGGCTGATGGCACGTACGCCAAGATCAACGCCAAGTACTTTCCCTTTCCGATTTTCTAGCAGTCCTTCCGCGGATCGCGGACACAAAGAGGGAGCATGATGAGAACATACCTGATCGGGGCGTCGGCCCTATTGTTCGGAGTTGCTTTGTCGTCGGCGCAGGCGCTGTCGGAAGAGTTGCCGTGCGCCAGGGGCACCTTGAATCAGCGCATGAAATGTCTCTCGGAGCAGCTGGCGACGCTCCAGCGCACGCCCGGACCGAAGGGCGATGCCGGCGAGAAAGGCGAAAAGGGCGACAAGGGTGACAAAGGCGATAAGGGAGACCCAGGAGAGAAGGGAGAAAAAGGCGAAAAGGGCGATGTAGGAGACAAGGGGGACAAGGGCGACACCGGACCCAAAGGAGAGCAAGGCGTTAAGGGCGATCCGGGATCCGCGCCTTCCACAAAAGCAAAATAGAGCTCGCCTGCTTAGTTCGCCTGCGGCGGGAGCGCCACAATCATTCCGGCGGCCTTGACCCAACGTGAGAAACACCGCGCCGTTGAGCGGGCCGTCGAAGAGACAAGGCGCTAAGCCTCGCCGGCGCGCCATCCGATTTTCTCGCGCAAAAAGGCGAGGCCCAGCGCAATGAACGCGGCGCGCTCCTTGTTGTCCTTCTCGGATCCATGTCCGCCGGTTGGCTGCTCGTAAAGATGCGCGTCATAGCCGAGCGCCTGGAGCTTGGCCGCCATCTTGCGGGCATGGCCCGGATGCACGCGGTCGTCCTTGCGCCGCGTGGCGAACATGATGGACGGGTAGGCCTGCCCCGGCTTCGCCTGATGATAGGCGGAATAATTCTGGAGAAAGGCCCAGTCGGCGGGGTCGTCGGGATCGCCATATTCGGCGACCCAGCTCGCCCCCGCGAGCAGCTTCGAATAGCGCCGCATGTCGATAAGCGGCACCGTGCAGAGCAGCGCGCCGAACCGCTCCGGGTAGCGCACGAGCATGTTCGTGATGAGAATCCCGCCATTGGAGCCGCCCTCGGCCGCGATCCTCGAGGGCGTGGTTACGCCGCGCGCCACGAGATCGGCGGCGACTGCGGCGAAATCGTCGTGCGAGAGCATCTTCCGCTCGCGCCGCCCCGCCTCGTGCCAGCGCGTGCCGAACTCGCCGCCGCCGCGGATGTTGGCGATGACGCGCGTGCCGCCGCGCTCCACCCAGAGCTTGCCGAGCCCCGGCTGATAGTCGGGCAAGGCCGGCACGGCGAAGCCGCCATAGCCGTAGAGGTGGACGGGGGCGTTTCCCGTCTCATCCTTTGGGCCGAACTGCGTATAGGGAATGCGCACGCCATCGACCGAAACCGCCTCATGCCGCGAGACGATCACGCCATCGGTCGAGAAGGCTTCGGGCGCGCGCCGCAGCACCTGCCAGTTCTTGTCCTGCTCCAGAAGCATGAAGGTGGACGGCGTCACCGGCCCTTCCACATTGGCCAGGAGATCGCCGTTGCTCTCGTGCGCCTCGACATCGAGCGGCCAGACATTCGCCAGACCGATCTTGGGCAGACCTTCGAGCCTGCTTGAAGACCAGCCCTGGTCCGGATCGAGAATCTCATAAACGGTCGCCAGATCATCCAGGATCGAGAGGATCAGCCTGCCGCCCGCCCAGTAAAAGGCCCGCAGGGCACGCCGCTCACCGGGTTCAAAAAGGACCTTGAAATCGCGGCTCCCATCGATGAACGCGGAAAGGCGAATGCCCAGCACCGCATCCTGCGGATGGGTTTTCTCTCCGATCGCCCAAGGGGTCCGCCGTTTCACCGCCAGCCAGTCGCCGTGGATCACGCTCTCGATGTCGAGCGGCAGATCGAGCCTGGTTTTCGGGCCGGACCTGCCGCCAATGCTGATCACGCTTTCGAAGAAGCTCGGATGCTCTATAAACTCGACGGTCTCGCTGGGCTGGGTGCGGTCAACGAACGCCCAGAACCCCATGCTCTCCTCGGATACCTCTGCCAATGACCTGCGCCTGCGCAATATCCTGGCCGCGCCGCCAAAGGCGGACCGTGCGCGGATAGCCGGACGCGGTCGCCATCCCATCTCCAAGCGCGCTCGAAACGAGCCACGTCTCCCGGTCCACCCAATCGGCGTCGCCCTTGGCTTCGGGAAGCATGAAGCCGCCGGGCACGAACGCCCTCGTGGTGAGATCGAACTCGCGCATGACGGCCGCATCGCCGCCGCCGCGCGACAGCTTCACGATGGCAAGCTCATGCTCAGGCGGAAGCGTGGACGCGCCCTGCCAAATCCAGTCTTCGTTTTCCTTGGCGGCGAGCGCATCGAGATCGAGGATGATATCCCACTCCGGCTCGCCAGCGCGAAAGCGGTCGAGCGTCGTCGAGCGCCAAAGGCCGCGCGGGTGCTCCGCATCCTTCCAGAAGTTGAACACGAGCGAGCCGCGCCGCGCGATATAGGGGATGTTGTCCGGCCGGTCGAGGATCGCCTTCAGCGTGTCCCGGTCCGCCGCAAAGCCCGGCCCTCCGAAGCGCTGCAAGGTCGCCGCATTCTGCGCGTCGACCCAGGCGACAGCCTTCGGCCCGTCGATGTCTTCCAGCCAGAGATAAGGATCATCGTCGGGCGCGGAAACCGTCGGACGAACGTCGATTGTCATGTCAAACCCCGCACTGCTGCCGATCAGGCGTTTATACGCACCTTGGCCAGCTTTCTGAAGCGAAGTTGTCATCCCGGCCAAGCGAAGCGCGAGCCGGGATCGCAAAAAGTAAAGGGCTTCAATCTGTTACGATCCCGGATAAGGCTTCGCCTTTCCGGGATGACGGAGGCGGCGAAATGCTCCATCGCTGAATAACGCCCTCCTCCCCCTGTTCACTCGCGCTCGAATTTTCTACTTTATATGCGAGCTGAGCCGCGAATGAGGGGCAGATGCCGCGCAGGGTTCTCGAAGTTTTCCTGAGTTCGACGGCGAAGGATTTGGCCGAACACCGCAAGGCCGTGCACGAGCGGCTGATGCAGACAGGGCTTTTCCATTGCGTGCGCCAGGAAGATTTTGGCGCGCAGAACGCAGACGCGATGGAGTTTTGCCGCAAGCAGGCGCAGAACGCCGACATGTTCGTGGGGCTGATCGGGCTGCGGCGCGGCTGGGAGCCGGACGGCGACAACGAAAAACGCTCCATCACCGAAATGGAACACGACTGGGCGCGCGACGCGGGGCGTCCGCGCTATCTCTGGGTTGCCCCGGACGATTTTCCCGTGCCCGGCAACATGCGGGAGAGCGACGAGGAGTACGCGCGGCAGACGGCATTCCGCAAGCGCGTCATAGGCGGCGGCGAACGCATCGTCTCGCAGAAGGGCTTTGGCACGCCGAAGCTGCTCGCCTCCGAAATCGTCGAGCACCTGTTGGTACAGGTGGTCACGACCGACCTTCTAAACCAAATCCGCCCCGAAGCCGCGCCGCCCGGCCAGCCCGCCCCATCGAAGGAGGAGCAAGCGCCCGCCATCGCCGCCGCCGTTGAACGCCTCGTCGAAGACAAGGATGTGGACCTGCTTGCCTTGGCCAAGAACCCAAAGGACGTCGACGTCGCGGAGCTGGAAAAGAAATTAATGAACCGCGAGAAAGAGCTGGAAGTGGAAGCGGGCCGCAACGCGAAGAAGCGCGCCAAGTATTGGCGGCATATCGGCGCCCTCGCCTTCCTCGGCGATACGCAAAAGGCGCTCGCGGCATACGAAAATGCCACCGCGCTCGATCCCGATGACCCGGAGGGCTGGCGCTATCTCGGA
Source organism: uncultured Alphaproteobacteria bacterium (assembly GCA_963817495.1). Taxonomy (GTDB): domain Bacteria; phylum Pseudomonadota; class Alphaproteobacteria; order Rhizobiales; family Rhodomicrobiaceae; genus Rhodomicrobium. Next base: position 119,947 of record CAWFOS010000012.1, on the reverse strand, counting down.
GAGCTTCACTACCGGCTGGGCGACCACGATGCGGCTCGCAAAGCCTTTGAGTTTCTGGAAAACCTTGCAAATAAAACTGGCGATGCTCAAGCACAGTCGATGGCTTGCCTTTGCCTGTGTTGGATCGAGTATGCCCTCGGAAACTGGACCCAAGCCGAACTTTTTGCGGGCAACGCCGCGAGTTTGGCGGAGAGTTTGGGCTGGAGGGAGGGCATGGGGCGCGCCTATGTCAACCTCGGCAACATCCACCACACGCGGGGCGATCTCGACCGCGCAGACGACATGCAGATGAAAGCGCTCAAGCTCTTCGAGGAGCTGAGCCGCAAGGAGGGCATGGCCGCCACCTATGTCAATCTTGGCATGATTTACGAAACGCAGGGCGATCTCGACCGCGCAGACGACATGCAGATGAAAGCGCTCAAGCTCTTCGAGGAGCTGGGCATCAAGGTGGGCATGGCGTGCGCCTATGGCAATCTCGGCAACATCTCCCAAAGGCGGGGCGACCTCGACCGCGCAGACGACATGCAGATGAAATCCCTCAAGCTCGAAGAGGAACTGGGCAGCAAGGAGGGCATGGCCGCTGCCTCTTGCAGTCTCGGCGTCATCTATCAGACGCGGGGCGATCTCGACCGCGCAGAGGACATGCACATGAAATCCCTCAAGCTCGAAGAGGAGCGGGGCGGCAAGGAGGGCATGGCCCGCGCCTATTGCAATCTCGGCATCATCTACCAGACGCGGGGCGATCTCGACCGCGCAGACGACATGCAGATGAAGGCGCTCAAGCTCAACGAGGAGCTGGGCAGCAAGGAGGGCATAGCCCGCGCCTATTGCAATCTCGGCATCATCTACCAGACGCGGGGCGATCTCGACCGCGCCGAGGACATGCACCTGAAAGCGCTCAAGCTCAACGAGGAGCTGGGACGCAAGGAGGGCATGGCCAACGCCTACCGAAACCTCGCCGTGATCTATTGGGATCGCAACGACAGGCCGAAAATATGCGAGTACTTCCGGAAGGAGCGCGATCTTTGGCGCGCCATGGGGCTGGAGGACAAGGCGGCGGAAGCGGAGAATTGGATGCGGCTGAAGGGATGCGGGGAGGAATGACCTTTCAAGCGCTGCTGTCCTTATCCCACCCGATTCCCGGCCGCAGTGATGGGAATTTGCTGGCGCTGGCTCGACAATGAGCCTAAAACGCAAGTCCTAACGAGGCTGCCGCAGCGCGAGAGAGCGCTGACTCTTCCGGCTTCCGCAAGAAATGTGGGTGGATATCCTGGCGCGATGCCCTGATCGTGCGGAGCGACTCACGTAATCTTAAGTTGCAAATCGCTAAAGGCTATCGTCATGTTCTCATATGCTAAAACCGTCCGGCGGGACGAAGTGGCTCGTTTCAAGAAGGCATTCGAGGAAAACTATAGAGACCGGGGCGAACCGTCGCATATGTGGCTCGCCGAAGCCCACCACCCGGACTCCAGCTATACCTACTTGGTTTGGATGTCCGACAAAAGGCCCGCGCGCGCCCTGGCTCTGGGGTTCGACATGGAATGGACCCCTAAAAGTCCCGCCCTGCTGGTCGGCAATGCGGCAACCTTTGAAAAATGCGTTACTCATAAGGCTCACGCTGCCTGAGCGACAGATCGCGGCGAGCGCATTGCCGAAGGGCACGGCTCGGAGTGCGCGAGTAGGAGCGCTTTGCGGCGCGACGGAGCCGAGATCCAGCCCTTGCTCCAGCCGTCCGGGCTAAGCTGCGCCGTCATGGTGAACGCGTAGTTGCCGCGCGGGATGGCCGTTAACCCCGGGTGGTTAACAGAAGCGCCAAAGCATTTATTTCCCGCCTGAAGTCGCACTTGAAATGTGCAAAAATTGTGGCAGCCTGCGTCCGGTTGGCGAGGAAGATTTGCCCTATCCGGTTGAAAGAACAGAACTTTTTTCTCTGAATTGAACAGGGTTAAGCGATTGTATTTTTGGACGGAAGTGGGCGCGCAAAAGTCCGTTAAATATAAGTCATGCCGCGACTGTTAACCAAGCCCGCGCCTTTCGCGGCCACGGCGGCGCAAGCCCTCATCGAAATTTTCTCTTATATATCAATGCGTTGCTAGCATTAACGTCTCCGAAAGGCGTCTTTTCATAAAATCCCGGCCGAAGCAGGCATAGGCGCAGGCGGGTCCGAAGGTTCGAAAACATGCCACCTTTTGCACAAAACATGCAAACCCGAGCCGCCCTCACCCATGCTGGCCCTTTTCATATTTGTCGCTGGCCTGCATCTGATGCGCAACCATTCGCGCCACGCTCGGCCCGGCGGTCACAATGACCAGAAAGCGGATTGTTTGCAGCGCCATCACAAAGGGCACATCGACCGGCGTTGACGCGGCGATGATCGCGATGGAGTCCATCCCGCCGGGGCTGGTCGCGAGATAGGCCGTCAAGGCATCGATCCCGAGCGTTTGGGTCAAGACATAGGCGAGACCGCCGCAGAATGCGATCAGGAGCGTGACAGACAGCAGGATTTTCGGAATGGCCCGCACCGCATGCGCCAGAATAGCGGGCATGAAGTTCAGGCCGACGCTCCAGCCGAGCAGCGCATAGGTTCCCGCCAGCAGCCATTTCGGCAGTTCGATCTCGATCGCGCCCGCCAGGTTGAGGAGGGAGCCAAACAGGAGGGTGAGCAGCATCGGCCCCGACGGGATGCGGAAAAGGCGGCCAGCCAAGGCGCACGCGCCCGCAAAAAGTAGCGTCTTTCCAAAGGCTTGCCAGTGAATTGCCGGAAACCATTCGGCCGCGGGATGCGCCGTCCCGGTGGCGTGCGTCCAGACCGCCGCGATCACCGAGGCAAGGCCCGCCACGCAGGCCACGCGGAAATATTGCATGAAGGCGACAAGGCGCGCATCCGCGCCGAATTCCGCAGCCATGATGACCATCGCCGCGGCGGCCCCTGGCGTTGAGCCCCAGACGCTGGTCGTGCCCGGCATGACGCGCCAGCGGCTCATGATCCAGCCGAGAAAGCTGCTGGCGGCGAGGATCGCGGAGACAACGCCAAGAATGATGGGCCATTCCAGAAAGAAGGTATGAAGGATCGAAGGCGTGATGGCGCTGGCGATGAAGGCGCCCACGATGGCCTGTGCGCCGATGTATGGCAGGCGCGGAACGCGGACCGACGCCCCGTTGACCCCCATGATGACGCCAGCCGCCATCGGTCCGAGAAAAAACGCCGCCGGCAGGCCCGCCAGATGCAGGAGCGCGGCGCAAGCGCCGGATAGAGCCGCCAGAAGCGCCCACTGGGCGGCCTCCGGCGTGCTGGCAAATCGGCTCGCGGATGAGGTCAAGACGGCGGACTCCTGCCGCCTTGTTTCGCTGTTCTTCCGGTAAAACGCAAGTTTGGCGAAAGCCGCAGCGACCATCAGCCGTGAGAAGCAAGTCCCGATGGCGCTTGTCTGAACTTGCTTTTCCACCCCCGCAGGCGAGAGTATCGGCTCCCACTGCAGAAGGAAGCGAAGCCATGGACCTTCCCATAAACAGCTTCAAACGCGCCATCAAGGCGGGACGCCAGCAGATCGGCCTGTGGTCCAGCCTGCCGAGCCATGTCACGGTCGAGTTGCTGGCGGGCGTGGGCTTCGACTGGCTTTTGCTCGATACGGAGCATTCGGCCAACGAACTGCCGATGGTCTACAGCCAGCTTCAGGCCGCGGCCTCGGGCGGGACGGCGCATCCAGTTGTGCGCCTGCCCTGGAATGACGCGGTCATGATCAAGCGCTTCCTGGACGCGGGCGCGCGAACGCTCCTCCTGCCCATGGTCGAGACGGCGGAGGAAGCGAGGCGCGCCGTGGCGGCGACGCGCTATCCTCCGCAGGGCATCCGCGGCTTTGCAGGTGCTGCACGCGCTTCCTGCTTCGGCCGCGTGAAGGACTACCACGCCCGTGCGCATGAGGAACTGTGCGTGCTGGTGCAGGTTGAAACAAAGCTCGGCCTTCAAAACCTGGATGCGATCGCCTGCGTGGAGGGCATCGACGGCGTCTTTATCGGCCCCGGCGATCTTTCAGCAGCTCTCGGCTATTTGGGCCAGCAGAAGCACCCGGACATGGTGGCAACAATCGGGGCAGCGATCCGCCGCATTCGCGAGCTTGGGAACGCGCCCGGCATCCTGACGAGCGACGAAGCGCTCGCGCGGCACTACATCGACGCGGGCTGCCTCTTCACCGCCGTCGGAGTGGACATCTCCATTCTCGCGCGCAACGCCGAAGCTCTCGCGGCGAGGTTCAGGCAGCCCTAGCCGCGCTTCGGCAACCGCTGCCACACCCAGAGTATCAATAGCACGATCAGCGAACCGATCAGCGCAGAAAACAGGTCCCGCATGGACACGGAGAATTTGTCGAGGTTCGGAAACAGCCGGAAAATGCGGAACAATATGCCGCCCAGAAGCGCCCCGGTCATGCCGAGGCCGAGATTGCGGAGAACCCCAAAACCCCGGCGGTCTCCCTTTGCGATCATGCCTGTCAAAGTACCGGCGAGGACGCCGACGATGATCCAGACGACGAGATGAGGCACGCCAATTTCCATGGTATTCTTCTCTTCTAAAAGCCAACCATCATCGCCGTTCGACATCTCTCCAGTGTTGAAATGTATATGGAGTCCATCGAGCTTCGGAAGAAAAACTACGAGAACTTCATGAAGAATGCAAAGGACATGCAAGGTGCGTCAGGGCCGAACGGCCAAGCAGTCGCGCAGGTCACGCACCCGACCGACAAGGCCGCATCCGCTTTATGATGCTGCCTCGTTGAACTGGCAGAAATCGGGCGAAGAACTTTTCAAACGCTTTGTCCAGAACCAGATCAAGCTCTGCCCATTCTTCAGCAGCCGGTGGTTGAGCGGATGACAAGCTGGCGACGCCGCACAAGCCGTGCCGAGCCATGCAGCAGCCGCAACACTCGGCTGCTGCGCGTTCGATCGCGCTTGAATTCCTGAGCTAAGCCGCACAACTTATATAAAAAGGCCCAGGGGAGGGAGCAATGATCGGAAGCGCAAGCGCGATTGATCGTTTCTATCATTATCTTTTGGCGCGGCAGATGGGCGGCGTCTCCCCTGCCGGGCTTTGGCTTTCGTTCATGGATTGGGCGGTGCACCTGTCCCTTGCCCCCGGAACGCAGGCAAAACTCGCGTGGAGGCTGATGGGCGATATCATCGCGCTCCAGCACTATCAGGCTTCCGTCCTGGAAAACGGTGACGGCAGGGCCCATTGCGTCGATCCTGCGCCCCATGACAAGCGGTTTGCACATCCCGAGTGGCAGCGCTGGCCCTTCAACGCGATGCAGCAAAGCTTTCTCCTCTGGGAAGGGTGGTGGGACGAGGCGACCACCAACATCAGAGGCGTGGCCCGCCATCACGAGGAGCCTGTGAATTTCGCCGCGCGTCAGCTCGTCGATATGTTTTCGCCATCGAACTACCTCGCGACAAACCCCGAGGTGCTCGAGCGCACCATTCATGAAAACGGGGCCAATCTTGTTCGGGGCTTTTTGAATCTCTGCGAAGACGCACAGCGTACCGCCGCAGGATTGCCGGCAGTCGGCGTCGATGCGTTCAAGGTCGGCAGGAATATCGCGATTACGCCTGGAAAAGTCATTGCGCGCACGAGGCTGATGGAGCTCATCCAATACAGCCCGACCACAAAGACGGTTCATCCTGATCCGGTGCTCATTGTGCCGGCCTGGATCATGAAATATTACATCCTCGATCTTTCGCCCAACAACTCGCTTGTGAAATATCTCGTCGATCAGGGTTTCACCGTTTTCATGATCTCCTGGAAGAACCCAGACGAAAGCTATCGCGATTGCGACATGGACGATTACCGGCGCCTTGGCATCATGGAGGCGCTGAGGGCGATTTCCCAAGTCTTGCCGGATCGAAAGGTGCATGCGCTGGGGTATTGCCTCGGGGGCACGCTGCTCACGATTGCCGCGGCCGCGATGGCGCGCGACGGCGACCACCGCATCAAAACGCTGACGCTGCTGGCGGCGCAAACGGATTTCAGCCAGCCGGGCGAACTCGATCTCTTTGTCGGCGACAGTACGCTCGCCTATCTCGAAGATACGATGCAAGAAGTCGGCTATCTCGACGGAAGCCAGATGGCCGGCACTTTCCAGCTTCTGCGCTCGAACGACCTGATCTGGTCGCGCAATGTCCGCGACTACCTCATGGGCGAACGGCAGCCGATCTTCGACATGATGGCCTGGAATGCGGATGCCACGCGCATGCCCGCGCGCATGCACTCCGAGTATCTGCGCAAGGTCTTCTTCGAGAATCAGCTCGCCGAAGGCCGGTATCTCGTGGATAGCCGCGCCGTCGCCCTGCGTGACATAAGGGCTCCGATGTTCGTGGTCGGCACCGAGTCCGATCATGTCGCCCCCTGGCGGTCGGTCTATCAGATCAACGTCCTCTCCGATACGGACGTGACGTTCCTGCTCACGAGCGGCGGCCACAATGCCGGCATCGTTTCGGAGCCCGGCCGCAAAAATCGCGTCTACCGCATGGCGACAGCTCAACACGATGATCCGTACATCGACCCCGAAACGTGGCTGCAACGGAACAAGCCGGTGCCGGGCTCCTGGTGGTCCGAGTGGGTGAAATGGCTCAGGGCTGGCTCGAACGAGTTTGCATCACCACCGGCGATGGGTGCGCCGCATGCGGGATATCCACCGCTCTGCGATGCGCCCGGCGCCTATGTCTTCGAATGACCGCTGCGATTGGATCGGCCCCTTTGATTTCGGGAAATCAATCCTGAAGCCGATCGCAGCTATCGGCTAGCCACGAAGCGACAGACGCCTGGATCAGGACGCGCTTCTACCTTCGCGAAGTGAGAGGCGCATCCTAACCGGACTGTGGGAGCGTTTCGACACGGACCACGCGGAAGGTGCGCATGACTTCGTCCTCGTGCTCGCGGATCGACACGTATTCTCCAACCAGGAATTTGTGATTGCCCAGACGGTAGCCGCCTTCATCGTCATCGGCGTCGCCATTGATGTCGTAGTGGAAGGCCCACTGACCACCCGGTTTCCTCACGAGATGCCCGAGCTCGTCTTCCTCGTTCAGCCAGAACCGGCGCACTCGGCAGCGCTCGCGATACTTTTTCCAGAGGACCGGGTCCAGCCGCCCCTCCTCATCCAATGGGCCGACGAACTCATAGCCATGACGATTGCTGCCCTCGGGATGCTCACGATCTCTCGCCAATTCCAATCTTACTTTTTTCAGCATCATGAAACGATCTCCAAGCAATAGGCGACGTGCCTAATGCGACAACACCGTTGGCACCCAGGTGTCGCGCAAAATATCGCGGCTTGCGCCGCCGAAGATCATTTCGCGGAATTCTTGACCGGCTATATCCGCCCATTATGAGAAGATCGCAGCCTTCTTCGAGCAGCCGTGACAGGATCGCCTCGCCTGCGCTGCCACTGCTGGCGTGGGACACATCGAGCGACGCCTTGATTTCGTGCCGGGCGAGATTGGCCACGAGGTCTGCGCCGAGCGCTTCCGCCGCCCCGCGCTGGCTTTCCTTCTCGATAAGGGTGACGGCCCGGATCGTTGCCGCCCTCTTGAGGAAATCCAGGGAATCGAAAACGGCGCGCGCGGCTTCCCGGGTATCGTTCCAGGCGATGACGACGTGCTCCCCGATGGTTTTCAGAGGCTTAGCCGCCGGAACGATCAGCACCGGCCGGCCGCTGCGAAGGATCGCGGTCTCGCAGAAATCGTTCCACGCGTCGGGAATGTCTTCGCTGGGCTTTCCGCAAACGATCAGATCCACAGCGCGCCCCTGCTGAGCGATTAGATCAGTGCCCGCGGCGTAGGATGCGGTGAAGCAACGCCACTCGTGGGAGATTGAGCTTTTCTGCACCCCCTCATCGAAGATGCGCTTGGCTCCCACCGCCGCATCCCTGCCCACCTTCTGGAGGCGGGCAATGACTTCGTCAGAAACTTCAGCGGGAAATTCGCCATAGACCGGCAGATCGGGCGTGAGGTGCAACCCGATGACATGAGCACTTCTCTCGCCGGCAACCTTTAGCGTCGGCTCTAGAATGGTTGCGGCGTTCTTCTCGGAGGGTAAATAAACCAAAATTGTCTTGATAGACATGATAGGAACTCCAGCCTTGCCCATCGATGCATCATGCTACGCATCAGGCAACAGCCTGGCTTTGACGATCATCAAAGTCTTCGGAACAACTTTCTATTCGCGCCACAACGCTGAGCAGCTCAAGATCGGGAATGATAATATCGCGGCTGGAGGGCAGGTCTATAATTTGCTTTTTCTTGAGCTGGCTAAACTGTCTGCTCACAGTTTCGAGCGTGAGGCCGAGGTAATCCGCCATCTCGGCGCGGGTGAATGGCAGCTCGAAGTGCATATCATTTTTGGATGGGCCCAAGCTCTTGCGGGGAACCCGCTTCGCCATCATGAGCAGGAAGCCCGCCACGCGTTCATACGAGCACTTCCGCCCGAGCAGAAGCGTCCAGTCGCGACAGAGGTCGAGTTCCCGAATGGTCGCTTGAAAAATCTGCCGCTCCAGCTCTGGGTGGCTTTTCAGGAAGAGCTCGAAGGGTGCTCTCGGATAGGCGCAAAGATCGACATCCGTCGCCGACTCCGCCGCGTAGGTATGGTGTCTGTTGAGCGATTGCCCCATGAAGTCGGTTGGATAGAGAAGGCCGACAATGTGCTGGTGGCCGTCGGCCAGCGTCTTCACAAGCTTAACAACTCCTGAAGTAATATTATAATAATGGTCTGCGATGTCGCCATCCCGAAAGATGGCTTGATGGGCGGGAACAGTCTTTCGCCGGGAAAGCCTTAGCAACTCGGAGCGTCCCTCGTTATTCAAGGCGGCGCAGATACCGTCGCATCGGACCTGACAGGTTTCGCAGCGCGCCCGAAGTCCGTGCATCAGGCTCTCCTACAACTGCACAAGAGGCAAGGATAGCACCAGGGTTGTATTCAATCAAACGAATTTCAGCGCTTGCAGCTGCCTAAATTGTTGCCACAAGGCGCAGTAAAGAACGACGCCTTTCATGCCGCCTAGACCGGCAAATCTTCGCCCAGATGAGGTCTGATTTGAGGATTGGGAATCTTCGTCAGGTCTTTCGCGACCTCTCCCAGGATGACCGCTCGAACCTTGTCGCTGAGCGCCGCGCGGATGACGCCGAGTGTCTCAGGGGCGGCCGCGATCACAAGCCGGTCATATTCGCGGTTCGCGAGCCGCTTATCCAGCCCCTCCGCCAGAGACTGAGCGAAACGCTCCTTTTCCCGGCGGTGCAGATCCTCCCGTTCGATAGCGTGACGCGACACGTTCGCGGACTCGTGAACCCGCCCAGGCCGCTCGGCGCTGAGTTCCTGATCCGGTTTCAGATCGATGCGAACGTCCGAACCGGGTACTTCGGTGAGGGGCTTGCCGCGTCCTCCCGAGAGGAGAAGACGAGCGCGGGCTCCGTCGGCGACGAGGATGTAAGTCCGGATTGTTTTCATACTCTAACTCCAGGCCGAAGCGTCGAAACGAAAGCATCAAAGAAATAAAAAAAAATAATAGTATAAAATACAACCGAAGCACCTATCCTTTCCCGCTCAGGCTCTTCAGATAGGCCACGAGCGCGCCAACATTTCCCGGGCTGAACTGAAACTGCGGCATATCCGGATGGCCAACGACGATTCCCTCGCCGAGCGCCTCTTCCAGACTTTCGACGTCGCCCTTCGCGACGATCCGGCGGAAGGGAGGAGCGCTTTCATGCGGGCTCGCCCCTTTGGCGCCGATAGCGTGGCAACGGGCGCAGAAGCGATCCGCTATCTCGCGCCCGGCTTTCGCCTGGTCAGACATCTCCGCCCAGGCCGCGCCCGGTAAACACACGACGGCGCAGATGACGGCCGCGCAGGAAAGAAACTTTCTTCCCATATCTCCCTCTCCAGGCCCACGCTTGAGCCATGCGGCCCTAGTATAGATAAAACTCCTCCATCAACAGGGGTTGCAGTTCTGAAGGTAAGACTTTCCGGAGTTTCTCGATCTCGTGAGCGTCGATATTGTCCGCGATGGTCGCGAACACCGCCTTGACCTTCGACTGTACATCAGACCCGAAATTGCGGCCTGCTTCCTCTTCGATGGCGCTGAGGAAATCGTCGAGGTGACGGGTCTTCGTTTGCGGTTTGGCCGGCTGCCAGCCTTCGTAGTAGAATCCGCGAATGAGCATCGGGAGTTGCGCCCCGAAGTGCACAGCGTTCTCGGGGCCGATGCGGTCGCGGAAAACATGCAGTGTGGCGCGAAGGACTTGATAGGCGACGTGTCTGTCGGTTGTCGCCAGACGAGTCATCAAATCCTTAAGCCAGAGATTGGTTTGCTGGACAGTTGAGTCAAATACATCGAGACCCGTCGTCATGGCGGTCCTCCTTTATCGAACGAGGGTAGTCTTCCAAGCGGAAGAAGAGGATATCACCGTGTGAAGCGCCATGATAGATGTCAAACCAGTTAACTTACGGCGAATAAAGATAGGCACGTGTGAGCGGCGCAGCATCGACTTGTTTTGCGAGCTGAATCTGGAACACAGCGAGATTGTGATAGCGGAAACCGACCTCGCAGCCTGACAGATAGTACTCCCACATCCGGCAAAACCGTTCCGATGTCATGGCGGCCACCTTTTCCCTCGCGTTCTCGAAATTCCTCTGCCACGCGGCGAGCGTCTCGGCGTAGTGAAGCCGCAGCACTTCAATGTCGGTTACAAGAAGGCCGGATTTCTCGATAGCGGGGACGATTTCGCTTAAGGCCGGGACGTAACCGCCGGGGAAAATGTATTTGGCGATGAAGGGATTTGTGAACCCTGGGCCTGTCAGTCTGCCGATCGTGTGAAGGAGAGCGACGCCGTCACTTTTCAGGCAGGCATTCATCTTTTTGAAGAAAGTCGAATAGTTCGGCAGGCCGACATGCTCGAACATGCCGACTGACACGACGCGATCGAAGGTCTCGTTGAGGAGGCGATAATCGAGGAGGCGGAAGGAAACGTCCGCACCAGCATTTGCCGCGCAATCGCGTGCATAGCGCTCCTGTTCCTCGCTCAAGGTTATGCCCAGAACCTTCGCGCCGCTCTCTTTTGCAATGTGGAGCGAAAGGCCGCCCCACCCGCAGCCGATGTCGAGAACGCGCAGACCCGGCTTGAGGCAAAGCTTCTTTGCGATATGACGCTTCTTCGCAAGCTGAGCTTCGTCGAGCGTCTCACTCCCCTTTTCGAAATAGGCGCAGGAATATTGCCTGTCCTTGTCGAGAAAAAGTCCGTACAGCGAGCCAGGCAAGTCATAGTGGTGTCTCACGTTTCGCTTCGACTTCCTCAGGTCGTTCGCTTGCCGGACGAATCGCGTCTTCCGTCTTACGAAGTCGGCAAGTCGCATGCAGTATGGAAAATCTCCCCGGCCGAGATTCCGCGCGAACAGGCTCAGGAGGTCGTAGATCGATCCGACCTCGATCTCCACGCGCCCATCCATATAAGCTTCGGCGAAAGCGAGATGAGGGTCGAGGATGAACGCGCGCTGGGCTCTGCCATCATTGAAGCGCATTGCGACCAGCTTTCCGGAACCATCGCCGAAAGCGTGAACCTCACCCCCAGCATCGCGAACTCTCAAGTTTCCGGTACGAACTATGGATCTCAGGACCGCCCAAAGCGGCCGGGAAAAGGTCGGTCCATGGAGGTCTAATTCCTGGGTTAACCCCTGTGCCATCGCAATAACTCGCGTTATGGCGCACGCCTGCAATATTTGTCATCAAACGTCGGCGCGCGCCTGCCACCCGAGCGTTCCAAAAATCTGCGTGAAGACATTGTTCCCAATAAAATGGCATCGCTTCTTTGTGATTTGTCAAAGTGCGAGGCTCAAGAGACCTCTAGACATTCATGGTCACGGTCAGATAGCAGGTCTTCCCTATGCAAAACCTTCACCTTGAACAAAAAGATTGGAATAACATTCTCGATCATATCTCGCGTTCGGAGAACTCGCACAAAGTCACAATAGAGGTCATGCGCGAAGACTTGGGCGCGCAAAAGGAAGTCGAGAATGTCACGCTTCGGGGCATAAGCTACGATCCAAAGGGCAGCGTCATCGCGATCCGCGCGGGCGCTGTCGAGCACATGATTCACAACCCCGCTGGGATCGAGATCGCGCATGCAGGCACGGACCTGATCTGCCTGGAGGTGATTGGCACGGACAAATCACGGCATTTGATCACTTTCCTGCCGCCGCTGCACCTGCCGGATCTCCTGCTGCCGGCCTACAACTAGAGCAGGTTGAGATTTCCGTGAGTACTCGGATTCCCAAATTCAGTCCGTTTCTGATTCAAGATCCCTGCTGAGGGGGCAGCGGGGATGCCGAAGCCTTTTTCAATGGACTCGCGTGAGCACGTTGTAGCGGCCGTTGAGACCGAGGGGATGCCTCGCCAGCGGGCGGCGGCGCGGTTTGGGGGCGCGATCAGTTCTGCCATCAAGTGGGTTTGACTGGTATCGCGAGACGGGAAGCCCGACGCCAGCCAAGGTCCGGGGTGCGGATATGGGGCCGTCCAAATTCAACCCGGCTCGATTTCTTATAGCCTTTATTAGCGTGCGGCTGACGCGAGGCGAGGCGGCTGTGAGCGGCTCTAAGCTTTTGGTTGGCGTTCTGATGGCGCGTTGTCTGTTGTTTTCTTTGCTTGCTTTTGTAGTCTTTTACCATTTCAGGGGCCATAACAAGCATGCTTCTAGACTGGGCACACGAATTGGCGCTCGGGGCCACGATGACTTTGGGGCTCGCGCTGGCGACGCTTCCCTTCGGGCTTGCTCTTGGGCTTTCGGCGGCTCTCGCCAAGGACTCCAAATCTACCGTCTTGCAGGTGTGTGGGGAAACTTACACGACCGTCTTTCGAGGACTCCCGGAGCTTCTGACCCTTCTCCTGATCTATTACGGCGTGCAGATCCTGATCCAGAACATGGGGTTCTCTATCAGCATCTCGCCCTTCGTCGCGGGCTTGATCGCGCTATCCCTCGTCTTCGGAGCTTATTCCAGCGAGGTGTTGCTCGCGGCGATGCGCGGGATCGAACGTGGCCAGATTGAGGCTGCCCGCAGCTTCGGCATGCCTCCCGGCCTTGTCTTCTGGCGGGTCAAAGCGCCGCAAATGCTGCGGCTCGCACTGCCCGGCCTAGGCAATAACTGGCTCGTGCTGTTGAAAGACACATCGCTCGTTTCCGTCATCGCGCTCGACGACCTCTTGCGCATGTCGTTCATCGCCGCGCAAAGCACGCGGAAGCCCTTCGAATTTTATGCCGTTGCCTGCGCGATCTACCTCGCCATGACGGCCATCTCAACGCTACTCATCGCTCGCGCCGAACGCGCTGCAGCCAAGGGCTGGAGGCCCGCCGCATGATCGACTGGGTGCTCTTCGAAAAATTCGGTCCGCGCATGGCAGATGGGTTTCTCGTAACCCTGGAGTTGTCCTTCGGATCGGTGCTGCTCGGCCTTCTGCTCGCCACGCCCGTCGCTCTGGGCCGCGTCTTCGGCTCACGGCCCCTCCGTGCCGCCTTGTTCGGATACACTTATGTTTTTCGCGGCACCCCGATCCTGGCGCAGCTGTTCCTGATCTACTACGGATCGGCGCAGTTCCAGTCCACGCTCTCGGCAGCCGGCGTTTGGTGGCTCTTTCGCGATCCGTTCTTCTGTTCGCTCTTCACTTTCACGCTGAACACGGCTGCCTATCAGGCCGAGATTTTCGCTGGCGCGATCCGCGGCGTGCCTCGCGGACAGATCGAGGCTGCGCGCGCTGCAGCCATGACGCCTGCTCTAACAGCGCGCAGGATCATCCTGCCGCAAGCGGGCCGCCTGGCGCTGCGCCCGTTCGGAAACGAATTGATCCTGATGGTGAAAGCCAGCGCACTGGCTAGCGTCGTCACCGTGTACGATCTGCTTGCCACGGCGAAACTTGCTTATCAAAGGACTTTCGACTTCCAGGCTTACATTGCCGCGGCGCTCATCTACATTCTGACAGTTGAGATCATCCGGCGCGTCTGGAACGTGATCGACAAAAGGCTGAACCGGCACCTTGTGAGGGCTTGATGCGTTCGCCCTTCAGCTCTGGGAGAGCACAAATGAAATTGGCCGGACCCGGGTGGGGCAGGGGTCCGGCCGTCTGGGCACTTGAGAGGGAAATGATCGAAGCAATCCTTGGGCGTGGATTGTCTGGGATCACTAACGAGGGCGCTTGCGTATTGCTCTCCAATGAGGTGAGCTATCGAGCTTCTAACCGGCTGAGCTATGAACTCGCGTTACACTTGCGTCTCGTTAAAAACACAACTACAGCGTGAAGGCCTGCGGTGCAACTTATTTTTGGTGTCTTCCTGGTTAATTCGCCTTTTGGTTGTGGAAACATCACAGGAGACCGATGGCGCAGCTTGCACTCATAACCGGCGCAGCCGTCAGAATAGGCAGGGCGATCGCCCTTCATTTGGCAAAGCACGGCTTTTCCGTTGCGGTTCAATATCGAAACTCAAAGGCCGACGCCGAAGCGACGGTAGCGACCATAAAAGCGCTGGGCGTGCAAAGCGCTTGCTTCGAAGCCAGCCTTGCCGAGCACGCTCAGGGTAAAGCGCTTTTTCCGGCGGTCAACCGGGTGATGGGGCGCGTGACCTGCCTTATCAACAACGCATCCTTTTTCGCCGACGACCGCATCGAGTCGCTAACGGAGGAAAGCTGGAACAAGCATTTCGCCATCAACCTAAAAACGCCCGTGTTCCTCGCCCAGGCCTTCGCCGCTCAACTGCCCGCGGGCGAAACCGGAAACATCATCAACATCATCGACCAGCGCGTCCTGCGCCCGAACCCGCAGTTCTTCTCTTATACGCTGAGCAAATCGGCGCTGTGGGCGGCGACAAAGACGATGGCGCAGGGGCTCGCGCCTCGCATCCGGGTGAACGCCATCGGCCCCGGCCCAGCACTTCCCAGCATCTATCAAAGCGCGGAAGACTTCGAGCACGAGGCCCGATCCACGCTGCTCGGCCATGGCACGACGCCGGAAGAAATCGCCAATGCCGTCTCGTTCATCCTCAATTCACCCGCCATGACGGGGCAGATGATCGCGCTCGACGGCGGCCAGCATCTGTTATGGCAAACTCCTGATATCCGCGTTACATAACGCTCAAATGGCCGACACTGAGGACACCATTGAAGTCAGCTCCAGCGAACTGACCGCGGACGGCGGCGAGAACGCGCCGGAGACCGGGGCGCCGGTCATCGCGCGCTACGTCAAGCACCTCGGTGCCGGCCCCGGCGTCTATCGCATGATGGATAGGGCGGGCGAGGTCATTTATGTTGGCAAGGCGCGGAACCTCAAGAACCGCGTCCAGAACTACACGCGGCTCGGAGGCCACACGAACCGAATCGCGGCGATGATCCGGTCGACCGCGTCGATGGAGTTCGTGAATACGGGCACGGAAGCCGAGGCGCTCCTCCTCGAAGCCAATCTCATCAAGCGCTTCAAGCCGCGCTACAACGTCTCCTTCCGGGATGACAAGTCGTTCCCCTACATCGTCATCCGGCGCGACCAGAAGGCTGCGCAAATCGCCAAGCATCGCGGCGCACGCACGCTGAAGGGCGACCATTATGGCCCCTTCGCCAGCGCCGGAGCCGTGAATCGCACCATCAATACACTTCAGCGCGCATTCCTCCTGCGCACCTGTTCTGACAACGTCTACGAAAGCCGCACGAGGCCCTGCCTTCTGTTTCAGATCAAACGATGCGCCGCGCCCTGCACGGGCGAAATCGAGCTTGAGGATTATGGAAAGCTGGTCGAGGAAGCGACCGCGTTCCTTTCCGGCAAGACGGATGCCGTGCAGCGGAAACTGAATGCCCTCATGGAAGAGGCGGCCGAGAAGCTGGAGTTCGAGCGCGCCGCGAAATATCGCGATCGGCTTTGGGCGCTGGCGCATGTCCAGGCACATCAGGGCATCAATCCGCACGGCGTCGAGGAAGCCGATGTCTTCGCGATTGCGCAGAAAGGCGGACAGACCTGCATCCAGATCTTCTTCTTCCGTAACAACCAGAACTGGGGCAATCGCGCCTATTTTCCGCGCGCCGACCGCAGCCTGAGCGCAGCAGAGGTGCTTGGTTCGTTCATCTCCCAGTTTTACGATGACAAGATTGTGCCCCGCTGCATCCTTTTGTCGGAAGACGTTGCAGAGCAGGCGCTGATCGCCGAAGCGTTGTCGACCAAGCTCGGGCGCAAAGTCGAGGTGGTGACCCCCAAGCGGGCGGAGAAACGCGAGCTTGTGGAGCACGCGTTCCACAATGCGCGCGAGGCGCTGGGGCGCAAACTCGCCGAGAGCACCAGCCAGGCCAAGCTGCTGGCCGGGGTTGCAAAGGTCTTCGGACTGGAGCGCGCGCCGCGCCGCATCGAGGTGTATGACAACTCGCATATCATGGGCACGAATGCGGTCGGCGCGATGATCGTCGCGGGACCGGAGGGCTTCGTGAAGAACCAATACCGGAAATTCAACATCAAGGCAGCCGACCTCACGCCGGGCGATGACTTCGCCATGATGCGGGAAGTGCTGACGCGCCGCTTCAAGCGGCTTCTCAAAGAGCACGGCTTGCCGGCAGGTGGGCCCGCACCGGAGGCAGAACAGGGCGATCCGGCCCCCTCACTCCAACCCTCTCCCGACGGGAGGGGGAGTGATCCGGGCTCGCAACAGCATCTCCTCTCTGAGAGGGAGGACGAGCCTGAGGCATCGCCCTCTTCGTCATGGCCGGGCTCGACCCGGCCATCCACTGCTCTGTATGGCCGCCTCGAGGGCAGCCATGACGACATTGCACTCGATCCAGGGGACGAAACAGAGGACGACGCCGAGGCGCAGGGCGGCGATGTTGGCGCGTGGCCGGACATCGTTCTGATCGACGGCGGAGCAGGGCAGCTATCGGCCGCGCGAGGCGTATTGGCCGAACTTGGCCTGCACGGCCTTGCGATAGCGGGCATTGCGAAAGGCCCGGACCGCAACGCGGGCCGCGAGCGCTTTTTCATGCCGGGAAAGCCGCCCTTCAGCCTTCCGCCGAATGACCCTGTGCTCTACTTCGTGCAACGCCTGCGCGACGAGGCGCACCGCTTCGCCATCGGCTCCCACCGCATCAAGCGGAAGAAGGCGATGGCCGAGAACTTGCTGGACGACATTCCAGGCATCGGCCCGGCGCGAAAGCGGGCCTTGCTCAGGCACTTCGGATCGGCGAAGTCCGTAAGCCGCGCAGGCATTTCCGATTTGCAGGCTGTCACCGGCATCAGCGCCGCGATGGCGCAACAGATTTACGACTATTTCCACGACCGGAAATAGGGCACATCGCCTCCAAGAAATGCGACAGCTTGCCTTTTGACATGCTGAATGCCAGCCGCACTTCAGCCCGAATCAGATAGGGTGTTCCGGCCCTTCCGTGATAGCGCAAGCGCCGGCAGGGCGTTAGCCAATCTTGAGGGGGATTTCATGATGCGGAATGCGGCGCGGATTGCCGTAGCGGCAGCGCTTTGTTTCACGGCCCAGTATGCGGTGGCCGAACCGGGTTCGAAGGACGAGCAGGCAGCTTGCAAGCCCGACGTCTATCGCCTTTGCAAGGACTTCATACCGATCACAGAGAGGATCGTTTCGTGCCTGGAGAAGAATAGGAGCAAGCTCAGCCCCGCGTGCCGCAAGGTCTTCTCCCACGGCTAAGTATTATCGAGCGCCCCAGAATTTGTAGTTGCTTGCCTTTTGACATCCTGAATGCCATACATCCTCGGCAGCCCCGCCTCTGGCGGGGCCTTTGCCACTCGGGGGGATTTCAAAATGCGGAATACGTTGCGGATTGCGGTAGCGGCGGCGTTTTGTTTCACGGCTGCGTACGCGACAGCCCAAGGCACGAAGGAGCAGCAGCGGGCTTGCAAGCCCGACGTGTATCGCCTCTGCAAAAAGTTCATACCGGACAGCGGGCAGATCTACTCGTGCCTGCAGGAGAATATGCGCAAGCTTCGCCCTGCCTGCCGCAAGGTCCTTTCCTGACACTACGAGCCTCGTAATTCGGCCAACGATCATAGTCGCTCGGAACTTCGTCATCCCGACGAGCGGAGCGCGAGCCGGGATCGCGAAAAAGCTAGCTTTTCGATGTGTTTAATCCCGGATAAGGCTTCGCCTTTCCGGGATTGTGGTGATTGCGAGTCCGGCAAAATCTGCCTAGAAGCGGTCTTTGCGCCGCCTCAACTCCTCGAAGACTTTTGCATCGGGCACCTCCGCGTTGAGTTCGAAGCTCCGGCGGATCGCGAGGGTATTCACGCGCAGAAACGGGTTTGTTTCCAGCTCCCTGGCAAGCGTGACCGGCAAGGTTGGCTCGCCCTTGCCTATTAGAGCGTCCACCTCCCGCTTGCGGTCGAGAAGCGCCGCATTCTCAGGATCGACCGTGAGCGCGAACCGGATGTTCGCCTGCGTATACTCGTGGCCGCAATAAATGAGCGTCTGGGGCGGCAAGGCCATGATTTTCTGAAGCGAGCCCCACATCTCGGCGTGACGGCCCTCCATCACGCGCCCGCAACCCACGGAGAAGAGCGCATCGCCAGCGAAGGCCACGCCGCTGCGGCGCACGCTCCCCGGCATATCAACCGCGTTTGGAATGAAATAGGTGACAGCGCCGGGCGTGTGGCCGGGCGTCTGCAGAACCTGCACCTCGATGGACCCGAAGGTCAGTTTTTCTCCTTCCTCGATCGGAATATCGATGCAGGGAATATCGCGCGCTTCCTTCTCGGGCCCATATATTGTGCAGTTGGTTTCACGCTTCAGAGCCTCATGCCCTGCCACATGATCGAAATGATGGTGTGTCGTGAAGATATGCGTCAGCGCCCACCCCGTGTCGCGCAATTCCTCCCGAACCGCATGCGCATCGGGGGCATCAACCGCCGCGGTCACGCCCGTGGCGCCGTCGTGGATCAAAATACCGTAATTGTCGCTTCGGCACGGGAATTGGCGAATTTCAATAGTAGACATGGTTTCACCTGACAACCTTTCTTGAGACACACTTAAGAGAAGCGCGGCCACCATTAAATAGGAAATCGGGAAAGTGATTTTGAACACTCATGTTTGACGACGTCTCGCAGCTGAGAGATTTCTACGCGTCACCACTGGGGCAGCTTGCGCGCCGTATTATCACGCGCCGCATCCGTGCCCGCTGGGATAATGTGTCCGGGATGGACGTTGTCGGCCTCGGTTACGCGTCCCCATTCTTGCGGATTTTCAATGGCGAAGCCCGCTTGACCGCCGCGCTGATGCCTCACAGGCAGGGTGTGCTCCAATGGCCTCGCGAGGGACCATACCGCTCAGCTCTGGTTCCGGAGGTTCAACTCCCGATCCGGGACACGTCAGTGGACTGTGTCCTGGTCGTGCATGGGCTCGAACATGTGGAGGCGCGCTATGCTTTCCTGCGGGAAATCTGGCGCGTGCTCATGCCGCAAGGACGCATCATCGTCGTCGTGCCTAATCGGCGCGGCGCGTGGGCCCAGCTCGAGTTCACGCCATTCGGCCATGGGCGGCCTTACAGCGTAGGGCAGATCGAGAAGCTTTTGCGCGATGCGCTTTTTGAGCCGGTCGGAGTCACGCCCTGCCTCTTCGCTCCGCCTTTCCGCGCTCGTGCCCTTCCCTCCGCGGCGTTGGCGTGGGAACGGGTAGGCGCTCGACTCTGGCCAGCGTTTTCCGGCATCATCATCGTCGAAGCCATCAAACAGGTTTATGCTGAGGTTCGAGTTGTTGTGAAGAAACCGGCCTTCGTCCCGATCCCCGCGCTTCCCGGCCTAAGCCCGGTCGGTCGAAACCCGGCGATCAAACCAAGCGGCGCTAGCAAATGAGATTTCAGTGGCCGAGGACAACGACCTATAATAACGGGTGCCCTTGTTTCTTGCCGGCCTTGCGAACGGCGCGTACGCGGCCAGCGAGGCCAGTGGCCGGGTCGCAATACATAGAGCAATTTTGGCATGTTGCCGGGAAATTGCCCTTTTCCCATTTGGCCAATACACCTGCAATTTTTGATTGGGCCTCGAGCAGAGACATCTCGCTGAGATTCCCAATCAGCATATCCTTGTCCGTCCAGATATTCCGGCACGAACATAAGTTCATGTTTCCATCCGGATGTATAGTTAGATCGAAGAGCATCGAGCATGGCCGCGGCGACATAGCAGGCTTCTCAGCCTGTATTTTGTAGCCTTTGGGGAGGTCCTCGGCCTTGATGAGGCCTCCCATGTTGTCAACCTCTGTCATTACGCATATTTCGTGTGCGTACAGCCGCACAGCCTCAATCTCCGGCGCTGCCAGCAACTCCTCGATTGGTTTGTCGCCACGCAACCAAAGGGAGATTGTGCGAGGTCTTCCGCGCTCATGATTGAGACGAAGAAGCCCAAGGATGTTATCGCGCGTTTCCTCGTACCGATAGACGCGATAATCGCGCTCATACATTTCTTTGTCGAATCCAGCAAAAGAAATATTAATCTTGTTTGGCCCGTTCTCAAGCAGTTGCTCGAGACCAATCTTATGAAAATACAACGCGTTACTCGTCATCTCGATAAATTCGACACCGGCGGCCCTTAGCTGGGTCAACTTTCTTAGAAAATCCGGCGCAATAGTCGGCTCTCCGATATTGGGCGAGAGCATAACGCTTTTGATTCCAAGCTGCCTTATCTGCTTCAAAACCTGCTCGAACACATCCTCTGGCATGTGGGCCTTATCAGATTTTGTAAAAAACTGATAAGTACAGAACACACAATTCGCGTTGCACTTTCTAGTGAGCGCTAGATTTAAATGAAAAGGATGCTTACTAATGTATAATGTGCGCGGCAGCAGGGGCCAACCTAGCTCTGCTGCTTCTGCGAGCATGAAGCGTGCTGCTTGCCTTACCTTTGATTTCAGATCTTGTTAAGGAAATAGCTGGCATATGCTTACTCCTCTAAATAAAGGGTGCGCGCAGGGGGAACTTTCACGCCACGACCGTCCCTATTTGCAACCTCAGTGATGGGTAAGCCGGACGGCACCTAATCCAACTGACTAGCGTTGCGCGAAGCTTGCGGCCTGCGTTTGGGCGCGGCAGGAGGCCTTTGTCGCTTTAAAAAACGGTGCAAAACGGCTAAAAAGGAAATTGCCGAGCGCGGAGAGTTCAGCAAAACCGGCTGCGGGTGGCCATGGCAGCGCTAACGCAACCGGGCAACGTGAGCCCGCGACCTTTAGCTGGGCGCGGATCGGAAGCGTGCTAGACTATCCTGGTGAACAGAGCTGAAAAATAGATAACAGCCTGAACAGGTTTCCTGGCCGCCTGCCTCAACGATCGTTACCGGAGCTATCCGTGCGCCCTGCAGTCATTGCCACGACCGGACTCTACACGCCGCCCGACAGCATCTCGAACGCCGAACTGGTCCAAGCTTTCAACGCCTATGTGGAGCTCTTCAACGCCGAGAACGCCACGGCCATTACCGAGGGGCGCCTGGAGCCGCTTCCCCCGTCGTCCGTCGAGTTCATCGAGAAGGCTTCGGGCATCAAATCGCGCTACGTGGTCGAGAAGCCGGGCATCCTCAACCCTGCCCTGATGCGGCCGGATATTCCAGAGCGCCCGAACGAGCAAATCTCCATCCTGGCGGAGATCGGCGTGAAAGCCGCAGAGGAGGCGCTCGCGCGCTGGGGCAAGCCGCGAAAGCTCATCGGGGCGGTGTTGTGCGCGGCGTCCAACATGCAGCGCGCCTATCCTGCGATTGCCATCGAGATCCAGGCGGCGCTCGGCATAGGCGGCTTTGCGTTCGATATGAATGTCGCCTGCTCTTCTGCGACGTTCGGGATCAAGACGGCCGTGGACTACATCGCGACCGGATCGGCGGATGCGGTCTTGATGGTCAACCCGGAGATCTGCTCGGGGCACCTCAACTTTCGCGATCGCGACAGCCACTTCATCTTCGGCGACGTCGCCACCGCCATGATCGTCGAACGAGCCGATGAGGCCGAGGGCGGCTGGGACATTCTGGGGACGCGCCTGAAAACTCAGTTCTCGAACAACATCCGCAACAATGCAGGCTTTCTGAACCGCGCTGCGCCCGAGGGCCGGGACCTGCCGGACAAGCTGTTCGTCCAGCAGGGGCGCAAGGTGTTCAAGGAAGTGGTGCCGATGGTATCGGAGTTGATCCTCGGCCATGCCGGCGACCTGGGGCTCGACCCGCATACGCTGAAGCGGCTCTGGCTGCATCAGGCAAACATCAACATGAACGAGATGATCGGGCATCGCGTGCTGGGCCGGCGTACAAAGCGCGACGAGAACGTGATTATTTTGGACACGTACGCCAATACCTCCTCGGCCGGGTCGATCATCGCCTTCCACAAATATTCCGAAGACATGGCGGCAGGCGACCTCGGGCTGATTTGCAGCTTCGGGGCGGGCTACTCGGCCGGCACTGTGTTTGTGCGCAAACGCTGATAGCAACCGCCAGAACATTTGGTCCATTATCCCAGAGCATTGGCCCGCATCATAGACAGGAGCCGGTCAAGCGCTGAGTTTAGGAAAAAGCGCCTTATCGAGCGGTAAACGCCTCGCAAGGCATTGATAAACATGGGAAGTTTTGGAAGAGTGCTTGCGCCGCCGCCGCTGTGAACGGCGCGGACTTGTTAACACATTATATTTAACCGGCTTTTCCGCGCCCGTTTCCGTCCAAAAATACAATCCGTTAACCGTACCGATCAAGCGGAAAACCCATTTGTTATCAACGGGTTGACTGACTTTTCTGCCCCATGGACGCAGGGTGTTCTGATTTTCTGGTATTTTGGGGGCGCAAATTCAGGCTGGAAATAAATGCAGTTAACCATACGGGTTAACTCCTGATAGATGCGGCAACTGCCTGGTCGCCTTGAGGCAGGCCGCTATGTGAGGACTTGCCACTGCCACGGACAGCTGGAAGCAGCGACTGTATGAGATGCGCTACTAAGCAAGCATCGCGGGGTGGCAAACGAATGGGGGGTGAGATATGGCCGCTTCATCTTCGGCCGGAGAAGGCCGAGAAGAGACATCGGGCCGATTTCGGGGAGTGGCCGCTATTGAGGGACGAACCGCTGTTCCCACTTGGCGTCCTCCTTTCGCTCAGACAGCGCGTTGACGCTCTATGGAGGATCAGTTTTTGCGGGTGCGGAGAAGGCGCATCGTCGGGCGCACCAAAAGCATAGTTGATGCAAGATAGACCAATGCCGCTGTGATCATCGCAGTTAGAAGGGTAGGCCAGAAGTCTTTTCTTGCATACCGCCACAAATCGGCACGCAGCCGCGTCTCGTCGATGGCAACATCAATCTCGTCGCCTTCCGAAGAGGCAATTACACGAACCAAACGGCCTGGAGGCGCAACAAGGGCCGCGATGGCGTCATACATGAGCTCAAGGGAGCCCGGCGAACGCAGATCGTAAACCGCGGCGATTTCCCGGTCGTCCGCCATTCCAAGAACGATCCTCCGCATTTCGGGACGTCTCACCGAGATTGCATGCACCCCCGCTGTCGTGAGCAGTTCTTGCCGCAAACGTTCAGGTACCTCGGCACCGCCCGAGGCCTCCAATGCCAAGCTCGCGATCTTGGCACCGACCGCCCGCTGCTCGAGCCAGTTTCGCCGGTAATTCGCAACAGACGGTACAAAAATAAAGATCTCGGCTACCGCCATCATGAGCCCAACGAAGGTCCGCTGCGCCACCCTGCGAGCGGCAAGTTCGCGCTCTCTCGCGACGCGCAGCTCGGCCTCGCGATAGTGGCGCTCCTTTTCCTCCTCTTCATGGCGGCGGGCGAGGTCGGCGGCCGCGCTCTCCTCTATGAAGGCGCGATCCGCCGCCGGCACATCCTCCGCGCGCGTATCGAGCGAGCCGCGCGCGATTTCCAGCTCCCGGCCGAGAAGGAGGCCGCGGCGGTTCGCTTTGAAGGCCGCACGGGCGCGGGCAACGCCTTCCCGCCAAATTAGAAACTCACGGTCGGATTCAAGCCAGTCCGAGATGGGCGGCTGACGCAGAAGGGCCTCATGCGCCACCTCCAGCGTGACCGCGCCCGAGGCATCGCCGGAGCGCGTGAGCAAGCGTTCTGCCACAAGCGCATTGATAAGTTGGGCAAGACCGGCGCGCGGGCCCGATAAAAGATCAGCTTCGCGCGCGATGAGCCGCTTCTTGCCGGGCGGATTAGCGTCTGCATCCCAGGTACAAAGATGGGGCAGGAAGAGGAGGCGAAGCGGCTCTTCACCGCCGCCGCCCGTGCGCTGCGCCGCCGCAAGCCGCGCCGCCATTACCCCTTCCATGCCGCCTGCCGCCTCGAAGCTTTCGAGGGTCAAGTTCGCCGTGGCTCCGGATCGGTTGTCGGCGAGTTGCTGGCGCAGCGTGAAGGCAAGCAGCGGCAGCGCATCGGCGCCTGTGGCTTTGGCGACGAGCGCGTCGACGAGCAGGGGGTCGATTTGAATCTTCATGCCCATCGCGTTGGCCACTTGCAGCGGCGCCTGGATGATCTCGCGATAGGAGCCGCCGGGAATGGGTGGGAGCGCGAAGAGAGTGGGTGGTTTGAGGCCGGCGGCCTCGGTGGCGTGCAGGAGCGCGTCCATCGAGTCGGCGCGTAGCGTCCAGAGGAAGAGCGGCGCGGCGATGAGTTCCGGTCCGTGTGCGCGGTTCGGGTCCAGCAGGCCCGCAAGCAGATTGAGAAAGCACTTGCTTTCCTCAAGATCTTCGGCCGCGAACAGCTCTTCAGCCTGGTCCACGGCAATGAGCGGCGTGGGCGGCGGCGCATCCGGGTTGGCGATGCGGAGCGCGCCGCGGCCAATTTCCGTGGCCTGATTGATCAGCTCCGCGAAATAGGCGAGCGCCGCGTCATTCGGTTTCCGTAGCTCCTTATGGATCGTGGCGGGGACGAGCCCGCGATAGACGGGCGCGGCCTGAGTCGCGAAGAAGGCCGCGAATTGCCGGCCGATGCCGCTGTCGCCGGTGAGGATGCCCGTGGCTGGGCGCAGGATGGCGAGCGGCACGAAGTCCAGGTCACGCCCAAGCCTTGGCCAGAGACCCGCCTTCAGGAAAGAGGATTTGCCCGCGCCCGACGAGGCCTGGATGACAAGGATTTGCCCGCCGGGCAGGCGGCGCAGCTTGCGGATTTCGGCTAGCCCACGTGCGATGTCCGCGTCGCGGCCAAAGAACAGCGCCGCATCGGCAGCCTCGAAACCCTTGAGGCCAGGATAGGGCGAGGCTGTGGCAAGATCGCCCGGCCGCCAGGCAAAGCTTGTCGGCGAAATGCCGAGTTGGTCGAGCCTCGCTTTAATGCGGGCGAGCGTCGGTCGATGGAAGGCGATCGCCTTTTGCTGGCCGTTGTGAGCGACCGAGAACATGGCTTCGCGCGGTTCGATGGAGAGGTCCACGATCTGACGCTCGCGATAGGGGTCAAGCTGCGGATCTTCCAGTTTCAAAAGGTGAAGGATCGCGACGACGATCTCCTTGCCGTAATCCTCAGCCATGCGCAGTTCGACGCGGCATTCGGTGGAGGCAAGCGAGGCGGGCGAAGCAAGAAGCACAACCGCTTCACAGCGTTCGTTGGCTCTGGCGAGCGCGTTTTTCCAGCGATCGCCGGCGCCGATTCCATGTAGGTCGAGGAAAATATCGCTCTGTGCCCAACCTTCTCCGATGAGCCAGTCGCGGAAGGCGAGCGCATCGAAATTATCTTTGCTTGAATGCGAAATAAATAACCGCGCCACGCACCCCCCGTTTCGCTGCCGCAGCAGCGGCGCTTCCAGTTGCTTAGTCACAAACTGAAGTAACCCTTACGTGAATACCATACAAAAATGAGATCGTCAGACCCTCAAGTTCTCTTATAAGACAACAGGCGATTCAGGGAATTCCAGGGAAGGCTCGTGGGGATGGCATTCACTTCATTTCCGCAGCTGGGGGTAAAGCCGCCGCAACTTTTTCTGGGTACCATGTTCCTTTTCGACCCATTGTACGCATGCGAATCGGCCGAAAGAGCCGCGAATTGCAGGAAATATAATCATGACCGCCCCTTGATCCCGGGATCAAGTCCGAGGACATGGGCGGCTATCCGGCTCAGTCAAGAGATGGCCGGATCGAAGCCCCGCCACGACATGTGAGGAGCCCGCTAACCTCGCGCGGGGCGTCTCCTTTCATGGAACCACACACGGTATTCGGACATCTTGGCGCGCTGCGCCCCCGGCGCATGCCGCGTGCAGGTTGCGGCTTCTTCGCTTCCTTGCGGCGCGCCCCAGCGCAGCTCAACGCAGTCGTTCACATTATACGCCATCTCGAGAGATGGCGCGCGGTCGAGCATATCTGCCAGCGCGAGCGTCCAGCTTGAGCCATCGCTGCGGAGGTATGAAAACTTGCGTGTCGCAAGCTCCGACGCGAGGAGATTTTCAAGCTCGGCTTTGACTTGCGAAACGCTCTTATCCCTCGGCATCGCGTAGCGCTCCGGCCGCCTGGAAACGCGATCCGGAAACCCGCGCGCCACATCGATGGCAATCAGGATGCGCAAGTCGCGAGCCGGAGTTGCGAAATCTTCCCACGCGCCCGCCGCCTCGAAGATCGACGGACCATCCGGCATCTCCGCCTCGCCTTTTCCGCTGCTCTGGAACTTTCGCCCATTTTCGACCGACGTCACCCGCGCCTTCACCTGCTCCTCGAGCGAGTTGAGCACCTCTCTCAGCGCGCGTGAAGGATCGAGCGGCTCAG
Organism: uncultured Alphaproteobacteria bacterium; assembly: GCA_963817495.1. Taxonomy (GTDB): domain Bacteria; phylum Pseudomonadota; class Alphaproteobacteria; order Rhizobiales; family Rhodomicrobiaceae; genus Rhodomicrobium. The sequence continues at coordinate 93,227 of CAWFOS010000012.1, read as the reverse complement.
GCGACATTACATCGTCCATGCGATCGTAGAAATCCTCGACCCCGAGCCGGGACTGCTCAGGCGAGAAGTCTCCATAGTCTGGATTCCTCGCGATCTCGGCATTCGTCAGCCGCCGCAATGCGCCATGATTCTCCACGATGGGGCGGAAGTGTTTGAACCCAGGCCCGCCAAACGCAGGCCCTTGCGCGAACAGGAAATTGCCCCGCCAGAAACGCTTCCGCGCGACCGTCGCATCGGGCTGCCCGTCGACGGCAAAGAAAACGCCCGCTGAGCCGTCCGTCTGTGGAACCCGCTTCACGAGCATAAGCACGTGGCCATACGGATCGGCGTAGACCGTTCCAGGGCGCAGCGTCTCCTGGCTGAGCGGCACGGGGTAATGATCGCTGTTGTCGTCGTTCGCAGCCGTGCGCGCGGACCCGGAATGCACGGCATCGGCCAGGATCGGCAAATAATGGCCGAAAGCAGAAGTCAGCCCCAGATGCGGTGACACAGGAGTCCTCGGCGGGCTCACGGGGCGCGATACCGGCTGCGGCCGCGTCGACTGGCCAAAAAATGGGAACGTAGAACCGGGAGCCGCCCTGGGATCGGGCGAAGCGGCCTCTTGCACCGGCGGTGGCGGCGGCGGTTCCTGATTTATGATGTTCCACCACGCGGGGCACCTCGGGGGCTGCCCGCCGCCGCCGCGCGAGCATTTCGAATACCCGAACGGCAGCCCCATCTTGAACGAGAAATAGGCGCGCAAAAAGTAGGGAAGGTCCGCGCAGTCGGGGCGCATGGCGAGACTCGACTGATCCTCACGCAGCCCCAGATGGTTGAAGAGGAAATTGCGCGACCGGTCGCGCAGCACCTCATGCAGGGCGGCCCATGACGGCGTTGCGTCAAGGGGAGCGTCGAAAAGCTTCTCGATCCATGCGGAGTAAAGGTTTTCCGTCGCCCGGCCCCACGCGTTGCGAATGGGCCAAACGCTATTTTCCCCATTGTGCGGCGGAGGAGGCTGGCGGTCGGCGACGGCGACTTCACGCGTAATTGTGGCGCAATCGGCAGGCGCGCCCGCAGTTGCCGAGAGTTTTGCGCGCCACGTCCCCGCCGCCGGAGACGCAACTTCAGCGAACCAGAAATAGGGCGGCCCGCCGTGCCGCTCGCGCGATGTTGCCGCGACCCGCCCCTCAGGCGAAATCAGCGAAAGCTCGCCCTGCATCGGCTTTTCCGCCGCGAAAAGAACGCGCAGAGGCGCTCCCCTCCATGGGCCGATAGGGGAGGTCAGCACCGAGAGTTCGGCCGCCTCCTCGCAGGCGGCTGATGAGCCTTTGGCCTGCAAGCCCGGAGCATCAAAAACGAAGACGGAAAATGCAGCCGCGGCGAGCAAAGCTGTTCCCGCGGCGCGAGCAGACCGTCGTAGTGAAAAGGATTGAGCCCCTTGTCTCTTGCAACGAATTTCGCGCACGTTCGGCCAAAGCTTTCGCAATATCTTTTGCAGAGTCATCTTAATCATTTTCGACCTCAATAGACGGCTACTGCGCCGATCTCCCTTTTCTCTTTCGCGCAGACATGGCGGCGGACAACTGTTCCCACTGGGGTTCGCGTGCCTCGTTTCGCCAACTCTTGTGTCCGATTTGCGTCCTCTGAGCCTAAGGGCGGCCGAAATCGATAGTTTTCCGCAAGAACGCCGGGAAATGATCAAAAAGAGAAAAGCGCCGCCGCCGCGCCAATGCGCTGCTTGCATGCGTCATCACGGATTGCTAACCAAGCGGCGGGGCAGATATTGAGGGACGTAATGCATCCGGCTGAAACAGGCCTTTCTCTGGTAATTTGGCAGGGATGGGGCGTCCTGTCTGTCATGGCGGCTCTGACCGCGCTGCTGGCGACCATCCTGGCTTGGCTTCTCCCGTTTCCGGAGCGCTCGCTGAACGGCCAGCTTTCCCACTATGACGGCCGCATGGCGCTGAAAGACCGCCTCGGGGCCACGCCGCCTTTCCAAACCTATCTCGTCACGGCGCGCCGTTTGAACGAGTGGCTCCTGGAATGGTTCGGCCCGGCTCTGAGCGGCAAAGCTTTTGAGCGCTGCCTCGCCATCGCGTTCATTTTCCCGATCGCGCTGCTTCTCATAACGCTCATCGCGAACGGCATCAGTTCGCACCGGATTTCCAGCTGGCAGGCGGCGCTGTTTGCCGCCGGTTTCCTGATCATCGCCTATGTGATCGTTGCAGCTTTCAGGAATCTGCTCCGGGTGATCGAGCAGGGCTGGACGATGATCGGCGGAGATTATGCGATTGCGCAGACGATCTCCAAGGTGCTTCTCGGCGGGTTCGCCTTCATGGTTGCTTTCACGATGGCATTCGCAATCGCATCGGCGTTCTCGGGCCAGGTATCGAATGCGGGCTCGGTGCTCGGCGCCATGGCGGGCGGATTTGCGCTGGCCTCTGCGCTGGCGGTTGCGTTTGCGCTTGCGGGAGCGACGCTCTTTTCGATTACGATCGCGATCCTGGCGGGGGCTGCGCTTGCTTTCGCAAGCGAATTCACCCTGCTCCTGCTTCTGTTTTTCATCCTGCTTCCGCTTACAAACGCTTCGATCGATTGGCTGTCCTGGAGCGCGACACGGTTCTTCCTGCATCAGGCGGCGCAGGCGGAGCCCAATTTCCTGGGGAAGCTGAAGGTTTTCGGGGCCGTGCTCGGCACTTTCGCCTCAGGCGCGTTGCTGATGGTCGCGCTGGCGGCGCTTCTCCCGAACACGCTTGAACTTCTCAACCTCGCGTTCACCTCTGCAAGCCTGCCGAGGTTCAATTGGGAAGCGCTCGTCAACAAGGCGGTGGAGGCTCCCTGGACCGACGGGCTTTTCGTAACCGGCATGCTGATGACCGCAATCGTGCCGTCCTCCGCGCACCTCATCGTCGGCCTGACAGGCATGCTCGCCCGCCTGACGCCGGGCGCTCGAACCGCCGCCCACGCCATTTCGGATCACCCGGACGCGCTGCTCACGCCCAAGGAGCAGATGCCTGTGAAAATCACGCTGATCCTCTCGCGCATGTGGTATCTGGTAGCTGCTGGGCTCACAGCGAGCCTCATCGCGGGAGCGAGCGCGCTTATTTACGTCACACACGCGCCCGTCGCGGAGTTTCTTAGCAATGTTGCAATGTGCGCAACGTCCTGGAGCCACGGCAAGTGCGCGTGGTTTTGATCCGGCGGCGCGACTGAAAGCGCGCCGGCCCGACTTGGAAATCTTGCCGGTCTTCAAGCTATCTTACAGGCTGCTTAATCGTACGTGGATCAAGCGGTGGCGCCGGCATCCTGATCCATGTGCTCCAAGCACCAGCCGTCCATTTCCGCCATGAAGGTCTCGATTTCGTAGCCGGATTTTGCCGGACGGCTGCCAGTTGGGCTTCAGTTTTGCGTTTGCGGAGGCGGCAGAAAACGTGCGCATGACCACCAAGGCATGCATTGGAAAAAGGCGCGCCGGTTGTTATCTCCCGCCATTGAGGAAAGTGTTTCGATTTCCATGGCCAAACCCTTTTCTGTTCTCTATCGGCCCTGAATTTGAAGGCTGCTGTCATGATTGGACTGAAGCTCGCCCGCTTCATTTTTATCTTTTTTGTCTCGGTCTCGTTGGTTCCCGCGCGTGCGGAAGAGGCCTCCCCCAACCCGCACGCGGCGCAGGCAAAGCCGGGCGGAGGCAACCCGGCCTCCCACCTGCCCGCGGATAGCGTAACGCAACACACGATCACTCTCGGAGGAAAGCAACTCACCTACAAGGCAACGGCAGGCGCCTTGCCGCTCCTCGGCTCCAAAGGAGAGATCGCGGCGAAGATCTTCTATGTGTCTTACGTGCTGGACAACGCTCCGGCGCGGCCGGTGACTTTCGCTTTCAATGGCGGCCCCGGCGCTTCAGCTGCCTTCCTGCACATGGGCGCGATAGGACCGCGCGTGGTTCCTTTCACGGAGAACGGCGCCGAACCGGTTCAGCCCGTCCAACTCGCCGATAACCCCGATAGCTGGCTTGCCTTTACGGATCTCGTCTTCGTCGATCCGGTTGGAACTGGGTACAGCCGGGCAGCAACGGACAGCGAAGACGCGGAGCACGCTTTCTGGGGTGTCGACAAGGATGCGGATTCCATCGCCGAATTCGTGAACCTCTATCTTGCGCGCAACGATCGCGAACTCGCTCCGGTCTATCTCGCCGGGGAAAGCTACGGTGGATTTCGCGCCGCACTTCTTTCCGACCGGCTCCTAGCGAAGGGCGTGCAGGTGAAGGGCGCGATCATGATCTCGCCCGCACTGGAGTTCTCCATGCTGCGCGACGGCGAACTCTCCCTTTTGCCGCTTACATTTGCGCTTCCATCGCTGACTGCGGCGCATATCGAAATGCAGGACGGCCCGAAAGCACCGCTCGATGCCGTCCACGAAGCCGAAATCTATGCGCGCACGAAATATCTGGTCCACATGGCCGAGGGCTTGAAGCGCGACGATGACGTTGTCGCAAAGCTTGCCGAATTCACCGGCCTCGACGCCAGCATTATCTCAAAGCATCACGCCCGCGTTTCGACGTCTCTCTTCGTCCGCGAGTATGAAAAGCGCAAGGACCGCGCGCTCAGCCGGTACGATGCCACCGTCAGCGTTCCGGTTCCCCAACCCGAGGACAACGAGCATTACGATCCGATCCTCGACGGGGCGATAACCGCGCTGCGACCGGCCACCGTCAGCTATATCAGGCAGGAACTCGGTTTCCGCACCGATCTCGAGTACCGGCTGCTCAATCGGAGCGCCAACGGGCATTGGGACTTCGGAACGAAACCCAGCCAGCAAGGCTACGCGGGATCGCTGGACGAGCTGGAAAAGGCGCGGGTGCGGAACGGGCAGCTCAAGGTCTTCATCGCGCATGGATACACGGATCTCGTGACGCCTTACGCGATGTCGCAATATCTGGTCGGACAGATCAAACCCATCGAAGGGGCGGCGACAATCGATGTGCGAGTTTATCGCGGCGGTCACATGATGTACTTGCGGCCAGCCTCTCGCGCCGAGCTCAGCCATGATGTGCGCAGTCTATATACAGCCGCTAACGCGCAATAGGCCATTTGAGCAATCAATTTTTTGACCTGAAAAAGATACAATACAGAATATTACGGATATCTTTTAAGTCATAAGAAAAGGAACAGGTTCAAATCCTCGTGGTTCACTCATACAAAGAGGAGGACTCATGAAGAAACTACTCGTCTCTGTAACAGCTTTGATTCTGACTGTTGGCACCGTAGCCTACGCCCAGGGTGGCGGCGGAGGAGGGGGAGCCGGAGGCGGCGCAGGCGGAGGTGCGGCCGGGTCCGCAGGGGGCGGCATGGGTGGCACATCCGGCGGCTCGATGGGCGGTACTGGCAGCATGGGCAGCACCAGTGAAAACCCATCGTCTTCCGGATCTCTTGGCAACGGTGCAGGCTCTACAGGCGCACAGTCCGGCACAAACTCCACAACGGCAGGGAACCGGGCCGGAAGCAACAGCTCCTATCCCGGTCAGCCGGGCAACCCGCAGACCGGCCCCATCAGAAGATAACTCTTCCCAGAAAGCAGCGTGGCATCTCCTTCCGGGGAGGGGCATCGCGCTGGCTTGATGGAACCAAACGGCGGCGTCGCAGTTTCTGGATCATGCCCAGAACAGAGACAGAGCGACGTTGTCATTCCAGGCTGCCGCTGCTCATAGCGGTCGCGCGCGTTGGCGCGGCCCTTACGGCCCGAAGTGAAGCATGATCACGCCGAAGATCGATCAGACGAGCGCGGCAGTTGCGCTCCACTATAACGAACTCGATCCCTTCTACCGCGAGATTTGGGGCGACCACGTTCACCACGGCTATTGGAGGACGGGAAAGGAAACCAGCGCCGAAGCCACGGTGGCCCTGGCCGAACTCGTAGCCGAACGTCTCGATCTGAAAGCCGGCATGTCCGCCTGCGATATCGGATGCGGCTATGGGGAGACGGCCAAGCTGTTCTCGTCGCGTTATGGGGCGTCTCTCGAAGGCGTTACGATTTCGGAAAGTCAGTTTCGGGTAGCGACCGACCGGCGCGCACCAGGCGTTTCGATTACGCTTTGCGATTGGCTTCAGAACAGTTTCCCGAATGAGCATTTCGACCGGGCCTACGCCGTCGAAAGCTCGGAGCATATCGCCGACAAGCAGCGGTTCTTCTCGGAAGCCTTCCGCGTGCTGCGGCCGGGAGGCCGCCTTGTCGTTTGCGCGTGGCTTGCGAACAAGGCCGCTTCCGGCTGGGAGCAGCGGCTTCTCCTGGAGCCGATCTGCCGTTATGGCCGGCTCCCCGGCATGGGCACGGCGGAGGATTATCGGCGCATTTGCGACCGGCGCTGGCTTCGAGATGCTCTCGGCGGACGACATAAGCGCAAATGTGCAGCGCACCTGGGCCATCTGCATCAGGAGGTCCGCCTCGAAGCTTTTTAGCGATCGGCGCTACCGCCAATTTCTGTTTACGCAAGGCGCGCAGAACAAGGTGTTCGCGCTAACCCTGTTCCTGATCCTGGCTGCGTATGCCACCGGAGCCATGCGCTACTGCGTTTTCACATTCGAGAAGCCGTCTCTTTAACGTGACTATCGGCGGCGGACATTATGGGTTATCGGATGAGCACTAGAATTATCTATATCTGCGCTCGAAGTTTCAATTAATGCTCCGACAGAAACCCCGCCGCTTTTGGAAGCGAAGCCTTTTAGCCGTTGGACTGATCATCGCGGCTGCCGCGGCTTCGGCCGCCATTATATTCGAACGCGCGATGCCTGATTACAGCGGCGCCGCCAGCCTGCCCGGCTTGTCTGCCGAGGTTCGCGTTTATCGGGACAGTTGGGGCGTTCCTCACATTTTTGCCGCCAACAGAAACGATGCCGCTCGCACGCTCGGCTACGTTCATGCGAGCGAACGGTTGTTTCAGATGGAAATGCAGCGTCGCGCGGGACAAGGGCGGTTGTCTGAGATGACCGGCCCCGACACGCTCGGCGTCGACAAGTTCGTTCGCACGCTCGGGCTTTATCGGCTGGCGCAGACCAGCTTCGCCGCGTTGTCTCCCGACTTGCAGTATGAGTTGCAGGCCTATGCAGACGGCGTGAATGACTGGCTCGCTGCACACGAAAGCCGCCTGCCGCCGGAATTCCTGCTCATGAGCGCCAAACCCGAGCGCTGGACGCCATCGGACTCGCTGGTCTGGGGCAAATTGATGGCCTTGCAGCTCAGCAAGAATTACAGGTTTGAGAGGCTGCGCGCGCGCCTTGAACAGCGCATGAGTTCGAGCGCAGATAGAGGCGCTGTTTCCGGATGCGCCCAGCCCAATTACGATAGAGCCGCGGAAAGACGCTCCTGCCAGCGATGGGAGTTTGAAGAGGGCATCTACCGAGGCGGCGCCTTTGCGTTTGGCTATCGGGCCGGCAAGCGGGGCGAACCCCGGAGCCTCCGGATCCAGGCACGAAGCAATCCTTGCCTCACTGATCGGGCTCGATGACGCCGCCTCGAACGAATGGGTCGTTGGCGGTCAGCGCACCGCCAGCGGCAAGCCGATCCTCGCCAACGATCCGCATCTCGGGTTGGAGGCCCCAATCCTGTGGTATCTCGTGCGCATCGTCACCCCCGAGTCCGCCTTGAAGGGGGTGACTGTACCGGGGCTGCCGATCGTTCTTTTGGGACAGAACGATAACGTCGCCTGGGGATCCACCACCACAAACAGCGACACGCAGGACCTTTTCATCGAGACCGTCGACCCGAAGGATGCAAATCGCTACCTGACCCCGGACGGGTCCGCGGCATTCGAGACGAGGCAGGAAATCATCCACGTCAAGGGCAAGCCGGACGTCACCCTCAGCGTCCGCGCGACCCGCCACGGGCCTGTCCTTTCCGATATTGACGCGGAATTGCAGACGCTGACGGGCGCGGGCAAGGTTGTGGCGCTCGCCTTCACGGGGCTCGGCGCAGCCGACACAACGGCGGAAGCCTTTGCAAAACTCAATCAAGCCCGTGGACAAAACGATATTCTGGAGGCGCTGAAGCTTTACCAGACCCCGGCGCAGAATATCGTCTATGCCGACCGCGAAGGCCACATCGGCTTCATCAATCCCGGCCTCTTACCGATCCGCAAATCGGGCGATGGGCGTATGCCGCGCGACGGCGCATCGGGCGCGTTCGACTGGGCCGGCACGGCCTCTTTCGAGCAAATGCCGCAACTCCGCGATCCTGAAGCCGGCTTCATCTTCAACGCCAACAGCGCCGTCGTGCCGTCGAACTTTTCACCGAGCCTTGGACGCGAGTGGGGCGAGCCGTTCCGCGCCTGGCGCATCCAGGCGTTCATGAACGAGGGCGGCATCCATACGCTCGACACATCGGCGCGGATGCAGGCCGACCACCTGTCTTTGGCGGCAAGGGGTTTGCTGCCCGCGCTCCTGGCGCTGACACCGGCGACGCCGCAAGCAAAAGAGGCGCTGGACCTGCTCCGCAACTGGGACGGGGTCATGGACAAGGACCGCGCCGAGCCTTTGATTTTCGACGCGTGGCTGCTCGAAATGCACCGGATGCTGGTGACCGAGAAAGCTGGCGATCCGATAAGGGAGAAGGGGCCTTTTGCAGCTGACTCCATTGAGTTCATCTTGAACAATCGCGCTTCGGAATGGTGCGGGACAGGCGATGCAGACTGTGCGCATCTCAAGACCGAAGCCCTCAATCGAGCTTTGGCGATGCTCACGGCGCGGCAGGGCGCGGATGTGAAGAAGTGGCGCTGGGGACGCGAGAACGTCGCGATGCTCCGTCACAAATTTTACAGCCATATTCCGCTGCTCGACCGCCTGTCGGACCTGAGCGTCGAAAGCAGCGGCGATTTCTACACGCTCGACCGCGGCGGCGGCGCGGACAACGATGCCGATCGTCCCTTCGCCCGCACCCAAGGCGCAACCTATCGCGGGATCTACGACCTCGCCAACCCGGACGCCTCGCGTTTCATGATCGCGACAGGCGAGTCCGGCCACATCTTCTCGCGCCATTACGGAGACCTGGCGCCGCTCTGGAACGAAGGACGGTACATAACTCTGTCCGGTTCCGAGGATGAGCTCAAACGCCAGGGCGCGGACGAGCTGGTCTTGAGGCCTTGATGGTTTTGCTTCGTCATGGCCGGGTCAAGAAATCCTTGCACCTTAACCAATGCGGGTTAATATAACCCGCGTGGCAGCGATTTCGTGAGCCGCGATGCTGTTAGCGGCGAAAAATGAACGAAGCGGGATCGGCGCGCTTTTCCCAGTTCGCCCGCTCCAGCTCCGGAGTATCGGCCGCCGCGTCCAGCGGATAGCCGATGCAAAAATAACCGATGAACTGCCAATGCAACGGCACATCCAGATCGCGCGCGATCGTCGACGGATCGAGGATGGAAACCCAGCCCACGCCAATCCCTTCCGCGCGAGCCGCCAGCCACAGCGTGTGAATGGCCGTCACGACGGAGTAAGCCACCGTCTCCGGCATCGTGCGCCGCCCAACTGTGGCGCCCTGCTCAGGGTCGGGCTCCGCGAACGCTGCGAGCTGGACGGGAGCTTCGTTCAGCCCTTCCAGCTTCAGAGCCGCATAGCGCGCCGCCCGCTCGCCCGTATATGAGGCGAGAGCCTCCGCATTCGCCGCCTGGAAATTCTCCCGAACGCGCTGGCGTCTCAGCGGATCGTCGACAAGCACGAACCGCCAGGGCTCGCTCAAGCCGACGGACGGCGCGAGACAGGCGAGGCGCAAAAGACGGTCGATGCTTCCCTCGGGCAGCGGATCGGGACGAAACTTCCGTATATCCCGCCGCCAGAGAACGAGGTCGGCCAGCTTCGCGCGAAAGCCCGCATCAAAATCGGGAACCGCGCTCTCTTTCTTGTCCACGCTCATGGCCCGGCTACCGCACAAGCCGCGGCAAGAAAGGCTTGAGGTCGAAGCCCGCCCCTGCCGCTGCCTGTATGATGTCCTCGACAGGCTGCTTGCCGGCCTGGCTCAACGCCCAGAGCACCGTCGAGCGCATGCCCGAGCGGCAATAGACGAGCGCGGGTTTGGGAAGCTCGTCGAGCAGCTCACCAAAAGTTGCGGCATCTTTATCGCTGATCGCGTTCGGCGCGACGGGCTGATAGGCGATCTTGATCCCGCTTGCCGCCGCGGCCTTCTCTATCGCTGCAAATGTGGGTTGCCCAGGCGCTTCGCCATCCGGCCGATTGCAGATGATGGCGCGAATGCCCTCGGCAGCCAACGCCGGCACATCGCCCGGGCCGATTTGCCCGGCCACGGCCAGCTCGCTGGTAAGTCTGCGCAGCTCCATTATGCTGATCCTTGTCGATTTGCGTTCGCGCGAACCTACGCAAACTTAGAGATATTTGCTAGAGAGACGGAGGTCTTAACGCCGGCCTCGAGATAAATTTTCTTAAGAGAAGTTTTCTAAAATTTGCAGATGCTCGAAAGCATGGTTGGTCCAGGATCAGTAGCCAGGAATGCGGGAAATTGAATGTCGAATTTGCGTCAAGAAATCATCGAGTCATTCAAGCTGCGGGCCGATTTCATAAAATGGAAGTTATTGATTGTCTCAATTTTGGCAGCGACGGGTTTGGGGCTGGTAGGCGAATCCAAAATACAAGAAGGGCAATCCGCGCTTCAAAATGCCTACCTCATTCTCGTCCTGATCCCCTTGGTCTGCCTCTTGGTGGACCTTTTGTGCAAACACAACAGCCTGCGCATTCTTGCGATCGCAGCCTTCAAAAGAACCCGCCCCGATGACGCAGAAAATAGATGGGAACACTTTGCAGAGGCTTGCGGAAGGAAGGACATCTATTCTTTGGAAGAATATGCCCTGTCTCGCTTCACGTTTGCAGTATCCTTCTTGGCTATTTTTATGAGCCTTTGCTTCATCAATGGCGCAAACACTATTTGGTCAGCCTTATTGAAAGATACAAAATTTCCCGACATATTCGAACATCATTCATCGGGAATACTGTTCTTTTTATCCGGTGCTATCGGCATTTACTTCACGTCAAAATTCGACAAACTTTTCGAAAAACATCGCAAATCGATCCTCGAAGTGGAGGATGACTTTAAGCGAGGATCACAAAGACGGTAAGAAGCACTCAAGCAGACCCCAGGATGGCGCAATAGGAGTCCGAACTCATTGAACGGCGACACGCTCATCGTCCACCATCAGGAAATACGCAGGCGGCTCAAGGCCAGATACAGCCCTGATGATGTGCGCGATATTCTGGCCCTTCTCAACGCCCATGGCACGCTTCGCTTTGCCCCACTCCCTACGGGGCTTTTCCCAGCCGCGGCGCTCGATCCCGCGGCTGCGGCCGAAAGTGGATACGGCAATGTTTGGGTTCGCGATAATGTTTACATCGCTCTTGCCCATGAAAAAGCAGGCAGGCTCGATGTGACCGCAGGCGTCGTTACGGCACTCTCCAGATTCTATGGAAAATATCGTCATCGGTTCAAGGACATAATCAGCGGGCTTGCCGATCCAAACGTCGTCATGAACCGTCCGCATGTGCGCTTCAACGGTCTCAACCTCGCCGAAAACAACGAGAACTGGGCTCACGCTCAGAATGACGCTCTTGGCTATTTTTTATGGATTTACTGCCGCTTGGCGCGCCGCGGCGTACTGGAGCCGGATGGCGAATTGCTGGCGCTTTTTGCCCTGTATTTCGAACGTATTCGTTATTGGCAGGATGAAGACAGCGGCCATTGGGAGGAGCGGCGCAAGGTTGAAGCCTCCAGCATCGGCCCTGTGGTCGCGGGATTGCGGCAGTTGCGCGAGCTTTTGATCGCGAGGCCCGGCATGGCGTGCCGGTCGGGCAGCCTTTTGGTCACCGCTGGCTTAATTGGCGAATTGATAACTGTTGGCGAGGTTGCTCTTGCTACGATCCTGCCTTCGGAGTTTGCCGGACCTAAAGCTCGCCGTTACGATGCCGCCCTCCTGTTCCTGATCTATCCTCTGGCGGTGGTGGACGACGTAATGGCCAGCCAGATCGTTGATGACGTGACCGGGCATTTACAAGGCGACTACGGCATCCGCCGGTATTTGGGCGATTCCTACTGGACGGCAGACTATAAAGAAAAGCTTCCGCCTCAAAAAAGGACAGCGGATGTGAGCCAGGATCAGAGCGAACGGGATGCCATTGCGCGGCCAGGCGAGGAGGCCCAGTGGTGCATCTTCGATCCGGTCGTCTCCATCATCGCCGGCCGCCGCTATATTCAAACCAGAGAACCGGCCGATCTCGAGCAGCAGGTCTACCACCTCAACAGATCGCTTGGCCAGATAACCGGCCCCGATTGCCCGCAAGGCGAGCTTCGCTGCCCGGAAGCCTATTTCATGGAGCATGGCCGCTATCTGCCCAATGACAATGTGCCGCTTCTTTGGACTGAGGCCAATCTCTGGATGGCGCTTTTGGCAATGGGTGAAAGTGCGAGGCTGAAAGATTGAGCGCCGCGCGGAATGGTAGCGTGAGCACTGCTCCTTATGGACCGCGCGCTTGACGCGGGCGTGACTGGACAGAGCGAATCGTCACCCACATTTTACAGATCAAGACGAGGGTGCTAAACCCCAGCAGGAATTCCAGGCAGATCGGCGCCGGGTGCGCCAAAGGGATTTGAAATGGCCATTATCCGGCAGAAGACGGGGCTTACCTTCGACGATGTTTTGTTGCAGCCAGCCCATTCCGACGTGTTGCCGTCTGAAGTCGACGTCACGACCAACCTGACGAGGAGCATCAAGCTCTACATTCCGATCGTCTCGGCGGCGATGGACACGGTGACCGAAGGACCGCTGGCCATTGCCATGGCCCAGGCGGGCGGCATCGGCGTCATCCACCGCAATCTCACGCCCGAGGAACAGGCCCAGCACATCCGGCAGGTCAAGAAGTTCGAATCCGGCATGGTTGTGAACCCGGTCACTATCTCGCCCCACGCGACCTTGAAAGACGCGTTGAACCTGATGAAAAGCTTTCGCATCTCCGGCATCCCGGTTGTCGAAGGCGCCAACGGCAACGGCCAGGGCAAGCTCGTCGGCATTCTCACAAACCGCGACGTGCGCTTCGCCACGAATCCCGCGCAGCCGGTTCACGAGTTGATGACGAAAAGCAATCTCATCACGGTGAAGGATAGTATCGGACGCGATGACGCCAAGCGGCTGCTTCACATGCATCGCATCGAGAAGCTGGTCGTTGTCGATGACGATTACCAATGCATCGGCCTCATCACCGTGAAGGACATCGAAAAGGCCGAGCAGCATCCCTTTGCCTGCAAGGACGAGCAGGGCCGGCTTCGCGTGGCGGCGGCAACCTCCGTGGGCGAAGATGGCTTCCGGCGCAGTGAACTGCTCATGGATGCGGGCGCGGACCTGATTGTGGTCGATACCGCGCACGGCCACTCGCAGCGCGTTCTTGATGCCGTGAAGCGTATCAAGCGGGCCTCAAACGTGGTCCAGGTGATCGCGGGCAACGTCGCCACAGCCGAGGGAACGCTGGCCCTCATCGACGCGGGGGCCGACGCCGTAAAAATCGGCATTGGACCAGGCTCCATCTGCACGACGCGCATTGTCGCCGGTGTTGGCGTGCCTCAACTGACCGCGGTCATGGAGGCTGCGGAGGCCGCCGCCCGGCATGGCGTGCCTGTGATTGCAGATGGCGGCATCAAATATTCGGGCGACATCGCCAAGGCGCTGGCGAGCGGCGCAGGGAGCGTGATGATCGGCTCGCTGCTCGCGGGCACGGACGAAAGCCCCGGTGAGGTCTATCTTTATCAGGGGCGCTCATACAAATCCTATCGCGGCATGGGCTCGCTCGGCGCGATGGCGCTTGGATCGGCCGACCGATATTTCCAGAGCGAGGTTGCGGACGCGCTGAAGCTCGTGCCCGAGGGCATTGAAGGGCAGGTTCCCTACAAGGGCCCGGTGTCAGCCGTACTGCACCAGCTTGTGGGCGGCTTGCGCGCAGCCATGGGCTATACGGGCTCGCGATCGCTTCCCGAACTGCATGAGAAAGCGGAGTTCGTGAAGATCACGAATGCGGGCCTGCGCGAAAGCCACACGCATGATGTTACGGTCACGCGCGAGGCGCCGAACTATCCTATCGGCAACGCGTAGCGCATGCAGCCCGGCGCGAGGCTACAGGCAGCAATCGAAGTCCTCACCGAGATCGTGGAGCGCGGGCGGGCCGCTTCGGTCACGCTCGCCGATTGGGGCAGGGCGCACCGCTTCGCAGGCTCGGGGGACCGCGCGTGGATCGGCAATCTCGTCTTCGATAGCCTGCGGCGCAAGCAATCGCTGGCTTATTTGATGCGCTCGGATGCGCCGAGGGCCGTGGCGCTTGCCGCGCTTCGCAACGAGTGGAGTGTTTCCGCTCAGGACATCGCTGGCTTTTGCAGCGGGGAAGGGTTTTGCCCCGCCCCTCTCACGCCCGAAGAAGAGAGCGGCCTCGCGAATGACGATTTGTCTGCCGCTCCCCCTTGGATACAAGGCGACTACCCCGAATGGCTCCATCCCTCATTCTCAGAGGTTTTCGGAGAAGGCGCAGTCGCGGAAGGGCAGGCTTTGGCCGCACGCGCGCCCGTGGATTTGCGCGTCAACACTTTGAAGGCCACGCGGGAAAAGGTTCTCAAGGCTTTTGCCCGCCATGACGCCGCCCCAACCCCTTACTCCCCGCTCGGCGTGCGCTTGCCGCCCCGCGAAGGCGGATTGCGCAGTCCCAATGTGGAAACGGACCCGGCTCACGGCCGCGGCTGGTTCGAGGTCCAGGACGAGGGAAGCCAGATCGCAGCGCTGCTCGCTGCAGCCGGACCGCGCATGCAGGTTGCCGATATCTGCGCAGGCGGAGGCGGCAAGACGCTCGCGATGGCTGCCCAGATGCAGAACACGGGGCAGATCTACGCCTACGATTCCGATGCTGTCCGGTTCCGCCCGCTCTTCGACCGGTTGAAGCGCGCCGGGGCGCGAAACGTGCAGACGCTGCCACCAGGCGAGGAGAATGCGCTCGCCGCGCTGGAAGGGCGCATGGACCTTGTCCTCATTGACGCACCTTGCAGCGGAACGGGGGTCTGGCGGCGGCGGCCCGATGCCAAGTGGCGGCTGACGAGCGCTCAACTTGCGGAGCGCACAGCCACGCAAGCCGAGCTGTTGATGCGGGCGGCGCCGCTGCTGAAGCCCGAGGGAACGCTCGCCTACGTCACCTGCTCAGTCCTCGCGCAGGAAAACGACAAGCAAATCAAGGCCTTTTTGGAGAGCAATCCCAGTTTTTCCGCAATTGACGCGACGCAACGGGCTACAACAATTCTCTCTCGCCCTGTAACCGGCGGCTCAAATCACAATAAGCTGGGGCTCCTTTTGACGCCTGCCGGGCATGGCGCCGACGGCTTTTACATTGCGCTTTTAGTGAAAAACGGCGCATAAGGTTCTGACGCGCGGTGCGGAACCCCGCCCTGCCCCAAAATAAACAAACTTTCTCCTTTGCTCCATCTACGATCCAGTCAAGAAGCTGTTACACCCTGGATCTAAAGGTGCCTGGGGATGCTCATTCGGCAACCCACCCGTTCCCAAAACCAACCACCAAGAAAAGCGAGTTCCGCTATGGGTTTCATCAAGGCTATCTTCTACCTGATCATCATCGCCTTCCTGGCCGTCACCGGCTACTGGGTCTACGGTGCATTCAGCACGGCTGGCGACGCTCCGTATTGGGCTGAAATCAACAAGATGCTGCCGGAGCAGGCCAAGAATTTCGCGTGCGAGCAGGTCAAGAAGCATGCGAGCGGCCACGTCGAAAGCTGCGACTAAGGGTTGAGCGCGGAAGCAGCTCCGCTCTGGACGCGCCGGAAATTCCGTCTATCTTAGGCATGGGTCCCCAACAGGCGGACCCATTCTTTTATAAAGCCATGCTGCCCATGGTTCGACAGGCTCACCATGAGGGTTAACCCGTTGAAAACACTGCGCTTCATCCTGAGCTTGTCGAAGGATGAGGACAGGATTTCGTGGTTCTTCAACAGCCTGCTAATCCTAAGAAGGAGGAGCGGTCCTTGCACGGTCTCCCCATAGCCGATGTCGTTCTCATTGTTGATTTTGGCGGGCAGTTCACGCAGCTCATCGCGAGGCGCGTGCGCGAAGCCAATGTTTACTCGGAGATCGTGCCCTTCAACGCAGCCGAAAAGGCAATCGCGGAGCTGAAGCCGAAGGCGATCATCCTTTCCGGCGGCCCGGCCAGCGTTTTCGATCCGGGCGCTCCGCAGGCGCCGGATGCGATTTTCGAGGCGGGCGTGCCTGTGCTGGGCATCTGCTACGGGCAGCAGGGCATGGTGGCGCGGCTTGGCGGCAAGGTCGAGCCGTCGAGCGAGCGCGAATATGGCTCGGCGCTGATCGACATCAAAGCCGCGTCGCCTTTATTCGAGGGCATAGCCGGCGTCGGCGAAAAGGCTCCGGTCTGGATGAGCCACGGCGACCGGGTTGCCGCGCTTCCCGAAGGCTTCGCCTCGATCGCGACAACGCGCAATGCGCCCTATGCCGCCATCGCGGACGAGCGGCGCCGGTTCTATGGCGTGCAATTTCATCCTGAGGTCGTCCACACGCCAAGTGGCGCGGCGATGCTGCGAAACTTCGTGCACACGATCGCAGGCTGCGGTAATTCCTGGACGATGGCCGCCTTCCGCGATGCCGAAATCGCCCGCGTCCGCGAGCAGGTGGGCCGAGCAAAGGTGATTTGCGGCCTTTCTGGCGGTGTGGACTTTGCCGTCACCGCCGTCTTGCTCCACGAGGCGCTGGGCGACGCGCTCACCTGCATCTTCGTCGATCACGGCCTCCTGCGCGAAGGCGAAGCGGAGGAAGTCGAAAAGCTGTTCCGCGGCGCGTACAACATTCCGCTGATCCATGTGAATGCCGCACCCCGCTTCCTCTCCGCGCTGAGCGGCGTTTCGGACCCGGAGCAGAAGCGCAAGACGATCGGACGCATGTTCATCGAGGTCTTCGACGAGGCCGCGCATAAAGTGGGAGGCGCGGAATTCCTGGCGCAAGGCACGCTCTACCCGGACGTGATCGAAAGTGCAGCGCCGCATGGCGGGCCGTCCGTCACCATCAAGTCGCATCACAATGTCGGCGGCTTGCCCGAGCGCATGAAGCTGAAGCTGGTCGAGCCCTTGCGCGAGCTGTTCAAGGATGAGGTTCGCGCGCTTGGCCGCGAACTCGGACTGCCGGATGCGTTCCTGAAACGGCACCCGTTCCCAGGGCCAGGGCTTGCCATCCGCATCCCCGGCGCGATCACAGAAGAGAAGCTGCGAGTGCTGCGCAAGGCCGACGCGATCTATCTGGAAGAGCTGAGAGCCGCCGGGATCTACGACGAGATCTGGCAGGCTTTCGCGGTGCTGCTGCCCGTGCAAACCGTCGGCGTGATGGGCGACGCGCGCACCTATGACCACGTCCTTGCGCTGCGCGCCGTCACCTCGGTCGATGGCATGACGGCGGACTTCTACCGCTTTCCGTGGGACGTGCTCGGGCATATCGCGACGCGCATCGTGAACGAGGTCAAGGGCGTCAACCGCGTCGTCTATGACGTAACCTCGAAGCCGCCCGGGACGATTGAGTGGGAGTAGGAGTGGCGCAATCGTTGACCACGTAATCTAACCAAGCCGAAAAGCTGGTAACGATAAGACCCGAACTGCTGTGGCTATCGCAAATGATGCATCCGCGAAAAGATGTGTCTCGGCGCTTTGCATAGATTGAAGCACTCGACGGGTCAAATTGTGCTCGTCGTCGATGCCTCGATAGTGAGACATCGGATTACGCAGCTCCATAAGGCGCTGTAGATGCTCTGCATCCTCTCTGCCAATGACACGCTTTGCCAAGCAGCGAGTTAATGTCTCTTTGAACGATATGCGCTTTGGCAACTCGTCTACGTTGAATGCCACACTCAAGTAAGCAGCCAGCAGATGCTCCGCGAGACCTTGACACAGCATCACTGTAGCAATGTAGTTCCCATTGATGAAACTAGATCTCGCCTCTGTTCAGGCCGTTGAGGTAACCTCTCCGCCAAACAACATTGTGCCTGCTGCTCCGAGTACACTTGAAAGGTCCGTTAACTGGCGAAAACGGCTTATCTTGGCTTCGAGATCATCATGAAGGTCAGCTAGAAGGAAGCGTACAAGATCAAGTTCAGTTATAGTCGAAAGCAGATCGGATTGCTCTCCATCCATATTAGCTCCTCTATTACTCTTTTGCCTTGAACTCTCAAACGCGGAGCGGATTGAGAGTTCAAGCCGCTCCTGTAGCACCATGCCATGCTGCATGTCTGCGACCAACGGATTGTCATCCGGACGCCGCCCGTTCGCGTCCCCGTCTTGGGATCGCAGCGCAAGGCGCAAAGCCAAATCATTGCCGTAAACAGAAGGTTAGCGAGTCATAACCTTAACGAAAGACGGTTAACAGTGAGCGTCGCGGGTTTATTTCCCGTCTGATTATGATTAAGCATAAAGTAAGGAGCCTCGCGCCTTCGGGCGGATGACCAAGAAAAGGCTCTAACCCATTGAAGGGGCTGAACTTTTGTCTTACCATTAAATTAGACTTAATGCACGAATTTTCGCCTTAACTGGGCGAGCAAACGTCCGTTAAATATGTTTCAGGTTGGCGACATTAATTAAAGCCTGCGCCGTTGCCTCGAAGAACGGCAGCGCGGGTTTGGCATTTTTTCTTTTAAATTCAATGTGCTATTCCTGTTAATTTCCCGGTAAGGCGCTTTTTCTTAAAATCAGCGCTGACGCAAACCCACGCCAGGAAGAGAGATGAAGCCGTCGCAATATTGGTCCATAAAGCCGGTTGGCCTCTAACCCTCGCAAATGGAGTGAGCGATCATGACGGCTGACAAAGAAGCCGAGGGCAAGCTCATCATTGCGCTCGACATGCCGGACGCGAGCGAGGCTTACGATTTTTGGAAGCGGCTCGCCATTCCCAACGCCGTTGCCAAGATCGGCCTCGAACTTCTCATGGCGGACGGGGCGGACTTGGTTCGGAAGCTCGCTTCTTCCGGCACATCCGTCTTCGTCGACGCGAAGCTGTTCGATATCGCCAACACCGTCGAAAGGACCACGGCGCGCGTCGCCGATTTGGGAGCGGCCTTTCTCACCGTGCATGCGCAGGACAGACAGACCGTTGAAGCCGCCGTGCGCGGGCGATCGGGCTCTACCTTGAAGCTGCTCGGCATCACGCTTCTGACGAACGCGAAGCCCGAGGATCTCAGCGCGCAGGGGATTACGCTCTCTTCGCGCGATCTTGTGCTTCGCCGGGCCGGGTTCGCGGCGGATGCCGGGTTCGATGGCGTGGTATCCTCGGCGTGGGAGGCGCGCGACCTCAAGGCGAGGTTCGGCGAAAAACTCGCCGTTATATGCCCCGGCATCCGGCCGAAATCCGAGCAGGCGGTCTCTGGCGACGATCAGGCGCGCACCGCGACGCCGGGCGATGCTTTGCGGGGGGGCGCGGACTATATCGTTGTCGGGCGGCCGATTGTCGGCGCGCTCGACCCATCTGCCGCCGCCCATGCCATCATTGCGGAAATAGCAGCGACACTCCGAAGCGCACCATCGTCCGCTTTGTCCGGGAACGGCTCCTGAGCCGTGTCCGGGATCGCAAAACACACGTGCGCCGATCTCTCTGTAACGACCCCGGACAAGCGCAGGCGCTTTCCGGGGTGACAAATGCGCTCTAATCCAAATCCGCGACACTCGCCGGGCCGCCGCCGTGGACGCGCTGGGCGAGCGCGGCTTCGATGAACTGCGTCAAGTCTCCGTCCAGCACCGCAGGCGGGTTCGTGCTCACGATGCCCGTGCGCAAGTCCTTCACCATCTGATAGGGCTGCAGGACATACGACCGGATTTGATGCCCCCAGCCAATATCGGTCTTTGACGCGGCGGCGGCATGTGCGGCTTCCTCGCGCTTTTTGAGCTCCATCTCGTAGAGGCGCGCCTTCAGCATCGTCCATGCCGTAGCCCGGTTCTTATGTTGGGAGCGCTCATTCTGGCATTGGACGACAATGCCAGTCGGAGCATGCGTGATGCGCACGGCGCTGTCGGTGGTGTTGACGTGCTGGCCGCCTGCGCCGCTCGCGCGGAATGTGTCGATGCGGCAGTCGCTTTCATTCACGGCGATATCGATAGCATCGTCGACAACGGGATAGACCCAGACAGACGCAAAACTTGTATGGCGGCGCGCATTGAAATCGTAGGGCGAAATGCGCACCAGGCGATGAACGCCGGACTCCGTCTTGAGCCAGCCATAAGCGTTCTGGCCTTTGACCTGGATCGTCGCAGATTTCAGCCCGGCTTCTTCGCCGGCATTGCTTTCGATGAGTTCGACCTTGTAGCGGTGCTCATCGGCCCAGCGCATATACATGCGCAAAAGCATTTCCGTCCAATCCTGGCTCTCGGTGCCGCCCGCTCCTGCATGCACTTCGAGGAAGGTGTCGTTGCCATCAGCTTCGCCCGAAAGCAGCGCTTCAATCTCCCGTTTCTGAACCTCGGTCCGAAGAGCGGCAAGCGAGGCTTCCGCGTCTCGCACGACTTCCTCGTCGTGCTCTTCTTCGCCGAGTTCGATCATGCCGGTGGCGTCGTTCAGGCGCGCATCGAGCTGCGAATACGCCGTCAGCGCCGTATCAAGGTGCTGCCTCTCACGCAGGAGCTTCTGAGCGCGCTGCGGATTGTCCCAAAGACTTGGGTCCTCGACGATCGCGTTCAGGCTTGCGAGTCGAGCTGTGGCTTTGTCCCAGTCAAAGATACCTCCGCAGCAGCGAGAGGGATTGCTTGATTTCGTCGACGATGGCGAGTGTCTCAGGGCGCATATCGAATTCCGTCTGTGGCCAAGACCCAGAGCGGCCTAACTGCTCCGGTCTGATGTGCGTAAACTTTTCAATCGGCGGCGTAAAGATGATGCCGGGCTGCGTTAGTACAAGCCTCCAGCGCGCGGTTCGCGCCCGTAAGGCGGCGGAAAGCCTCCCTCCCTTGAAGGAGGCGGCGCCGGCGGCGCTCCCCACTGGCCGCCTGAGCTGGGTGAACCCCATTGGCTATAGCCGCGGGGACGATCCTGCGGTGAATAGTCCGCCGCCGTCGCGTATCCTTCGGAGGGTTCCGTTCCCGGTTTGAAATATTCGGTTATGGCATCGGGATCGTTCGGATCGGTGCGCTGACCCGTCTTTCTATTGACCCGCACCTGCCGGATATCCGGCGGCGTACGGAAGGGCACGGCAGGCTTGTCCTTCAGCACCGTCTTGAAGAAGTCAGCGAAAATCGGCGCCGCAAGTTCGCCGCCTGTCTCGCCGTGCCCCATCGGTTGCGGGTTGTCGTAGCCGATGAAGACTCCCATCGCGAGGTCGGGAGAGAACCCAATGAACCACGCATCCTTCTCTTCGTTTGTCGTGCCGGTTTTGCCCGCGAGCGGCTTGCCAACGCGTTTCCAAACGATAGCGCCGGTGCCTCGAATTGCGACGCCTTCCAGCATGGAGGTGATTTGATAGGCGGTCATCGGATCGATAATCTGCTTCCGGTCGTCCTGAAGCTCAGGCTCATTCTGCCCCCGCCAAGCCGTCACAGCGCAGCCGTTGCATTGGCGCTGATCGTGGCGCCAGATGGTCTGGCCATAGCGGTCCTGGATTCGGTCGATAAAGGTGTAGTTGATCTTCTTCCCGCCGTTGACGAACATGCAATAGGCCGTGGTCATTCTGACAAGCGTGGTTTCCCCTGCGCCCAGCGCCATCGAGAGCAACGGCGGCAGATCGTCGTAGACGCCGAAACGGCGGGCGTACTCGCTGACGATCGGCATGCCGATGTCCTGCGCGAGGCGGACGGTCATCAGGTTGCGGGATTTCTCGATGCCCACGCGCAAGGGCTGCGCCCCATGCACCTGTCTGTCATAGTTATCCGGCTTCCAAACGCCCTGGCCATTTCCTTGATCGATCTCGATCGCGGCGTCATTTACGATACTGGCCGGCGTATACCCGTTATCGAGGGCAGCTGCATAAACGATCGGCTTGAAGGAGGAGCCCGGCTGCCGCCTTGCCTGGACAGCCCTGTCAAACTGGCTCTCCGCAAAGCTGAATCCGCCGACCAACGCCAGAATCCGCCCCGTATGAGGGTCCATCACAACTGTCGCACCACCGATTTGCGGGATCTGCATCAGTTGCCATGATGGCCCTGCTAGCTGGCCTTTGACCGGCTTAGGCGGCGGGTTATTCTCCTTATCGGTTTCGGTCGGCGGCGAGACGTAGACGATGTCGCCAACCGCCAGAACATCGCTGACTCCCGGGGCGCCCTTGATCCTGCCGCCCCTTCGAGCCACGCTGTCGATGGCCCACTTCGCCCCTTCCTGCCCCAGTTCGACTGTTTTCCTCTCCTGCTCGATGGTCCCATTGGGAAAACGGCTGGGCTGAAGACCGATCACAGCCTTGTCTTTCGCAGACTGCAAGACAACCCCGAGCCTCCAAGGCTCGACATCGGAAAGCGCAGGCACCTCGGCAAGTTTCGCGCCCCAGTCGCCATTGCCGCTAACATCGATCTTCGAAACCGGGCCCCGCCAGCCGCCGTGCTTCCTGTCGAAGGCAACGAGGCCTCCGCGAAGGGCAACGCGCGCCGTGAGTTGGAGGTTTGGATCGATCGTCGAGCGAACGGAATATCCGCCCGCGTAATAGCTCGAGTTGTTGTCGTTATCCTCCTGCCCGAAAAGATCGATGAGAGATCGCCGGACTTCTTCCGCAAAATATTCCGCCGCGAAAGTGGATGGCCCGACCTGCCGTCTCGTCATTTCGAGCGGCATCTTCTTCGCGTTCTCCCCTTCCTCCGCACTGATGAACCTGAAGCGCACCATATTGTCGATGGTGGCGTTCCGGCGATTGAGGGCCTCCTGCAAATTCTTGCCGCGCGCTGTCGTGAGCTGCAGTTTGGACGGCTCCTTCGGCAACGAAGCGAGATAAGCGGCTTCATGAATCTGCAATTCATGAAGCTCCTTGCCGAAATAACGCAACCCGGCAGCGGCAACGCCATAAGACCCCGCGCCCAGATAAATCTGGTTGAGATAAAGATCGAGGATGCGCTCCTTGGTGTAGGCGCGCTCGATCCTGATTGCGAGGATCGCTTCTTTCGCCTTGCGCAGATAAGATTGCTCGCTTGTCAGAAGGAAGTTTTTCGCAACCTGCTGCGTGATGGTGGATGCGCCTTCCTTCTTCTTTTTCGTCACATTGTTGTAGACGGCGCGCATGATGCCGCGAAAATCGAGGCCGTTATGCTCGTAAAAATTTTGATCCTCAGCGGCGAGAAATGCATTGATGACCAATTTCGGCATCGTCTGAACGGGAACATAAATACGCCGCTCTTTGGCGAACTCTGCGATAAGCCTGCCGTCGCCCGCATGAACCCGAGTAATGACAGGGGGCTTGTAAGTCGCAAGCTTGTCGTAGTCGGGCAGGTCTTTCGCAATGATCCAAAGAAAGTAAGCAGCGCCGGCGGCCCCAGCAAGGAATATAAACACACCGGCAGTGAATGCGAAGCCAAGGAAACTCAGCAATAGGCTCTTGCGGCGCTTCTTCTTCTTAACTGGCGGCTTCACAGGTCTATTGCTTTGCATCAGTTCCACGCTTGGTTATGCGCCAGGTTCCGCGATCGGACCAAATTAGGCGACCGGCGGAGTCTGGCGGCGCATCACGAACATAATCGCGTAGCCAAATTGTGACAGCATAGAGTGGCTGCTTCGCGCTGGTAACCACAAGATCATATTCTGAACAAACCGTCAGTTAATGCGGGCCGTCTTCGAAGTAAATGATTGTTGACCGCCTACAGTGGTAGTTGACTTTGACGCTCGGACATGAAGGCACGCACGGTTTCGGCCAGGAGCGCGGCCGTCGCTGCCCGCCACTCGCTGGACGTAAGAAGCTTTTCGTCCTCATCATTGCTCAAATAGCCAAGCTCGATCAACACTGCTGGCACACCCGTGGCCTTCAACACGCGAAGATTGGCCGAACGGTGTGGCCTGCTATTGAACTTCATCTTGCCTTTCATATGCTCGATAAGATAGTTGGCGAGCGCAAGCGACCTGTTCTTCTTGATCCGATTCTCGAGTTCGTTCAGGATATTATTGATTTCCTCAGAAACGGCCGGGAGCTTGAGCTTCACTTGCGACACCGGCTTCAACATCGGCCTTGTTTTCGTTTTGCGCCAGAGCGTTCGCCTGCTCGTCCGAGGCTTCCTCCGACAGGGTATAAACCGTTCCGCCACGAACTTGCTCAAGGCTTTTAATGCCCAGGCGCTTGGCATCGAGGGTGTCAGCGTGGATGGAAATCAAGAGGTCAGCCTTGGGCCCCGACGCCATTTGGGCGCGCTCGTCCAAAGGGACGAAAACATCCTGATCTCGTGTCATGATGACACGATAGCGGCCGGTCGCTTCGAGCTTCGCCGCCAGCATTTTGCAAAATTCGAACGTGATGTCTTTTTCAGGCGTATTCGTGAGCCTGCCATGGGCGCCCGCATCGAGCCCTCCATGGCCGGGGTCGACAACAAGGAGCGGCCGCTTGTCTTCTGGACTTTTCGGGCCAGCCGCGCTCTGGCTTGGCTCTGCTTTTTGAACGGGCGGCGGAGTTTTTGCCGATGCAAGGAAAGCCTTGTGCGAGGATCTCGCCAAATCGATGACAAGCCGCGCCGGCAGATCGTTTTCGGGAGGAAGGAGTTCGGACTTTTCGATGAGGGCGGGCTCCACGAGGTCGATCACGATGCGGGATTTTCCAGCCGCAAGCAGTCCTGAGCGCGACGATAAGATCAGCCCGCGACCTTTGTCGCCAGGAACCTGGATTTCCACTTCAGGCAAATCGATAACGATTCTATAGGGATCAGCGATCGAGAATATACGGTACTCGACCTTTTTCGAGAGGAAGGCCACAAACCTTGTCCGCTGAATATCCCCGCCGATTTGCGCGCTCAACAAAATTTGATCGGCATGCGCCGCCGGCCCCGCCCACAGCGCGATAAGAAAAAAAAGTAGATGAACCACTCCTATGCGAAGTCCAGTATTTGCTCGGTTCCCTGTCATCCGACCCCGCCGCTCGGCACCATTCCAGAGCAGCGCTTATAGCCCAAAGAAGGCGCGCATACAGCCGGCTCGGCGGACAGATGCACAAGCAGTCTTCATATTTCATGGCCGGATGCGATGTCCTGCTTGCGGCGGGGCCAAACACGACGTATTAGAGACTTGTCAACCCTGATTGGATTAAGCTGGCTTCAAGCTCGGCCTGTCCCGGTTTTATTGATCAGGGGGCGAAGATTTGACAATCGCCGCAAACTCACGATCTTAGATCGGACAGCACACGCGGTCGTCAGAATAAATCACCCAGGATGCTGAATCCTGGGCAAAACAACCCCCGGATCGTGGTGGCGCCGCCCCATTTCGCATGGATTGGGCCGACGGCGAGCCGAGACCAAGAAAATGTCAACTTCGCGCTCAAACTCGCTTTCTTCGGATGATCTCAGACGCAGCTTCGGAAGCTTGTTGAGCCCCCGTTCCCTCGCTGAAAAAGGGGGCGCGGCCAGCTTTATACTGGCTGGAGGCGGCGAGTGCGCGATCAACCAACAGTGCGGCCAGCAAGTCGGTCCGTTCGATCATGTGGCCATGATCGCGAGACCTTACTTCGACGCTGGTGCGTCAGGAAGAATTTATCATGGGAAACAAAATGTTAATCGACGCCACCCACCCGGAAGAAACCAGGGTGGTGGTGACGCGCGGTAGCCGCGTAGAGGAATTTGATTACGAATCGGCATCAAGAAAGCAGCTCAGAGGAAATATTTATCTCGCCAAGGTCGCGAGGATAGAGCCTTCTCTTCAGGCTGCGTTCGTCAATTACGGCGGGAACCGTCATGGATTTCTAGCTTTTGCGGAAATTCATCCGGATTACTATCAGATCCCCGTCGCCGTTCGCGAAGCCCTCATGAAGGAGGAGGCGGCGGACAGGCAGAGCCGCTTCCATGAAAATCACGACAACGGAAGCTCGAGGGAGCCGGAAAAAGAAGAGGACGAGCCCGTCACGGATGCCTCCTCATCAATGGCGGAGCCCTATGCAGAGAGCGCGCTTCCGGCTGGTTATTCGGATGATGGCGCGGCAAAGTCTTCTGTTGAAGGGCAGTTCGCCCCTGCGGAAGAAGCGAACGATAGCCAGGCGACCCCGGCTGCAGTGATGGAAGCCGTTGAGGAAGCGAAACCCGAAGCGGCGTCGCCGGAGCCCCCGCAGGAAGAAGCTGCAAGATGCGATGAAGGACCCACGAGCCGAGGCGCACCGATAGCCCTGGAAGCCGTCCTTCCACCGACGATTTATGAGGAATTCACGGCTGCTGTAGCCCGCGCCGAGGAAGCGCGCGATGAAATCCCCTTGCATTCTGACGATGTCGAGGAGACGGCGCCCGCGCCTAAGAACGAGGATAAGGGGGCGGAAGCTGCACATAAAGAGGCGAATGGCGGGGCCGCCGTCGAGCTGAAAACAGGGCAGGCCGGGTCCGTAGACGAAGAGCACGCCGGCTGGGAGAACGGGTCCACCTCAGATGAAGGCGGTCTTATCTCCGTTCCCGAGACGCCCAGCCCTGCTCCGGTTGAGGTTGTCGGTTCTGAGGACGCTTTGGAAGAGTTGCCCCAGCGGCACAAAAGGCGCTGGCGGCACTACAAGATTCAGGAAGTCATCAAGCGCAATCAGATCGTCCTGATTCAGGTGGTGAAGGAGGAGCGCGGCAGCAAGGGCGCGGCGCTGACCACCTATCTGTCGCTCGCGGGACGTTACACGGTGCTCATGCCGAATACGGCGAGCGGCGGCGGCATTTCCCGCAAGATCACCGTCCCGGCCGACCGCAAACGCCTGAAGGAAATTGCGCTGGAGCTTGAAGTTCCGGAAGGCATGGGCCTCATCATCCGGACAGCCGGCGCTTCGCGGACGAAGGCGGAAATCAAGCGCGACTTCGAGTATCTGCTGCGGCTTTGGGAAAATGTCCGCGATCTCACCTTGAAGTCGACCGCGCCCTGCCTCGTTTACGAGGAAGGCGATCTCATCAAGCGTTCCATCCGCGACCTTTACAACAAGGACATCGACGAGATCCTCGTCGCCGGCGAAGACGCGCAGCGCGATGCCAAAGAGTTTATGCGCATGCTCATGCCGAGCCACGCGAAGAACGTGCAGCTTTACAAGGATCCGGAGCCGCTTTTCATCAAATACGAGGTGGAGCGGCAGCTGAACCAGATGTTCAGCCCTGTCGTTACCTTGCGATCCGGCGGCTACATCGTTGTCAACCAGACAGAAGCGCTCGTTGCCATCGATGTGAACTCCGGGAGGGCGACCCGCGAATATTCCATCGAAGATACGGCGCTGAAAACAAACGTCGAAGCCGCCGAGGAAGTGGCGCGGCAGGTGCGCCTCCGCGACCTCGCGGGGCTGATCGTCATCGATTTCATCGACATGGACGAGCGTCGCAACAATCGCGCCGTCGAACGCAGGCTCAAGGAATGCCTGCGCCACGACCGGGCGCGCATCCAGGTCGGCCATATCAGCCATTTCGGCCTTCTGGAGATGTCGCGGCAGCGGCTGCGCCAGGGTGTCGTGGAAGTGTCGACCATGCCCTGCCCAGTCTGCCAGGGAGTGGGCCATATCCGCTCGACCGAATCCGTGGCTCTGATGGTGCTTCGTTCGATTGAAGACCACCTAAGAACGCAGGGGCCGGCCAACCTCACGGTGGGCGCCTCAGCCGAAGCTTCTCTTTATATCCTCAACCACAAGCGCTCCTATCTCCGGGATATTGAAAAGCGCTACGGGGTGACGATCGTCATCCAGCCCGATGAGAAAGCGCACGGCGCGCACTTCTCCCTTGAGCGGGGCGCGGAGGCCGTTCCGCCTCCTTTGAGCGAGACGAAGGCGGTGCACATGGAAGCAGCTTCGCTTCCTAGCGTGGAAGAAGAGGAAGACGCAGGCGAAGCCGATGACAAACGCCCATCGCGCCGCAGGCGCAAGCGCAGGCGCGGCCGTGGCGACCAACCTTTCGAGTCCCCTCTGCAGAATGGAAGTGCGGCTCCCTCCTCTGAAGCAGCCAATGACGAGGAAGATGTCGACGACGAAGAAGAGGCGGACATTCCTCCAGTGCAAGCTCAACCAGCTGAACAGCAGATAATTCAGGGTGAGCCCCCGCTTCAAGCCGACGTAGAGGGAGAAGGCGAAGGCCCGTTCCGCCGCAATCGACGAAGAGGCCGGCGTGGCGGTCGACGTCACAGGGAAGAAGGCAGTATTGACTACCCCCGCTCGCAGCAGGCTGGTCACATACCGGGCCTTGGAGAGCAACCCGTGATCGATATCGATCATGACTTTCCGAAGAACCTGGCGCTTGGCCCCATAAGCCCGAGACCAACTATGCCCGAGCCGGCACAGGCGGTCCAACAGGAGGTCGCACAAAACCCAACACCGGTTGAGGCTGTGGTCCAGGCAGAACCTTTGCCGGAGCAGCAGACCGAGATCCCGCCGGAAAACCAACCAACTGCGAAAGCGGAAGAGCCTACGGATCAACCGCAGCAGGTGGAGACCCCAGCCGCGCAAGAGCAAGTGCCGCCTGCGGAAGTGGCCATAGCCTCGGAGCCTCCTGCTCCGAAGCCGAAGCCTGTCAGAACCGGGCCGCCGCGCAAGGGCTGGTGGCAGCAGCGGATCGGCTGACATTCCGCTGAGATGCCCGTCTTTCCTTAGTCCTCATCGCTGGGGCTGCCGAAATGGCAGCCCTTGACGTTTCATGTGAGCGCCTCCGTGGTGCCTATGTGCACAAGAATGGGCTTATTGCACAGGATATGCGGCGGCGCGTGCGCCGATCGGCGATCGATAATCTCGAATATCGAGATGCCGGTCGCCCTTTACGGCCCGGCGTGGGAAGACCGAAACGGCGTGACAACGCATGAGATCGGGCCCAGGAAATTGCCCGGAAGGGACGCGAGCGGGTGTCGTCGGATCACACCTACGGTAGACGCCTCGAGTTCGTTTGGCGCGCTTGTCGGCATCAGGCATTGGCGAACAGAAAACGCACAATCGATGGCGCGATCAAGCACTTTACCGGCTGCCAAAAATAGCTGAACCGACGCGGACAATCGTGGCGCCCGCGCCGATGGCTTCCTCGAAGTCGCCGCTCATCCCCATACTTAACTCGGGAAGCCCCAGCTCGTCGCGAAGCGCCGCCAGTTTTTCAAAATGAGGCAGCGGGTCGTCCTCGAAAGGCGGAATGCACATCAAGCCGCTGATATCGAGGCCGAATTCGTTCTTGCACAGCCGCGCAAACGCGGCCGCGTCCGTCGGCGCAATCCCAGCCTTCTGCGCCTCAAGGCCGATATTGACCTGGATGAGCAGCCTGGGCGCCTTCCCTTGCCGCTGGATTTCGGAGGCAAGCGCGGCGGCCAGCTTGGGCCGATCCAATGTCTCGATGCAATCGAACAAGCAGACGGCTTCCTTCGTCTTGTTGCTCTGCAGAGGGCCGATTAAATGCAGTTCGATGGCAGGAAACCGCTCACGCAATACCGGCCACTTGCGCATCGCTTCCTGCACGCGGTTCTCACCGAAACAACAGTGCCCCTGGCGAAGCACCGGCTCAATGTCGTCTTCCTGGAATGTCTTCGTCACAGCCACCAATTTCACGGAGGCGGGTTCGCGTCCATGCCGCTGCGCGGCGCGCCAGACCCGCTCCTTGATCGAGAGATAGCGCTCTTCGATCGCGCATGAATTGAGCGGTTGATCACTTTCCATCATTTCGCGAGCTTCTCTTGACCGGCGCTGGCTTTCAATTTCATATCACCCAAACCTTTTTTTCGCGCGTGGCGCGCAGGACATTCAACCATGGCAGTAGAACGCTACAACGCTCCCGAGCGTGAAAAACATTGGCAGAGGATTTGGGAGGAGCAACAGACTTTTCTCACCTCCACCGATCGCGAGAAGCCAAAATATTACGTTCTTGAAATGTTTCCCTATCCATCTGGGCGCATCCACGTCGGGCATGTGCGCAATTATGTGATGGGCGATGTGGTCGCGCGCTATAAGCGAGCGCAGGGCTTCAGCGTTCTTCATCCGTTCGGGTGGGACGCGTTCGGCCTCCCTGCTGAAAACGCGGCCACGCAGCAGAAGATCAATCCGCGCGAATGGACCTACCAGAACATCGAGGTCATGCGCGCGCAGCTGAAGCGCATCGGCCTGTCGCTCGATTGGTCGCGCGAGTTCGCCACCTGCGATCCCGAATACTATCATCAGCAGCAGCGGCTGTTTCAGGCTTTCTATAAAGCGGGCCTCGTCTATCGCAAGAAAAGCAAGGTGAATTGGGACCCGGTCGATCACACGGTTCTGGCCAACGAGCAGGTGATCGACGGCCGGGGCTGGCGCTCCGGCGCGCTCGTCGAGCAGAAAGAGCTGGCGCAGTGGTTCTTCAAAATCACTCACTACGCCGACGACCTGCTCGACGGCTTGGATACCCTCGACAAATGGCCCGAGAAAGTCCGCGTCATGCAGCGGAACTGGATCGGCAAGAGCCAGGGCCTTTTGATGCGCTTCAACCTGTCCGGCGAGAAGCTCCCCGGCGGGTTCCGGAATGTTGAGGTGTTCACGACGCGTCCGGACACGATTTTCGGCGCGAGCTTCATCGGCGTTTCGCCGGAGCACCCGCTGGCGCAGGAGCTGGCGAAATCCGATCCGAAGTTGCAGGAGTTCATCGAGGAGTGCCGCCGCATCGGAACGGCACAGGAGGAAATCGACCGAGCCGAGAAGAAGGGCTACGACACCGGCATGTTAGCGGCGCATCCATTCCGCTCGACGACGAAGTTGCCCGTCTATGTCGCCAACTTCATTCTGATGGACTACGGCACGGGCGCTATATTCGGCTGCCCGGCGCATGATCAGCGCGACCTCGATTTCGCCCGCAAATACAGACTGAAGGTGAAAGCAGTCGTCGTGCCCGAAGGCGCGGACCCGGCCGAGTTCAAAATCAGAAACGAGGCTTACACCGGCCCTGGGCGTCTGGCGAACTCCTCTTTCTTGAACGGCATGTCGGTCGAAGACGCGAAAGAGGAAGTCGCACAGCGGCTCGCCAAGCGGAACATGGCCGAGAAGAAAACGACCTTCCGGCTGCGCGATTGGGGCGTTTCCCGCCAGCGCTACTGGGGTTGCCCCATCCCAATGATCCACTGCGATAAGTGCGGGGTCGTGCCGGTGCCGGACAAAGATCTGCCAGTGCGGCTGCCGCACGATGTTTCGTTCGACAAACCGGGAAATCCGCTGGACCAGCACCCGACCTGGAAGCACGTGGATTGCCCATCCTGCGGCGGCAAGGCGACGCGCGAGACAGATACCTGCGACACCTTCGTCGACAGCTCCTGGTATTTCGCGCGTTTCTGCTCGCCTCACGCGCAGGAGCCCGTTGACAAGGCCGCGGTCGATTATTGGCTGCCGGTCGATCAGTATATCGGCGGCGTCGAGCACGCGATTCTGCACCTGCTTTATGCGCGCTTTTTCACCCGCGCCATGAAGGAGTGCGGCTATCTCACATTGAGCGAGCCTTTCGCGGCGCTCTTCACGCAGGGCATGGTGCTGCACGAAACCTACTTCGACGATAAGCAGCATTGGCTTGCGCCAGCCGATGTGCGCATCGAGGCGGAGGATGGCGTTCGAAAAGCCTTCCGGTTGGATGGGAACCGTGAACCGATCCAGATCGGCGGCGTTGAGAAAATGTCGAAGTCGAAGAAGAACACGATCGACCCCGACATCTTCACCGAGCATTACGGTGCGGACACCGCGCGTTGGTTTATGCTTTCGGACAGTCCGCCGGAGCGCGACGTGCTCTGGACGGAGGAAGGCGTGCAAGGTGCATGGCGCTTTATTCAACGCGCCTGGCGGCTCTTGAACGAAGGTCTGCTGCTGATCCCGGCCCACAATGAAAACAACCCGGTTGCTTTCTCGGCTCCTGCTCAGGCGCTGCGCCGAGCCGCACATAAGGGCCTGAATGCCGTCGCGGAAGAAATCGAGGGCCTGCGCTACAATCGGGCCATCGCCGCCGTCTACGAGTTTGCGAATGCGCTCGCCGCATCCTTGCAGGATAAAGCGGCGCGCGAAGATCCTACATTCGGTTTCGCCGTCCGCGAAGCGCTCGTCTTCTTCGTGCATATGATGAACCCGATCATGCCCCACCTCGCGGAAGAAGGTTGGGCGCTGCTCGGCTACAACACCTTGCTGGCAAACGAGTCCTGGCCGGAGGTTGAGCAGAGCTTGCTGATTGACGATACCGTGACCATTGCCGTACAGGTGAACGGCAAGCGCCGCGATGAGATCGTCGTTCCTCGCAATGCGGATCGGGCTGTGCTGGAAGCAGCGGCTCTTCGCCTTGAAAGCGTCACCCGCGCGGTGGATGGTCGGCCCATCAAGAAGGTGATCGTGGTCCCCGAAAGGATCGTCAATGTCGTTGCTTGAACACTCGAAATCCGGCAACCGCTTCCTTAAAAGGGCTGCGGTCGCGGCGATTGCGAGTGTGCTAGGCTTCGGCGTCAGCGGCTGCGGTTTTCATCCCATGTATGCGACATCCCCCACCGGGGGAAGTCTCAACGATGTTATGAAAACCGTACAGATCGCACCGATCCCCAGTCGCACCGGACAACGTTTGCGGAACGAGCTTATATTCGGCGCGGACGGCGGCGGGGAACCGGCAACTCCCGTTTACCGTCTCGATATTGCGCTTCGCGAAAGTGTCAGAAACACGCTTGTTATGAACACCGGCGCTCCCACGGGCCAAATCCTGCAGCTCGACGCCGAATTTCGACTTGTGCGAATTAAAGACAACGAACCTGTGTTCAAGGGTTACAGCACGGCCGAAGCCGCCTACAACCTCACCGGATGGTCGGGAACCACGGGCTCCATTTATGGAGACACACGGGCATCCCTAGATGCAGAAAATCGTGCCGCCCGCTCCCTTGCCGACACTTTGAAGACGAGGGTCGCCGCTTTTCTCTCTCGGGACACTTAAGCCGGGACTGAGTTTACCTGTTTGGTCATAGCATGGTTGCGCCAGGCGCAGCGTCCGTTCAGAAATTCCTCTCCGCACCCTCTGCTGGCGTGCGCGGTTTTTTGTTCTATGGCTCCGACGATCTGCAAATTTCTGCAAGAGCAGAGGCTCTTGCCGCCTTGCTCGCAAAAAGAGCCGGCCCGGACGTTGAAGTAATCCGGCTTCACGACACCGATGCCGCCGCTATCCCGGACCGGATTGCCACCGAATTGAAGACGAGCTCGCTGTTCGGCGAGACCAAAATCGTGTGGCTGACAGCGCTTCCAGCGAAGGCGCACACAGCTATCCTTGAGGCCGTTGCGACGCCTATTCAGGATGCCTTTCTGATCGCACAAGCGCCCGACCTGAAGAAAAACCATAAAGTTGTCCAGGTCTTTGCGGATGCCGCGTATCTTGCCGCGATTTCCTGCTACGGCGAAGACCGCGATAGCGTCATCTCCGCCCTCCGGCAGCATGTTTTATCTTTGGGATGCGAAATCGATCCCGAAGCGGCAGCCCTCGTCGCCGCTCGCTGCGATTTCTCGACTCTCCTGGCGCGAAGCGAAGCCGAAAAGCTGGTGACGTACGTTGGACCTGCGCACCGAATAACCTCCGCCGACGTTGAGGACTGCCTGATCGATCAGCAAACGGCGGGCCTGGGCGAAATCATAGATCATGCCCTCGATGGCGCGGGGCGCGAGGCAATCCTCGCTTACGAGCGTTTCATGGCAGTCGAGCAGAATGTAGTCCCGATTTTCGTGGCGCTCTCTTCCACCCTGCTTCGTCTGCATGCGTTGAGAACCGCAGTGGACGCGGGCGCGCCGGTGATGCAGGCCATCAAGGAGCTGAAACCCCCGGTGTTTTTCAAGCAGCACGATAGTTTGGCTGGCCAGGTCCGCAAATGGACGGCGCAAGCCATATCCGCTGTTCTACAGGATTTCAACTCCGTCTTAAGGGAAACCCGGCTGAAGCCTGCCCTTGCCGAGGACTTGACGGCAAACTTCATTCTGCGGATTGCCAGAGCCGGCCGCGCGACCCGATGATACGAGGCATCGTCGCGGTAACCCACTGGCCACATCCAGCGCCCCAAGAAAAGTTCCCGGACAAGCGCAAGGCGCCATCCGGGATGAAGCGGAAGCTGGGCTTCACGCTTCCTTCTGCGCCAGCAAGGCACGGTGGACGACGTCGAATTGCTCCATCGTCTTGTAGCGGATCACGACTTCACCCGCTTCGCCGCTGCCCGGATTGATCACCACCGTAAGCCCGAGTGCGTCGGTCATCTCTTTTTCCGCAGCGCGCGTATCGGGATCCTTCTGATGCGCTGTAGCTTTCACAGAAGCCGGTTTCGCATCGGTAGGCTTACGTCCCATCACGAGCGCTTCCACATCGCGGACGTTAAGCCCCTTCTTCACAATGTCCTGCGCGACGATTTCCGCATCCTCGCGGCCGATCAACGCGCGTGCGTGTCCCGCGCTCAACGAACCGTTGCGCACAAGCACCTGCACGGTTTCCGGGAGCTTCAGAAGCCGCATCGTATTGGCAAGGTGGCTCCGGCTCTTGCCGATGATCTGCGACAACTCTTCCTGGGTGTAGCCGAACCGCTCGATGAGATCGCGATAGCCGCCCGCCTCTTCGATGGCGTTCAGGTCTGAACGCTGGACGTTCTCAATAATCGCGAGTTCGAGCGCTTCCTGATCCGACAGCGAACGGACAATGACAGGAACGAGATGCATCGAGGCTTTCTGAGCCGCTCGCCAGCGGCGTTCGCCGGCCACGATTTCATAACTTGTCCCGGCTGCATCGACCGGCCGTACGACGAGCGGCTGAATAAGCCCCTTCTCCCGGATCGAGCACGCAAGCTCCTCGAGCTCCGCCTCGTCGAAGTTCTTGCGCGGATTTAACGGGCTCGGGCGCACGCGATCGATCGGCACCATGCGGCTTTCGCCGGTCGCGGGGATGGGGCGGGCGCCAATCGCGACGTTGTCGCCGCCGATGAGAGAAGCGAGCCCGCGTCCAAGACGGCTCTTCTGAACGGGCGATGGCCCTGCCGCTAATGCCCCCGATCTTGTCTGCATGTCGATCTCCAGTCGAAGAGATAAATGCTTAATGCCTTCTGCCCAAGACATACTCGCTACGCTGACCAAGTAGGCGGCTCCGCGAAACCGGAGCCCTCCACCCTATGCGGCTTTCGCAGCCGCCGCACGCTCGCGGTTGATCATCTCTGCGGCGAGATCCATGTAGGCGCGGCTGCCCGCGCTTTTGTGGTCATAGAGCAGCAGCGGCTTACCGTGCGAGGGCGCTTCGGCGATGCGCACGTTGCGCGGAATGATCGTCTCATAGACCTTGTGCCCAAAGAAGCTGCGCACCTCAGTCGCAACTTCGTCGGCAAGTTTTGTGCGGCCATCATGCATGGTCAAAACCACACCATGAATTTCCAGCGCCGGATTGAGGCTCGCCCGCACGAAGTCGATCGTCTCTTTCAGCTGCGTGATTCCTTCAAGGGCGAAGAACTCGCATTGTACGGGAACGAGTACCGCATCAGCAGCCGCCATCGCATTCAAGGTGAGAATGCTGAGCGAGGGAGGGCAATCGATCAGCACGTAGCCAAGCCGCTCGTCCTTGGCGCGATCCCGCTCGGAGGCGCGGAGCGAGCCAACCGCATCGCGCAAGAGATAGGCGCGGTTCGGCGCGGAGGCGATTTCAGGCTCAAGGCCTGCCAGGTCTCGCGTCGCGGGCGCTACGAAAAGGCCCGGCACTGCCGTGGCTGTCATGGCCTGCTCGAGCGCCGCCGCCCCCGCAAGAACATCGTATGTAGAGACGTGCCTTGCTTCTTCGGTAACGCCGAGGCCGGTACTCGCATTGCCCTGCGGGTCGAGGTCGATCACGAGAACGCGCTCGCCAGTTGCCGCCAGCGCCGTCCCAAGATTGATTGCTGTTGTCGTCTTGCCCACGCCGCCCTTTTGATTGGCGACCGCGAAGACCCGAAGGCCCTTATCATGGTTTCTGTTAGTCACTGCTCGCCACCCTGTCTGAGCATCGGCTTCTTGATCTCTAAGATCTGACCTTGCGCATCGCTGATGCTAGGATGAACTTTCAGATCGAACGTCCAGCGCTTCCGAGCGTCAGCGATTTCTACTCCAGCCTCGCGGCCTTTCAAAAACAACCCGGCGGACGCATTACCGAAAAACGGCAGGGCTAGCTCCAACAAAGCATCGAGCGGCGCCAGCGCCCTCGCCGTCACCGCATCGGCGATTGGAACCGCGCCGGACGACGCGGCATCGGCGATACGCACGTTGTGCACCCGGGCGGGAGCACCGGTCCGCCGCGCGACCTCCGAGAGGAACGCGCATTTGCGACTGTTACTCTCAACGAGATGCACAAAGCACTCTTTCTGATTCGCGATCATAATAGCAATCGCCAGTCCTGGGAATCCTCCCCCGGAGCCGAGATCCACCCAGATTTTTGCGTTCGGCGCCAGAGCGATAAGTTGAGCGGAGTCCGCGAAGTGCCGTTGCCAAACCTGTGGAATAGTTGTGGGCGCAACGAGGTTGACGGCCTTCTGCCATTGCAAGAGTAAACGCTCGTAGAGTTCAAGCTTCTCCAGTGTTTCATGTGAAACGGAAAAGGCTCGGGCAAAGTCCGCTGCGTTCTTGATTTTCATATCGCTATCACGTCATCAAAAGGCTCGGGCAGCATGTACGCTTGCGCGTTTCATGTGAAACGAAAAGAGCGATCTGCGCTCCCGTACCCGCTTCCCGAAAAACGGTCTCTTAGGTAATCTCTTTCAAGAGGGATATTCGGGGGTATTCATGTCAGGCGTTTTTCGCGTCCTTTCATTTGCGGCGGCCTTCCTTCTTTCGGGCGCATTCGCAGCCTTTGCCGAGTCGCCCAAGTTCGCGCTCGTCATTACCAACAAAGATTACCCTCCCTCGATTGGCGCATTGGAGAACACGCACCGGGACGGCGAGCGCGTTGCCGCCGCGCTGAAGGCGCTCGGCTTTTCCGTTGTCCATCGGCGCGATCTGGACAAGACCGCGATGGTGCAGGCGGTGGCGGACTATGTGGAGCGGCTGGAGAAGGCGGGGCCGGAGGCGGTCGGCTTTTTTTATTATGCAGGCCACGGAGCGGCGAACAGCAAATATGGAGAGAACTACCTTATCCCGGTCGCGGCCCCGATCGTCTCGGATACACAGCTGTCGCTTCAGGCCGTGAAGATCGGAGAAATCATCGACACCATCGCCGCGACCTCCGCCAAGGCAAACTTCCTCGTGTTCGATGCCTGCCGGAATGTACCCATGAGTTTCAGCGTCCGGTCAGCAACCCGCGGCCTTCGCCCCGAGGCGCACCGGCAGGGCCTGCTCATCGCGTTTGCAACGGACCCCGGCAAGACCGCCACTGACGAGGGCATCTATGCGCAGGCCCTAACCGAGGAGATACAGAAGCCCGGCGTCCTCGCCACCGAGGTCTTTCGTACAGTGCGAAGCCGGGTGCTGGCAGCAACGGAGCACAGGCAATTTCCCTGGATCGAGGACGGGCTCATCGAGAATATGTATTTCAAGCCGCCATTGGCGGAGAGCGGACAGGCAGTGCAGACCGCAGCCCTCGCGCCGCCAAAACTCAGCCTTCCGGCTGATCAGCCTGCGCCTGTCATGGATTGCGACCTCTATGCCGCCTCTCCTTATGATCCGGAGCGCCGGGCCACGGGCGTGGCCCTCGATAAGATAGACACGGCGAAAGCGATTCCCGCATGTAACGCGGCAAGCGACGCCTACCCCCAGGAAAGACGGTTCCGCTATCAGCTTGCCCGTACACTTATCAAATCCAAGAGCTTTGCTAAAGCTGAAGAGATTTTCCGAGAACTGGCTAATGGCGGCTACGCCGCTGCATTAGCCGCTCTTGGCGAGATGTATAAGTATGGCGAGGGCGTCGCGCAGGACACGGCCGAAGCTGTACGCCTTTTTCGTAAAGCCGCAGAGGTTGGATTTACCTACGCAAATATTGCTCTCGGGGCGATGTATTACAACGGCGAGGGCGTCGCACAAGACAAGGCCGAAGCCGCACGCCTCTACCGCAAAGCAGCCGACCTCGGCGATGCCGAAGCGATGTACTATCTTGGATCGATGTACGAAGACGGCGAAGGCGGCATCCCGCAGGATAAGGGCGAAGCCGCGCGTCTTTATCAAAAAGCCGCCGATCTTGGAAATCTCAGAAACCCTGATGTGATATACTGGCTCGGCTTGGAGTACAGGCTCGGCTGGTATGCCCTCCCGAGCGACAAGGCAAAGGCCGCCCGTCTTTTTCGCAAAGCTGCCGATCTCGGAAATACTGACGCGATGTACTGGCTCGCAGATATGTATGAAAACGGCGAGGGTGGCCTTTCGAAGGACTATGCAGAGGCCGCGCGTCTTTATCAAAAAAATGTCGATCTTAATCCCAACGATCCGTCAGCAATGCATAAGCTTGCAGAGTTGTACGAAAAGGGCAGAGGCGTGAAGCAAGATAGTAGCAGGGCGGCCGAGCTGTTCGTCATGGTAATCAAAAAGCATAAGGATTTATACTTGGCGTCCATCAGCGAGTGGAGCGAAGCCTTCCGAAAAGAGCTGCAACAGCTGCTCAAGAATGAAGGGGTTTACAAAGGGCGCATCGACGGCAAGGCCAGCGAAGCGCTAGAAAATGCAGTGCAGACGCTCGCGGCGAAGAGCAAGTCCGGCGGCTGAGGCCGAACACGCCCCGGGTGTTTCATGTGAAACGCAACGAGCGCCGCTCCGGTGCCTTCGCGCTTTCCAATAAGGCACTATTTGAGTATTTTCGCCTCATAATTTCAGGGGCTTCAGGATGCACACGGCTCGCGTCATTTTCGGTGCGGTACTTCTTCTTGCCGCCACCGCCTTTGCCGCTTTGGCCGACGGGCCCAAGCTCGCGCTCATCATCACCAACCAAGCCTACCCTCAGACGATCGGCGCACTCGAGAACACGCACCGCGATGGCGAGCGGATGACCGTGGCGTTGACAGCGCTTGGCTTCGCCGTGGTTCATCGCCGCGACCTGGACAAGTCGAGCATGGTCGGCGCGGTGGCGGACTACATTGGCCGCCTCGAAAAAGCGGGGCCGGAAGCCATCGGCTTTTTCTACTATGCGGGGCATGGCGCGGCCAACAGCAAGTATGGCGAAAACTATCTGATCCCGATCGCGGCCTCCATCGTCTCGGATACACAGCTGCCTTTGCAGGGGGTCAAGCTCGGCGAGGTCATCGACTCCATCGCAGCAACGTCGGTCAAATCGAACTTCGTCGTCTTTGACGCTTGCCGCAACGTGCCAATGAGCTACAGCGTTCGCTCCGCAACACGCGGGTTGCGGCCCGAGGCGCATCGGCCCGGCATTCTGATCGCCTTCGCTACCGACCCCGGCAAAACCGCCTCCGACGAAGGCTTCTATGCCGAAGCACTGACCGAGGAGATGCAGAAGCCGGGCGTGCTTGCCACCGAGGTGTTCCGGGCTGTTCGGAGCCGGGTGCTGAAAGCCACCGAGAACCAGCAATTCCCCTGGATTGAGGACGGCCTCATCGAGAACATGTATTTCAGGCCGCCCGGCGCCGGGTTCATACCGCCGCCTGAACCATCCTCGCCGCAGACTGCGTTTGTTGCCTCGCCAAAGCCCTCCGATCCCGCCAAGACGCGGGACTTGGTCAGCCTGGGCTACAAATATGCTCGCGGCCTGGGCGTCGGCCAGGACAAGGCTGAAGCCATCCGCCTTTACCGCAGGGCCGCCGATCTCGGCGATGCCCTAGCGATCAACAATCTTGGCTCAATGTACGAGGGGGGCGATGGCGTCCCGCAGGACATTGCCGAGGCGGCACGCCTTTACCGCAAAGCTGCGGATCTCGGCGCTCCCCGGGCTATAGCCAATCTTGGCAGGATGTATGAATTTGGCCGGGGGGTCACACAAGACAAGGCCGAAGCTTTCCGCCTCTATCGCAAAGCGTCGGACCTGGGCGATGACGAAGGTGTGACAAGCCTTGGCGTAATGTACGAGAACGGTTTTGGCGTCGCGCAAGACAAGGCTGAAGCCGCCAGCCTCTACGGGAAGGCGGCAGCGCTGGGGAACCCGCGCGCGTTGAATAACCTCGGCAACCTATACCTGAGGGGCGAGGGCGTCGCCCAGAACAAGGCCGAGGCTGCCAGCCTTTTTCGAAAAGCCTCGGATCTCGGCCACGCCCGTGCGATGGCCAATCTTGGCTACATGTACGAGTCCGGCGAGGGCATCGCACAAAACAAGGCTGAGGCTGCCAGTCTCTACCGGAAAGCGGCCGATCTGGGCGACGCACGCGCCATGAACAATCTCGGCGCCATGTATTCGAAGGGCGACGGCGTCACTCAAGACAAAGGCGAAGCCATCCGCCTTTACCGCAAGGCCGCCGAACTGGGCAACGTGCGCGCGATGAACAATCTCGGTCACAAATATGCTCATGGCGATGGCGTCGCGCAGGATAAGGCCGAGGCGGCGCGGCTTTACCGCAAGGCGGCCGAGCTCGGCGATCCTGACTCCATGATGAACCTTGGCTACCTGTATGAGACCGGTGATGGGGTCGCGCAGGACAAAGGAGAAGCCGTTCGCCTCTACCGCAAGGCCGCCGATCTAGGCGATGTGACCGCGATGGCCAATCTTGGCGCCATGTATGTGCGAGGAGACGGCGTTCCGGTGAACAAGGCCGAAGCCGTTACCCTTGCATGTTGGCTGCGGGCCCGAATCGTAGTGGCGATGTGGGCGTCTCATGAGGGATGGCCATCCCTCATGAGACGGGCAGGCGGGACCGTCCAACCCTTAAGCTTTTGGCTTGCGGGAGAGCTTGGTCCGTCTGCCCTCCGGCTCACGATCTGAACAGATGACTGGGGAGCAAGTCCCGCATGCAAGGCAAGATGACATCCGTAAGAGCCGAACACGCAGTGTATGCCGGGATCGATGTGTGTAAAGCGTGGCTCGACGTTTATCTGCATCCAATTGGCCACAGTTTTCGCGTTCCCAACAGCAAGGAAGGCTGTAAGCGTTTGGCGCGGGAGCTTTCCTCCTCCGCCGCCAGGCTTATCGTCATGGAGGCGACGGGAAAGTTCCATCGGCTTTGTCATCGCGAGCTCAGCGCAGCGGGCTTCGCCGTCGCCATCGTCAATCCCTACCGGTCGAGAAAGCTGGCTGATGCGTTCGGGCAGCTCGCAAAAACCGATGCGATCGACGCGCGCATGTTGGCGCTCTACGGAGAGGCTATTGGCCCAGGGGCGACGCCGGTTCCTGCCAAGACGCTGGCGGAGCTTCAGGAGCTGGTTCTGGCGCGGCAAGCCGCCAAAGCCGGTGAGACGGCGCTGAAAAACCAGTACGGCGCCGCGGAGAGCCTGGCTCTTAAACGGCTGCTGAAGGCCCAGCTTGACGCTCAGACCCGTCTGATCGAGGGTCTCAAAGCCGCCATCTCCGCGATCCTTTCGAAAGACGCTGGCTTGAAGCGCCGCTACGAGATCCTCACCTCGATCAAGGGCGTCGGCCCTATCGTCGCCGCAACGCTGGCGGCCTGTCTGTCGGAGCTTGGCGTCTTGTCCGGCGGAAAGATCGCCCTCCTTGCCGGCGTCGCGCCCATCAATTGCGATTCCGGCGAGATGCGCGGCCAGCGCCACATCAAAGGCGGCCGCGCGCATGTGAGAAGCGCGCTTTACATGGCGGCTGTCGCCGCCAGCCGCTGCAACCCCGATCTCAAAGCCTTCTACGCCCGGCTTCGCGCTGCGGGTAAAGCCGCAAAGCTGGCCTTGACCGCAGTCATGCGCAAGCCCCTGCTTCTCGCCAACACCCTTATCCGCGAAGACCGCCATTGGACCCCTAAACATGCTTGACTTCAAACACAGATGCTCTTCCAAAAGGCTGTCAGCCTCGGCAATGCGCGCGCCATGCACAATCTCGCCAACATGTACGACCGTGGCGAGAACGTGGAGAAGAATCCCCGAAAGGCGGCCGAACTGATTGTTCTGGCGATAAAGAACCGGAACGATTTCACCTTGAAGCAGGCGCCCTTCGCAACCTGGAGCCAGCCCTTCCGGAAGGAGCTGCAGCAGCTCTTGAAAAACGAGGGCGTTTACTCAGGGACTGCCAACGGCGAAGCCACCGACGCCCTCAAAAATGCCGTCCAGGCGCTCGCGGCCAAAAACAAGGCCCGGGGATGAGCCTGCATCCCCCGCCTTTGGTCACGAGAGGGAGCGCGCGAATGTTTCATGTGAAAAGGCGAAGCCGCCGCCTCAGACAAACTGCACCGTGCAGGCGCTCATCAACGCCTATCCCGATCATCTGGCGGCTTCGACGGCGTGAATCTTATCTGGAGAGACTGGACCAAGATGCCCTTCGGCGACGGCCGGGCAGACAAAACGCCTCAAGAGCTTCTTGACCGGCCCGACGTCGCGGACATGTTCCATTGGCCTTATGTCTTCGACGGCGCGGCATCTCCTGCAAGCGAGGAGAGCGACGGCATGCATTTCGAGTACCGCCCCGAGTTCCTGGCGCTGAAGGCGATCATGAGCCAGTGACCACACCCATTGGTACTTGCTCATCATTGTTATGGCCGGGCTTGACCCGGCCATCCATCCAAAAAGTTACCTCTCGGTTGCCAGGAGGCTAAGCGGCGCGGGCTGCCTTGCGGATGTGCGCGAGCAGCAGCATCAGCGCGGCCGGGGTAACGCCGTCGATGCGGGCGGCTTGCGCCAGGGTGGCCGGGCGGTGGCGTTCGAGCTTCTGCCGGACCTCGTTCGACAGGCCAGAAATGGCCGCGAAGTCGATTGCAGCCGGGATGGCGGCGGCCTCGTCTTTCTTGAAGGCAAGGATGCTGGCTTCCTGTCGGTCGAGATAAACCGCGTATCGCGCGTCGACCTGGAGCCGTTCCGCAGTCGCGGACGGGATCGCCGAGAGCTCAGACCATATCGCCGAGAGCGCGCTCATCGTCATGCCTGGCAGAGACAGGAGATCGAAGGCCGAGCGGCGGCGGCCGTCGCGATTCAGCACGATCCCATATCCCGCCGCCTGATCCGGCGTCAGGGCCAAGCCCTCAAGAAGCCGCCGCGCATCCGCAAGCGCCTCCGCCTTCGTTGCGAAAGCCCGGAGCCGTTCGCCGCCAACGCAGCCGACGCGAGCGCCCAGCGGCGTCAGGCGCTCGTCCGCGTTGTCCGCCCGCAAGCGCAGACGGTATTCGGCGCGGCTCGTGAACATGCGGTATGGCTCCGACACACCCCGCGTCACGAGATCATCGATCATCACGCCGATATAGGCGTCGGTCCGCGACACGGCGAAATCAGCTGGCCTGCCGGCCGCCTTCAGCGCGGCGTTCACGCCCGCAACGAGACCCTGCCCTGCCGCTTCCTCATATCCCGTCGTGCCGTTGATCTGCCCCGCGAGGAACAGCCCAGCAAGCCGCTTCACCTCCAGCGTTGCAAGGAGCTCGCGCGGATCGACGTAATCATATTCGATCGCATAGCCGGGCCGGATCACTGCGGCGTTCTCCAGGCCGGGAATTGTCTTGAGGAAGGCGCGCTGAACATCCTCGGGCAACGAGGTCGAAATGCCGTTCGGATAGACGGTGTGATCGTCCAGGCCCTCCGGCTCCAGAAAAATCTGGTGACTTCCGCGATCCTTGAAGCGGACGACCTTGTCCTCGATCGACGGACAGTAGCGCGGGCCGATGCTCTCGATCTGCCCGGAATACATTGGCGCGCGATGGATGTTCGCCGCGATGATCGCGTGCGTCTCCGGCGTCGTGGCCGTGATGTGGCACACGACCTGGGGTGTCGTGATCCGTTCGGTCAGGAAGGAGAACGGCGCCGGCGGTTCGTCGCCGGACTGCGCGTCCAGCTCCGCGTAATCGATGGTGCGTCCGTCGAGCCGGGCGGGTGTCCCCGTTTTCAGGCGGCCCATGCGTAGCCCGAGAGCATATAGGCGCTCGCTGAGCCGGATGGCCGGAGCCTCTCCCACGCGGCCCGCCGGGATGCGGGCCTCACCCATATGGATGAGGCCCTTCAGAAACGTGCCCGTGGTGATGAC
Source organism: uncultured Alphaproteobacteria bacterium (assembly GCA_963817495.1). Taxonomy (GTDB): domain Bacteria; phylum Pseudomonadota; class Alphaproteobacteria; order Rhizobiales; family Rhodomicrobiaceae; genus Rhodomicrobium. The sequence goes on along the minus strand of CAWFOS010000012.1, from coordinate 49,133 downwards.
GACCGCCCCGCAGCGGATTTTCCGCCCGCTGGCGATGATCACGCCCGCCGCCGCGCCATCCTCAACCATAAGGTCCTCGACCGGTTCCGCGATCACTTCGAGCAAAGGCTGCGAGGTGAGCGCCTCCTGCATGTGGCGGCGATAGAGCTTGCGGTCCGCCTGCGCGCGCGGCCCCTGGACCGCTGGCCCCTTCGACCGGTTCAGCATCCGGAACTGGATGCCCGCGCGATCGATCACGCGCCCCATCAGCCCATCGAGCGCATCGATCTCGCGCACGAGATGCCCTTTGCCGAGGCCGCCGATCGCGGGGTTGCAAGACATCTCGCCGATGGTCTCGAACTTATGCGTCACAAGGGCCGTTCGCGCGCCCATGCGAGCCGACGCGGCGGCTGCCTCGCAACCGGCGTGTCCGCCTCCTACAACGATGACGTCGAAAGACCGTGCGCTCATGCTTCAAACTCTGGATGATGGGGCCCAAGATAGTCGAGCAGCGCGCGCAATGGAAGCTGCGACGCCGCGATCATCCTACCTCATGTTGATGTCACAAGAATGGTCGCGATCAGCATTTGGTGACCAGCACGGCGAAACGGCAAAGTCATGATGAAGAGACGAAAATAGGAACTCGGCGCGAAGAAAGCCGCTATAAAGGCGAGATTGTTGTATTCAGTGTTACAAACTTTTTCACGCCACCTGCCTAGCACAAGTCGATAACGGAGCTTAGCTCCTGGTGGACTGTTCCACCGAGACTTCCGGCCTTGAGGAGAAGCACACCCATGCAAGCGCGCGACGTCATGACAAAAGCCGTCGTAACGGTCAAACCCGAAACATCCATAGGCAAGATTGCTACGCTTCTTCTTGAAAAGCGCATTAGCGGCGTTCCGGTGGTGGACGAGACCGGTTCGGTCGTCGGCATCGTCACAGAGGGCGACCTCCTGAAATCAAATGCGCCAGACCGGGAAAAGCGAAGGGAGTGGTGGCTGACCCTGCTGGCCGAGGGTGAAGCGCTGAGCAAGGAGTTCCTGTCGACGATGCGCAACAACCATCGGACGGCGCGGGAGATCATGTCCACTCCGGTCGTAAGCGTGACCGAGGACACAGACATCGGCGAGATTGGGAAACTTTTCACCACACTGCAGATCAAACGCGTCCCGGTAATGCGAGAGGGCCGCATAACGGGCATCGTGGCCCGAGCCGACCTCGTTCGCGCGATTGCCAGCCAGCATGCCGAGCAGCCCCAGGAAGAAGGCATCTTTGGGTGGACCCTGCGCTTTGACCCCTTCGGCAGCAAGGAGGCCAAGGCGCCTGCCAAGCCGGTGCATGACGAGGCTCCGGCCGAGGAAGATGGGCTGAACGCATCCAATTTCCGTCATCTCGTGAACGACGCGGCCAGCCAAAAAGTGCATAAGCAGGAGAACCAGCGCCACGCGGTCGAGGAGCAGCGCAAGGCGAGGATGAAGGAGCTCATCGACCAGCATCTCACCGACGAGCATTGGCGCGGCGTCCTGCATCAAGCGCGGATCGCCGCAGAGCACGGCGAACGGGAGACCCTGATCCTGCAGTTTCCGCACGAGCTTTGCAGCGACGGCGGCAGGGCGATCAATGTGGCCGAGCCCGACTGGCCATCGACCTTGCGCGGCGAGGCGGCCGAAACCTATCTCCGTTTCGAGCGGGATCTGAAGCCGCGTGGCTTCCACCTCATCGCCAAGGTATTGAGTTTTCCCGAAGGCTATATCGGCGACATCGGTCTGTTCCTCCATTGGGGCGGCACGAAGGAGACTTAACAGCGGGAAGAAGCCGTCCTGCATCCCTCAACTCGCCGCCAGCAATCCAGGCCACACCTGCTTTCGCATGGATCGCTGTCGGCTAACCTGCCACGCGAAAGGGAATTGCAGTTTCGGCTAAGGCCGAACGTTTCATGTGAAACAGAGGATGCGGCCGCCCCCTACTTCCCGATGCAAAACTCCGAGAAGATTTGGCCGAGCACATCCTCGACGTCGAGCCGACCGGTCAGACGCCCGAACGCGTCGGCGGCTTCCCGCAGGTGCTCCGCGGCGATCTCGGGAAGATCGGTTTCTGCGCCAGCAAGAAACCGGCTCAGGGCGCTCCTGGCTCGCTCGATTTCCTGACGGTGCCGGGCGCGCGTAATGAGTGGGGTCTCGGTGCCGCCGAAGCTCTGCTCCGCAAACCGGACAAGCGCCGTCTTGAGGTCGTCGAGGCCTTCGCCAGTCTTGGCGGAGATCAGAAGCGAGGCTCCGCGAAGCTGCGAGGGGTCCGGTTGCGCGAGGTCGATCTTGTTGATAAGCGTGATCGTCTTCCCGGTTCTGGACCCCAGCCCCTTATCCTGTCCTTCTCGATGGAGAAGGAAATCCGTTGCTGCCTCTCCCGCAGGAAGAGGGTTGGGGTGGGAGGCTGTCGCATCACACATCAGAAGGACGACGTCCGCGTCTCTGGCGCTGGTAAGAGCCCGGCGAATACCCTCCTGCTCGACTGGGCTTTCCGTCTTACGAAGACCGGCAGTGTCCCGCAGGATGAAGGGAAAGCCGTCAAGGTCCAAGGCGACCTCGATAATATCGCGGGTGGTTCCCGGCTCGTGGTAGACGATGGCTGCGTCCCTCCCCGCAAGGGCATTCAGCAGGCTCGACTTGCCGACATTCGGCGCCCCGACGATGGCCACTTGAATGCCTTCACGGACGATCTCGCCGCGATGGCCGTCGGCTAAAGCGTGCTCCAGCTCGCCGACGAGGCCGCGAACAATTGGCACCGCCTCGTCGAATGGGTTCTGCCCAACATCGCCCTCGTCCGAAAAATCGAGGCTCGCCTCCACGTAAGCCATCGCACTGAGCAGCGTGGTGCGCCAAAGATCATAGTGACCCCGCAACGCCCCGCAATGTTGGGCGATCGCCTGCCGGCGCTGGTAAGCTGTCTCGGCATTGATGAGATCGGCAAGGCCTTCGGCTTCAGTCAGATCGATCTTGCCGTTGCCGAAGGCTCGCATAGTAAACTCACCGGGCTCGGCGAGCCTTAGCCCGAATGATGCGAGCGCCTCCAGAACGCCCGCCACCACCGCTCGCCCGCCGTGAACATGAAGCTCAGCGACGTCCTCGCCCGTAAAGCTTGCCGGGCCTGGAAGCCAAAGCACGACAGCCTCATCGAGAACCTCGCCCGTGACGGGATGGCGCAACCGCCGAAAGCTTGCGACGCGCGTCGCCGGGAAGCGGCCGTGGCATAGCGCATGAAGGGCGCTTCTCGCGGCTCGGCCGGAAATTCGAATCACGGCTATGCCTCCACGCCCGGGAGGGGTGGAAAGAGCGTATATGGTCATGACGGCTGATTCCTGGCCGCAAAACACTTGCATGATATATTCCAGGATGAATATGCGAAAAAGTCGTATATTCATACTGACGGGTTGTCGTGCTTCTGGCCACTCCGAATGAAAAATGCGGTGAACAAGGTTGCCCCATGGCATTAAATCGTCTGGGCGAAGAAACTAGCCCCTACCTCCAGCAGCACAGACAAAATCCCGTTCATTGGTGGCCGTGGTGCCAGGAGGCCTTTGAAGAGGCCCAGCGGCTCGACAAGCCCGTGTTGCTGTCGGTTGGCTACGCGGCCTGCCATTGGTGTCACGTGATGGCCCACGAGAGCTTCGAGAAACATGACGTGGCCGATCTCATGAACCAGCTGTTCGTGAACATCAAGGTGGACCGCGAGGAGCGGCCTGACGTCGACACGCTCTACATGACGGCCCTGCAGGAGCTTGGCGAGCAGGGCGGCTGGCCGCTGACGATGTTCCTCACACCCGATGGAATGCCCTTCTTCGGCGGCACGTATTTTCCCGACAAGCCGCGTTACGGACGGCCGAGCTTCAAGGACGTGCTCGTGAACGTCGCTCGCGTGTACGCGAACGAGAAGGAGACGATTGCGCAGAACACCGCCTATCTCAAGGCGCGGCTCATGCCCCGGCTGAACTACGGCGCCTCTCCCGAATTCTCGGAAGAGCAACTTGCCGCCATTGCGAGCAAGTTCATCGGCGCCATCGATCCGACCAATGGTGGCCTTCGCGGCGCGCCCAAATTTCCGAATACGAGCATCTTCAGCTTTCTCTGGAGGGCCGGTCTGCGCTACGGCCTCAGGACCTGCCTCGAGGAGGTCAAGAACACGCTCCTGCACATCTGCCAGGGCGGCATCTACGATCATATCGGCGGAGGCTTCTCCCGGTATTCGACCGATGAGCGCTGGCTCGTGCCGCATTTCGAGAAGATGCTGTATGACAACGCGCTTCTGGTCGAACTGATGACGGAGGTCTGGAAGGAGACCCAATCCGACCGGTTGCGTACGCGTGTGAGTGAGACGATCGCATGGCTGGAGCGCACCATGCTCGTGCCCGGCGGCGGCTTTGCTTCATCCTACGATGCGGATTCCGAAGGAGAGGAGGGAAGGTTCTACCTTTGGACGGCGGAGGAGATCACGAATGTTCTCGGCCATGGCGAAGAAGCGGCGCTCTTCGCCCAGGTTTACGACGTAACCGAGGGAGGCAACTGGGAAGGCAAAACCATCCTCAACCGGCTTAACGCCCTGGCCCTGATGAGCCGCGAAGAGGAGCAGATCCTTGACGAGTGCCGGCACAAGCTTCTCCGGGAGCGCAACAAGCGGAAAAAGCCGAGCTGGGACGACAAGGTGCTCGCCGACTGGAACGGTCTCGCCATCAGGGCGCTGGCGCGCGCGGGCGATACTTTTGAGAGGCCGGAATGGATCAAACTCGGGGAAGGCGCTTATGCCTTTGTTTGCAGCCGCATGTTCGTAGGCGGCCGACTTTGCCACTCATATCGCGGCGACAAGCTTAAAGGCCCCGCAACGTCAACCGACTATGCCAATATGATCTCGGCGGCCTTGGTGCTCTACCAGGTCACAAACGAGAAGCGCTATCTCGACGACGCGATCGCCTGGACCGCAATCCTGAACCGGCATTACGAATCGGAGAGTGGTGGCTATTACCTCTCCGCGGACGACACCAGCGACCTCATCATAAGACCGCTTTCCGCAAGCGATGATGCAGTTCCCAATCCGAACGCAACGATGCTTCAGAATTTAGCGGACCTGTACACCTTCACAGGTGATGCCGCCTATCTCAAGAGCGCGGATGCTTTGTTGGATGCATTCCAGGGGGCGGCTCAGACGATGGCTCTGGCCTTCACGGGCTTGCTGTCCGGCGCACTGACTCTCATATCGCCTCAGCATATCGTGATCGCGGGGGACCGGACCGAGCCGGGGGCCGCCGCTTGGCGCAAAGCCTTAGCCGAAGTTTCCATGCCTGGCGCTATAGTCCAGTGGGTGGGCGATGGGCAAACCGTCCCGGCGCCCTCGCCGGCCGCGGGGAAGAACAGGGTCGAGGGAAAAATAACCGCTTATGTTTGCATCGGGGCGCGCTGCTCGCCGCCGCTCACGGACCCGGCACAGGTCAAAGACAAACTCAAGGAAGAGCGCCACTTAACCGTACAGGTTGCGGCCGCGCCCATATAGCCTGCAGAAGTAGGCGCTTATTTAATTCCAGGCTACTCACCTGGCAGGAAGCGCCAAACCAACAAAAAGTTAATCTAAAAGATAATATGCTGCCATTCGATGGCCAGCTATCAAATCCGAATATTATGCGGTACGCAGTGCGTTTTCCCAACGACAGCGCTCCGCTCTCCAGGCTGCTTACTTGAATACATATGCGACCCGCCTACCTTTAGGCTGGCCGCCTTCTTATACGCAGAGGCGCTCTGATGTCCGAGCCCGTTTTTGAAGCCTTGTGCGCCGCGTTCGATCAACTGAACGCGGCAATTCTAATTCTTACAGCAAGCGGACGAATGCTGTTTGCTAACCGGCTGGCCAACGCGATGCTCGAAGCCGGTTGGCCCATTCGCCTCTTGGATGGATGTCTGCAGGGAAAAGACCGCAATGTGACCGCTGCGCTGAAGCGAGCGATGGAACTCGCAAGCTCGATCCCGCAAAATCAGGAAGCTCACGACCATGAAGTTTGCCTTGCCCAGCCATCCGCAGAGCGTCCAGGAGCAATCGCATATCTGCGCCTTCTCGCGCTTTCTGACGCAGAACCCGCACTAGCGCTTTTCGTTATGCAAGCGGGCGAGACGAGCCAGTATGGCGTCGACGGGCTCGCGGAGGCGTATGGGCTTAGCAAGGCCGAAACACGAATTCTGAAAGCTCTCGTCGAAGCGCAGACAACAGCCGAGGCAGCGGCTCGATTGAATGTTGCCCTCTCGACGGTCAAGAGCCACTTGAGAAAGATATTTCAGAAGACAAATACCTCGCGGCAGGTGGATCTGGTGCGCCTTGTTGAATGTTGCCGGACGCCTTTTCGGAAGCGTTGACCGCATTTCCGTCGACCATCGGGATCATGCGCCAACGCGCCGACATCCCGGAACTTGATTACCCGGATGTTTCCGCTAGCAGAAGAAGCCATGAAAATATTGGCGAATTTTCGCTTCACTGTCATGGCCGGGCTTGACCCGGCCATCCAGTCATAACTTGAAATACCTTGTGTTTTTCTGGATGGCCGCCTCAAAGGTCGGCCATGACGACGGAATTGGCGGAAACATCCGGGTAATCAAGTCCCGGAAAGGCGAAGCCTTATCCGGGAGCGTAACAGGGTTTAAGCTAAGATGCCGGCTCGCGCTCCGCTCGGACACGGAATAGCGAAGTTTTGCCCAGTTAGGTGTTCATCGAGTCAAAGAAGTCGTTATTCGTCTTCGTCTGCCGGAGCTTGTCGAGCAGGAACTCGATGCCGTCCATCGGCCCCATCGGATTGAGGATGCGGCGCAGAACGTACATTTTGCGCAACTGAGCTTGCGGAACAAGAAGCTCTTCCTTACGAGTGCCGGACTTGGCAATGTCCATGGCCGGGAAGACGCGTTTGTCGGCCACCTTGCGGTCGAGAACAAGTTCTGAGTTACCCGTTCCCTTGAACTCCTCGAAGATGACTTCGTCCATGCGGCTGCCCGTTTCAACGAGAGCGGTCGCGATAATGGTGAGCGATCCGCCTTCCTCGATATTGCGCGCCGCGCCGAAAAAGCGCTTCGGACGCTGCAAAGCATTCGCATCGACGCCGCCGGTGAGAACCTTACCGGAAGACGGCACCACCGTATTGTAGGCGCGGCCGAGCCGCGTGATCGAGTCGAGCAGAATCACAACATCGAGCTTGTGCTCCACGAGCCGCTTCGCCTTCTCGATCACCATTTCGGCAACCTGCACGTGCCGGGAGGCAGGCTCGTCGAATGTGGAGCTGATGACCTCGCCGCGCACGGAGCGCTGCATGTCGGTCACCTCTTCGGGACGCTCATCGATCAGAAGAACGATGAGATAGCATTCCGGGTGATTGGCCGTGATGGAGTGGGCGATATTCTGGAGAAGGACGGTTTTGCCGGTGCGCGGCGGGGCGACGATCAGTCCGCGCTGACCTTTGCCAAGCGGGGCGACGATATCGATAACGCGAGGGCTGAGATCCTTCGAATCGGGGCGATCGGTCTCCATCTTCAACCAATCGTTGGGATAGAGCGGCGTCAGATTGTCGAAGTGTATCTTGTGGCGGATCTTCTCAGGGTCATCGAAGTTGATCTTGTTGACCTTCAGGAGAGCAAAATACCGCTCACCCTCTTTCGGCCCGCGGATTTGCCCCTCAACCGTGTCGCCTGTCCTGAGCCCAAAGCGCCGGATTTGGCTCGGGCTTACATAGATGTCGTCTGGACCCGGCAGGTAATTCGAATCGGGCGAGCGCAGGAAGCCAAAACCATCCTGAAGCACTTCGACGACGCCGTTTCCTGTAATATCGATATCCCTGGCGGCGAGTTGCTTCAGAATGGCGAACATCAGCTCCTGTTTGCGCAGGGCGCTCGCGTTCTCGACGGCAAACTCTTCGGCAAAGCTGAGAAGCTCGGTTGGAGACTTCACCTTAAGATCTTGAAGTTTCATTTCTTGCATGATGGGAGCGATTTCCGGGATGTGAAAAATCTGGTGCAGGGAAACCTGCAAGCCGGATGAAATGAGGACTGTCGTCAGGCCGCTTGTCTTTGGAAGGGGTAGATTGCGGCTTTTTCACTCAAATTCGAGAACCGGCACATCCGATCCCGTGCGACAGGGGATTGCCGGAAATTTGCGACGTTGTGAATATAGCAGCCTTCTACGCTTTGGGAAAGATAGGAACGTGCTTTGACCCGCGTTTTCCAGTGAGTTCAGACCAAAATGGCTGAACAATGACCAGGATTACGATCCCAACAAGCAGAAGCGGCGGCGCTTCGTTGATCACTCGAAAGAAGCGGGAACTGTGCGGTATGCGATCGGCTTCGAAATCTTTCCGCCACTTGGCAGGAAAGCATAAGGGCTACGAGCAGGATCTTCACGTGCAGCCATCGAGGCGAAGGCTGCAATCAGATGCACAGCCTTCACTTGAGGGTTGTGCGCGCTTAAGCTTCCGCGCGGACGAGACGGATAAGCCGCTCGACATTCTCAATGGGCGTTTCCGGAAGAATGCCGTGGCCGAGATTGAAGACGTATGGCTTCGACGCAAGAGAATCGAGAATCGACTTCACCCGGCGCTCCATAGCATCCCCGCCCGCGAGCAGCAATAGCGGGTCGAGATTGCCCTGGACGGTCAGATGGCTCTGCATCTTGGCCATCGTCTTCAGCGGCGCTGCCGTGTCGCAGCCGAGCGCATCCACGCCCGTCTTCGCCACATACTCGTCGTAGTGGGGCGAGCTTCCGCGCGGGAAGCCGATGATCGGAACGTGAGGATGAGCGGCCTTCACCCGCTTCACGATTTTCGCCGTTGGCTCGATCACGAAGGCCTCGAAATCGTTATCGGCGAGAGCGTTGGCCCAGCTGTCGAAGATTTGCAAAGCGCGCGCTCCCGCACTCACCTGCCCGATCAGGTAGGTGGCGGAAGCTTCCACAAGCAGGTCGAGAATTGCGCCGAAGGTTTTCGGTTCGCGGTAGGCCAAGAGTTTCGCGGCCTTGTAGTCCGTAGAGCCGTGGCCTTCCACCATGTAGCTTGCGACGGTCCAGGGCGCGCCGCAAAATCCGATCAGCGGCGCTCTGCCTTCGAGACCGGCGATGGTCTTATGGATCGCTTCGTAAACGATCTCGAAGGTCGACTGCGCCCTGGAAACCGAAAGCTTGGAAAGATCCGCGAGGCTCTTGATCGGCTCGAGGTGGGGGCCTTCTCCTTCGCGAAATTCCAGATGCTGCCCGAGAGCATGCGGTACGACAAGGATGTCTGAAAAGATGATGGCAGCATCGAATCCGAAGCGCCGAATTGGCTGAATGGTTACTTCTGCTGCAAGAGCCGGATTATAGCAGAGATTGAGAAACGACCCTGCCTGCGCCCTGACTTCGCGATACTCGGCAAGATACCGGCCCGCTTGACGCATCAACCACATCGGAGGAGCTTTGTGAGCCTTGCCTGCCAGAGCTTCCAGAAACTTTGGGGCACCTTGTTGGGCGGTGGCTTCGGAGGACGTCTTCATCAAAAAAGATTCCACTTAAGATCTGTTGTTTTTACTGGGGGAGGCAAGACGTGCAAACTTCCTGTTTTGCCGCGTTCGTCCCCTGGTTCCAGGTGCGGGTCTGGCTAGGAATGCAAACGCCTGAGCTTTTGTTGAAAACTCGCGCTTGCAATCGGGTTCGTCCTTTGCTGTTTAGCCTTGCTTTGCCTCTTTCAGCAATGAATAACTAAGGGAACAAGCTGTGAAGACTTAGCGCAGGTCAAGGGGCCGACGCCAACCTAGTGCTTTTTTTCCATAGCGCGATGACTTGTGCGCTCTTTTTTAATTAGCGTGGAGGACTCAATGGCGGACGACGGAGGCAAGCGACCCGAAGTCGCCAAGGAGGGGGCTTTATCCTCAGAATTCACACCAATCCCCAGCCCCAAGCACTTTCATCTGCACCTTGTCTCGGATGCCTCGGGCGAGACCCTGACGACGATGTCGAAGGCGGCGCTGGTGCAGCTCGCCGGCGCGAAGCCCAACCGGCATATGCATCCGCTCGTGCGCAACCCCAGGCAGCTTGCAATGGTCTTGCAGCACATCGAGTTGTCGCCGGGCATCGTGCTTTACACGCTCATGAACCCGGAGCTCGCCGATCTTCTCGAAACGCGATGCGGGGAGCTCGGCGTGCCCTGCGTCGCCGTGCTGAAGCCTGTCTTGCGAGCCTTCGAGGATTATTTGAAAATGCCGGCGCGTGCTGTTGTCGCAGGGCAGCATACGCTCGATGCCGACTACTTCCGGCGGATCGAGGCCATGAACTTCACGCTGGCCCATGACGACAGCCAGGCCACGGAGGACCTGGAGAAGTCCGACATCGTGCTCGTCGGCGCCAGCCGCACATCCAAGACACCGACGAGCATCTATCTTGCAAATAGAGGCTTCAAGACCTCGAACGTGCCGCTCGTTCCGAACATTCCGCTGCCGCCCAACCTGCAACACCTCAAAGCGCCTTATGTCGTGGGCCTGGTCGCAAGCCCGGAACGGCTGGCAGAGATCAGACGTAATCGGTTGCTTGCTTTGAATAGCGACAAATTCGATGATTATATTGATACGGACGCTATAAAGAACGAGATAGCATTTACAAAGAGACTGTGTGCGCAGAACGGTTGGCAGGTTCTCGACGTCACGAGGAAGTCCATCGAGGAGACAGCTGCGGCCATAATCGCTCTTTATGAAGGTACACGCCGTTAGCTAGGCTGGTTTTCCTTAAGCTTGAGCTCGAAAAAGGTTAAACTTCGCGCGATGCAATCCGACTACCCAGAGATCATACTTGCGTCCGCGAGTCCTGCGCGGGGGGCCATCCTGGCGCATGCGGGCATCAGGTTTCACCAGCGTTCTTCGATGGTCGATGAGGCCGAGCAGCACAAGCACTTCGCCAACAGCGTACCCCCCATGGAAGTCGCGAAGGCGTTGGCCCAGCTCAAGGCCGACAATGTCCTGCAAATGGAGCCCGGCGCCATCGTCATTGGCGCTGATCAGGTGCTTTCCTTAGGCGACGAGCTCCTTCAAAGGCCGAAAAGCCCGGAAGAAGCGCGGGACCAGCTTCTGAAGCTGCGCGGGCAGACGCACTACCTCCACTCCGCGGCAGTCCTGCGTTTCAAGGACCACGCGGCAACCTTCTCCGACACTGCGGCCATGACGGTTCGCAATTTCTCTGACGAGTTCCTCGATTGGTATCTGGAAACGGCGGGCGAAAGCGTCCTCTCCTCCGTCGGCGCTTATCACATCGAAGGTCTCGGCATTCATCTTTTCTCCGAGGTGAAGGGCGACTATTTCACCATCCTCGGTTTGCCCATCCTTCCGATACTGGACGAGTTGCGCCGCCTTTCGATTCTCATGAAATAGGAATGCGAGCATGAAGCGCGCCTGTGTGATCGGCTGGCCTGTCTCTCATTCCTTGTCGCCCGCGATCCATAGCTATTGGCTCAAACAGTGCGGCATAGACGCCGAGTACGTGAAGGCCCCCGTAGAGCCGAAGGATTTGACAGTCTTTCTGACGAACCTCGCGGCCAACAGGTTCTGCGGCGGCAACATCACCGTGCCCCATAAAATCGAGGCCCATCGCCTCTGCGAGCGTCGCGATCCCGCTGCGGACGCGATCGGGGCCGTGAACACGGTTTGGCTCGATGGCGGAAGATTGATGGGCTCGAATACCGACGCATACGGCTTTCTTGCCAACCTCGATGATGAAGCGGCTGACTGGGATCGCCAGGGGGCGGCCGTTGTGATCGGCGCGGGCGGCGCGGCGCGCGCTATCGTCTGGGCGCTTGGCCGCCGCGGCATTGAGGACATTCGGATTGTGAACCGGACGAGAGCGCGCGCCGAGGAGCTTGCGGCGGCTTCCCCGCCTGCATCCGCTCATGGCTTGGAAGCTTTGGACCGGGCTATGGAAGGCGCGGCCTTGATCGTCAATACCTCGACGCTTGGCATGAAAGGCGCGCCGCCGCTCGATATCGATCTTGCCGATGTGGCGCCGAGCGCCGCGGTTTGCGACATCGTTTATTCCCCGCTTGAAACGGCCTGCTCGGTCAGGCGCGGGAGCGAGGACTCAAGGCCGTGGATGGATTGGGCATGCTCTTCCACCAAGCCGTGCCGGGCTTCGAGATTCGGTTCGGGGTCCGCCCCCAGGTGACGCCGGAGCTGCGCAAAGCTGTTCTGGCCAAGATAGCAGAACGAGAGAGCCGTGGGGCATGATCGTCGCAGGGCTGACAGGCTCGATCGGAATGGGGAAGAGCACGGCCGCGGCCTACCTGCGCGACCAGGGCATTCCTGTTCTGGATGCCGACAAGATCGTCCACGACCTCTATGCGGGCGAGGCTGTGCCTCTGATCGAGGCGGTGTTCCCCGGCACAACCAGGGACGGCATGGTGGATCGCGCGGCCCTGGCGGCAAAAGTCGTGGTTTCGCCTGCCGAGCTGAAAAAGCTGGAAGCCATCATCCACCCGCGCGTCCGCGCCGCCGAATGGGGCTTTTTGCTTGACGAGCATGACAAGGGCTCCGATCTCGCCGTCCTCGAAATACCGCTTCTCTTCGAGACGGCGTCGCACGCGCTTTTCGATGTGATCATCGTCGCGAGCGCGCCGCAGGATATCCAGCGCGACCGCCTCATGCTCCGCCCGGGCATGACCGGCGAGAAACTCGACGCGCTGATCGCGCGCCAGCTGCCCGACGCCGATAAGCGCGCCAAAGCCGACTTCGTTGTGGATACCGGCGTCCCTCTGGAAGACACCCACCGCCAAATCGATGCAGTTCTACGGGAGATCATGAAACGGCCGCCGCTGGCATTCCAGCGCTGGGCCGATCTCCACGAAGATTGAACGCATCGATGGGGCTGAATGCGCGAACTTGTGCTCGACACCGAGACGACCGGGCTCGACCCCAAGGACAATCACCGCATCATCGAGCTGGCCTGCGTCGAGCTTATCAATTACATCCCGACCGGCGTTTTCTGGCATTGGTATTTCAATCCCGAGCGCGATGTTCCGAGGGCCGCAACCGAGATCCATGGCCTCACCGAAGCCTTCCTCGCCGATAAGCCGTTGTTCAGCGCGGTGGCGGATGAAATCCTCACCGTGCTGGAAGATGCGCGCCTCATCATCCACAACGCGGTTTTCGACGTGGGCTTCCTCAATCACGAATTTGGCCGGCTTGGGCTTCCACCGCCGATCAACTTCGAGCGCGTGACCGACACGCTGGCGCTCGCGCGGCGGAAGCATCCCGGCAGCCCCAACAATCTCGACGCGCTGTGCCGCCGCTACGGGATCGACAACTCCACGCGAACGAAGCACGGCGCGCTTCTCGACAGCGAGCTTCTGGCCGATGTCTATCTTCGGCTGGTCGGCGCGGAGCAGGCCGGGCTGAACCTGACCTCGCACGAGGAGGCGGTTCAGGCCGAAGGCGAGGCAGCGGTGCATATCCGGTTGAAGCCTCTGCCGCCGCGCCTTTCAGCCGAAGAGGAAGCCGCGCACACCGCCTTTGTCGCCTCCCTTGGCGCGAAAGCGATCTGGCTTCGCTATTCCCCGCCCGCAACCGAGCCCGCGCAATCCGCAGCCTAAGGCATTCGCTTGACTAATAATGTCATGCCCTATTTGGGCGGCTTGAAGTAGAAGCCCTCGTCCGGAATGCGGCCGTAAACAAACGGCTCCTGCTGATTGTTGGTCTGGGCGAGCACGGTGCTTGTTACTCTGCGAAAGAAGCGCCCGAGTTCGACCCCATCCTCATCCATGTGTTTCACGAGCGCCGTGGCAAATGGACTGTTCGCGCCTTTTCCATCCGAGGCGACGTTACCATCGCGGGCGGCATAAAAGACCACTTCGCCGTGCGATGGCTCAACGGCCGTCAAGCCGCGCGCCACGGCGCGGGTGCTGACCCGGCTCATCACCATCCGGGACATGAACGGATTGTTGCGGCAGGCGTCGAGGATGACGACGCGCAGCTTCGTCGCCGCCGACAAGCGGTCGAGGACGCGCTCCAGCGGGACGGCTTCGTCCGGGGCATCGGTTGCGCGGGCAAGCTGGGCGTCGACGGGAATGAGCCAATTTCGTCCATCAAGTTCCATGCCATGTCCGGCGTAATAGACGAACGCCCATTCCGCGCCCGCGGACTTATCCTCGAACTCGCCCAGCACGCGGCGCATGCCCGCCACGCCGAGATCGTGTTTCTCGATCACCTCGAAGCCGAGACGCGTGAGCTCGGCTGCGACGACGGCCGCATCGTTTCTCGGGTTCGGAAGTTCCGAGACGGCCTTGTAGGCGCTGTTGCCGATGACGAGCGCGACGCGGCGGCCTTTCGCTTGCGCTTCGGTGCTGGCCTGGACCGGGGCAGGCTGGCGAACAGCAGGCGCGTCCAGCACGATGAGTCTCGCGCGCGCTTTGTTCTGCGCATCTTTACTGTCGGTGTCAGCCGCTTTCAGCTCGACCGCTTTCTGGTAGTCCGCAAGAGCCAGTGAGCGCAGCCCCTGCTCCTCGTAGACCTGCCCGCGACCCCAGAGAGAGCTTATAATGTCCGGTTTCAGTCGCAACGAGGCATTGAAGTCGTCGAGCGCAGCCTTGGCCTCGTTGAATGCAAGGAGAATGTGTCCTCGTGTATCAAAGGCATCGACGCTTTTAGGGTTAAGTGCCGTGGCTTTATCGGCGTTTAACCTCGCTTCTTGCAGTTTTCCAGCCTTGAATAAGGTCCATGCTTGGACGTTGTAAGCGACATCAGATTTCGGATCGAGGCGAATGGCCCGGTCGCAATCGGCGATGGCGCGATCAAATTCGCCTTTGCCGCTGTAAGCCGAACAGCGGTTGCGGTAGGCAAGCGCAAATCTTGAGTTAAGCGCGATAGCCTGATCGAAATCGGCAATGGCGCGGTCGTATTCGCCTTTAGCATTGTAAGCGTTGCCGCGATTATTATAGGGCTCCACAAGTTTTGGATTGAGTGCAATGGCCTGATCGTAATCGGCGATGGCGCGGTCGTATTCGCCTTTGCTACCGTAAGCGGTGCCGCGATTATTGAAGGCAAAGACTTTGTTGCCTCGTGCGCGGCCTTCTATGAGCAGCGTGCAGCCTCTAATCGCGAGATCTTGGTCTTTGTCTTGGTCGCAATCGTGGGCAGCACCGCCAAAAGCTGTACCGCTGAAGGTCAGCGCTATTCCAACAGCCAAAAACAATGCGCGCATGAAATTGCCCCAGCCAGCTCGATAATTTGCAAAGATATATCCAGATGGGGATGAGCGCCAGCGAAGCTTGCGCTAGAGGGATCTTAGTAGGAATCGCCAGAAGTCGTGACCTTTTCCTGAAGTCGATCCTTATGACATGAAGAATACCACGGAGGCCCTCAAGTAAAGAGCTAACCCGAACTATATCTTTGGTTGTGATAATCTATACCCAGAGTTGCAGAAAACTGCAATTTTTGCGAAACCAACCCAATAGAGTTAAAGGACCGTTGCGCCCGATATGGGTCGAACGTTCTGACGTAATAGAAACAGGAAACACCGGCTTCATCCTTCGACAAGCTCAGCGACTGTCTTGGCTGTCAAGCGGTTTGCCATGGCTTTTGGTCTGGGACGATAGCGTTGAGGATGGTGAGGAGTTTTCTTGCGACGGCGACGAGAGCGGCTTTCTTTGGCTTCCCGGCAGCGGCGAGGCGGTCATAGAAGGTTTTCAGGATGGGGTTGAACCGTGCCGCAACCATCGCCGCCACGAACAAAGCGGCGCGCACGCTGGCCCGGCCCCCCGCGATAAAGGCTTTGCCGCGCCACTGCCCGGACTGGCGGGTGAAGGGGCAAAGGCCGGCCAGGGCCGCGATCTCCTTGCGCGTCAAGGTCCCAAGCTCGGGCAACTCCGCAATCAGAGTGCGCGCCGTGGTTGGGCCGACGCCGGGAACGGAGGTGAGAAGCTCTTCGTTCGCCCGCCACACCGATGAGGCCCTGACGGCCGTATCGATATCGCCGTTAAGGCTGGAGAGTTCTTTCTCCAGGGCCTTCAAGAGGCGTTCGATGCTTTTTCTCCCTGCTCTCCTGCCCTCCCTGCTCTTCCCATTAGTTTGTAGAGAATAGGGGCACTAGGGGCACTGTAGGGGAAACAGGGCCTGAAAAGCCTTGCGGCACAGGGGGCTTCCCGGCAGTGCCCCTGTCAGTGCCCGTAAGCCCTTCAGTGCCCGTCCCGAAGGGGCACTGCCAGCCTCCGGCGACTGGTGCTCGCCGCGCGGCCTCTCGCCAGGGCGCGTTCATGGGGCACTGTCCGCTTGCGGAGGGGCACTGCTCGCGGACACGGGCACTGGCATCCAGAGGCGTCTGCCGTCTGATTTTTTCAGCTCCCAGCCGCAAGAGGTGGCTCCACAAATTCGGACGGCTCGGTAAGTGGAATTTCTGCCTGACAACGGGCACGCTGATGCCCGCGAATCAGGAGAGACGATGAGCAAGAGACCGCGCCGGAACCACACAGCATCCTTCAAGGCGAAGGTGGCTTTGGCCGCCGTGAAGGGGGAGAAGACGCTCGCCGAGCTGGCGCAGCAGTTCGACGTTCACCCCAATCAGATCACCCAGTGGAAAGCCCAGCTTTTCGAGGGCGCTGCTGGGGTGTTCGGCAAGGACACGAGCGAGGCGACGGCTTCGAGCGTCGACTTGAAGAGCTTGCACGCCAAGATCGGCGAGTTGACGCTTGAGAACGATTTTTTAGAGAGCGCGCTCATCAAGGCGGGATTGCTGAGCGCAAGGCGATGATCGACCGTGGTCATGCGTTGAGCGTCACGAAACAGGCCAAAGCAGCAGGCATCGCGCGCAGTACGGTGTATTACCTGCCGCGCCCGGCATCCGCAGCCGATCTCGAACTCATGCGCCAGATCGACAGGCTGCATCTGGAGTTCCCCTTCGCCGGGGCGCGCATGCTGCAAGGTCTTTTGGCTGCCAATGGGAGCAAGGCCGGACGGCGTCATGTCAAAACGCTGATGAAGCGGATGGGGATAGAGGCGCTCTACCGCCGCCCGCGCACGACGAAGCCAGAGCCGGGACACAGGATCTACCCGTATCTCTTGCGCGGCATGGAGATCGTGCGGCCGAACCAAGCGTGGGCGATGGACATCACGTACATTCCCATGGCGAAAGGCTTTGTCTATCTCGCCGCCGTGCTCGACTGGTTCTCGCGGCGGGTGCTGTCGTGGCGCGTCTCTATCACGATGGAGGCCGACTTCTGCGTCGAGGCGCTCGAAGAGGCGCTGGGCAGGCACGGCAAGCCCGAGATCGTCAACACCGACCAGGGCTCGCAGTTTACGGGAGCCGCCTTCATCGGCGTGCTCACCAAACACGAGATCAAGATCAGCATGGACGGCAAGGCCGCCTGGCGGGACAACGTGTTCGTCGAACGCCTGTGGCGCAGCGTGAAATACGAGGAGGTCTATCTGCACGCTTACGACAGCGTACCAGAGGCACGCGCCTCAATCGGGCGGTACCTCGATCGTTACAATCGCGCATCAGAACACCCATCTGGCTATGTCATTGAAGAGAATAGGCTTTGTTGGCCGGGATGCGATCCCGCGGGGTATCTCGAGTTCTGACGCGCTCGTTTGGTGATAGCTGTGGCGGCGTCAGTAGTAAGGGTGGTTCGGGCAAAGAGCCAAGGCCCGTCGGATAGAGGATGGACCGCCTCGATTTCGCCAGCCTCTGCCGCCAGCCGCAGCGTTTTGGGCGCAACCTGCAAGAGGCGAGCGGCATCGGAAAGATTGAGCCAAGGTTCCATACCATCCTCGGCGGGTCTGAAGACCGGAATATGATAGTGTGAGCGCAGTGACGTAACGCGCTCGCGGGTCCAGCGGTTTCCATTGCCCGTTTTGAGGCCATTGCGGTTCAGGAGCCCAGCGATCAGCTCATCATTCGCGATCAGCACAAGTTGGCGAACAACTGCGATGATGTCGGCGGACGTGCTGTTACGCTGCCCGCGACGGCGCTTGGGTAAGCGCACCTCGCTATGGGCGCCGCCGCTCCAGTGGATGACAAGAACGATCTCAGAGGCTGCATCATCAATATCGGCGACGACCTCGTGGATCAGCGTACGCACAATGCGCTTTTTGAGACGCGCATCCGTGGCGGGTGCAGACCAGACCGTCTTGAGGTTCGAAGCCAGCAGGCCAAGCATCGCCGGGTCAATCCCCGGCGCTGGGGCCGCCGCTTCGTGCGCGGAGATTTTGCTTTCCACCTCGGTGACACCAATGAGGGCGCGGTTCCATCGCGCTTCAAGTTCACTGGCGACCAGGCGGTTGGCTGGATCGGCAGCATCATACTGACGAAAGGCACGGTCTGCAGCGTAGCGGGCCGCTTCAAGGTCGCGGCCGAGGGCCTCACGAACCTGATCGCGCTGTTCGGTGACCTGCCTTGCGGCCGCCATCGCCGCTGCGACGGCGCCGGGGCCGACGACGCCAAGAAGCGCCTCCTCGATCTTGTCGTCGACGCGCAAACCGCCAAAAGCGATGCAACGCGGCTCACCATTGTCCAGCCAGCCACGGGTGCAGCTATAGCGCGGAATGTGGTGCTGCGTTCCGCTGTAGCGTAGTGTTAGCTTGCGTCCGCAGCGCCGGCACCGGATCAACCCGGCAAGCAGCGCCTCGCCATGCTTGGGCGCTCCATGGTGACGGCTTGTGGGGATGTTGCCTGAGACCATCGTGCGGATCGCTTCAAACCTTTCCCAGGTGACATAGCCTTCATGGGCGTGCGGTATCAGGGCCAGCCACTCGCTCCTTGCCTTGCGGCGGATTTTACCGCTTGCGTCATGCACACCGTATCCTGCCGGCGCAGCTGTTCTACCATAGGCATAAGCGCCACCGTAAACCGGGTTCTCAATCATCCTGTGGAGGGTTGCGTAGTTTGGACGTCGCCAGGCCGTATCGCCGCTCGTTAGCTTCACCGGCAGATCAAGGTTCTGCTCGTGGAACCAAAGTAGCGCCTGCCGCACGCTGCCGAGTTCCTCGATCTTGTCGAAGACCAGTGAGATCGCCGCCTGCACACGCCGGTCCGGGTCCTTCTCGTAGCGGTCGCCAGCCTTCACGAAGCCAACCGGCGCCGCCACAACAAGTTCGCCCCGGCGCGCTTTCTCGTAACGGGCGGAGAGCGAACGCTGGCGAAGAAGATCGAGTTCGTACTCGTTGAGGCTGCCCTTCAGCCCAAGCAGCAGCCGGTCGTTACCGTGCCTTGGTGCGTAGATTGCCTCTTGATCGACCAGTACGGTGTCAACGACGCGGCACATCTCGATCAGTTGCTGCCAATCCCGGCTGTTCCGGGCAAAACGAGAGACCTCGCGCGCGCAGACCGCGCCGACCTTGCCGAGGCAGACCTCGGCGACCATCCGCTCGAAGCCGGCGCGCTGCACACCGCCGGCGGCTGAGCGTCCAAGATCCTCGTCGATCACTTCGATCTCGGCGAAGCCCAGCGCCGTCAGGCGGTCGCGCATGGCATATTGCAGCGTACTGCTCTCGCGGTTGTGAAGCACCTGATGGGGGGAGGACTGGCGCACGTAGAGGATTGCTTTGCGCTCCAGATGATGAGGGCGGAGCTTGTCAACAATCATGGACGGCCTCCGCTTCGGACGGCGCCGGGCTCGTTCGTGCATGCTTCAGGAGCAACTGCGTCATCAGGCTGACGAGTGCGTCCCGTGCGTCCTCTGGAAGTTCCGTCCATGCGGGTGCGCCGTCCGCCACCCCGGCCCTGAACAAGTCCATCTGCTGCAGACTGCTTCGCCGGTTTTGCCGGTGCATGATCGCCGGCGTTGTCGCCTTGACTGACATGGCTCTCTCCCCGATTCTGATCGTGAGAGATCCCGAATGCATCTGAAAGCGGGGCATTCGATGATGGGACTGCCGTCTTAAGCGCCTGATCTAGTAAAGTGGACAACGCCTTGAGCGCCTCAACGCCGACAAACGGCTCCTGCGCCAAGTACGGTTCATGGGGACACAAGGTGCGATCAAACATCCAAGCCGGAATCTCCAGCCATCGAGCGGCATCCGAACCGTCAAGCGTGCAACGGAAAACGACGCTCCCCGCCCTCTCGATTATCGCATGGACGCAGACTTCGCGCCCAGACCACGGATGAAAGCGATACAGAACTTCTCGCCAAGCCGTCCTGTGGGCGTTCTTAAGCCTCGTTGTACAATCGCCGCCGCCCGCACGCGAGCCTTGACGGCATGACGCCCGATCAAGCCTACTACGGAGCACACAGCTTGCCGCCAGTCCGCTTGGCGGCCTAACCCCGGCAGAGGTTCCACTTAGCGAAGCGGGAAAACTGTCCGAACAACCGGGGCCACTTCAATCGCCCATGGCGCTCACTACGCTGCGGGCCTGGAAACTGGCCTGCCCGCCGACGCTTCTAAGGCTCGTCTTCCCGACCGAGAATGGCAGCATCCACGGAACCGAAAACATTCATAAACAGTGCTGGCGCCCCTTGCTGCGAGTGCTCGGCCTCGTGGCCGTCGTCGAGGGGAGGGAGGAACCGAAATATCGGCTTCATGATCTGCGGCATGCCGCAGCGTCGCTTTTCATCGAAGACGGATGGACGCCTAAAAAGGTTCAGGTCGTTTTGGGGCATTCATCCATTCAAGTAACATTCGATACCTACGGCCACTTGTTCAAATCGTCCGAGGACGATGCGCGGGCGATGGCGCGGATCGAGGAGCGGCTATTGCGCGGGTGACTTTGCGGTGGTTGCAACACGGTTGCTACACCGCATCACTAAGTCGTTGATATAATTTTGCTCTTGATAACACTCTGACTCCGCTAGTCTTGGTTCGAGTCCAGGTTCCCCAGCCAAATATCCCCGCCCCAGCCTTCTCATGCCCTTCCAGGCGTTTGGCGGCGGTCGCTTGCCAAGCCAAAACCGGCATCAGACCGCGCCTGGACGCGCACTACGCTGTAGATTGCAGATCGCTCTACTTCTCCGATCCGAGGTTGTTGAGCGCTTCCTTGCTGTCCTCATGTTGAGGGTCTATTTCAAGCGCTTTTCGAAAGTCGGCTGCGGCCTCCTTCAATTTGCCCTCCGCTTCGTAAATCCGTCCCCTTGTATTCAAGGCGTCCGCGGACTCCGGGTCGAGCGAGAGGGATTTATTCACATCGGCGAGAGCTTTTGCAGTATTTTCGGACTCGAGGTGGGCCCACGCCCTGAGATTGTAGGCCTCTGCATCCCTGGGATCGAGGCCGATGGCTGCCGTCTCGTCGGCGATTGCCAGATCAAACTTTTCGGCATCCGCGTAGGCGCTGCCACGATTGCGTAAAGCCTCCCCCTTTCCGGCAGCGCCGCCGCCGCTGATAATCTCGGTGCATGCTTGAATCCGCTCCCAGGGCACGGCGGAGTCATCGGAGCAAGTGTCGAGGTTCGCATTAGAGCCGGCGAAAGCTGTCGTGGGAGCAATAAGCGCCAGTCCAGCCAGGAAGATGAGACGTTTCATAGAGTCCTCCATAGGGTCTTTTGTCGTCGCTTCAAACACTCTGTAGTCTAGTACGGCCCCGCGGGAAGTCCTGACCCACTTTGCTGCGGGCGCTGACAGGACTTCCCGCGGGCTGTACTAGCCCTGCACCGTCGGGATTCCGTACCAGTGGGTTCTTGCGGGCATAACCTCGCCTTTCATGAGAAGGGACAGCGAACCAAGAACCGCACCATCCCCCATTCGCGAGTCGTAGAGCACGACGGACATGTTACCGACCGAGCATCCATCTCCGACATCGAGGTAGGATGATTTCATGATGCGATCTTCGAAGAGGTGATTTTGGATGATGGCGTTGTAGTTGAGAGCAACCCCGTTTCCGATCCACACCAGATCGAACTCCGAGAAGAGGCTCGTACTGATGAAGCAATGCTTGCCTATGTTGCATCCGAGAAGGCGCAGCAGCATCGGAGAGCCAGCCGTGCCCGAGAAGAAGTTGACGATAGGGGCCATCATCAACTCATAGACGCCGTTGACCATCTCGTTCAGCCAGACATAGCGGCACCAGAGCGGCACGATAACCGGTTTGAAACGGCCCATGATCGCCCACTTGAGTCCGACGGTGAGGCTAACGGTAAACGCGGCCGACACGAACGCGAGCAGAGGGACGCATCCAAGCATGATCAAGGAGCCGAAATTCTTATGCAGCTGGATCAGTGCAATGACACTGCCGATGCTCAGAATGGTCGCGGCGTAGGTAGGGATCAGGATGCGAAGTGCATCGATGATTGCCCGCTGCACATAAAGCGAGGTGCTCGGAACAAAGGTCACAGAGGCATCGAAGCAGCTATCCTTTTGCCTGTTCGGAAGCCGGAACCCGGGAGAGCCGAGCCAATCGGTATCGTTCGGGATATTCTGCGACCCTTCGGGCGGCGAGGAGAGAACGCCGAGGAGGCAATTGTCGCCAATGCTGGCTCCGGCTGGCAGGATCGCGCTGTTGCCCATGAAGGTGCGTTCGCCGATCTTGTTGACGCCAACTTCAAACCGGCCGAGATAGGTCCTGCGGCCGCCAACGATAGAACCGTCGGCAAAGAAGCTGCCAGCTCCAGCGTCGAGCAATTCCGGCAAGAAGGCGAAGACAGTCGACATCTCGGAATTCTTGCCGACTTTTGCGCCGAGCAGACGCATCCACGGCGGCAGATACAACGTCGTGAAAACGGGCAGCATCACTGCACGGGTTGTGCGCATCAGGCCAGCCGAAAGCCAGAATCGCAGATCGGCCACGGTATGAGCTTTGTAAATGCCCGGCTTGCCACGCGGCAGAACCAGAAACTTGCAGAACGCGATCCACACGCAGTAGGTCACGACGAGAATCGGAACCATGACGACCGCGAGCAGGATGAATGCCTCGGTTGTCAGGAAGAAACGCACGTAGACCAGGATGAGGGCAAGCGTGAGCGCTGGAACACCGACAAGGAACGAAAGGAGAGCCGAGGAGACGAGTTGCGCCGCCCCGAACAGGACCAGCCGAAGATGCGAACACGTGGACGGCATGCCGATGGGGAGCGAAATATTTGCCGGGCGCGCTGGCGAACCGCGGCAAGCTTCCGATACCCAGATCCGGCGCCCGTCCGGCAAGGCGGATTGATCGTCGAGCTTGGAATCGTCGCCCATGCTCACATTCAGCCCCAGCGCGCAGTGCATTCCGACGAAGCACCGCTTACCAAGATTTACGGTACCGAAGATAATGTGCCCGTTTTCGACTTTGTAGCCGAGAAGCTGGGTATCAGCGCCAATGCTGGTTTCGTTCCCTATCGTGATCAGGTCCCACGCGGAGCACGAGCCAGTATCGATTGAGCAATGGCGGCCGACCTTGGCGCCCATGAGACGGAAGTAGACGGGCAAGAGCGGGGTCCCAATAAGGAGTCCGGCGCCGCTGAGCTGCTCCAGCCTGGAAACGAGCCACCACCGGAAGTAATAACTTCCCCACAACGGATATCTGCCCGGTTTATATCTGCCTATAATCAGCCATTTCGATCCGACTGCCGTGAGCAGCAGCACTGGCCAAAGAGCGAACAGGATGACGGCGGTGCTGGAAACGCCGTAAACGACGGATACTCGCCCGTAGAGCATGTCCTCGAGGATGGGGACCACAACAAGAAGCGGGGTCGCAAAGATCATCAGGAGCCCGATGATCGAGAGAGCCTGTGCGCCGATGAAGATCGCGCTTGGCTTTCGAATCACGACCGGCGCGGTCGTTACTTTAGGCTCGTAGGCGAGCGCGGCGGATTTCTTTGACGGCTGCGAAACATCCAGATGCGCCGCCAGTGCGCGCACAGTCGGGAATTTGTAGATGTCCCTTACCGGAATGTTAAGGTCCGCATCGTCGCGCAGTTGGGCAGTAAGTTTGGCCGCGAGAAGCGAGTGACCGCCGAGGTCCAGGAAAAAGTCTTGGTCAACGCCCACTTCATTGACTGAAAGCGTCGCGCACCAAGCGGCTGCAACCTTCTTTTCCAGCTCAGTCTCGGGTTTTTCAAGGTCTTCGCCGGTTTGGGAGAGAAGGACCTTCGCCTCCGGAAGCCGTTTTCTGTCGACCTTTCCACTCGCAAGCAAAGGAAAAGTGGAGAGTTCCTCAAGGAAGGCTGGAACCATGTAACGCGGCAGCCTCGATCTGAGCACTTCCGCGATCTTGGACCTATCCGCGGTTTCGCCGGGTTTCAGGGTGATGTACGCCGCGAGGGAGGGGGTTCCGCGCAGGTCCGCCAAAATTACGGCTGCGTTCGAGATTTCCGGCTGCTCCAGCAGGACGGATTCGATCTCGGACAGTTCGACGCGAAAGCCGCGGATCTTCACCTGATTGTCGATGCGGCCGAAAAATTCGATCTCGCCTTCTTCGTTCCTGCGAACGAGGTCGCCCGTTTTGTAAAGGCGGCCGAAGCGCTTGTCGGGGCGAAAAGCCTTATCCGTCAGTTCCTGCTGTTTCAGATAACCCTTTGCAAGAGTGACGCCGCTGACGAAAAGCTCTCCCTTTTCGCCGTCCTTGACCGGGCGGCCCTCGCTATCGAGTATGTGAAGCAAATAGCCGTCGAGGGGCCGTCCGATTGTCACGGGCTTCCCCGCCTCGCAAACAGCCGCCGTGGTGTTGACGGTCGCCTCAGTCGGTCCATAGACGTTCAGCATCAGAAGGCCGTCGCGCGCCCACCGCGCCACAAGCTCGGGCGGACAGGCTTCGCCGCTGACCACGAGCTGCGTGAGGCAGGGGACGGGGTCCGTCATGGTTGAAAGCATGGTGGGCACGGTCGAAAAGTACGTAACGCCGTTCGCCCTCAGGAAGCGCGCGAGGTCATTGCCGAACCTTGGTGTGTCTTTCGTACCGGCGACAAGGGTCGCGCCGTTCGAGAACGCCATCCATATCTCTTCCACCGACCCGTCGAAACAGAGCGCAAAGCCCTGATAGATCCGGTCGGTCGTTTTTGTCACGCAGACCCGGTTAAAGGCGGCGGCAAAATGAGAGACATTCTTATGCAGGGTAACGACGCCCTTGGGCCGGCCCGTGCTTCCGGATGTATAGAGGACGTAGCACACGTCCTCCGGCGTCACTTTCGTTTCGCTCCTCGAAAGCCTCTTCGAGGAGTATTTTTCGTAGGCCTCTCCTGACTGATCGACGGAGACGATGGCGCCGCCGAAGAAAGTCGATGCCCTTTCTTTCAAAGCCGGTTCGGTGACAACGAGGGAGATCTCGGCTTCGGTGGCAATAAAATTGAGCCTTTCGTCAGGAAATCCAGGGTCGAAAGGAACGTAGCCGGCGCCCGCCTTCAGGCAAGCCAGGATCGCGATGATCGGCAGGTGCGATTTCTCGAAGAAGAGGCCGACGAGGCTTCCCTTCCCGGCGCCATGTGCGCGGAGGTGGCGCGCGAGCCGGTTCGTCGCGTCATCCAGCTCGGTGTAGCTCAGCGAGATGTCGCCGCAAATGAGGGCCGGGGCTTCGCCGCGAAGGTCGGCCTGGGCCTCAAAGAGTTCATGCAGGCAGGGGTAAAACTCTTCCTGGACGATCTCGGGAGCGCGTTCAAGCGTAAGATCCATAGTCATTTGTTTATATCCCTGACAAAGCCGAAGAGAGGGGCTCGGTTGACGTGTAGGCATTTTCGGCTATTGGAGCCGGCGCCGCTGTTCCGTCGGTAACCGCGCTTCCATAGAGTTCGAGAGTTCCGGTAACCCAGACAATCTGCTCAAGACGGCGGCCGTTTTCCCGCATCGCGAAGCGGAAAGCGGCGTCGCGGCTGATGAAAAGTCCGCCGCGGAGTCCTTTTCCGTCGGTTACCACCCAGTTGGCTTTTTGGTTCTGGCCAACGAAGAGGAGTTGGTTAAGGTGTTGCATGGTCCATCTCGAAAACTGCGGTTGTTTCGCTTAAGATCAGGCGGCCTCGGCTGACACACTGCGGCTGCCGTTGATCCTGGCCAGGAGGCTTTCCCGGCGCGCGCTGCAAAGCCAAAGTTCCTGTGCGCTTTTCGACAACGACCGCAGCGGGTCGAAGTAGAAGTGGGTCTGCTCAGCGTGGACGGCCGGAGCGCTGAACCCCGAAATTCCGAGTTCGCGGTCGTAGAAGTCGCAGGAATGGACGATGCGTTTGCCAGCCGGCGTGTCGACGACAAACACGGGCGTGTTGAAGCCTGCGGTCGAGCCGCGAACCTGCTTCTCCAGTTCCTGGGCCTTGTGCAGCGGCAGGCGGAAATGCTCCGTGCCCCGAACCATGTCGCAAAGGTAGACGTAGTAAGGATGCACATGGATGCGGCCAAGGCCCCGTATGAGGTCGATCAAGGTCTCGGCTTTGTCGTTCACGCCGCGCAGAAGGACGGTTTGATTGCGGACCATGAC
The DNA here is from genome assembly GCA_963817495.1 of uncultured Alphaproteobacteria bacterium. Classification (GTDB taxonomy): domain Bacteria; phylum Pseudomonadota; class Alphaproteobacteria; order Rhizobiales; family Rhodomicrobiaceae; genus Rhodomicrobium. The sequence goes on along the minus strand of CAWFOS010000012.1, from coordinate 22,838 downwards.
GCCAGCCTCGCAGAGCCGCCGCGCGGCGCGCTCGACAACGGGCGTGATCTCAGCCGGGTGATTGAAGTGGGTGTGCAGGCAGACATGCTTGAAAAGCTTCCGGCCACGCTCAAAAATCTCGAGAAACGCGCCAACCCATTCCTCGTCGCTGAGGAATTTCATCGGCTGCACCGATAGGGCTTTCGTCGCAAATCTGATACGCCGGACATGGTCGATGTCCAGGAGCGCATGTCCCAAGGTGCGCAGATGCGCTGCCTTCAGCCGGGAGACATCGCCGCCAGAAACGACGATATCTTCGATCTGCGGGGTATCGCGAATGTATCTGAGGGCTGCATCCCAGAATGCCGGGCTGGCGACGTGATCCTTGCGAATGAGGTCCGTGTCCGAGCCAACGGCGTAACTGCGGGTGCAATACTGACAGTAGACCGGGCAAACCGAGGTGACCAGGAACAAGGCTTTGTCCGGGTAGCGATGAACTAAGCCCGGCACCGGCGAATGGTCCCGTTCCTCGAGCGAGTCGACCGTCAGGCAGGGATGATCGGCCTCAAGCTCCGTCAGCCGGGGAAGAAATTGCCGGCGAACCGGATCAGTCGTCCAGCTGTTCCAGTCGATGAGCGACATAACATAGGGGTTGATGCGGATGGACATTCCGGACCGTTCTATCCCGGCCTTTATGTCTTCCAAGGCGGCCTCGCCAACCACGCCGTGCAGCGCGTTCTGCAACTGAGTAAAGCGCGTGTATGCATTCTTGTCCTGCCAGGCACTGTTCAACCAGGCGGCTTCGTGTGCGTCTACAGGCATGATTTCCTCCTACGGATTGCCTTGCTTCGTCGCTCCTAGAGCGTCGTGCTCTGCAATCGTTTGTAGATTGAACGCGCCGGGGCGTCTGTTACCGGGGGGACAGGGGCCGTGACATGTCGATCAGCGCAATGGGGCTTTTGCCGTTTCCATGGAAATCACCCGGCAAAATCACCACTTGATGATTTGCCTTGTAACAGTCGGCTTTGTATTTCTGATAAGGTCCTTAGCCGAAGCGCTGCTATATTTTCAGCGCCGCTTGCCGAGTTATGGCCCACATCAAGAGGAAGCAAAGTGATTTATTTTCTTCTTTGCGTTGGTTCACAGGGAGTAAGGTATGTTTGAGCTGAGCTTACTTTGGCGCTATGATGTTGCCCTGGTCCGGGAGTTCAATAATGTGCAGCTTGAAGGTTAGGTCATTAATAGCTGCAATTTGCGATGGAGTTTTGATTCTATTCTTAGCTGTTTTCTTGGCCTCTCCATCCTCTGCCGAGACGCGTCTCGCACTTATAATTTCCAACTCGAATTACGAGGGATCACCCCCTCTTGAAAATGCTCTTGGCGAAGCCAAGGCGCTTCGCGACGAACTCGCGAACGACGGGTTCACCGTGCAGTTCAAAGAAAATTTAACGAAACAGGGCATGAAAAGCGCCCTGAGCGACCTTGAATCAAAGATAAACGGCGGAGATACAGTTCTTTTCTTCTTTAACGGGATCGGTCTCCAGCTCGACAAGCGAACCTATATCATTCCCGTCGACGCCCAAATAGGGACGGAATCGGATATCAAGCGCGTCGGCATCAGCCTTGATGACTTCCTTTCCAACCTTGCGAGCGCCAAAGCTGGCGTCAAGATTATTATCATCGACGCTGCGAAGCATAATCCTTTCGAGCGCAACTTTCGTGATGCGGCCCAGGGGCTGGCCGCAGTGGACATTCCCTCCGGGGGCCTCGTGTTGCTTTCAGCTTCGCCCGGCAAGCTCGTGCCAGGAGGGGGGTCGTCGGCGAGTCCGTTTATGGCCGAGCTTATTCGCCAGATTAAGCTCCCCGGAAATGCGGAAGACGCGTTCAGGCGTACGCGGTTAGGAGTTTATCACACCTCCAAGGGTGAGCAGGTTCCGTGGGTGTCATCGTCCCTGGCGGGAGATTTTGCACTGCTCACGGTCAACAAGGGTCCAAGCCTCTCCAAGGACGAGTCCTTACCCCCCGTTCCCGCCATTCCTGCTGCCAGCAACGATGCTCCAGGCGCCGGAGAACAGGAACAGCAAGAAGTTCCCTCACCGCAGCTATCGCCTTCTATTTCGTCTCCAGCGGGCCTGGTTTTCAGAGATTGCCCCGCCTGCCCGGAACTCGTCGTGGTCTCAAAAGGAGAATTCACGATGGGATCAAGCGACCACCCCCATGAGAAGCCTGCCCATAAGGTGAAGATCGCGTATCCCTTCGCAATCGGCCGCTACGAACTGACTTACGCCGAGTGGGATCGCTGCGTTGAAGCCGGAGCTTGTCGCTTCAGGCCAGATGACCACGGAATGCGCCGGGACAAATTCCCTGTCAGCGGCGTAAGCTGGGAAGATGCCAACACTTATGTGAAATGGCTGTCCCAGCAAACCGGCCAAATCTATCGTCTCCCAAGCGAGGCCGAATGGGAGTACGCGGCACGCGCTGGCGGGACAGGCCAGTACTCATGGGGAAACCAAGCCGGGGCAGGAAATGCGAATTGCGCCGACTGCGGGTCCGGTACTTTCGCAAAGCCGTCTGCTGTCGGCTCCTATTCGCCAAATTCATTCGGTCTCTTCGACACAGCAGGAAACGTCGCGGAGTGGGTCCAGGATTGCTGGAACAGAATCCTATGATGGCGCGCCGGGTGACGGTTCCCCTTGGCTGACCGGCAACTGCGGTCAGCGCGGCTTGCGTGGCGGCTCATACGATAACAAGGCGCAGTTTTGCCGGCCTTCCGCACGCGCCAGATACGATAGCGATGTCCGGCACCCTGCAAATGGTTTTCGCGTTGTGAGGACGCTTCAATAGCTTCTCGAAGGGCACACATGACCTACGCGCCGGGAGAAACGCAATGAGACGGGAAATTCGGGAACGCAGGGACGCAATCGCCAAGGAACTCATGAGCAGCAACAAGGGGCTCGTGTGGCGGGAAGCCATTGCACTCGCGAACCAAAAGATCATCTGTGGCGTGAAGGCCAGCGATGGAACCATTTGTGAGCGCCAGGGCATTCCGCCGACCTGGAGATGCGCGAAGCACGGAGGGGCAACTGGCCAGGAGCAAAGCTCGCCTCCGGAAGCCGGAAAGCGATGGCGAAAAGCAACCATAGCTGGTGCGGCGGCATTAGCCGCCGCCGGGATTGTCGTTGCAATGGTGGGCGTTCCTGCCTCGGGCCTCGTCACCACAGCGCTCAGCAATTACACTCCGGACCTTGCCGGCCGCATCAAGATCGGCAGTGCCCGGCTAAGGCTGCTTCCGTCTCCCAGTCTTCTTGCCGATGACATATCTGTATCGGCTCCAGGCAATGAGGAGCGCAAGCTCGCGCATGTCCGCAGGGCCGTTTTCCAATTGCCTCTCTTGAGTGTGTTTTCCTCCAGTCCAAGGGTCAGCGCCCTCAGCCTGGAAGGAGCAGCCTACTATCTATACCAGCCAAACCGGGGCAGCGAACCATCGTCCGGCAAATCCCGCGGAGATCCTTCCGCTAACATTCCTTCCGGGACGGACGGAGCCAAAATCGAAAGCATTACGATCGATGACGGGTCGCTTGCATTCGTGAATCCGGACGGAAAGGAGAAGGTTCTGGCAAGCGGCGTCACGGCTGCGCTTGCTTCTCCTTCGAACTCTGGCGAGAGCAAACTCGATGTGCGCGCTACAGTGGCGGGCTATCAAGTCAAGGTAACGTCCTCGGAAGAGCAAGCGCGGTCCAAGGACGCTCAGTCCCTTCCGCTCAGGATCGAGGTCGGCGGGGGAGAGAGCGAGGCTTTGGCAAGCGCCTCGATGGTCTTTTTGCGGGATTCAGAAGCCAACCTGATTTCCTTTTCCGACATTGCGGGAACGCTGCGGGGCGAACCGTTCAAAGGCTCCGCGACTGTCGACCTCACAGCGAACAAACCGCTGATTGCAGCCTCTGCCACTTTCGATTTGCTGAAGTTGACCGTTCCGGGAGAGATCACCGGAGACCTGGGCACGGACTTGCCAAAACTTACCCCTTCCAGGGATTTGGACAGCGTCGTAAGCGACGGCCTCCTTGGGCTCGACCTTCAACTTTCTGGCCGCAAAGTTGAGATTTCCGACAGCAAGCCCGGCAACCCTGCCTTGTTTGCCTTCGCCCCGGTGGAGGCGCGCGCCTCTTTGTCTGGTGGAAAGTTGTTAGTCAACCTATCCAAAGCGGAGGGCTACGGTGGCAAAGTAAGTGGACAGTTCTCCTTGTCTGAGGGCGAGGCCGGCCGGGTTACTTTCCAGCTTCGCAATATTTCCCTTCCTCTCGTTCCGGCCCCCTTCAATAACCAAAACGCTTTTAGAGGCAGCCTTGACATGGCGGGGCAGCTTGAGACGCCGCGCATTCAGGACCCGGGCGGAAAATCACTCTCCGGAACCTTGGCGGTCGATATAAGGAACGGGTCAATCCAGTCGCCGGCATTTCAGAGCGTTCAAAAGGCGGCTAGCCAGGCGGAAAGCTTCCTTGACGGGGAAGGGCGGCTCCCCTTTACACTCCTTGCCGGTCGTTTCTCCCTCAACCGGGACGTCTTGAGATCTGAACGCATCACATTCGAGAACCCTAATTTGCGAGCCTCGGGGCACGGACAGGTCCTTCTCGGCGAGCGAAAACTCGACTTCGTTTTTAATCCCCAATTCCAGGTAAAGACATCAGACGGAACAGCCAAGCAGTGGCAGGCTTCCAGTTCTCCAATCACGGTTAGTGGAAGTCTTGAATCTCCCGAGGTGTCCTTCAATGTTGCGGCGTTGCCGGGCCGGCAGGTTCTTTTGGAGAATGCTCCAGCTTCGCCCGCGGCTGGCTGCCGCGATACAAGTCAGCGAGTGGTTTCCTGGAACGGGCGCGTCTTGCCGGCTTTGAAAAAATCCAATTGCTTCGGTCAAGATGGCAGATGAAAACCGGCAGCGCCCACGTTTGATTGAGGCGACATGCTTCGCCGGTCTGGTCATTGCCCCTCTTGGACGGCGCTCGCCGCGCGCTTTATGGTAAACCATTCGCCGCCGCGCCGGGCTTTAATACAAAAGTGGTTAACAGACGCGCGCTCGATTTATCTCCGGCCTGAATTTGCGGGCCAAAATGTGCAAAAATTAAGGCAGACAGCGTCCGGCTGCATAGGGACAATGCGCCTAAGCCTCTGAAAATATTGTTATTCTTCTCCGCCACAAATAGGGTTAAGCAAATGTATTTATTCCCGGAATGGGACGCGCTAAAGTCCGTTAAATATATTTCCACTTCGCATGTTAACCATGAGCGCACCCGCAGGAGCGCGGCGCGCGCTCCGGGGGACGCCGCTTGTCACGCGATTTTTCGTATGATTATCAAGGACTTGGTTTGCTGTTAACCTCTCCGCAAGGCGCTTTTTCTTAAGATCCCGGCTCAGGAACATGCGGGACGCGGACGCAAGCGGGAAGCCGGTCCGGGGATAAAGAGAGAGACCGCCTTCACAATGTGCATACAAAGCATCCGGGCGCCCCGCGTCCGATTAAAGGCGCGATGGTGTAGCTGTCAGCGGGCTCTCCTATGCGCTGTGCTGTGTTTGCACGTTCCGACGAACACGCTGATGGGCTTCGAGTAGAGGGGCGGTTCGTGCGGAATGTGCCGGGAATCCGCAAAAAGCAGCTGCAGCTGATGGCGACCGGGAGGCAAGGTGACCTCTGCCTCTGTTTGGCCAGCGCCAAAGTGCAAGTGGTTCTCGTCGGTTGGAATGGGCTTATCGAAAGCCGGCAGTTCCGAATCGATGATGAGGTGATGGTGCCCTGTGTTTCGCTTATCAAATCCGGCGGGCGCCACACCCATCCCGATCAATCCAAATCGCACGACGAACTTCGAATGTATGCAGTCGCCGTTTGTGGGGTATACGAAATAGACGCGAGCATTTGGAGAAGATGCCTCGCGCGGCTCAGCAACATTCACCGTTATGCGGTCTGACATCACGGGCGGATTATGAGGGACGTGGTCCTTATCTGCGAGGAGAAGTTGCAGTGTATGCTGACCAGGCTCCAGCGTAACTTCTGCTTCGGTCTGCCCTGCACCGAAATGGAGATGTTGGGGGTCGTTCGGAATGGGCCTGTTCAGCGGCGGCAGGTCCACATCGATCAAGAGATGATGATGTCCTGAGTTGGGGCGGTCATCGCCGGCGGGCGCAATTCCCATGCCTCTCAGGCCAAAGTGGATAACGGTAGTCGGTTTAAGAGTGTCACCATTCTTGATGTCGATGAAATAGACCTTGGCGCCGGCAGGAGAAGGAGTTAGCGTTATGGCGTCATCACCTGCCAAACTCGAATGATCGTGAACGCTTCCGGCCCTCTGTCCAAAGCCCGGGCCTGGCATTGCCAGAACAGTTGCAAGCGAAGCCAAGACAAATACTCGTTTGAAATCCTGTCCGAGCATCAATTTCCCCCCTGGGATGAAACTTTGCAGATCAGACTAACAGCAAATCCAGAAAACGCCTGCATATGTTTTTTAGAGCTCTTTCATGATCATGCCAAAAAAATTTCTCTCACGTATAAGTGATAGCTTGAGGCGCAAAGCCACAGGCATCGAAAAGTCACTTGCTGGAGCGGGAATTCCCGGTTTCATCATTTGATGGCGCGCCTGACTCTTCCATCACCGAATTATAGAGATCAAGACCCAGGTCATAATTGAGTGATTTAAGTTTATCGCGGCCGAAGGTTACGGACTGATACCAGTGCTCATCCGCCTCGGGATGGGGCGATATGAGCAGCACTTTACCCTTGCCGAAATCATACGTGATCGCGGCGGCATCGCCGGCATTCATTCCAGTTTCCTTTTTTGTTTCTCTATAGGTCGCCAGAACCTTTAGATTCCACGGGCTCCGGTACATCTTCTTATCCGGCTGAAATTTGGGCCCATCATAAAAATAGGCGTAGCGCTCCCTGCCTTTCCAAGCGAGTTTCACCGCCTGGCCTTCTTTTCTATACTCCTCTGGCGCTGGATCAGTGATTCTACCGCGAAAAATGTTTAAGCCCTTTTTATCGGCAATATCCGCGCCGAGGCAATGACCGATGTAAATGCCACCTTCTTCAATATGTTTCCGGATGAACTTATCTGCCTTCAACTTCTGCAACTGAGGAATTGTTTTGTCATAGTCATAGCCACCCGGAACAACCAGCACGTCACCCTGCTTCATTTGCTTCATCATTTCCCGTGGATTCACGATCATGGCGTGCTTCGGCGGCGTGGCGCTGGCGAGCATTTTTTCAACAAGGGACGCACAACGGGGGCAATTGCCATCCGCGTTCAGTATAAAAATGCGTCGCTCGGCAAAAACCGCGAAAGAGAAACAGATAAGCAATAAGGATACCGATAAGCGCACAGCCTGCAATGAAAGCGTACGCGCTATCTGTGTCAACAACTGCAATTTGTACGATTCTCCTCTGGCTCCTGCCTCCCAAAAGCGACTGTTCGCAGCGGGCGCTAAAGAGGCGCTAAACAGGCCGGGGCTGCCGATCCCCAGCGCCGCACCAAACTGACTGCTAGCGCGGGTGTAGCCGTCCGCCATATATGCGGCGGCGCCCTCAAGGGTGGCAGCGATCGGCTGCAATTTCGGCTGCCGCGCGAGCGCCGCCAGGAATGGATCGACCAGTCCGCCGGGAACCATGAAAAGGTGGGTCTGTCCTTCCTTGACGAAGGCATTCAAAATGAAATCGGTACCCACTGTCATAAATTCCCCTCGAAATCTAGCACCCCTAGCCCCTGGCTGGCGGCGGAGTATCACGCGCCGGATTCAATCACGTCCATGTCCGCGTCGGAGAAACCGAAATGATGACCGATCTCGTGGATGAGCACGTGGCGGATAACGCGGTCCACCGGCTCGTCATTCCCGTTGGCATAACTGAGGATGGGGATGCGATAGAGAAAGATCCGGTCGGGCAGACTTGCTGGGGCCGATATGCTTTTGAACGGCAGTCCCACGCCATGATACAGCCCGAGCAGACCATACGGATCGCGGATGCGCAGGGCCTTCAGCGTCCCGGCATCGGCGAAATCGGCCACCTGAACCGTCACATTGCCGAGCATCTCGCGGAACTCTGCAGGCAGGCCGTCCCAGATTGCCTGAGCTGCCATCTCAAAATCTTCGTGCATCCACGGCTGCCCCGAGGGCATATGCAGCCTCCTCTTTTGTCGGATCGATACTCGTACGTCCGGAATCTGGGCTGGCTTCCGGGAAAAACCAACGGTCAGCGGCTTGGGCTGTCCGTCTGACGCGCAAATGCGTCATCACTTTTTTCACCGGCCTTGCACCGCCGGGGAAAAGCCGCGCGGCGGCCGCCCAGGATCGAGCGTCGTCTTCGTTGCTTCCGCCGTGGGGACTTCAACCCGGAACGCCAGGGCATAAAGAGCGGGCAGAAACGTCATCGTCAGAACCGTCGCCGCCAAAATCCCGCCCATCATGGCGAGTGCCATCGGTCCCCAAAAGGACGACTCGGCGAGCGGGATCAGCGCGAGCACAGCCGCAGCCGCCGTCAGCATGATCGGCCTGAAGCGCCGCACGGCTGAGCCTACGATGGCGTTATAGGCGTCGATGCCGCTGTCCATGTCCTGCTCGATCTGGTCGACCAGGATGACGGTGTTGCGCATGATGATGCCGGCGAGCGCGATCACGCCGAGGATGGCGACGAAGCCGAACGGTGCCTGGAAGATGAGCAGCGCGGACGCCGCCCCGATGATGCCAAGCGGTGCAGTGGAGAGCACCAGCAGCGTGTGCGGGAAACTTTGCAACTGCACCATCAGCAACACCAGAATGATGATGGCCAGGATCGGCGCCTTCGCGGCGATGGAAGCTTGCCCCTTCGCGGACTCCTCAATCGCGCCCTGCATTTCGATGCGATAGCCGAGCGTCAGGCTGTTTCGCAGGGGCTCAAGCTGTTTGTAGATCGCCTTCGTAACGTCCGGAGATTGGATGCCATCGGGAATGAGCCCTTGAACGGTAATCGTGGGCAGCCGGTCGCGACGCCATTCCACGCCCGGCTCGAAAACGGGCCGGACTTTCGCCACCTGGGAAACCGGCACAGCCGCGCCGGAGGCAGTCTTCACGTAGGCGTTTTCAACCGCCGTCATGAGGTTTCGCTGGCCGCCCGGCTCCCGTAGCACAACGCCGATCGTCTGATCCCTCTCGCGGAACTCGGCGAGCGTGCGGCCGGACAGCGAGGCATGAAGCGCTTGCCGGATGGCTGCCGAGGTGACGCCAATCGCCCGCGCCCTGTCCTGATCGATATCGAGCTTCAGCGCGGGCGCGGGTTCGTGCCAGTTGTCGTGCACATTGAACACCAGCGGATGCGCGGCGGCCGTCTTCCTGACCTCATCGGCGATGCTGCGGACCTCATCGCGATCCGGTCCCTGCACGCGAAGCTGGATCGCCCAGCCCACGGGCGGCCCGAGGAACAGGCGCTCCACCTTGAAACGCACGCCGGGGAAGTCGTTCGTAAGAAGCGCCCGCGTCCGCTCGATGATGGCGTCGCGCTGCGCGACATCTTTCGGCAGAACCAGGAATTGTGCGAAATTCTGCGTCTTGAGTTGCTGATCGAGCGGCAGGAAGAAGCGCGGGATGCCATCGCCGACAAACGCGGTGAAGGACCCCACGTCTTTGTCCGCGAGCAAGCGCTGCTCCAGGCGTTTCGCCTGCGTTTCGGTTTCTTGATAGGATGCACCTTCCGGTAGCCAGAGGTCGACGAGGATTTCGGGGCGGTCCGAGGTCGGGAAGAATTGCTGCGGGATGAATTTGAACCCTGCGCCAGCCGCCGCGAAGACCAGCACCGTGAAGATGATGACTATCTTCCTGCGCAGCACGCACCAGGAGATGGCCGCCCGCAGCCTGCGATAAATCGGTGTATCGTAGACGTCCCGGTGTCCGCCCTGCGGCGTGGGCCGATGTTTCAGCAGCGTGTAGCCGAGCCACGGCGTGAAATAGACCGCCGCAAACCACGAGATCACAAGCGAAACGCCGGCCACCCAGAAAAGCGAGTTCACATACTCGCCGGATGCGCTCGCCGCGAAGCCGACCGGGATAAATCCCGCTGTCGTGATCAGAGTGCCGGTCAGCATCGGGAACGCCGTCGAGGTGTAGGCGAAGGACGCGGCGCGAAGCTTCCCGAAGCCCTCGTCAAGCTTCCGTTCCATCATTTCGACCGCGATCATGGCGTCGTCTACGAGCAGGCCGAGGGCGATTATTAGCGCGCCGAGCGAGATGCGCTGCAGGTCGATGCCAATGATGTCCATCACCGTGAACGTCGCCGCAAGAACGAGCGGAATGGTCAGCGCCACCACGATGCCAGCGCGCCAGCCGAGCGAAAGAAGCGAGACGCCGAGCACGATCAGAAGCGCCTCGCCAAGCGCCTTCAGAAACTCGCCGATCGCTTTCGTGACGACGGCGGGCTGATCGGAAATCTTGCTGAATTCAACGCCAACCGGCAGATCGTTGTGGATTTGCGCGAGCGCGCCTTCCAGTGCCTTGCCGACTTCGACGACGTTGAAGGCCTTCGCCATGACGACGCCGAGCACGACGCTTTCCTTGCCGTTATGGCGGATCTTGGAGACGGGCGGGTCTTCGGTTCCGCGCTTCACGGCGGCGATATCGCCAAGCCGGATGGTTTGCGCGCCCGCCCTGATGCGAAGATCGCGTATCTGGTCGACGGCCAGTATCGAGCCCTGAACGTCGAGGCGCACGGAGCGATCCATGGTCTCCACCGTCCCGGCCGGCGCTTGCGAGTTCTGGCCTGCGAGCGCCGCCTGAATATCCGGGACGGAGATGCCGCGCTCTGCCAGCGCCCGCGACGGGACCTCGATATAGACCTTCTCATCTTGCACGCCGAGCCGGTCCACCTTGCCCACGCCCGGAACGCGCAACAGGATGTCGCGCGCGTCCCTCGCGAAATCCCGAAGCTCGGGATAAGTGAAGCCGGCGCCTTCGATGGCGTAGAGCGCGAGGTAGGTATCGCCGAACTCGTCATTGAAAAACGGCCCGACCACGCCTTCGGGGAAGGTATTCTGGATGTCTCCGACCTTCTTGCGCACCTGATAGAAGGCATCGCTGATTTCGCGCCCGCGGGCTTCGCCGCGCAGGTTCACGAAAATGACCGCGCTGCCGGGGTGAGCATAGGACTGCACATAATCGAGCTGCGGCGTTTCCTGGATCTTCCGCTCGATCTTGTCGACGACCTGATCCTGAAGCTCATGCACCGATGCGCCAGGCCACATCACCTGCACCACCATGACGCGGAAGGTGAAATCCGGGTCTTCCTTCTGTCCGAGGTTCTTGAGTGCGAAGATGCCCGTCGCCAGGATCAGAACGAGCAGAAACCGAGTGAGGTTGGTGTGCTCGATCGCCCATCTGGAGAGGTTGAAGCCACCCTCATCGCTCTGCCCGGCGTCCATGATATCCTCCGCTCTTCAATGAGCGCAATGCTCAGCGCACGCCGACGCTGCTGTCTGCAATCTCCGTCAGAACGTCTTTCGGCAGGCGCACTCTCATGCCGTCTTTCAGGAACTGGACTCCGCCGGTTACGACGATCTCGCCGGGCATGAGGCCGGACTTCACCTTCACGCCCTCCTCGGCCACGCCATCCAGGCATACTTCGTGGCGGCGGACGGTTTGCCGGTCCTTGTCGGCGATGTAGGCGATGGTGTGGCCGTTCTCTTCCGTGAACGCGGCCATCGGCACGATCAGGGGCGGTTTATCCTCCGGGACGCTGAAGCTCACCGAAGTGGTCATGCCGAGCCGCATTTCCGGCACGGGGTGAGCTATGGTTGCGCGGACTGCGTAGGTGCGCGATGCTGCGTCGGCAGCGCTTGCGATTTCACGGATTTTGCCAGCGCTGTTCACGCTGGGGGCCGCCCAAAGCGAGACGGCGGCAGGATCGCCCGGCTTCAGCCTCACGATTTCTCGCTCGGGGACAGCGACCGACACCTCTATGGTGTCCGTGAGTGCGAGCGAGATCACGGGTTGCCCGGCGCTAACCACTTGCCCGGGCTCGGCCCGCACTGCAGTGACGATGCCGTCCTTGTCGGCGATGAGGAGCGCGTAGCTCGAGGCGTTGACGGCCTGATTGAGCTGATCTTCCGCCGAGTCAAGCGCCGCCTGCGCGGAGTCGAACTCGAACCGGCGCTGGTCCACGGCCGCCTTGGCGATAAAGCCCTTCGGGAAAAGGTGGTTCGCCCTGTCGAGCGTGTCCTTCGCGACGGCGGCTCTCGTTTTCGCGGCGGCGAGGGCGGCGCGCGCGCTGTTCTCGGCGAGCTTCAGATCCTGCTCGTCGAGCCATGCGATCCGTTGGCCCGCCGAGACGCGGTCGCCAACATTGACGAAGCGCTCCATGATCTTTCCCGCCACGCGAAAGCCGAGCTGGCTTTCGATGCGCGGCGCGATTACGCCGGCATAGGTGAGAGTCCGCTCCGTCTGCGGCGCCGGGATGACAAACGCTTTCACTGGCCGGACCGGCTCTTGGGCGGCCTTTGGCTCGTTGCAGGCTGCAAGCCCAAAGGGGAGCAGCAAAAGCGCAAACAGAGGCGCATTTCGAGTGATAAGTGATGATATTGGACTTTTATCATACATCAGGCGCATGCCATCGGCCTTCCTCTTCAGAATTCTACGCTTTCAAGGCTGACAGGATGAACGCGGCCATTTCTTCAGGAGAAGCCATGTCCGGTTCGTTTCGGCACTGCGCAACCAGCACCGGATGCTTGAACGCCGCCATGGCGCCGTGAACGCATTTGGCGGCGCGGAACGGGTCTTGCGGCTTGAACTCGCCGGATGCGATGCCGCTCGCAATGATGTCCGCCAGCATCGCCGTCACCACCTGAAGATGGCGCTCGATCGAGCCCCATTGCTCCTCCATCGCCACCACCACCATTTCGTGCACCTTTTTCTCCTGCACATAGGTTTCGGCCGTGTGGCGGGCGGTCAGTTCGATAAACTGCTTGAGGCGCTCGGAGGCGGGCAGATTTGCGGTGGCGATGCGATGCAACCGCCCTTCCAGATCGGAGATGATGCGGTCGCAAATCGCCTCGTTGATCTGCGATTTCGACGCAAAGAAGCGATAGACATTCGCCGAAGACATGCGGCAGGCCTCCGCGATATCGGCCACGGTTGTTTTCGAATAGCCGAAATGCCGGAACAGCCTCTCCGCCTCGGTCAGGATTCGGGTGCGAGTATCTTCGGTGGGGTGGGGCGTCATATAAGCTGCGGCCTGACGAGTGATAAATTTCGATTTTTATCACTACTCCCGACGTAACGAATTGACAAGCTCCTTCGTTCAGCCTCACTCAAACGTGTCTGCACCCCGATGAGGCGTTGGCGGCACTTGCGCGCGTGCAATTTCTGACGCACTTTCATCCCCATTTCGGAACGAAGGGGGATTTGCCATGCCGATCTACGGTTACGATTGCAAAAACTGCGGCCATGAGTTCGAGACGCTGGTCCGCACGTCGGATACTCCGGCCTGCCCGGCCTGCGGCAGCGTCGACCTGACAAAGCAGCTTTCACTGATCGCTTCGCCCGCCAAGGGCGGCGGAAGCAACGATGCGCCGAGCTGCGCGAGCGGCACTTGCTGCGCCAACTGCCCAGCCATGATGCAGTGATCGCGCAAGCGGTTCACCTCATCATTCGCCATCACCTTGCCGCGCTGCGCTTGTGATGAGAAGGACGGCCACCAGTTCTGGCGTGCTTTCGGGCCAGGACCCGACAAGGATGTCCTCATCGATCCTGAGAAGACGCTGATGAGTGGCAAGCCAATCGGCAAGCAAGACTTTGGCGAGACGACCTGGAACAAAGATCAATGGAAGACCGGCGGCGCGCCGTCTGGCTGGGTTGCCTATGATCCTGAACTCAACCTCCAATCCAGGCACGTTCAAATAAATCGTGCGGAGCGCGAAGCCATCGCAACCTAACCCTGCCCGCAATTTTCCACGTCAAGCTGGCGATGTCAGATGCTTGAGCTGGCTGTGGTGTTGTTGCCGCCTGTACTGCGGTGATAATATTGGACAGAAGTTCCGGCCGCGCTGCCGGAGTTCTGGCTGGTCATACCTGAATCGCTGCTCGCCGTTGCAGGCGTTGCCTGTGCTCCCTGCGGGTTGCCGCTTTGGATGTCGGTGAGAACAGCGAGGAAGCGGGGTGTGACGCCAGACATATAAGCACCGCTTTGCCAAGCTTGGCCGCTAGATGGGGTGGCCGACGTTTGCGCGGCACTGTATGAACTGAAAGAACCCGAACTGTCGCCTCTCGCCAGAAGCTCCTGAGGCAGCCTTGCGGAGGGGCTTAACGAAGCCACTGCGTAGATAGACATGGTTCGATTCTCCTTTGAGCCGACGTCAACGCATAGGTTAGAAGCGCATGCTTATTCCAAACTGGCGTATTGTGACATAATGGCAAGTATTCTTGCATTCATTGCTTCCTCATCCGATTTTGCTGAACTCTCCGAGTTCTGCCACGCGGAAGAGAACCTTGTGGATAAGCCCCTGGTCGGGCTTTCCCAACTTCAAACCCGAAAGTGGAAACCGAGAATCACGCGCAGATCCAAGGATAGGCGCGCAATGCATATCTGTAGGACTTGGCGGCAAATTCAACCGAACTCACAGCGCCGAATATTAATCGCTCGCTGGATGTATCAAATCCCATGCAGAGATCGGCCGTCTGGTTACTGCATGCGGGGTCCGCAGCTTTTACAGATTCTGGACAGGATCACGTCTCATGCGCTGAGGTCTGCGCGCCTTTTGCCTGTCGTTATAGCAGTACGCGAGCTCAAAAAAGCAAACCGGCAAGAACCCTGTCTACACATCTCATGGTTCTTTCCCTCGTGCGCCTTACGGCGATTCTCCTGGTACGATAACAAGAGCGCAATCAGTCTCAAGAGCTTGACTGTATCCAATTGTCGCTCGGGCAGGAGAATATTGTGGCATGGTTTTATACTTGGCGGTGAGACACGAAAAGAAAGCGTTCCCGCTCGCGTTAGAGTGTCAATGCCAACTCCTTGTAGGACCACCGACAGGCGCTGAGCACCGATCCGCATCACATTGCGATACAACTTTGCGAGGCCGGAGCCCCGTTAACGCCACACTCGCCTAACTAAAAAGTTCTTCCTTTGGTGGTCCTTTTGGAGGAACTATGTTTCGTACTCTGGTTTTGGCGGTGGCTGTGTCGCTTCTATCCGCTAGCGCGTCCTTCGCAGGCGAGTGGGAAAAGCTCGGCGAGCGGCACGTCGGCTTTTATCAGCCATCATGAGGGCAAATTCAAACGCCTCAGGCTGCGCGTTCATCGCAACGACATCGAACTGAACAGCATCAACGTGGTCTTCGGCAATGGCGAGGTCGAACACGTTAAATTCGAGGAACGTATACGCGAAGGCGGGGAGTTCCCCGTCATCAATCTGAAGACGCCCTGGAACGAAGGCCGTTATATACGCGAGGTGGAAATTCATTACCATTCCCGGCCGGATTTCAGGGGCGAGGCCATAGCCGAGCTTTGGGGCCAGGAAGAATAGCGAGCTGCAATCGTCTTGCCGCGCGCCATCTTGCAAAGCGCGCAGTAAGACGATTTAGATGAGCACAAGTGAGCAAGCCGTCACGGCCCCGGTGTGCTCGTACTGGAACCAGGCCGAATTTGACTCCGGTAAGACAACCGGCGTTCTCACTCGCCGGCCGCTAAACCGTCACGCGCGCTTGATCCAGCTTCCCAGCGGCCGATGTCCGGGTCTTGGCCGATGAGAGCGAGACCGGAGGCAACCGCAAGAAGCTCGTCGCCCATTTCCACCCGAGCCTCGCCAAAAAGCCGGTCGAAAATGCGACGCACGGCTGGAACAAACGACGTCCCGCCAGTCAGAAAGACCTTATCGACATGGCTGTGATCGAGGCCCGCAGCGGCAAGCGCCTCGGCAACGCAAAGTTCGATGCGTTCGAGATCGGGTTTGATCCACGTCTCGAAATCGTCCCTGCGAACGGTCGCATGGATATCGATCCCGGCCTCGCGGAAGGCGAGTTCTGCTTCGGTTTTGGTTGAAAGCTGCATCTTGACTGCCGAAACCGCGGTATAGAGCGAATAGATCGCGCCGGACTCGATGAGGCGAATGAGGCTATCGAGCTTTTCCGGTGCAGTGCTTTGCTTTGCAAGCGCCTTCAATTCGCGCATTGCCGGGGAGTTCTTCAGGAGGCAAAGCTCGTTCCATTTCGCGAAGGCGGCAAAATAGTGCGATGGA
Source organism: uncultured Alphaproteobacteria bacterium (assembly GCA_963817495.1). GTDB lineage: Bacteria > Pseudomonadota > Alphaproteobacteria > Rhizobiales > Rhodomicrobiaceae > Rhodomicrobium. The sequence goes on along the minus strand of CAWFOS010000012.1, from coordinate 6,628 downwards.
ACCATCAAGAGCTTACCCCAACTCTCGTACATCGAGCCTTTGCCAAGCTGAGGTGATATCACTGCATCGATGATGCGATAATCGAAGGTGTCGCCCGCGAGCCCAACGCCGGAGTGGGCAAGCGGAAAGGCCCGAAAATCTCCTCCCGCTCCATCGAACCGAAGAATCGAGAAGTCGCTTGTGCCGCCACCAAAATCGCCGACGAGGACGTTGGCGCTTTTCGTCAATCGCTGCGCATAGTAATAGGCGGCGGCCACCGGTTCCAAGACATGCACAATGCGATCGAAGCCGAAGCGGGTAAAGGCGGCCTCGTAACGCGTTCTCGCTGTCTCCGCATCGGCGTTCTGGCCTGCGAACTTGACGGGCCGGCCAAGCACAAGCGTTTTTGGCAGCCGACGCAAGGACTCGCCACCATGCCTGAGCACGGTGCGAAAAAAGGCCTCCAGGATGTCTTCGAAGCGAAGACGCTTTCCGAATATGCCCGTCGTGTCGAAAAGGGGCGAGGCGGCAAACGTCTTGAAAGATTGCAGAAATCGGGTTTCGCTCGGAAAGTCTATGAAGTGCTCGATTGCCCACGGGCCGCCTTCTGTCCGTATGGAGCTGCTCTCCTGCTCGCGCCAGAAGCTTATCAACGAACGGAATGTCGAAACCGCCTCGGGGCCGCCGCCGAATTGGATCGTTTCGGCGTTATTGCAGGCGTTCACCATCGCGGCGACGGTATTTGTCGTGCCGAAATCGAGGCCGATTGCTTGCGCTATTGGATCTTTTGCCAAGTTCGGCCCTTCGTGAATGAGTGTGGAGGGGAGCGGCCCATGCCCGGCCGGAGGAGCACCACCCTGGTTTGGGCCGATAACCATAGCGATATGAAGCCGGACCCGTTAGTCCTACTTCGTTACAAAGCAGCGATTTTGCGCAGCCTCAGCGAGCGTCGGAACCATGCGCGCCGACGCGACCGCTGTCATCGCGTAACAGCGTGATGATGTCCCACCCGGGTGATTGGATTGAACCCCATATTCTCGGCTAAAGCAGAGTTTGCCGGGCGCGCCAACGGATCGCCGCGGCCTGCCGCCGAGCGTACCCCGGGTGCGGGTGGCGATGTGGCCGGTGAGCTTGAGCGCATCCAGTGCGACAGGCGCGTGGCGGCCGACCAAGCAGAACTCCATCAGCGTAGCCAACAGATGGATACCGTGATTCCCTCTTCGCATTGATTCGCAGGGGGCGGTCCATGGTTGGCAAATCACCGGTGAAGGCGAACGATGAACAGCGGGCGGCGCTGAAAAGTCTAGCGGCGTCGTGGGACCGCGGCGAGGCGGACCGGGCGCGGGCGGTCTTGCTGACGCTCAATGGCTGGATCAGCGCACGGATCGCTCAGGCGTTCGGCGTGCGCGAGATACGGTTCGGCTTTGACGCAGCGATTTCATGCGCGGAGGGATCGAGGCGCTGAAAGCAAGCGTGGCGCCAGGGGCTGAGCCGATGAAAACCAAGGCCGCTCTTCGCGTTATGGCGCCGCTGCTCGAAGCTCCGGTTGCCAACCGGCCAATTGAACGATCCCGCGCCCCATGGCCGAAATCGAAAAGCGCGAAGGCATCAAGATGGGCGCTCGCAGCTCTCCAAAGTGCTTCGCCCAAAAGGCGCTACCGCTGGCGCCGGCCGCGACATACCCTAAAGGGATGCCAAGATGCGAACCGTCGGCCTCTCCATTGCCGACGACCTATGAGTTAGACAAAATCTGATTCTGGGAATCTCCCGACTGACAACTGCAACGATGGCGGCATGCGATTTTCGCTCCGTTGTGGCTCGGACGACTTACATCAACTGACGACACGCCCTGGATGGTGATTATTTATCCCATTTTGGAACAGCCATAGTCTTACATCTTTGAACCAGAAAAGGGAGAGCCGGAGATGCCCGACGAGCTTGTTTTCTATACCAATCCCATGTCGCGCGGCCGCATCGTCCGCTGGATGCTGGAGGAGACCGGCCAGCCTTACCGCACCGAAATTATCGAATTTGGGCCGGCGATGAAGTCGCCCGAGTACCTCGCCATCAATCCGATGGGGAAGGTGCCGGCAATTCGCCATGGCGATGCCATTGTCACGGAGACGGGCGCGATCTGCGCTTACCTCGCCGATGCATTTCCGCAGGCAGGACTGGCCCCCGAGCCGGGAAGCCGCGAACGAGGAGCTTATTACCGCTGGCTCTTTTTCGGCGCTGGCCCTGTGGACGGGGCCATCGTCAACAAGAGCCTTGGCTTCGAGCCACCCGCTGAAAGGCAAATAATGGTGGGCTACGGCACGCATGCCTACGTCCTGAATACGTTGGAGAAAGCGGTGTCGGCTTCCGAGTATCTCGTCGGAAACAGGTTCTCCGCCGCCGACCTGTACCTTGGCGCTCAGCTCGGCTGGGGCATGATGTTCGGCGCGCTCGAAAAGCGGCCGGCATTCGAGGCTTATTGGAGCAGGATCAAGGACCGCCCCGCGGCCATCCGCGCCCGCGAGATCGATGACGCACTGCTTCCAAAGAAAGAGTGAGCGCGTTTTTTTCAGGGATTTGCCCGTGTCGCCATGTTCGGGATCGGCGAAGAGGCACAACGCCGCTCCTGCTCCAAAGAGCCAGCCAACTTCCAGCCGGCCTATAAACGAGGGCTCAGTCGCGCTCTCTTCTTCTTGAGTGCAACTTCCTCAGTCCCTTGGTTTCGTGCTTGAAGTCATCGTAAAGCGTCCAGATCAAGGCCGCTGCAAACATGATTATAATGATCGCGGCCAACAGGAGAAGATTTTGCCCCATGAGCATGGTCCCTCAAATGTGTTCTGCTTTGTAAAAGGATTTATTCCATATTTTATCTAGTTAGCTCCTCACCCTTCCAGATGACAGGGCTATAAATTAAATATTTTCCAACAGCGTTTTTGGATGGCGCAAAACGAACCATGCACGCCAAGGTAGAGGCCTTCAGGAGCGTAGCGCAATAAAGCCGAAGAAGGAAAGGCGCTTCCTAGAGCCCATCCGCTTTTGATGGAATCAAAAGCGGGCTCTAAGTTTTTGTTTTATCGCGCGTCTTGTCGGAAAACCGCTTCACACTTTTCCGGACGCACTTCAGGAAGAAGTGGCTGCGCCGGTTCGTTCGGCGAGCCTTTCTTCCGGCGGCTCGGCGGGCTCTGCTTTGCGGGGAGGGCGCACGACCGTCACCGTACAGCCTGCCTCGGAGGCGACCTTTGCTGAGACGCTTCCCAGAAAGGAGCGCCGCACCGAATGCTGTCGCGCGCCGATCAGGATTTGATCGACCTTGTTCTGCTCGGCATAGGTCAGGATCGCCGTGGCGGCATCGACGGCTTCGAGCACGTGATAGGTGATACGCCCCTCGCCGAGCCTTAAGGGTTGCGCCCAGGCCTTGAGCGCCACAAGCCGGTTCACGTGCTTGTTGTGGCCCTCGTCATCGAGGGTCGAGTCCCGGGCGGCGATGTAGCTTTGTTTCAATACGTTTACGCAGGCGAGCCGCGCGGATGGCAGCAGCGTGAGCGCGCGGGCGGCCGATTCGCGAAGCGCGTCGCTGGTTTCTTTCGAGCCTTCGCTCGTGTCGATGGCGACGGCGATGATCGGAGCCGACGGCAAAGGCAGCGCGACCGTGCGCGGGGCATAGGTTTGTCCGAGGTCCGGGTTCAAGCGCCGCTTCATGCGCGTCCAGAAAAAATCGACCTTGAGCCGTTCCGAGCGGGCCGTCAGCTTGATCTGGTTGTGGTGGCTCAGCTCAAAGGCGAGCTGCGCCATGGTGGGGTAGCGCCAGGCCGGCTCCACTTCGAGGCAGCGTAAGACGATTTCCTGAAGCCAAAGCGGGTAGTCCTCCCGCAGTCGGCGCGGCGGTTTCGCGTCTTCCCAAAGCCGTCTCTTCATAACGCTCAGGCGTTCGCTTTCGCCGAAGGGCCGGACGCCGGTGGAGAAGAAATAGAGGAGGACGCCCAGCGCGAATTGATCGGTGCGCGGGTCGTGCCGCGCTCCCAGAAGCTGCTCGGGCGCCATATAGGGCGCCGTGCCGTAGGGCAGGCGAAATTCCTCCTGCATCAGGTCAGGCAATTGCAGATGGTGGGAAAGGCCGAAGTCGATGAGCACCGCCTCGCCCGTGGGCCGGAACAGCACGTTGCTCGGCTTTAAATCGAGGTGGATGACGTGCTGGCGGTGAATATCGGCGAGCGCGGTCGCCAGCTTCCAGCCGATTTCCGCCACCTCCTCGTAAGGCAGCGGCAGGTCTGGAAGGCGCTGCAGGAGCGATTTTCCCGGAACGCGCTCCATCACGATGTAGGGGTGGACCGCGAAATCCCCCGCCGCGACGAACTGCGGGACGTGAGGCCCCGTTATCCGCGGCATGATCATCTGCTCCATCTCGAAGCTGACAATCGCCGCCGGGTCCTGCCCTTCGCTGAGCACAGGCACTTTCATGAGGATCGGCATATCATCGATGCCGGGCTTCTTGACGCTCCAAAGCCGCGCCATGCCGCCCCGATGGATCAGCCCTTCCATCATAAAGCCGTCGAGAACGTCGCCTGGCTCTAATGTGGGCTTCGCCATCACCCGTCACCTTCCCATGGACAGCCTTTGCGCGAAGAACAGTGGCAGCCGTGCCTTCCTGATCGCGTCGGCGGCCCCTTCGATATCATAAGGCACGCGATAGAAGGTGATCTCTTTTTTGATCGTGTCGAACATGGAATATGACGCCGCAGGGATGCCGTCGCGCGGTTGGCCCACCGAGCCCAGCACCACGAGCCAGCGGCGCAGGCCATGCAGTGGCACGGCAACCTCGGTGACCGGACTGAACGCCGTCATTTTCGATGCCGTCGTGACACTGAAGATGCCCGGCTTGTGCGTGTGCCCGCAAAAGGTGATCTGCGCCTTCGTCGCATACAGGCTTCGCGAGGCTTCCTCGACCGTCAGCACGTAGATCCACTTCGCGGGCGCGCTGGCATCCGCATGCACATAGAGGCGATCCTGGTCTGAGACGGTGAGCGGCAGCTCCGAGAGAAACCGGCGTTCATGGACGCCGAGCATGCCGCGCGTCCACTCGATGGCGGTCTGCGCCTCCGGGTTCATGCGGACGGTGGGATCATTCATCGCGCAGTCGTGATTGCCGAGCACGGCGACGGCACCGCGCGAAACAAGCTCCAAGGCGGTATCGACGGCGTAGGCGGGGTCGGCGCCATATCCAACAAAGTCGCCGAGGAGCACATAGCGCTCCGCGCCCTTCTCCGTGGCATGCCGCAGACACGCGCTGAATGCTTGCCGGTTCGCGTGCATATCCGCCAGCAGTGCAATTCGCATTTCAGCTCCCTAATGTGTGGTTTTCCGCCAGATTACAGAAAACGGGGCGCGCGGTCTTGGGATTTCAGACCTGTTTTGTGCGGTTGCCTTTTCGCCCAGTCCAAAGGCAAAGTCGGTACGGTAGCGGTCTTGCTGGTTTTTCGCGACCCCATGCGGGCCAAGGTGGCTTAGCGATCCCAATGCGGTCTTCTGCAAAACGGGCCAAAATGACCCCGCCCTTCACTCGAAGCCGTCCTCGGCGTCGCGAATGGGAGGTTGACCCTGGTGTCGGTCGAAGACTGCTTCTCTACGATTGTAGAAAACCGCATTAGAGGGGCGTCTTCAGGAACGGCCGGCAAGGAGATCGAAGGCAAGGACTTGGATTTTTCCTCTGCATCATCTCTGAATTGCAACGGCAGAACCAGCGGGAAGCCAGCCGCAAAGAAGATAAACTTAAAGATCGCTTCCGGGCCGGAGCGGTTTCCAAGTTTGATCAAGAGCGCGATCAGAAGACCCTCCACCGTGCGCCTGTTTCCGAGTTTCCTTTCCGACGCGCTGCGGGTTGACGCAGCCTGGATTAGCTTCCGTTCCGCTGAGGCTTTCTTGCGGAATGCGGACTTTCTGGCTTAAGTCACTGATTTTAATGGTCGGGGCGGCGTGATTCGAACACGCGACCCTCTGCTCCCAAAGCAGATTTATATCATGAGCATAAGTGTGCGGAACGAAGCGGAAAGCCTTTTAAATCCGTGATCTTTCCCCTAGACCTTCTGTCAATTTATAGCGGAACGGGGCAAAAATGAGCGCATGTTGCGTTCCGCTGGCGTTCCGCAGAAGGGCGGGGATCATGTCCAAACTATTCAGAAAAGCCGCGAAAACTCCCATTCCGGCCGGCAAGCGTGACGTGCACGTAGCTGACGATGACCTGCCCGGCTTTTACATCAGGAAATACGACACCGGCAAACAGTCCTATGTCGTCAAGTACAGCTTGCCTAGCGGAAAGCAGCGTAAGCTCTCGCTCGGTGTGGCCATTCCCGGAATTGAAAGCGAAGTGCGAAAACAGGCCGCAGGCATTTTGCTCAAAGCGAAAGGAGGAGGAGACATCGTTGGCGAAAAGCGGGCCATGGCGGCGAAGCGGTCAATTGCGGTCGAAACTCTCATAAGCAAGTATCTCGGCGAACGGCGCAATCAAGTCAGTGACCGGCACTTCATCGAAATCCGTCGCTACCTCGAAACTTATGCAAAATCCTTGCACGCACTCGCGATTGATGAGGTTACGCGCAAGCATGTCGTGCGATGCGTCGATGAAATCTCTGAGGAGAAGGGCAAATCGACAGCGGACCAT
>CAWFOS010000011.1:0-356876 GCA_963817495.1 uncultured Alphaproteobacteria bacterium | reverse complement strand
GCGGCTTGGGCGATGTGGGTTTTCACATTGCCCGAACGATGGCCGAAGAGGGTGCGCGACGCTTTATTCTCGCGAGCCGGAATGGTTTGCCGGCCCGTGCGGACTGGCATGGGATAAATCCGGCGTCGCCAACTGGGAAGCGCGTTGCTGGAGTGCGCGAGTTCGAGGCGATGGGCGTTTCCGTGTAGACGCCCGCGCTCGACGTCTCCGATAAGGACGCCGTCAGGCGCTTTCTCGATCAATACGCCGCCGAAGCTTGGCCGCCGATCCGAGGCGTTGTGCATCTGGCCGTCACGCTCGAAAGCGCGCTGATGCAAGACATGACGCCGGCGCAATTCGCAGGACCGCTGGCGGCGAAGCTTCGCTCCGCGCAAGTGCTCGATGCCTACCTGCCGGAATTCGATGCGTTCGTCCTATTCTCTTCGGTCGGCGCTTATCTGCCCCAGACGGGCGCGGCAAATTATGCGGCCGCCAATGCCGGCCTTGACGCTTTGGCCAAGAATCGCGAAGCACGCGGGCAGCATGCGGCCAGCATTGCCTGGGGCGTCTGGAAAGGTGCAGGTCTGGCCGACGGCGAAGGACGCCCGGCTAACACCGATGATCTCGAACGCCGAGGCGTTACAGCTTTGAGCCCTGCGCGCGGCTTCCCTAATGAGCTGGGTGGCTGGCCGCGAAGCAGCCAACCTTGTCGTAGCGGCAGTGGATTGGGGCACGCATGCGCAGGCGCGCGCCAGCCGCCGTGAGCCGTTGTTCAAAGAGCTTGCGGGGGCCGCGCACGTCGCGAAAGGGGTTGAGATTTTCGGCTGCCGCTGGAGGAGCGCCGTCAAGCGATTGCTCAAATTGTGCGGGATTTACTGGCTGCGACGCTCAAAATGCAGGCTGGGGAAATCGCGCTCGATTGGGAGTTCGGCGCGATGGGGCTTACCTCGCTCTTATCGCTGGAATTGCGCAATCGCCTGGAGCGCGCACTGGGCCGTGCGCTGCCGGCGACGCTCGCCTGGAATTATCCCACCATTGCTGCGCTCTCCAAGCACCTTGCCGGCGAGGCAGGGGGGCATCTGCCCCGCCAAGCCGGAACCACAGATCGAACTGGGCGCGGTGGGAGAACGGCTCGCGGCGGTTTCGTGATCTCCGATGCCGATGCCCTCAGCGCGCTTCGCCAGCGCAGGAGAAGAGCGTGATGAACGGCGCGCCCACGAATTTCTCTGCAGTTAAATTGGCGCTGATGGCGCAGGAAGCGCGTGCCGCGCAGGCTTTTATCAATGCTGATCCGATTGCGATTGTGGGAATGGCTTGTCGCGCGCCTGGCGGAGTGGATACGCCGGATGCGCTCTGGCGTCTGGTGCGCGGCCGCGTTGACGCCACACGAGAGGTTCCGGCCGAGCGCTGGAATGCATCGCTCTGGTTCGATGCCGATCTTTCCGCACGGGGAAAGATAACGACCAAACGCGCGGGGTTTTTGGAGCAAATCGACGCCTTCGATCCCGACTATTTCGGGATCTTGCTGCGAGAAGCGGAATTGATGGATCCGCAGCAGCGTCTGGCTTTGGAAACTGCGATTGAAGCCGTTGACGACGCTGGCGTTCCTCACGAACGGCTAAAGGGAAGCAGGACCGGTGTTTTCATCGCCAGCTATCATGACGATTACGCGCGTCTGGTTTACGAAGACATTGATGCCATTGAGTTGCGCACGCTGACGGGCACGCTGCAGAGCATCGTTTCGAATCGCATCTCGCATTTTCTCGATCTGTGCGGGCCGAGCTTCACGCTGGACTCGGCTTGTTCAACTTCGCTGGTGGCGGTGCATCTGGCCTGTCAGAGCCTACGCGCCGGCGAAAGCGATTTTGCGCTGGCGGGCGGTGTGTCCGTGATGCTCTCCCCCGAACTCATGGTGGCGATGTCGAAGGTCGGGTTCATGTCGCCGGACGGGCGGTGCAAGAGCTTCGACGCCCGCGCTGACGGCTTCGGCCGCGGGGAAGGTTGTGGAATTGTCGCGCTTAAGCGGCTGTCTGATGCTATTGCCAGCGGCGATCGCGTGATTGCGGTCATTCGGGGATCGGCAATGAACCAGGATGGTCGATCGACGGTCCTCACAGCGCCCAATGGTGTTGCGCAAGAAAGGCTCATCCGGGAAGCGCTGTCGAATGCGGCCGTCGCGCCCGAGCGGGTTGTCTATATCGAAGCGCATGGTACCGGTACGGCGCTAGGTGATCCGATTGAAGTCGATGCGCTGGGCGCGGCGTTGACGGCGCCGGGCGCGAGTCCCTGTTATCTCGGGTCTATCAAAGCCAATATCGGCCATCTCGAGGCTGCCGCTGGCGTCATCGGCTTGATCAAAGCCGCGCTCGTCTTGCGTCATGGCGAGATCCCGCCGCAGGCCTACTTCGACAAACCGAACCCGCATCTGCAACTGGACGGCACGCGTCTGAAAATCGCCGTCGCCCCCAAGGCGTTGCCGGTGTCGCCCGCCTGCGCAGGCGTGAGTTCGTTTGGGGTGGGCGGCACGAACGCTCATGTCGTGCTGGAACAGGCGCCTGATCTGGGTGCAACGGCTGAAGCCGAAGTTAGCATGTGGGTCTTGCCGCTCTCGGCAAAGACAGCGACCGGTCTGCGGGCGCTCGGAGAGCAATGGCTGGATCTGCTCCATAAACCGGCCCCGCCTGCGCTGGCAGACCTCTGCTGGACGGCGTCGCAGCGCAGAACCCACTATCCAACCCGCGTGGCAGTCGTGGCGCGAAACCATGCTGAGGCCGCCGCCCGCCTGCGCCCAGCTCTCAATTGTCTCGTCGAACGGTCTCACGATACGCGACCTAAAATCGGCTTTGTCTATAGCGGCCAGGGGCCGCAATGGTGGGGCATGGGGCGCGAGCTCTTTGCCCGCGAGCCCGCTTTTGCCGCCGCTCTGCGGGCATGCGACGAGGCGATCAGGGCCACAGCAGGCTGGTCGGTGATCGAAGAGATGCAGCGTGATGAGGCCACATCGCGGCTTGGCGAAACAGAGATCGCACAACCATCGCTGTTCGCTTTGCAGACCGCGCTGACCGCCCTGTGGCGAAGCTGGGGCGTGTGTCCAGACGCCGTGACGGGCCACAGCATCGGAGAGATCGCCGCCATGTTGGCAGCGGGCGCGCTCACGCTCGATGAGGCGGCGCGCGTTGTCACGCTGCGAGGCAAAATCATGCAGGCCGCTACCGGCGGTGGAAGAATGGCTTCGGCTTCGATCGCCGAATGCGAGGCAAGTGCGTTGGTCGAGGCATTTGATGGCAGGCTGAATGTGGCCGCGATCAATGCGCCGCGCTCTATCGTGCTGTCAGGGGAACATGCAGCCCTTGAGGCTGCGCTTGCGCGGCTTGGCGAAGGCGGGGTCGCGGCTCGCAAGCTGCCTGTCGACTATGCCTTTCACAGTTCGCAAATGACCGCGCTCGCCAAACGCTTTGCGCGGGAACTCGGCAGACTGGACTGGCGTACTCCGAAGATCGGGATCTTTTCAACGCTTACTGGCGCGCGCGTGCCTGAGATGGGCTTCGACGCAGCTGATGTAGCCCGAGCCATACGCGCACCGGTGCGTTTCGCTGACGCGATCGAAGCCATGGCACAGGATGGTGTCGACGCCTTCGTCGAGGTCGGTCCACATCCGGTGCTTGGCAGTGCGATCGCGGAAACGCTGGATGCGCAACCGCCGCGTGTGCTGGCGGCGTCGCTTCGCCGGGGCCGCGATGAGGGCGAGACGATGCGAGAGGCGTGCGCGCAACTCTACGCCGCCGGGGTCGATCCGGAATGGAGCGCGGTTCAGGCCGGCGAAGGCTCTGTGGTGAGCTTGCCGGCTTATCCATGGCAGCGCCGGCGCTGTTGGCTGCGCAATACCCCGAAAAGCGCTGTCAGGACGCCGACGAACTGGCTCGGCGAGCCAAGCCAGGTGCCTGGGCGCAACGAATGGCTGTTCAAGCTTGAGCCGAAGGCTGCGGAATGGCTGGCGGATCATGTGATCTTCGGCCGCCCCATCGTACCGGGGGCAGCGATGATGCAGACGATGGCAGAAGCTGCACGCCTCGCCTACGGCCGTGAGCGAACGCTCACCGACTTCGAGATCAAAGCGCCGCTGCCGGCCCCTGCGGAGGGCATCGAAACGCGATGGCAGATCCTGATCGGCGAAGACGCCACAGGCGCGCAGAGTGTCAGCCTGCATGCAGGTGAGCGCCAAGACGCGCACAGTGCGTTCAGCTGGCGGACAATCGCACAAGCTGCACTTGGCGACGCGCCGCAAACACCGTGTTTGGAAGGCTCAGCAGGTGCTCAAGCAGACGTCGGCGAGGCTTATGCGCGGTTCGAGGCGCTAGGCGCCAGTTTCGGGCCGAGCTTCCGCCTTTTGTCGGAGGTAAGCCTTGGGGACGGTGCGGCCTCGGCTTGGGCAGAGCTACCACAGACGCTGGATGGTCTGCCTGCTGCTGTGATTGACGCCGGCATTCAGCTGGTCGGCATTTTGGACGGGCAGGAGGCGCTCTGCCTGCCCCTTGCGGTGGACCATTTCTGGATTGCACCCGGCATGCCGCGGCGTGTCCTCTTAAAGGCTAAACTGACGGCGCGCAGCGAGCGAACCATCGGCGCGGATGTCGTATTCGAGAGCGAAGATGGCGTCGCCGTTGGCGCCCTTAACGGACTGCGTCTGGCGATCGCGACAGCTGATGCATTCACGCCGGCTGCTGTTGATGTTTACGCGGTCACCTGGGAACGGATCGCGCTCGGCGCAGAAGCAGGCGTTCGGCGCTGGGCGATCCTTGGCCAGGGATGGGCCGGCCTGGGGCTGAAGGCAGAGGCGAACCTCATTGAGATCCCATCTCTTGATGTGCTGCCTGCAGACGCCTCTCTGCTCGTCGCCGCCAAGCAGGGCTTCGATGCGACAGCGCTTGCGGCGCTCATCAACGCGATTCCCGATAGTACGCCACGTACGCTGGCAATCGTCACCCGCGGGGCAGTGTCGACACAGCTGCAAGAGCACGCCGACGTTGACACCAGCGCTCTGTGGGGCTTGGCGAGCGTGGCCGCTCTCGAGCGTCCCGACCTCTCGCTTCGCCTGCTCGATCTGGATCCGGGCGAGGCGATCGGCGGCGCTGCTGTTGCAGAATTCCTGGGCCGAAGCGCTGAACCGCGCTTGGCACGGCGTGAAGGGGTATATTTGGCGCCGAGGCTCCACAAGAGTGCATCGCAGCGTCTCGATAACCCGCACCAGCTAACGCTGCAGGGCCTTGGGCTGGATGCTCTTACGCTCCGCCCAATCACCCCGCGGGAGCCAGATGCTGGCGAGGTTAGAATTAGAGTATCCGCGGCAGGCATTAATTTCCGCGATACTCTGATCGCACTTGGGATGTACGAAGGGGCGCCGGCGCCGCTGGGCGCGGAGTGCGCGGGCGTTGTCGAAGCGGTCGGTCCCGGCGTCAAGGGCTTTGTGCAGGGAGATCGCGTCTTCGGCATGATGCCGGCTTGCCACGCCACCCACGCGGTCGCGCGCGCCGACATGATCACGAAGACCCCGGCTGCTCTCTCGGATGCGGAGGCGGCATCGCTGCCCGTCGCCTTCGTCACGGCCGATGTCGGCCTGCATCTGCTTGCCAGTATGAAACGCGGCGACCGTGTGCTGATCCACGCCGCAACCGGAGGCGTCGGCCTTGCGGCCATCGCATTGGCCAAGCGCGCCGGCGCTGAGGTGCACGCGACCGCGGGTTCCCCCGAAAAGCGGGATATGCTGAGAAGCCTGGGGGTCGTGCACATCTACGATTCCCGTTCGACCGCGTTTGCGGAAGAGATTCTGGCGGCGACAGGCGGCGCGGGGGTCCATATAGCTCTCAACTCGCTCACCGGGCTCTTCGTCGGCGCCACGCTCAAGGCGCTCGCGCCGCGCGGCGTTTTGCTTGAAATGGGCAAGCGCGAAATATGGTCGCCGGACGAAGTTGCAGCCGAACGGCCCGACGTAACCTATCACGTGTTCGACTCAGGCGAACGTGCCTACGCCGATGCTTCCATCTGGACTCGCTTCGTGGCCGATATTCTGCCGGCGATCGTTTCCGGAGATATTGCCAGGCCGCCGGTCCGGAAATGGACGCTTGCCCGCGCCGAAGATGCTTTCCGTTGGATGGCTCAGGCGCGCCATGTCGGCAAACTCGTGCTGCTCCCCTCTGGGCGGGTCGCGCCGGTAACGGAGGCGCGTTATCTGGTAACCGGTGGGCTCAGCGGGCTCGGGCTGTTTGCCGCAGAGTGGCTTGCCGAACGCGGCGTGCGTCATCTGCTGCTGGTCGGCCGTTCAGCGCCCGGCGTAGCGGCGGCGCAGAGGCTTGAAGCGTTGCGCGCCAAAGGCATCGATGTGCATGTCGCAAGTGCTGATATAGCGGACGCTGACGCGATGCGCACTCTCATTGCTGCGCACGGCGCGCCGCCGCTGCGAGGCATTGTCCATGCTGCCGGCGTTGCCCCCGACGCTCCACTGCACGCAACCACCGACAGCAAAATCGCCACCGCCCGTCATGGCAAAGTCGAGGGGGCCAAAGTGCTTCGCGCTCTGACGAAGGATCTCGATCTCGATTTCTTCGTCCTCTATTCCGCGGCAGGCGTCATGCTTGGCGCACCGGGCCAAGCGGCCTATGCCGCAGCAAACGCCGAATTGGATGCACTGGCGGCGCAATGGCGGAGTGAAGGCGTCCGGGCATTCAGCGTCGCCTGGGGCGCATGGGCCGAAGCGGGCATGTTCGCGGCGATGCCGGCGAGGGCGCAGGCAGCATGGGCCGTGCGCGGCTTGTCGACGTTTGGGCCGTCGCAAGCCTTCCCGGCGCTAGACCGGCTCATGGATCAGGATCTTGCCTACGGGCTCATCGCGAACGTCAATTGGGCGCGTTTCTTTACTAACGCGCCAGCCGGTCTTGCGCTTGAACCTTTCGAGGCGTTCGCGCCGCAGGCGGCGCCGGCGTTGAAGACGCAAATTGAATTGAGCGACCCCGCGAAGCTCAAGTGTTTGCCACAGGCCGCCCGCCGTCAAGCACTGGAACGTCTTATCACGGAGCGAGTGCGTGAGTTGATGGGCTTATCCGGCGGCGAAGTTGTCGCGCGGGAAACGCCGCTGAGGAGTGCGGGCCTCGAACTCGCTGATGGCCGTCGAGTTGCGCAATGCGCTGGCGCGGGGGGGCGGCGTCCCGTTGCCGGTGACGCTGGTGTTCGATTACCCAACCATCGCCGCGATCGCCGAGAAGCTGACGGCGCTCTGGGACCTTGGCGCACCGGCGAGCGCCGCGCCAGCTGACGATCTCGCCGAGTTGAGCGACGCAGACGCCGAGGCATTGCTGGAGGCCGAACTGCGAGAGCTTGCCGCGGAGCAGCGGATAGAGGGAGAGATGAATTGAGCGACACTTCCTCCACCGTCAAACGAGCGTTACTCGAAGTTCGTGGGCTGCGTGCTCAGCTCGCCGCCGCGACCAAGGATGTGCGTGCGCCGATCGCCATCGTAGGCATGGCGCTGCGGCTTCCTGGCGGCGTGAATGATCTGGCAAGCATGGAACGGATGCTGTTTGGCGGCCAGGATCCCATTGTGGACATTCCGGCTGACCGCTGGCCGATCGAATCATTCTATTCACCGGATCCGGACGCACCCGGCAAAATGTCAACCCGCCAGGGCGGCTTTATCGATTCTGTCGACAGGTTCGATGCCGCATTCTTCGGCATCTCCCCCGTTGAAGCGGCGAGCATGGACCCGCAGCAGCGTTTGCTTCTGGAAATAGCGTGGGAGGCGATCGAAGATTCCGGCGTCGGCTTCGACGCGATGCGCACGTCCCGCGCGGGTGTGTATGTCGGTATGGGAAACGTCGACTACGGTCGTGCGATTTTCAGCAATCGCCAGACAATCGATCCTTATTACGCCACCGGCACGTTGTTGAGCGTTGCGGCAGGCAGGCTCTCTTACACGCTGGGTCTTACCGGCCCCGCGCTGACAGTCGACACTGCGTGCTCGGCGTCGCTCGCCTCCCTGCATCTTGCCTGTCAGGCGCTGCGCTTGCGGGAATGCGATGCTGCTCTGGCGGGCGGGATCAATCTGATCCTCGGCCCAGAGATCAATGTGTGCTTCACCAAGGGGCGGATGATGGCGCCTTCGGAGCGCTGCCGCACCTTCGACGCTGACGCGGACGGCTATGTGCGCGGCGAGGGAGCGGTGATGTTCCTGCTGAAGCGTCTGGATGACGCCGAAGCGAATGCGGATCGCATCCTGGCGGTCGTGCGTGGCACCGCACTCAACCAGGACGGCCGCTCGAGCGGCCTGACCGCGCCAAGCGGTCCGGCACAGCAGGCGGTGATCCAGGCCGCCCTGGCCAACGCTGGCGCGAAGCCGGACGAGATCGTATATGTCGAAACGCACGGAACCGGCACGCCTCTCGGCGATCCGATAGAGTTGGGGGCCCTCTCGGCGGTGTTTGCCCCGGGCCGACCGGGCAGCCAACCCCTTCTCATCGGCGCGCTCAAGAGCGTCATCGGCCACACCGAAGCCGCGTCCGGCGCCGCGGGCGTTGCAAAATGTATCGTGGCATTCACGTGTGGCGAAATCCCGCCAAATCGGAATTTTGAGCGCGCCACGCCGCATGTCGACTGGGAGCAAAGCCGTCTTCGCGTCGTCAGCCGGCCGGCGGCGCTGCCGCGCAATGCCGAAGGCCGCAGTCTCGTCGGCGTAAGTTCATTCGGCATTTCCGGCACAAACGCCTGTATCATTCTTGAAGCGACGCTACCGGCGAAAGCGCTGGCATCCGAGGTCGAGCGCCCGCTGCATCTGCTGGCGCTTTCGGCCAAGAACGAGGTCGCGCTTGAGGCGCTGACCGCACGCTGGGCATCTGCGTTCGAAACCGGTGGCGCAGCCGTGGCTGACCTTTGCCACACCGCGAATGTTGGGCGGACGCATTTCGAGCATCGTTTGGCGGCCGTCGGGCGTTCGCGCGAGGATTTCGTCGCAGCGCTGAAGGCACAGCGCCCGGCTTTCCGCGGCGCCGGGAGTGACGGCAAGCCGCTCGTCGCTTTCCTTTACACCGGCCAGGGGGCGAATTTTCCCGGCATGGGGCGCACCCTATTCGAGACGTCGCCGGTATTTCGTACCTCGCTTCAGGCGTGCGCGCGCGCTGCGTCAGCATATTTGAAGCGAGACCTTCTTGACGTGATGTTCGGCAAGGATGCTGCCGTCCTTGAGGACACCACGCTCGCGCAGCCGGCGACATTTGCGCTGCAGGTGGCATTGACCGAGCTTTGGAGATCTTGGGGCGTCAGGCCGAGCGCTGCGCTCGGCCACAGCCTCGGCGAATATGGGGCTGCGTGGGCGGGAGGCGTTTTCACGCTGGACGACGCCATGGCGATTGTTGCCGCGCGCGGGCGTGCTGCGGCGATGGTGGAAGGTCAGGGCGCGATGGCGGCGATTTACGCTCCGCCCGCGAAAGTTAAGGTTGCGCTCGCGGCGCATCCCGATGTGGAAATCGCCGTCTACAATGGACCCGAGCATGTCGTCGTGAGCGGTCCGCAGGAATCGGTTTCGACGCTGGTTGCTCATTTTGCGGCGAATGGCTGGCGCGCCAAGGTTCTGAAGATTTCGTTTGCCTCCCACGCGCGCACGGTGGAACCCGCGCTCCCAGTTCTTGCGAAAGCATTTGAGGGCGTGAGATTCGGCGAGTGCGCGCTCACAGTCGCGTCCAACGTCTCCGGCGCTATTGCCACCGCCGACGAGATGACGCGAGCTACCTATTGGCTCGCGCAAATGCGTCAGCCGGTTCGTTTCGGCGAAGCCTTAAAGGCAATAGCGGAGCGGGGCATTACGCATTTTGTGGAATTGGGGCCGCATCCTTCTCTGCTCGCCGTCGGGACCGAGAATTTGGGCGAGGATCTCGTATGGCTTCCGTCTATGCGGCGGGAGGGCGACCCCTGGGTGGACCTCACAGAAAGTCTGGCGCGGCTCTATGCCGATGGGGCAGACGTGGACTGGCGTGGTTTCGACGCCGGCTACGCGCGTGCACGTGCGGCCGGCCCGACCTATCCGTTCCAGCGTCAGCGTTATTGGATCGACGTCGCGGCCTCCACCGAAGGCGCAAACGAGGAAACTGCTTGGAAACGCGCATGCGTCGCAGCCGATACGCAAGCGGGACGAGGGCCGCTCGGCCTTGATCCAGCGGCATATATTGGGAAATGGGCGCAATTGGACGCCTTGGCAGAGGCTTTGGCGATTGCGCTCCTGCACCGGTCGGGACTGTATCGTGCTGAAGAAGAGCATACGCTGGCTGAGATTGTCGCGCGGTGCGGCGTGGTTGCGGAATACGCTGGTCTTATCGGACGCTGGCTGGACCGGCTCGTCTCAGCTGGACGTCTCGCTCGCAAAGGTGATGCTTACGCTGGCGCCCTTGCCGATTCCGGCTTAGCGGGTGTGCTCGACGCCACCCAGCATGCGTTATCGGACAATCCCGAACTCTTCGCTTATGTCAGGCACTGCGCCGACCTGCTAACGGATGTTCTCACTGGCCGAGAGAGCGCCCTGGAAACCCTATTTCCAGGCGGCGATTTCGCTCTGGCCGAAGGCCTTTACGAACGCTCAAGCACAATGCGCTACGTCAATGCGCTTGCCGCTGCATGTGTTGCTGCGTTTGCATCGTCGGGGCGGCAAGGGCGAACGCTCAGCGTACTCGAGGTCGGAGCTGGGACAGGCGCAACCACCTCGTCGGTGCTTCCAGCGTTGCCCGAAAAGGCCACCTACCTCTTCACCGACGTATCGGACATGTTTCTGGACAGGGGGCGGGAGCGCTTCGGAAGCAGTCCCCATGTCAAGTTCGCGCGCTTCGACCTTGAATCCGATCTTGAGATGCAGGGCTACGCGCCGCATTCGTTTGACATCATCATCTCTGCCAACGCAGTCCATGCCTGCACCAATCTCCGCGGCGCTCTCCAACGGCTGCGCGCGCTGCTGGCTCCGGGAGGCGTGCTGGCATTGGTGGAGTCGACCACGCCTTTCGCCTGGTTCGACTTCACAACACGTCTGATCGAAGGTTGGCGCACCTTCGACGACGATATACGGACAGATGAGCCTTTGCTCATCGCCGATGACTGGACCGCATTGCTGCTTTCTTCGGGATTTACGCGCGCTCGGTCCTGGCCCGAGCCAGGAGGAATTGCGGACGCGCTCGGACAGCACCTGATCTTGGCGCAAGCTCCGGGCAATTTTACAGACACGGTTGCAACTTTCAACTCCAGCGCGGAGCGGCGCGAGAGCGCCAAGCCGGAGGCCGCGGTTAAGAACATAGCGGAGGAGATTGCGATGGCCCCGGAAGCCGAGCGCCTCGACTTGATGCGCGCTTTCGTGCGCGACCAGGTGATTGCCGTGCTGCGCGCCGATCCAGACAATCCACCTAGCAGGCAAAGTCGGCTGACCGACCTCGGTCTCGATTCGCTGATGGCCGTGCAATTGCGCAACCGGTTGCGCCGCGGCCTTTCCTTGGCGAAGCCGCCGGCGGCTTCGGTGATGTTCGACCATCCAACAATCGAAGCGCTGGCGCGCTACTTTCTGACCGTCATCTCTCCAGTTGCCGGCGCACGCGAGGCGCCTGTGAATTCGCCGATGGGAGCGATGTCCGGTGAGGCGGTCGGAGTTCTGAGCGACGCGCAGATCGAAGCACTTTTGGACACGCGAGCGCGGAGGCGGGCGCCATGAACCAGGCCCTTACGCCACTTCAAAAAGCATTTCTGGCCTTGCAGGATGCCGAAGCGCGGATTGCGGAACTGGAAGGCAAGCGTGCCGCGCCGATTGCAGTGATAGGCATGGCCTGTCGCGCCCCAGGCGGTGTGGTGGACCCGGCAAGTTTCTGGCAGCTTTTGTCGGAAGGGCGCGATGCCATCAGCACGGTGCCGCAGAGTCGTTGGGATCACGACGCCTTTTACGCCCCCGATCCCGACGCTCCCGGCTGTATCGCGACCCGGTTCGGCGGCTTCATCAACGATGCCGACCAATTCGATCCGGAGTTTTTCCGCATAGCGCCGCGCGAAGCCGAAGGCATGGACCCGCAACAGAGGCTGGTGCTGGAAGGCTGCTGGCAAGCGCTCGAACACGCCGGACGCGCGCCGGACGGGCTTGAGGGCACGCCGACTGGCGTTTTCATCGGCGCACCTGCGAGCGATTACGCCTATCTGCAGCTCAAATCAGGCGATTCCGGCCTACTAAATCCCCATTTCGCCTCAGGGATAGCGCACAGCGTTCTTTCCGGACGGGTTTCCTATCTGCTTGGGCTCCAGGGGCCGAGCCTCACAATAGACACGGCCTGCTCCTCGTCTATGGTGGCAGTGCATTTGGCGTGTCAGTCATTGCGTGCGGGAGACTGCAAGCTCGCCCTCGCAGGCGGTGTGAATCTCATTTTGGGTCCGGATATTTTCATTGCGCTGTCTCGAGCGCGCATGCTTGCTCCTGATGGCCGCTGCAAGGCTTTCGACGCTGCTGCTGATGGTTTCTCCCGCGCTGAGGGGTGCGCCATTCTCGCCTTGAAGCGGCTCGAAGACGCAGAAGCTGACAACGACCGGGTGCTCGCCGTCATTCGCGGCTGCGCCACCAACCAGGATGGCGCATCGAGCGGGTTAACGGTCCCGAATGGGCCTGCCCAGGAAGCCGTCATTCGCGCTGCACTCGCGCAGGCCGGATTGGCGCCGGCTCAAGTCGCCTATGTCGAGGCGCACGGCACCGGCACAGAGCTAGGCGATCCCTTGGAGGCGCGCGCTCTCGGCGCGGTGTTTGGGCGGGACCGCGCGGAGCCGCTGCTTGTCGGATCGGTAAAAACCAACATCGGCCATCTGGAAGGCGCGGCAGGCGCGACCGGCTTGATCAAGACGATCCTTTCGCTACAGCACGGTGTCATTCCGGCGCATCTGCATTTTCGCACGCCAAGTCCGCACATCGCTTGGGATGATTTGCGCTTGCGCGTGCCGGCGCAAGCTATGGCTTTTCCTGAGATAGGCGGCCGGCGGATCGCTGGCGTGAGTTCGTTCGGCTTCAGCGGCGCCAATGTGCATGTCATCCTTGAAGCGCCGCGGACCGAGCCGGAGCCTCAACCGATGCCGCCGCGTACATGGGCTCTGCCCATCTCGGCGCCCGACGCAGAGCGTCTTGAGTTGCTCGCGGGCGATTGTGCGAAGGCGCTCGCTCAGGATGTGCGTCTTCCCGATGTGGCGCGCACGCTGGCATTGGGTCGTGCGCATCTCCGTCATCGTGCCGTCATTCAGGCCAGCACAGTGGATGAGGCGCGCAAAGGCTTTGAAGCGCTGGCATGCGGCAAGGAGGCTCGCCAACTGGCGCGAGCGCAACTCGATTTGCGCGATCCCCCCCGCGTTGCATTCCTTTTTACTGGGCAGGGCGCCCAGTATTCGGGCATGGGCAAAGGGCTTTATGCGGCGGCGCCCGCGTTTCGCGAGGCGTTCGACCGCTGCGATGCGCTGCTTTCGCCGCTCTTGGGACGCTCCATAAGAGACGTCATGTTCGCCCCCGAGCACGCGGCGCTTCTCGACCAGACAGGCTTCGCACAGCCTGCCCTGTTCGTTCTCGAATATTCGCTGGCGGAGTTCTGGCGCAGGCTTGGCGTGACGCCTGTGGCCGTGCTTGGTCATTCAGTGGGCGAATATGTCGGCGCTTGCGTCGCGGGCGCGCTTTCCCTAGGCAGCGCAGCGAAGCTGATCGCAGCTCGCGCAAGGTTGATGCAATCGCTGCCGGCGGGCGGCGCGATGGCCGCGGTATTTGCGCCCGAAGAACAGGTGGCGAGGGCGATCGCGCTCTTCGCGCGTGACGTGTCGATCGCGGCGGTTAACGGCTCAGCCCAAGCCGTTATTTCTGGCGCCGTGCCCGCTTTGGAGAAGGCGTGCGAGGCTTTGGCGAACGCAGGCGTAAAAACCCGTCGGTTGAACGTTTCGCACGCTTTTCATTCGCCGCTGATGGATCCGATCCTTGACGCGTTCGAGGCCGAGCTGCGAACCACGGCTTTCGAAGTTCCAAAGGTCAGGCTCATATCCAATTTGACCGGCAAGGCCATTGGCGCAAGCGAGATCGCTCAGCCAACCTACTGGCGTAAGCATCTTCGTGCGCCAGTGCGCTTTGCCGACGGCGTCGCAGAGCTCAGAGCGATGAAGGTGGATCTTTGCCTTGAGATTGGTCCCCACCCCACCTTGATTGCATTCGCGGCGGCGGCCTTTGGAGGCGAAGGTGGGCCGAAACTCCTGGCAAGTTTGCGCAAGGATGGCGACGATTGGCGCCAAGCCCTGGATGCAGCGGCGAAGATGCATCTCTCAGGCGTCGAACTCGATTGGCGGGGCATTGATCCGGAATGCAGCGGGCGCCCCATCGACATGCCGCTCTCGCGTTTCAAGCGGTCGCGCTTCTGGTTCAGTGCAAAAGCGGGGCGCGCTGCTGCCCCGTCGCAAGGCGGCTGGCTCGGGACCCGGCTGCGGTCGGCGGCGGCACAGGCCATCTATGAAACTGCACTGAGTACAACGGCCCCTCGGTGGTTGGGTGAGCATCGAGTGCTGGGCAGCATCATCGCGCCGGGCGCGATGATGCTGGAAATGATGCGCCATGCGGCCGGCGCCACTGATCTAGAAGACATCCAGTTTGTGACCCCTCTCACAGTCGGCGACGATGCGCTGATTACACAGACAGTGTGCAGCGAGGATGGCGAAATTTTCGTGGCGAGCGCCGACGCGAGCGAAGAGTTGAGTTGGAGCCGGCATGCGCGCGCCCGCCGGGCCACGGGGAGAAGTGGTGCAAGTAGCGGCCCCGATCTTACTGCCGCTCGCGCCAACTGCCGCAATGCGATCGATATCGAGGCCTTCTACGCCAGCTACGAACCGCGTGGATACGCCCTTGGTCCGGCATTCCATACCGTGCGCGCGCTTTGGACGGGCGACAGCGCTGCATTGGGTGAACTCGAGATCATGCCATCCCTCTCGGAGCCAGCGCCGCCGGGCGTCGTTCATCCTTTACTCCTCGATGGTTGTCTGCAGGTGGCGAGTGGCGCGCTGCCGGAAAGCGCGGCGGACATAACTTTCCTGCCCGCTTCAATCGGATCCTACCAGGTCCGGTTCTCACCGGGTGCGCGGGCTACCTGTCATGTGCGTGTCGAACCAGCCGGCAGGGGCGTCCGCGCAGATATCAGCATTTTCGACGCGAGCGGCACGCTGGCTGCTGAGTTGAACGAGGTCCGGTTCATTCCTGTGTCCCAAGCGGCGCTTGCCGGGAGCGCCGAGCGCGCTAACCGCACTCTCCTTCAAGATATTTATGAGATAGTGTGGCGGGATTTGCCCGTAGCGATCAGGGGCACGCCGTCCGCGCCGTCAGGGAAAGCATTTGCGTTGATCGGCGACAGGACCGGGTTCTGCGACGCATTGGCGCGCAAGCTTATGAGCGAGGGCCTGCGCGTGCTCCGTATTCATCACGGCGAGGCCTGGTCGCGGGCCGGCGATGGGATCACGCTCGATCTCACAGACAAGGCCGCCCTCGCCCGCATGAGCGGGGAGCTCGATGGCGTCGGCGCCGTTGTCACAGGACAGGCGCTCGAGATCGCGGATGGTGGCGCTTTGGAGGCGGCCTTGAATTTGGCGAAGCTTGCCAGCGTCCTGCGAGAGCGCCCCGAGCCTCCGCGCCTGTTTGCGCTGACTTGCGGCGCCCAGGCTGTGTCAGACGATGTTGTCGCTTCAGAGCAGGCGCCGATCTGGGGGATATCACGCTCGCTCGATGTCGAAGCGCCTGAGTTGCGCGCTACAGTCGTCGACCTCGATCCCGCCCATCCAAAAGGCGACGTCGATCTTGTGACAGCGGAGCTGTTTGCCGATAGCGAGGAACAGCAGGTGGCGTTTCGTGCAGGCATGCGCCTCGGAGGGCGGCTGGCGCGCTTGCCGGCTGGAGCGGGCTCCGAATACGACCACGCCGATTGGCGCCTCGAACCTGAGACCTCCGGCTCATTCGAACGCTTCCGTCGTGCGCCTCTGTCCCGCCGTGCGCCCGGGGCCGGCGAAGTGGAGATCGAAACGACTGCGTGGGGCCTCAATTTCAGAGACGTCCTTAACGCACTCAATCTTTATCCGGGCAATCCCGGGCCTCTTGGCGGCGAATGCGCGGGCCACGTGACCGCGGTTGGCGAAGGCGTTTCTCATGTTCGCATCGGCGACCGGGTGATGGCGGTCGCGGGTGGGAGTTTCGCTTCGCATGTCATCGCTCGTGCCGATCTTGTGCAGGCGATACCGCCGGGCATGAGTGACGAGGAGGCTGCCGGTTTCCCGATTCCATGGCTCACGGCGGCGTTCTGCCTGGAGCATGTCGCCAAGCTCAAAGCTGGCGAGCGCGTGCTGATCCACGCTGCAGCCGGCGGCGTCGGGCTTGCGGCGGTGCGTCTGGCCCAGCGCGCGGGAGCTGAAGTGTTCGCCACCGCTGGCGCGCCGTGGAAGCGCGAGTTGCTTTCCGAAGCTGGCGTCAAGCACATCTACGACAGCCGCACAACGGCGTTCGCCGATCAAATACTCACCGACACGCGCGGAGCCGGCGTCGATGTGGTTTTGAATTCGCTTGCCGGTGAGATGATGGACGCGAGCTTCCGAGTGATCGCGGCCGGGGGCCGGTTTGTCGAAATCGGCAAGAATGGCCTCAAGAGCGCCTCCTGGGTCGACGGGCTCAATCGCGACATTTCCTATACAATTGTTGATTGGGGCGAGACAGCCGAGCGGGATCCGCAGCTTGTCCGCGGGCTGTTCGAGCGGCTCGTGGGCAGGGCAAACGCGCTGCCGCCGCTACCCCGCTCCATATTCGATGAGGAGGAGGCAAACGCCGCCTTCCGGGCGATGGCGCAGGCCCGGCATGCAGGCAAGATCGTGTTGCGGCGCATCGCGCGTCCGATCGAGATCCAGCGGAATGGCGCTTATCTGATCAGCGGGGGGCTGAGCGGACTTGGCCTTGAAACGGCGCAATGGCTTGCGGCGCGCGGCGCCGGAAAGCTCGTGCTGCTTGGCCGCCGCGGCTTGACGCCGGAAGCCGAGACGGTGATTGCAGGGATGCAAGCGGCAGGCGCTGAGATCGTAGTTGAAGCGATCGACGTCGGCGATCGGAACACGGTCGCAGCCCTGTTGCGACGATTGCGGAGCGAGGGACCGCCGCTGCGTGGCGTGATCCATTCTGCCGGCGTGCTTGCCAATGCCGCGCTCGGCAACCTCGATAGGGCCCGGTTCGAGACGGTATACCGCGCCAGGCATGACGGTGCCAAAGCGCTCGATGATCTCACGCGGATCGACCCGCTCGATTTCTTTGTGCTCTATTCGTCCATCGCTTCGGTGCTTGGCGCTGCGGGCCAAGCAAACTACGCTGCCGCTAATGCCTATATGGATGCATTGTCGCATTCGCGGCGTCGCCGCGGGGCGCCGGCGCTCAGCGTGAACTGGGGCGCATGGAGCAGCGTGGGTATGGCGTCCGATGCAAGCGCTTATCTCGAAGCTCAGGGAATTGCGTCATTTACGCCTGCGCATGGCCTGGAGGCTCTTTCCTACCTGTTGACGCGCGGACCGCAGGCCGCGGTGGCGGCGATTGACTGGACGGCCTATATCGCCAGCCGTCGCCGCGGATCGCCGCCGTTTTTGCGCGAGGTTGCATGCGAGAGCGCGCCCGCTCCGCTGCCCCAGACAGCAAAGTCATCGCCTACACAGGTGCGAGTTCGAGATCGAGCGTGCGCCCATTGGGCGACGCCGTTCGCTCATCACGGCCACAATTGCGCGCGAAGCCGCCGCCGTGATCGGCTACGCCGCCGACCGCGAGATCGATCCGCGCCAACCTCTCGGCGATCTCGGGCTGGATTCTCTTATGGCGGTCGATCTGCGAAATAGGCTGGGACAGGTGTTCAACCACCGCTTCCCAGCTACGCTGCTGTTTGACTACCCCTGCATCGAGGCGCTGGCCACTCATGTGGGCCAAACCGTATTCGGCCTGAACGGCGGAGCCGAGCCTCCCTCGGTCGCGCCGAAGGAGGAAGAAGACGCCCTTATTGCATCGATCGAAGGTTTGAGCGACGAGGCTATCGACAGGTTGATGGCCGCGCGGCATGGAGCCGATGCATGAGCGGCAGCAGGCAAATCATCGCGCGCCGCAGCGGCTACCTCGACGACATCGCACGCTTCGATGCGGGCCTGCTTGGCACCGCACCGCGCAAAACGCTCAGCATGGCCCCGCAGCGGCGGCTGATGCTGGAAGCTGCTTGGGAGGCGCTGGAGCGCGCCGGAGTGGCAACCGTGGAGGTCCCTCAAAGCGAAGCGCACCTCACAAGCGGGGTAAGAGAGCTCGGCGCTAAGAGCCTGGAGGCTTGAGATGAACGGCTTTGTCGATCGGATCCGTAAACTTTCTCAAAAACAACTGATGTTGCTGGCTGTTCAACAGCAGGAACGGCTTGAAGCGATTGAGAAGCGCAAGCGTGAGCCGATCGCCGTGATTGGAATGGGCTGCCGTTTCCCTGGTGGCGCCGATGATCCACAGAAGTTCTGGGAACTGTTGAGGAACGGACGCGACGCGATCCGTGAGGTACCGAGCGAACGGTGGGATGGCGACGCGTTGTTCGACCCAGATCCGGATGCGCCGGCACGGATGTCGGTTCGAACCGGCGGTTTCCTCGACACCGTAAAGGACTTCGATGCCGCGTTTTTTGGCATCGCACCCCGTGAAGCGCTCAGCATGGATCCGCAGCAGCGACTGCTGCTAGAAGTTGTATGGGAATTTATAGAGCACGCCGGGATAGCCGATGAACAGTTGGCGGCTTCCTCGACGGGGGTGTTTCTGGGCGTCTGCAACAACGACCATTTTCTTCGCTTGTTGCATCGGGGTGCGGACGCGATTGACGCTTATCTCGCCTCGGGTAACGCCCCGAGTGTCGCGGCGGGCCGCATCGCATACAGCCTGGGTCTGCAAGGCCCAGCCTTGGCAGTGGACACATCCTGCTCGTCTTCACTGGTTGCGCTGCATCTTGCCTGCCGCAGCCTGCGCGGTGGCGAAACGCGCTTGGCACTTGTATGCGGCGTCAACGTCATGTGCTCGCCAGAAACCGGGATCGCGTTGTCAAAGGCACACATGCTGGCGCCGGATGGACGCTGCAAGACGTTCGATGCTTCGGCGGACGGCTATGCGCGCGGCGAAGGATGCGGCGCTCTTGTGTTGAAAAGATATAGCGACGCGGTCGCCGATGGTGACAACATTCTTGCAGTGGTTCGTGGAACGGCAACCAACCAGGATGGGCGTAGCGGCGGCTTAACCGTCCCGAACGGGCCGGCTCAAGAGAACGTCATCCGCGCCGCATTGGAGGATGGCGGCATAAGCCCACTTGAAATCGACTACGTCGAGGCGCATGGAACGGGTACTTCGCTTGGGGATCCGATCGAGGCGCGTGCTCTGTCTCGCGTGCTGGGAGTGGGAAGAAAGGACGGCGATTCCCTGCTGATCGGTTCCGTCAAGACCAATATCGGGCATCTTGAAGGGGCTGCCGGCATTGCTGGTGTCATCAAAGTCATTCTATCATTGCTACAAGAGCAGATCCCTCCGCATCTGCATTTCCGTGAACCCAGTCCTTATATCCCCTGGGCGGATAACCGACTGGCGGTAACTGCCAATGCTCACCCATGGCCGCGCCAAGAACGGCGGCGGTCGGCGGGGGTTAGCTCTTTTGGATTCAGCGGCACCAATGCGCATGTGGTGCTCCAAGATGCACCACCCATCGGCCCCGCTTGTGCCGAACCGCGAACCTTCCACTGCCTGCCGCTATCTGCACGCAGTGAGACTGCTCTCGCCGAGCTTGCTCGGCAGTACGGGCGCGCCATCGCGAGGCCGGAGATGTCACTCTCAGACATTTCCCATACAGCCGGCGCAGGAAGATCCCACTTTCCTCACCGCCTTGCGGTTGTCGCCGAAAGCAAGGAAACGGCGATAAATGCGCTGACAGCATTCGCGGAAGGAAAGTCACATCCCGCGTTGCATCGTGGGACCGCTGTCCCAGGCCAAGCCCTGGACGTCGCTTTCCTTTTCGCGAGCCAGAGTTCTGCATATCCCGGGATGGGCCGGCTTCTTTACGAGACGTCGAGCGTTTATCGCGATGCCATTGATCAGTGCGCTAGCCATCTTGGCCCCGACGGGGATGGACGCACTCTGAAGACGGTTCTTCTGTCGTCATCGAACGATCGTATGGAGGACAGAGCTTGGGCCAAGCCGGCGCTATTCGCGGTGGAATTCGCCACGACGCAACTCTGGAAATCGTTTGGAGTCGAGCCGTCGGCGGTTATCGGCGATGCGGACGGCGAGTATGCTGCCGCCTGCGTGGCGGAAGTTATGGCGCTGGAAGACGCTCTATGCCTGGCTGCCCAGCAATCTAGCCGCGGCCTTCGAATTAATGCGCCAAAAATTTCGGTGGCATGGACTGCTGCGGGCTCGGAGGCGCTAGGATTTGCCGATGCGCCTGATACCGATTATTGGCGGCTTCACCGTTGCGAACTCGCTCGCATTGAGCATGGCTTCGTCAATCTGAAGAAGGCGGGCTATCGCTGCTTCCTGGAGGTTGCTCCAGACACAACGCTGATCTCTCTGGCGAAGCGCACCCTGCCGGAGGCGGACAATCTGCTTCTGACATCACAGCTCAAGGGCAAAGATGAGTGGTCCGTGATCGCGAACAGTCTTGCCGAGCTCTATGTCCATGGCGCGAGAATAAACTGGGCTGGCGTGAGCAAGGGAGCCCGCAAAGTACCTTTGCCGACCTATCCTTTCGAGCGCCGCAGCTTTTGGTATTCTCCGGCTCAGGTAGAAGACCGATACCAAGGTGCCGCATTTCGCGAAGGGCCGCTTACTGGCAGACGAGTCCAAACGATACCGAAATCCGATGCCTCGCCCGATCCGGCGCGCGCCAAGGCAGAGGATGATCTTTTTTATGAAGTGCAATGGGAGGAGGCGCCACTGGCGATGTCGGCGTCGGCGGCATTCGTTCCTCTCGAACAGTTCGACCCTGCGGTGCGTCAGCATTTTGCAACGCTCGCTCAGCATCACGGGTTGTCGGTGTACGACCGGCTGGTGCCGGAGCTTGATCGGTTGAGTGCCGAGTATGTCGCTGCGGCTTTTCGGCGGCTTGGCTTCGACGCCACATCCGGGCGGGTCTTCCTGGCGGACGAGGAAGCCGCTCGCCTGAGAGTTATGCCGCGCCACACAAGGCTCTTTACGCGATTGATGGAGATGCTGGCGGAAGATGGCGTTCTCCGTCAACACGGGCCTGAATTCGAAGTTATCGCACCGCTTCCGGCATCCGATCCCGAAAGTCATTGCGCTAAGGCGCTGGCTGCGTTCAGCGATGTGGATGGCGAGATCCTCGCCCTTCAGCGCTGCGGTAAGGACCTGGCGCAAGTGCTCAATGGCGAGCAGGACCCGCTGCAATTGCTGTTTCCCGGCGGCTCGTTCAAAGAAGCACGTAAACTGTACATCGAGTCACCCTATGCGCGGACCTACAACGCCGCCTTGGGGCAGGCGCTTACGTTAGCGACCGGAAATCGTCCCACAGGTGCATGCCTGCGTGTGCTCGAAATTGGCGCTGGCACAGGAGGAACCACCAGTTATGTGCTGCCCCTGTTGCCAGCGGATCAAACGGAATACACATTTACGGATGTATCGCCTATCTTCCTTGAACGAGCCGTGGAGCAATTCGCCGCGTATCCGTTTCTGCGCACGGCTCTGCTCGACATTGAAAAGCAACCAGTAACCCAGGGGTTTCAGCCCGGCCAGTTCGATGTAATTATTGCCGCCAACGTGCTGCACGCCACGCGGGATCTGGCGGAAACCATGGCCAATGTGAACAGCTTGCTTAAGCGGGACGGGCTCTTGTTCCTTCTCGAAGGCGTGACGCCACAACGGTGGGGCGATCTGACTTTCGGCTTGACAGAAGGCTGGTGGCGCTTCGCGGATTCTGCGGTGCGGGGAGGGTATCCACTGGTCAGCACAGCTGCGTGGAACCGCCTGCTGAAGGATTCCGGCTTTGCCGACGTTACGCTGATCCCAGACGGCACGCGAGCCGCGACAAGCCAAATGCAGCAAGCGCTGATCATAGCGCGCAAATCCGCCGCCTCCCGCGCATGGGTGCTGGTCGGCGATTCCAACGGCTTGGGAGTCGCACTGGCCGACCGGTTGCGAACTCATGGCGACACCGTAACTCTAGTTCGTTCGGATACGCACGATTCAGCTGAGCTGGATGGCAAGCACCTGGTCTATCTCGGAGCGTTGGACGTTGCCTTGTATGAGAACGACGCTGCCGAAGCGGTGCCATTGTGCGAGGCCCTTGCATGCACATTGCCGATCCTGTGGCTTTCTCGCTTTAGTCGGGCGGTGAATGCAGGCCGCGTTTGGCTCGTCACGCGTGGCGCTCAGCCTGCGGCCGGGCAACTCGTCTCGGGCGCGCGGTGGCAGTCTCCACTTTGGGGTGTTGGCCGTGTATTCGCGCTTGAGTGGCCGCGCCAGTGGGGCGGGCTGGTGGATCTGCCGCCAGACGGCTCGGCCGAAACCCAAGCGGAAACTCTGCTTTCCGCAATAGATGCCGACGATACAGAAGACCAGACCGCCTATCGCGACGGCAAGCGTTACGTCGCCCGACTTGCACATGCAACCACTCCGGGCTCCTCGACCATCAAGCTGCGATCGGATGCAACCTACTTGGTTACGGGGGGCTTCGGAGGATTGGGGCTGATAGTTGCGCGCTGGCTGGCTGACCATGGCGCTCGGCATATAGCGTTGCTTGGCCGCCACCCGGATCCGATCTCAGACGAGGTGCGCGCCATAGAAGCGATGGGCGCGCGCGTCATTGCTTGCGCCGGCGATGTTGCCGATGAGGCTGGAATGAACGCGGTGCTGACCCGCCTCGCCGCGGAGGCTCCTCCGCTGCGAGGCATTGTGCATGCGGCCACCCATGCCGACGGCACGATGATCGATCATTTGACGGACCAGCAGATCAGCACGATGCTACGCCCGAAGATCGCTGGCACGGTCGTTCTGGAACGTGTGACTAAGGACTGCAAACTCGATTTTCTGGCGCTTTTTTCGTCCCTTGCGGCGGTGATGGGTGCCTCAGGCATGGCCCACTACGCCGCCGCGAATGCTTTCCTCGACGCCACTGCGCATTCGACATATCGCGAACGAAGGGTGCTTTCGATCAACTGGGGCGCCTGGGAGAGGATTCGGCAAGCATCAACCGAGATACAGCGCTCATACCGCGAAGGTGGCCTTGAACCGATATCCGCGGTCGAAGCGCTCGATGCACTTGGGCGGCTGCTTGCCGGCTCTGCGCCGCAAGGCATTGTCGCACGCATCAACTGGACCCTCTACAAGCCGCTTTTCGAAGCGCGTCGAACGCGTCCGGTTCTGTCGCGTCTGGGTACAACGCCTATAGCGGTGAAGAAAATAACTGCGACATCGAGAAGCGAGGTACTCCGACAGTCCGGAGGCCTCGTGCAAATGCCGGCCGCTGGGCGCTTGGCGCTGCTTGAAGAGTTCGTCCGTGGCGAGGTCGCTGCCGTGCTGGGCGCCAATGACGATGCTATTGCTCTCGACCAAGATCTGTTCGCAATGGGCATGGACTCCTTGATGTCTCTCGAATTGAAACGTCGACTAGAGGCTGGGATTGAAAGATCGTTGCCATCCGGCGTAACTTTCAATCATCCGACCATAGGCGCCTTGGCGAGGTTCCTCGCGGGTTCGTCAAACGCGTCCGCGGACGGGCAAACAGACGCGGTACCGGAGACCAATGGGCAACCTTCAGTTCCACACCACAACCAACCATTGTCATACAGCCAAAAGGCATTGTGGTTCCTGAATCAGCAAGATCCCCGGAGCACGGCATACCACGTCTCTCTATCCGTGCGCGTTTTGTCGAATTTGGATGTGACGGCGCTCCGGCGCGCCCTGCAAGCTGTGATGGACCGCCACACAATTCTGCGCACCACTTATCATTTTATCGCGGGAGCGCCATGCCAACGGGTCTCTTACGGTCATGAACCGGCTTTCGATGTGCATATCGTAGGTGACCAACCCGATTCCGCCTTACGCAAGCTACTGGAAAACGACGCCAGCCGTCCTTTCGATCTGGAGCACGGTCCGATCCTGCGGTCCTCGCTTTACACGCGAGGACCGGCTGATCACGCGTTGCTACTTTCGCTGCACCACATTGCCACCGACGGGTGGTCGATGCTGATCCTCATCGAGGAGCTGCTGAAAACTTATGGCGAAATGACAGGCGGGGCTCCAGCGGCGCTCGCACAGCCCGAGCTTGAGTATGTGGATTATACACGTAGGCAAGAAGACATCCTGGCCGGGCCCGAGGGAGATCGGCTGTGGTCATATTGGCAGCAAAAGCTAGCAGCCCCACGTAAGCGGATCGTACTGCCCACCGACTTTCCGCGGCCGCCGATTCAGACGTTTCACGGGTCTTCACTCACGTTCGACGTGGTCCCAGAAGCTGGGCAAAGGATCCGGAACTTGGCCCGTCACGAGCGCACCACACCATTTGTCGTGCTGCTTGCGGCGTTCCAGATCTTCCTATTCAAACTCACCGGGACTGAGGACGTGATCGTAGGCACGTCCACCTTCTCACGCAGCAAGCCAGAATTCATGCGGATGGTAGGGGATTTCGTGAATACGGTGGCGATACGAGGACATCTGTCAGCCACGATTACTTTTCGAGATTTCCTCCACCAACTCAGCTCGACGGTCGTCGAGGCGATTGAGGCACAGGACTTCCCGCTTCCACTGCTGGTACAGCGGCTGCAGCCTGAACGGGACTCTAGTAGCTCGCCATTGTTCGACACGTTCTTCAATCTTTTACGCTTCCCGCAATTCAATGAATTTGCGCTGCTCTATGGGAACGCTTCTGACGACGCCATCGACCTTGGCGGGCTCCGATTGGTTCCCTTCCCAATCCAACAGGGATCCGGGCAGTTCGAACTGTCGCTTCAGATGGTCGAAGTCGCGGGAAGCTTTCGTGGTGCATTCCATTATCGCACCGACCTCTTCGATGAGAACACAATCCGCAAATTTCTGTCTGAGTACTTGAAACTATTGGATGCAATGACAGGTAATGCAGATATAGTTCTTGGGTCACTTGTTAAGGGCAGCGTAACGCCTCTGCTTGAATCGCTTAGCAAGCGCGACATCCGCATTTTCCTAGATGATGGGCGTTTGCGGGTAAACGCACCCCGGGGTACCTTGGACGATGAGACAAAGGCAGCCATCGCGGCACGACGCGACGAAATCATCGTCCATCTGAAAGAGTTTGCGGTCACCACGGAAGGAAGCGAGCCTGGGCCGCTTCGCAGGATTCCGCGTCATGGCCTTACTCCGGCATCTTCGGCTCAACAGCGGTTGTGGTTTCTGGACCAGGTCGATCCGGGTCAAGCCAACTACAACATAGGGGGCGGCTTCAGATTTCGCGGGCCCCTCAACACCGAGCTCATGAGACAGGCAATCCTTTCGCTGATCAGTCGCCATGAGGCCTTCCGGACGCGCATCGTCGAAAGCAACGGCCAGCCCTGTCTGGAGCTTCTGAATACATCCCGGGTGGGTGTGGATATTGTCGATCTCTCGGCCCATCCTGCAGATCACCGCGACGAGGAAATCCGTCTTCTGGGCGAGTCGCTTCTTAAGACGCCCTTTAACATGGCACAGGGGACGCTCGCAGATTTCCTTATCGTAGCGCTAGCGCCGGACGACCATGTCGTACTCGTCTCTATGCATCGTGCCATTTCGGATGGCTGGTCCCTGGCGATTTTGTGTAACGAGATGTCCGCCCTGTATAACTCCCTCGCAAGCGGGGGACCGGCGAATTTAGCGCCTTTGCCCGTCGAATATCTCGACCATGCGGCCTGGGAGGCAACGCAAGTTCGCGCCGGCCATTTCGACGAACAACTTGCGTACTGGAAAGATCAGCTGAAGGGTGCTCCGGCAACGCTCGAGCTTCCGAGCGATCGGCTCCGGCCTCCGGTTCCTTCGCGCCGCGGTGGCCGTCTTCGCCGCTATTTCGACGGTGGCCTCATCGCCTCGCTGGAATCATACAGCCGGGAGCAAAATGCAACGCTGTTCATGACACTGCTGGCAGCCTGGCAAGTCCTGATGTACCGCTACTCTGGCCAGGATGACATTGTAGTAGGCACGCCGGTCGCGAATCGCGACGCACCGGAGCTTGAGGGCGTTATCGGTTGCCTCGTAAACAATATTCCCTTGCGAGGCCGGTTGGACGGCAATCCGCACTTTCTCGATTTTCTCGCTCAAATCAAACAAACGACGCTGGCCGCTTTTGACCGTCGGACGCTTCCGTTTGACAAGCTTGTGCAGGCTCTGAACCCGCAGCGCAGCGTCAACCATTCCCCAATTTTCCAAGTTCTTTTCACATTGATGTCTTTCCCGGTGCAGTCGCTTGCGCCGGCCGGCCTGACTGCGGACTTCCTGGAATTTGATAGCGGAGCTTCAAGGTTCGACCTTGCAATAGAAATGGGTCCGGTTGCAGCAGGCAAACATGCCGGCGAATACAGCGCGCTCTACGAATTCGACAGCGATCTGTTCGACGCTTCCACGATAGCGCGGCTGCATGACCATTTTGCCAATCTGCTCGCAGCCGTCGCAGCGAATTTGTCATGCGGCATCCAGGATCTCCCGATGATTACCTCCGAGGAAGAGCGGCTGCTGCTCAAAGAATGGAATGCCACCGCACTTTCACACGACCGGACGCTATGCGTGCACAACCTCTTGGAGGCAAGCGCCCGGTCGACGCCTGATGCACCTGCCGTAACCGCTGGCGACGTTGCGCTTACCTATCGTGACCTCGATCAAAAAGCCAATCGGCTGGCGCATGTGTTGAGGCGGAATGGAATTGGACCTGGAACACTGGTTGCCGTGTGCCTGGGCCGAACCGTCGACATGCCTGTTGCCTTGGCTGCGATTCTAAAAGCGGGAGCAGCCTATGTGCCGCTCGATCCCACGCATCCGGCGGATCGCCTCCGTTACATTATCGATGATGCGGAGGTGTCGAGCGTCATCACGATGAGCGGCTTTGCCGCGATCTTTGATGGCGTCGGTATCCCGATTTTACTTTTGGACGAGGAATTTGAAGGATCGGGGGAGGAATTGAACGCTCCGCCGAAGGTTGCCGTTAAGCCTGAAGACTTGGCTTACGTGATCTACACCTCCGGATCGACCGGGCGTCCAAAGGGGGTCGAAGTTGAGCATCGCAGTGTGGTCAGTTTTCTGCGGGCCATGCAGCAGGAACCCGGCTTGACGGCGAATGACACGCTGCTCGCGGTAACGACTCTTTCGTTCGACATTGCCGGCCTCGAGATATGGCTGCCCTTGAGCGTCGGCGCGCGTGTCATCATCGCTTCACAGGCCGATGTGCTCGACGGCGCCCGCCTGATTGACCTCCTGGAGAAACATGGGATCACCATATTGCAGGCTACGCCAGCTAGCTGGCGACTTTTGTTGGAGGCCGGCTGGAAGGGGGCTCCCGATCTGAAGGCCTTGTGCGGCGGCGAAGCCATGCCGCGCGATCTGGCCGCGGCACTCATTCCTCGCGTCAAGGAACTTTGGAATATGTACGGCCCCACGGAGACCACAATTTGGTCGACGCTGGAGCGCGTGCGTGACGAGGCTGGTCCGATAAGCATCGGCCATCCAATCGCTAACACACGGGCATTCGTGCTGGAGCCGTCGGGGCAGCTTGCGCCAATCGGCGTCGCCGGCGAACTCTGCATTAGTGGCGAAGGAGTTGCTCGAGGCTATCGCAAGCGGCCGGAATTAACATCCGAGAAATTTGTAACGATCACGCTGCCTGACGGTGTGAGCGAGCGGGTATATCGGACTGCCGACATGGCACGCTTCCGCGCGGATGGCAGGCTCGAACTGCTGGGCCGATCCGATCATCAAGTGAAGGTGCGGGGGTATCGCGTCGAGCTCGGTGAGATTGAAGCTATTTTAGCCACCGTTGCTGGCGTGAAAACCTGCGTTGTCGTCAAGCAAGAACTTGCTCCTGGTGATGAGCGGCTCGTTGGATATGTGACTCTGAAGCAGGGCGCATCGTTTGACGTCGAAAAGGCCCGCGCCATCCTGCGTCTCAAACTGCCCGAGTACATGGTTCCGAACCTGTTTGCTGTCCTTGCGGAACTGCCGATGACGCCTAATAACAAGATTGACCGCAAGGCATTGCCGGCCCCGAAAGCACTGCAAACTCGCCCGGACACGCCGGAAGATGCGCTCATGACTCCGCAGCAGCGAAGGGTAGCGGAGCTTTGGCGAAACGTGCTGCGCATCGAGCGCGTGCGCCTCAATGACAACTTCTTCGATCTTGGCGGGCATTCGCTGCTGCTCGTAAAGCTGCACGCCGAGTTGAAGCGTGAGTTCGCCACCGATTTCCCGCTTGTTGAACTGTTCCAACTCACCACTGTGGCCAGCCAGGCCAACCGTTTTTCATCCAACTCCACCGGCAACGACGCTCTGGCGCGCGCCCGGACCAGAGCTCAAAGGCAACTTCATGGCTCACTCTTCAATGTTTGATCCGGCATCAGCATTCCCGTCACATGCCATTGCTATTGTGGGTCTGGCAGGCCGTTTTCCTGGAGCGCAGAACTTCGACGATTTCTGGCGCAATATTTGGGCAGGCGTTGAATCGCTGAAGACGTTCAGCGATGAGGACCTCGACGCGGCGGGAGTGGATCGCACGACGCGGTCCAATCCGCTTTTCGTTCGCAAGGGGACGGTGCTTGAAACGGCGGAACTTTTTGACGCCGATTTTTTTGGCTTGTCCCCGCGCGAGGCGCAGATTCTGGATCCGCAGCATCGCGTCTTCCTCGAATGCGCCTGGGAGGCATTGGAGCATGCCGGATACGCGCCGGGGATGCTAGGGAAGACGGTCGGCGTCTATGGCGGCGCGAGTATGAACACCTATCTGCTCGCGCACATCCTGCGCGACAAGGCCCTCATCGACGCTGTTGGGGGTTACCAGCTTATGCTCGGTAATGACAAGGATTTTCTCTGTACGAGGGTTTCCTATAAGCTGGATCTTCACGGCCCCAGCATGACGATTCAGACCGCTTGTTCGACTTCCCTTGTAGCCGTCGAAGTCGCTTGCCGGGCGCTGCAGAGCGGTGAATGCGATATTGCGCTGGCCGGCGGCGTCTCGCTAAGTTTTCCCCAGCAAGCGGGCTATTTGTATCAGGAAGGAATGATTCTCTCGCCTGACGGGCATTGCCGCCCATTTGATTCCGCTGGGGGCGGCATACGCCCCGGGGCGGGTGCCGGCATCGTCGTTCTAAAGCGACTAGGGGATGCCCTCGCCGATCGAGATACCATCCAAGCCGTCATTATTGGCGCAGCCGTTAACAACGACGGCGCCGGGAAGGTCGGCTACACTGCTCCGAGCATAGACGGACAGGTCGAGGCGATAGCCACCGCGCAGGCCTTGGCAGGAGTGGACCCGCGCAGCATCACGTACATCGAGGCGCATGGAACGGCGACGCCGCTCGGCGACCCGATTGAGATTGCCGCGCTGACCCAAGTATTTCGCGCATCGACTTCCGATGTTGGCTTTTGCAGGCTCGGAGCCCTCAAGGCCAACTTGGGGCATCTCGACGCTGCAGCTGGTGTTGCCGGTTTGATTAAGACCGTGCTGGCACTTAAGCACCGGCAAATCCCGCCGCTGGTCAATTTCCGGTCGCCAAATCCGCAGCTCGATCTGGAGCATAGTCCATTTATCGCCTGTTCCGAAGGTTCTGCTTGGCCAAACGGCAGTTGGCCGCGTCGAGCCGGCGTCAGTTCTTTTGGCATCGGCGGTACAAATGCCCACGTGGTGATCGAGGAGGCTCCGCCGGCAATTCCGGAAACCACGGAACCATCCGACCAGTTAATTGTTCTCTCGGCAAAAACTGCATCGGCGCTTGATCAGGCGACGGCGAACCTTGCCGAACACTTGGACAGGCATCCGGACGTGTCATTGAGGGATGTCGCATGGACATTGCAGGTTGGAAGGAAGCCTTTTGCCCATCGCCGGGCGCTCGTCGTGCCCGATGTCGCGCAAGCCGTGACGTTGCTAGAGCAGCCACGACCCATGTCCGTTTTCAACGCAGTAAATGAGGGCGGTGCGCGGCCGGTCGCATTTCTGTTTAGTGGACAAGGCAGCCAACACGCCGGCATGGGAGCAGATCTTTATCGCACCGAGCCGCGTTATCGTGATGCAATCGACCGCTGTGCGGCGCTGCTTCAGCCCCACCTCGGTACAGATATCCGCGACATCATCTTCGCCGGTGACGCAAATGGTTTGCTCAATGAAACCCGCTTCACCCAACCGGCGTTGTTCTGCATCGAATACGCACTCGCTGCGCTCTGGATGCGGCTGGGCGTATCGCCGGGCGCCATGCTGGGTCACAGTATTGGCGAATACGTGGCAGCCCACCTCGCCGGCGTCTTTTCGCTCGCCGACGCTTTGGCTGTGGTTGCGGCGCGCGGCCACTTGATGCAGGAATTACCGTCCGGTGCCATGGCTGCAGTGCATCTGTCCGCAACGGAGTTGGCGCCCTGGCTCACAGCCGGAGTCGTGGTAGCCGCTGAGAACGCTCCTAACTTGTGCACGATTTCTGGCGGCGCCGGACCAGTGGCAGAAATACTGCGCCGGCTGGAAGCAAAGGGCATCGAGTGTCGTCCCTTGCACACCTCGCATGCTTTCCATTCACCGATGATGGAACCGGCACTGGCGCCGTTTGTCGCGGTGCTCGAAGGCATTTCGCTGTCGGCGCCTACGATCCCCTACATATCGAATGTGACGGGCGACTGGATTACCGCGGCGCAAGCAACATCGCCGCAATACTACGCAACTCATCTGCGCCAGACGGTACGGTTCGAAACGGGGATCCGCACGCTTGCTGCGGACCCGACGTTGTTTTTGCTCGAGGTCGGGCCAGGCAATGCGCTCGCGACCCTGGCGCGAGCCACCCTTGGCAGAAATCGCGGCGATTACATCGCGTCCTCGTTGGCGCATCCACGCAGGCAGGACAGAGACTCGCGGGCATTCTTGGAGGCGATCGGCCGCCTGTGGGTCTCCGGAGTAGCGGTGGCCTGGCCCGAACTGCCCGCAGGCTCTGCCCCGCGCCGGATTCCCCTCCCGACATATCCGTTCGAGCGCCAACGCTATACGGTCGAAATGCCGCCTTCGGATGCGCCGCAAGTCCCGGCTCCCGATGCATCGCTTCGCGCTGATACTGCCCTGCGTATGTATGCTCCGATCTGGATGCGCGATGGATCCACACCGGGTACGGCACCGCGACTTAAGGGCACATGGATCGTGTTCGCTGATGCAGGGCCTCTTGCCAAGGCGGTTGTCCAGCAAATCCGCGCTGCCGGAGCAATACCGGTTTTTGCCGAAGCGGGCGACTATTACGAGCAATGCGGGAACGCTCATTTTCGGGTTAGGCCGCACGAGCCGGATGACATTTCCGCGCTAATACGCGATGCTGGCGGCTCGCTTAGCCCGATCAAAGGCGCCATCCTCCTATGGAACCTGACGTCGGGAGACGCGGCAGGAACTGCATCGCCGACACGCGGATATGCTGCGCTCGTCGCGCTCGCCGGCGCTTTGACCGTCTTGGACGAAAGCGCGCCGGTGCGCGTGCTTACGGTCTCGGCGGGAGCCGAAAGCGTGCTGGGGGAGCCCGTGAGCACCCCAGAAGCAGCATTGCACTTCGGTCCGGTTCTGGTCCTGCCGACCGAAGTACCCGGGATGCGGATCCGCAACATCGATCTCGAAGTCATTGGCGAGACCATAAATGTCGCCGCCGCGGCTGGCACGCTGATCGAAGAAGCCGCTTTGGGCGATCGCGAAATCTTCGCGGCACGACGGAGAGACCGTCGCTGGGTGAAGCGGTTTCAGCGGGTTGTTCCACGCGGGGCCGACGAGGCGGCTTTACCGATCAAGCGCGGCGGATCGTATTTGATTACCGGCGGATTGGGTGCGATAGGGTTGGCGCTCGCAGAGTGGTTCGCAACAACGGCTTCCGCCCGCCTGCTTCTCACAGGCCGACGGCCACTACCGCCGCGCGGACAGTGGGACGCGCTGCTAACGCAGCCAAACGCCGATGGGCGAAAACTTGCGATTATCAAGTCGATCCGGAAAATTGAGGCGGGAGGTGGTGAAGTGATCACTGCCGCCGCCGATTCAGCCGACCTCGTGGCCATGAAGGCCGCCATCGATGAAGCGCGTTCGCGTTGGGGCGATCTCGATGGCGTGAT
This sequence comes from uncultured Alphaproteobacteria bacterium, assembly GCA_963817495.1. Taxonomy (GTDB): domain Bacteria; phylum Pseudomonadota; class Alphaproteobacteria; order Rhizobiales; family Rhodomicrobiaceae; genus Rhodomicrobium. Next base: position 324,550 of record CAWFOS010000011.1, on the reverse strand, counting down.
CCATGCCGCAGGGATTGCCGGTGACGGCAACATTGCGGTTCGACAGGACGATCAGGAGGTGCGCGCGGTCCTTTCGCCGAAGATCGATGGCCTTGACGTGCTGGTGCAATTGCTCGGCGACACGCCACTCGCTTTTGTCGCCTTGATGAGTTCCATCAATTCGGTGATCGGCGCTCCGGGAGCTTCCTGCTACTCGGCTGCCAATGCGGTACTGGACGCTTTCGTCACGAGCGAGACCAGACCCGCTGCATGGAAGCAGGTTTTTTCCATCAACTGGGGAGCTTGGGGCGAGATCGGTATGGCGGCGAACCTCGTAGTCCCCGAGGCTATGCGCTCGCAGCACGAGGCGTTCCTGCGAACGAGCATTCGAACAGAGGCCGGGGTCGACGCCTTCGCCCGGATTCTTGGCTCCGGTCACGAACGCGTTGTGGTAACGGCTTTCGATCTGATGGCCGCTTTGGAGGAGGTTCGCGAACCGGCGGGTGGCGCCGAGACCAAGGCTGGGAAGCATCCAGCAGCTGCGACAATGACCCGCATCGACCAATCCCCCGCCATCGATCCGCCCACCACCGATGTTGAGCGGCGCCTCGCGTCAATCTGGTCGGAACTGACGGGCATTAAAAATATCGGCGTGTACGACGACTTCTTCAATCTGGGAGGGAACTCGCTTCTTGCGACCCGCGTAATCGCGCGGGTCAGTGACACCTTGGGAACCCGTCTGACGCTTCGTGACATATTCGATGCCCCCACCATTCACCGTCTGGGCAAGCGAATCAGCGCGGCAGCCCCGCGGGGGGACGCGACGGATGAGCGAGAGGAAATCGTGTTTTGAATGCCAAGCAACTTATCGAATGGCTTCGCTCGGTCGGCGTTGAAATCGCCGCTTTAGACGGTCGGCTGCATGTAACTGCTGAACGCGGCCTGGTAACTGAGGAGATCAAGCAGGAGATAGCCGCTCAAAAGGCAGCGTTACTTCAACTTCTGATCGAGAAACGCGCAGCGCAACCGGACCTGATCGCGATCCCGCGGGATGGCGTATTACCCTTGTCGTTGTTTCAGGAACGGCTTTGGGTCATGCATCAGCTCGAACCGGAGAGCACAGACTACAACATGGCGACCGTCTGGTTGCTCCCGGGATCCCTGAATGCGGCATCCGTCGAATCCGCGATTCGCGAACTGGCAAAAGACCACCTTACCCTGCGCTCTACTTTCCGCGATGACGGACATGCGCTAAGCGTCCACCTTCTGCCACCGGAAGCAGTAAGAATTGTTGTCCGCGATTTGCGCCACTGTAGCGAGCCGGAGCAGACAGAAATCATACAAGCAGCGGTGTTGCAAGCTGCGAAGTCAGTTTTCGATCTGGCGGTCGAGGCGCCCGTGCGTTGGACCGTGTATCAACTTACCTCCGATCGTGTCGCGGCTTTGGTTGCGGCGCACCACATCGCCCTGGATTATTGGTCTTTCTCGCTCCTCCGACGCCAGCTGGAGGCGGCCTGTGCCGCGTCGCCAGCCAGCACGCGAACTGCCCCATCATTTCAGTACGTTGATTATGCGGCATGGCATAAGCGAACTACAGAGTCCGCAGCCTCGGATCTCGACTGGTGGGAGCACTATCTGGCTGGCATCCCAGAGCTTTGCAGGTTCCCGCCCGACCGGACCGGGGCGACCGAAAGGTCTGGCTCCACGCGCTCATTCTGTTGGGACTCCGAAGTAGTGGCGGAACTTCGGAAACTGGTACGTGCGGAGGGCGCCACGATCTATATGGCGCTGCTCGTAGTCTGCGCGGTGGTGCTCCGCGCGCATGCTGGGCAAGATGATATCGTTCTCGGGAGCCCGACGGGCACGAGGGAACGCACCGAGTTCGAAACCATGATTGGGCCGTTCGTGAACCTTCTCGTTCTCCGACTCGATCTCTCCGATGATCCATCGTTCTCCGAACTTTTGGCGCGCGCCCGTAACGCGGTGCTGGACACTTACGAACATCGAAACACACCGTTTGAAACGCTTCTGCAGAGTCTCCGTCCAACGCGTTCCTTAGATCATCATCCTTTGTTCCAGGTAGCCGTGGTGATGCACAAGGAATCCGAGGAGCCTGCAGCACCCATCTACAGTGGCGGAGCGATTCACGATCTGACTTTGTTTGCCCGCGAAGTCGACGGTTGCATCGAGGGCTCTTTTGAGTTTCGCTCAGACCTCTATTCCGCCGATGCGATCGACCGGATCGGCGCCGACCTCGAATTGGTCCTGCGTGCCTGTGTTCGTGAACCGCAGCGCAAGACAAGCGAGATTTCCCTTGTTGCCGGGTTGGAGCGCCGAAAGGTGCTGGAGGAGTCCAACGCCGAGGTGCAGCAACTGGACGCGTCGCGCCTTGCTTCGTTCTGGAGCAAGGCGCTGAGGGATGCGCCGGCTCTTCTGGAACTGCCTTCGGACCGCCTGCGCCCGCCGGTGGCTTCAACATTGGGTGCGCGGCTTCACGGGTGGGTTGACGCCGAGGTCGTTTCGCGGCTGCGCAGCGTGGCTCGGGAGGAAGGCGTAACCCCGTTCATGGCGCTTTTGGCTGTCTGGCAAACGCTGCTCGCGCGCTTGTCGGGGCAGACGGACGTGATCGTCGGAACGCCAATCTCCACCCGCGACGAAGAAGACTATGAAAAGGTCGCCGGCTGCTTCATCAACAACATCGCCCTTCGGGGCGATCTGAGCGGCGAGCCGAGTTATCGCGCGCTGCTTCAGCGCACCAAACAAAAGGTGCTTGCCGCGTTCCAGCACGCAGCGTTCCCGTTCGACCTGGTTGTGGACGCGATCAAGCCGCACCGGTCAGCCGCCTATGCGCCAATTTTCCAGGTGTTGTTCACCCTGCTTCCTTCTCCGGCCGGGGACATGGACGGCATGGACGAAACGGGCGCCACGCGCTTCGACCTCAGTCTTGAGTTGTCATTCGGCGCCGATGGGGGGATGAAGGCCTCTTATGAATACGCCACCGACCTGTTTGATGCGGGCTTCATCGAGCGCCTGCATCGGCAATTCGTGTCGCTGTTGCGGGCTGCGGGAGGAGACCCGTCACGCTCTCTCATGGCCGCCTCGTTGGTCACTTCGGAAGAGCTGCATCAGATTTGTGTGGCCTGGAACAGCACCGGGCTGGCGTTCGATCAAGAAGCCACCGTTCCCTCTCTCATTCGAAAGATGGCGCATACCGCTCCAATGGCCGCTGCAGTGCGAAGCGGGGAGGCCGAGATCGGCTATGGCGATTTCGACGTGCGGGTCGATGCGCTGGCGGAACTGCTCGCTGAGCGCGGCGCCGGGCCGAGGACGCGGGTCGCTGTCGCCCTGCCGCGCACGCCTGACTTGCCGGTGGCGCTGGCGGCTGTGTTGCGCACTGGCGCCGCCTATATTCCCATTGACCCGAGCCACCCTTTCGAGCGGATCGCAAGTATAGTTGAGGACGCGTCGCCGGTCTGCTGCGCGACAGTGTCTGACTATGCGCAACTGTTCGCTGGTTTGGACTGTCTGTGCGTCGACGAAATCGAATGGCGCAGCGATGCAGCGCCGTTCGATCGCCCGATCGACCCGGGTTCACCCGCCTATTTGATCTACACTTCCGGCTCCACCGGCAAGCCCAAGGGCGTCGAAGTCTCGCACCGCAATCTGGCGTCGTTTCTGGCTGCGATGCGGGCCGAACCCGGAATCCATGCTGGCGATGCCCTGCTCGCCATAACGACGCCGTCGTTTGACATCGCGGGGCTTGAGCTGTGGCTGCCCTTGACGTCGGGCGGATGCGTTGTGCTTGCCGATGAGCACGACATTGTCGACGGCGCCGCGCTGGCTGAACTTGTCAGCCGGCATGATATAAGGATAATGCAGGCCACGCCGACGACTTGGCGGTTGCTTCTGGAAGATGGCTGGGCGGGAAAGCGCGATTTGAAGGCCTTATGCGGCGGGGAAGCAATGCCTTTGGACTTGCCGCAAGCGTTGTTGGAACGGGTGGACGCATTGTGGAACGTTTATGGTCCCACAGAAACGACGATTTGGTCTGCGGCTCATCGCGTTTCGAGCGCCGATTTCGGCGCGCCGCGCATCCCTATCGGCAAACCCATCGCCAACACCCGTGTTTATGTGCTCGAGCCGAGCGGTACGGTTGCCCCGGCCGGCGTACCGGGTGAATTGCTGATCGCCGGCGACGGCGTGGCGCTCGGCTATCGCAATCTTCCGGAGCTGACCTCCGAGCGCTTTGTCGAAATGGAGATTGGCGGCCGCAAGGAGCGCGTCTATCGGACAGGGGACAGAGCCCGTTGGCGCTCGAACGGGGAGCTCGATTTCCTGGGCCGCAGCGATGGCCAAGTGAAAATTCGTGGCTTCCGCATCGAACTGGGAGAGGTGGAGGCGGCCCTCGTCAGTCATCCCAGCATTCGTCAAGGTTATGTCGCGGTGTCCGAGGGAGCGGGCGTCGCAACGCTCGTGGCTTACATCGTCTATGAAGACGCGGAGGCGCCGACCACGAGCGAGTTGCGGCGCCATTTGCGGGGGCGTCTGCCGGATTACATGCTCCCATCGATCTTCGTCAGCATCGAAAGCGTACCGCTTTCGCCGAACGGCAAGGTCGATCGCCAGCGGCTGCCGGACCCGTTCTCCCACGGACGCCGGGCCAACCGCGACGACCAGCCGCTCAAGCCAGGCATGGAGCAAACGATCGCCGAGGTCTGGCGCGAATATCTAGGGACAAACTCGGTAGGGCCAGCGGATAATTTCTATGAACTCGGCGGACATTCACTGTTGTCCTTGCGCGTCGCCGCGTCGATTGAGCGCCGCACGGGCTGGCGCATGGATCCGCGCGCGATGTTCTTCCAGACGCTGCGGGAAATTGCGGCGGGCGCCCTGAGGGCTGAGATGGGAGCACGCTCGTGACGCCCTTTTTCTTCGGAGAGAGGGATCGGCGGCTTTATGGGATCTTCGATCCGGCCGAACGCGGACAGAAAGGGCGCCCAGGCGCCGTATTGATGTGCGCGCCGTGGGGACCGGATTTTATGGCCATGCATGGGGTTCTTCGGCGTCTTGCGCTCAATCTGGCCAAAGGCGGCCAGAACATTTTGCGTTTCGACTATTTCGGCGTCGGCGATTCCGCCGGAGAGAGCGATGAGATCGACCTCGACGGCTGGCGCGGCGACATCGAAATGGCGATCGACGAACTGAAGAGCATGGCTGCGGTTCAACGCATCACGGTGCTCGGCGTCCGATTGGGCGCTTCGCTGGCGGCCGATGTCTCCGCGTCCCGGAGCGATGTAAACGCGTTGGTGCTGTGGGATCCGGTGGTCAAAGGCGAAGAGTATCTTGCGGATCTGGAAAGCGCGCATCGCGCCTTCATCGAGGACCGCACTCGCCACTTCCCGTTGCCGCCCACCGACGTTCGCCATCGCGCGTGCTACCCGTTTCCGGAAAAATTCGAGCGCGGTCTTGGCAAGCTGAATCTCACTTCGATATTTCCTAAATTGCGTCAAAAAATTTTTCTTGTTATTACTGAACGATTGGCTTCTCACGCGAGTTTGCTGGAGCAGGGCCGGCAGGCGGGGGCGCGCTTCTGCGTGAACTCCGTCTCCGACGCGCCGCCCTGGCGGCAAAAGACGCCGGAATGGGGCGGGGCTATGCCGGCTGACGCGATGGAGGGGATCGCAAAATGGCTGAGGTAATGGATAAGTATAGCGAGCGCGCCGTTCTTATTGGTCCGCGCTCCGCCCTTGCGGGCGTGGTCACGCAGGCCGCGAAGGTCGATCCACGCTTGCCGGCGATTGTTGTGCTCAATGGCGGCATACTGCCTCGCTTTGGCCAGAGCCGCATCTATGTGTCGTTGTCCCGCCTCCTGGCGCCGATGGGGTATCGCATGCTGCGGTTTGATCTGTCCGGCATTGGCGACAGTCCCACGCGCGGCGACGGCTTGCCGCCGATCCAGGCCGCCATCGAGGATATCAGAGAAGCGCTGGATTGGTTTGTCAGCGAAAACGGGCGCGTCATTCTGATGGGCTTCTGCGACGGGGCGAACCTGGCGGCGCATCGCGCCTCGATCGATCCGCGCGTCGTCGGCGTTTTCCTGGTCGATCCGCTCGTTCCGCGCACCCTGCGCTACCGGCTCAACTATTTTGTGCGCCGGTTCACCTCGGCGTGGACGTGGGGCAAACTCCTCAATGGAACGCACCCTCTTTTCCCGCGGCTTCTGTCCAAAGCGAAGGTCGTGATATCGCAGGAGGAGGCGCCCGCTCCGATCGATCCGAACGAGCCGGGCCTGCGAGCGGCTCTGTCTGCAGTGTACGAGGGGCTCACCAAGAACGAGGTGGAGATATTCGCGCTTTTCACGCACGGCATGCAGCATCGGCACTGCTATCGCGAGCAGCTCCTGGATGCCTTTCCACACTTGAAATCCAACCGCCGCCTGCACCTCGAATACCTGCGCTCGGAGGATCACCATCTGGAATGGCCGCCGCACCGGGCATGGTTGCTTGAGAAGCTTCTGCACTGGGTGTCGACAGCGCCGTTCCGCGGCGATGGCTCAGGATATGGCGCCGCGGCCGAGGCTCCAGCCTGTTAGCAGCCAACCGGAAGCGAATATAAGGCGCGGGCGACGCGGGCCATTATGATGCCAGCCGGAATAAGCGCAGTTCGGAGACTTGGCGTGCGGGACATGCTGCGGCGGCCCAGAATCCCGCATACGGTTTGAACGCCCAGAGGTCGGCAGGGGCGAGATCAGGAGCGGCGCGCCAAATCAAGCTGGAAGGCTGGTCCGGGCCGACGGACACTTGGAAAGATTGCAGATCGACGCTTAACCCGACGCCCCAGAACTTGATGATCGCCTCCTTCCGCGTCCAGGTGGCGAAGAAGCCGTCAAGCTGGATCGACTCGGGCAGGGCAAAGAGGCCGCGGCATTCTGCGGGCGCGAAAGTCCGCTCAGCCAAATCGCGCCAATCCTCGATCGGCTTCACGGCTTCAATGTCGACGCCCACGCTTTGGGCTTGCGTTATCGCCACCACCGCCTTGTTGCATGAATGCGCAAGATTGAATGCGATGGATCGAGCGCCACTCGGCGGCAGCGAGGGCTTGCCCCACTCTCCATAGACGAATTCGATGTCTTGCGGCCCGCAATCAAGGCTGGCGGCCAACAGGGTTCGAAGATAGCCGCGAGCAGCGGTAAAGCGCGCAGCGTGCAACTTGTTCACAAAACGCGCCGCGCGCTCGCGCTCCTTGCCGTCGAGGACCGATGTAACGGCGTCCGGAGCGTTATCCAAATCGAGGAACCAGAGGTCTAACGCATGCGCTGGCGGTGAGTTCGCCTCCGTTATGCTGGCCACAGTGATCCAAGCGGCGGCCGATCCTCTCATCCGTCAGCTCCTTGTACGCAAGCGGGTTCTTAGACCGCGGCGGTGATCAGCATCATTTGTCCGGGCACAAGCGAAGTCTCGGGTCTGAACGCGCGGCTCCAACTTTCATGATCGAACAAAATTTATAAAAACAAAGAAATTGAAACTTTGTTCTTGTTTTGTTCTTTAGCGGCTCACACCATCAAAACCGCATGTGCCATTTGATCCACTGCCGTTAAAATTCGGGAACAACCCGTAACCTGACCGCCAATAAAGGCGATGTTGAAGTGTTCACCAAGAGGAACTGGTGTGGTAGCGTCACTTGCTTGAAACTTTTTTCCGCAAGTTAGTTTAATCGTAGACCCGTCCCACTGTATGTCAAGAATTTTTTGAAGGCGTTTCTGCCGATTCGCGCTTGGTTTCTTGTTTGCTTTTATGCAAGCATACGATGCTTAACTACAAACTTGGGTAAAGGCCTAGATGTTATGCAGGCGAATATATCACAAACTAACACGGAGCATTCGAGTTTCCTTCAAGGTTTGCCTTCATATTTATTTTGAGAAATCTTGTGTTCCACCGCTCAAGGTCGGGCGCGGTTTCCTTATGCCCTCACGGTGGAAGTAAAGCGCCTCCAATCGCCCAAAATTTCTCGCGAGCTGAGCCGCCGCCCTATCCCCTTCGATGCGGCATAAGCTTTCTCGGCTGATAATATGGGTGGCCCGCACTCAGGGAATGCTGTTTCCCGCACAGCTGGAGGAACATATCTAAGCAAACTCCCTGAACTTGACCAACGGATCTTGACTGTGATTCCGTCTCCGTACTGATTCGCGGGGGCGGGACATGGCGGGCAAATCTCCGGTTAAGGCGAGTGGCGAGCAGCGGGCGGCGCTTGAAGTTTTGGCGCTTTCGCGTAATCGCGGCGAGGCGGATCGGGCGCGCGCGCTATTGCTGACGCTCGATGGCTGGACCAGCGCGCGGATCGCCGAGGTGTTCCGTGTGCGCGAGGATACAGTTCGCTTTTGGCGCGGCGATTTCGCGCGCGGCGGCGTCGAGGCCATCGCGGCGAGCGTGTATGCAGGCCCACCGCCGCTGAAGACCGAGGCTGCGCTGCGGGTTTGCGCGCCGTTGCTCGAAGCACCCGTCGCAAACCGTGCGAACTGGACGATCCCACGCCTCATCGCCGAGATCAAAAAGCGCGAACTCGTCGATATCGGGCCATCGCAACTCTCCAAGGCGCTGCGAAAAAAAACTTCCGGCGGCGGCGGCCACGGCACACGCTGAAGGGGCGGCAAATCGCCGACGAGATCGAGCGCGTTGGGCTCCGGCTTCAGCTGCGCAAGGCCCAGGCCGAGGCTGGCGACATCGTGCTGCTTTACGGCGACGAGAGCGAGGCGCTGACGCATCCTTATCTGGCGCGTGCACAAGCGAACGTTTATCGTGAGCGGCAAGCGCTCACTTTTGGCCGAACGCGGCGCCGGTCTGCGCGTGCCGGCGCCGGGGCAGGCCAAGAAGGTGGCCATGATGGGTTCGCTCGATCATGTAAAACGCCGGCTCATCGTGCATACGAGCCGGACCAAGCGCAGCGCCGGCTTCATTGCGCATCTGGATCAACTCGATCGCCTCTTTGGCCCCAAGCCCGGGCGCGTGACAATACCCGTCGTGCTGGTCGAGGATAATGGGCCGATCCATGTCAGCAAAATCGCCCTGACGGCGCTCGATGCGCGCAAGCACTGGCTGACCGTCGAGTGGCTGCCCAAATACTCGCCAGAGCTCAATGACAGTGAGGTAGTCTGGCACGACCTCAAGGCGCGTCATCTCGCCCATAAGACCTTCACCGATGTCGAAGAGCTTGATCGCGAAATCCACGCCGCCGTCAAAGCCTTGAACCGTGAGAGAAATATCGATTCGTTGGTCAACTGGCGAATCTCTGCTTAGGACTTCTCACACACCTTGGCCTGTTGGGTGGATTCCGTCCTCCGGCATGCCAGCAAATAAGACCGGGATAACGCACGGAAGCGTTGGGCAAGCGGGCAACCCCTGTTTGCGCGCGAGATATTCAATTCTACCAGTGATTTGGTCTCAACCGGCGCACTGAGAGCCCGGATATTCGAGCTTGGCCGTGATTCGCAACCCTTCGGACACACTAGGTCACAACAAAACGTGGTGGATTTGCCACAATTTCCCCAAACTCAGCAGCCACCGATGCGGCTCGGCAACAGGGTGGCAATAAGCTCGTGATGGAAGGCTTCAAGGCGCAGATCAAAGCGGGCCTCGCAAAGGCGGGGCAGCGTTTCAGCGCTTTCTGGCTGAGCCTCAGCGTCGTCGCTGCCGCTCTCCTGTCGAGCGTCGCGACCTTCCTGATCTTGAACGGCCTGACCTCGATCATCCCGACGAACAACGTCGTTCTCTGGACGCTCGGCATCAATGCCGCCTTGGTGCTTGCGATCATCGCGATCATCGGCTTCCAGGTTGCCAAGCTTCTCAAAGCCAGAAAGCGCCAGGCAGGCGCGGGACTGCATTTTCGCATCGCCGGCGTCTTCAGCCTCGTTGCGCTGTTTCCGGCGGTGCTTCTGGCGATCTTCGCCACCGTTTCGATCGACCGCACCTTCGACACGTTCTTCTCGACCCGCGTCAAGAGCATCGTCGGCAATTCGGTGGAGGTGGCGCAGTCCTACATGCAGGAGAGCGGGCAGACCATCCGCTCCGACATTGTGGGCGTGAGCCGCGAAGTCGAGGAAAAGGCGGCGCTCTATCAGGAGGACAAACCCGCGTTCGACCGGTTCTTCTCGGCGGCGGTCGCACTCCGCGCTTTGCCCGCTGCCTTCATCATCGACTCGAAGGGCAATCTTCTGGCGGCTGCCTCAGAAGGTCCTCCTTATCGCGCTCCGCCCCTAGCCGACATCGCACGCGCTTCCGAAGGGCGCATCGTGCCGGTGAGTTGGGATTCTCTCGAACGGCGTGGCGGCGTTGAAGAAGCTCAACGGCTTGGGCGAGGCCTATCTCTACGCACTGCGTCCAATCAATCCCAACGTCTTCCGGCTCCTGCAACGCACGCAGTTCAACATCATGCAGTTCGCCGAGTTGGAGCAAAGACGCGGCTATATGCAGTTCGTCTTCGCCATGATGTACGCGCTTCAGGCGCTCACGCTGCTGACATCGGCGATCTGGACCGGCCTCGTCTTCGCGAACCGCCTCGTCATGCCGATCCGCAAGCTGATCGGGGCAGCGCAGGAGGTGAGCCAGGGCAACCTGAACGTTCAGCTTGAGGATGGGTTTGCGCGCGACGACATCGGGCGCCTCGGAGCGACGTTCAAGCAGATGACCGTCGACCTTAAGACGCAGCGCGACGACATCATGACCAAGAATTCCGAACTTGACGAGCGGCGGCGCTTTATCGAAGCCGTGCTTTCGGGTGTGTCGGCCGGTGTCATCGGGGTCGATCCAGCGGGATGCGTGACCCTTGCCAACCGCTCTGCGCTTGAGCTTCTCGGTCTCAAGGAGGAGAAGCTGATTGGCAAGGCGCTCAAGTCAGCAGTGCCTGAGTTTGGCGAAGTGATAGAAAAGTCGCGACGCCAGGTCCGCGCCAAGCCGGTGCAGAGCCAGGTCACGCTCGTGCGAGAGACCGGCGAGCGGAATTACGCAGTCCGGGTGACGCGCGAGCAGGACGACAAAGCCGATTTCGGAGTGGTATTGACGTTCGACGACGTCACCGAACTGACAGTTGCCCAGCGGACGTCGGCCTGGGCGGACGTGGCGCGGCGCATTGCGCATGAAATCAAGAACCCGCTTACCCCGATCCAGCTTTCGGCCGAGCGTATCCGGCGAAAATATGCGAGCTCGATCACGACCGACCGCGAAGTCTTCGACAAGTGCACCGATACGATCATCCGGCATGTCGGCGACATCGGGCGCATGGTCGATGAGTTCTCCTCTTTTGCGCGCATGCCGTCGGCGGTCTTCGAGGAGCAGGACATTCGCGAGATCGTGCGCGAAGCGGTCATCCTCTTCCAGATGAGCCGCCCCGAGATCGAATTCAAAATCGATACGCTGAAAGAGCCACTGATGGCCCTGTGCGACCGTCGTCTTCTCACCCAGGCCATCACGAACCTCGTGAAAAACGCGAGCGAAGCCGTGGACGCGTATCAAAACGCGAACGGCCGCAGCGGGGGCGGGGAAGGGAAGGGGCGCGTGGTGATCCGCCTTCGCGTGGTCGAGAACCGGTTCGTCATCGATGTGATCGACGATGGCTGCGGATTGCCGAAAGAGAATCGTCACCGGCTGGTCGAGCCCTATGTCACGACCCGGCAAAAGGGTACCGGGCTTGGTTTGGCCATCGTTCAAAGGATAACGGAGCAGCACGGTGGCGTGCTGGAACTCGCCGACGCCCCCGCAGGCGAAGGCTATTCGCATGGCGCCTGGATCAGCATGTTGATCCCGGTGTCACTGAGTTCCGACAGGACAGACAAGGACGAGACAAGGCCGAATGGCATGGCGCGTGGCACCGCGCCGGGCCAGGCAGCGACGCGTGCGAAGGAGGGACTAAGCCATGGCGTCTGACATTCTGATCGTCGATGACGAAGCCGATATTCGGGAACTCGTCTCGGGGATCCTGGAAGATGAAGGACACAAGACGAGGCTCGCCAAGGACAGCGACGAGGCGCTTCGCGTCATAGAAGAGCGCCGGCCCTCTCTCGTCATCCTTGACATCTGGCTGCAGGGCTCGAAGCTCGATGGGCTGGAAGTTCTGGCTCGCATCAAGAAGCAGCACCCCGAGCTTCCGGTTGTGATCATCAGCGGTCACGGCAACATTGAAACGGCGGTCACCGCGATCAAGCGCGGGGCCTACGATTACATCGAAAAGCCCTTCAAGGCCGACAGGCTCGTGGTCGTGACCATGCGCGCGCTCGAAATCTCGAAACTCAAGCGCGAGAACAAGGAGCTGAAGGAGAAGAGCTTTTACAACTCGGACCTCACCGGCAAATCTCCAGTCATGAACCATTTGCGCCAAAGCATCCAGAAGGTGGCGCCAACGAACAGCCGCGTTATGATCACGGGGCCACAAGGGTCCGGCAAGGAACTTGCCGCACGTTATCTTCACGCCAGCTCGCTGCGCGCGAACGGTCCCTTCGTCGCGGTGAACGCCGCATCGATGGCGGCGGACCGGGTCGAAATTGAATTCTTCGGGGTCGAGGAGACAGGCCAGAGCGCGCGCAAGGTGGGCGCTCTCGAGGAAGCCCACAATGGCACCCTCTACATCGATGAGGTTGCGGACATGCCCGTCGATACCCAGGGCAAGCTCTTGCGTGTGCTCGTCGAGCAGAAGTTTCAACGCATCGGCGGCGGCCCCAGGGTTTCGGTCGACGTGCGCATCGTCTCGTCTTCGAGCCGCGATCTTGAGCGCGAGATGAGCCAGGGCCGCTTCCGCCAGGACCTCTTTCATCGCCTCAACGTCGTGCCGCTCAGGGTGCCTTCGCTGATAGAGCGCCGGGAGGACATCCCCGAACTGGTCGAGCACTTCGTGAAGCAGATCGCGCTCTCCTCAGGGCTGCCGCCGCGCGTGATTGGCGACGACGCCATGGCCGTCCTGCAATCGCACGAATGGCCGGGCAATGTTCGTCAGCTTCGCAACATCGTCGAACGCGTCATGATCATGTCCAACAGCGATCCCGATGCGGTGATCACGGCCGACATGCTGCCCGACGATATCGGGGCAAACGTCCCTTTGTCATCGAACGGTTCGGGGGGGGAGCACCTCATGTCGCTTCCCCTCCGCGACGCGCGCGAGATTTTTGAGCGTGAGTATCTCATGGCGCAGATCAACCGTTTTGGCGGAAATATCTCACGCACTGCCGAATTCGTGGGCATGGAGCGCTCCGCCTTGCACCGCAAGCTCAGGGCTCTCGGCGTGAACTCCAACGACAGGGCCGGGGACATCAGACACTAGTACAACCGGAGGCAAGTTCGCGCCCCATTCGCCGCAAGCGCTTGAGCGAACCTGCCTTCGGGAAGCTGCTCCAGCACTTAAGAATTGATCAACTTTTCCGCCTTTAGTCGGCTCCGATCAAAAGCGGGTTGATTGAGCGCCCTTGCGCTTCATAAGCCGGATGCACTTTGGCAATATAATTGCAAGTTGAAGGCTTACGCAGGAAAGGCGAACCATGACACGGGTTGTCTATGTGAACGGCAGGTATGCTCCTTATGCAGAAGCCGCCATTCATGTGGAAGACCGCGGATTTCAATTCGCGGATGGTGTCTACGAAGTGTGCGAGGTTCGCGATGGCTGCATTGTGGACGAGCGCCGGCATATGCGCCGGCTTGGCCGCTCGCTCCGGGAGCTCGGAATGACCGAGCCGATGAGCCTAAGACCGCTTGGCGTGATCTTGCGCGAAACCATTCGACGCAACAGGGTGAGAAACGGAATTGCTTATCTCCAGGTGACGCGTGGGGTGGCGCGGCGTGATTTTGCCTTTCCTGCGGCGGCCGTTGCGCCGACCGTCGTTTGCTTTGCCCGTTCGCTGTCGCGCACCAAGGCCGAGAAAAGGGCCGCCGCCGGGATTTCTGTCATCACCGTTCCCGATATCCGCTGGGAACGCGTGGACATCAAGACAATAGGACTTCTCGCCCAGTCCCTTGCCCGGCAGCAGGCGAAAGAGGCGGGCGCTGACGAGGCCTGGATGGTCGATCCCCAAGGTTTCGTCACCGAGGGCGCATCCTGCAACGCCTGGATCGTAACCGCAGCAGGCATTCTGGTGACGCGCCCGGCAGAGTTCTGGTATTCTGCGGGGAATAACGCGCGAGGTGGCGATGGAAGCGGCCCGCGCAAAAGGTCTTCATTTCGAGGAAAGGCCTTTCACGGTCGAGGAGGCGAAATCGGCGAGGGAGGCTTTTCAGACGTCCGCTTCCGGGCTTGTCATGCCGGTCGTGAAGATCGATGGCCACGTCATCGGCAGCGGAAGGCCCGGCGACATTGCTCTGGAATTACGAAAGACTTATCACAGTGTGGCGGAGATTTCGTCGCCTCACGAACTTTTAGCATGACCGAAGGGATCTGATGGACTATCAGCGGCGGGGCCGCTCGCGAGCAACCGGTCTGGTTGTGCGTATAAAGACCGAGATAAAAGCGCAGGTGGGATAATCGGGTAGTGGGCAAGCGGCCAACAGTGCCGCGGTGAAAAAATGGACAGGTCATGCCAGACAAACAACAAAATTTACAAGACGCCTTTCTCAATCACGTTCGAAAAAACAAGACTCCTCTTACGATCTTCCTTGTCAATGGCGTTAAACTGCAGGGAATCGTGACCTGGTTCGACAATTTCTGCGTTCTGCTCCGGCGCGACGGGCACTCGCAGCTGGTGTACAAGCATGCCATCTCGACAATCATGCCGGGTGGTCCTATTTCGTTTCTGGACGGAGATCAGAACGGAGAACGTTAAGACCTTTGAAAAAGCTCGAACCCCGAGAAATTACTGAGCATCGCGCCGGAGACAAAGAAAGAAGCGCGCGGTCGGAGGAGGCACTTGGCGCAACGCGTGCCGTTGTCATCGTTCCAATCCGGAAGTTCCCGGAGCATCAAACAGCGCAGGTTTCGGCTCAAGCGCGCCTGACGAGCTGGGAGCGCCTTTCGGAAGCGACCGGCCTTGCAAAGGCGATTGGCCTCGACGTTTGTTTCAGCGGTACGGTCCCACTCACCCAGCCCCGGCCCGCAACCCTTTTGGGCTCGGGGAAGGTCGAGGAACTCGCCGCGATTATCAAGGCCGGGGATGCCACGGTTGCGATTGTGGACCACGTCCTGAGCCCCATCCAGCAGCGCAATCTCGAAACGGCCTGGAACGCAAAGGTTCTCGATCGCACTGGGCTCATTCTCGAGATCTTTGCCGAGCGGGCGCGCAGCAAAGAGGGCAGGCTGCAAGTCGACCTGGCGCGGCTCACCTATCAGAAGGGCCGGCTTGTCAGGTCGTGGACGCACCTTGAACGCCAGCGGGGCGGTTTCGGCTTTCTCGGCGGCCCCGGCGAGACGCAGATCGAGGCCGACCGGCGCGCTATCGGCGAACGCATCGACACGATCAGGAGCGAGCTCGCGGTGGCCGAGCGGACGAGGCGCCTGCACCGGAAGCACCGGAAGGCTACGGAGCAGCGGATCGTTTCCCTTGTCGGCTACACAAACGCCGGAAAATCTACGCTGTTCAACGCGTTCTCAGGAGCGGGCGTGCTCGCAAAGGATATGCTGTTCGCGACGCTCGATCCGACGTTGCGCCGGATCGAGTTTCCGGAGGGCGGCGCGTTCCTGTTGTCCGACACCGTCGGCTTCATTTCGGACCTTCCGACTCAGCTCATCGCGGCCTTTCGGGCCACGCTAGAGGAAATTCTCGAAGCGGATCTGATCCTCCACGTTCGGGACATAGCAAGCGAATCCTCCGAAGCCCAGCGCTTCGAGGTGGAAAAGGTTCTGACAGAGATCGGGATCGGCGCCGAAGAGCAGCAGAGGCGGGTCATCGAGGTATGGAACAAGGCCGATCTCTTGCCGGAGGAGGAGAGGGCCAGTCTTGCAAAGCGGGCGGCACAGGCTAAGCCTGCCGCAGTATTGATCTCCGCCGCAGCAGGGGAGGGTGTGGCGGAACTGGCGGCCCTGATCCGCGGGCGGCTGCAGAAAGACATGCGAACCCGCAATGTCGTTGTCGATGACGGCAACGGCGCGCTCATTCATTGGCTTTATGAGAATACGGAAGTTCTCGGCAGGCACGATCTGAACGATGGGAGTTTGCAGTTCGAGGTGCGCCTTGCCTCAGAGAAGGAGTGCAACCTGGACAGGCATCTGCGGCGGCGCGCTGGCTGAGACCGCTCGCCGGGGTGAAGCGATCTTTTACTCATTGCGCTTTTTGGCGCTGGCCTTGTTAGGCTGTATCGTCGCCGTGAAGGCTGCAGCGGCAACCGGAACTTTTTCCCTGTCCTTGGCCGCGCGCTGGTAGCTTTCGAAGCCAGCCATGAGCTCTGCGAAAAGCGCACGCGCGGAACGCTCTTCCCCTGCCTCGGTAAGGGTCACATGATCGGGCGCCGCGAGGGGCGGCTTCAGGCTTGTCCATGCGTGGATGGAACAGGGACCGCCCATATATTTTGCCCAATCCCAGAAGAATGCGCCGCTTTCAGCGGCCTGCCGCCTTAACGCCAGCCGTACCGCTTCGAGACGAGGCGGAGCATGCCAGCGAGCCAGCCGTTCATCTTTGCGATCCATAAGCTGGCCATAGGCCGCAATTTCCTGGGCGTTGAGCGACCGGCAGGCCTGCGCTCCGGCCGAGCCTGCGAAGGCAGGAAGGCGCGCCGCATCCGGAGCGCCGATGATCAGGATTGAAGCTTGCGGCGCCCAGGATTTGATCTGATCGATGGCCAGCCTCAAGCTGTCCTCATATTGCTTCACGTCCAGCGTGTCGACGAAGCCTTCCCTGGTTCCGTAATCGAAGACGATCAAGTCTGGGCTGAGCTTCCGAAAGTCATAGATTGCGAAGTCTGTGTTCCATTTCCCGATCGTCGTCGCGGTGGCTCCCGGCAATCCGACGTTCGAGTAGAGGAGACCGGGACTATTCATCCCGCTCGCCACCGAAAGGACCGATATTGCCCCATCGCCGCGGGGCCTGATCATGATCTCCCTGGCTTTGGCCGAAACGCGGATGGATGTCTGAGCCATTGCCGGCGATTTGGTTGGAACGAGTTTCACATCGCCATCGACGCTCACCGCGGCCGTGCCCTGCCCTGGACCGGTCATGAACGTCACGTCAATCCAGTCGAATGCTCCTTCCACGGACGTGAATCGAAGCCAGGCGTCGCTGGCGCTGGAAGTCACCCTGGCCCCCGTGATACCGAAAGGCCCCGGCCCGTCTCCAGATGCGCTCGAGAGCGACCATTGCCCGCTGCGGTCGACCTTCATCCCGCGCACGGGATAGAGCCCCGGCTGCATGAGCCCGCGGCCGGCATTGCCAAATCGGCTGCTCAGGCTCTCCCTGAGCGAAGCCGCGAACCTGTCATCGACGATCCGGTCGCCGCCGAGGTGGACGATGCTGATCGGTTGGGGCCGTTTCCCGGCGTTTAACGCCGCCAACGCGCCGTAGAAGTTCTGAAGAGCCTGCGCCGGGGGGAGAACCGGGGACGAATTCATGCCGAATCCAGGTGTGTTCAGCTGGGAAGGCCTGCGGGATTCGACGGTCGAGGAACCGACAGGCGAGGGTGAAGGTCCGCTGTCAGGTGTAAGCTGCGTCTCGCCGCCAAAAGCGCCAAAGGACGGCAGTTTCAGCGACATCAAGCTGGTTTTATAGGAACGGTTCAGCGCTGGACTGTCTTGCGAACTTTCCGAGAAAGAGCTGCGGCTTTCGTCCTCATCGCCGCCTCCCCACATGCTTCCTGGGAAGCAGCCGCCAAGCAAAGGCAGGACGCAAAAAACAAGCAACCCGCCGGCCCTAGTCCGCAGACCCGAAACACTCCGATTTCCGAACCACACGCTCCGCATATGCACTCCAGCAAACACCGAATACATGGGACGCTACTACTGCTGTGACTGAGCCGCCGCTTCGCCCTGCCAGCGGAAGTCGTCCGCACGGCCGTCCTTGGGCGGCAATGCTTCGCCGCGGCCCAGGACCTTGAAGTAAGTGCGTTCGGCGAGAGGGGTTTGCCTCTGAATCTCGCGCATGGAGAAGTCGCCGGCAGGCGAGATCACGGCAATCGCGGTGAGGCCGTCGCCAAGATCGCTCAGGATGAACTCGCCTCCCTGATAGCCAGCTCCTCCGAAAGCGGCTTGATCGCGCTTTTGCGCATCTTGAGCCGATGCGGCAGGCGTTTGGGATTCTGCCCTGACTTCAGAAGCACCGCTGCCGCCGGAGGCCTGCTTTCCGGCCAATCCGTTCGTCCCGTCAGGATGCGCCTCGGAGGCCGATGAACTTGTGAGACCGGCTGCGCCCTTCGCGGACGGGCCGCTACGCGACGCATTTGGAACCACGCGCGCCTGCTCTTCTTCGTCCCCCGCGAGGGGAATGTTGCGCTGGGCCTTCGCATGGGCGAGGTCGCGACGCAGGACGGTTTCTACATAATTCGCCAGCTTCCGGTAGCCGGGAGCGGTCAAGCCAACGCCATCCGCTTCGCGCAGCCGCTTCGTCTGGCCCGTCAGGTCAGGGCCGTAAGCGCTATAGGCGCCGAGCTGGTCGGTGAAGCCTGCCCAGGTTTCGATGAACTTCGCGCCGTTGACATAGGCCGCCTGCCGAACGGCGTCGTTTGTCGCAGCGGCAGCTTCGCTGGAGGCCGTGTTGCCCATCACGGGGAGGCCGACCCAGTAGACCGCGATGTTCGCCCCCCTCATTTTCTTGATAAGTTTTTCGGCTTCCTTGCTGTAAGCTTCCTTCCACTCTGCGGCGCCTGGCTGAGCGCGGCCGGACCCGGCTTTGATCGAGGCGCGATCGTTCAAGCCAAGCATGATGACCGCGACATGAACCGGAGGCCCGGCAATCATGCGGTCGATCTCGCCGTAGAGGTCGACCTGATCCGCTCGAACGAGGCCGTAGTTCGAACGGGACATATCGGAAATCTCGAGAGAGCTTTCCTGCTTGAATGCATCCTTCAGGCCCTCGGTCAGGCCTGGGCCAAGCCAATCGCCGATGACGCGGACCTGGTAGCGGTCGGTTTGCGGGAACGGCGTGATGTAGCTGGAGGATAAGAGGCTCGTTCCCTGAGCGCGAACAGCCGGAGCGGCGAAAATGGCCAGGAGGACCAGCACGACACAAAAAACCATCGGCGCCGCGAAAGTACGGTGCAGCGGCGATCTATCGTATCCCTCGGCGAACGCACTCAAGTTCAGCCTACCCTTATTTGTCCGAGAAGTCCTCATCATGAGAGATTGTGTCAGGATCAAGCCCACTTGAACCCCGCCGCCGCCGCCGCCAGTGATTCGTGACGCCTCTGCAACAGAGCCATGAGAATAACATAAACTGCGACATTTTTTTATTTGTTAAAGTTGCAGGGATCAGGCTTGCGCGTGCCGCCGTCAGATGGAATGGTCCGGCAATCGGCGCCGCGCCTTTTACGTGTGGCTAAAGGCGATTCGTGTTGCCAGAGCCGCAATTTTGGCTGAAATGTCCGCCCTTCTGCTCTATATCAGTTGCAGATTTCCCGACCTGAGAATCGTCCAGGAACCGCTATGAGCAAGCCTATTCGCAAGGCCATTTTTCCCGTCGCAGGCCTCGGCACCCGCTTCCTTCCGGCCACCAAGGCCATGCCGAAAGAAATGCTGACCGTCGTCGACCGCCCCATCATTCAGCACGTGGTCGACGAGGCCCGCAACGGCGGCATCGAGCACTTTATTTTTGTGACGGGGCGCAACAAGGGCGTTATCGAGGATCATTTCGACCGGCAGTTCGAGCTTGAGGCGGTGCTGAGGCAGCGCAACAAGCAGGAGGAACTGCTCAACCTCGAGCTCCACTTGCCTGCTCCGGGCGCAACAAGCTTCACGCGCCAGCAGGAGCCTCTTGGCCTCGGCCATGCGGTCTGGTGCGCTCACGACATCGTGGGCGAAGATCCCTTTGCGCTTCTCTTGCCTGACGTGATCGTGTTGCCGGAGGGCGAGAGCTGCCTTGGACAGATGATCAAGGTCTATAACCGGCTGTGCGAAAAATATCCCAACGCGAAGATCAACATCGTCGCCGTGGAAGAGGTCGCGCCGGAAGAAACGAGTTCCTACGGTGTGGTCGGACTGGAGGCGGAGGAGGAAGACCGGCTTTGGCGCATCCGGTCTATGGTCGAGAAGCCTGTGCGCGGAAGCGCCCCTTCGAACCTCATCATTATGGGCCGCTACATCCTGCAGCCGGAGATCTTCCAAACCCTGAAGCACCAGGAGCGGGGCGCGGGGAATGAGATCCAGATCACCGACGCCATGAAAACGCAAATGCAGGACCAGATGTTCTTTGCCTACAAATATCGCGGCAAGAGCTATGACTGCGGGTCGAAGCTTGGCTTCCTGACCGCTAATGTGGCGTTCGCGCTGGCAAGGCCCGATCTGGCTCCGAAATTCGGCGAGGAGCTCAAGAAGCTTGCGGCTGAGTTGCAGGCGAAGCACAGCGCCGGGCCAACCGCAAAGGCAGCCGAATAGTCTTATCCACCGTCGTACACCAGCCTTTTTCCGGCCATAGCCTCCCACATTGATGGGAAGTGATTCGCCCCTTAAACAGGGCAGAACCGGAAAAAGGCGGGGGGAACCATGGCGCAACGGTTGGCGCGAGTTGAGCGGCGTCCTGAGGCAGCGCGGGAGTTCGAGGCGGCGAGGGTCGCCCGGCGCACGCTGGACTGCGGCATCGACGGCTTAAGTGCGCTGCAGGGCGCGTTCTTCACGGGCCTGGCGGACGAGTTCGAGCGCGCGGTGGAGCTTTTGCAGGACTGCGAAGGCCGCGTGATCGTGACTGGCATGGGCAAAAGCGGCCATGTCGGTCAGAAGATCGCTGCAACGCTCGCTTCGACCGGAACGCCTGCGCAGTTCGTTCATCCTGCGGAAGCCAGCCACGGCGACCTCGGCATGATCACGGCCCGCGACACCGTTCTCGCGCTGTCCTGGTCAGGAGAAACGGCGGAACTCGCAAATATCCTGACCTACTCGCGCCGATTCCGGGTGCCACTTATTGCCATGACCTCGCGGCGGGAAAGCACGCTCGCCAAGGCGGCGGACGTGGTGCTGGCCATGCCGCAGGTGAAGGAAGCCTGCCCGCATGGGCTGGCGCCGACGACATCGACACTGGCACAGCTCGCGCTCGGCGATTGCCTCGCGATTGCGCTCCTGGAAGGACGCGCCTTTACGGCCCTCGACTTCAAGATTTTCCATCCGGGCGGACAACTCGGGGCCAACCTGAAACATGTCAGCGACATGATGCATCGTGGCGACAGGCTCCCGACCGTTCCCGTCACCGAGCTTATGAGCAGCGCGCTTGTGGTTATGACGGAAAAGAGCTTCGGCTGTCTTGGCGTGCTCGGCGAGGGCGGCAAGCTCGTGGGCATTGTGACGGACGGCGACCTTCGCCGTAACATGTCGCCCGGCCTCCTCGACATGACGGTCGGCGAGATCATGACAAAAAACCCCAAGACCGTCAGAGCGGACATGCTCGCCAGCGCGGCGCTCCAGATCATTAACGCGTCGGCCATCACGGCGCTTTTCGTTGTTGAGAAGGGCGTGCCGGTTGGCATCGTGCACATCCACGATCTCTTGCGGATGGGCGTCGCCTAGCTTCGAGCGCTGAGTTGGGGGGCAGGGCGGCAGCCGCGGCGGATTTTTTCCTGGTTGGTGCCCTATCGCCACGCCTCTTGCGGCGAGGCCGTCATATGCTAAGGCTGACGCTATATTCAGTCTTACGGGAAAGACGGCTATGACATTGCTTCGCTGCTTGGCGTTCTTTCTTTTGGCGACCTTGTTGGCATCGCCGCCGACGCGAGCCGACGTGACGCCATGGCAGCTTTCACTGCCGCCAGAAGCTCTTTTCATCCGGCATGTCTACCACGGCCTGTGCCCGCACCTCTGCACGCAATGGTTCGACGGCTGCAACAATTGCACCTGCGGCCGGGATGGCCGGATCAATGTCTGCACCTATTACCGGTGCATCTGGCATAGGCGGCCGCGCTGCATCTCCTGGGGATTCTGAGCCTCAGAACGCGGATTTGACGACGCCGCCGTCTGCTCTCAGCACGGCGCCATTGATTGCGCTCGACAGCGGGCTTGCAAGAAAGACGATGGTCTGTGCGATTTCCATCGGATCTTCAAAGCGCTGCAAGAGCGAGGTTGGGCGGACAGTCTTGAAAAATTCCTCTTCGACGGCTTCCTGATCCTTCCCCTGAGAGGCGGCCACGCCCTTCACGAAATCGATAACGCCCTCGGACGCCGTCGGGCCGGGGGCAACTGTGTTCACCGTGACCTGCGTGCCCTTCGTGAGTTCCGCCAGCCCGCGTGAAACCGCGAGCTGTGCCGTTTTCGTCATGCCGTAATGGATCATTTCCTGCGGAATGTTGATGGCCGATTCCGATGAGACGAAGATGATCCGGCCCCAGTTCAGAAGCAGCATTGGAGGCAGGAGCGCACGGGAGAAACGCACGCCGGACATCACATTCACCTCAAAAAAGCGCAGCCAGTCTTCGTCCGAGATGTCCTGAAACGCCTTGCTCTCATAAATGCCGGCGTTGTTGACGAGGATTTGAACGGCGCCGATGGTCTTGACGTCGCCGATGATCCTTTGGACGGCGGCCTTGTCGCGAAGGTCGCCGTACACCGTGTGCGCGGAGGGCAGGTCTTCCTTGGCGCGTTCGACGGATTCGATTGTGCGCCCATGAATGATGACTTGCGCGCCTTCACGCAAGAGAAGCGCGGCGGTTGCCTTTCCGATGCCCTTGGTGGACCCGGTGACGAATGCGAGCTTGCCTTCGAGGTTGTAGTCCATGACGGTTCTTCCTAACTGGGGGCAGATGCGAGACGGTTCCTTACGCTGGAATTGGTCCGTTTCGCATTGTGTTCCAGGCCGGTGGAGGAGAACCGCGGATGTTTATTGCCATGAACAGGTTTCGTGTAAAACGGGGATGCGAGGCGGACTTCGAGGCGGTCTGGCTGAACCGCGACGTTTTTATCAATCGCGAGCCGGGTTTCGTGGCGTTCCACATGCTGAAGGGACCGCAGACGGAAGAATGTAGCCTTTACGTGTCGCACACGATCTGGGCGAGTCGGCAGGCGTTCGAGGATTGGACCCGATCGGAAAGCTTCCGCGCGGCGCATAGGGGCGCTGGCGGAAACAAACCGCTCTATCTCGAAGGCCCGCATTTCGAGGGCTTCGACGCCATTCAGGAAATTAAACCAGCCTGAGCAAAGCGGATCTGGCGGAAAAACCTCGCCTGGCTGCCAAGACAGGCTCGCTCCAACCGATCAAGATAGCAAAAGACCCCGCGCGAAGCAGGGTCCCTTGCATTTCGAGGCTTTTTACCTCGTTGGGTTGGATGGAGCCGCAGGTTCCGCCGCAGCCGTGGGGGCTACTGAGTTGGTGCTCATCGCAGCCTTGCCCTTGCCGCCCTGCCAGTAAGCAGAGAACCATGACGTGTGGTTCAGAATGGCGGCATGGACGAGCAGCGCGATTAAAGTGACCGTGCCAAGGAACAGTGGAAGACCGACCTTCGGGGGAACCACCAACCAAATACCAGCTTGTCCATCCGGATCAGCCATGTTCAGTTCTCCTAGTCTGGATGATTGAGTGAAGCCAAGGTAAGCGCATATGCAGGAAAGTGCGCGAATACTGTCGTCGCCCCGAAAACCCGTGTGCCGTTGATCACATGACCATGCAGTTCCTCGGCTTCCGTATAGGTTAAGCCCGTCAGATAGACTCCATTTGGATCCACCATAACTTACCTTCCGGTAGGATTTTCTGAGTTCGTCGTGCCAAGGCGGCACAACGTCAAGAATAGCGTGACCGCGACCCTTAGAAGCGTCTGCATAGGCTTACTCCCATGGGTGTAAACTCGGGATGACACAGAGTGTTGCCTGCGTCATTTCAACGCACCTTGCGATTGTCCGCGCTCGCGTCGCCGCATAGTCCCCCTTCATTCATGTGTTGGCTAGACTGGAGAACAGCAGTCAGGGCGGAGAGGCTTATCCGTTCTGCCAAGCGCATTAAAGATGAAGCGGCTCGCCTCAATCACGGGGCGACGGTCGACGCCCGTCTCGAATCCCAGTCCGTCGCAGAGATAGACAACATCCTCGGTCGCGACATTGCCGGACGCGCCCTTCGCGTAGGGGCATCCGCCAAGGCCGCCCGCCGAGCTGTCCACGACGCGAACCCCCTCTTCGAGGCACGCGTAGATGTTTGCGACTGCCTGTCCATAGGTGTCGTGAAAGTGCACCGCGAGCTGCGAAAGCGGGACGCGCTCCGCGACGGCCTTGAGCATGGTCCGCGCGGCGCGTGGCGTGCCGACGCCGATCGTGTCGCCGAGCGAGACCTCGTAGCAGCCGAGCCCAAGCAGCCGTGCGGCAACTTCGGCGACTTTCGCGACCGGCACGAGCCTCTCATCCGGACAGCCCAGGACACAGGACACGTATCCGCGCACTTTTACGCCCGCAGCGATTGCCCGTTCCGCGACGGGAGCGAAGCGTTCGTAGGACTCGGCGATGGAGCAGTTGATGTTCTTGCGGGAAAACGTCTCGGATGCAGCCGCAAAAATCGCGATCTCGCGCGCGCCCGCTTCGAGGGCAGCATCGAGTCCCTTTTCGTTGGGGACCAGAACAGGGACGGAAACGCCGGCTCGCCCGGCGAAAGCCTTCAGGACGACTGCGGTGTCGGCCATCTGCGGCACCCATTTCGGCGAGACGAAGCTTCCGGCCTCGATGGAGGTCAGCCCCGCCGCGATGAGCTTTTCGATAAAGGCGATGCGTGTCCCGGCCGAAAGCGCGGCGGCTTCATTCTGCAATCCATCGCGAGGGCCGACTTCGACAATGCGCACTCGCTCGGTCATGCGTGAGGCTCCTCGGGCTCGATTTCGGCGAGCGCCGCGCCTTCGGCGACGAGATCGCCAACGGCGCAGAGATAGCGCGCCACGCGCCCCCGCGCGGGCACGCGCAGCGTATGTTCCATCTTCATGGCTTCGAGGATGAGCATGGGGGCGCCCGCGTCCAGGATTTCGCCGGGCTTCGCCAAAAGCGCGATGACGGCGCCGGGCATGGGGGCGGTCACGCCCATCTCCAGATCGGGGTCGATAGTCCCGGCGGCGAAAGGGTCGGCAAGGGTGAGCTTGATCGGTTCCGGTCCGTCGAACACGGTGATGGAGCTGCCCTGGATCAGTGCCGTCATTGCGCGGCGCCCGCCGCCAAGCGTGACGGCGAAGCGCGATGCTTCACCGGGAATGGGCTCGAAGGCGAAGGGAGCGGTGGCGCCCGCCAGTTCGAGGACCATGCCATCGCGGCTATGCGTGATGGCCGCCTTGTGCGCTGCGCCGGCCTTGTCGCGGAACTCCATCAGGCGCTTCCGGGAGCCAAACATCATCCAGGGCACGTCTTGCGCCCAGGGCGAGAACGGGTCGGCCGCGTCGCGGCGCTGTTCCTCTTTCTCGCGGTGGAGGATGGAGGCGGCTGCGGCAGCGACGTGATAGGGCGAGGCAGTGTTGGCGGCGGCCAGGCCAGCGCCTTCGCGTTCGATGAAGCCGGTATCGACGGCATTGGCGATGACAGCTTCGTTTGAGACGAGGCGCGTGAGGAAGGGAATGTTTGTCGTGACGCCCGCGACTTCAAAACCGGAAAGCGCGTGCCGAAGCCGCATCAAGGCCGATTCGCGTGTCTCAGCATGCGCGATCACCTTCGCGAGCATGGGATCGTAATATTGGGAAACCGTATCTCCCGCCCCGAAGCCGGCATCGATGCGCAGCGCCGCGTCCTCTCTTGGGGTGCGCCAGTGTGAAATCTCGCCGATCGAAGGCAAGAAGCCAGCTGCGGCGTCCTCGGCATAGATGCGCGCCTCGATGGCATGCCCGCGCCGCACGATCTCGTCCTGACGCAGCGGCAGTCTTTCTCCCATTGCCGTTCGAAGCTGCCACTCCACGAGATCGAGCCCGGTGATCATTTCGGTAACCGGGTGCTCCACCTGAAGGCGGGTGTTCATTTCGATAAAATAGGCGGAGCGCTCGTCGGCCACGAATTCGACCGTGCCTGCGCCCACATAGCCGATTGCGGCCGCCGCCTTCCGCGCCGCCTCGTAAAGCGCGTCGCGCCGCTCGCCGTCGAAGGCTGCAGACGGCGCTTCCTCGATCACCTTCTGGTGGCGGCGCTGCAGCGTACATTCCCGCTCGAACGGCGAAACGATGCCGCCATGAACGTCGCCAAACACCTGGACCTCGATGTGCCGCGGGCGTTCGATGAACTTCTCGATGAGAAGGCGGTCATCGCCGAACGCCGCCGCTGCTTCCCGCTTTGCGCCCGCATGCGCAGCCTCAAGCTCGTCAGCACGGCGCACCACGCGCATGCCCTTGCCGCCGCCGCCTGCCACCGCCTTCAGAAGAACGGGATAGCCGAGCCTTTTCGCCTCGCGCGTGAAGCCTGCCAGGTCCTGGGCCTTCCCATGATAGCCCGGCGCCACGGGCACATCCGCGGCTTCCATAAGCGCCTTCGCGGCCGATTTCGATCCCATGGCGCGGATGGCCGAAGCGGGCGGCCCGATGAAGATCAGGCCAGCCTCGGCGCAGGCTTCCGCAAATTCCGCCCTCTCGGACAGGAAGCCGTAGCCCGGATGGATGGCTTCCGCGCCGCTCGCCTTGGCGGCGGCCAGAATGCGCTCGATGTCGAGATAGCTTTCTCGCGCCGGCGGGGGGCCGATCAGCCGCGCCTCATCTGCTGACTTTACGTGCCGCGCGTTGGCATCCGCCTCTGAGTAGACGGCGATGGTGCGAAGCCCCATGCGCTTCGCCGTCCGCATGATGCGGCAGGCAATCTCGCCGCGATTGGCGATCAGGAGCGAGGTGAAGGGGCGCGCAAGCATCGCGGCTTACATCCTGAATACGCCGAAGCGCGGCGGTCCAGCCGGCGCATTCATTCCGGCTGAAATGGCGAGGGCCAGGACCATGCGCGTGTCGGCGGGGTCGATCAGCCCGTCGTCCCAGAGCCGCGCCGTCGCGTAATAGGGGTCGGCCTGCTCACGGAATTGGGCGCGCACCGGCGCTTTGAACGCTTCTTCCTCCTCCTTCGTCCAGGCGCCGCCCTTGGCCTCGATGCCTTCGCGCCGCACGATCGCGAGCACGGTTGCGGCCTGCTCGCCGCCCATGACGGAAATCTTGGCGTTGGGCCACATCCACAAAAAGCGCGGGGAATAGCCGCGCCCGCACATGCCGTAATTGCCCGCTCCATAAGAGCCGCCGGTCACGACGGTGTACTTCGGCACGTTCGCGGTGGAAACGGCGGTCACAAGCTTCGCGCCGTCCTTCGCGATGCCGCCTGCTTCGTACTTCCTGCCGACCATAAAGCCGGTGATGTTCTGAAGAAACACGAGCGGAATGCCGCGCTGGCACATATTTTCGATGAAATGCGCGCCCTTCAGTGCGCTTTCGGAGAACAGGATGCCGTTATTGGCGAGGATGCCCACGGGGTAACCCCAGATATGCGCCGTGCCGCAGACCAGGGTGTGGCCGTAAAGCTTCTTGAACTCGTCGAAGTCCGAGCCGTCAACCAGCCGCGCGATCACCTCGCGCACATCGTAGGGCTTCTTCACATCGGCCTGAACGATGCCGTAAAGATCCTCGGGGGGGTAAAGCGGATCGCGCGGCGAGACCACATCGAGGGAGGCGGGTTTGACCCGGTTCAGGTCCGCGACGATGCCGCGCGCGATGCCGATGGCGTGCGCATCGCTCTGCGCATAATGGTCCGTGACGCCGGATTGGCGGCTGTGGACGTCTGCACCCCCGAGTTCTTCGGCTGTGACGACTTCGCCTGTGGCGGCGCGAACGAGCGGCGGCCCGCCGAGAAAGATGGTGCCGTTGCCCTTCACGATGATGCTCTCGTCGCACATGGCCGGAACGTACGCGCCGCCCGCCGTGCATGGCCCCATCACGATAGCGATCTGCGGAATGGCCGCCGCCGACATCTGCGCCTGATTGTAGAAGATGCGCCCGAAATGGCGCTCATCCGGGAAAATCTCGTCCTGCTGGGGTAGGAACGCGCCGCCAGAGTCGACAAGGTAGAGACAGGACAGGCGGTTTTCGCGCGCGATGTCCTGCGCCCGCAGGTGTTTTTTGACTGTCAGCGGATAATAGGTTCCGCCCTTGATGGTGGCATCGTTCGCCGCAATCATGCATTCGCGGCCCGAGACGCGGCCGACGCCCGCAACGAGCCCAGCCGCGTGCGCGTCGCCCCCGTAGAGGCCGTTCGCGGCGAGCGGCGCGATTTCGAGGAAGGGCGACCCGGGATCGAGCAGAAGGTTGATGCGCTCGCGGACGAGAAGCTTGCCGCGGGCGACATGGCGCGCCCTGGACTTAGCGCTGCCGCCGAGAGAAGCGGCCGCCAGCTTTTCGCGCAAGGCCGCAACTTGCGCCCGCATCGCGCTTGCATTCGCCTGGAACTCCGCCGAGCGTTTGTCGATAGCGCTTTCGAGGCGGGGCATGATCGGTTGCATCCTTGCTTTTGGCTGCCACAGAGTAGCATAAGGGCAGGTAAGTTTCTCAGCGCAAGATCTGCACATCGATGTGAAGGCCGAGATCCTTCCACATGCGATCTGCGGTCAGAACCGGCAGGCGGGACCGCTCGGCCAAGGCGAGGCAGGCCCGGTCGCCGAGTGAAAGTCCGAAAGCTTTTGTGCTGGCCCGCAGCGCGCCCGCCCGCTCCGCGAGATCCTCGTCAAACGGCGCGATCTCCAGCCCATAGCGCGAAAGGGCCGGGCGGATCAGCGAAAGACCCGCCCCTCGCTCCACGAGCTTGGCGATGATTTCCGACAGGTTCACGGCGCACATGATCGCGTCGCCCAGATGGGCGGCGGCGCGGTCAGCTCCCGGTTCGCCGTTCAAATGAGCGAGAATCACCGAAGCGTCGAAGACGATGCTAGCCACGGCGCTCGGCCTCGGCCTCGCGCCGGCGGTCGGCGATCAGCTCCTCGGCGAGGCTTGCGCCTTGGGGCAGCAAAGCTTTCAGCATGGCCTGCGCCTGGCGCGCGCCAACGCGCGGGCTTACCATGTGAAGCTCGCCGTCCTCGACCCAGGCGAGCAGCGCGTCGCCTTCATTCACTTCCATGGCCTCGCGCAAAGCCGCTGGGATCACGACACGGCCGCCCGGGCCGAGCGTCAGCCGCAGCCGGTTCACGATGCCGAAGCCGGGCTTTTCCACATCTGCCGCCAGGAAGGCAGCTTGCGGCGCTTCCCCGAAGCCCTGGGCTTGAGACGCCTCGGATGTCTTGTTCTTCCTTGCCATAGCTCGCTCCTTCATGGCCAACTATTGGCACTAACGCCTCAATTGTCAATTCAGAAAACAATGGCATATGCGTTACTCTATGCCGTTTTCTCAAAAAGTTCCCTGCCAATCAGCATGCGCCGGATTTCGCTCGTTCCGGCGCCGATCTCGTAAAGCTTGGCGTCGCGCAGGAGCCGCCCGGTGGCATAGTCGTTGATGTAGCCGTTGCCGCCGAGAAGCTGGATGGCGTCCAGCGCGAGGCGGGTCGCGGCCTCGGCGGCGTACAGGATCGCGCCAGCCGCGTCCTCGCGCGTGGTCTCGCCCCGGTCGCAGGCGCGCGCCACGGTGTAGACATAGGAGCGGGCCGCATTCAGCGTCACATACATGTCGGCGACCTTGCCCTGCACGAGCTGGAAGGTTCCGATGGGCTGGCCGAACTGCTTGCGCTCGTGGACATAGGGAAGCACGATGTCGAGCGCGGCCTGCATGATGCCGAGCGGGCCTGCCGCCAGGATGGCGCGCTCATAGTCGAGGCCCGACATCAGCACCTTCACGCCGCGGCCTTCGCCGCCGACGACGTTCTCTTCCGGCGCCTCGCAATCCTGAAAGACGAGTTCGGCGGTATCCGAGCCGCGCATGCCGAGCTTGTCCAGCTTCGGGGAGACGGAGAACCCTTTCATGCCTTTCTCGACGAGGAAGGCCGTGATGCCGCGCGGCCCTGCCTTCGGATCGGTCTTGGCGTAGACGAGGAGCACGTCGGCGTGAGGCGCATTGGTGATCCACATCTTCGCGCCGTTCAGAATGTAGCGGTCGCCGCGCTTCTCGGCCCGCGTCGCCATCGACACAACATCGGATCCCGCGCCAGCCTCGGACATGGCGAGCGCGCCCACATGCTCGCCCGAAATCAGCTTCGGCAGATAACGGCGCTTCTGCTCATCGCTGGCGTTGCGCCGGATCTGGTTCACGCACAGGTTCGAATGCGCGCCATAGGAGAGGCCGACGCTCGCGCTGGCCCGGCTCACCTCCTCCACGGCCACGCAATGCTCGAGATAGCCGAGCCCCGTGCCGCCCCAGTCCTCTTCGACCGTGATGCCGTGGAGCCCAAGCGCGCCCATCGGCTCCCAAAGGTCGCGCGGAAAGGTATTGGTGCGGTCGATTTCGGCGGCGCGCGGCGCGATCTCGTTTTGCGAGAAAGCGCGGACTGTTTCGCGCAGCATGTCTGCGCTCTCGCCGAGCCCGAAGTCGAGGCCGCGATACGAATTCCTTAGCATTGTTCTCCCTCCGCCGCCGGTGCGCACGCATGGACGCATCGCCGAAACATGATGTCAAGGCGGAGAGAGGCCTTCTACTCTGCGGCCGTGAGCGCATGCTGCGGCGCGAACAGGGCTGCCTCAAGCTCGGCGTAGCGCGCTTCCGCCTTCTTCATATTCGCCGCCTTCACATGGCCGAAGCCGCGGATCATATCGGGCACGGCCGCATATGTCGCCGCCAGCGTGAGGTTTGCCGACGTGATCGCCACAAGCAGTTTTTCGATGCGCGCCTCGTAATCCGCGATCAAGGCGCGTTCGGCCTTTCTCTCCGCAGTCCGCCCGAAGAAGTCGAACGGGGTGTCGCGCAGGCGCTTGCCTTTCGCGAGCACTTTCAAGGCATTCAGCATCCAGCCGCCGAAGGTGTACTTCTCCGGGAGGCCCGTATCCGGGTTGCGTTGGCCGAAAATCGGCGGGGCGAGATGGATGCGGAGCTTGATGTCGCCCCCGAATTTCTCCTTGAGGCGCCTGGCGAACGCGCCGTCCGTATAGAGGCGCGCAACCTCGTACTCGTCCTTGATCGCCATCAACTTGTAGAGGTTCCGCGCGACGGCTTCCGTCAAGACTTCGCGTTTGGGCGCAATGGCCTGCTCGGCTGCCCGCACCCTCTCCACAAAGGCCTGGTAGCGCTCTGCATAGGCGGCGTCCTGATAGGCGGTGAGGTCGCGCACGCGGATCTCGATCAGTTCGTCCAGCGTTCGCGAAAGCCTCGGCGGCGGCGCGACCTTCGCCATGATGCGGGCCGGATCGACAGCCGCCTCGCGGCCGATCTCGAAAGCGCGCTTGTTCAGGTCTACGCTCGCTCCGTTCAGTTCGATGGCGCGCATGATCGCGCCGCGGTCGAGCGGAATCAGCCCTTTCTGCCAGGCGAAGCCGGTCAGCACCATGTTCGCGAGGATGGCATCGCCGAGAAGCGCGGTGGCGATGGCCTGGGCGGGGCATTCCTCGACAGCGCGCGCGTGCTCCTTCAGCCGCGCCTGCATGAATGGAGTGTTGTAGGTGACTGCATTGTTGGCCACGAATTCGGCTGTTGGCATGATCTGCCCATCCGCAACGACGGCGGTCCTCTCCGCACTCATCATCGGCAGGCCGTTCTTGCCGTGAGCCACTACCATGTCGGCCGCCAGAACCAGATCGGCCTGGCCGGCGCCGATGCGCGATGTGAACAGCTCGCTTCTTTGCTCGCCGATGCGCAGGTGCGAGTAGACCCCGCCGCCCTTTTGCGCGAGGCCGATCTGGTCGAGGACGCGGACCTGCCGGTCATGGAGATGCGCCGCCATCCCGAGAATCGCCGCGAGCGATGTGATGCCCAGGCCGCCGATCCCCGTCATCAGGATGTTGTAGCCGTCAGCGCCGATCGCCGGAAGGCGGGGCTCGGGAAGCCTGGCGATCTCATGCGTCTTGGGTTTCTCGCGCCTCAACGTTCCGCCATGGACCGAGACGAAACTCGGGCAGAAGCCTTCGACGCACGAGAAATCCTGGTTGCAGGTGGACTGGTTGACCCTGCGCTTCCGGCCGAACTCGGTCTCGACCGGCTCGACTGAGAGGCAATTGGAGGCGCGGGAGCAATCACCGCAACCTTCGCACACACCTTCATTGATAATCATGCGCCTGTCGGATTGTTCCATGAGGCCGCGCTTGCGGCGGCGGCGCTTCTCGGTGGCGCAGACCTGATCGTAAATGATGACGCTGACGCCCTGAACCTCCCGCAGATCCTTCTGGATGGCATCGAGCCGCGAGCGGTGATCGAAGGTTACGCCGGGAGGCACCGTGGGGTTGCCGCGAAAGCGGTCGGGGTTGTCGCTGACAATGGCGATGCGCTTCACGCCTTCCGCGCGCATCTGCGCCGCGATCGCCGGCACGGAGAGCTGCCCGTCCACGGGCTGGCCGCCGGTCATGGCCACGGCGTCGTTATAGAGAATCTTGTAGGTGATGTTCCGGCCCGCGGCGACGGCTTGGCGGATGGCAAGGGTGCCGGAATGGAAGTAGGTGCCATCGCCGATATTGGCGAAGATGTGCTTCTCGCTCGTGAAGGGGGCCTGACCCACCCAGAGCGCGCCTTCGCCGCCCATCTGCGTGAAGGCGTCGGTGTTGCGGTTCATATAGGTCACAAGATAATGGCAGCCGATGCCGGCGACGGCGCGGCTCCCCTCGGGCACGCGGGTCGAGGCGCTGTGGGGGCAACCCGAACAGAAATAGGGAGTTCGGGTGTGAAGCGGCTGGGAGGCGACGGCTTGGGCAGCCCCGTTGAGCCGTTCTTCGGCGGCGCGCATCCGCTCCGTCTTCCACTCCTCGGGGAGCATGCGCAGGATGGCGCGGGCGACTTGCGCGGTGTCTATGTCCATCACGTCGCTGATGAGCGGCGCGCCCAAGGCATCGCGCTTGCCAAGGATGCGGGGGCGGCGGCCATCGGCGAGGCCATAGGCGGCGGCGCGGAGCTGATGCTCGATCACGTCGCGCCGCTCCTCGACCACAAGCACGGTTTCGAGCCCGTCGGCAAAGGCGCGCGCGCCTTCCTCTTCCAACGGCCATACGAGGCCGATTTTATAAACCCGGATGCCGAGCGCCGCCGCGTACCCTTCGTCAAGGCCAAGATCGCAAAGCGCCTGCCTGACGTGAAGGTAGCCCTTGCCGGAGGCGGCGATGCCGAAACGAGGGCGGGGGCTGTTGAGCGCAATGCGGTCGAAGCGGTTCGCGCGAGCGAAAGCCATCGCAGCCGGAAGCCTGAAGTGACGCAGCATGTCCTCCTGCTGCGGCGGCGTAAGATGGAGGCGCGCATTGCGTCCGCCGGGCGGGTCGATAACGCCTTCCGGCGTGATCGATGTGTATCTGTCCGGATTGATTCTGACCGTCGCGCTCGCGTCCATGGTGTCGGAGATGGCCTTGATCCCGACCCAGAGCCCGGCAAAGCGCGAGAGGTCGAAGCCCTTCATCCCGAACTCGATCAGCTCGGCGATGTCGGCGGGACTGAGCACCGGGATTTCCGCGTCCATCAGCGCGAAGTCGCTCTGGTTGGGCAGCGTCGAGGACTTGCAGGCATGATCGTCGCCCGCAACGGCCAGCACGCCGCCATTCCGCGCCGTGCCGAACATGTTTGCGTGCTTGAAGGCGTCGCCCGAGCGATCAACTCCTGGCCCTTTGCCGTACCAGATGCCGAAAACGCCGTCATAGTGTGCGCCCGGAAACAATCCGGCCTGCTGGCTGCCCCAGACTGCTGTCGCCGCCAGTTCCTCGTTGACGCCCGGCTGAAAAATGATGTGATGATCGGCGAGACGCTCGCGCTCGTGCCAAAGCTGCTTGTCGTAGGTCCCAAGTGGCGAGCCGCGATAACCCGAAATAAAACCTGCCGTGTTTAAGCCTTTTTTAGCATCAACTTCACGGCGCAGAAGCGGAAGCCGTACAAGTGCCTGTACGCCGGTGATGAAAACTTGGCTTCCTTCGACGAGATACTTGTCGTCAAGGCTGACGGAAGGCGCATAAACAAGCGTGTCCATGGACGCATCCCCTGATAATTTATGATTATCACATGGGGAAACTGAAGAAACTTTGCAAAGATGCGTGAGCGGGAATAGCTTATTTGTGATGCTCATTCAGCCCCAACAGCTTTCGTGAATAAATCATGCCCACCGATCTTGATATGATAGACCGAACAATCCTATCGCTTCTTCAATCCGATGCGTCGCTTTCCACGGCCGAAATCGCGGCGCGGGCTGGCGCGTCGCAATCCTCGGTGTGGCGGCGCATCGAGAGGCTGGAAGGCTCCGGCATCATCAAGAAGCGCGTCGCTCTGCTCGACCGGAACAAGCTCGGCCTGGACATGATGGTCTTCGCGCACGTGAAACTGCAGGCGCACGGGCAGCGCACGCTTCCGATGTTCGAGGAGGCGGTGCGGCGTTTCCCCGAGGTGGTCGAGTGCCATACGCTGCTCGGGGAAACGGATTATCTCCTGCGGGTGATCACGCGCGACGCAGCCTCCTACGAGGCCTTCTTCCGCAGGCATCTGACCCAGGTCGCGTCCGTGCAGTTCACCAACTCCTCCATGGCGATTTCCGAGGTGAAAAGCACGACGGAACTGCCACTCTCGCTGCTTTGGTGAACCGGATGAGCATTACTTTGGAAGGAGCGAGACATTGTAGAGATGGCTGACCTGATGCGTTCCGTCCTTGGCCTTGTACTTTATCCGGAACGCCAGCTTTCCCTCTACAGGCTGCTTGACCTCGCCCACGGTGGCAACGATCTGCCCGCCCTTGATCTTCTCGCGGCAATTGCGGGGGGTGACCATCTCCTCCCTGACGGTAAGCTTCAACTCAGGCGGCGCTTCCAGAACCTCCAGCTCAGGCGGCGCAACGAGGTTGGACCGGCATCGCGATGCGCCGTAGACCGGCATGAGATCGATGGTTTCACCACTCTTCGCGATGAAGGGTTTGGCCTCCTCAGCGAAAGCTGGCGCTGTCGCCATCAACAACACGAGCCCGAAAGCGGGCGCAGCATTCTTCATATCCATTCTATTCCCCTTCCCGATCAAAATCGGACTAAGACTTAGCCACTGGTGACAAATTCGCAACGGTCGCGCCTCGGCATAGTGTCGATACAATTGCATGATTGCCTGCAAGACGTCTCTCATTCTAATTAAAATTGAGATTCGCTTTTTGCACGAAGGCCGCGCCATGGTCCGTGTCAGTTTTTTAATTCTTATGTCAACGATCTTCTTGTCCGCATGTGCGGCCGACCAGCAGCAGGGGAGCGAATCATTTGTTCGGGAGCTTGTCGACTGCATTCCCAATCCGACATTGGTTGACGTCTGGTCTTGTGCTTCCAAAAAGCAAAGCTCCCCCGCCACCCCAGCATTTGAGACGAAAACCACAGATCAGCGCGCATCCTGACCTTAGAGTGCAGCCGGAAAAGTGCGAAGCGGTTTTCCGATAAGACGCCCGATAAACAAAAACTTAGTTAGAGCCCGTCAAAAGCGGATAGGCGGTTGTGGATATGGGTCGCGGCTCTGGCGGCCTGCCCCATTGCGACAACGATCTGGTTGAGCCCCCGCGTCACGTCTCCTGCCGCGTACAGGCCGGCGATGGTTGTTTCCGCATGATCGCCGACCGTCAACGCGCCCATCTCGTCAGCCTTGGCGCCAAGGGCGGTCGCGAGCGCGGATCGGTAATGGACGCCGAGCGCCGAGTACACGACGTCGAACTCATAGACCCTCCCGCCTCCCGCAGCCTTCGCATAGACCGTGGGTCCGTCAAGAACGAGCGTTGCGACCGGCTCCCGGATTACCGTCATCCCATGCGCCTTCGCCGTTTCCAGTTCCTCTTTGCTCAGGATCAGCGGTTCGTGAAAAGACAGGAGCGTAACGTCCGACGAATAGGTGCGGGCGATGAAAACAGCTTCCCCCAGTCCCCTGTCGCCAACGCCGATTACGCCGACCTTGCGCCCCTTGGCCTCGTACCCATCGCATATCGGGCAATAGCGGATCACCCCACGCTTAACGCCCTCTTCGACTTCCGGAATGCGTGGCGCGATGTCCACCACGCCGGTTGCCAGGACGACAAAGCGTGCAGACGCCTCGGAGGCGCTTCCATTTTCCCAAAAGCGGGCGGCAAAGCCGGATCCCGCCTTTTCCAGCTTTGTGACGTTTGCGTCGATGATCGGAGCGCCGTAGGTTTCGAGATGTTCGCGCTGTCTTCGAAGGATTTCCGCTCCCGCAATTCCTTGTGTGAAGAGCGGAAGATTGTGACTTTCGGGTATCCAGGCGGCGCGGCTGTTTCCGCCGTCAAAGAGCGCGAAACGCCTGTTGTACCGGGCAAGATAGAGGGCCGCAGTCATTCCGGCCGGGCCGCCTCCAATAATGGCGCAATCCAGTAAGTCCGAGGGCATGCGTCCAGCCAAGCTCATGGGGAAGGCCGCTCGCAAAGGCGATCGCGGCCCACCGCGTATTGACATTAATAATGAGCGCCGCCCTGCTGACCCTGATTGTGGTGATGGGACGACATCCCGTGATGGGTGCTTTTCTGAGATGCAGTTCGCTGGTTTCCCGAAGACGCGCTGGCCGTTCCTCCTTTTTGCGACAGCAAAGCGGCGAGCGTCTGGCGATCGATTTCGCCGGATGCGTTAAGACCTTTCTGGCTCTGATACTTTTTCAACGCCTCCCGGGTCTGTTGGCCCATGACGCCATCGATCGGACCGGCGTTCAGGCCCTGGCTGTTCAACGCCTGCTGCATCATGCGGGTCTGGGCGTGAGTGAGGGTGATCGAACCAAACCGGGACTTTTGCCCGCTCACGGACGGATCCGACGGATCGGCGCTCTGAGCCTGATCGCCGCTTTGGTTTTGACCGGGGTTCTGGTTCTGGCTGGTGTTTGGGCCGGAACTCTGGTTGGGATTTTGCTGTTGCGCCGTGGCGGGTATTGCCAAGGCTGCGGTCGCGAACAGCGCGATGAGGGTTCTTTTCATGCCGTTTGCTCCTGTTTAGATAGGAGTCAACGCGGTCAGCGGAATGTTGTTGCAGCGAGGGCCTCACATTTGTTCCGCTTCAGCGCCGGAAGCCCGCAAGTCGGGCATCCGGCGCAAAGTTCTTGCCTCACGGGAGAGCCGCGCCCTGCTTCAGGGCTTAAGTCTATTCCCAAGCTTGCGCATGAGATCGCGTACTGCTTCACCTCCGGTTAAGGCCGATCTGGGCTTGATGCAAAGATACTTTCGGCTCATCTTCCCCGGCGATGGTTGCCACGTTCAGGTTGGCATTATCGAGTATTCTGTGCGGAAGCGTGCTTGAGCGTTGAAGCTGCTGAAGGGCAAGCCTGATGGAAATGAAGTGGTATTACGCGGAAAATGGCGAGAAGATCGGCCCGGTTACGAACGAGGAGATCGTAAAGCTCGTTGAGACGGCCAAAACTCAGCCGCTGGCGATCTGGACCGAGGATATGCCGGGCGGTGCCAATGGGCCGCTGGCCGCGCCTGATGCGGAGGCGAGGAAGAAGGAACTGCCGGAGCAAAAGAAGCCAACGCTCGCGCGCCGGGTGCGCAACGAACTCGTCGAATACCTGAAGATTGCCAGTTATCTGGCCGTCTGCTTTGGAGCTGTGCTTTTCTATAAGGCGGCCATCCTCGAAAGCGAGGGGATCGAGCCCACCCGCGTCGGTCTCGCAATCGTAAAGGCTCTCATTCTTGGGAAGTTCGTGCTTATGCTGGAAACGCTCAAGGTTGGTCAACGGAAAGATGCTTCCCAAGCTCTTGTTCTTAACATTTTAAAGAAGGCGGTGCTCTTCACAGTTCTTCTGCTCATCATGAACACCGCTGAAGGTGTGGTTCTCGATTATTTGCACGGTGAGAATGTCCGGGATGCTTTGACGGTGCTGCAGAGGGGAACGCGGCCGGAAGCGCTCGCGCAGGCCCTGCTCATGTTTTTGATCCTGATCCCGTATTTTGGTTATCGGGAGCTTGCGGACAAGCTCGGCGAACAAGAGCTCTCGAAACTCCTGTTCACGCGTCAGCCTCTGCAAAAAGAAGCATAGCCAAAGCCCGCCTGGTCAGCCGAGCCTCTGTCCGAGCCGGCCGGCCAGATCCTGGATGTACTGCCAGGCAACGCGGCCTGAGCGCGAGCCGCGGGTCATCGCCCATTCCAGCGCCTCGGCCCGCAGCCGCTCCGGCGGAACTTTCAGCCGGTAATGCCCGGCGTAGCCTGTTACCATGTCGAGATAATCGGCCTGGCTGCAATTGTGGAAGCCGATCCAAAGCCCGAAGCGGTCGGAAAGCGAAACCTTTTCCTCCACCGCCTCGCCCGGATTGATGGCGGTCGCCCGCTCGTTGTCCATCATTTCGCGGGGCATGAGGTGGCGGCGATTCGAGGTCGCGTAAAAGACGACGTTCTCCGGCCGGCCTTCGATGCCGCCCTCCAGCACGGCTTTCAGCGATTTGTAGGAGGTGTCGTCCGCGTCGAAAGAAAGGTCGTCGCAGAAAACGATGAACCGGTGCGGCTGGCCTCGCAGATAGGAAAGGCACCGCGGCAGGCTCGAAATATCCTCGCGGTGAATCTCGACGAGCCTGAGAGCCGCTTTCCCCTGCCGGGCCGCGACCTCGGCATGAACCGCCTTCACGAGCGAACTTTTCCCCATGCCGCGCGAACCCCACAGAAGCGCATTATTGGCGGGCAGGCCGCGCGCGAAGTTCTCGGTATTGGCGAGCAGTGTGTCCCGCATGCGATCGACCGACTTCAAAAGCTCGATAGGCATCCGGTTTACATGCGCGACGGCAAGGAAGCGATTCTCCTCCGCCTGCCAGATGAAGGCTTCCGCCGCCTCGAAATCGGGGACCGGAGGTTCTGCCGGGGCAAGGCGCTCAAGCGCTTCCGCGATTCTGAGGAGCGTGGTTTCGAGAAATTGTGAGTTTTTTTGCATGACGGCGCGATGTTGAAAGCTGGGATTACCGCGGGTGGGGCCTGGAAGAGAGGTGCACTATGCGCTATTTTACCACTGACGCAACGCCGCATTGAGGAAGTTGCGAACTCTGGGCAAGCCGCTATAAGACGACAATGCTTGCACCGGCGCGTTCTTAAAGGCGCGCTCTCGTTTTCCGCTCACCACGGGGTCTCTTGATGATTTCTCCTGCATTGGCTCAAACCACAGGCGCTGGCGGCGGCGATATCTTGGGCCTTTTTTTCCCGCTGATTCTGGTTTTCGGCATTTTCTATCTCCTGGTTTTCAGGCCGCAGCAGAAGAAGATGAAAGAGCATCAGGCGATGCTGGATGCGGTGAAGCGCGGCGACACGATCGTGACTTCGGGCGGGATTATCGGAAAGGTCATCCGTGTCGCCGAAGGTGAGCTGAGGGTCGAAGTTGCAGACGGCGTTCAGATCCGTCTCGTCAAGGGGTCGATCACCGAGGTGCGCGGCAAGGGCGAGCCTGTGAGAGAGAAAACCAGGGCCGAGCCCCCGAGCAAGCCAGCCGCGCCGGATGGAGACGAAAGCGGAAAGCAGACAGCCGCCTAGCAGGCTCAAAAGCAGCCGCTAACAGGCAGCGTATCAAAAGGACATACCTCCATGTACGGGTTTTCGTTGCATTTCTCGCGCTGGGGCGCGGCGGCGACGCTTTTCATTGCGCTTGCGTCCGTCGTTCTTGCCCTCCCGAACATCATTCCGATTTCGACTTACGACAGTCTTCCAGGCTGGGCGCAACTGCCGCGCATGCCGCTGGGCCTCGACCTTCGGGGCGGCACGCACCTTCTCTATCAGATCGATACGGCCCAGCTCCGGAAAGACTGGCTGCAATCGATCCAGACCGAGGTGCGGCACGGGTTGAGCGAAGAAAAGATTGCTCATTCCGGCGTGGTGATCGCGGGCAATGCTGTTCGCATCACCTTGAGAGACCCGGATAAACTTCAAGCCGCGCTGACACGGCTGAAGACCCTGGCGCAGCCCCTGTCGGCATCGCTTCTCACAGGATCGAGGAGCGGCTCGGGCATGGACCTTTCGGTCCAGGGCGAAAACGGCGTGATCACCATCGAGCCGACGCCGGCCGGGATGCAAAACCGCGTCGAGAATGCGATCACGCGCTCGATTGAGGTCATCCGGCGGCGCGTCGACCCGACGGGCACGACCGAGGCCACCATCCAGGCGCAGGGCGGGGCGAACGGCAAGGACCGCATCCTGATCCAGGTGCCGGGCCTGGCGCCGGAGGAGGTCAAGGCGCGCGTCGGCACCACGGCGAAATTGACCTTTCAGCTTGTAGATTTGTCCATGTCTGCGGATGATGCGGAGACCAATGGCGTTCCCCCGGATGACATGCTCCTGCCCGATGCCGAGCATCCGGGCCGCAAGGTTCTCCTCCACAAGGAAGTGATCGTCAGCGGCGACGATCTGGTCAACGCCTACGCCGGATACGACAACCGGGCCGGTGGCGTCGGCGAGCGGGCCGTCGATTTCGAGTTCAACAGCAAGGGCGCCGCCTCCTTCGCGCGAGTGACGCGGGAAAACATCGGCAAGCCCTTCGCGATCGTCCTCGACAACAAGGTTATATCCGCGCCGGTCATCCGGTCGGAAATCCCTGGCGGCCGCGGTCAGATCACCGGCAATTTCAGCCAGGAAGAGGTGAACAGGCTGGCCCTGCTCCTAAGGTCGGGTGCGCTGCCCGCGGCTCTCTCGATCATCGAGGAGCGCTCCGTTGGCCCGAGCCTCGGGGCGGATTCGATCGAGTCCGGAAAAAGGGCGGCGATTGCCGGGTTCATCGCGGTGTCGGCTTTGATGATCGCGGGATACGGCCTCTTCGGCCTGTTCTCCATTATCGCGCTTGTCGTCAACATCGCCATCATCATGGCGTGTTTGTCGCTCTTCCATGCCACGCTGACCTTGCCTGGCATCGCGGGAATGGTGCTCACCATGGGCGTGGCCGTTGACGCCAACGTCCTGATCTACGAGCGAATACGCGAAGAAATGAAAGGCGGCCGCGGCATCGTCTCATCCATCGAGGCAGGCTTCGACCGGGCCTACGGCACAATCATCGACTCGCATTTGACGGCCCTTCTTGCTGCGCTCATCCTCTATGCCTTCGGATCGGGCACGGTGCGAGGTTTCGCCGTCACCCTTTCTTTCGGTATCGTAAGCTCCCTTTTCACTGCCATCACCGTTACGCGTCTGATGGTGTCGACATGGCTGCGCCAGACGCGGCCCACCGTCCTAGAAATTTAGCGTCGAGCTCAAGCCATGCTTTTGAAACCGCTTTTCCGCCTTCCACAGAAGATGAACCTCAAGTTCGTCAAATACTTCAAGTTGTGCCTCGGGCTTTCGATCTTCGCCATCCTTGGAACAGCCGTTCTTCTCTCCACGGTGGGGTTGAACTTCGGCATCGATTTCAAGGGCGGGACTCTGATGCAAATTCAGACCCCGGAGGCTGCGGACGTTTCGGGTTTGCGAACGAAGCTCACCGCGATCGGGCTGGGCGAGATCCAATTGCAAAGCTTCGGCCAGCCGAACGAGGTGCTGATCCGCTTCCCCGAGCAGGCGGGCGGACCCGAGGCTCAGAAAACGGCGGCGGACAAGGTGTTCGCCGAGTTGCCTGCCGGCTCGAAGGAACTCAGGCGCGAGCAGGTTGGCAGCACCGTTTCGCACGAGCTCATAACGTCCGCCATCTGGGCGATCGTGCTCACGAATCTGGTAATCTTTGCCTATGTCTGGTTTCGCTTCGAGTGGCAGTTCGCGCTGGGCGCCATCGTGTCGCTCGTCCACGACGTCATGTTCACGATCGGGATTTTCTCGCTGTTCCAGCTCGATTTCGATCTGACAATCGTTGCCGCGCTTCTGACCATCCTTGGCTATTCCATCAACGACACGGTCGTGATCTACGACCGGATTCGCGAAAACTTGCGAAAATACAAGCGGATGCCCTTGGGCGACCTGCTCGATCTTTCCGTGAACGAGACGATGTCGCGGACCATCATGACGGTCAGCACGGTGATGATGGCCCTTACCGCGCTTTACATCTTCGGAGGCGAGGTCATTCGCGGATTCACCTTCGCCATGCTGTTCGGCACGCTCGTCGGCACCTATTCCTCGGTGTTCATCGCCGCGCCGTTCCTGATCCTGATCGGTGTCAAGCGTGACTGGAGCGGGGTGGAAAAGGGCAAGGCCGCGGGCAAGCCGGGGCGCACCGCCGAGTCAAAGGCCGCCCCAAGCCGGGCTGCGGCGTCTCTTGGATCGGACGCGCTCCCGAACGGTTCCCTGGTAGCGGACGACGCAGTTCCTCACGGCATGGGTTTCTCAGCATCGATCCCGCTCGGTGAAGTGGAAGGGGTGGATAACCCGGGAGCGCCGCTTCCGCCGGCCGCACCGCGCAAGCCGCCCGGCCAGAGGTTTTCGAAGAAAGGCAAGGGGCAGGCGAGGGCAGGCGGGGGACGCTCGAAGAGACGCGGCTAGGCTGGGCTTGGCCGCGCCATGAACGGCCCATTCGCAAGGCTGGGCGCGCGAGCGCCTCTTTCGCTCACGCCAAGCGGCGCATTTCAACTGGGCGGCGTCGTTCATGAAAGTGCGCTGCTCATCTCTTCGGCAGACGTCTTTTCCTGGCATCCTGCAAGCGTCGCCCAAGGCGAGCGTGAGATCCTTGGCTTTCTCGATGCGCATGCGGAGCTGCGCGGCGATTTTCTCCTGCTTGGCACCGGCGCGGCCCTGGCCTTTCCGTCGCCTTCGTTCAGGGCCGAGGTGGACCGCCGCGGTTTGGGTTTGGAGACCATGGATACCGGCGCCGCTTGCCGCACCTTCAACGTCCTCGTTGCCGAAGGGCGGATGTTTACATCGGCGCTCCTGCCCCTTGCGAATAGTCGAACATCCTTCTAAGCCTATAATTTAGATTAGAAGGTTGCTTGGAGCGCGGTGGTGACCTCAGACAATATAAAGGAAAAGAGACGCGACAACG
The DNA here is from genome assembly GCA_963817495.1 of uncultured Alphaproteobacteria bacterium. GTDB lineage: Bacteria > Pseudomonadota > Alphaproteobacteria > Rhizobiales > Rhodomicrobiaceae > Rhodomicrobium. The sequence continues at coordinate 281,608 of CAWFOS010000011.1, read as the reverse complement.
AGGCTGCTGCGGCAGTCGTCCGGCAGCGCGATCGCGACCGCTATTGGAGCGCCTTGTTTGCCCCCGCCGCCGAGCAGCCCGGGCTTCTTGCGCTTTACGCTTTCAACGCAGAGTTGGACCACATCCTGGCGTTTGTATCGGAACCGATGGCGGGCCAGATTCGTCTGCAATGGTGGCGCGACGCGGTCGACCTTGCGACGCCCGGCACGAGGACCGGAAACCCGGTCGCCGATGCGCTCTCTGCCGCGATCGCCGAACATAACCTTCCCAAGGATCGCCTGATCGGCATGGTCGATGCCCGCGTCCCGGTCCTGTTCGGCGATCCGCCCGCCGACGAAAGGGCGATGAAGGCGTCCTTGCGCGAGACCCAGGGCGCAGTCTTCGAACTTGCGGCTGCCATCCTTGGCGACAGGAGCGAAGCGGCGAGAGAAGCAGCGGCCCATGCCGGCGTCGCTTATGGATTGACCGAGAGCTTCTCCAGCTTCCCATTCTCGCATCGCGCCAGAAGGCGGTTTTGCCGTCCTCCTACCTCGAAGGCCGCGGGATCGACCTTGCCGCCATCCACCGGGGCGAGGCAAGCGAAAGCTTCGGCGCGGCGCTGGCCGACCTACGGGGCACGGCAAGCCGGGCGCTGCAGCAGTTTCGCGCCAAGGCCGTTGACCTCGATCCCTCTGCCTGGCCTGCCTTCCTTCCGCTCACACTCGTGAAACCTTATCTAAGGGCGATGGCCGCGCCGGATTTCGATCCGCTGCATACGGTTATTGCGCTCAGCCCGCTACGCCGGTTCTGGCGGATCTGGCGGGCAGCGCGACGCAATTCGCTTTGAAGGCAACCATGATCGCCCCACAATCAAAGAACCCGAAGCGCTTCTATACCGCCGCTGCAATTTCCCCCCTCGAGAATGGAAGTTTTGGCGTCCAACTCGATGGAAAGCCCATAAAAACCCCGGCCGGTCATGCGCTGGCGGCGCCGTCGCAGGCTCTTGCCGAAGCAATCGCGGGCGAATGGAACGCGCAAGGCGATGAAATCGTGCCTGCGACCCTTCCGCTGACGCGCCTCGCGAACAGCGCAATCGATGGCGTTGCGGAGAGGCAAGGGCAGGTGGTGGAGGACATTGTGAACTACGCCTCCTCCGATCTTCTTTGCTATCGCGCAGAGGCCCCTGTCGAACTCGTGGAGGAGCAGGCGCGCGTCTGGGACCCGATCCTTGCCTGGGTTCGTGCCGAATATGATGCGCCCTTCGTTGTCGGAACGGGTGTGAAGCATCTCGATCAGCCCGCGTCCTCGCTTGACGCCATACGCCGCGCACTTTCCGCGTTCAATTCATTCAAACTCGCCGCACTCCACGTGATGACGACGCTCACCGGCTCGGCCCTGATCGCGCTCGCGCACGCAAACCGGTTTCTTGATACGGACGCGGCATGGGAAGCCGCCAACGTGGATGAGAATTGGCAGGTGTCTCAGTGGGGCGAAGACTTTGAAGCAGCTCAACGGCAGGAAAAGCGCTTTTCTGAATTTTCGAATGCTTCGCGGTTCTTTGACCTTGCTTGAATTTATTCCGTCGACAGTAAAAAAAATTTGCCGTAGGCCATCGGGCATATTAAATCTAGAAGAGTATTAATTATATTATCAAAATATTTCGCGGAAATATGGCGTCTTCCGGCACATTGGCGCCACTCGGGTCGAAAATATCATCTCTAAAACAATGGTTTAAACCCAGAGTAGAGGCAAGATCCGGTCTTATGAGCGGCGAAAACGCCGCTTTCTCGCCGATATATCACCAATCATGTCAGTATAGATCTCCCCATCGAGTTGATCTCGTGTTGTCCGGCAAACAGAAGAGCATGCGGCTTTAATATCGTTGCATGACTTCTTCAAACGGAGAGAAAAGATGGGGATGAGGGCGGTTCTTGTTGGCGCAAGTGTATCCTTGGCTGCGATGGGTGTTGCGCATGCGGCCGACGCTTACGGACTAGGCAGCCTGAAGGATACGCCTTATGTCGCTGTGCCCTGGAACTGGACCGGCTTCTACGGCGGTGTGACCGCAGGTTACGGGAGCGGGGTGTCAAGGAACTTTGTGGATTACGGCGGGAATACCGGCAATAACAACGTCCACGGCTGGGCCGAAAACGATCCGAGCGGCGTGCTCCTCGGAGGCGCCGTTGGCTACAACTATCAGTTTTCACCCAACTGGGTTATAGGCGCTGAAGCCGATCTAAGCTGGTCTGGCATGGAAGGCCAGCAGCACATGTATATCTACGATGGCCATGACTGGTCAGGCGGCTGGGATGGCTTCGCTACCATTCGCGCGAGAATAGGCTACGCCGTTGGCCCCGCCCTCTTCTACGGAACAGGAGGGTTGGCGATGGTGCATGCAAACGAAGTGATCGTCGGCAACGATGCCGATGAGTCCAACTTCTATCAAGGATGGAAGACCGGCTACGTGGTCGGCGCGGGCGCGGAGTACGCCTTCACGCCCCGGCTATCGGGCAAGATCGAATATCTCTATGCGGATGGTTTTGGCAGCGAATCCGGGATGACCGGAACCGTAAACGGATACTCGAGGCAGGACTACACCCATGAGATCGGCAACATCAATATCATCCGCACGGGCCTGAACTATAAATTCTAGCGCAGGCCCAGGTTGCCGTGCGAATGATGTTCGAAAAGCCAAAGGCCAAGGCGGCTAGTACGCCCCGCGGGAAGTCCTGACCCACTTGCTGCGGGCGCTGACAGGGCTTCCCGCGGATAAGTCGTAATAGCAACTTACTGATTCTAGTACAGCTTATCCGAGGCAAGTTCGCTTGAGAGCGTTCGGCGAAGTGAGTGCGCACTTGCCTCGGGCTGTACTAGCCTTGGGATCATGCAACCTCGATATTGTCGATCAAGCGGACGCGGCCCAGATAGACCGCCGCGAGAAGCCGGGTCCGCTCATGTGCGATGGTTTCGATTGGCAGAAGCGTGTCGCTATCGCGCAGTTCGAGATAGTCCATCCTGAAGCCGGCGTGCTCCAGCCGACCCTTGCCTTGCGTCAGGGATTCCCTGACAGAACGGCCTGACGCGAGGTCAGCCGCCACATCCCTGAGAACCGCGTAAAGCTGCGGGGCGATGCTGCGTTCCTTGGGATCGAGATAGACATTGCGGGAGGACATCGCGAGACCGTCGCGCTCACGCACGATTGGTCCCGGCAGGATGGTGATCGGAAAGGCCATGTCCTTGACCATCCGCTTCACCACGAGAAGCTGCTGATAGTCCTTCTCGCCGAACACGGCCAGATCCGGCAGGCATTGCAGGAAAAGCTTCGCCACAACGGTCGTGACCCCGGCGAAGAAATGCGGCCGGGAAATCCCTTCAAGCGTCTGGGTGATCCCTGCCACCTCGACACGGGTTGAGAAGTCATGCGGGTAGATTTCGTCAACCTCCGGCGCGTACATGGCGTCAGGCTGCACGCTGAGGAGCTTGTGCCAGTCATGCTCTTCGTTGCGCGGATAGCTTTTGAAGTCCTCGTGCGGCGCAAATTGCGTGGGGTTTACGAAAACGGAAACGACAACGCGGCTCGCGTGCTTTTTTGCGAGCCGGACCAGCGAAAGATGCCCCTCGTGAAGTCCGCCCATGGTGGGAACAAGCGCGACCCTCTGCCCGCGCCGGCGCCACTGCTGCACGGCCTTGCGCAACTCGGTTGCAAAACGGATTACCGGTAGTCGTGGGCTCATCCCGTCCGCCAGTCGCCACCAACGGCATGCTCATCAACAGGACGTACGAACCATAGCGCGAGCCCGGCGCTGTTCCATGCGCCGAAGCCCGAATCAAGGATCTCGCGCTTAATTCGCCCTGCCGCCGACAACCGAAACATAGGTCCGGCCGAGGGCCTTGGTCTTGAACTGCACCACACCCTCGCGCTCGGCGAAAATCGTGTGGTCGCGCCCCATGCCGACGCCTTCGCCGGGATGCCACTGCGTGCCGCGCTGGCGCAGGATGATGTTGCCGGGAGCAACCTGTTCCCCGCCGAACTTCTTCACGCCGAGGCGCCGGCCTTCGGAGTCGCGGCCGTTCCGGGACGAACCGCCTGCTTTTTTATGTGCCATTGTCTTTCGCCTTCAAATCTTGGTGCTATTCGCTTGTTTCCGCCGACTCCTCGGCAGCAGAGCTTTCCGCAGCTTTTGCCGTCGCCGCTTTCGACGGATCCTTGCCGTCGGTCAGGATTTCCAGGATGCGCACCGTGGTCAGGTCCTGCCGGTGGCCTCTCTTGCGCCGGTAGTTCTGGCGGCGCCTCTTCTTGAAGATGATGACCTTCGGCCCGCGCGCCCTGTTCGACAACCTCGGCCGAGACGGCAGCGCCCGAAACGAGCGGCGCGCCGACTGTCGGGCCGCCTTCGCCTGCCACCATCAAAACCTCGGGAAAGCTGACCGCGTCGCCCGCGGCCCCTTCGATCTTCTCAATCTCTAGCACATCTTCCGGGGCAACCTTGTATTGCTTGCCCCCCGTGCGGATCACCGCGTACATGGAGTCCTCTATCTTTTTTGAAGCGCACCGATCGGCGCCGCCATGGCGGACTTTGTTCTCTCTTAGCGGGAGATAGGCCTTAGGTCGCGCAATTTCACCTATACGGCTGCGCCGGATTTATCGGGTAAACCGGCGGCAATGTCAACGTCCAGCATTCCCGGAGTTCACGGCATGGAAAAGGACCGGCTTCTCGCCTTCAGCGACGGCGTCGTCGCCATCATCATCACGATCATGGTTCTGGAGCTCAAAGTCCCGCACGGAGCGGGCTGGAATGATCTCGCAGGCGTCCTGCCGGTTTTCCTGAGTTACGTCCTGAGCTTTGTCTATGTCGCCATCTACTGGAACAATCACCACCATCCGCTCTACACCGTAAGCCGGGTCGACGGGCTCATCCTGTGGGCCAACATGCATCTCCTGTTCTGGCTGTCGCTGGTGCCGTTCGCCACGGCCTGGATGGGGGAGAACCACTTCGCAAAGCTGCCGACAGCCGTATATGGCGTGGCCCTGCTCATGCCCGCCATCGCGTACTCTCTGCTTCAGAGGGCGATTCTTCGCCGCGAAGGGCAGGCCTCGACGCTCGCGAAGGCCCTGGGGCGGGACATCAAGGGAAAGATTTCTCCATTCCTGTACCTCGCGGCGATCGTGCTGGCCTTTGTCAATCCGCTCATCTCGGGCGTCATCTATGTGTGTGTCGCCGTGATGTGGCTCATCCCCGACAAGCGCATCGAACGCGCGCTGGCTGACTAAGGCCCGGAGCTTATCCGGCTTTTGATGGAATCAAAAGCGGGCTCCAAGTTTCGTTTTTTGTGCGTCTTATCGAAAAACCGCTTCGCGCTTTTCCGGACGCACTCCAAGCACGTCTTCTTGAAGGGCCTCACCGAATAGACAGCTTACAGTTTCCTCTTTGCAACGAGGAAACGTAACCTGATGCTGTTCTTGGCCGGACTGCCGCTCTGGCAGGCGATGCTTCTCGTGGTGGTTCTTCCAACGATCGCCGCCATCTGCGGGCAACTCATTGTGCGCAAATCGGTCGAGCTTGAGCAACTGACGACGAACAACGAGATCGCCGGCTTCAAATTCGCGACAGTCGGCGTGATTTTCGCCGTGATCGTCGCCTTTGCCGTGATCGTCGTCTGGGAGAAATTTGTGGATGCGGAAAGCGCCGTGGCGCAAGAGGCGGGAGCGTCGGCGACCCTGTACCGGCTTGCGGCTGGTCCTGATCCAAAAATGAAAGAGACGAGGGAGGCCCTGAGCACTTACCTCAAGCTCGCGATCGAAAAAGACTGGCCCGCAATGGCAGCCGGAAAGAAGAGCCCCGACGTCACGGAGGCACTGAGCACGCTTTATGGAACGGTCACGCGCTTGACGGAGGGGGACACTAAACCGACAGCCCTTATGATTGAGATGTTCAAGCAACTCGACGAAATAACCCACGCCCGGCGAACGCGCCTTCATCTTGCCGATGGCGCAGTTCCGGCTGTCGTATGGATTGTTGTTTTCGGCGCAGCGATCCTCACCGTCGCGTTTGCATTCTTCTTCGGAACCCGGAACGTGCGTGCGCAAATCCTGATGACGGGCTTCCTGTCGCTTCTGACCTTCACCTCTGTTTTCGCGATTGTCGAGATCAACTACCCCTTCACCGGCCCTTCCTATGTGGGGAGCGAAGCGCTGAGCGAGGTGCTTGAGGACTTCTCGCGCCGGGAGTAGACGCCTCGCTTACCGGACGGGATAGGCGATTGTGCTGAGCAGCGCGAGCGCGGCCTGGCGCGTATCGAGGCGCGTGTGCTGGACCACGACCGGGACACTCGAGACGATGACGCTCGAATAGTCCGTGTCTTCGGGGATCGGCTCCGGGTCCTTGAGATCGTTGAAGCGGACGTGGCGCGTGCGCCTCGGCGGCACTTTCAGCCGGTAGGGGCCTGCCGGATCGCGGCCGGCGAAGTAGACGGTGATCTCGACATCGGCTTCGCTGTCGCCGGCGTTCAGGATGCAAACGGTTTCGTGGCTGACGAGCTGCCGCGTGGAGCCCGTGCTCGCCGGGGGAATGTAGCCTTCCGCTATCGCCCATGCGCGATGCCCGATCGCCTCAGCCATGTCTGCACCTCCGTTTCAGCGAACGCCGAACAAATGGGATGTTCCGCTTGTTCCGGAGCCTCCGCTCGCGTTTGCGTCGCCATAGGCCGGATCGCGATCTTAGAATGCCGCCGCCGCGCTGACGAAGTGGCGGCCATGGTTACCCTTTACTGATTCTTAAGCATCGAAGCGCAATCTATGGTTGTGTACTCCTGGAACGGCCCATTCGCTAGCGCCGTATGCGCGTTGCCTTCCTCTCCAGGCTGACCGCCGAGGTGGCGGCTCTTATCAAGGCTTGATAACCAAGCTTCGTCGACGCGCGAAGCGCTCTCTCGTCCTGGGCTCAAGCGCAGCGGCAATTCGCTTTTTCTGCAAGGGCATCATGGCGCAGCGATAGCGCACCTGTATCGATCGGACCGGCTCGACTTGTAGCGAGGTCCCCGTATGACGTTGGGAAGGACAGACATGGGCTTCTTATTGCGGTGGGGCGGCATCTTTCTCGGTGCGCTCTCCATATTCAGCCTCATGCAGAAACTCGGGACCTTGAGAGTAGCTCCGGTCTTCGGAGATGTGCTGAATTTCTACCGCACATCTTTATATCCAGTCGAGGAAACGCTTATGGCTGGGCTGAGATGGTTGTTTGCTCATTTCAGCTTAGCCCTGCCTGTAACTCCACCAGATATTGTGATCTTGTATACATTATGCAGTCTCGCAATCGTAATATTTGAATTTGGGCAAATGGAGCAACTAAAAAAGAGCGTCGGATCGTTGACGGTATATATGATTTCGATAGTTCTGCTATTTGCGTGGCCACTCACTGTGCTAATCAATATCGTGGCTTTGTTATTTTCGCCAAAGCTCGGCATTCGCGATATATTCTTGGGATGGGATACAGAAATTGCAAAAATAGTCGGGTCCTCTATCGCCCTGCTTGGTGTTAACGCCTACCTCTTAGCTTAATCTGGCTGCGTAACGATGGCCCAAGTCGAGTTGTTACCACTAACCGGGCCTTGGCGCGGGCGCCCCTTTCGCCGAGCGCTGCCTTGCCGGTTTCGCCGAATGCGTAAGATTGTGCGCCGTGTTGATCAGCGCCACATGGGAAAACGCCTGCGGGAAATTGCCCAGCATGCGCCCCGCCACGGGATCGTATTCCTCGGACAACAGCCCCACGTCGTTGCAAAGGGTCAGGAGATGCTCGAAGAGGTCCCGCGCTTCGTCCCGCCGCCCGATCATAAGAAGATTGTCGGCATACCAGAAGGAGCAGGCCAGGAACGCGCCTTCGCCGCCTTCGACGCCGTCCTCAGTTTTCTCCGTATCGTAGCGGCGGATCAGCCCATCGACGCGAAGCTTCTTGCCGATGGCTTCAACCGTTGAATGCACCCTGGGATCGCTCGCCGGAAGAAAGCCGACGAGCGGGATGAGCAACGCGCTCGCATCGAGCGCGCTCGACCCGTAGCTCTGCGTGAACGCGCCCGCCTTCCCGTCGAAGCCTTCCTCGCACACCTGGCGGTGGATCTGAGCGCGAACCTCCCGCCAGCGCTCCAACGGCCCCTCGAGGCCGTGGCGTTCCATGGTTCTGATGGCGCGATCGAACGCCACCCACGCCATCACCTTGGAATGAGTAAAGTGGCGGGCGCCGCCGCGCACCTCCCACAAGCCTTCGTCCGGCAGCTGCCAGATCTTTTCAAGATGGTCGACAATGGTAAGAACGAGAGGCCATGCTTCGTGTCGGGGATCGGGGTTGCCCTCGCTCCATTGGAACATCGCATCCATGACCTCGCCGAAGATGTCGAGCTGCAGCTGGTCCGCGGCCGCGTTGCCGATGCGCACGGGCTTTGAATTTTCATAGCCGGACAGCCACGGGATGGCGCTCTCGATGAGGCGGCGCTCGCCCGCGAGGCCATACACGATCTGAACCTGCCGGGGGCTGCCGGCCACTGCCCGGCGAAGCCATGTCCGCCACTGCCCCGCTTCGTGCCAGTAACCGGAGTTCATCAGTGCGAGCAACGTGAAGGTTGCATCGCGCAGCCAGCAGAAGCGGTAATCCCAGTTGCGGCTGCCGCCGATTTTCTCAGGCAACGAGGTCGTCACGGCAGCGGCGATTCCTCCCGTCGGACGGTAGATCAGGGCTTTCAAGGTAATGAGGGAGCGCAAGACCGGCCCTGAGTAAAGGCCGCTGCAGGTGCAACGCTGTGACCAGCGCCGCCAGGCTCTTTCGGTTTCTTCCAGCGCCTGCAGCGGGTCGATCGGGGGAGGGGGCGGCTCAAACGACTTTCCATAGCTCAAGACAAACCAGACCGTTTCCCCCGCCCGCACCGTGAATGCCCCGCAATGCTTCATTCCGCATGCCGTCACGGACGCATTCGTATGCAAGACAACCATGTCCGGTCCCGCGGCCGCCTGCAGCCCTTCGCCGTCCATGCGGGTGACCCAGGGAACGATCAGGCCGTAATCGAAGCGCAGCATGAATTCGGTTTCCATTTGCACTTCGCCGGAGCGGCCCTGGACAAGGCGGATCAGCCGGCTTGGGCCTTCCCGGTGAAAAGGCATGAAGTCGACGAGGGTGGCGGCGCCGCCTTCTGTTTCGAAATCGGTCTCGAGGATCAGCGTGCCGTCGCGGTACCGGCGCTTCTTTGCGGCTCCTCCGGCTGCCGACATGCTCCAATGGCCGTTTTCAGGGGTTCCGAGCAAGGCCGCGAACAGCGCTCCGGAATCGAACCGCGGCCAGCACAGCCAGTCGATCGAGCCGTCGCGCGCCACGAGAGCCGCACTTTCGCAGTCGCCAATAAGAGCGTAGTCCTCGATGCGTTTTGTCATGGACGCCGATGAGCGTGATGATAGCGCTAAACACGGGAAAGCGTGTTCCGTTCAGCTAATGGCGAGCGGCTTTCTCGGAAAGATTACGGAAGCTTCACTTCAGTCGACCCCGAAGCAGCGCGGCGGCACAACCCCAAGTGCTTGCGAAGCGGTTTATCCAACACCAGATTTAGGGAGATGTTCTCAGAGCGAGCCGCCTTCTTGGCTCGCCGGAAGGCGCCTTTCGCGCTTTCCTTTGCAGCCGCACATGCGCCAACCAGAAGGATACCTCATGGCTGCCACGACAAAGACCAAGGCCGCGGAGCGCTTCGCAAGTCTTCAAAAACGCGACCAGGCCGTCAGGCAGGATATCGAATCCGCCGCCCGGCAGCGCTCCGAAAAGGTTTCGAGATTGCGAGAGTTGAGGCTCGCCAAGGAAGCCGAGGAAGCCGAAGCGAAAAAAAGGGAAGCCGCTGAAAAGCTGGCCCCGAGGAAACCCCGCAGCCGCGCAGCGGCTGACGCCACTGGTTAGGATGGCGATCGAGCGGGCTCTTGAAGAATAGTCTTCTCATCCTTCGACAAGCTCAGGATGAGGCCGAGTGTTTTTAGCGGCTTAACCCTCATGGTGAGCCTTTCGAACGACGGGCGGCGTTATCGTTTCGCCAGCAGCGAACCTATCTGACGGCTCCGCCCTCGCCGACGACCACAAAGGGCGCCCAGAAAGCCGGATTCGCCTCGGGGCCGCCTTCATCGATGAGGGTGAGCATCGATTGACGCAGCGCCTCCGCGCGTCCCATGGATTGATCGGCGGCGAAGCGGCCCATCGCGCCTGTAATAAGCTTCACGGTTGCTTCCGAGTTCACCGCCCAATGCGAAACGAGAAGCGCGCGCGCCTGGGCATAGATGAAGGCGCGGGCCAGCCCCGAGAGCGCGTCTGCCCCTTTCGCGCCTCCAGCCGCCGTATTGCAGGCCGACAGGATCACCCAATCGGCGTCGAGCTTCAGCCCTGCGATTTCCGAGGCGGTGAGATAGCCGTCATCCTCCTCGCTCGGCGAGGCGGGCGGGGTCAGCAGCAGGCCCGGCTCGCTGTTGCCGCTGATCTGTCCGGCAAGCGCGCCATGCGTTGCGAAATGAACGATGCGGTATTTGGCAAGGTCGCCGCTGGCGCTGAGGCGTTTCACCTCGCTTTCGGTCGCGCGCGCGCCAAGGTGGATGTCGCTTGGATCGGCGTGAACGTCGCGGGCGACGGCGCAGAGCTCATCGGCCGTCTCGGGAAGCGGCGCCTGACTGCGCAGGAGCGAGACATCGGCAAATCCGCCCCGCGTCTGAATTTGCGCGACGCCGCGCGGGCTGGCGGCGGCAAGTCTCGGTCTTGGAAAGGCCGCGCAACTCTGGTTGTCGCGCGCGAGTTTCGCGTCGGCGGGGTCAATGCCATCGAGCAAGGGATTGCCGAAGCCGATCAGCGGCTTTGTGGCGGCGCTTGGCCGCGCCACTCGGCGCAGCGCCTTCAGCGAGGAAACGCGGGCAGCACGGTCAGCACGTGATCGCGGATGAGCCAGGCCGCCGGTGCGCGCTCGCCAGCGGGCGGCGCTGTAACCAGCACCTGGAACGGCAGCTGCGTGAGCGCGCCGGACGGCACAAGCAGAAGCTGCTTGCCCTTGATGAGGTCTTCGATCTGTCCGAACAGCGCCTGATAAAGCTTGGCGGCGCGGGCATGATCGAACGGCAGCGGCTTGCCCAAGGCACGGTCTTCGTCCGTATAGCAGTTGCGCGCAGGATGTCTCCTCCCACGCCGCCTCGTCGAGGCCGCAGCGCAGCGCCTGTACTTCGCGGGCGAGCGACGCCGCACCGATGTCCGACCGCGCCCAACGCACATCCGTCCTGGTCGCCACCCAGATAAAGGTCTCCTCGGGCGTCGGTTTCCATTCGGGCGTATCGAGAAAAAGGATCAGCGCCTCGCCGTCGCCAAGCAGCGACTGCGCCTCCTCTACCGTCAGCGGCGCGGGGCTTGCGAGCGCGGCATATTCCGGGAACGCCGCCGCAAGCTCCTTATCAATCCCGGCTATCGTCGCGTCGATCAGCGGCCAGCCTCACGTTATTCTCCGCTTCGGCTTTTGCGTTGCGCTTGTCCGGCGCCTGCCCAAGGGCGGCGTTGCGCAGGCCATCGCGCTTTTGCCACTCCGCCACCAGATCCTGGCGCTCGCGAACCAGCGCCGCGAGCCTGCGCATCGCCGCTGCGCCGCGCGCCGCCATTTGCGCGAGCGAAGCCGCAGCTTCCGAGTTTTGCGCCCATTGCGCAGTTTCAAACGTTTCGCGTGCGGCTTTCAGATCCGGCGCACCGCTTTCCGGCGCGACGCTGATACATTGCCCTGACAAGTCTCTGGAATTGCCCCATTAAATCGCTCGGTTTCGCTTTCTTTCTTTCCTGTCGGGCCTCGCGCGACGGTCAGGGCGCCGCGCTGCTCGCGCCGGACGATTGCAGCGGTGCTGCGGCTGCCAAAAATCAACGGCCCGGCACCAGTCGCCCTGCGCGTAAATAGAGGTAAGGCGAGATTGTTCACGCTTCGCAGTGTTTCGGGGTGCTCCTTGCCGAGCACCCGCTCGCTGGGCTTCCAGCGCACGCTTATGAAGAGAGGCCCGGCCTCCTGATAACGGCCCTGATCCTGATAGAGAACGGCGAGATTGTTCACGCTTTGAAGCGTCTCGGGATGCTCCTTGCCGAGCACCCGCTCGCGGGCCTCCAGCACGCGCCTGAGGAGCGGCTCGGCCTCCTGGCAGCGGCCCTCGGTCTCAGATAGAGGTTGGCGAGATTGTGCACGCTTGCCAGCGTATCGGGATGCTCCTTGCCGAGCACCCGCTCGCTGGCCTCCAGCGCGCGACTGAGGAGCTGCTCGGCCTCCTGATAGCGGCCCTGGGCCTGGTAGAAAGTGCCGAGATTGGTCACGCTTCGAAGCGTTTCGGGATGCTCCTTGCCCCGCAGCCGCTCGAAGGCCTCCATCCGCGCCTGAAGAGCGGCTCGGCCTCCTGATAGCGGCCCTGCATATATAGAGGACACCGAGATTGTTCACGATTTCGATCGTGGCGGGATCGTCTTTGCCGAACACGCGCTCCTCGGCCTCCAGCGCGCGCCTGTAAAGCAGTTCGGCCTCCTGATAACGGCCCTGGGTTGGTAGAGCAAGGCCAGCATGCTCACGTTTGCAAGCGTGTTGGGGTGCTCCTTGCCGAGCACCCGCTCGGCAAGCGCGAGCGTGTTTCTCCGCGAGGGCAAGCGCCTCCTTGTATTTTCCTTGGCTGTAGAGCTGGCCGACTTGCTTGCTGAGGGCGGCGACATTGTCTGCAGCTCGCGCCGCGCTCATGGGAGCGCCAGCAGCGAAGATCGCAAATATCAGGGCATCACAAGAACGCGTCCGAGCCATGCCTGCACCATGCTTTGCCCCTCGTCCAGCGTAATGCGACCCGAAGCCATCATAGTAAATGATTAGTTGCTGCGCCAGCTATGCTTTAACCTCTGATGGTTAATGGATTTACTTCCGGCCTCATTTCTGCGCCCCAAAAATTCCAAAAAATCGGACAGGCACGCCCCGCGGGGCGCGGTAGCCGATAACGCTATTGATAGAAGATGGCTTTTTCGGCTTGGCGGATAGGGTTAACGGATTGTATTTTTGGACGCAAATGGGCGCGGAAAAGTCCGTTAAATATAATTCGTAAACTCCTCGCGCCTTTCGTCAGCCGCTGAGGCGCACCCGTCACTTAGAAGTTTATATTATATATCAATGGCTTGGCTGCATTAACGCCTGGATAAGGCGCTTTCTCCTACAATTCCAGGCTCAGGCAGCAAGGACGCAAACCCACCGCGCAATTTTGGTCCAAAGGTTCGAGCAAGATGCCGCTACTGCACAATGTACATAAAAACGCATGGTCCGCCGCGTCACCTGACCCAGCGCTCCGCTGCGGCGTCGTCGGAATCGCGCGGGGCGACCCAATGGCGCTGCTCTCCGTTCTCCTCGCTTTTCCAGAACGGCGCGGTCGTCTTGAGGTAATCCATCAGGAACTGCGCCGCCTCGAAAGCCGCGTGGCGATGCTCGGACAGGGTAATGACGAGCACGATGTTATCGCCGGGCGTGAGACGGCCGATGCGATGCACGATCAGGCAGTCGAGAAGCGGCCAGCGCTCGCGGGCTTCGGCTTCGATGCGCGCCAGCTCCTTCTCGGTCATCTCCGGATAATGCTCGAGCGTCATCGAGGTGATCTCGCGGCCGCCGGCGTGATCCCGGACGAGCCCCACAAACGCTGCAATCGCGCCGGCATCCGTCCGGCCCTTCCGCAAGGCGGCGGTCTCGGCGCCGATGTCGAAATCCTGTTGCTGAACGCGGATCATCGGTCTTCCTTCGCGGGTCCGATATTCTTCTAAGAACTTGACGCTTTCGCGCTCAAGGGTCAAGCCGCCTGCCCGGTCACGCGGCGGAAACGCATGGCGGCGAGCGCCGGGAACAGCGCGCCGGGCATCGATCAGGCTGCTCCGCCAACGCTATACCAGGCCTGGATGCTGTTCCAGATTTCCTCCGCCGTCTCGGCAAACCAGAACAATTCGCGGTCTTCCTGGTCGATGACGCCTTCGTCGGCGAGGAAATCGAAGTTGACCGCGCTGCGCCAATACTCTTCGCCAACAAGCACGACCGGGATCTGCTTGAGCTTTTGCGTCTGAACAAGCGTAAGAACCTCGAACAACTCGTCGAACGTGCCGAATCCCCCTGGAAAAGCCACCAGCGCTTTGGCGCGAAGCACAAAATGAAACTTCCGGATGGCGAAGTAGTGGAAGCTGAAAGACAGGTCCGGCGTGATGTAAGGGTTCGGGAATTGCTCATGCGGCAGGGTGATATTGAGGCCGACGGACTTCGCTCCGGCATCGAACGCGCCCCGGTTTGCTGCTTCCATGATCCCTGGGCCGCCGCCGGTCACGATGACGGCATGCTCCTCATGGCCGTTGTTCGCCTCGCTGACGAGCCTCGCGAATTCGTGGGCGACGTCGTAATAGCAGCTCTTGGCGAGGATGCGCTTGGCGACGGCAAGGCGTTGCGCCAGCTCTTCGTTGCGGGGATCGGCCGCCAACTCCGCCGTCAGGTCCTCGACCCTTCGGGATGCCGCGGCCGGCTCGCAGATGCGGGTGCTTCCGAAAACCACGATCGTCTGGTCCACCCCCGCCTCCTGCAGGAGAAGGTTGGGCTTGAGATAGTCGATCTGAAGGCGCAGGCCTCGCATATCCGCGCGGGCCAGAAAGTCGGAATCGGTGTCCGCGCGGCGGTAGCTCGGGCTCTTGAGAATGGCTTCGATGCGGGCGTGCGCGTTGGGATCTTCCTCCGTTGATTTTGGGTAGTTCCAGGGAAGAGGCTCGCGCCGCTGAAGCGGCCGGGCTCGTTTCTGGACTCTCAAGCCGTTGCGGGAAGATGCTTTTTTGGCCAAGGGACAAACTCCATGCAGTTTCGGGACCGCTTTCGGCGAGAGGAACAGCGGTATCACGCCACGGGTTGAAACGCAGCTTCGCTCAGGCTGCTCCGCTTGCCAAATTCTGTTTACAAAGGCAATGTCACCGAAATATCACGCGGCGCGGAAGGGTTGGGACGAGGGGGGGAATCTTCTCAGCCGAACGTTTTTCGAAGCCAGTCGGCAATCGGCTGAGCGGCATCGCGCCAGTTCTTGTCCAGCATGATCGCGTGCGCGCCGTTCGGCACGATCACGCAGCGCGCGCCGTAATAGATCGCGGTCAGGCGCACATCGGCTTCGGGCATGAACTGGTCTTTCTCGCCGCCCATGACGAGCAGCTTCGGCATCCCCCAGGGGAGAGGTGCGAAGGGCATCCATCCCATGAGTTGCCGGCTCGCCGTCTCAGCAATATCGCTGATGCCCTCGGCAAAGCGCCGCCGAAGCTCGCGGGAGGGGCGCTCGGAGAACAAGCCGTCCTCGATGATATCGAGGTTTGCGGCGCTCAGGCCGTTGTGGAGCACCGCCCTCATTTCATTCGCGAGCTTGGGATTTGAGGCATACATCACAGCAGACGCGCGGATCAGCCCGTGGGGTGGGGCGGAAGAGAGCAGGACAACCCCCTCTGCCTTGCCGCCCCGCTGCACAAAGTTCTGAACCGCGCCGCCGCCGAGCGAATGGCCGATCACAACCGCGGGGCCACCGATCTCATTCAAAGCCCAGCCGATGTCTTCGGCGAAATCCTGGAGGGTGAACTGCCGGATGTTTTCGCGGCCTTCGCTCTTGCCATGCCCTCGCAGGCTCAGCGCGTAGCTGTCATAGCCGAGCCCCGTGAAGAAGGGCAGGAAATTCGGTTCCCACACCCAGGCGCCGGTGCAAATCCCATGAACGAAGAGCAGCTTGACGGGCTTCGTGGGGCTAGGCGCCGCTGGGTGCAGGAGTTCAAGCTTCATGAAATAACCAATACAGCGAAAAGGCGCGGAAATGAATATCGGAAATCTTCGGCGAGGCATGAGCACGGCGCCAGTTACATTTTCGTTATTAGGGTGCGAAATGCTCGAAGCCCTTGACGGGAAGCTTAAGGGGTGTGCCGTCAGCCAGTATGAAAGCCGGCGCGCTTTTTTCCGCTTTCACGACGCCGATGCGCGTCACGGTCACGTCCGCGCCTCCGCTGGCGGCCTCGAATGCTGCGGCGCGGTCTGCCGGAACGGCGCAGAGGATCTCGTAGTCGTCGCCTCCGGATAGGATCGCGGAGATGGATGCTGGCGATGCCGCTAAAGCGGCTGTTGCCGCGGCTGATAAAGGTATCGAGGACACGGCGATTTCTGCAGAGACCTGCGACGCGGCGCACATGCGCGAAAGGTCCAGGGCGAGCCCATCCGATATGTCCATCGCGGCCGAGGCATGGGCCGCCAGGGCTGGGGAAAGATCGAGTCTCGGTTCTGGGTAGAGATAGCGCCCGAGGAGGAAGTCGCGGTTTCCTGGGGATAATACGGTCTCGAATTCTGCCTTCCCGAGACGCAACTGAAGGCCGAGCGCGGCGTCCCCGAGCGTGCCGCTGACATAGAGAATGTCGCCGGGCACAGCGCCGCCGCGAGGGACGAGTCCGCGGGGCGAGGCCTCACCGAAAGCGGTGATTGACATCCACCAGGCGCCGCGCGCGCTTACAGTATCACCGCCAAGCAAAGCGATCCCGAACCGGTTTTGAGCGCGTGCAAGCCCAGCGGAAAAGCGCCCGGCCCACTCTCGCGATGGAGCTTCGGCAAGCGCCAGCGTCAGTGTGTAGCCGATGGGCTTCGCGGCCTTGGCGGCGAGGTCCGAAACATTGGTGGCAAGCGCCTTGAAAGCCGCGTCGCCCGGATCGTCGTCCTCGAAGAAATGAACGCCGGCGACCGATGCGTCGGCTGTTATGACTAGCCCATTCGCCGGAAGTCCGGTCAGAAGCGCCGCATCATCTTTGAGGCCGAATGCAGCGGGATCTGTCGCGAGCGGCGCGAGATAATCCGCAATGAAGGCGATTTCGCCCAAGCCGCCCATCTGTCAGCCCGGCTTTTTCGCCGCCTTCCGCCCAAACTCGCCCAGGCGCATCTCGCGGGCGACGCGGTCGAGCACGCCGTTCACGACGGCCGGCTCCTCGCCGCCGAAGAAGTCTTTCGCGATTTCGACATATTCGTTGATGATCGCGCGAGCGGGAACGTCGCGCCGTGCGATAATCTCGTACAGGCCGGACCGTAGGATCGCGCGCAGGATGCTGTCGATGCGCGACAGCCGCCAGCCCTGCGCCAGATGCGACGCGACCTGAGGGTCGATCTCGGATTGCCGCTCCGCCACCCCAGTCACGATGTCTCGGAAAAAGCCGCGATCGGCGCCCGCATAAATCTCCACCGTCTCGAAGCGGTGGTCCAGAAACTCTTCCAGAACCGCGCTCAGGTCGCGCTGCGTCATGTCCATCTGGTACAGCGCCTGCACCGCGGCCAGCCGCGCGCGCGTCCGGGCCGGCCCTGCAGGCACGCCGTCAACAGGGCCGGGTTCGCGGCTGTTCTCAAAATCCATTGGTCAAGCTTTCAGTTCAGCCCGGCTCAGCGAGGCAATCAACGGCGTCTTTTGCTAAAGTCGCGTTTGGCGCGAAGCACCTCGAGGCACGCTTCGGCGGCATCGCGCCCTTTGTTCTTTCCGTTCACGGAAGCCCGCGCAACTGCCTGGGCTTCGTTTTCGACAGTCAAAATACCGTTTCCAAGGGGAATGCCATGAAGCGTCGAGAGCGCTAAAAGCGCCCGCGCGGATTCATTGGCGACGATTTCGTAGTGGGATGTCTCGCCCCGGATGACGCAACCGAGCGCGACGCAGCCGTGGAAGGGTTGGGCGCTGTCGTCAAAGAACAAACCGGCGTCGCTCGCCACCGATAAAACCTGAGGAATTTCAAGCGCGCCCGGAACCGTTGCGACCTCCCAGGTCGCGCCAAGCTCTCTCAACGCCATCTCCGCGCCAAGCAGAAGGGCGTCCGAAATGTGGTGATAATAACGGCCCTCGATGACGAGGATGTGGATGGGATCTTTCATTGCTCGTCAATAGGCCGCCGTGCGATGAGGTTCAAGCCGTAACCTTCGAGGCCGACAATTTTCGGGGTTGGGGAATTCGAGAGCAGAATCATGTTCTTTATGCCGAGATCGAGCAGGATCTGAGCGCCGATGCCGTAGTCGACGAGGCGCTTCTCGGCCGGTTTTCCGTCCGGCGTTGGTGTGCCAGCATCGCTGAGCCGCGACACGATGGTTCCCTCGCGCACGTCGCGGATCACGACCACCACGCCGCGGCCCTCCTGGCCGATCCGGCGCATAGCCCGCTCCACGAGGGAGCGGCGGTTTCCATTGCGGCCCATGCCGATCAAATCTTCGAGGATGTTGACGGCGTGCATGCGGACCAGCACCGGGTCCCCGTTTGCAACATCGCCCTTGATGAGCGCCAGATGCTCGGTGTTGTCCACGGCGTTGACATAGACCCGAAGCTTGAATGCGCCGCCATACGGCGACGTGATTTCCTGCTCGCGGACCGCGCGGACATAGCTTTCCTTGCGCCTGCGATAGGCGATCAGATCGGCGATGGTGCCGATCTTGAGGCCGTGCCGCTGCGCAAACGCCAAGAGATCGGGCATGCGCGCCATCGTGCCGTCGTCGTTCATGATCTCGCAGATCACGCCGGCTGGCAGAAGACCGGCAAGGCGCGCGAGATCGACCGCAGCTTCCGTATGGCCTGCGCGAACAAGGACGCCGCCGTCGCGTGCGACAAGCGGGAAGACGTGGCCGGGGCTTACGATGTCGCGCCAATCCTTCTCCGGATTGATGGCGACGGCGATGGTTTTTGAGCGGTCATAGGCCGAAATGCCGGTCGAAATCCCTTCCTTCGCCTCGATCGAGACCGTGAAAGCGGTCGATTGCCTGGACTGGTTCGAGCGCGCCATGCGCTCAAGGTGCAGCGTTTCGGCGCGCTCCGGCGTAATCGCAAGGCAGATCAGGCCGCGCCCGAAGCGGGCCATGAAGTTGATGGCGTCGGGCGTCGCCATCTGCGCCGGAATGACGAGATCGCCCTCGTTTTCGCGCTCCTCGGCGTCCACCAGAATGAACATGCGGCCCTGGCGCGCGTCTTCGAGGATCTCATCGACGGATGAGAGCTGCTCGTGGATTTGCGACTTGTCGAGGACGCGCAATTGTTCGCCTTGCATTTCTAATCTGACCTATTGACCCAACAGTCTTGCGACGTAGCGCGCGACCAAGTCGACTTCCATGTTCACGTCGTCACCCGCTTTGCGCTCGCCCAACGTGGTTACATCGAGCGTTGTGGGAATGAGGTTGATGGTGAACAGGGAGCCAGAAACCTCGTTCACTGTAAGAGAAACGCCGTCGAGCGCAACCGAGCCTTTCGGCGCAAGGTATTTTGCCAGAGCGTGCGGCGTGCGCACCTGAAAAACTTTCGAAAAGCCCGAAGGCTCAATGCTCACGATACGGGCGGCGCCATCGACATGACCGGACACGAGATGACCGCCAAGCTCGTCGCCGACGCGAAGCGACCGCTCGAGATTGATGCGGCGGCCCTGATACCAATCGTCGAGCGTCGTCTTGCTTAGCGTTTCGTTCGAGACGTCGACCTTGAATTGCGCGCCGCTCGGGATCGGTTCCACCCCGGTTACGGAAAGACAGCATCCGTCGCAGCAAATCGAGGCGCCGGGCGCAATGCTGCCGGCGTCCCAGGGGCACGCGATGGTGAAGCGGCCATTTTCCGCAGCGAGGACGGTGCCCTTCGCCTGAATGAGTTCGGTGAACATGAGCTAGCTCTGCCAGTGCAGGGTTGAACGAAAGACGGAAACAGTGTCAGCGCCTGCTTTGCGCTGCTCCGTTTCCACGAATGCAGGTGACTCGGCCACAATGTCCAGGCCGCGATTTCCAAATGGCGGGACGCTGGCGTTGGGGTCCACTTTCTTGTCCCCCTGCATGATAATGATCTCATCGGCGAGGCTCGCGTCGAGAAATCCACGCGCGGTAACCGGCCCGCCTTCGACGAGGAGGCGCGTCACGCCCTCGGCCGCGAGTCGCATCATGGCAAGCCGAAGGTTAACAATTCCGGCAGAGGATGCCCCTATGTCGAAAAAACGAACGCTGCGCCGTCCGAAGAAGGGAGCGCATTTCGAGGAGTCGCCGCAGATGATCCAGACAGGCGGCCTTTCAGCCGAGAAAATGCGAGCTTTGGACGGGATATCGCAGCGGGACGCAAGAATGACCCGGAAGGGGGATCGGTCTTCCAGGCCGGGAAGGCGGCAGGTTAGCTCGGGGTCGTCGGCTTCGATGGTCCTCCTGCCGACAAGGATCGCGTCGGCCCGAGCCCTCAGGAGGTGAGCCTGATCGCGCGCTGCCTCGCCGGTCGCCCAGACGGGCTTGCCTGTCCCGAGCGGCACTCGGCCACTCGCGTCCACGGCGAGCTTGATCTGAACGAAGGGGCGGCGTTCGGTGACACGCAGAGCGTGCCCGAGATTGATCCAGTCCGCTTCCTTGGCGAACGGCCCTCGCATCGCTGGGACGCCATGCGTTTCGAGCCAGGTCAGGCCCCGCCCGGAAACACGCATGTCGGGATCGAGGGAGCCATAAACCACGAGCGAAATGCCGGCTGCCACGATGCTATGCGCGCAAGGAGGCGTGGCTCCGAAATGGCTGCAAGGCTCAAGCGTAGTGAACATGATCGCGCCGCGCGCCCGCGGCCCTGCTCCTCTCAGCGCCAGCACTTCGGCGTGCGGCCGGCCGCCACGCGCGGTTACGGCGCTTGCGATGATTTCACCCGTCGTCGGGTCTGCGACGACTGCGCCAACGGAGGGATTGGGCGAAGTGGTTCCAAGATTGCTCTCGGCGAGGAAGAGGGCGCGCCGCATCAACGAACCCACGACCTCGGGCGGAAGGGGCAGATCCACGCCCGCGCGCGGGACCGCGCTCAAGGAGGAGGCAGGCATCTGCGTCATTACTTTTCGTCCGGGGCGGGATCGAAGCTATCGCCGAGCTCGACAAGGACGCGATGGAAGTCCTTCGCCTCTCGGAAATCGCGATAGACGCTGGCATAACGGACATAGGCGACGCTGTCGAGCGCCTTCAGCCCCTCCATGACGAGCTTGCCGACGGTCTCGGAGGGGATCTCGGCATCATTGGAGTTCTCAAGCGCTCGAACGATGGAGGTGACGAGCTGCTCGATCCGATCCTCGCCGAAAGGGCGCTTCCTGAGCGCAATTTCGATCGAACGCCGCAGCTTTTCCCGGTCGAAGGGGGCGCGCCGTCCGCTTCTCTTGATGATGGTGAGTTCGCGCAATTGCACGCGCTCGAACGTCGTAAACCGCGCCGCGCATGCGGGACACGAACGGCGACGCCTTATCGCGGCGTGATCCTCTGACGGACGACTGTCGCGCACCTGAGTATCCAGGGCGCCGCAATGGGGACATCGCATGTCGTTCAGCCTGCCTTATGCGGGGTCATCGGCCGCTTAACTTCAAGCTTTGCCGCCCGGATAGATCGGAAAGCGTTCGCAAAGCGCAATAGCCTCAGCCTTGACTGCTTCGGCGGCTGCACGCGCTTTATCCTCACCCGCTTTCAACCCATCGAGAACGGCGCCGATCATGCTGCCGATCTCGGTGAACTCTTTCGCGCCAAATCCGCGCGTCGTTCCTGCGGGCGAACCAACGCGAATGCCGGACGTGATCGTGGGCTTTTGCGGGTCGAAGGGAACGCCGTTTTTGTTGACGGTGATGTGGGCGGTGCCAAGGGCGGCCTCCGCCGCCTTTCCGGTCAGTCCCTTGGGACGAAGATCAACCAGGAGAAGATGCGTGTCGGTCCCGCCCGAGACCAGTTCCAGGCCGCCTTCCTTCAGACTTTCGCCAAGCGCTTTGGCGTTGTCGACAACCGCGCGAGCGTAGGCTCTGAACTCTGGCCGCAGCGCCTCGCCGAAAGCGACTGCCTTCGCCGCAATGATATGCATCAGCGGCCCGCCTTGCAGACCGGGGAAGATGGCGGAGTTGATCTTCTTGGCGAGGTCCGGATCGTTTGTGAGGATGATCGCGCCGCGCGGCCCACGGAGCGTTTTGTGCGTCGTCGTCGTTGCGATATGGGCATGCGGAAAGGGGCTCGGATGCACGCCAGCCGCGACAAGCCCCGCAAAGTGAGCCATATCGACGAGAAGGAGTGCGCCGGTCTCGTCCGCGATTTGCCGGAACCGCTTGAAATCGATGATACGCGCATAAGCGGAGCCGCCCGCGATGATCAGGCCCGGCTTATGTTCGCGCGCCAGCCGCTCAACCTGCTCGTAATCGACGAAACCGTCCTCGCGCCGCACACCGTAACGCACCGCGTTGAACCATTTGCCGGAGATGTTCGGCGCCGCCCCGTGCGTCAGGTGGCCGCCCGCATCGATGCCCATGCCCAGGATCGTGTCCCCCGGCTTCAGCACCGCAAGAAAGACGCCCTGGTTCGCCTGGCTGCCGGAATGCGGCTGCACATTCGCGAAGTCGCAGCCGAACATCTGCTTTGCGCGGGTGATGGCCAGTTCTTCCGCGACATCGACGACATGACAGCCGCCGTAATAGCGCTTCCCGGGATAGCCTTCCGCGTACTTGTTGGTGAGGACCGAGCCTGCCGCCTCCATCACCGCGCGCGAGACATAATTTTCCGAGGCGATCAGCTCGATTTCGTCCTGCTGGCGGAGAAGCTCGCTCTCAAGCACGCCGAAAATCTCGGGATCGGCCTCACGAAGGGGGGCGGAAAAGAACTTGCCTTCCGCAGAATGCGGAGCTTGCGACGGGTGAAGTTTCGCGGGTGCGGCTGACATCGGATCTCTATGGGGTGAAATGACGTGGGCGCAGTATAGGAACTTCCGGTGAGATTGCAATCAATGGCCGGATAATCCTTTTGCCGCGCGCTCTGGCTAGCATTACAGTTGCATTTGAGTGATCTCTCTAAATCATATACTTAATTGATTCGGAGGAGCATGGATGGCCGGGGCATCGATTGAAGGAACGCTAGAACTTTGGGCGTCGTCCTTGCGGGATGTGAAGGCGCGGATGCGCCCGTTGTTTAAGCAGGAGCGAGTTGCGGCTTCGGCAGGGGCGTTCCTGGACGGTTTGCTCGGCAATGAGCAGCGCAAGACGGGCTGGATGCGGGCGGAGGCGGCAGGCGATCCTGGCCCCTGGCGGCAGCAGGCCATTTTGGGCCGCGGCCGGTGGGAAGCCGATGACCTGCGCGATATTGTGCGCGGCTATGCGCTTGAGACGCTCGCTGACGACGACGCGGTTCTGGTCTTCGATGAAACCGGATTTCTCAAGCAGGGCAAGGCCTCCTGCGGGGTTGCGCGGCAATATACCGGCTCGGCGGGCAAGATCACGAACTGCCAGATCGGCGTCTTCGCCTGTTATGTCTCGCAGCACGGCCATGCCTTCATCGACCGGGCGCTTTATGTGCCGAAGGCGTGGACGGACGATCCGGCCCGCATGAAGGCGGCGCATGTGCCGGAGAAGACGGCCTTCGCAACCAAGCCTGCCCTGGCGGTCGCCATGATCGAGCGGGCCATTGCCGCTTCTGTGCCCTTTGCCTTTGTTGCTGCCGATAGCGTCTATGGCGTTGGCGCAGTGCAAGGGGCGCTGCGGCGGGCGGGCAAGGGCTATGTGCTTGGCGTCGCTTCCAATCACCGCGTCACCTCCTGGGGCAAGGCCAAACCCATCGCGAGAACGGCGGAAAGCGTCGCGCAAGGCCTGGCGCCTTCGGACTGGAAACGCCTGTCGGCGGGCGATGGCGCCAAGGGGCCGCGCCTTTACGACTGGGCTTATGTGGAACTGGCCGAGATCGATGCTGGCGAATACGATGCAAGCCGCTCCGGGCTTTGGACGCGCGGTTTGTTGATCCGGCGCACGATCGCGGATCAGGACCTGGCCTTCTTCTCCACCTGGGCTCCGGCGGGAACCTCGATCGACAAACTGGTTCGCGTCGAAGGCGGCCGCTGGGCCATCGAGGACAGCTTCGAGACAGCGAAAAACGAGCTGGGCCTTGATCATAACGAGACCCGCTCCTGGCATGGATGGAACCGCCACGTCTCGCTCGCCATGCTGGCCTTCGCCATGGTGGCGACGATCCGGCATCGGGCCAATGCGATGCCAACACAGCAAACGATACCCCAGATCTTTGTGGCCCGCCGCTTATCCGCTGGTCCATTCAAGAAATTCGCCGCATAGCCATAAGGCTCGCGCAACGACGCATCGAGCCAGCGGGCATCATCGCATGGTCCCTCTGGCGAAGGGCGCATCAGGCCGCCGCCAGGAAGGCCCATTTTAAGATGAAATTGCAACTGTAATGCTAGAGCGTGTCGTCAGTTGAGCCATATGAGCACCGAGACCAGCAGCACACCAGCCATGAACGTCGTGGCGAGCTTGTCGAAACGCGTGGCGATGCCGCGGTATTGTTTCAGCTTGCCGAAAAAGCGCTCGATGAGATTGCGTTCGCGATAGAGGGCGAAATCCGTCTGCCGCTGCTCTTTGCGGTTGGCCTTGGGTGGGATGACCGGTGTGATGCCTCGCTTCTCGAGCGTTTCGACGAGTACGTCCGCGTCGTACCCCTTGTCGGCAATGACAGCGTCGGGTTCGAGTTCTGCGAGCAGGGGCTCGGCTTGCTTGATGTCGGCGACCTGTCCGGGTGTGAGCGACAGTGCCACCGGGTTGCGCATCAACGACGGCGTGGATTTTGGTCGTCAGTCCGCCGCGTGAACGGCCGATGGCTTGGTCTTCGCCAGCTTTTTTTGGGCGCCGGCGCTATGCTGATGCGCACGGACAATTGTCGCGTCGATCATCATGTAGTCGTTGTCGCTATCGGCCGCCAGCATCTCGAAAATCCGAGCGAATACGCCGCTTTCGCACCATCGGCGATAGCGCCTGTGTGTCGGCTTCCAAGCTCCGTACCGCTCTGGCAGATCGCGCCAGGGAATGCCTGTCCGATAGCGATAGATGACCGCATCGACAAACAGGCGGTTGTCGGCCGCCGTGCCGCCGACGTGCCCCTCGCGGCCGGGTAGGAAATCCCTGATCTTCGCCCATTGGTCGTCGCGCAAGGCGTAGCGGAGCATGTGCCGGCCTCCTTATTGCCGACACCCCATAAGTTAGAGAAAAAGTGATTTGGGAATCCCATAACTGACGACCGCCAAAACCGAGGCACACGAATTCCTACCCGCTGTGGCTCAGCCAACTCGCTTTAACTGACGACACGCTCTAGATTTCACGCGCGGCATTCACGCCAAACGGGACTTCCGCTCGAGAGAACGCATCATGGCCGTAACCGTTCGAATGCGCCGGCGCCTTTTCGGCTGTCTGCTGCGCGGTAATCTTAAGGGGAGAGCGAGGCAACCCGTCAAACTTCGTGTTATCGAGGGCTGCTCCGATGTCTTCCCAGAGTAGACGGAAGCGTTTGATGTAAAGGTCATCCATGATCAGCCGGGCAAGGTGCTCGATGACCTCGACATTCACCCATGCGGTCATGGCTTTGTCGAAATCGCGATAGGTTACATCGAGCGGCCGGACGCCAAAGTTTCGAAAGATGCTGGTTCTTCCGTCATTCGCGAGAAGCACCGTGCCTACCATCTGCTTCAGTCCCAAAGGCGCGGCGGGGTCGAGAACGGCCCGCTCCAGATCGAAAATCGTACGGAGATTGAGCCTCCTGAGCAGAAGGAAGCGCTGCGGTCCTACCGCTGCGCAGAGCTGCGCCTGAGCAACCCAATCCATGATCGTATAGATGCCCGCCGGCATCTCGACCTGGAGCATGATCGGATTGGCTGCCGCCAGGTTTTGCACGTTGAAAATCTTCCGCTCATTCAGGCGATAAGCGGTCGTGAAATCGATGCCATCGATCACGGTGAGGGGCGTTTGGCCTGCACTCCTGGCGATGCTTGCAGAGCGGCTGCCAAGGAGCAGCTGCGCCTTTCCGGCCATCCAGGCAAATCCTGCATCAGGCAGGAAGCCGACTGCAAATGCCAGCAAAAGCATGACCTTGCTCACCGGCTGGGGCTTCACGGCGGAAGCTTCGACGGCCGCGTGATTGTCTCTAGGCGTTGACTTGCGGTCCTGAGCAATGGCGCTTTGCGATGCCGCGCCGTCCATCGGCCGGAGCTCCGGCGCAGTGCGCCCGATAACCACCGCGAGCAGGATGGCGAACAGCGCGTGGACCAACGCCCTAAGGAAGATCGCGCCGGAAAAATCGAAGGCCAGCAACGCCCTCAGGAACATCCTCAAGCAGTAAAGAAAAGCCCCGGCGAAAGCGATCGAGGCGATGGTAACGGCGTTCTCGTAATCCTTGGGACCCGCCTCGCCCAAGCCGCCCACGCTAAGGATGTTCGCGCCAAGCGTCCCTCCGAGCAGTTGAGGAAGCTCCTGCGAGGGAAGAAAAAGAACAAATGTCATCGATGCCGTAAGCAAAATGAAAGGAATACTTGACGCTAGCAATAACCAATCCCGGCGGTTCGGGAACCGCCTCTCGGGGCTAAATATCGTTTCTTGATCCGCAGGGTCGACGCAAAAGTACTTGCTTCTCAAGAATTGGAAGTGAAAGTCGATGCCGGGTCCAGGCGGGAAGTCTTTTCTGAAAAGCTCTGCGGCCCGAACGCGCGCGATCCAAATCTCCTGCCTGACGGCGAGAATAACGGCCGGTACCAAAATTGAGAAAAACAGACAGAGACAAAGCGCGAGCCCGGTGGAGGAAGGATGCTCCTTCAATGCAAGCCAGAGCAAGGATAAAGAAATTATAGATAATGATAAAAGGTTAACACTTAATGACGAGTACTTCATGAGCATGCCTCACGGTCAAGCTGTTAAAGCATAGGATATTTTACATAGAATAAATAACTATATTTTACGGTACAAAACGTGGCAATCCCTAAAGACAAATTGGAATTGCAAAAAATCGTTACTGCAGGATCGCGGTCGCTGGCGGTCACCTCGCTGAAGGCAGAAAGGCCGCTGTAACGCGGTCATCGTGTTAAGGCAGGCTTGGATGATTATCCCAAAGTGTTATGCATTCGTGCGTTCCATTGACGCACCGAACACGAAGTTCTGTTTAGGAAAGGTCCGGAAAAATCGATCAGAACTTAACAGAAAAAGACTTCATACAACATTAAAGTGCTGAATTCATTTTTAAAAGAATTAGTTCTCTCGCGCACAACCCTGCATGAGACTGTCCCACGTCGGAAATGCATCCCACCTATTCAACTGCACGCTTCAAATTTACGCCTCATTTACCGGTTTCATCATGGGGTCCTATCAGTACGACAAGGAAAGGTTGTGATGAAGAGAGTGAAGCGTATCCCAGCGGCTGTTTTGTTCGCAGCAGCATCTTTCGTTGGCTGCCAGCAGGCGTCTGCCGAATGCGGTATTGCCTCCACCTATGCCGGCGGCTCACGCACGGCGAACGGCGAACACTACAACCACATGGGAATATCGGCAGCGCACAAGAGCCTGCCTTTCGGGACGCGCGTGGTGGTTCGCAATCAGCGGACGGGCCACAGCATTACAGTTCGCATCAACGACCGGGGTCCCTTCGTTGCGGGCCGGATCATCGATCTGTCGACGGGCGCCAAGAACGCGCTCGGCATGGATGGGCTAGCATCCGTCTGTCTCGAAGTTGTGAGCTACGGCAGCGAAAAGAAGGGTTTCCGGAACCCGGATCGTCGTGAGCCTCTTGTGGAGGCAAACGCGACGCCGGTT
The DNA here is from genome assembly GCA_963817495.1 of uncultured Alphaproteobacteria bacterium. Lineage (GTDB taxonomy): Bacteria > Pseudomonadota > Alphaproteobacteria > Rhizobiales > Rhodomicrobiaceae > Rhodomicrobium. Next base: position 254,003 of record CAWFOS010000011.1, on the reverse strand, counting down.
CACCACGCGGTGCGCGTGGCTCATCATTATGCTCACAGCACGGCCAGGGTGCGCTATGCCCATCAGGGCCGGAGCCATTCGCAGCACGCGCATGAGCGTCATGGACGCAAGCGATACGCGTCCAACTAAAACCAAAGCAAAACTGAATGCGGCGGCGCTTCGAAAAATGGCGCCCCGCATTTTTTTCGTTACAAGGCGGCGCCTTTGACGTCTAAGTTTTACTCTGATCGCTTTTTCTACTGTTATCGTTAACGGATTTGCCGAACTTTACCTCGATTGCCCATGTTGACCGTATAGCAATGGCAATCTGGAGGAAATCCTGAGAATGAAAGTGCTTCGCCTGACCTGTGCGGTTCTTGCAATCGGCTGCTCAATATCCCGGGCATCGGCGGAATGCGGAATCGCATCCAATTACTCGAGCGGGAAGGTGACGGCGAATGGCGAGAGATACGACCCTCGCGGGGTATCAGCCGCTCATAAAACGCTGCCTTTCGGCACCAGGGTTGCGGTTGTCAATAGGCGGACCGGCAGGAGCATCGTGGTGCGCATCAACGACCGCGGACCCTTCGTCAAGGGACGGATCATCGATCTTTCCAAGGGGGCGGCAAGAGCGCTTGGCAGCGGCGGCGTGGCGCCGGTCTGCATCCGGGTCCTGAGGTTCGGTGGCGAGACCGCTCGCCTGCAGCACGTTTCATTTCATGGGAGGCTGGGTCCTCACGGTTAGGCCGCGTCAAAAATTACGGGGCAACCGGCGATTTTTATGTCTTGAGTACGCTTGGAAGAAGAATTCGTTCACTTCGTCGCGAAAACGCCTCCATTTCAAACTTTTTGAAAGGAAGAAACGCGAGTTTCAGGTCAGAGTGACTTCACATTGATAGATCCCCCCTGTTAAATCTCATCAAGACCAGGAGCTTTCATGAACACGAAATTTGTCGCCGCCGTTGCTGTCTGCGCGGCCTTTGCGGCTACGTCCGCAATCGCGCAGCAGAAAGCCCCGCCGGCTCCGCCGCAACAGGAGCAGGCCGCGCCGAAGGCAAGCAAGGCTGAGGTCCAGAAGCTTGTCGAAGGCATCAAGGCCGAGAAGGGCAAGATGGCCCAGTTCTGCAATCTCATGAAGCTGCAGGATCAATACACGGCCGCCGCCGAGAAAAAGGACGAAAAGAAGCTGGAAGCGCTCGACAAACAGATGGAGGAAGGGGCGAAGAAGCTCGGGCCAGACTTCGACCGCATCACTCAGTCCGAACTTGATGAAGATGCAACCAAGCTCCTCGATGGGCTTGCCAATGGCTGCGGCAAGAGCTAGGCAGCGAGAGCTGCTATGAAGATGGCCGGGTTTCCCGGCCTTTTTCTTTCTCGTGTCAGCGGAGGCGTCAGTGAACGAACCCGCTCTCTACGTCCCTGCATCTTCGGGCAACTCATCGTGTTTTGGGCGGCCATCGGTGACGCTCTGGCCGCTGACGATGTAGGTGACAGCCTCGGCGATATTGGTGCAGTGATCGCCAATACGTTCGAGGTTTTTCGCGCAGAAAAGAAGATGCACGCCGAAGGCGATCGTGCGCGGATCTTCCATCATGTAAGTGAGAAGTTCCCGAAACAGTGAATTGTACTGCCGGTCGACGTCTTCATCGAGGGTCCATACCTTGTGCGCCAGCGCGGCATCGCGCTGGGAATAGCTGTCGAGCACGCCCTTCAACTGCACGAGCGCCATCTCGCCCATGGTGCCGAGGCTTCGCGTCATCGGCGAGAGCCACGCCTTTTCGTCGAAGCTCGCGATCCGCTTGCCGATATTCTTCGACATGTCGCCGATGCGCTCCAGATCGCCTGCGATGCGCAGCGCGCCGACGACGCTGCGCAGATCCAGCGCCACCGGCTGGCGCCTCGCGATGATGTGAACCGCCTGATCCTCGATCTCGCGCTGCATCGCATCGATGGCGGCGTCCACCGCCACGGCTTGCTTCGCCTGCTCCGGGTTCGCACGCTCGATGGCCTCAAGCGCAGTCCTGAGCTGTTGCTCGGTCAATCCGCCCATGCGCAGTATTTTCGTGTCGAGAGCCTTCAGCTCATCATCGTAAGCGGTGACGGTATGGGCGGTCATGTCCAGTCCCCTTTTTATCATATGGGCGTGCCGCCCGCAGATCGCGATCAGGAAGCTTAGGGCTCCATCACGCCAAGCTCTGCGCGCGGGACGCTACGCCGTGCACAAGACAATAGCGTAACATTCACGTTTGCGTGAGGCAGCCTGACACCAAAGCGCATCATTTCGCCGCCCGCTTTTCCTTGGCCGCTGCCTGGACGACCTCGCCGTCCTCCTTGGCGAACGTCCCTATATTCGGGTTTGGCAGAATGTCCAGCACGCGCTCGGACGGACGGCACAGGCGCACACCCTTCGGCGTCACGACGATGGGGCGATTGATGAGAATCGGATGCGCGAGCATGAAATCGATCAGCTCGTCGTCCGGCCATTTCGGGTCCGAGAGGCCGAGCTCATGATAGGGTGTGCCTTTCTCGCGAATAAGGGCGCGCACCGGAATGCCCATCGCGGCGATCAGCTCCTTCAGCTTTTCGCGTGACGGCGGCGTCTTGAGGTACTGAATGATTTCCGGTTCCTCGCCGCTGTGGCGGATCATCGCGAGCGTATTGCGCGACGTGCCGCAGGCCGGATTGTGATAGATGGTGATGCTCATATTCGCGCCCGCCTTCCTGCCTCTCCACTATCCTAATCTGCGGTTCAAGACTTCCATAAGCTCGGCCACCTTGCGGCGCTGCTCTTCGGCGTTTCCGCTGGCGATGGCATGCTCGACGCAAGTGTTGACGTGGTTCTGCAGGATTTCGCCCTCGACCTTTCGGAGCGCGGCCTGCACCGCCGCGATTTGCGTGATGATGTCGATGCAATAGCGTCCTTCGCCGACCATGCGCGCGATGCCGCGCACCTGGCCCTCGATCCGGGCAAGCCGCTGCAGGCAATTCTCTTTGACCTCTTCTCGCATGGGGACGCTTGTACCACCGCGAGGGCATAACCATCAACTCGCCCGAAGACGCCATTGCGTCAACGCCTCCCGCCGTTCTCCTTGCTGCAAATACCCATAGGGGGTATATAGGCACGAAAACACGCGGAGTGCATCATGGACAGCGGCAGCGATTTGCATCGTCACCATGGTTCGGGAACCGAGGACGCCACGGCCGTGGACCCGATCTGCGGCATGGCGGTCGACCCGAAGACCGCCAAGCATCAAACCACCCATCAAGGGCAGCCATACTTCTTTTGCTGTGCCGGCTGCAAAGCCAAGTTCGAAGCCGATCCCGACCGCTATCTGAAAAAGGATAAAAAGGGCGCGGCCTGCTGCCGCCCGGCATCCGAGGTTGAAGAGAGCGCCGTGACCGATCCTGTTTGCGGCATGGCGGTCGACCCTCATACTGCCAAGTACTGGGCGGATTACGAGGGGCGCACCTACTATTTTTGCAGAGCGGGCTGCAAGGTGAAGTTTCAGACCGATCCCAAGCGCTATCTGCAGCCGGAGGCATCGGCGGCTCCGCCTGTGCCCGAGGGTGCGATCTACACCTGTCCCATGGATCCGCAGATCAGGCAGCAGGGGCCGGGCTCATGTCCAATTTGCGGCATGGCTCTGGAACCCGAAATGCCGTCGGCGGCCGATGAGCCGAATCCGGAACTGGCATACATGTCCCGCCGGTTCTGGATCGGCCTTGTCCTCACGTTTCCCGTTTTTGCAATCGAGATGGGCGGGCATCTTTTCGGCCTCGGCCACAAGATTGATCCGCAAACTTTGAACTGGGTGCAATTCGCGCTCGCGACTCCCGTTGTTCTCTGGTGCGGATTGCCGTTCTTCGAGCGCGGCTGGCAGTCGCTTCAAACCCGCCATCTCAACATGTTCACGCTCATCGCGATGGGAACCGGCGTGGCGTGGGGCTATAGCGTGATCGCGACCTTGTTTCCGGGGGTTTTTCCCGGCGCATTTCGAACGAGCCAAGGCGCGGTTCCGGTTTACTTCGAGGCCGCCGCCGTCATCACGGTGCTTGTTCTCCTTGGCCAAATGCTTGAGCTTCGCGCCCGCGCCAAAACAAGCGGCGCGATCCGGGCCTTGTTGAACCTCGCTCCCAAACAAGCGCGCCGCATCGAAGCCAACGGAAGCGAAAAGGATGTTCCGCTTGAAGAAGTGGTTGCGGGAGATCGCCTTCGCGTGCGGCCAGGCGAGTCGGTGCCGGTCGATGGCGAGGTGGTGGACGGCCGCAGCACCGTCGATGAATCGATGGTGACGGGCGAGTCGATGCCCGTTTCGAAAGCCTCCGGCGCAAAGGTGATCGGCGGCGCCATGAACCAGAGCGGTAGCCTTGTCATGCGCGCCGAGAGAGTCGGCCGCGACACGATGCTTGCCAAAATCGTGCAGATGGTCGCCGAGGCTCAGAGGAGCCGCGCGCCGATCCAGCGGCTTGCAGACCGGGTGGCGGGCTGGTTCGTGCCGCTCGTGATCGCGGTCGCCATTTCCGCGTTCGCCGCGTGGGCGATCTGGGGGCCGGAGCCGCGCTTTACCTTCGGCCTGGTCGCCGCCGTCTCCGTCCTCATCATCGCCTGTCCTTGCGCGCTGGGCCTGGCTACGCCGATGGCGATCATGGTTGGGGTCGGCCGCGGCGCTCAGGCCGGGGTGCTCATCAAGAACGCCGACGCGCTGGAACGGCTTGAACAAATCGATACGATTGTGCTCGACAAGACCGGGACGCTGACGGAAGGCAAGCCCAGGATGGTGGCGTTGCATGCCGCGCCCGGATTTGGTGAGGCTGACGTGCTGCGGCTGGCGGCGAGCGTGGAGCGGGGCAGCCAGCATCCGCTGGGCGCAGCAATCGTGAAAGCAGCACAAGAAAAGGGGATAGCTCTCGCCGACGCTCGGGACTTCGAGGCGCCGGCAGGGAAGGGGGTTAGCGGCGCTGTCGATGGACGCCGCGTCGTCATCGGCAATCTTCGCATGATGCAAGAGGCTGGCATTGATCCGGGCGCGCTTGCTGCAGAGGCCGGGCGGTTTCGCGATGAAGGCGCCACGGCCATCATCATCGCCATCGACGGACGCATTGCAGGCGTTGCCGGGATCGCGGATCCCATCAAAGCTACCACGCCCGAGGCGCTGGCCGCGCTCAAGGCGGACGGCATTCGCGTCGTGATGCTGACCGGCGACAATGCAGCAACCGCGAAGGCTGTTGCGCGGAAGCTCGGAATAACCGAGGTCGAGGCCGAGGTGCTGCCGGAGGATAAGAGCAAGGTTGTCGAGCGCTTGCGCGAGGAGGGCCGTATCGTGGCCATGGCCGGAGACGGCGTCAACGACGCTCCCGCGCTCGCCGCCGCCGATGTCGGCATTGCGATGGGCACCGGGACCGATGTCGCCATGGAAAGCGCGGGCGTCACGCTCTTGAAGGGCGATCTCATGGGCATCGTCCGCGCGCGGAAGCTTTCCGAAGCCACAATCCGGAACATCCGGCAGAACCTGCTCTTCGCATTCATCTACAACGCGGCTGGCGTCCCTGTGGCGGCAGGTGTCTTGTACCCCTTCTTTGGACTCCTTCTCTCACCCGTCATCGCAGCGGCAGCGATGTCGCTGTCGTCGGTCAGCGTGATTGCCAACTCATTGCGGCTTCGCAACGTTTCCTTATAGCCAGGGCGTTCGCGGAGTTGGCGTCGCCCAGGGTGGCGTCAGATAATCAGATGCTTATGGGAACAGCCATCACCGAAAATAGATTCTATGGCATGGCGAATAAGGGGCGCGAGACAAGCAATCAGGAAGGACGACAAATGGCAGACAAGAGCGAGAAGGCAGACGGAAATTCCCGCCGTGAAGTTCTCAAGCTGGGTGCATATGCCCTGAGCGCCGTTGGCGCGATAGGTCTTGCCGGGGACGCAGATGCCCAGGTCGCGAAGAAGGCGGCGCAAAAGGCAGTCATGTATCAGCAAAGCCCGAAGAACGGGCAATACTGCAGCATCTGTCAGCAGTTTATCCCGCCATCGGCCTGCAAGGTCGTCGAGGGCGAGATCAACCCGAACGGATATTGCATTCTTTTTATCAAAAAGACGACGTAACCGTTAAAGGAGCAGTCTCTCAATCCGGTCAGGCTTGCCCGAATGGATTCCTCACCTTCTGGGCAGGCTCCGCAGAGGCAACCCTGATCGGAAGATCGGGGCCGTTCTCCAACTCGTTCACGATCTTCCCAAAGAGTTCCTTTAAAGCCTTCGCCGCCTCGAGCCCGGCGCGGTCGCGTGTCAGCGCCAGCCTGCCGTAGAGGGCGATGTGATCCTCGCGGTTCTCGATCTTGAGATCGCCAACAGTGACGGCGTCGCTTTCATTCTTGAAGGGTGCAAAATTCATTATCGTCGCTCCCCGGAGCGTTGTTGAGAAGCCTCCGAGGTCTGGAGGCGGCAGCTGAAATGTGGTGTTGGCGCAGGCAAAATCATAGCGTGTCGCCGCACTTTTGCGTCAACTTGCGGGAACACGTCTATGCCAATGCGCGCCTCCAGTTCGGCAATGGAGAGCGTGTCCCAGTTCTGGCTGTCGTCATTGGGCGCCAAGTAGGCGGCGGCGGCGTTGCGCGATGGAACGTAGATCGCCTTGTATATATGGGTCGGAACCAGGACTCGGCGCTTAAGGCTTTGCAATTCCGCGCCAAGAAATACGGGGCCGGTGACGACGTAGACCTCCTCGCCCGAAAGCGCCATGTCCCGGACCGCGGATTCGATCCCCTCCCAGAGCACCTCATTGTTGCACGGGTCCTGCGGGATCATGTTCGCGAGGGAGAACGATTCTTCCTGGGCCTGTGGCGTCGACATGTCGCCGTTGGGGGCCATATGACCGCGATCGAAGCCGCTGCGCCGGTAATCGGAAAGTTCGGAACGCTCCTCTGCCGGCACTCTTGGCTCTTCGTGGAAGGCATTCGAGCGAAGCCTTGTCAGGTTGCGGGCGTTTTCGATCCTTGCCGGGGTCAGGTGCTCCGCCGACCAGAGCGGCGTGCGGGAGACGCCCGAATACAAGACCGCAATCTCGGAGAAGCAAATAGGATGGGTCTGCGCCGCAAGCGCCTCAGTCTTGATGGCGGGAGCGATTCCCCGGTACAGCTGCGAGGAACAGCCCTCCTGAGCTGCCAAAACAGGTGCGGCGAATGAGACAAACGCCGAGAATACAAACACATGCAAATAGGCAAACCGCGCCATGAGCATCCCTCTTGAAGGGCTTGCCGTAGCAAGCTGACCTAGCGCTAGGCTGATTCGCCTGGGACGCGGAAACGCGGGTCTGGGAGGGATTCAATTAGGCCTGGACAAGCTGTGCGCAAAGACGCGGAAGTTAGCTAAGTTCTTTGTATTGAGTTATCGTGGGCCTGGTCTCTTGCAGCTGCGGGGCGTCAGGGCGGACGCAGGACTACGCCCCAACCCCGCAGCAACGCGAGACCTTTGTAGTATGGCCCCCGAGGCGTTACGCTTCAGTAAAGAGAGGCCCGCGTAAGGTTCAGCGGCGTAAAAAAAATATGGATGAGAGCGTCACCGCCTTCGCAGAAGAGCTGCGCGCCCATGCGAATGCTTTGGGGGAGATGGCGGGCGTCGAGTGGCGCCTCAGTCAGACGCCCGTCGCCTATGAGCCAGCCGTGCTGACGATGGAGAACCGCGCCGCCGCCATCTTCGAGGGAAGCGCGCCTGAACTTGTCTGGTTTCTGGAGCATCCGGCGCTGTACACGGCTGGAGCCAGCGCAAGACCGGAAGACCTCCTGGACCAGGCTCGCTTGCCGGTCCACCGCTCGGGACGGGGTGGGCAGTACACCTATCACGGCCCCGGTCAGCTCGTGGCTTACGTGCTTTTCGATCTCAACAAGCGCGGACGGGATGTGCGCCGCCATGTGCATGGCCTTGAGTCCTGGGTTATCGCAGCGCTGGCCGGCTACGGCATCCAAGGCGAGCGAAGGAGCGGGCGTCCTGGGATCTGGGTGAGGAACAGCCTTCGCGACGAGAAGATCGCTGCGATTGGCGTGCGCGTGCGCCGGTGGGTGACCTATCATGGCATCGCCGTAAACATTTGCCCCGACCTCTCGAATTTCGAAGGCATTGTGCCTTGCGGCATCAAAGACGCGGGCGTGACGTCGCTTGCCAGGATGAAGGCGGGCCTCTTGACTGGCTCCTGAGGAACAAGCCGCACCGCCAGAACCTTGAGGATGCAAAGGAGAACATATGAGCCTCGAGGTTATGGACGAACTTTCGGCATCCTGTTGCGTCGTAGGCGGCGGTCCTGCCGGAATGATGGCCGGCTATCTCCTGGCGCGAGCCGGGATTTCGGTCGCTGTGCTCGAAAAGCACGCCGATTTTCTGCGCGACTTTCGGGGCGACACGATCCATCCTTCCACGCTGCAGGTGATGGACGAACTCGGCCTCTATGACAGGCTTTTGCAAAGACCTCACTACGAAGCCCATTGCCTGAAAGGCCGGTTCGGCGACACCGAGACGACCTTTGCCGATTTCTCCCACCTGCCGACGCGCGCCAAGTTCGTTGCGTTCATGCCGCAATGGGATTTTCTGGATTTCCTGGCTGACGAGGCCAAAACCTATCCCGCCTTCAAACTGTTCATGAAGGCGGAAGCGACCGGGCTCATCCGAGACGGTGAAAGTGTTGCGGGCGTCGCGGTGAAGACGGCCGAAGGAGCGATGCAGGTTCGCGCCCCGCTTGTCATCGGATGCGACGGCCGGCACGCCGTGACCAGAAAAGAAGGCGGGTTCGCCGTGGAGGATTTGGGCGCGCCCATGGATGTCCTGTGGTTCCGCCTTCCCCGCCTCCACACCGATCCCGAAGACCCGGTCGGCAATTTCGGCCTCGGCCACATCGTCATCATGATCAATCGCGGCGATTACTGGCAGTGCGGCTATGTGATCCCGAAAGGATCTTTCGACCGCGTTCGCGAGCAAGGACTTCCCGCTTTCCGCCGCGAACTCGAAAGCCTGGCGCCGTTTCTCATGGGCCGTACCGAAGACGTGAAGAGCTTCGACGACATCAGGCTCCTCACCGTCGGGGTCGACCGCCTCAAGCAGTGGTACCGGCCCGGTCTCCTTTGCATCGGCGATGCGGCCCACACCATGTCGCCCGTCGGCGGCGTAGGAATCAATCTTGCGATCCAGGATGCAGTCGCAGCCGCAAACATTCTTGCGGAGCCCCTTCGGTCAGGCCGGGTAACCATGCGTGATCTGGCGCGTGTTCAGGAGCGGCGGGAAATGCCAACCCGGCGCACGCAATGGCTTCAGGTGCAGGTCCAGAACAATGTCATCAAGAGCGTGCTCGGCTCGCGGGCTCCGTTGAGACCGCTGGTCCTTCTGCGCTTGATGAGATGGTTTCCCTCGCTTGCAAGGATACCGGCGCGCATTATTGGATCCGGCTTTCGCCCAGAGCATATAAACCCGAAAATTTTGGCCTCGCATTGAACGGCGGCCTGCCTTGCAGGGGCGAGGTTTCCAAAGAAACTTCCTCAATGGGCGAAGAACTGCCGTCATCTCGCCAAGATCCAGGCACAATGCCGCCAAGCGCGCGATAAAATCGTGAGGCCTTTTTATAAGGCCTATTGCCGGATGCGGGGTTCGATGCCGGAAAAGACAAAGCCTTGGCAGTTCGTTATATCCGGAAAACACCGGTTGCTCGACGCGTTTTTCGCGGTTGACGAGTATACGGTCTCGCACGAACAGTTCGATGGCGCGATGAGCCCCGAACGCTCGATCCTTGTCTTCGAGCGCGGCGATGCGGTCGCGGCATTACTGTACGATCCCGAGCGCCGGGTCGTCATCACGGTCAAACAATTCCGGCTTCCGACGCATGAAAAGGGCCGCGGGCGCGGCTGGCTCATCGAGGCGGTGGCCGGCATGATCCCCGTCGACGGCGAGGGCAAGGCGAAAGAAACGCCGCTGCAGAGCCTCGTCCGGGAGGTTCACGAGGAAACCGGCTATCAGTTGACCCACGCCACACCGGTTGCGACGTTCTTCTCCTCGCCCGGCGGAAGCACCGAGCTCATCTCCCTCTTCTATGCCGAGGTCCGCACCACCGACAAGACGTCCGAAGGCGGCGGCCTCCCCTCGGATGGCGAAGACATCGAGATCGTCGAGTTCTCCGTCGATGATTTCTTCCAAAGGCTGACGGCCGGCGAATTCGAAGATCCGAAACTCATTATCGCGGGGCAGTGGTTCATGGCGCGCCGCGCGGCCATGCTTGCCAGGGCTGAGCTGGACGATGAAGATTCGAGGACTTTCGCGGCGCAACTCAATGCCAGGCAAGTCCTCGGCATCAAGACCGGCAACATCAAAGCAACGAAGGACGTCGATGTCTGGGTGAACTCCGAGAACACCGACATGATGATGGATCGTTTTTTCGGCCGGTCGGTGTCGGCGGCCATTCGCTCGCTTGGCGCAAAAAAGCACGAGGACGGCCGATCCATCGCGGAGGACACGATCGGCAAGGCGCTGGCGGCGGAGCTCAGACCGCGCAGCTTCGTAAAGCCGGGGACCGTGCTGCAAACGACTGCCGGCGAACTGGAAAAGACGCACGATGTGCGCCGGATTTTTCACGTGGCGAGCGTCGCGGGGAGCATCGGCGCAGGCCTTTCCACGACGCTCCAGAACATCGAACTGTCGATGGACAACGTTCTGAAGGCGATCTCGGCGGGAAAGCGCTATCGTTCGGCCCTGGTGCCGCTTCTGGGGACAGGGCAGGGCGGTTTCCCCGTTGGGCGGGTCGCCCCTTTGCTCGTCAAGCGCACGCTCGCGTTCTTCAGGGAGAACCCGAAGTCGCCGCTCCGCGAGGTCTATTTCCTGGCCTATTCGGAGGGCGACCTTGAAACCTTGAGAAATGCAATCAAGGAGTTTTCGTCCGTCGAGCCGGTCGAGAAGGAAAAGCCCGGCAACTGATCAGGGAAACGTTTCTTCGGGGGGAGAGAACTTTGCTCGATCTGAATATCTTTCTGAGCAAAATCGGGATTGCAAACCATCCGTTTCGCCTTGCGCGCCCCGCAAGCGGCGGCTTCGGCATTTTCACAAGCCAGTATTTCCGATTGCTCGCACACACGGTCTATCTGGCTCCGCTTATCATGGGCTTTGCGGCGGCGTGGCTGTTCGCTGCCGTGCCTCAGATGCAGGAGGTGTATCTCGGCATTGTCGAGGACGCGGATTACGGGCGCGGGATCGCTGGGCTTGCTGCCGTCTCCCTTTTCAGCGCTCTGCTTTACGCCTGGAACCATATCGAGGTTTCCGGGCGCATCGACGCCGTCTATCCCGATCATGCGGACATTCATCTGGACCGCCGTATCCTCGATGTACGCGACCTCAAGACTGCGTTTGCAGCAAGCCTGCCATTCTTCGGGCTTCTCATAGGGCTCGCTCAAGTCTACCGGCACGTGCTTGATGCAGCGGGCGCCGGGCTGCCGCGCGGCGCCCTAACGACGCTTTCAGTCCTTCCTGGCGCTATTATCGCAGCGGCAGTCATTACGCTTGTGGCCTATTTCGCCCTGCTTGCACCGTTCTACCGGTTCCGAAAGAGAACCAGGAGCCAGAAGCAGCTTCTGTACTTTTGCTATGGGCTGGCAGTGGTCCTCGTTTCCGTGCCCATGGTTGTTCCCGAGGCGACGTTGATCGCGTCACGGCTTGCGGGGCCGTTGGCAGGGACGGCCTTCGTGCTGATCGAGGCGGCGGTTGCGCTGCGGCTGTTGTTCTGGTTTTTGCAGAAGATTTTCAGCCTGATTTTGGCATTTCCGTCGTGGGTCCTCATGGCAACGGACTGGCTGCCCCGCGGCGTGCGCCAAGCCGTCATCGTGCTGCTCCCTCTCACCGTTGTCGCAGTGATTGCCGCAGAGATAATCCTTGGCGGTCAAAGCGAAAGCGAACCTCAGCCGGAAGCAACAGCCACGAATGCGGGAAGCGACCTTGCGCCGACATTCCAAGCCTGGCTCGCCGAGCGCAAAACGGGCTCGGGGCGGTATCCGGTGTTCATTGTATCGGCCCAGGGCGGCGGGATTTATGCCGCGTCCACGGCGGGAGCCTTTCTTGCCACGATGCAGGATCACTGTCCGGCCTTTGCGCGGCACGTTTTCGCAATAAGCGCAGTCTCCGGAGGCAGTGTCGGCGCGAGCCTGTTCGATGCGGCTTTCGCGGATAGCATGGCGCGCGGGACCAACCGCAAGGCGGCGGTTGATGTCGAGCCTGGATGCGACAGCCTGTTTGCACGGCCGGGAGAACTTTCGAGGCGGCTGCGCACCATCACACAGGATGACCATATCAGCCCGGTGCTCGCCTATCTGGTTCCGGACTTTCTTGCGGGGCTTGTGCGCGCCGGTCTCCTCCGGGAGAGCGAGAAGCCCGAAGGCAAGTCTCCTTGCGACGGAGGCTCGACGTGGGGCCGGCGGGATCGGATCCTGGAAAAAAGCTTCGTTGACAGTTTCAAGCGCAGCGATCCGTCAATGAAGGGCGCCGACGACGATTGCCCCGAGCAGAAGGAGCGAAATCTCCTGGCGCGTCCCTTCTCGGAGAGTTGGTCGGAAAAAGGAGATCTTCCGGCGCTGCTTCTGAATGCGACCTGGGTTGAGACCGGATACCGGGTGGCGTTCGCCCCATTTTCCCTGCAATCATTCGGCGGGGGCACGCTCTACTCTTTCGACAACCTTTCCAAGAGGCGGTCCGATCCGACGTTGATCGAGGCGGCGGTGATCAGCGCGCTCTTTCCAGCGCTTATGCCGCCCTGGACATTTGAGCTCGATAAGGGCTCTCGTTTGACTTTCGTCGACGGCGGGTATGCGGATAGCTCAGGCGCTGCCACCGCCCTTCAGCTCTACAACAAGGTGAAGGAAGTCGGCGGCGAGGATGTCGATCTGTATCTGATTGCCCTCACCGATAAGTCCAAAGCGCTTACAGCCGCGGCAGGAGTCGAACCGGTCGGGTCCACGCCCGTGCGAGGCTGGCTTTATGACTTCTTCTCTCCGGTCAATACGCTGTTGTCCGTGCGTGACCTTCAATCGCGGAAGGCGGTGACGGAAGCGCGGACGGAACTCGGCGAGAAGATGATCGTGGTTCAGCTCGATCAGAAAGCCTTCCCGCTGCCGCTCGGCTGGAAACTCTCCGGGCTGTCAAGCGATGTCATCCGTCTCACGATCGGCGACCCCGGGCGCTGCACATCGGCGGAGGACAGGGGAGATACGGCGGTCTCGATCGCAAACCGCAACAATTGCGAGCTGAAGCGGATCGTGGATTTCATTTCGCCGAAAACGGTCACTTCGCTATCCGTTCTCGCGAACCCAGCTGTGGCGAGCCCAACACCGGATGCCGCTCGTGCGAAACCGGATAGCGCTGGACCGAAATCGGTTTTGGTCGCTTCCCCGAAACCTGATGTTGGTGGCCCGAAATTGATTCCCGCTCCCTCGAAACCGGAGGTCGCCAGCCCGAAACCGTCTGTGCTGACCCCGAAGACGCTAGGCGCGTGGGCGCCATCGGCGCAATAGCCTCCTCAAGAGATATGGAACAGCCTGCGCGCTCTCCCGTTCGGCTCATAGGAGACAAGAACGAGGAGAGACGCAAATGGCTGATATCGCGGGAAAAAAGATAGCTATACTGGCGACGAACGGCTTTGAGCAATCCGAGCTTGAGGTGCCTTTGAAGAAGCTGCGCGAGGCTGGTGCAACCGTGGACGTGGTGTCCCCCGAGCCCGGCCAAATCAAAGGATGGGACATGAAGGATTGGGGCCATCCCGTCAAAGTGGACAAAACGCTTGGCGAGGTGAGCGCGCAGGATTACGACGCCATCGTGTTGCCGGGCGGCCAGCTCAATCCCGATTACCTGCGCGTCAATCAGCAGGCGATTGCGTTCATCAGGGATTTCTATTCCGCGGGGAAAACGGTCGCGGCTGTCTGCCACGCGCCCTGGCTTCTGATCGAGGCCGGCATCATGAAAGGCCACCGCGCGACCTCTTACAAGTCGATAAAAACGGATGTGATCAATGCGGGCGGCCAATGGCTTGATGAAGAGGTCGTAGCCGACCAGGGCCTTATTACCAGCCGCCAGCCCTCCGACTTGGACGCCTTTTCTGCAAAGATCATCTGGGAAGTGCGCGAGGGCAAGCACGAGCGGCGCTTCGCCGCCTGATCGAGGCGCGGCGCGCTTCCCTCTAGCCATGAAAGCGCGCCAGGCATCGCCGGAAAGTCCTACCCCTCGATAACGTCAGCCGAGGCGGGCGAACCCGCTCTTTCCATCTTCCCGCCGCCACCGGACCATGGCCGGGCCGACCTTGTGCATGGTAAAGCAGTGCGTTGCTCCGGACATCCAGTTCTGCCAGCGAATGCAGAGCTTGTTCTCGGAAACCCACCAGCGCCCGCGATCTCGTGTCGTCAACTCGCCCTCGAGGACCGCAAGCTCGGTATAGCCGCTGACGTGGCCATTCTTGGAATAGCGGATCGGGACCTCGCCCATCGGCGTGTTGATGTAGACCGTGCGGCCCGCGACCACATTTTGGAGAGCGGCCCCCGAGAGGGATTCTTCCCCCGCATGAGCGAGTGTGAGCGGAGCGGCGGCGAATAGGAGAGGGAGGATTCTACGCTTCATCGATAATCGAACTCGCCTTTTTACAATAAGAGAACACAATGCAGAGAGGCGCGGCTGTGAAAATCAAACCGCGCCATGCGAGCGTGTAACATCGATGTGATCTTGGTTAAAGTATGGCCACAGCGTAGTGCTGCATTGCTGCCAAAATTTTGCCTCGAAATTCGCCCGTCGCAGTCAGACGTACTTTCCCCAGATCTCCTGAACAACGAGACAATGGGCGGGTCTGTCTTGTCCAAGATAGAATCCGAAGTCGCCCTTGAACAATGTCGTGTTGGTGAGGACGCGGAAATCTGCCTTACTGCTCTCTGCGCAAGATTTCGCTGAAACGGCGATTGTCATCGTGGCGACTTTGACTCCCTTGCAAGCACTGGGTGTGGCCAAAGCGTAGTTGCCGCCGTTGATCCATGAGACGCTGCACTTCTGCAAAGGTATCTGCTCGTAAAGCGGCGCCCCGGCCACGGAGATTGCTGGCGCCCCGTGAATTGCTTGCGCTCGAATGCTCGCCTTGCTTGCTATGTTAACCAGGAACACGAACGCCACAAGACTCGTCAGGAGGACACCCAGTGTCCGCATGTTGCTGTCTGTCATGTCGGTCCTCTTTATTGGGGATATGGCTTGTAGGGCGGCCCGATTACGGCGGGCTTTGGAAGAGATATTCGATGCACGTTTGAAGTGTATTGGCTCATGGTAAACCCATTCCTAATTGTGTGATGAATCTCCTGGCGGAACGCCAAAGTGATGCTTTAGCCACTCATGGAGTTTCCGCGCGGTGTCCGGCCTCCCGTTAACCTCCCGGTATGGGCCGCCGTTCATAGTCATGACCGGACAGGAGGTCACGAGATGAGAGGGCGAAATCCGCAAGTCCTGCGTAAAGTCATCCTGCTGGCGGTCCTCATCGCGATGAGCGTGTATGTAGCGGCGGACGCTGTGCGCGGTCAGCACGGACTGATCGCCAACGAACTGCTTCGCGCGAAAATTGCCGACATGAACAAGGATCTGACGGCGCTCAGAACACAGCGCGCCCGGCTCGAGCGCGACGCCGAGCTTCTCGGTCCGAAGGCTGCGAGCCAACCCGATCTGCTCGATGAGCAAGCCCGCGAACTTCTCGATTACGCTCATCCCACCGACATCGTGATTGTCAACAGCGACAAGGCGGCCCGTTAGCCTTCGCTGATGCGAGACGACCCCGTGGATTAGACCTGGAGAAGAGCGTATTAAAGACTATATGACTCCGCGCCGGAACCCTCCCGGGGTACGCCTTCATTGTCTGATTGCAGCGTTTAGAGAGAGCCGCGCCCATGCTCGACGATAGTCCTCTGGCAGAGAAGGACCACAAGCAGGCTCCGCCTGAGCTCAGCAAGGAAGAAGAGCTGCGCGCCTACCGCGAGATGCTTCTCATCCGCCGCTTCGAGGAGAAGGCGGGGCAGCTCTATGGCATGGGCCAGATCGGCGGCTTCTGCCATCTCTATATCGGCCAGGAGGCGGTCGTCGTCGGCATGCAGATGGCGATCCGGGAGGGCGATCAGGTCATCACCGCCTACCGCGATCACGGGCATATGCTCGTCTGCGGCATGGACCCGAAGGGCGTGATGGCCGAGCTGACCGGCAGGCGGGGCGGCTATTCCAAGGGGAAGGGCGGCTCCATGCACATGTTCTCCGTGGAGAAATCGTTCTTCGGCGGGCATGGCATTGTCGGCGCGCAGGTTCCGCTCGGCACCGGCTTGGCGTTTGCCAACAAGTACAAGGGCAACGGCCACGTCTGCCTGACTTACTTCGGCGACGGCGCGGCGAACCAGGGCCAGGTCTATGAAGCCTTCAACATGGCATCGGTCTGGCATCTCCCCGTCGTGTACGTCATCGAGAACAACAAATACGGCATGGGTACGCGCGTCGACCGGGTCTCAGCCGTGACCGATCTTTCGCAGCGTGGCGCGAGTTTCCACATCCCGGGAGAGCAGGTCGACGGCATGGATGTCCGCGCCGTCAAAGACGCAGGCGAAAGGGCCGTGGCCCACGCCCGCGAGGGCAAGGGGCCGTGCATCCTCGAGATGCTGACCTATCGCTATCGTGGCCATTCCATGTCCGACCCCGCGAAATACCGGACGAAGGAGGAAGTGGAGAAGATGCGCCACGAGCGCGACCCGATCGAGCAGGTGCGCGCGCACCTTCTTGAAAGCGGCCAGGCCAATGAGAGCGATCTCAAGGCGATCGACAAGGAGATCCGGGGCATCGTGAACGAGGCGGCGGATTTTGCCACGCATGACCCCGAGCCCGATCCGGCCGAGCTTTACACCGACGTGCTCCGGTGAGGGATGCACAAATGCAAGACGATTTTTTCCTCTCGGAAGACGTGAGTGAGGTGCGATGCCGACACAAGTCCTGATGCCAGCGCTGTCGCCCACAATGGAAGAAGGCAAGCTCGCCAAATGGGTGAAGGCCGAGGGCGACGAGGTCCGCTCAGGTGATGTCATTGCCGAAATCGAGACGGACAAGGCCACGATGGAGGTCGAAGCCGTCGACGAGGGCAAGCTCGGCAAGATCCTTGTTCCGGCTGGCACGGAAGGCGTGAAAGTGAATACGCCGATTGCCGTCATATTGTCGGACGGTGAAGACACATCCGCGCTGGCGAATGGAGTTGCGGCGAAACCCAATGGCTCCGCGCAACCCTCAGCGACGGCGGGCGCCGTTTCCGGCACAGGAGCGAGCGAAGACCGCGCCACCGTCGATGTGCGCGTTCGCGAAACCGCCCGCGAGGAGCTTCCGGCGGGCTACGACAGCGCCGCCGAAATCCCCGAAGGCGTCGAGATGGTCCAGATCACCATGCGCGAAGCCTTGCGCGACGCGATGGCGGAAGAGATGCGCCGCGATGACAACGTCTTCGTCATGGGCGAGGAGGTCGCGGAGTATCAGGGCGCGTACAAGATCACGCAAGGCCTGCTCGACGAGTTCGGCCCGCGGCGCGTGGTTGATACACCCATCACCGAGGCCGGGTTTGCAGGGCTTGGCGTCGGCGCGGCCTTCGGCGGCTTGCGGCCCATCGTCGAGTTCATGACCTTCAACTTCGCGATGCAGGCCATCGACCAGATCATCAATTCGGCGGCCAAGACGCTGTATATGTCCGGCGGCCAGATGGGATGCCCCATCGTGTTCCGCGGCCCGAACGGGGCGGCGGCGCGCGTTGCCGCCCAGCACAGCCAGGAATTTTCCGCGTGGTTCGCCCACGTCCCGGGCCTCACGGTGATCGCGCCTTCGACCGCCGCTGACGCCAAGGGGCTTTTGAAGGCTGCCATTCGGTATCCGAACCCGGTCGTGTTCCTCGAAAACGAAATCCTCTATGGCGCGACGGGGCAGGTGCCGAAAGGCGATGATTGGGTGCTTCCCATTGGCAAGGCGAAGGTGGCTCGGCCCGGCAAGGATGTGACCATCGTATCGTGGTCGCGCGGCGTGATGTATGCGCTCGACGCGGCGAAACAGCTGGAAGCCGAAGGCATCGACGCCGAGGTTATCGATCTGCGCACGCTGCGCCCGCTCGACATCGAAACCGTTCTGGCCTCGGTGCGCAAGACGAACCGGATCGTCACCGTAGAGGAAGCCTGGCCCCACTGCTCGGTTGGTTCCGAGATCTGCGCGCAAGTCGTGGAGAAGGCTTTCGACTATCTCGATGCGCCTCCGACAAAGGTGTCCGGCGCGGATGTGCCGATGCCCTATGCCGCCAACCTCGAAAAGCTGGCTTTGCCCAATGCCGCGCACGTTGTCGCCGCCGCGAAAGCCGTCTGCTACCGCAGTTGATGACATGCAAAAGCGATCGCCCTGGACGAAATATGGCGATGGCCACGCCGCCGATTACGAAGCCGACGGCAAGGGCTATCTCGTGATCGTGACGGACGGCTATCTGAACACGCGCTATCGCAT
This sequence comes from uncultured Alphaproteobacteria bacterium, assembly GCA_963817495.1. Lineage (GTDB taxonomy): Bacteria > Pseudomonadota > Alphaproteobacteria > Rhizobiales > Rhodomicrobiaceae > Rhodomicrobium. The sequence goes on along the minus strand of CAWFOS010000011.1, from coordinate 235,498 downwards.
GAGCGCGGATCGTCCTGTCGATCGCAAGTGCCTTATCGAAGACATCGAAGATGAAATCGCGTATCTGGCGCAGAAGAAGCTTGCGGGCGGCGGGCAGTTTCAGCCGCTCGGCAGGCGAGCCCCCCAAATCGTTATCGATGCCAAGGATGCATAACGTCCACCGGCGCCCGCCTCAAGGATAAGACGATGCCCACCCCCATCCTCATGCCCGCGCTGTCGCCCACCATGGAGCAGGGCAAGCTTTCGAAATGGCTGAAGAAGGAAGGCGATCGCGTTGCCTCGGGCGACGCCATCGCCGAGATCGAGACCGACAAGGCGACGATGGAAGTCGAAGCCGTCGACGAGGGCACGATCGGGAAAATCATGATCCCGGAGGGCACAGAAGGCGTGGCGGTGAATACGCCGATTGCGGTGCTCCTGTCGGAAGGCGAGGATGCCGCTGCCTTGAAAGGATATGGCGCGGAGCCTGCCCAACCCGCGCCCGGGCATAAGCAGCAAGCGCAGGCTGAGAAGGCCAAGGGCGCTCCTCCTCAACCTGCTCAACGGCAACCGGCAAAGGCTGCGGAGCCGCCCGCGCCCGCGCAGGCAAACGGTCAAAGCCGCATTTTCGCGTCGCCGCTCGCCCGACGGCTGGCGGCTCAGGCGGCCATCGACCTCTCCCGCCTTCGCGGATCGGGTCCGCATGGCCGGATCCTGAAGCACGACATCGACGAGGCCGTCCGTTCTGGGATCACCGCTCCCGCGCCGAAGGCCGAGCCGCAACCGGCGCCGCCGCAGAATGGCGGGGCGCTCGTGCCAAGCCGCGCCTTCCCGGCGGCGATGCCCGACGATGCAAATCCTCGCGCTCTACGAGAAGGGCAGCTACGAGATCCGCCCGCTCGACAACATGCGCAAAACCATCGCCGCGCGGCTGACAATGGCGGCGGCGACGATCCCCCATTTCCGCCTCACCATCGACTGCGAGATCGACACGCTTCTCGATGCGCGGCAACGGCTCAACGCGCTCTCTCCGAAAGATGGGCCGAACGCGTACAAGCTCTCCGTGAACGATTTCCTCATCAAGGCGATGGGGCTGGCGCTGCAACGCGTGCCCGAAGCCAACGCCACCTTCACCGAGCGCGGCATCCTGCTTCACAAGGGCTCCGACATCGGCGTAGCCGTCGCCATCGATGGCGGCCTGTTCACGCCGGTCATAAAGGGCGTGGAGCGGAAGACGCTCGCGCAGATCTCCAACGAGATGAGATCTCTGGCCGAGCGCGCGCGCCGCCGCCGCCTCGCGCCGCACGAATATCAGGGCGGCACGACCGCCATCTCGAACCTCGGCATGTTCGGCATCGACCACTTCGACGCCGTCATCAACCCGCCCCACGCCACGATCCTGGCGGTCGGGCGCGGCGAGCAGCGGCCGATCGTGAAGAACGGGCAGATCGCCATCGCCACCATGATGGGCTGCACGCTCTCCTGCGATCACCGCGTTGTGGATGGCGCGCTCGGCGCTCAGCTTCTCGCGGCCTTCAAAGGCTTCGTCGAAGAGCCTGTCACGATGCTGATTTAGCGACTATATCGAAGCCCGAACAAGAAAGTGGGGGACGATGGCGGAGGCATTCGATATCGCGGTGATCGGCGGCGGTCCCGGCGGCTATGTCGCGGCGATCCGGGCGGCGCAGCTCGGCCTGAAAACGGTGGTGATCGAGCGCGAGCATCTGGGCGGCATCTGCCTGAACTGGGGCTGCATTCCAACCAAGGCGCTTTTGCGGACGGCGGAGGTGCTGACGCTGGTGCGCCATGCCGAAGAGTTCGGGCTCAAGGCCAACGGCGTTACCTTCGATCTCGCCAAGGTCATCAGCCGCTCCCGGCAGGTGGCAGGCAAGCTTTCGTCCGGCGTCGCCTACCTTCTCAAGAAGCACAAGGTCGCGGTCATCGACGGGACGGCGCGGCTGAAGGCGAAGGGCGTGATCGCGGTCAAAGGCAAGGACGGCAAGGCGCTCGCCGATGTCGAGGCCGAGCATATCATCATCGCAACCGGGGCCCGCGCGCGTAGCCTTCCGGGGCTCGAACCCGATGGCAAGCTGGTCTGGACCTATAAGGAAGCGATGGTGCCGGACATGATGCCGAAGTCGCTGCTGGTGGTCGGCTCGGGCGCCATCGGCATCGAGTTCGCAAGCTTCTACAACGCGCTCGGCGTGAAGGTGACCGTGGTCGAGATCATGGATCGCATTCTGCCCGTCGAGGACGAGGAGATCTCGGCGTTGGCGAAAAAGTCCTTCGAGAAGCAGGGCATGACGATCTACACGGCTGCGAAGGTGGACAAGCTCGAAAAGAACGCAAACGGGGTGACGGCGACGCTGACCTTGAAGGACGGCACGCAGAAAACCGAGGAGTTTGAGCGCGTCATCCTTGCCGTGGGCATCGCCGGCAATGTCGAAAATCTCGGCCTGGAAGAGCTGGGCGTTAAAGTCGAGAAGTCGCACATCGTCATCGACGAATACTGCCGCACGGGCGTGCCGGGCCTCTTTGCCATCGGCGACGTGGCCGGGCCGCCCTGGCTTGCGCACAAGGCCAGCCACGAGGGCGTCATCTGCGTGGAAAAGATCGCGGGCCGCAACGATGTGCACCCTCTCAACGTCCGCAACATCCCGGGCTGCACTTATTCACAACCACAGGTTGCTTCAATCGGGCTCACCGAGGCGATGGCGAAAGGCAACGGGCGCGAGATCAAGGTCGGCCGCTTTCCGTACCGGGGCAACGGCAAGGCCATCGCGCTCGGCGAGCCGGAGGGTCTCGTCAAGACGATCTTCGATGCGAAGACGGGCGAGCTTCTCGGCGCGCATATGATCGGCGCCGAAGTCACCGAGCTGATCCAGGGCTTCAGCATCGCGAAGACGCTGGAGACGACCGAAGCGGAGCTGATGCAGGCGATCTTCCCGCACCCGACGCTGTCGGAGATGATGGGCGAAAGCGTGCTCGACGCCTATGGCCGCGCAATCCACATCTGAAGCGGGATTTGACTTAGGCCGAAGCACAGCCCGCGTTAATTGTGGAATTTTCTGCGCTGCCGCCCGCAGCCCGCGCCGCCAAGCACTTCATATACTCGTTACAGCCGGCATCTAGGCATTCGCATTCCCGACATATATAAACTTAGGAGACAAAAGCTTTGTCTTTCTTACTCTTAAGCTATGCCTTTAATCAGCCTAGAAACTGTAGATCGATTACGAGGGAACTCCGGATATGCGCTCAAACGGGCTCGCGCAGATCGTAGAAACCAGCGAAAATGAAATCCTGAACGAGTGGCTCGGGAGACTGAAGGAGGCGGGGGCGATGAGCGCCGGACGCATGTCGGCGCAGGACCTCTCGGCCCAATGTCAGCAGTTTTTGAAAGCGTTCAGGGCCGGAGTGGCCTCGGGAACCGACATAAACAGCGATGCCTATGGCGAAACCCGGGCGATGATTGAGCATATCTCTCGCTCGCGTGCCCTCCAGGGCTACTCTCCGAACGAAACCGCAACATTCATCTTCTCCCTGAAAGAGCCGCTCTTCAATAGACTGAATGCGGTTTATGGGCGCGATGCGGCGCAGGCCATCTGGGAAGCCACCCTGATCGTCGACAGGCTCGGTTTGTTGACCTTCGAAATTTTCGTGAAGGCGCGCGAGGAGGTCATCAACCGGCAGAGCCGCGAGATCGCAGAGCTCTCAACGCCCGTGGTTAAACTCTGGGACGGCATTCTCGCCCTCCCGCTGATTGGAACCCTCGACAGCGCTCGCACCCAGGTCGTCATGGAGACGCTGCTGGAGGCCACCGTGCAGCAGAGCGCTCAAATCGCGATCATCGACATCACGGGCGTCCCTACGGTCGACACCCTTGTCGCCCAGCATCTCTTGAAGACGGTGGCGGCGATGCGGCTCATGGGGGCTGATTGCATCATCTCTGGCATCCGGCCGCAGATCGCTCAAACCATGGTCCATCTTGGCGTTGAATTGAATGTGCATTCAAAGGCCACGCTCGCCGACGCATTCAAGCTTGCGCTTTTGAAGACGGGCCGCGGTGGTTCTATCCAGAAAGGACGCCCTGGCGGCCCTTCGACGGCTTCGGTCTAAGGGGGAGCAAGGATGGATCGCATACCTATTCTGAAGATGGGCGAAACGCTTCTCGTCACGATTCAGGTCGACATGCACGACAAGATCGCGACCGCCCTTGAAGAAGACCTGACGGCAAAGATTGCCGAGACAGGCGCCAAAGGCGTGCTCATCGACATTTCATCTCTGGAAATCGTCGACAGTTTCATCGGACGCATGCTCGACAACATCGCCGCCGTGTCGCGGATCCTCGATGCCGAAACCGTGGTTTGCGGCATGAGGCCCGCTGTGGCAATTACTCTTGTCGAACTTGGCCTTTCGCTTTCAGGCGTAAAGACCGCGCTCAATGTCGAGCGGGGCATGGACCTCATCCGTAGCCGCCTCAACGGCGAGGGAGAGACATATGCAGGTCTTGAAGAGTGAGACATTGCCGCTCCTCGCCGACGAACAAGTGGTTGCTGTTCGCCAAAGCGTCCGCACCCTTGCAATCGCCGCGGGCCTGTCGCTCGTCGAACAAACCAAGATCATCACCGCCGCGAGCGAGCTTGCTCGCAATACCATCATTCATGGAAAGGGCGGTCACGTCGTCATGGAACTCCTGGTCAACGGAAGCAGGAAAGGCGTGCGCCTGACGTTCGAGGATTCGGGCCCCGGAATTAACGACATTGAACAGGCCATGACGGATGGCTTTACAACAAATAAGGGCATGGGATTGGGCTTGGGCGGAGCGAAGCGCCTCAGCAATGAGTTTACCATCGAAACCAAGGTTGGTCAGGGAACGCGTGTTTCGATAGCCCGTTGGAAATAGGATGCAACTGAAACTCCCCGTTGAGGACGCGAGCCATGTCGCAGAAGCGAGGCGTGAGTGCATCCGTATCGCAGAACGGGCTGGTTTCAGCGAAGCGGACGCAGGGCGGGTCGCCATTGTGGCGACCGAACTCGCGACAAACCTCCTCAAGCACGCATCGAGGGGGGTTTTGATTGGGGGCCTGATCGAGGCCGGACCGGGCTCCGCCGTGCAAATTTTATCGCTTGATAAGGGCGCCGGAATTCCGGATCTAGCGGCGGCAACGCGCGACGGCTTCTCCACGGCGGGCAGCCCCGGCACGGGGCTTGGGGCGCTGCGACGGATGAGCGACATCTTTGAAGTCTCCACGCTCCCTGGCGAGGGGACTGCCATGCTCGCCGTGCTGTACGCAAGCCGCAGCTCTGGTCACGAGAAGCGGCAAAAGTCGGGCGCCGTCTCGATCCCCAAAAAAGGCGAAGAGGTTTGCGGCGACACATGGGCGGAGGTCTCCGAAGGCAGCCGGACCACAATGCTTGTCGCGGACGGATTGGGCCATGGACTCGGGGCTTTCGAGGCGGCGCAGGAAGCCGTTCGCATTTTCCGGCAGCAAGCGGCAGCGCCGGTAGCAGCAATCGTGGGGGCCATAAATGCCGGCCTCAAAAAGACGCGCGGCGCGGCGGTCTCCATCGCGCGCATCGATTACGAACGGGGGCTTGTGACCTATGCCGGCATCGGCAATATCGCCGGAGCGATTTTCGCCGAAGATTCGGTTCGCAGGATGGTCTCGCTTAACGGCACGGCCGGATTGGCTGTCCGGCACATTCAGGCTTTCGACTATCCGCTTCCGAAAGGCTCTCGCGTCGCGCTCGCGTCCGATGGCATCGCTTCCGGCTGGTCGATCCTTAAATATCCCGGTCTTCTGCGCGCGAGCCCCGCTCTGGCTGCTGGCGTGATTTTCCGCGATTTCGAGCGCGGGCGCGACGACGCGACGGTCTTCGTGGCCGCGGGAGAGGACGCATGATCCGCCTCATCATCACGCTTGCGGTGGAGATCGAAGCCGATGTCGTGAGCGCGCGCCAGCGCACAAGGCGCGTAGCCGAGTTGCTGGGCTTCGATACTCAGGATCAAACGCGCGTCGCGACTGCGGTTTCGGAGATCGCGCGCAACGCTTTTGCTTATGGCCACGGCGGAAAGGTCGAGATCGGCGTCGAAGAAAGCGGTTCGGGCGCTTTTCTCGTCATCCGGATAACCGATAAAGGCCCAGGCATTACAGATCTGAACGCCATCCTTGACGGGCACTATCTGCATCTGCCCGGCGCCGGCCGTGGGCTTATTGGCGCCAAACGCCTCGTGGACCGGTTTGACGTCAGCTCGGTCTCGAAACAGGGGACGACCGTGGAACTGCGCAAGCGCCTGCCTTCGGCGTCCTCCCTCGTTACTGCCCGCACTCTCAGGGATATCGCGGCAATTCTGGCTCGGGAGAAGACGGGCGACCCGCTCATTGCGTTGCGCGATCAAAATCGGGAACTGCTCCTCAGCCTTGAACAGTTCAGCCGCGAGCTTGACGAGACCAACAGGGGCGTGGTGGCTCTTCACGCCGAACTCGACCAGCGCGCCGAACAGTTGAAGCAGGCGAGCGACCTGAAGAGCCGCTTTCTCTCCAATATAAGCCACGAACTTCGCACCCCCCTCAACTCGGTTCTGGCCTTGGCGAGGCTTCTTGCCGACCAGGTTGACGGCACGCTCTCGACGGAGCAGATGAAACAGGTTGGCTTGATCCGCAAATCGGCTGAGAACCTGCTTGAGATCGTCAACGACCTTCTTGATCTCGCCAAGGTCGAAGCAGGCCGGATGGAAGTGACGCCATCCACGTTCTCGATCGAGGACGTCTTCGCTGTCTTGCGCGGCACGCTCAAGCCTTTGCAAATGCAAAGCGCGGTCACGCTGTCCTTCGTTGGACAGGAAAAGCTTTCGAACCTTCACACGGATGAGGCTAAGCTCACGCAGATTTTACGGAATCTCGTGTCCAATGCTCTGAAATATACGGAGAAGGGAAGCATCAGCGTCAGCGCGTTCCGCGATGAGGAAGGAAGCCTGCTGACAATCGAAGTGCAAGATACGGGCATCGGCATCGCGCCCGAGCATCAGGAGATCATTTTCGAGGAGTTCGCCCAGGTTCAAAACCGCCTGCAAATGAGGCAAAAGGGAACCGGGCTTGGCTTGCCGCTATCCCGCCAGCTCGCCCGCATGCTGGGCGGCGACATCACCGTGCAAAGCGAGCTGGGCCGGGGGTCCACTTTTACTCTGACGTTGCCGCTGAATTATGGGCTTGTTCCGGAGGACGCGCCCATTGAGCCATCGGCCAGGAAACGGGTTCTCGTCGTCGACGATGACGACACGTTCCGTTACGTGCTGCGCCAATGGATCGGCGGGGCTGGCATTTACGCCATTACGGAGGCATCGAACGGAGAGGAAGCCTTGCGGCTCATCGCCGAAGAGCCACCCGATGTCATGGTGCTCGACCTCACAATGCCCGTCGTGGACGGCTTCGCCGTGCTCGAAAGCCTCGGCTCACAAGATGGCGCTCTGCTCCCAACCATCGTCGTGACTTCCGCCTCTCTCGATGACGCCAGCATATTCTCGTATGGAGGCCTCCAGCACATCATCTCGAAGAGCAATCTGACGCGCGATGTCATCCTCGATGCTCTCGAAAGCGCCAACGTTCAGGGTGCAGCCAGCCATGCATAATAGAAGCGGCATCCTGCTCAACGTCGATGATACGGAGGCGCTCCGCTACGCAAAAACGCGCATCCTGCAGCAAGCCGGCTTTGTCGTGCGGGAAGCCGCGACGGGTGGCGAGGCCCTGGACCTCGTGAGTGAAATCAATCCATCCCTTGTGCTGCTCGACGTGAAGCTGCCCGATATCTCCGGGATCGAAGTGTGCCGGCGCATCAAGCTCACGCATCCCTCGGTTTCGGTTGTGCAGATGTCCGCGACATTCGTGACCGGCGAGTTTCAGGCGGCCGCCTTCGACCAGGGCGCGGACTCCTACCTCGTCGAACCGGTGGAGCCGATGGTCCTCGTCGCCGCAGTGCGCTCATTGCTCCGCCTGAGGCATAGCGAGGCAAAGCTTCGGCAAAGCGAGGAGTTTTCAAGAAGCGTCCTTGAAGCGAGCGCCGACTGCATCATGGTTGTCGATACTGCCGGCGCCCTCGAATATGTGAATCCAAATGGCCTGAAACTTCTTGGCGCTGCGAGCCTTGACGAGCTTCGCGGGCGCCCCTGGTCTCATTTATGGTCCAAGGACGCCTGGCGTGTTGTGGAGCAGGGCTTCCTCGCGGCTATCCAAGGGAAAACGCATCATCTTCAAGTTCGAAACGCGACCGCGACGGGCGAAAAGAATAGCTGGGATATGACCATCAGCCCCGTCCGAACCCAGAAGGGATCGATCAGCCAACTCGTGGCCACCGCGCGGGATATGACCGAGCAGCAGCGGGCGAGCGCTGCCGCCAATCGGCTGGCCGCCATTGTTGAACAGTCTCAAGACGCCATCGTCAGTTTTGGCCGCGACGAAAAAATCCGCTCCTGGAATCCGGGCGCGATCCAGCTCTTTGGGTATTCCGAACAGGAAGCCGCCGGGCAAACGGCTGCCCTTGTTTTGCGCGAGCGCGAAGGTGAAAAACTTGATGCGATCCGGTCCGCGCTCAATGGGATGATCCTGAGCTTCGATGCTCAGTCGCGAACGAAGAGCGGCCGCACCGTCGATGTTTCCGTGAACCTTGCCCCTCTCAGAGCTTCCGACGGTTCTATCTTGGGAGCGTCCGCCATCATACGCGATATCAGCGAGCGCAAGATGGCTGAGGAACGCGCCCATATGCTGATGCGCGAGGTCAACCATCGAGCCAAAAACCTGCTGACGGTCGTCCAGGCCATCGCTCATCAGTCGGTGAAAGGCTCTAATCCGCAAGCATTTGCAGAAAATCTGACGCGCCGCCTGCAAAGTCTGGCGGCGTCCCAGGATCTCATCGTGTCGGGCAATTGGGTGCATGTCCCGATCGCGGACCTGGTGAAGTCGCAGCTGGCGCCTTTCGGAGTGACAGCCGACCGGCTTATTCTTCGCGGCGATCCTATCGTTCTGAAGCCGGAAGCCGCCCAGGGGATAGGGATGGCGGTGCATGAGCTTGCAACGAACGCCATCAAGTACGGGGCTCTTTCAAACGATAAGGGAAGAATCGCCGTTGGCTGGGCTAAGGTTCAAAACAACGGCCAGACTTATTTCGAAATGACCTGGACTGAGATGGACGGTCCGGTGGTTACACCTCCGGCTCATCGCGGATTTGGACGAAGGGTCATCGAGCGGATGGCTGCTGAAGCCGTGCAAGGCGAAGTGGATTACAGGTTCGATCCAGACGGCGTGCGTTGGACTTTGAGGGCTCCAGAGGGCTTCGTGCAGATTTAGCTGAAGCCGGGGCACCCGTCTCCAGCCGGTCTTCTCTGAACGCAGCATCACCCGATGCACACAAAAACCGCCGCAGGCGCTTCACGGAACACCGTCGCGGCGTCGATCTGGGCGCCGGGCTCGATCACCCGGCCGGTGAGGAGTTCGCGCCACTGCCCTCCGCGCAAGCCTTCGGGCATAGGCAGTGTCGCGTCCGGCGGCGTGCCGCGGATGTCCTGCCGCCCCGGAAAGCGCGCCACCGCCACCAGCATGGCCGCATCCCCGTGCCGGCGCGAGAAAGCGCAGACCTCGTCCGCGCGCTCGCCCTCCGCGAAGAGCCCCTCGTAATCGCCCTCGGCGAAGAGAGATGGGGCATCGCGGCGAAAACCCAGGATGGCCGCGATGGCGGCGAGCTTGAAGCGTGCATCCTGCCAGGACCGCAGGTAGCGCGCCATTGCGCCTTGCCAATCGCCGGCGAGCGCCTCAAGGATCTCGTCCAGCAGCCGCTCGCGCAGCGCATAATCGACGGGGCGGCGATTGTCGGGGTCGACGAGGCTCAGATCCCAGAGCTCCGAACCCTGGTAGACGTCGGGCATGCCGGGCAAAGTGAGCTTCAGGACGGTCTGCGCCAGGCTGTTTTGCACGCCGAGCCGGGCGACGCGCTCGGCGAAGGGCAGGAAGGCGCTCAGAAACGCAGCCGAGCGGCCCGGGTCGAGGGCAAGCTCGGCGAGGCCGAGCATCGCCTCCTCGTAGGCCGCGTCGGGCGCCGCCCAGGTCGAATGCACCTTGGCCTCGCGCAGCGACTTGGTGAGCGCTCCCTTGATGCGCCCCGCATAGGCGGCGAGACCCTCGGCGTCGGGGAGTCGCGAAGCAGCTCGACCGGCCAGGAGCCGACCAGCATCTGGTAGAACATATATTCGTCGTTTGCATCGGGCGGCGCGGTGCCCTCGACGTCACCGCGCGCGGCGCGCAGGATGCGGCTCCAGACTGCCACCTGCTTCGCCCAGTCCTGCGGCAGCTCGGATAGCACCGTGAGGCGCGCCCGCGTATCCTCGCCGCGCTTGGTGTCATGGGTCGAGGTGCCGAGCATGGCGTGCGGCCAGCTTTGGCGGCGATGGCTGTTCGCCTTGTGAAAGGCGGCCAGCGTCAGGCCGAACTGCTCGGGGTTGCCGCCCACCTCGTTGAGCGCGATGAAGCGGTTGTAGCGGTAGAAGGCGGTGTCCTCGAGCCCCTTCGCCATCACCGGGCCGCTATATTGCTGCAGCTTCATCGCTGAGCGCAGCACGGCATTGCGGCTGAAACCGCTGCGCGGCTTCGCGACCAGCTCGCCGGAGAACAGCTTGTCCACGAAGTCGAAAACGCTCGCATCGACCTCGGTCTCGTTGCGCCGCGCGCGTGCGATTGCCCAGTCGAGATCGCGCTTGTCGTCAGCGGCCGGCGCGTCGGCCGCGTCCACATAGGTTCGATAGACCGGGAAGCATGCGACGACCTCGCGGATGGCGCGGCGGAGGATGTTGCGGGTGAAATCGGCGGTGCGCGGATTTTGCCGCGCCACGCGCGCGGCATCTCGCGCGAGCACGTTGAGTTCACTCGCCATCTCGTTGCGCATGATGCGGAGCTTGCAGTCGCGCACCATGTCCGCGAAGGGCTCGCGCCGTCCGGCTAAGTCGGCGTAGATGCGGCTGAAGCTCTCCTCGCCCGCCGGATCGACCAGCAGCCCGATAACGAGGTTCGTGAAGTCGTAGCCTGTGGTTCCCTGGACCGGCCAGTCCTCGCGCAAGCGTTCATGCGGCGCCAGGATTTTCTCGACCACGAGATAGAAGCCGTCCCCCGCCTTCTCGCGCAGCCGCATCAAATACCCCTTGGGATCGAGCAGCCCGTCGATATGGTCGATTCGCAGACCGTCGAGCATGCCGCTTTCCAGGAGCCGGAACACGAGGCGGTGCGCGTGGTCGAACACCTCCGGCAGCTCCATCCTGATTCCGGCGAGGTCGTTGATGTTGAAGAAGCGGCGATAGTTGATGTCGTCGGCGGCGACGCGGAAATGCGCGGCGCGCCAATATTGCTCCTGGATCACCGCGTCGAGCCCGCGCCAGCTTTCGAGGTTGCCGGGCGCGCCATTGAGCCGCCCAACCGCGTCCGCCACTGCGCTCCGCACATCGGAGCGCTCGCGGCAGAGCGCGGCCAGCTCCGCCTTGAGCTCGGCGGCGCGCCGTCCAACCTGCGGCCGCCACTCGGGGAGACCCGAGAAGGCGTCGCCGAGGCGCTCCAGCTCGGGATGCGCGTCGCCGAGGATGCGCGCGTAGTGCAGCGGGCAGATCGGCAGCTTATGGGTGTCGTAGGCCCAGACCGCGAAGCTGCCGTCTTGCTCGTCGAACTTGAGGACGAGCTGCCCCGCTTCGAGCACGGCGCCGTACTGGTCGCCCAGAAAAGGAACGAGGAGCTTGTCGCGGAGGTAGCGGCGGTCCGGGTCCCAGTCGATGTCGAACCATCCAGCATGAGCCGAATCGGGTCCCCATTCGAGCACGTCGAGCCAGAGCGGATTGTCCGCGCCGCCAACCCCCATATGGTTCGGCACGAAATCCAGCACCTGCTTCAACCCGTTCCGGGCCAGCGCCGCGTTCATCCGGTCGAACGCGGCCTCATCCCCCAACTCGGGGTTGAGCGCGTCATGATCGACGATGTCGTAACCATGGGTGCTTCCAGGGCGCGCCTTGAGATAGGAAGAGGCATAGAGATGGCTGACGCCGAGCCGAGCCAGGTACGGGGCCAACTCGGCGGCGCAGTCGAAGCCGAAATCCTTGTGGAACTGCAGGCGGTAGGTGGCGCGGGGAAGGACGGGCGGCATGTTTCTGAGGCTCCGCATAGTTACTTAGAATTTTAGATATGAGATTTTTACAAAACGAACCCAAACTTATTGTTAACCCTGCGAACGCGCCCGGCCTTGCGCCGCAGTCCTCCGGCGAAGACTCGTTCCACGTGACCTTGATGGGTCACCGGCGTCGCCATCATCTGCCGTCAATGGACCAGCGCACCGCCCAGGGACCGAAGCTGCCGCCGTTGGCGGCGCCTTCACGCCAGAGGATGCGCCCTGGCGCGGCGGGGAAGCCCTCCCGCGACGTCGCCGAGAGATTGGCCGCGAGCGTCAGTTCCTCTCCGCCGCCGAGACGCCAGCGCGCGACCACCGCCTCCTCGCCTATGACCTCGAAGCGAGCCGCATTGCCTCCGACGCCAGCGAGCCGCGGCACGATCTCGGCGCGTCGAACGCCAAGCAGGCCGCGATACCATTCGAGCCAGCCGGCATGGGGCTCCATCGCCGTCTCGTCCCAGTTAAGCTTGGCCGAGGCGATGGTGGCCTCGGCCTGCGGGTCGGGGATGCGCTCCCGGACCTTCTCGTCCTTGAACTCCGGAAACTTGGCGAACTCCTTGCGCCGTCCCTTGCGCACGGCGTCCGCAAGCTCGCCCTCGAAGTCGCAGAAGAAGGGGAAGGGCTGCGAGGCTCCCCATTCTTCGCCCATGAACAGCATCGGGACCTGCGGCAGGAGCAGGTACACGGCGGCAATGGCGCGCACAGCCTCGGGCTTGGCGATGGCGGTGATGCGCTCGCCGAAGGCACGGTTGCCGACCTGGTCGTGATTTTGGATGAAGGCGATAAACGCGGTAGGGGGTAAACTGGCGCTGGGCTCGCCACGGGGCTCGCCGCGATAGTGCATGATCTCGCCCTGGAAGACGAAGCCTTCCGTCAGCGCGCGGCCGAGTTTCCCGGTATCACCGCGATAATCGGCATAGTATCCCTTGTCCTCGCCGGTGGCCGCGGCGTGGAGCACATGATGGACATCGTCGTTCCATTGCCCCGTATAGTGCAACGGCTTGCCGTCCCCGCCGCGGGCGAGCCTTCCGGCCTCGTTGTGAAAATTCTCCAGGACCAGATGCACGTGCCGGTGCGTGGTCTTGGCCCGGACCCGTTCGGCCAGTTCGTCAAGCACATGCTTCGGGCTGCCGTCGATGATCGCATCCACCGCGTCGAGCCGCAGCCCGTCCAAATGGAACTCCTCGATCCAGTAGAGCGCGTTCTCGATGATGAACTCGCGCACCGGCTTCGAGTGCTTGCCGTCGTAATTGATGGCGTCGCCCCAGGGCGTCTTGTGGCGCTGGGTAAAGAAGCTAGGCGCGTAGGTGGAGAGGTAGTTGCCGTCGGGACCGAAGTGATTATAGACCACGTCAAGGAGGACCATCAGCCCGCGCTGATGAGCGGCCTCGATCAGCGCCTTGAAATCCTCCGGACGGCCATAGCTGGAATCGGGCGCGTAGGGCAGGACGCCGTCATAACCCCAGTTCCACCGGCCGGGGAAATCGGCGATGGGCATGATCTCCAGCGCGGTAACGCCGAGCCCCGCCAGATGATCGAGCCGTCTGATTGCGGCGCGGAAGGTGCCTTCCTCGGTGAAGGCGCCAATATGAAGCTCATAGAGCACCGCCTCGTGCCAGGGCCGCCCCTTCCAGGCCTGGTCGGTCCAGCGATAGGCTGCGGCGTCGATCACCTCGCTCGGGCCATGCACATCCTGCGGCTGGAAGCGTGAGGCCGGGTCAGGCACCTTGAGCCCGTCCGGCAGCACGAAGCGATAGAGCATGCCAGCGGCGGCATCGTCGACGGTGAGTTCGTGCCAGCCCTCGCCGGCGCTGTGCATGCGGAGGAGACGGCCCTCCGGCTCGATCGACAGCGCGACCCGCTCATGCGCGGGCGCCCACAGGCGGAATTGGACGCCGCCCTCGGGCCTGATCTCCGCGCCGTGCAGGCGGCGGAAGACGCGGCGGCGACCGTCCGCGCCGGAAGTGTCGCCAGTCATCGCGGCTTTCCCTTGCGGGCGGTCGCGCGCTTCGGCCGCATCAGGAAAAGGAGCACCGAACGGCCCGTGACCTGATAATGCTTGCCGAACTTGAAAGACGGTCGCTCCTGCTGGTCCGGCACATTGGTGTCAACCAGCAGTTCCCAGCCGCTGCCGCCCGGGCTATCCGGCAGGGTGAAGTTGACCGCGTCATGGAAGCTGTTGAGGATCATCAACAGCGTCGCGTCCTGGCCGCGCTTGCGGATGCCCGAGACCTGGGCGCGCCCGTCCATCAGCATGCCGAAGCATTTCATATTGCCGTCCTGCCAATCGCCCGGCTGCATCTCCGACCCGTTGGCGTTAATCCAGGTCACGTCCTTGACGCCGAGTTCCTCATTGTATTCGCCGGTGAGGAAGCGGGTGCGCCGGAGCATCGGATATTGGTGGCGGAGCTGAGTCAGCGTCTTGGTGAATCGGATCAGCGCCTGGCCCCTCTCCTTGATGTCCCAGTCGAGCCAGTTGATCTCGCTGTCCTGGCAATAGGCGTTGTTGTTGCCCTGCTGGGTGCGCCCGAACTCGTCGCCAGCCAGGATCATGGGAGTGCCCTGCGACAGGAGCAGTGTGGCCAGCACGTTGCGAATCTGCCGCTCTCGCAGCTCATTGATGGCGGGATCGCCGGTCGGCCCCTCGTGCCCGCAATTCCAGGAGCGGTTGTCGGAAGCGCCGTCCTTGTTGTCCTCGCCGTTCGCCTCGTTGTGCCTCTCGTTGTAGGTCACGAGATCGTTCAGGGTGAAGCCGTCATGGGCGGTAACGAAATTCACCGAGGCCCAGGCGCGCCGGCCATCGCGGTTGAACACGTCGCCAGACGCGGCGAGACGCGGGGCGAGCGCCGCTGCCGACGCCTCGCCGCGCCAATAGTCGCGCACCGTGTCGCGGAACTTGTCGTTCCACTCCGCCCAGCCCGGCGGGAAACCGCCGACCTGGTAGCCGCCGGGGCCGCAATCCCAGGGCTCGGCAATGAGCTTGACGGTGTTGAGCAGCGGGTCCTGGCCCACCGCCTTCAGAAAGCCGCTCTGCTCGTCGAACCCATGCGGCTCGCGGGCGAGGATGGTGCCGAGATCGAAGCGGAACCCGTCCACATGCATCTCCTCCACCCAGTAGCGCAGGCTGTCGGTGACCATCTGGATGACGCGGGGATGGCTCAGATTGACCGTGTTCCCAGTGCCGGTGTCGTTGATGTAATAGCGCTTCTGGTCGGGCAGCAGACGATAGTAGGAGGCGTTGTCGATGCCCTTGAAGGACAGCGTCGGGCCGCGCTCATTGCCCTCCGCCGTGTGGTTGTAGACCACGTCGAGGATGACCTCGAGCCCGGCATCGTGGAACCGCGCCACCATCTCCTTGAACTCGCGCAAGCTGTTGGGCACGTCGGCGGCGTAGCGAGGGTCGGGCGCGAAGAAGCCGATGGTGTTGTACCCCCAGTAATTGGCTAACCCCTTCTCGATGAGATGACCGTCATTGATGAAGGTATGCACCGGCAGCAACTCGACCGAGGTGACGCCAAGTGACTTCACATATTCGATTACCTCAGGGGTGCCGAGGCCGGCGTAGGTGCCGCGCAGCGTCTCCGGCACCTTCGGATGGCGCTTGGTGAAGCCCTTGACGTGGGTCTCGTAGAGGATGGTGTGGTCCCAGGGCACGAACCGGCGGTTGGGCTCGCCTTTCCAGTCGAAATTGGGATCGACCACCACGCATTTGGGCATGAAGGGCGCGCTGTCCCGCTCGTCGAAGGTGAGGTCGTCCATCGACTCCATGTGATAGCCGAAGACCGCACGGGTCCCATTTGAGCTCACCGGCATGGGCGCGGGCATAGGGGTCGAGCACGAGCTTATTGGGATTGAAGCGGTGGCCTGAATTCGGCTCGTACGCCCCGTGGACGCGATAGCCATAGAAAGCGCCCGGTCCGACATCGGGAAGGTAGCCGTGGAAGATCTGGTTGGTGTATTCAGGCAGCTCGACCCGCGCGATCTCCTTGTCGCCGGCGCTGTCGAAAAGGCAGACCTCGACCTTGGCGGCGTTGGCGGAGAAGAGCGCGAAATTGGTGCCCTTGCCGTCCCAGCTCGCCCCGCGCGGGAAGGGCGAGCCCTCCCTGATCTGGAAACCGCCAGCCCTTAGCCTTGCTGCGCTGCGTTCTCCATGTTCCAAATATTTGAGCCGATCCAATCGTTCCACCTCTCTGCCGGATGATCGCGAGGGTTGCGACGCCCAAGTTGCAAACGCCACCCGGGTTGGAAATGATCCTTGGTAAGCAATTTGTTACAGCGCCTTTAGACCCGGCGAGCCGCGGATCGTTTTCGCGCGTTCTCGCGGCCATCAAGCCGAAGCCGCGCGGCAAGGTCCTTCATACCCGATCAAGAGGCTCGCATCGAACTGAAGCTCCGTGGTTTCAGTGCTGGCCCACCGCCTCGTATTCGGCTTGGCGCTTCAGCGCGCCGGTTGTTCTGCAAGCGCTTAGGATCTCGAGAACGGGACAAAAATCCGGACTTCCATTGGCTCCTTGATCAACCCAGCGCAGACACACATCGCTCTCATGACACACGAGGCATAGCGACCGCGCCTTTGCATAAACATCGCCGCGTTCAAGGCGAATGAGCGCAACAGCATCGACGTTAAGGCGCGCCATCATGGTTTGCAGGCGAAACGCTTGCCGCTCGACCGTGCGAAGCATCCCCCCAATCCATCGGAACCTCCCTTTCGGGCGAAAGCTTTGGCAGAGCCCCTAACCAGCGGACGAGCGGATGGTTCCTGCGTCCGATGGTGGCAGCTTGTCGCGAGGCGAATAGCCTGTGCTTCAGTTTGCCGCAGCCGGGATCAAAACTTGCTCTTCGCTATTGTTATCCTGCGAGCAGGGGAAACGGTGCCCATGTACTTCGTTATCGAATATGTCGACACTTGGACCGGGGCCGGCGATCCCGTATTGTGGGAATTCGCCAAAACCGAAAGCGAGGCCACCATCAAAGCCAGGGCCCATCTTATCTTTTTCAAAGCCCGGTTTGCCGCGCAAGGTTACCGAATTCTCAACACCGCGGGCGCAGTCATAGACTGCGGACCCGCAGTGCCGGAGCAGGACGCGGGCGACCCCGTTGCGAAAAAGGGTTTCTTTAGCCGCTTGCTATAAAAAGGCTAGCTTTGGGCCGGTGTTCCTAGCACATTCCTCGTACGTAGCCCGAGGACTAAGTCATGCTTGTTTTGAGCGCAACCACTAGCCAGACGGTCCAGGGTGACTTTGAAAGCGCGAATTTTATTGGTTGAAGACGACGCACTTCTGGCATTGGACGTGGCCGCTGAACTTGAGCGGGCCGGCTTCCAGATTATCGGTCCTGCCGCGTCCGTCAAAAAGGCGATAGCCCTCCTTGATCTTCTCGAATGCGATGCCGCAGTTCTCGATATTCATCTCGGCAAAGACGAAACATCCGAGCCTGTCGCCGTGGCGTTGCTGGCGAATGGTAAGCCATTCGTCACGGTAACCGGCTATTCCCACGATCAACGGCCTCCCATCTTCAATAATGCGCCACTGATTTCCAAACCGCTGCAGATAGGGCGACTTATTGCCGAACTCGACCGGTGCCTGAAAATCTGAGCCGCGAGCCAGCCGGGAAGCGCGCGCCGCTTGATGTCGGCCATCGTCCTGATACTCAAAGTCCCGCGCCTCAGGCAGGGAATTTGGCCGTTCCCAAAGTCACAACCCTGGCTGGACGAAGGGGAGCAAGCCGTTGTGCGGTCGGACATTTCACGGTGCCGTATGAGCAGAAAACGCAGCACCCGTCCTTTTTCGGCTTGATGATCAAACCGCACCCTTCGCACTTAAAAAAAACCAGGATTGAGTTCCTCGGCCATAATCTCGTTGTGGCGATGCCGGCAGGCCGGACATTCGATTGTCGATGTTATTTCAACCATGGTTCCCGCTCGCCAAATCGGCCGGAAGTTGAACGCCGTAGATGACAACAAGCGGGAGCGCGTCCTGTTCCACTCACGGCATCGTCTGACGCCGCGAATGTCGCCACGCAGAAAGAATGTCCGGAGCGGCAGGAAGAGGCGGGTTATCTGCGCGGCATTGATTTGGGCGGGAGGGAAATATCCGGCGCGCCATCGCCCTCCAGGACTTTTGCGGCGGGGCATCGAAGCCGCCAGCTGAGCCCTTGCGGCGCGTAGTCGAGTTCGACCTCGGCATCGAGGCTCAACTTTGCCATGGGCACGATCACCTTTGTGCCAAAACCAAGTCCTGTCGGTGTTACAACGGGCGCGCCATCCCGTTCGAGCCAATGGATGACAAAGGCATGATCACCCGTTGCATCCTGATCGACGAGCCAGTTGACACTGACGCTTCCTTGATCGCTGGACGGCGCGCCGTAAGCGAACCTTCGGAGGTTGGACATCCCCCGGCATTTTTACGTCCCGCAGCGAGACCGTAACCAGCAACTCAATGCTGTCGCAAGCGCAAAAGGGCGTTGCCCTCTTTTAGGATATGCAACGCTTCAATTCTGCGACGAGAAGCTCACTCCGAAGCGGTTTGAAGAGAGCGGGAGCTCCCGCAAACACAGGAGGGTGCTGTGATCGCGAATAGCCCGAAAGGGTGATGAACGGCGTTCTTGCCGCCCTGAGCCTCTTGGCAATTGCCTCGGAGGTTTCATCGCCGAGATTGACGTCGAGCACGGCAGCGTCGCAGCCCTCCTTCTCAATGAGGGCCAGAGCTGGCATCACGCTGCGTACAGGACCCACAACAGAAAAACCCTCATCGCTGAGCACCTTTGCGATTTCCAAAGCAATCAAGCCCTCGTCTTCCACCACCAGCACCTTGGGGCTGATGCCGCGAGCGACCCGGACAGCTTGCGGGCTCTGTGCCCGGATGGCGGAAGGATCGTTCTCCTCAAGGATCTTTGCCGCTGAGCAGCGCAATCGCCATTTCACTCCGGCCGGGGCGAATTCAAAATTCACTTCGCCTTCGAGATTGCTGCGAACGAGATCGAAGACCACGGTCGAACCGAAGCCTTTGCTGCTGGGTTCACTCACTAAAGGTCCGCCGCTCTCCGTCCAGCTCATGATGAAACTCGCGCCGCAGGCCTTGCTCCGTTCGAGTGCCCATTCAATGCGCACATGCCCGGCAGAGCCTGACAGCGCGCCATACTTGCCCGCGTTTGTCGCAAGTTCGTGCAAGACCATCCCGATGGTCTGGGCGGCGGAGGCTGAAACGACGACCTTGCTTCCTTCGATTGCGATCCTTGATCCGATGAGTTCGGCGAAGGGAGAAAGTTGAGAACGAATGAGCTCTTGAAGCTCGGCTCCTCGCCATTCGCTCTTCACAAGCAGGTCTTGACAGATGGCCAGACCCTGAATGCGCTCAGACAAACGGGCAGCGATCTCGGGATTGGAGGAAACGGTCAGGCGGGCCATCGCCTGGACCACCGCAAGCAAGTTCTTGGAGCGGTGATTGACCTCGCGCAGCAGCATGCGAATATGCTCTTCGCTGCGCTTTCTTTCGCTGATGTCGAGCGCGGAGATGGTTACTCCATCAACAGCCCCAGCCTCGGCATTCACCGGAGAAGCATACACGAGCCATGTCCGCGGCTCTCGCGCGTCGTGCGCCTTTGCATTGCTGATTTCTGCCGGGCCGACGGTCTTCCCCGATAAGAGGGCCTCGTAGCAGATTGCCGTCAATCGATCGCCGGCCTTCGGCGACCCATTGCGCAGAGCATGTTTTCCGTGATCCGCAACCGGCCAGCCGTAAAGCGCCGGAAATGCATCGTTGATGCGGATGGCGTGCAACTCGCGGTCGAACATTCCGAGCCCGACGGGGGCTGTGCGGTACAACACCTCAAGCTCGGCCAGCTGCTGACGGGCTTGGGCTTCGCTTGCAGCAAGCGAGGAGAAAAGCTGAGTATTTGCCATCGCGGTCGATGTCGAACGCGCCAGCGTCTCCAGCAGCTTCACCGTTTCAGGATCTGGCTCGCGTTTTTCCGCCCAATAGGCTCCAATCGCCGCGAGCGGTTCCTCCTCCCGGACCGGCGCCATGACGAGGCTGTTAACGAAGGTTGGCCGATAGGCATCGTGGGGAACCCGGGGATCGGCATAGATATCGGGGATGACCGCTGTGCATCTGTTCAGCATGCACCATCCGGAGATGCAGCACGTCATTGGAAAGCGCAGCCCGGCCCACAGAGGCGATATAGCCTTTTCGGCGACGTAATGACACAGGTTGCCGTCGCGCAACACAAAGGTTACCCCGTCCGCCTCAGCGATCAGGCCCGCCGAAGTCCGCACAATTTCAACGATTTCATCCAGACTGCGCGCAGCCGAAAGGCGCTCGATGGCAGCCGCGAGGCGAAGCCAGCGCTGTTGGGCGGCGCCGCTTTCCGTCTCCACCGAAGCTCTTGCGTCTTGCATCGTGAACCCCGCGCGTCAGCTTCTCCAAGCTGACGATAGAGCTTAACAAAGCCTCTTCCGGGAAACAAGGAAGGCTGGGATCGCCACGCACCTTTGCGCACGCCAAACGCCCCTCGGCGATCCATGCGCCGGTCCAGCCCTTGACCCGGCCGAAGATTTAAGCGCCGTTCCTTGTTATGTTACAATTCCAGCTTCTTAAGACAGGAAGTTGGACGTCATGGATTTCGTCTTTATGCTGACCCGGTCGGACCAAACGGTTGCCGACTGCCTTGAGGTGCTCGACGACATCCGGCCCCTCGGGCTGGCCCACATCGGGTTCAAGGACGTCGGCGCGAGCCCCGGTCTGCTGGCAGAACTCGCCCAGCGGATCAAGGCGGCGGGCGCCACCAGCTACATGGAGGTGGTGAGCACGTCGCGCGAGGATTGCCTGCGCTCCGCGCGGCTGGCGCGCGACATTGGCGTCGACCGGCTGCTCGGGGGCACGCAGGTCGAAGAGGTGATCGAGATCCTCGCCGGCAGCCCGGTTCGCTACCTGCCGTTCCCCGGCCAGCCGTTCGAGCATCCGACCAGGCTCGCGGGCTCGGCCGCGCGGGTCGAGGACGACTGCCGCCGGTACCAGGCGATGGGCTGCGCCGGCGTCGACCTGCTCGCTTACCGGGCGACCGAGGCCGATCCGCTGGATCTCGTACGCGCGGCACGGCGCGGCGGCGACGGCATGCTGCTCGTCGCCGGCAGCGTCCACACACCGGCGCAAATCCGCGATCTCACCGCTGCGGGGGCGGATGCGTTCACCATCGGGTCCGCCGTCTTTGACGGATCGTTCGCGCCGCGCCTGGGATCTTTGCGGTCGCAGCTGAGAGCGGTGCTTCATGCCTGCGGCTGAACCTTGAAAAGGCGGCGAGCGGGGTATGTTCAACCCGCCTAAGAACTTGGCCGGCGCACGATGTCTTCGAGCTGGTGTTTGGTGCCTGGCAAGCCGCGCTGGCATGTGAAAATAATTACCTGCTATGCAGATTAAGCTGGCTGTGACTATATTACTATTTCATAAGATTGGAGCATGATGTTAGAGAAACGCCACCGTTTGGAAATGCAAGTTCGAAATACAAGGTCAACGTGATCAACGAAATGGGCGCATCTATCCGTATCTTGGTTCTGTGCCCTTGAGAAGGTCTGGAGCAAGACTATGGAAAGCACTGAAGGCTATCTAACTTCGTTAACAGCCGATATCGTATCGGCGTACGTAGCTCATAACGCAGTAACCAGTGACAAGCTTCCCGATTTCATCGGCTCTGTCTATGGCGCGTTGAGCAGAGCCGCCGTCCAAGGCGTGGAGCCGGAGAAAGTTGAATTGAAACCCGCTGTACCGATCAAGAAATCGGTGACGGCCGAGTACATCGTTTGCCTCGAAGACGGCAAGAGTTTCAAATCGCTCAAGCGCCACTTGAAGACGCATTACGGCCTGTCCCCGGAAGAATACCGGGAGAAGTGGGGGCTGCCGCACGATTACCCGATGGTTGCTCCGGCCTATGCGGCTGCGCGTTCCGATCTCGCCAAGAACATGGGATTGGGCCGGCGCGGCGCCGCGGTGGCGGCCGCCGAACTTGAGGCGCCGGCGCCGGTCGAGCCCGCGGAAAAGCCGAAGGGGCGCGGCAGGCAGACGCGGAAAGCCAGCAACGGGGGGCCGCGGAAGTAGTTGCAATTGCAACTGATGGCCGGCGCGCCAGGCGGATGGCCAGGAGGCAAGCAGCGGCTTAACCTTGCCTTGAGATGGCTTTAGCGATCTTTTGGATTGGCTGATTTGCAGGCTTAAGCTATTGCATGCCTGATGGCTATTGCGCGCTTGAGGCCAACAGGGGCGCTTCGGGTCTATCAACAAAGGCGATTCGAATATGTGTGGAATTATCGGCATTCTCGGAAAAGAACCGGCTGCGCCTCGGCTCGTGGAGTCTCTGAAGCGGCTGGAATATCGGGGCTACGATTCCGCAGGCGTCGCCACTCTTGAATCGGGGGTGCTGACAAGGCGGCGCGCCGAAGGCAAGCTCGCCGCTCTCGACCGCAGCCTTGCCAAGGCGCCGCTGGCTGGGACGGCGGGCATAGGCCACACGCGCTGGGCCACACATGGCAAGCCGGTGGAGCGCAATGCGCATCCGCACATGACGAGCCGGGTCGCCATCGTGCACAACGGCATCATCGAGAACTTCCGCGAACTGCGCGACGAACTCGAACGCGAGGGCGCTGTCTTCGAAAGCGAAACCGATACGGAGGTGATCGCCCACCTCCTCGATCACGAGCTTCGCAAGGGCAGTGAACCCGCGACTGCCGTCAAGAGCGCGCTTGCGAAGCTTCGCGGGGCCTTCGCACTGGCGATCCTTTTCGCTGGCCGCGAAGACATCATGATCGGGGCGCGGCGCGGCAGCCCGCTCGCGGTCGGGTACGGCGAGCGCGAGATGTTCCTGGGCTCCGATGCCATGGCGCTGGCGCCCTTCACAGACCGGGTCACCTTCCTGGAAGAAGGCGATTGCGCCGTGCTCTCCCATTCGGGAGCGGTCATCTTCGATGAGACCGGCGCCCATACGTCGAGGCCGGTCAGGCGAACTTCGGCTTCGGCGCTTCTGATCGACAAGGGCAATCATCGCCACTTCATGGCGAAGGAGATCCACGAGCAGCCGGAGGTGATCAGCCGGACGCTCGCGCATTATGTGCGGTTCGCGGACAACACCATCAGGCTGCCGGGGCCTGAGCTGCCGTTCGAGCGGCTCTCGAAGCTCACGATCACGGCCTGCGGCACGGCATTCTACGCTGCCTTGACCGCCAAGTACTGGTTCGAGCGCTACGCCGAGCTGCCCGTCGATGTCGACGTCGCCTCGGAGTTCCGCTATCGCGAAGCGCCTCTGCCCAAGGATGGCCTGGCGCTGTTCGTCTCCCAGTCGGGCGAGACGGCCGACACGCTGGCGAGCCTTCGCTATTGCCGCGCGAACAAACAGGTGATTGCGTCCGTTGTGAATGTGCCCGAATCCAGCATCGCGCGCGAGTTCCGACGCTGTGCTGCCGACGCTCGCCGGGCCTGAGATCGGCGTCGCTTCCACAAAAGCATTCACCTGTCAGCTTGCAGTTCTGGCCTGCATGGCGGTTGCAGCCGGGCGCAAACGCGGCACGCTTTCCGAGGCGGAGGAAGTCGAGCTTGTCCGCGCGCTCGTGCAGGCGCCGCGCCTGATTACCGAGGTTCTGCGCCGCGAAGACGAGTTTAACGCACTGGCGCATGTCCTGGCGAAGGCGCCGCTCGTGCTCTACCTTGGGCGCGGTTCGACCTTCCCGGTCGCCCTGGAGGGGGCTCTCAAGCTGAAGGAAATTTCCTACCTTCACGCCGAAGGCTTCGCGGCAGGCGAACTGAAGCACGGCCCGATCGCGCTCATCGACGAAACCGTGCCGGTCATCGCCATGGCGCCGAGGGATGCGCTTTACGAGAAAATGGTCTCCAACATGCAGGAGGTGGCTGCGCGCGGCGGGCAGTTGATCGTCTTCAGTGACGCTCCCGACGCGGCGGCGGTTGTGAAGGCGCACTCAAACTTCCAGCTGCCCGAGGCTCATCCGCTGATCACGCCGATCCTCTATGCGGTCCCCATCCAGCTCATCGCCTACCACACGGCGGTTGAGATGGGCACGGATGTCGACCAGCCCCGCAACCTCGCCAAATCTGTGACGGTGGAGTGATCGGCGCAGCATCGATCGGCAGCCGCGGTTTCGCGTGT
This sequence comes from uncultured Alphaproteobacteria bacterium, assembly GCA_963817495.1. Taxonomy (GTDB): domain Bacteria; phylum Pseudomonadota; class Alphaproteobacteria; order Rhizobiales; family Rhodomicrobiaceae; genus Rhodomicrobium. Next base: position 211,186 of record CAWFOS010000011.1, on the reverse strand, counting down.
CCAAGGCAGCCCCGGCGCGATGCGCAGTTTTGCACAGGTTGACACCGTGCGCCCCCCCGATTGTGGATAGAAATATGCACGATCGGGCAACATTCCTAGAATCGGCCTAAACCAAGTCAGACACGGCTCTGCCCTAATCCTATGTTGCAGCTTAGATTGGGGTGAATAGCCGCGCTATAATCTCTGTCGCTTAGGAACAGGTTGCCCTCTTCCATGAGGTTTGCTGGCAATAAATGGCTTTTTGTTGTGCTGGGCTTGGGCCTTGGCATCTTGGCCGGGCCATCGCTGCGCATTGGCGGCGCAAGCGCAGAGAGCAGTCAGGGCAGCGGGATCGAGCTTCTATCCCGCGCCACAAAATCCTTCGAAGCCGGGGCCTACTCCGACGCCGCAGGGCTTGTTGATTCCGCTTTCAAGGCAGGCTTGACCGGCGAAGCGGCGGCACGCGCCATTTTCCTTCGCGCCGAAATCAACGAGAGAACCGGCGCGTATGCCAGGGCGCTTCAGGATTATTCGAATGCGCTTTGGATGGATGCGCTTCCGGCTGCCGACCGAAAAAAGGCCACGGAGGGCAAGGAGCGCGTTCTGGCGGCGATGGGGCTGAACTCTTCCGGCGCATCCACGCAAGCAAGCGCCGGCGCCGCGCAATCCGGGAGTTCGTCGAGCGGCGTCCTTGGCTTCATCACCGGCGTATTCGGAGGATCGGAAAGCGCGCAGCCGCCGAGGCCTGCCGCGCCACAGCAAAGCACGCAGGCCTCTTCGCCGCCTGCGGCCGAGACGGCGACGCCTCCGCAAAAAGCCCCGAACAAGACCGCCGCCAAACCGGCGAAGGTGGCGAAGGCCAAGCCCGCTGCTCAGGACTCCCAGGCATCCGCACAGCCCGCCTCCAGTTTAGCCGTGTCTGCGGCGGCCGGCGAATATCTGATCATATTCGGCTCCGCCAACAGCGAGGCTTCCGGCCGCTCAACGGCCAAAGCTTTCAAGGCCCAGCTTTCGGATATCCTCGTCCATCGCGACCTCGACGTCACAGAGAGAGCTGGCGGCGGCTTCCAGATCCAGGCTGGCCCCTACAAAACGAAAAAGTCCGCGCTTGCTCTTTGCGCCGAGATGCAGAAGCGCGGCGTGCAATGCCGTGTCACGCCGTAGAGTGCGTCCGGAAAAGCGCGAAGCGGTTTTCCGGTAAAGACGCTCGACAAAACAAAAACTTAGAGCCCGCTTTTGATTCCATCAAAAGCGGATAGGCTCTAGCCCGCGCTCGCGGCTTCACCAACGATTACTGGCTTTGGCTCAAGCGTAGGCCTTCTCCTCCCCGGAGATGCCGTGCGCTGGTTCCGAGCGCGCCAAGCCGCACCTGCACGCCCCGACGAGCCTCTGTTCTACCTGTACGGGCGCTGCTACCATATCGCAACCTCTGAACGTTAAAGTAGCCTGTCAAGTAACCCAGCTACGGGGAGCCCTATGAGGACCAAGCTCATAGTTGCCGCAATCGCCGCCGCGCTCATTGCTCCGCCCCAGGCTCAGGCCGAAATCGCTCGAATTGGAGAGGACGGCGTCGTTACCTGCCCGTCTGTCGACCTTCTCGCCAGATTTGAGGAAAACATCCTAGCTCACCGCGACGCGATACTTAACCACGACACCGCGGAGATGACCGCAATCGCGGAGGAGGCGTTGCGCTCCGGTTGCGTAATCCTCCCCGGGGGGGCGGTCCGGCTTCGTGAGGCTCTTTTTAAGCGTCAACCTTTGGGTTTATCGCGAGCAGTTCGAGCAACCCCCAGCTACAAGGGCCGCCCCAACCCTTTGCGTCCCGCCGCCCGGACTTCGGCCTTAAGCCGGCAAATGCGTCCGCCGTGGTCGATGGACTGCCCCTTCTTGGAATGCCGGACGGGTTGCCCAAGTCTTCAACATCGGCGGGGCCATTATTTTTACTTGGAATAGTGGTTGGGTCGCCGGTCGCGGTAGCAGCTTGCTGGCCGCTTCCAGCTCACGCTCTACGATGCGACCTATCTGGGGCTGGCCGGCCGCCGCGGACTGCCGCTTGCCACGCTTGACCGGGAATTGCGGGATGCATCGGGGCCCTTGGGATTACCCTGCTTGGCGTTGACGCAACGAATTGAACGTCACTGCAGGAATGGCCGCATAGGCCTGAAGGCGGAATTTGCCCTCTGAGAAAGACTTTCCGGTACGGAGGGCTTAGCGGCGGTCACCAATATTTGGTCAATCAGGCACCTTTGGCTGAGCTACTGTCTTAATTGACTTGGAAGTCGCCGCTAGATCCGGCAGCTTCTTCTGCGGGATGTTGATGATCCTGTTATTCAGCTTACTATCAATTTTTTGCAGAAACTTTGTCGAGCGCAACGTGCTCTTCACAGACCCAAAAACGTCCCGATCGTATGTATCTACCGCAGCCTCATAGAACATACTGACTGCCTGCTGGACATACTTGGCCAACGCATTCTCGAACTCCTCGGCCATCATTTTATCCAGTGTGATAGAGGTGGAGTTCAGATCGGAGAATTTCCGCAACATCTTATAAGCGCAGTATATGATCCAGTAACCGCTGGTGACACCGAGCAGGCTGGCGTTGGGATCGTCTTCAAGCTTATCCGCCCGATTTCGACGCTCCTGATCTGCAAGCCGCCCGACCATCCAGGCTAAATACACCGCGGAGGCTTTGATGCCTTTCTTGTAGAGCTTTTGGTACGGCTCATCAAAAAGTTCACTCTTATTGTCAATGGCCTGAATAAGAAATTGCTGTTCTGCCGAAGCCAAGTATTGAGTAACCTTATCAAGCTCAATCGTGCGTGCATCACGCTTTTTTCGCGACCCTGCTTGCTTCGGCGCATATATAACGCCAACGCGTTGAAACTCTTTCCGAAGTTGCTCCTGGATATCGTCGGCCGCGCGAACCGTCCAAATTCGAACGGCGTTTTGTGAGTTATTGTATCGAACGATTTCGTTCTTCAATCCCTGCTTTGCGGCAATAACACGGGCCAAAACCTTGGCCGAGGCATCAGCATCGGCCCGGACGAGACTCGATGTGGTCTGACAACCATTCACAATGCTGAAGCGCTTTAATTTCAACGTCGAACCGTGGTCGTCATTTTCACTTTCGAGCTTGACGTTGTCCGCGACAATCGTGATTTCGTTGTTCAGAGCCCAGAAGTTTCCAGGCGCAGTTTTCGCGGTTTTGATAATCTGTTCGTTGATGCCGCCCTTCCGACTTCCCAGAAATAACCTGATATTGCCCGCAAAGAGCTTATCCTGATGTTCTTTGTACAAACGCTTCAAATCGGTCGCTGTTACCGAGCCGATCCAAGCTTTACCATAGTCGCCGCTGTCTTCGAAATGCTTGCCGCAGAAGTGCAATTCATCTTCGGGGATCCCCGCTTCGGCATCAACAAGGGCTTGATACTTGGCTCTTATATCTTCTTGTGCATAATGGAAAAAGGAGATTTCCTTATAGGCCCCGTCGCCCTCATGGGCCTGTAGCGAACGCGCAATCTCCTCCGACTTTAAGCCCAAAGTAATCAGACCAACCGCGTAACTATAACCGTGATGACTCTTTTTCAAGCTCTCCAAGGTTTCGGCCAGATCAGGACGGCCACTCTTAATCAGTTCAGCCGGGTTTTTGATAAAGGGTATAGACGTAATAACAGCGTCCCACTTATTTTTTGGCGTTTTTTTTGTTAAATTCTCTGGACAATGGGCCTGAAGCACCACAATTTCTTCACTGCTGTCGTCAGCAAAGGCAATGTCGATACCCTGATCGTTGCCGCCGTCTATGGCTGCCGACTCCAAAGCATCGTCCTCATCGACATCGAAAAACGTAATAGCAAACCACGCGGCGAATGCACGGCTCCGCGTAATTTTCGCTCTTTCGGCGAGTTGATCAATCGAGCTTAGAATATCCGTTAAGTCTGCGTCCAACGCCGTCTCATCCCAAGAAAAATGCCGGTGGGTTGCGCTCCAAATGCGCCTAATCTTTAATAAGCCGGGGTAAAGCCTCGCGCTACGCCCACTTGGGTGTTTCCACTAAAAAGAGAACTTCCGCACCCGAGGGACAAGCTGCTCGCGATCTTTTCCGAACCGCATCCTGGAAACGACCCTTTTCAATCCAAAAGCCGCTTCGGGCGCTCGGGATCGGCTTCGCCTGCGGCGTCTTGCGATCCGAAGGCGCGGAGCGGGACGACAACGCCGCCTTCCCCGATGGCGGGTTCCATGCTGGCCCCCGGCGAACCTCGCGCATACCTGCGCGCCTGCATGCGCCGCACTTCGAGCATCAAAGCCGAGAGTTGCCGCTGCAAGGCGCTTTCGTAGCGGTTGAGCTTCGCGCCCAGATCCCGCTTCAGAAAAGCATCGAGCGAACGGCCAAAGACGAGGATGTCTGTCCGGTCGCTGCGGGCGGGCACATCATCGTCGCAAAAACGCCGGGTGAGACGCGGCTCGCCGGAAGCGAACAGGCTTTCCTCCTCCCGGCATGCATTCGCCCAGGCAAACAGCGCCGCCTCGAAGGCCGGGATGCGCCGCAGCCGCCACAGGAGGCTCGCGATCCTCTCCACAAGCTCATCTTCGAGCGCGTCGCCGGGCGCGAACCGGGCGAAGATGCGGTCGCGGAGCAAAGAATAATCTTCGGGCCTTTCGCCTGGGAGAAGGCCGCCAGAGGCCGTAAGTCCGTGTGTGACGGCGTTGCGGCTGCTTATCGCTTTGCTTTCTTCTGTCGAAGGCCCGGTGCTCCGCCCTGTGTTCCGGCGGTTCGCCGCAATCTTTCGTTCACTCGTCATGAGACCTTCTTGTCTGCGTCCTCATCTTTCCCGCACAGCTTGAACGCGATACGGTTCCATGGCGGGGGTCGCGCCAGCGCAACCGCTGGCGTCGCAGCTTGTAAATTACACCAAATGCGTTAAGATAAAATTTTCTAAAAATTGTACTTAATTGGATAGATGGCCGTTTTTTACAAAACGAAGCCAAAGCCTTTTTTTACCAATAGCCTTTCCCCGCGAACCGGCAATTCGCAAGCGAGGCCGCCGCTATCCCGCCTGCAACAGGCGCATGGCGTCGTCGCGCTCGAACAGGATGAGGCAGCGGCGGGCGGCGAGGCCCTGCTCGGATTTGAGATAGGGATCGCGCGTGAGCAGGTAGCGGGCGAGGTCGGAGGCACGGTCGATCTGCGGGGCGGCCTGCGGCCATTGCGCCAGGCGGAAGCCCGGATCGCCGCTCTGGCGCGGCCCCAGAACCTCGCCGCCGCCGCGCAGGCGCAAATCCTCCTCCGCGATCACAAAGCCATCCTCGACCTGCCGCAGGATATCGAGGCGCGACTTTGCCGTTTCGGACAGCGGCCCTTTATAGAGAAGCACGCAGGAGGACTGCGCAGCGCCGCGCCCGACCCGCCCCCGGAGCTGATGAAGCTGGGCAAGGCCGAACATCTCCGCGTTCTCGATGATCATCACTGTTGCCGACGGAACGTTGACGCCGACCTCGATTACAGTCGTGGCGACGAGGATCGAGGTTTCGCGGGCGGCAAAGGCAGCGATCGCGGCGTCCTTCTCCGCGCCGGAGAGCCGTCCGTGAACGAGCCCGACGCGCTCCCCGAAAATCTGGCGCAGATGAGCGGCCCGCTCCTCGGCGGCGGTCATCTCCCGCGCCGTTTCGCTGTCCACGGCCGGGCAGACCCAGTAAACCTGCGCCCCTTCGCGCAAAGCGCGGTGCAAGCCGTCGACGATGTCCTCAAGGCGATCCTGGGGAACGGCTCGCGTCTGAACCGGCTTGCGCCCGGCAGGCTTCTCGGTGAGCTGCGAGACATCGAGATCGCCGTGCAGCGACAGAAGCAGCGTGCGCGGGATCGGGGTCGCGGTCATGACCAGGATGTCGGCATCGCCGGCCTTGGCCTTCTCCTGCAAGGCAAGGCGCTGCGCTACGCCAAACCGGTGCTGCTCGTCGACAACGGCAAGCGCAAGATCGTGGAACACGACGTCGGGCTGGAACAGCGCATGCGTGCCGACCATGATCTGTATTTTGCCAGAGGCTAGCTGCTCCAGCAGCAGGGCGCGGGTCTTTCCCTGCTCGCGCCCCGAGAGATAGCCGAGCCTGATACCGGCCGCTTCGCAGACGGGCTTCAGGGTTTCCAGATGCTGCCGCGCCAGCACATCGGTCGGAGCCATTATTGCCGCCTGCGCGCCTGCTTCAACTGCCGCCGACATGGCAAGGGCGGCGACCACGGTCTTGCCGCTTCCGACATCGCCTTGCAGAAGCCTCAGCATACGGCGGGAGCTCAGCATATCGGCCTTGATCTCGGCGAGAGCCTGCTCCTGCGACCGCGTAAGAGAATAGGGGAGGGCATTGCGCATCCGCGCCGCGAGATTGCCGTCGCCTGCGAGCGAGCGCCCAGAAAGCTGGCGGTAGCTGCGCCGGACGAGCGAAATGGCAAGCTGCGCCGAGAAAACCTCGTCGAAGGCGAGGCGCTCGCGCGCCTTCGTCCACAGCGCCAGATCAGCCTGCGATTGAGGACGATGCAGAATATGGAGGGCGCGCCAGAAGGAGGGCCAGCTTTCCGATTCGAGCAAAGAGGTGTCGAGCCATTCGGGCAGGTCCGGCAGCTTTGCCAGCGCATCGCCGGTCACGCGGTAGAGGAATTTCTGCGTCAGCCCCAGCGTCAAGGGATAGACCGGCTCGATCCCGGGCAGCTTTGCCCGCTCGGATGGGGCCAGAATGTAATCGGGATGGGCCATCTGAAGGCGCGAGCCGTAGCGCTCCACGCGGCCTGATACGATGCGCAGCTCGTTCAGCGGCAGGAGACGCCGGACTGCACCGCGGTCGCCGTGGAAGAACACAACGTCGAGAGACGCGCTTTCGTCCTCGCAAACAATGCGCAGCGGAGCACGCGCCGCGCCTTTCGCCGGCGCGTTGTAGCGAACGGGCTTTACGACGAGCGTGGTCACGGCCCCAGGCGCCGCTTCGAGAATGGCAGGCGTCAACCGGCGATCGAGATAGCCGTTCGGGAGATGCCAGAGGAGATCGATAACCCGAGGCGGGCTCAACGATTTCGCGAAAAGCTTGGTCAGCAGCTCCTCGCCCCGGGGGCCGAGCCCCTTCAGGCTTTTCAGCGGGGCGCAGAGCACGCCGATGTCGTCTCCCTTGGGCGCGCTGCAGGGCGTCATCTCTGTCTTCAGCACAGGCATCCGAACCGAAGATGAGAGTTCCGGTTCGATGTTCCAAGGCACTGCCGCTTCGTGGACCTGAAAGAGATCGCTCACTCGACACCATCATTGCGGCATCGCGGCTGCCACCCCCGGATGCATTCGAACTCGGGGGAAACCTAGCTTCCCGCGAAGAGCTTGTCAGCTTGCGGCTGGCGCTCGTCCCCAGGGCAACGTCCGCGCACAGAAAAGGGCTGACCCCTGACGAAAGCCAGCCCGGAATAATCGTGGCTTCTGCTTATTGGGCTATATCGGGCAGATTGCGGATCTGTTCGGCGGTCATCGAAGTCGATTCAATGTGGCTTCCCTTGAGTTGGAGCTGGTTCACGGGAACAGCGATGCGCCTCGACCCGATGCCAAGAAAGCCACCAACATCGATTTCGACGGACTGGATTTTGCCGTCTGGCGTGGTCTTAACATCCTGAATCTGGGCGACGTCGTTGCCGCTTTTGTCATAGAGATATTTGCCAACGATGGCGTCGTGCTTCATGTTCGCGACAGCGTTCTGAGCGGCGCTCTGCTGCGGAGTGGGCTGAGCGGGTTGCTTCGCTTGCGCCGATTGCTGCATCGGCTGCTCGGGAGCGGCCTGCTGCATGGGGCCGCTCTGCCCCCGTTCATCATTGACACGTTTTTGGACGTTCGAGTTGGGGCCTTGGGGTGTCTGAGGCGTTACTCCCGTTGTATGCTCAGCTTCCGCGACCCTTGGCTGCTTCTGCTCAGGGACTGCGGCTGTAGATGCTTGGTCGGGAGCGCGGGTGCCCACCCCAGGGGTCACGGTAGGACGCTCCTGCGAGGCGGTCTCCGCCGGCGGCTTCTGGCCGGTGAGCTTCGACCGCAGGTCTTGCACCTCGACCCCGACCGTCTGCAGGGACCACGCGATGGTTTGCGCGTTGTCGGTACTCAAAGCCGTCTGAGCTTCATCGATTGCGATCAGGGTGGTGTGCAGCAAATCCTGAGGAACCTTGTCCGATTCCCGGACCTGAAGCACGTCCGACCGGATTTGCTGCAAAGCCTGCGCCGCTTTTTCGCGCGGCGCGAGGCCATACTGGTGCATCTCCGAGACCATGCCCTGGACTCCGGCGTAGGTCTTCTGCACGTCATTCAGAGTGTTCAATGGAGCCGTCCAGTTTGGTTGTGGCTCATTCTGTTGCGCGAATGCGCTGATTGGCACCGCGATGCCGGCGGCGAGGCACAAGCTTACGCTTGAGCAGAGAAGAAGTTTGGTCTTCGTGCGCCCGTTCAACACGACGCTCTCCCTTTGCTGATTCCGTATCGGGATTGAATTTTTCTGAAAGGGGAATGTTCAGGCCGAGCATCGTGGCATTCGCAAACAGGGTTAAAACCGTGTTTAAAACGGCAAGCGGGTTTTCCAGGGCGGAACTGCGCCAGCTCAAGGGTATTCCAAGGGGGCGACTGGTCCCGTTCCAATGGCAAGCTCCGATGTTGGCGTTTTCCCTAGCCTGGCTCGCTGCGGTCATTCTTCTGATTTCGCGCGCGCTCCGGCAGCAAAAGCTGTTGAGGATCGCCGCCTTCCCCGCGACGAACCTCCAAAGATCGCCGTCATTCTGCCGGCGCGAAACGAAGAGCGAAATATCGGCCCCTGTCTCGAAAGCTTGCTGGCTCAACGCTATCCCAGGAGTCGCCGGTGTGATCCTTTCCGTCCCGGTGGCGCTTTCTATCAGGATTGCGCTAAGAACGATCTACGGCGATCCCGAGTAGATAGAGGCCGGTTCTATTTCATCGAGTTCTTGTGAATAAAGTCGATCTATTGTGAAGAAAACAGCCGGCACAAAAGAGATGCCCAGGGTATTTCAAGCGCAGGTAAGTGGCATAAATTCTTGAGATCGTATGAATTTGCGAAAGCGTGTTCTCGAGCTTCTCGCTCGACGGCTTAACAGGCCGCTCCCGCTACGCCTCGCCTTCTGGGACGGAGAGGATTATGAGTTCTCCGAAGCTCCCGCGGTAACGGTGACGCTGAAGACGCCGCGCTCCGGGAGACTGATGCTCGCGGGAAACCTCGACGGGCTGTGCGACGCGTATATTTCGGGTGAAGTTGCCGTCGACGGCGCCATGCGCGACATTCTCTCTGTCGGGCTTGAAATCACCGGCCTGATCGACCGCTTTCCCATGGCCTCGAAGCTGATGCGCATCGTGGCTCGCTCCTTCCCCAAGGGGCATTCTCGCGCCCGGGACGCCAGGCATGTCCAGTGGCACTACGATGTCTCGAACGATTTCTACGAGCTCTGGCTTGATAAATACCTGATCTACTCCTGCGCCTACTTCCGGGATGGCGCCGAGGACATCGACACAGCCCAGCGCCAGAAGCTCGACCACATCTGCCGGAAGCTCAGGCTGGAGCCGGGAGACCGCTTTCTCGACATCGGCTGCGGCTGGGGCGCGCTCCTGTGCTGGGCGGCGCTCAGGCATCAGATCTACGGCGTCGGAGTGACGGTCAGCCGCTGCCAGTTCGACCGCGCGCGGGGGATGGTCTCGCGAAACGGGCTCAACTCGAGGATCGACATCCGCTTCCAGGATTATCGCGACATCAACGAAGCCGGCGTTTTCGACAAGATCGCATCGGTTGGGATGTATGAGCACGTGGGCTTAGGCAATCTGCAGGCCTATTTCGATCATATTGCAAAGCTTATGTACCCGGGCGGCCAGTTCCTCAACCACGGAATCTATCTGCCGAACGCGGACGGCAAGGCGAAAGGCCCCAATGCCGATTTCATCGACCGGCATGTCTTTCGGGGAGGCGCCATCCCGACCTTGCCTGCCGTCATGCAGCATATCGCCAAGGCGGGGCTCGAAGTTGCGGACTTCGAGGATCTGCGCCCCCATTACGCCCGCACTCTCACGCTCTGGCTTGAACGGCTGGAGGCGCGCGAACGCGAGGCCATCGCCTTCGTCGGGCCGGAGCGCTACCGGATCTGGCGCATGTACCTCGGCGGCATGGCTTACGCCTTTGATGTGGGGTGGCTGTCGGTGGGGCAGATCATCGCCTATAAGCCCGCAACCAATGGCACACCCTGGCGGCCCTGGACCCGCGAGCATCAATATTCCAGCGCACGGGCCGCCTCAACTGGGCCAGGGAACGGCCCGCCCATGTCGAATGAGGCCGTCGGGCGCGCCATGACTTCGTCCTGCAGAGGCTTCTTGCCAAGGCAGTCTTTCGCCTTGATCGCCACCTTCAGAACAGTGGCGGCATTTTTTGCTACACATTCGATCTGAAGTGCATTTTCCGTGTGGGTATGACCCGCCTTCGATCTGCGGCTGTTCTCGACAACTCCACAACGATTTCCGCCGGAGCGCTCATCGCGGAGCTTCATCTGTGGAATGAACAGCTCCCAGCCTTGTCAGAGTTTGAAAGCCTGATAGCTTGGGCGCTCACACTGAGCCGCGGTCTCACGCATTCTCTGCGGCTGTTGTCCGCATATATGGCGGAGCGGCGCGACCTATGGCGCTTGGCACAACGGAAATGACGGAGCGGCTTTTGAGCCTTTCAGGCCGATACGGGTTCAGGCCCTGCAGTGAACCACCCGGTGAGGCGCGCCTTGCGCACCGCATCGGCGAAAATATTCTGATGTCGATGATGATGCTGGCCCGTAACGCCAGCGCCTTTCGCCTCTCCACCTTGCGGCGAACGCGGGTCCTGGTTTTTATGACGCGGGAGGTGCTCGACCAGAGATTTGGCGCGGCGAGCAATCGGCCTATGAGGCCGGTTTAGTGTTCCCGGTCATCGGGAGCATCTGCGCGGCTGTCGCAAGCCTCGGCTGTCTCTACCTCGCGGCTGCCATTGGCGTGATCCTTTTCAGAAGGCGCAAACAGAAGGCCTGGCCCAAACCCGAGCCGGTTACGATCCTGAAACCGCTTCACGGCGCCGAACCCCGGCTCGCCGAATGCCTGACCTCATTCTGTGTCCAGGACTATTCTGCCCCGATCCAGATCGTTTTCGGACTGCAGGATGGCAGCGATCCTGCACTTGCCATTGCGAAAAGCATCAAAGAAAAATTTCCGGGATTGGATATCGGCATCACGGTCGATGCAACGGCGCATGGCGCGAACGCCAAGATTTCAAACCTGATCAACATGAATGCCGCCGCGAAACATGACATTCTGATCGCGGTGGACAGCGATATTCTTGCACCGCCCGACTATCTTGAACAGGTGGTGGCTCTGTTGCAGAAGCCCGGCGCTGGCGGGGTTAGCGTTCTCTACTACGGCGAATTGGCGGGGCCGGTGTGGTCGAGGCTTGGGGCGGCTTGGATCAATACGCATTTTCTGCCGAGCGTGATGGTCGGGACGGCGCTCGGCCTGGCGAAGCCTTGCTTCGGGTCGACGATTGCGCTCAAACGGGAAGCGCTGGAGCGGATTGGCGGCTTCGAGGCCTTCGCGGATCAGCTTGCCGACGACTATGCCATCGGGGCAGCCGTGCGAAAAGCAGGGTTTACCGTAGAGATCGGCCCAGCCACGGTTGGGCATGTTTGCCATGAGGAAAGTCTCCGCGATCTTCTGCGCCACCAACTCCGTTGGGCTCGCACAATCCGGTCCATCGATCTTCCTGGCTACCTTGGCTCCCTCGTTTCTCATCCCTTCGCCTGGGCGCTCCTGGGCGCTGCCGCCGGAAGCACAGCCTGCCTCGGCCTCGCAGGTCTCGCACTTTGCTTGCGTTTTGCCTTGTGCAAGGCCGTGGAACGATCCTTTCAACTCCGGTGCCAAGACTATTGGATGCTTCCGATCACGGATCTGATAGCCTTTGGCGTCTTTGTCTGGAGCTTTTTTGGCACGAGCGTTACCTGGAAGCGCGCGAGCTTCACCGTGCTTGGCGACGGGACGCTGGCTCATACCCGCTAGGAGATCAGCTGATGAACATTCTGTTTTTGCAGGCCCCAACTTTCGATGGGTTCGACGGCGGGGCGGGCTCCCGGTATCAGGCGCGGCGCGAAATCCGCTCGTTCTGGTATCCGACCTGGCTCGCGCAGGCGGCGGCGATGGCGCCGTCCGGCAAGCTCATCGATTCGCCGCCGCATGGGACGAGCCTTGAGGAGGTTGTGCGCGAAGTGAAGAACTTCGACGCCGTGATCTGCCACACCTCCACGCCCTCCTTCCCGGTGGATGTGAAGGTGCTCGAAGCGCTGAAAGCGGCCAAGCCCGATCTCAAAACCGGGATGATCGGCGCGAAAGTGGCCGTCGACCCGGATGGCAGTCTGAAGGCCTCGCCCGCAATCGATTTCGTGGCGCGGGAGGAGTTCGACTTCACGGTCAAGGAACTCGCCGACGGCCGCGATTGGAAAAGCATCAAGGGCTTGTCCTACCGCAACGCAGACGGCCAGATCGTCCACAACGAGGATCGCCCGATCCTCGAAGACATGGACCAGCTGCCGTTCGTAACGCCGGTCTACAAGCGCGATCTGAAAATCGAGAAATATTTCATCGGCTATCTGAAGCACCCCTATCTGTCGCTCTACACGGGGCGAGGCTGCAAATCGCGCTGCACCTTCTGCCTGTGGCCGCAGACCGTGGGCGGGCACCGCTACCGGACGCGGAGCGTGGGCCACGTCATCGACGAGATGCGCTGGGCCAAGGCCGCGTTCCCGCAAGTCAAGGAGATCTTCTTCGACGACGACACTTTCACCGATGATCCGGTCCGGGCCGAGGCCATCGCGCGCGAATTGGGCAAGCTAAACATCTCCTGGTCGTGCAACGCGAAGGCTAACGTTCCCCGGAAGACGCTAGAGGTTCTGAAGGATAACGGGCTGCGGCTCCTGCTCGTCGGCTATGAGAGCGGCAACCAGCAAATCCTCCACAACATCAAGAAGGGCATGTTGGTGGACGTCGCCCGGCGCTTCACCAAGGACTGCCACGAGCTCGGCATCGCGATCCACGGCACCTTCATCCTCGGCCTTCCCGGCGAGACCAAGGAGACGATAGAGGAAACGATCCGCTTTGCGCAGGAGATCAATCCTCACACGCTTCAAGTCTCGCTCGCGGCGCCCTATCCCGGCACGCATCTTTACAAGCAGGCCATTGACGAGGGTTGGCTGAGGGCGGACGGCGTCGATTTCGTGAACGGGAATGGCGTGCAGCTCGCGCCGCTCAGCTACCCCCATCTGAGCCACACCGAGATTTTCGACTCCGTCGAAGACTTCTACAGGCGGTTCTATCTCCGCGCGCCGAAGATCGCCTCGATCGTCTCCGAGATGGTGATGAGCCCCACCATGATGAAGCGGCGTCTGCGCGAGGGCGTCGAGTTCTTCAACTTCCTCCGCGACCGGCGCAACAACGCGAGCTGCTAAGCGAACGCCGCCACTCCGGCCAGCAAAGCGCGGGGTTTTTCGGTCCCGGCTCGCGCTTCGCTAGGCCGGGACGACGAAGTGGAGCAAGCGGCGTCTGCAATGGCAATCCGTTGGCCAGGGTTTCTATCAGCGTGCCATCAGCCTGAACCCGCGCCGCACCTCGCCGCGCGGGCGGGCCAGCATACCGGCCCCATAGAACCAGGTGAGCGCGTCGGCGATGCCTTCCTCGTAAGGCCTGGACGCGTAGCCGAGCTCCTTGCGCGCTTTCGCATCGTTGAAGAACATGTATTGGCGCGCCATCCTGAGACTATCCCGGGTGGCGAAGGGCTCCTTGCCCGTGCACCAAGCAACGGCTTCGCTTGCCACTGCGAAGGGGAACACCGCCTGCACCGGCAGCTTCACGCGCGGCGGCTGGCGTCCCGTCTGCCGCGCAATTTCGGCCAGCATGTCGCGCAAGCGGATGTTCTGTCCGCCGAGAATGTACCGCTCACCGACAACCCCGGCCTTAAGCGCCGCGAGGTGCCCCTCGGCCACATCATCCACATGCACAAGGTTCAGGCCCGTGTCCACATAAGCGGGCATTCGCCCGGCGGCGCATTCGACGATGATGCGGCCGGTCGGCGTCGGCTTGATGTCGCGGGGACCGACCGGGGTCGAAGGGTTGACGATCACAGCAGGGAGCCCCGCCTTGGCGGTGAGGTTTCGCACGACATCCTCGGCCAGGATCTTGCTGCGCTTATAGGGATTGTAGGCGTCATCGCCGTCATGAGAGAGCTTCTCATCGGCGGGATCTGCCGATGAAGAGGGCGCGAGCGTGCAGACGCTGCTCGTATAGACGATCTTCTCGACGCCGCTCTTCAGCGCCTCCTCCATGATGGTGCGCGTGCCGACCACGTTCGCCGCCATCAGCTCCGAGGGCTTTCTGGTCCAAAGCCGGTAGTCCGCGGCGGCATGGACGAGATAGCGAACGTCTTTCATGGCGGCGGCGATTGAGAGATTGTCCTTCAGGTCGCCCTCTGCGATTTCAACTGGCAAACCTGCAAAGTTCGAGCGTGGACTGGAGGAACGAACGAGAACCCGGACGCTGAAACCTGCGTTCAAAAAGGTGCGGACGATGGCGGACCCAATAAAGCCGCTTGCGCCCGTTATAAGGACTCGATCGCATTCCTCGTAAGTCACGGTGTTTTTCCTCCAGTTCAGCGTCCCGTGGCTTAGCACGGGCCGGCTTCGCGCCCTACACAATGAAGTATGTCGTTAGCAACAGGCGTTCCTGTTCCTTCGCGAGGCAGCGGCATTTTCCGAAGCGTCCAATTCAACTGTGGCCAGACCGCGACGCATCGTGTGCGGCTTTGAGGACAAGCGGGCCAGCACACACATTTTTTGAACCGGTGCAACGGAGAAAAGCTCGCGGTTGCATTGCACGATGCTCGTGGAGAGATTTCCCACGCGGAGCGGCACGAATGAATTGCACAAGCGGCGAAATTGCGGGAAAGATGACGCCTGCATGCTGTTCGGCGCAGGATCACAGGGCTTTTTCAATGGACGGGCTTGAAATCAGACGCAAGCGCGCGATTTATCGCGCCCATCATCGCGGTACGAAAGAACTGGACCTGATTTTGGGCCGTTATGCAAAGGAGCGCGTCCCGGACATGGATGAGGCGCGGCTCACCGTCTTCGAACAGCTCATTGCGCTCCCCGATGCCGATATCGACCAGTGGATTCGCGGACAAGAAGCCCCGGACGGCGTGGCGTCCATGGTGGCGGAGGTTCGCAGCTTTTATTCCCTTGGGGATTAGCCGGGCGTAGTGGTGGGATTTAGGGCGTAAATTGTAATGGCGACCGGAGCAGAAACCCTCGACAAGAAAGCAGCCACACCGACCGCGCTCGACCGACTTGCGGGCGGCGAAGGCACAATTGTGGCCGCCGGCGTGCCCGAGGGGTACGACGCCTTCCTGCTTGCGGCCATCGCGGGAAGGCTTCCCGCAGACACCGCGTTTCAGCAAGCCGTCCTGCATATCGCGCGTGACGGCCAGCGGCTTGCGGCGATTCGGAGCCAGCTCGAATTTTTTGCGCCGAATGCCGAGGTGATGGCCTTTCCGGCGTGGGACTGCGTTCCCTATGACCGCGTCTCGCCGGACAGCGACATCGAAGCCCGCCGCATCGCCACGCTTGCGCGGCTCGCTCATGCGAAAGGCGGCAAGCCTGCGATCATCGTGTTGACGACGGTGAACGCCGCGCTGCAGCGCGTGCCTCCGCTTGATGCGGTCAGGAAGGCCGCTACAAGGCTGACGGCGGGCGGCCGTGTGAGCATGGATCAGGTGATCCAACGGCTCGATGCGTCGGGCTTCTATCGCACGGGCACGGTGATGGAGCCGGGCGAATACGCGGTGCGCGGCGGCATTCTCGACCTTTTCGCGCCGGGGCATGCGCGCCCGGTGCGCCTCGATTTTTTCGGCGACACGCTCGAAAGCATCCGGCAGTTCGATCCGGTCACTCAGCGCACACAGGCCGCGCGCGAGCAGATTAAGCTTCTGCCCATCAGCGAGGTGCCGTCGGGCGAGGCGGCGATCAAGCACTTCCGCCAGCGCTATGTCGAGTTGTTCGGGCCCACGAAGGGCGACGACGCGCTCTATGAAGCCGTCTCCGCCGGGAGCCGCTATCCCGGCATGGAGCATTGGCTTCCGCTCTTTTACGAGCGCATGGATACTTTGTTCGACTATCTCCCGAATGCGGTCATCACTCTCGACGATCTCGACAGTGATGCCAAGACACGGCGGCTCGAAACGATTGCGGACCATTACGAGGCCCGCAAGGAAGGCCTGGAGCAGAGATCGTTCGGCGCGCCGCCTTACAAGCCGGTGCCGCCGGATGCGCTCTACCTGGCGGACAAGGAGTGGCAGGAGCAGCTTGCGACGCATAAGCTCCGAAGGTTTACGCCCTTTCCGCAGCCGTCGCCGACGGGCCTTCAGATCGACTTTCGAGGCAAGCAGGGCCGCAATTTCGCAATCGAGCGCGCGGAGTTGTCCGAAAAGCTGATCCCGGCCGTCATCGAGCATATCCGCACCCTTCAAGGGCTTGGGAAGCGAACCATCGTCGCGTGCTGGACAAACGGCGCCCGCGAGCGGCTCGGCAACATGATCTCGGCGCATGGAAACACCCGCATCGAGAAGGTTGCAAATATCGCCGAGGCGCGAAAAGCCGATAAGTCGGCGGTGAGCTTCGCGCTGCTCGGCCTCGAAAGCGGCTTCGAGACGCCCGACCTCACCATCATCGCGGAACAGGATATTCTCGGCGACAGGCTGATCCGCCGCCGCAAAGCAAAAAAAGCGAGCGATGTGCTGGTGGAGGCGTCGAGCCTCACGCCGGGCGACCTGATGGTGCATGCCGACCACGGCATCGGCCGCTTCATCGGCCTCAAAACCATCGCGGCCGCAGGCGCTCCGCACGATTGCGTCGAGCTTGAGTATTCAGGCGGCGACAAGCTCTTCCTGCCGATCGAGAACATGGAGCTTCTGACGCGCTACGGCTCCGATGAGACGAGCGCGAACCTGGACAAGCTGGGCGGCGCGTCCTGGCAGGGCCGCAAGGCGCGCATGAAGAAGCGCATCCGCGAGATGGCGGAGGAGCTGATCAAGATCGCGGCAGCGCGCGAAACGAGGCCCGCGCCCGCGTTCGCGGCGCCCGATGGGGCTTATAACGAGTTCGTCACGCGCTTTCCCTATGAGGAAACCGACGACCAGCTTGCGAGCATCGATTCGGTCGTTGAAGATCTCGCCAAGGGCAAGCCGATGGACCGGCTCATCTGCGGCGATGTCGGCTTCGGCAAGACGGAAGTGGCGTTGCGCGCGGCCTTCCTCGCGGTGATGGAAGGAAAACAGGTGGCGGTCGTCGTGCCGACGACGCTTTTGGCGCGGCAGCACTTCCAGACTTTCACCGAGCGCTTTCGCGGCTTTCCCGTGAAGGTCGCCCAGGCTTCGCGGCTTGTCGCTGCGAAGGAATTGGCTCAGGTCCGCGAGGGGCTGAAAAACGGCCAGATCGATATTGTCGTCGGCACGCACGCGCTGCTCGCGAAAAGCATCGGCTTCAGGGATCTCGGCCTTCTCATCATCGACGAGGAGCAGCATTTCGGCGTCGGGCACAAGGAGCGGCTGAAAGCGCTCCGCGAAGAGGTGCACGTGCTGACGCTCACCGCGACGCCAATCCCGCGCACGCTGCAACTCGCGCTGACCGGTGTCCGCGAAATGTCCATCATCGCCACGCCGCCCGTGGATCGGCTGACGGTGCGAACCTTCATCACACCGTTCGATCCCGTGACTCTGCGTGAGGCGCTTCTGCGCGAACGCTATCGCGGCGGGCAGAGCTTCTATGTCGTGCCGCGCATCTCCGATCTCGATGAGGTCGCCACGTTCCTGCGCGAGCAGATCCCCGAGGTGCGCTTCATGCAGGCGCACGGTCAGATCGGGGCGACGCAACTCGAAGACATCATGTCGGCGTTCTACGACAAACAGTTCGATGTGCTGCTGTCCACGACCATCGTGGAATTGGGGCTCGACATCCCGAACGCGAACACGCTCATCGTGCATCGCGCGGACATGTTCGGGCTGGCGCAGCTCTATCAGCTTCGCGGGCGAGTGGGCCGTTCCAAAACGCGCGCCTATGCCATGTTCACCATCCCGCCGAACGGCAAGATCACGGCGCAGGCGGAGAAGCGGCTCAAGGTGCTGCACTCGCTCGACAGCCTCGGCGCAGGCTTCACGCTGGCGAGCCACGACCTTGACTTGCGCGGCGCGGGCAATCTTCTCGGCGAGGAGCAGTCCGGCCACATCAAGGAGGTCGGCTACGAGCTGTATCAATCCATGCTCGAAGAGGCCGTGCACGCGCTGAGAGAGCAGGGCGCAACGGCCGAGCAGGAGGAGCAGTGGTCGCCGACGATCAATGTCGGACTGCCGGTGCTGTTGCCAGAACCCTATGTGCCAGACTTGCAGGTGCGGCTCGGGCTTTACCGGCGCTTGTCCGGCCTGCACGAGAGCGCCGATCTCGAGAACTTTTCAGCCGAGCTTGCCGACCGTTTCGGGCCGCTGCCCGACGAGGTGAAGCACCTTCTGACCGTGGTGCAGATCAAGAACTATTGCCGCCGCGCAGGCATCGCCCAGGTGGACGCGGGGCCGAAAGGGGCCGTGGTCAGCTTCCGCCACAAGAAGTTCGCCAATCCGCAAGGTCTTGTGAAGTTCATGCACGATTATGGTACGGCGGTGAAGCTGCAGCCGGACCACAAGCTGGTCTTCAAGGCCGACTGGGAGGACGGCGTCGAGCAGTTGCGAGGCACGCGCGGCCTCGTCCGCGAACTCGCCGACATTGCCCACCGGAAGGAGCCTGCCTTGCCGGCCACTGCAAGCGGCGAGGCGATGCCGCGGCTCAATATCGGGAAGCCGAAACCGCCGCCCGCGCCCGCGAAATTACCCGCGGCAAAGATCCAGCCGAAACCCTTCCCGAAAGGAAAGCCGCGTTTTCATTGATTTTTTCTCGGGAAGGGATGGGGCGCAAGCAGCGGAATTTGGACACCCCCTCTCCAGTTTGGGGGCGCGCAGCAAAAGCATAAATCTGATAATCAACAGTGTGCCTGCCGCAAATGCGGTAGAAATTCATCGCGAGGCTGCGACGCGCGCTCAAACCGACCGGGCAGAGCCGGGAAAAAGGGGGCAATTCCGGGCCCCCTTCCTCCGAAAGCTTATGCTAGAGCTTGCTGTGCCATTCGTGGACCTGGCGCTCTGCTTCCTCTTTCGTTACGCCATAGCGTTCCTGGATTTTTCCAGCCAGAACCTTTTGATCGCCCTTCACCTGCTCCAGGTCGTCATTGGTGAGCTTACCCCACTGGTGCTGAACCTTGCCCTCGAGCTGCTTCCAGTTACCAGCGATCTGATCCCAATTCATGAATAGCCTCCTTAGTTAGAACGTATCCCGTTCCAACTCAGGCGGCGCGCGAAGGTTCCGCTCAAAGGAAAAGCCCTCAATTGCAGGCGAAGCTGTTCGTCAGAATTTCGGCGCGTGATCACCCCGACAAGCCGCCGGCAAGCGATGGGATAGCAAGTGGGCTGAACCCGTAATGCTTCAGCCAGCGCAGGTCGCCGCCGAAGAAGGCCCGCAGATCCGGCATGCCATATTTCAGCATGGCGATGCGGTCGATGCCCATGCCAAAGGCAAAGCCCTGCCACTCCTCGGGGTCGATGCCGCAGGCCGGGAGCACGTTCGGGTGCACCATGCCGCAGCCGAGGATTTCCAGCCAGTCGTTGCCCTCGCCGATTTTCAGCTCCGGCCCAGAGCGGTCGCACTGGATATCCACCTCGGCGCTCGGCTCCGTGAAGGGGAAGTGCGACATGCGAAAGCGCATGTTCACGTCGCTGACCTCGAAGAACGCCTTGCAGAATTCTTCGAGCACCCACTTCAGGTGGCCCATATGTATGTCGCGGTCGATGACGAGGCCCTCGACCTGGTGGAACATGGGCGTATGGGTCTGGTCCGAGTCCATGCGGTAGACGCGGCCCGGCGCGATGATGCGGATCGGCGGCTTCTGCGCGAGCATGGTGCGCACCTGCACGGGCGAGGTATGCGTGCGCAGGAGAAGGCGCTCGCCTTGCGTGTTCGGCGAAAAGAAGAAGGTGTCGTGCGCCTCGCGGGCCGGATGCCCTACGGGAAAGTTCAGCCGCGTGAAATTGTTGTCGTCGGTCTCGATGTCCGGCCCCTCGGCGACCGCGAAGCCCATGTCGGCGAAGATCACCATCAGCTCTTCCCAGACGCGGCTGATGGGATGGATGCGGCCTTCGGCGGCGGGGTTGGGCCGGACGGGGAGGGTGATGTCGACGCGATCGGTTGCGAGCTTCTCGGCCAGGGCAGCGGCTTCCAGCTCGGCTTTTCGCGTTTCGAGCGAGGCTGCGACGCGGTCCTTGACGACATTGACCGCGGCGCCGAAGCTCTTGCGCGCCTCGTGCGGCATGGAGCCCAGCTTCTTCATCAGCTCGGAAATTTCGCCCTTTTTGCCGAGCGCCGAGACGCGAATGGCTTCGAGCCCTGCAAGGTCCTGCGCGGCCGCTACGCTTGCGAGCAGGCGGTTTGCCAAGGCGTCAAGATCGTGAGTTTGGTCCGCGACAGCATCCATGGGCGTTCTCGAAAATGGAATGAGGAAAGAGCCCTGCCACTTTTGCTGCAATGGGTCAAGTGCTCCCGCGCACGTTAACCACGGCGTCCGAATGTCATGCGAACGGGAGAAGGCTTTTAGAACTTGTCAGAAGTTCTGCGCACGTTGAGGTTGCGCCACTCCTAATGGAATTCAGTGGAAAGAGACATGACTTTAACGAATAGTGGTTTGGCCCTTGGAGCTCGAAGAAGGCGAACACGGCGGGATGGCTGGTCGTCTACCGCACGATCTGCGAAAAGGCCACGCCGTGACCGCAGCTCGCCGACGCGCGCCAGGGGCTTTGAAGGCTGCGGAGGAACCGGCTAGTGGAGCGGTGCTGTGGAGGGCTCGGTCTTGCCCTCCTTCTCCGTAATCAGCTTCAACACATAGGCGATTTCGTCCCTGGCATCCCTTGTCGCGCGGCGATCCTCCTTGGGGATCTCATCGGCGATCCTCAAAAGAACATTCGCCAGCGCAAGCAATTCAGGAACGGTAAGCTCTGCTAATCTCATGCAGGACGCAACTCCGCGGGCAGGGCGTCACGTGCCTTTCCGACAATCGCGGCGAATCCACCCGGATCAGTAATGGCGAGATCGGACAGGACCTTGCGGTCGATCAGAATGCCCGCCTTGTTGAGACCGTCGATAAAACGGCCATAGGTGAGGCCATGCTCGCGCACGGCTGCATTGATGCGCTGAATCCAGAGAGAGCGGAAATTGCGCTTCTTGGTGCGCCGATCGCGGTAAGCATATTGCCCAGCCTTCTCAACGGCCTGACGGGCGATGCGAATGGTATTCTTGCGGCGTCCATAAAAGCCTTTGGCCTGTTCCAGGACTGCCTTATGACGGGCGTGAGAGGTTACCCCCCGTTTCACACGTGCCATTGTTATTCTCCAAGCTCAAGCGTTACGATTTTTGCGCGATCAGTCAAGCCCATAGGGCGAAAATTTCTTGATGATGCGCGCATCGCCATCCTGGAGCACCACGCCACCGCGCGCGCTCCTTATGAACTTGGGAGTTCGCTTGATCATGCCGTGGCGCTTCCCGGCCTGCCCGGCGACAACTTTGCCGGTGCCGGTAATTTTGAAGCGCTTTTTCACGCCGCTTTTCGTTTTCATCTTGGGCATTTTGCTCCCTTTCGTTCGTATCTCTCTCGCAACATGGCGCGAAACCGCAGCCTGTAAAGCCGCCACGCCATCCGCTTTCATGGAGAAGCATCGAAGTCGCCACGGCATGCCCTAAATGCGCCGGGCGGCTCTTCTAGCGCGGGACAATAAGCTGAGCTTTCGAAAGACGCAACCGTTTCGCGAAGCAAAGCCACCACCGCAGAGCAGCTGCTTGTCGATGGCCGAGCTTGACGGACTTGAGCCGGGCACGACTCGATAAGGCGCGGAACCCGGCCTGCGGGGCGACTGGCTTTTAGCTGGCTCGTTGCGAAAGGCGGCATCTCTAGAATTTTGGACCAGTTTGTTGTTTATGTGGACCGATTTGCGTTGCCTGCATTGCTTGAAACGTAGATCTAAGAAGAAACTCACCCTGCCGCAACGCGGTCGGGCAGCTGCCGCAACGCGGCCGTGGCTTTTAAGGCCATCAAGCAGCCTTCGCTAGTGGTTGAAGTTCGGCCTTGAATCCGAGCTTGGCCAGCTGGGCGACCAAGCGGTTGGCTTTTTGTTCGACTGGACGGCGATCAAAATAGCCGCCCCCAAGATCCTGATGTTCGGCGCCATTTTTCAGGATGTGATAGATCGCCGTAAGCATGGAGGCGGCCACCGCGCAGATCGCTTTCTTCGGGCCGCGCCTGGCTTTGAGGCGATTGAACTGCGCTTTGTAATAGCTGTCCTTCTTCCTGACGGCCGCCCAGGCGCATTGGACGAGCAGCGTCTTGAGCCAGGGGGCGCCCTTGCGCAGCCGCGTGGATTTGCGTTTGCCGGCGCTTTCGTTCTGGCCCGGGGACAGGCCCGCCCAGGAGACGAGATGCCCAGCCGTTGGAAAGCGGCTCATGTCGCAGCCAATTTCGGCAAGGATGGAGATCGCCGCCAAGCTCGCTATGCCAGGGATGGCGTCCAAAAGCGCGATCATGTCGCGAAAGGAGCTGCGGCCCGCGGCCGCCTCCTTGTCGATCCTGGCGATGGCTGCAGCCGCGTGGGCGTCGATCTGCGCGATGGACAAGCTCAAAGCGTCGTATTGACCAAGGTGCAGCTTCAGCATGAAGCGGTGATGATCGGTCAGCCGGCCGTGCAGCGCGTCGTAGAGCGCTTTGGGCGAGGCCTTGATCCCCCGGTCCGCCAATTTGGCCAGCTTTTGGGGATTGCGCACGCCTTCGATCATCGCCTCGATCATCCGCCGCCCGGAAACGCCCATGATGTCGCTGATCACCGAATCGAGCTTGATGTTGGCTTCTTCGAGCGTCTTCTGGATCCGCTGCGCCTGTCTCGTCTGCTCGCGGACCAGCTGCTTGCGCGCGCGCATCAGCGAACGCAGCTCCTGGATCGCTTCTTCCGGGACAAAGCTCGCCTTGATCAGGCCAAAGGCCGCCAGATCGGCGATCCAGGTCGCGTCGTTCACATCAGTCTTGCGGCCCGGCACGTTCTTGATATGGGCCGCATTGGCCAAAATCAGCTCGAACTTGCCGTCGCTTAAGATGTTCCATACAGGCTTCCAATAAACGCCCGTAGCTTCCATCGCCACATGGGTGCAACCGCTCTGCGCCAGCCAGGCCAGCAAGGTCTCCAAGCCGGCTGTGGTTGTCTCAAAGGTCCGGCATTCCCGCGAGACCTTCCCGCCGGCAACGATGCGCACACAGCAAACGACCGTCTCCTTGTGAACATCAAGCCCGGCGACACGCTCATGCATGACTTCCATTACGCTCTCCCTCGACTGCCGCCAGCGTGGGGACCTCATGAAAAAGAACTCTAAGAAACGTGCTCCCAGAGCATTGCTGCTCCTTGGCTCCATTGGGGGTCATCGAGGCGCCCCCGGTCCAACTTAGGAACGGGCTCGCGCGCACCATAGATGAAACGACCTCTGTACCAGCGGCCAGCCCAATATAAAGCATGACACAGGGCGCGACGCATTTTCAGTCATGGGGGTCGCCCGCAGGTCGGTGAAAAACTTAGGAAAAAGCGCCTTGTCGAGGAGTTAAAGGCTATAATTTGTTGATTTTAAATAGAAAAACTTCAGGAGTCGCATGCGCCGCCAGGGCTGCGAAAGGCGCGAGCCTTGTTAACACATTATATTTAACGGACTTTTCCGCGCCCACTTGCGTCCAAAAATACAATCGGTTAACCGTGCTCCTTGGGCTCAAAAGCTGATCATTCTCAACGGGTTGAGCGGAATCCAAGCTTCATGAGGGCGGCCTGTCCCGATTTTTTGGTATTTTGAGGCGCAAAAATCAGGCCCGAAAGTAATGCCGTTAAGCATACTTCGTTAACGCACCATTGGCGGGTTTGCTGTGACCGATGATGGCGAGGCCGGGCAGACGCCGGCGCGGCGTTTGCAGCCCTTTCGTTTGATCATGGCCCGCGCTTGACGCCGCTATTCTACGGGAGATCAAGGCATCGCGAAGGGGATGTTCCGCGCCTCTCTCGGCTTCAGGTCGACGGGATGCTGCAAGCCTTGCGTCAGCTCTTTCACACGCTCTTTCACATAGAGGTTCAGCTCGTCGATGGTGACGACGCCAGGGTTGTAATGGAGGCCCTTTCCCGCCATGCCTTCGAGCAGCGCCTTGGTGAACGCGCCGTGCTGCCATTCCTCGCTTTCGAGGCTCGATTCGGAGCCGGTGGAACTCGACAACACGATGGCGTTGGCGGAGCCCGCGATTTCGTTGATGAGCTTATTATAGTCGAGCGCGCGGAACGACATGCCCGAAGCCCGGCCCGAATGGCAGGTGTCGAAGAAGAACAGCGCGTTTCCCGCGAGTTGCTTCAAGGTGTGGCTGATCTCGGTATCGGGAACCGAGCTTCCTCGCGTCGGCAGGGGGAGGCCCGCCACGGTTTCGATCCTGGCGTTGTAGGGCACATAATAGTAATCGCCGCTCGGTGCCGTGACGCCATGGCCTGCGAGGAACACCACGCCAACGTCGTTCTGGCTCACCTGCCGCTGGAGCCATGTGAGGCCGTCGAGGATTGATCCGCTGTCGGCGTCTTCGTCGGCGAGCAGCTTCACCTCGACCTTGCGATAGAGGCGGCCCTGCTGATGCTTCAGGGCATCGGCGAAGTCGCGCGCATCCTTCCCTGCCCATTTGAGGCCGTTGATGCTCGCATCCTTGAATTTGCCGACCCCGACCACGAGCGCGTAAAGCGATACGGTCGAGGCATTTTGCGCTGGCGCGCTGATGAGTGCTTGTGGCGGCGCTGCGCCCTGGAATTTGAGCCGGATGCTGGCGGGGGTGCTTTCGAGACCGCTTGCGCGGGCCACAAGCGAGAGCGTTACGTCACGCTGCGGCAGGCCGGTCAGTGTCACGCTCGCTTCGGTGTCGGACGATTCGCTGACGCTGCTCGGGGGCTGGATCGCGGAAAGGGGACGGCCATCAACGAGCGCGGTCAGCTCCGAGATGGCAAGACCGGAGGGCGAGCGCAGGCTGTAACGGATGGTGAGGCTGGCGGACGAGAAAGCGCCGCCTTCTCCGGGCGACAGGATGGCAATCACCGGGGGCAGTTTTCTTTCGATCTTCTCGGCGGGTTTCGCGCCCGCGAGTCGGTTGGCCTCGGCGATGGCCTTGTCCTCGTCGAGATCGTCGAGCACGCGCTTCACGATGTCCGGCCGGTTGAACTGATCGCGGAAGCGCGAGGCGGGATAGAAGTCCGGCGCGTGGTCCCAATCGCGGTTCACATGCCAGCCGATGAGATCTTCCGCGCCGGGCGAGGCGGCGTAATAGCCCTTCGGCGTCCAGGCCACGAAGCGCTTATCCTTCGCGTGCACGAACAGCGCGAGCAGTTCCTTGCCCATCGGAAAGTCGATGCCAGCGGATGGTGCCATCTCCATAGGCCGCCACGACGAGTCTGCCGTCGCGACTGATATTCACGCCCCAGGCGACGTCGGGGACGGCCTTTTCCCAAAGCTCCTTGCCATTGGCGCGTAGGCGCGCAGCGACCATTCCGTGCCGAGCACGAAGCGCGAGGCGTCCGGCGCAATGGCGAGCGATGCGCGATCTTATCATGACCCTCAAGCGCGATCGGGCTTGCCATTCAGCTTCGGCGCAAAGCTGATCTTCCCAATCGATGACCGCGAGGCCCTGGGTTCTTGGGCCCGACTAGATCTTGCGGAGGTTGTGGGCGCATCGCTGAGGCCGAAACGATGTCAGATCGAATAGAATAGGATCGCTTGGCTCCTTGTCCGAAACCGAACCGTACGCTCCTGTCCATCGGCGGACAGCGTGAATGCATCGCGATTGTAGCCACTTCGTAAATCGGCGATTACGCTCTCCTGCCAGACGCGCTTTGTGCCATCCGCTGCGATCAGGCCGAAGGCAGGATCGCCTGCACCCGCCGCGACGTCATCGCCGCAGGGCAGAAGCTGCGTGATCATGTCCTTACGACAGCGGCGCTTCCGAACGTTTGCCACT
This sequence comes from uncultured Alphaproteobacteria bacterium, assembly GCA_963817495.1. GTDB lineage: Bacteria > Pseudomonadota > Alphaproteobacteria > Rhizobiales > Rhodomicrobiaceae > Rhodomicrobium. Next base: position 184,967 of record CAWFOS010000011.1, on the reverse strand, counting down.
ACCCTCAGCTTGCCAGATCAGTAAACGGCGCTTACCCTCCCGCATAAAGCTGTGCGCCATCGGCGGACCAAGCGACGCTCCGCGTCACCGCCACCAATGCCGCTCGTATCGGCGGCGTAAATCTGCTTAAGCGTGCGCGCATCGTAGACCTCGACCGCCGTCGTGTCATTAAAGCCGACGGCGAACTTTGCACCATTCGGATGCACAGCGATGCTATAGGGCTCCTTGCCACCTTGCGTCGCGGCTTTCGCTTCGAGACGGCCATTCGCGCTGTAGCGGCGAACTAGGCCGTCGAAGGCCACAGTGTAGAGCCGGTTCGCGCTATCAAAGGCCGCCCCTATAGCTGCTCTTGCCGCCATAGTCCTTGTCCTCGGCGAGAACCTGCCGGCCTCCTGTCTCCCATAGGCGCACGCCTTCACCGCCGCCGAGCGAAGCAGCGAGGCGGCTGCCATCGGGCGAAAAGGCAAGATGGAGGATCACATTGCCAAGGCGGCCGAGGCGGGTGACGAGTCGGCCTGTGGCGGCTTCGAAGATGTAGACGGGGTCTTCGCCTCCTGCCGCGTAGCCGCCCGCCGCGACCCATTTACCGTCCGGCGAAAGCGCCACAGCATAAATCTTGCCCTCATCGCCCTCGCCGATGGGCACGCGCAACGTCCGCAGCAACTCCGGGCTTCCGCGCCCGCCTTCCGCCAGCGCCCACAGCCGGCCGTTTTGTCGCGCGAGCCCGTCACCATCAGCGTGCAGGCTGCATCAACGCCGATGCGGACGATCTTCGCCGTATGCATGCCCGGCTCAATGCGCAGCATGGGCCGCTGGTCGGGCAAATCCTCTGCCCGCGCCGCTGCCGCAAGCAACGTGCCCAAAAATATCGCCGCCAAAATCCGCATGAAAATATTCCCCCACCCCGACTATCGGCTTCGTCACCCCGGAAAGCGCATTTGCGCTTATCCGGGTCGAAACTAACGGCGCTCTTGGTTTTTTACGATCCCGGATAACGCCTGCGGCGTTTCCGGGATGACGATGAACTACGCTGGCCAAAAGCCTTTCGCGCATCATCCGGTATCTGCTTTTGTATTTCCAGGCAATATCGCGGGGGCGGGCAAACCGTCGCCACGCGCCGCCGAATTCGGGGCGCGTGGAGACGGCAAGGCGTTACGCCTTGAGGATTTTGGGCACGCGATTGAGGCGCAGCCGGGCGACGTCCGGCATGTCCGAACCGAGCAGCGGCCGCAGATAGGCCTCCCACTTGTCCGTCACGTCGTGACCGTTCTCGTGGATGAACTCGTCCGCCATGACCTTGGTTTTTCCGGCAATGGCCTCGAGCAGGCTCAGTTGGTACTCGGCCGCATACGTCACCGACCCGGTGGATGGTCACCGAGCCGCTGGTGTTGCCTTTGCCGTCGCCGAAATGCGCGAACTGCACGGCCTTCTCGCCGACATCGCGGGCCTCGCGGGCATCGACGTCGGAGACACAGCCGAGGAACGAGCGCTGCAGATAGCCGAAGGTGTCGCCGCGGATGCGGGTGATCTTCGTCGCGGTCTTCACATAATCGGTGAGAAGATCGGCGAGCGCGCCGGTGCCCGACAACTGCACGTTGCCGTGGGCGTCGCGTTCGACGCTCTTGGCGAGCTTGGTGGCGATCGGCGCGCCGCTGGCATCATGGACGCCCTCGGAAACGGCGACCATGCAACGGCCGAGCTTGTCGTACACGGCCTTCACATCCTTCGCGAACGCTTCGAGGTCGAACGTGCGCTCCGGAACATAGATGAGGTGCGGCCCGTCGTCGTGATACTTGCGGGCAAGCGCTGAGGCGGCGGTCAGGAAGCCCGCGTGGCGGCCCATGACAACGGCCACGTAGACGCCCGGCAGCGCCCGGTTGTCGAGGTTCGCGCCCGCGAAGGCCTGCGCGACGAAACGAGCCGCCGACGGGTATCCCGGCGTGTGGTCGTTGATCATCAGGTCGTTGTCGATGGTCTTGGGGATATGGACGCACTGCAGCGGATAGTTCGCGGCCTTGGCCTGATCGCGCAGAATGCGGAGCGTATCCGACGAGTCGTTGCCGCCTGTGTAGAAGAAGGTTCCGATTTCGTGGGCGCGCAGGACCTTCAGGATTTCCTCGCAGTATTTGGCGTCCGGCTTGTCGCGCGTCGACCCGAGCGCTGCGGCTGGCGTATTGCCGACCGCTTCGAGGCTGTTGCTCGTCTCAAGGGTGAGGTCGATGAAGTCCTCGTTGATGATGCCGCGAACGCCGTGATACGGCGCCGTAGATGCGGTCCACCGAGGGGATCTTCCCCGCTTCGATGACAGCGCCGACCAGCGACTGATTGATGACCGCCGTGGGCCCCCCGCCCTGAGCGATCAGTAGTTTGCCTTTCAACATCCGCTAACCTTCCTTTTTTCTGTGTGAGCTTCCAATTCGTGTGAGGAGGGGAGGGAAACATGCGCCCGTGCGGCAACATGCGCGGCACTCCTTCACGCCTGCGTCGCCCCCTCCGGAACAACGGTCTTCCCAACAAGCTACTTGATCGAGCCCTCGTAAATGCCCATCACGGTCCCGAGGAACTTCAAGGCATCCTCCTTCTTGCGCTGGAACGAGTTGCGCCCGATGATCGACCCGAATCCGCCGCCGTCGCGAATGGCGCGCGCCTCGTCGAACACATGCTCGTCGCTCGCCGACGCGCCGCCTGAGAAGATCACGATCCGCTGCCCGTTGAATGCGCTCTGCACGACATGGTGGACGCGCTCCGAAAGAGTGGAAATCGGGATCTTCTGCTTGTCGTAGACCTTCTTGGCGTCCGGCAGCTCGATCTTATCGCTGGGAAGCTTCACTTTTATGATATTCGCGCCGAGCTGGGCTGCAATCTGGGCGGCATAGGTGATGACGTCGATCGACGTCTCTCCATCCTTCGAAGACTGCTGCCGCGCGGATAGGACCACACGACGACGGCAAGGCCAGCGGCCTTCGCCTCGGCCGAAAGCTCGCGAAGCTGCTCATACATGGTCGCGGCGTGGCTCGATCCGGGGTAGATTGTGAAGCCGATGGCGACGCAGCCAAGACGCAGCGCATCGTCCACGCCCGCGGTCACGGCCGACAGGGGATCCTGCTCGTCGTGGAGCACATCGTGGTTGTTGCATTTGAGGATCAGCGGGATGTCGCCGGTGTAATCGGAGACGGCGGCCTCGATGAAGCCCAGCGGCGCGGCGTAGCCGTTGCAGCCTGCCTCGATGGCGAGTTGGAAATGGTAGTGGGGATCATAGCCGGCGGGATTGGCTGCAAAGCTGCGCGCCGGGCCGTGCTCGAAGCCCTGGTCGACGGGCAGGATGACGAGTTTGCCGGTTCCGCCAAGACGCCCGTGATTGAGCAGGCGGGCGATATTTGTCCGAACGCCGGGACTGTCCCCAGCATACCAGCGTAGACAGTTCGCGGATGCGATCATTCATGGTAGCGCTCCTCCATTCATCAAAACCCGTCGCCTCCGGTGGAAGCCTTCTCTCCTGCTCGCGCGGCCCTTACCAGCAGGGATATGACACCTCAGCATCGAAACTGACGGCGCCTTCATGAATGGTAGCATTTTTAACAGCGCGGAGGGAATTGGGGCTGATGCTGAGAACAAAAAAGGAAACGATGGCCGAATGAAAGTCGAGAAGAACTATCGCGGACCCTGCCCCTGCGGCAGTCTCAAGAGCTATGAGAGATGCTGCCAGAGGCGCCACGAGGGGGAGATGCCGGCGGATGCCGAACAGCTCATGCGGTCGCGTTATACGGCTTACGTCTTGAAACTTGAGGTTATCTTCTTGTCACCTGGCATCCACGCACGCGCCCGGCCGGGCTCGATCTTGAGGCATCGCCTCGCCGCTGGACCGGCCTCAAGGTGGTGCGGCATGACGTCCTGGCCTCGGACGAGGCTATCGTCGAGTTCGTCGCGCGCTACAAGGCGAGCGGCCGGGTGCATGAGATGCGCGAAGCGAGCCGGTTCGTCCGGGAAAGCGGGCGCTGGCTCTATGTCGATGGCATCAGGCCCCCCCCGCCTGCATGATCTCTTCTGCGATCAGCCCCAAGGGAACGATTTTGGAGGCCGCGCCGCGTTCGATGGCCTCTTTGGGCATGCCAAACACCACCGACGTTGCCTCGTCCTGCGCCACGGTGGCCGCTCCGGCCTTGCGCATTTCCAGGAGCCCATCCGCGCCGTCGTCGCCCATCCCGGTCATCAGGATCCCGATCGCGCTGCGTCCCGCACATTGCGCGGCGGAACGGAACAGCACGTCGACCGAGGGTCGGTGCCGCGAGACCAGAGGCCCGTCTGTAACGGACACATAATACTGGCTAACCTTGCGTTGCAGCTCCATGTGCCGGTTGCCCGGCGCGATCAGAACCCTGCCTCTCAGGACGGCGTCGCCGTCCTCGGCCTCCTTCACCTCGACCGCGCACAAGCTGTCGAGCCGCTTCGCGAAAGCCGCCGTGAACTTCTCCGGCATGTGCTGCACGATGACGATCCCCGGCGAGTCTTCCGGCAGCGCCTCAAGCACTACCCGCAAGGACTCGGTTCCGCCAGTAGAAGCGCCGATGCAGATGACGGTATCGGCCCTGCGAAAAATTCCGTTGCGCTTCACTGGCGTGGGCGCGGAAGCGGCTTCGGCTTTGCCATTCGTCGCCCCCCCTGGCTTGGCAGCGGGGCAGGGTGCGGCTTTTGGAGGCAACCGCTTCAGATTGGCCCGCGCCGCAGCCTTGACCACATCGCAAATGCGAACGCTCGACTCCAGGAGAAACTGCCGCGTATCGATGCGCGGCTTAGGGATCACGTCGACAGCGCCCGCTTCAAGCGCCTGCATCAGCGTCGCCGAGCATTCCGCCGTCAGGCTTGAGCACATGACCACCGGAACGGGATGCTGCGCCATGAGCTTCTTCAGGAAGGTGATGCCATCCATGCGGGGCATCTCGACGTCGAGCGTGATGACATCCGGCACCTCCTGGGCGATCCGGCGCGCGGCCGCATAGGGGTCGCACGCCGCGCCGATGACCTCGATATCCGGATCGGCGCTGAGAATGTCGCTCAAAGTCCGCCTGACGGATGCGGAATCGTCAATGATCAATGCTCGGATTGGATGGCTCATGATCGACCTATAGACGCTGGAAGATTGTTGCGGCAACCTGCTGAAGCGGCAGGTCGAATCCAGTCAGGGTTTCCGAATGACCGACGAACAGATAGCCGCCGGGTTGAAGGTGGCGGCAAAGTTCGGCGGCGACTTTGCGCTGGGTGTGCTTATCGAAGTAGATGAGCGCGTTCCTGCAGAAGATCGCATGCATCCCGGTGTCCGCGCCGTAAGGCATGTCGATGAGATTGAGGCGGCCGAACCGGACAGAGCGGCGAAGGTCCGGAACGATGCGGACGCTGTCCTCGGCGCTGTTCTTCGATCGCAGGAGGTAACGCTGCCTGAGTTCGGAGGGTATGGCGTCGGCCATGCCGGCCGGATAAATCCCGCGCACGGCGGTTGTCAGCACGTCGGTGCAGATGTCCGTCGCCAGGATGGTGAAGCCCCGGACGGCGTTCTTCAGTTCGGACAGGACCATGGCCAGCGTGTACGGCTCTGCTCCGGTCGAGCAGGCTGCGCTCCAGACCTTGAGCGGGGAGCGGCTCAGGTCGCCGCCAAGCGCAGGCACCGCCTTCTCGGTCAGAAAGCGAAAATGCTCCGCTTCACGGAAGAAGTCGGTCTTGTTGGTGGTGACGGCATCGATCAGGCCTGTGGCCTCCTTATCGAGACCGCCCCTCTCGAAGAGGTAACGGCAATAGTCGGCGAATGACGCCATACCCAGCGCCAGAACGCGGCGCCGCAGCCGGGCTTCTAGCATGGTCTTCTTTCCTTCCGGCATCTTGATGCCGCTTCGGAGGTGAATGAAACGCGCGAGGCGATCGAAGTCATGGGCGGTGATATGATCGGGGTATCCGGCGCTTCCACCAACGGGCCTCGCGTAACGCTGTAAGGTGCTTTCAGGATTTTCTACTCTACGCAACGCTAAACTCATAATCTGCACTCACAAACCGACTGTTGACCTCTGAATTGCTGCTGCATCATCTGTCGAGAACAGGCGCGGCAGATCGAAAATGATGATGAAGTTTTCGCCCCGGTGGCCGACGCCGCTTATGTACTCGGATCGCCAGCGCACGCCGATCTCCGGGGGCGGCTCGATCTCGCTCCCGCTCATGGCAAGAACCTCGATAACCCGGTCCGCGACGAGACCGAGCACGAGAGGGCGCCCGTTCATGATTACTTCGATAACCAGGATGCGAGTGGTGTCGGTCGCCGTGCGCGCGGGCAGCCCAAGCTTGGCCCGAAGATCGAGCACGGGCACGCTTCGCCCGCGCAGGTCGAGAAGGCCCAGCATATAGGGCGGGGCTTCAGGTATGCGGGCGACGCGCCGCATGTCGAGAATTTCGAGCACGGACTCCACCGGCACGGCGAACACTTCGTGCTCGATGCCGAGGGTGACATACTGCCCCTCTCCAGCGGCGGCGCTCGCCGCTGGTTTCGTCATCGCCTGGCCCATCGCTCAATACCTTTCGAATTCGGCGTCGAGAAGATCGGCGCTGCCATTGCTGAGGTTGAGGGTGACGCCACTGCCATCACGGCTTGCATTGCCGGGCCGACCCTTGACCGCCGGCGCTGGCCTCTTCGCGACCGCTGCCTTCTGCTGCGCGTGCGCTTTCGCGATCGCGGCCGAGCGCTTGCTGGCGGGCCTGGCCGCATCCGCAGGCGGGGCCTGCACATGTCCGGCCTCCCCGCCGATCCGGAAAAACGCGATGCTCGCCTGCAGCGTCTCGGCCTGGCCGGACAGCGCCTCGGAGGTCGCCGACATCTCCTCGGCCGCGCCCGCATTCTGCTGGATCACCTTGTCGAGTTGCTGGATGGCCTGGTTCACCTGGTTCGCCCCGATGTCCTGCTCGCGGCAGGCGGCGGAAATCTCCTCCACAAGCTCCGCCGTCTTCTTGATGTCTGGCACGAGCTTCACCAGCATGGAGCCCGCCTCGCGCGCCGCCGTCACCGTCTGGCCCGAGAGCGCGCTGATCTCGCCGGCCGCCGTCTGGCTCCGCTCGGCGAGCTTGCGCACTTCCGAGGCAACCACCGCGAAGCCCTTGCCATGCTCGCCCGCCCGCGCCGCCTCGACGGCTGCGTTCAGCGCGAGAAGGTCGGTCTGTCGCGCGATCTCCTGCACGAAGGTGATCTTCTCGGCGATGGTCTGCATGGCGTGGACCGCGCGGTTCACCGCGTCGCCGCTCGCCTGCGCATCGGCGGAAGACTGGCGCGCGATCTTCTCGGTCTGGGCCGCGTTGTCGGCGTTCTGCTTGATGTTGGCGGCCATCTGCTCCATCGACGAGGAGACTTCCTCGGCGGACGCCGCCTGCTCGTTGGCTCCGGCGGAAAGCTGCTGGCAGGCGGACGATAGCTCCTCGCTGCCCGACGAGACGTTGCCCGCGGCGCCAAGCGCGTCGCTGACCACGGTGCGAAGCTTCTGGGTCATCTCCTGGAGCGCAAGGCCGAGCGTGTCCTTGTCCGACAAGGGCTTCGGCTCCACGGAGAGATCGCCATGCGCGATGGCCTCGGCCATCTCGGCGGTCACGCGCAAGTTTCCGGTCATGCGGTTCAAGGCGTCGATGAGGTCTGCGATTTCGTCGTTGCTTGAGACTGTGACATTCTGAGGGAGATCGCCGCGAGCGACCGCGTCGGCGAGCGAGACGGCGCGGCGGAGGCCGCGGTTGATGCTGAGCGACAGGAGCACGCCGGAAATGACGCTGATCAGAAGCGCGGCGCCAGCCGATCCGATGAGCAGCTCCCGGGCGTGGTCGTATTGCTGCGCCGCGTCCTCCCTGGCCTGTTTCATGGCTTGATTCTCGATGTGGCCGATCTCTTCAAGCTGATGCAAAATGTCGTTCTTGACCTCGCGGGCCTCGTTCAGCGACAGCGCTTTGGCCTCCGCCAAGTGGTTCTGCTCAAGGAGTTCCCGCATCTGGTCCTGAAGCGAAGTCCAGCGCACCCACGACGGCGTCAAACCGGCAAGTTTCTGCCTGACCTCGTTGGTTGCAATGTTCTGCAAGCTTTCGAATCTCTTGAGGAAGACCGTTCGATGTTTCACGAGTTCTTCCTCATTGTTGCGAATCTCTTCGGGGCTGCTTGACATCAGCATGTTCTTTTCGAAGGGCAGGATGTCGAGCACCGCCATTCGTAGCTCATCGGCGGCCTGGATGCGTGTCACCGGACCCTGAATGAGGTCGCCGAGCGTCGTATTGAGCGATGCGAGGCTCGATATGCCGAGCCAGGCCAGGACGCCTGCCAGCGCGGTGAGGATCGTGAAGTTCGCAGCAAGTTTGAGCTTTATGGGGACGCGCATCGTCGTTTTGTCCTTACGTTTGGGGGGGGCCTCAGGCGCTGTGCCGTTCTGCGCCTTGGAAAGAGCTTGAGTTCTGTCTTGTGGTCTCGCCCGAGAAGAGCCGTTCGATGTCGAGCACGATCAGGAAGTCATCGCGGCGCTTGCCGAGGCAGCGGATGAACTCTGGGGGCCAGGCCAGTCCGATCCTTGGTGTGGCTTCGATGCTGGCTTGCGGGATGTCGGTCACCTCATGCACCTTGTCCGCGATCATCCCAACGATTGTCAGATCGCCATCGAGATCGACCTCGATGACGACGATGCGCGTGTCGATGGTTGGAGGCCGCTTCGTCATCCCGAGCTTGTGCCGGAGATCGGCAAGCGGCACGACCTTGCCGCGAACGTTGATCAGCCCGCTAGCGAAGGGACTGCTCGCCGGCACCTCTGTCACCGGGACCAGATCCAGGATTTCCCGGACGCATCCGGCATCGACGGCGAACAGCTGGCCATCGAGGGTGAGGGACAGAACCTTGAGCGCGGCCCCGGCGCTCGCCGCAGCCTGTATGGAATCCCAGTTGCTCATGCGGCGGACCTCAGCTGTTCTTCGGTGATCTGGCCGAACTGGACGAGATGCGGGATGTCGAGGATCAGCGCGACAGCGCCGTCGCCGAGGATCGTCGCGCCTGAAAACATCTCGATCCCGGCATGCAGCTTCGACAGGGACTTGATCACGGTCTGATGGTTGCCGATGACCTGATCGACGACGAGGCCCGCCTTCAGATCGCCTGCCGCCACAACGACAACCTTCTGATAGCGGTCGGGAGGCGCTTTGGCCGCGAACAACTCCCTGAGCCGCAGGAACGGCACCAACTCGCCTCGGATATTGAGGAAGCTGCATCCGCGCGAACGGCCTTCATCCTCGGCCGGAAGCTCGACGCACTCCTCGACCGCCGCGAGCGGCAACACGTAGCGCGCATCCCCGACCCGAACCAGAAGCCCGTCGATGATGGCGAGCGTCAGAGGCAGACGCAGCGTGACCCTCGCGCCCCGGTTGGGCATGCTCGAAAGCTCGATCTTGCCGCGCAAGCCCTCGATGGTTCGCTTGACCACGTCCATGCCTACGCCGCGCCCCGACAGATTCGTGACTTCTGAAACGGTCGAGAAGCCCGGCAGGAACACGACCTGAAACAGCTCGGCATCGCTCAAGGGCGCATCCCCGGAAACGAGACCGCGCTCGATGGCGCGCGCCCGGATGCGCTCGCGGTTGAGGCCGCGCCCGTCATCGATGATGGTGATGTGGACTTCCGTGCCGGCGTGCCGGGCCTGGAGCGTGATCTGCCCCGCCGGGGCCTTGCCCGACGCGATCCGCTCGGCGGGTTCCTCAATGCCATGATCGATGGAATTACGGATGAGATGGACGAGCGGATCGTTAAGCTGCTCGATCACGGTTTTGTCGAGTTCGGTCTCTTCGCCCTCCATGGTGAGTTCGACCTGCTTGCCCAGATCCCGCGAGAGATCGTGCACGACCCGGCGGAACCGCCCGAACAGGGAACCGATGGGCACCATGCGAATGCCCATGGTCGTGTCCCTCAGTTCCAGGGCCAGCCGCTCGATCTCTTCGGCCACGGCCCTGACCTGCTGATCGGAGCTTGAACTCGCGATCTGCTTCAGGCGCGACTGAGTAATGACAAGCTCTCCGACGCGATCCATCAGTTCGTCGAGCCTGTCTGCAAGGACGCGGATGCTGGCATTGGCCCTTGCTGTTTCGCGGCGTGCGCGCTGCTGCTCTAAAGGGCCGCGAGGCGCATCGCGCTCGGGCGTCGGAGCAGGCGCCACAGGCGGCTTCGCTTCACAGAGGCTCTCTTCGAGAGGGTCCGATGGCGCAGGCTCTTGCGCTTCCGGTGTTTCTTCCGCTTCATCGCGGGAGGTTTCCGCAAGCGCGATCTCAAGCTCCATCTCATCGCGGACGAAAATGAAAACGTCTTCGATCTCGCTTCGCGGCTTTGAAGTCCTGAGCGCAATCTCCCAGGCCATGTAACAAGCCCCCGGGTCGATTTCCTGAAGGCGGGGGATTGCATCGGTCAGCGGCGTCACGATCGCCGAACCGAGGGATCGCAGTTCGTCGAGCAGAAGAAGCGGGTTCGTGCCGTTCAGCATGACGTCTCGCGGCAGCCGCATTCTGATGCGCCAAAGCTGTTCGCCCGCGGTCTTCTGCGGGGCCGCAGCGGCTTCGGCCAGGTGAAGGCTGTCGTGCAATGCCGCAAGCAAGGCCTCCCCGGCTGCCGGATCGGCCTCTTCGGGCCTTTCGATCAGGAGGCGCATATAATCCCGCGCGCGCAGCGCCACGGCGATCAGATCGCGGCTGAGCCGCGCTTTTCCCTGGCGGACCAGGTCGAACGCGGTTTCCACGTGATGGGTGAATGCAGCGGCGGCGTCGAATCCGAACATGGCTCCGGAACCCTTGATTGTATGCAGCGCACGGAAGGCGGCATCGATCAGATCTGGATCGTCGGGGGTGCAGTCGAGATCGAGCAGCGCTGCTTCCAGTTGGGCCAGAAGTTCCTGGGCTTCCTGCTTGAAGACATCGATGGGATTTGTGGGGTTCATTCTCCGAGGACCTTCCTGGCGACGGCGACCAGCTGCTCCGGCTGAAACGGCTTGGTGATCCATGCCGTCGCGCCGGCCGCCTTGGCCTGCGACTTCTTCTCGGCATCGGATTCAGTGGTCACGAATACGATCGGAATGCCCGTATGGGCCGGCGACTTTCTGAGTTCGCGAATAAAGACCATGCCGTCCATGACCGGCATGTTGAGGTCGGTCAGGATCATGTGGACGATGCCGCGCCGGGCCTGAGACAATCCTTCCTGGCCATCGCCGGCTTCGATCACGTCGTAACCAGCGTTGCGCAAGGTCAGCTTGATCATCTGCCTCATGCTTGCGGAATCATCCACGGCAAGAATGGTCTTAGGCATCCTCCCCCTCCTTTTTGATCCAGTAAGATGCGTCTCCGGTGAGAGGATCCGGCGAGACCTTGAAACCGGCTTTCGACAGGGTTCGAAGGAGAGCTTCGCTCGGCGGCTGCGCAAGCGTCACCGTTTTGCCGGACAGCTCAGCCGACATCCGCGTCGATACGAGGAGTTGCACAAAGCTGAGGTCGGCTTCGGCGACGGCAGAGCAGTCCAGGCTGGTCGCCGAATTCGCACACAGGGCTTCCAACAGAAGGGATCGTGTCTGATCCGCAAAGCGAATGGTCCGCGGGCCGCTAAGGTCCAACGTCCCGGATCTGGGCGTTTCTTGCATGATCACCTGCCGATGCCATTCCGCTGCAGCACAACCTATGATAGAAAGAGGTCGCATATCCGGGTGAATTAAGGACTAAATTTGGGAAGATAGGTGAAACTTGTTCCTGCCCGTTTTCTGGTCTTTGCCTCGAAGTAATAAGGTCTTTATGGGCTGACTGCACAGCGAGATATCAATTGCAAGTTCCTGTTAACTCCGGCCGCGGGTCATAGAATATGCATGGAAATGCAGCAAATGGTTCGGTCCACAATCGGCCGACACAAGCAGAGATCGAGATTTTTTTGAAGCGCTGGCTTGGATTTTCCGCGGCGCAGAGCCGGACGCTGCAAGCCCTGATCGGCGAAGTCCAGATCGTCTCGGCGGACATGCAGTGCAATGTCCTTGAGATTTCGAACAGGCTGGGAGCGATCGTCGAGACGACGCGCCAGCAGACGGAGACGGTTCATGAACTGGTGACGTCGATCCAGAGTGTGAACGTCGATGGCGAAATCATTCACCTGCCCAATCTCGCCGAGGATCTCGGACTAACGCTTGCGGAACTTACTCAGAAAATTTTGGAGCTTTCGTCGCGGGGCATCTCGATGTCCTCGGCGCTGGACGGGGTGCTGGCGGAACTGGGTTCTGTCGAAGGAAGCGTCGCCGGGATCGACAAGATCAACAAGCGGACCAGTCTTCTCGCCTTGAACGCCAAGATCGAAGCTGCGCGGGCAGGCGAGGCCGGGCGCGGGTTCTCGGTGGTTGCCGATGAAGTCCGGGAACTGGCCATGGCGGTGAACCAGCTGGCCGTGCAGATCAAGCGGCAGATCGCAACCATCGGCGCGGGCCTGCGCAATACGCACGCGTTGCTCATGGAGCTTTCGACCGTTCATATGTCCGAGAAAAATCTCGATGCCTATTCCCGGATCAAGACTGTCATGCGATGCCTCGTCGAGCAGAACGCTCATTATGCCGGCACGCTCCAAGAGGCGGCGGCGACGACTAAACGGATTACCGCAGACGTTTCGGCTGTGATCGTGGGCATGCAGTTCGAAGACCGCGCCAAGCAATATCTTGAGAATGTGTGCAAGGCGATTGAGGCGGTTGCTGCCTCGATCGACGATCTTTCCAGCCATCCGCCACTTGCAATTGCCGCCGCCGGAAATGCCGACAGTGACAAATGGGCCGAAGCCGTCATCGCGCATTGCACGCTTTATGAGATGCGAAAGCGCCTTACCACGCACATCCTTCCCATGACGGGCAGCTCGCCTGGCAGTGCATGCGAAGCAGGCGGCGCTCACGACGCCATAGCAAATTCAGGGATCGAATTCCTCTGACCTCATCCTTCGAGCTCAGGGCTAAGTCACATGTTTTAAACAGATAGGTTCTCATGGCGAGCCTGTCGAGCCATTACAACATTGAACCTCCAGTTAAAAAGCGGAGGTTTGGTTTTTTCGAGGCTGCTTCTGGCAAAAAGGAAAAGCCGCACCATGCGGTGGTGCGGCTTCGGTTTGGGGCACATTTATCAATGAGGTTCTAATGTACGAGACGAGAACGGGTAAGCGCCCCGTTTTATTCCATGGAGATATTTTCGAAGCGGCCGCTGCCACGCGCGGAGCAAAGCTCCAATTTGTTCATATTTCGAACATTAATATAAGCATTGGTAGCGGCGGCGAAAGCTCGCTTGGCATCAGCTCCCTGGGTAGAGTAACGGTAAAGTCAGTCGGATGAGATCAAAGATGAAACGCGCTCTCCCCGTCCCTTTCGGGAGAGAAAAGTGTGCCTTGAGAAGGTTTGCCTGTCTCTCAATCCTGGCCGCCTCGGTGGTATTTTCAGCGCAGGCGCAAGCCGAACTGCTCATTTCGCGCTACCAGGTAAGTCTTGGCGGCGTTCGCATGGGGGAGGCCATTCTTCACGCCACCATCGACGCCAAGCATTATAAAGTGGAGATCTCCGCCGACGTCGGCACGCTTCTCAATAACACGAGGGTTGAGGCAGAGGCTTCCGGCTCGCGAACGGGCCAGAAGATCACGCCGGAGCGTTATAAATTGATCACGTCCGATGGTCAGGAGAGTTCCGTCGATTTCAAAGCCACTGCGGCGGCAAGCCCGAAGACGCCGAGCCCGTTGCGAGGCGTTCTCGATCCTTTGTCGGCGCTGGTTGCGGCGTCCCTCAGGCCTTCTTCGGCATCGGCGACACCTTGCGACAAGGTGCTCACGATCCTGATGAGCCGCGCGAAGATCGACGCAAGCCTGCATCCCGCAGAGGAAGGACCACGGGATCCGAGGCTCGTAACCTGCCGGATCCGATTCGCCCCGAACGTAAATTCCGCAGTGAATGGGCCTCAGCTTCAGAACATTCAGTGGGAAATCAATTTCCAAAAACTCACCAAGCCTGAATTGTGGCTGGTAGAACAGGTGTCCCTTCCGACGGATATGGGCACTGTCACGATCGATCGCGTCGAGACCGCCATTTCTGCCGGATCTTGATCCAGCCCTTGTTGCCGCGCTTGAAGTCCCAGTACAGTTTTATAGATCAATCACGCGCGGCCCGTTTGGGGCCGTGCCTCGTTGGTGAGGGGCTATGCCGGCATGAGCGGTCAGACAGTTTCGATACCGGCGGAGTGGGAGCTGCAGAAGGCGATCTGGACCGCCTGGCCCGCTAACGCGCGCGAATGGAATGGGGATCTCCACGCCCCGCGCCGCGACGTGGCGGCGTTGGTGCATGCGCTTGGCGATGGCAATGCGGTGCGCCTTCTCGTGAATGGCGCCGAGGCTGAAACGTCTGCGCGCGATGCCGTCGGCGGCGCCGCGGAGATTATCCCGGCGCGCTACGGGGACATCTGGCTGCGCGACACTGGCCCCATTTTTGCCCGCGCGCCCGATGGCGCGGTAGCGCTGCGGTTCAAGACGAACAGCTGGGGCGGCAAGTTCGACCTGCCCGACGATGCCACGGTTGGCGACGACATCGCCCGTCTCTCCGGCACGAGAATGGTCAGGTTCGATTTCGTGCTCGAAGGCGGGGCGATCGACCACGACGGCCAGGGCACAATCCTGACCACACGGCAGACGCTCCTGAACCCCAACCGCAGCGGCTGGACGAAGGAAGATGCGGAAAAAGCGCTGGCGCAAGCGCTGGGCGCGAAAAAGGTGATCTGGATCGACGAGGGTCTCAGGAACGATCACACGGACGGCCATATCGATAATATTGCGCGCTTCGTGGCGCCGGGGCGCGTCGTGTGCCAGTCCCCGGCCGGGCCGGACGATCCCAACGCCGAAACGCTGAACGCGATTGCCGATGCGCTGGAAAACGCGACGGACGCGGCAGGACGAAAGCTGGATGTCGTCCGCATTCCTGGCGTTGGTTTGTACCTCAACGCTTCGGGAGAGGTTTCACCGGCCTCACATATGAATTTCATCATCGCGAACGGCGTCGTGGCGGTGCCGGTTTACGGAACGGGGACCGAGGTCGCCGCCGTCGAGGCTTTGCAGACGGTGTTCCCGGATCGCGATGTTATCGGGGTGCCGTCCATCGGCCTCCTTGGTTCCGGCGATGCCGGCGGCGGGTCGTTCCACTGCATCACTCAGCAAGAGCCGGCATGATGACGAAGAACACGCTGACAGCCGCCGCCATCCAGACCTCCTATGGGCCGGACATGGCGGCCAATATCGCGAAGACTGAAGCTCTCATCCGCGAGGCCGCGGGGCGGGGCGCGCAGGTCATCCTGCCTTCGGAACTGTTTCAGGGCATCTATTTCTGTACGCGCCAGGACCCGGGATGGTTTGAAACCGCCTATTCCGTCCATGAGCACCCTTGCGTGCTTTCGCTTGCAAAGCTGGCGAAAGAGCTGCGCGTCGTCATTCCCGTCTCGTTCTTCGAGAAGGACGGGCCGCACTATTTCAACAGTGTAGCCGTGGCAGATGCCGATGGCGAAATCCTTGGCATCTATCGCAAAAGCCATATCCCCGACGGCCCCGGCTATCAGGAAAAATATTACTTCCGTCCCGGCAACACCGGCTTCAAGGTGTGGAAGACGAAGCATGGCGTGATCGGCGTCGGCATCTGCTGGGACCAGTGGTTCCCCGAATGCGCCCGCGCCATGGTTCTCGCAGGCGCACAGGTCCTGTTCTACCCCACGGCCATTGGCTCGGAACCGTACGACGCCGCGCTCGATACGCACGGGAGATGGCAACGCGCGATGCAGGGCCACGCCGTCGCGAATGCGGCGCCGGTTGTCGCCGCAAACCGTATCGGGCTGGAGGAGAACGGCGCGGCGACGCAACTCTTTTACGGTCATTCCTTCATCGCGGATCACACTGGCGCGCTGGTCGAAAGCTTCGGCGAACAGGATGAGGGCGTACTTGTTCATTCCTTCGACCTTCGGGAGATCGAGAGCTATCGGGCCGATTGGGGCTTTTTCCGCGATCGCCGCCCGGATCTTTACGGCGCGCTGAGTGCGTGAGCGTCTGACCGGCATCTGAAGGGCTTGGTCAGAAGAGCGGTCCCGGAAGACGGATCGAGTGAGGATGAGGTCTGAGCGGTGACATTGCTCGCCGTGTCGAACATCGGTGGCTTCGCCGGTCACGGTTCATTCCCATGTTGCGGTCTCATTGTGGGCATCGTGACGCATGGCGGGTCTTATGCCAACCGTCAGAGCATTCGACTCGCATCGCCGATTGGAGCTTCACAGGGCGCGAGATTTTACGCGCAGTTAACTGAGATTGGCTTCGTTTGGCAAAAACCAGCATAAGTAAATATATAAGTGATTTTCAACACACACTACGGACGGCCGTGAGCAAGGCGTCGTGACTTAGGCGCTTCGTGTGAGGGGAGGCGGCTCTTAGTTCGCGGTATGCGGAAGCCGCCGCGCGGCGGCGATCACCGCCTGCCCCAGCGAAATGCCGCCATCTCCGGCCGGGAAGTGCAAGGGGGTCAGCACTTCGACGCCATGCGCGGCGAGTTTCTCGCAAACCTTTTCGAGTAGAAGCTTGTTCTGGAATACCCCGCCGCAAAGCACGATAACCTTGCAGGCGTAAGTCTCAGCGAGCGACGCCGCCGTTTCGGCCAGGGTCTCCGCCAGACCGAGATGGAAGCGCGCCGCCATCAGCGGCGCATCGGTTCCCGCGGCGAGATCGTGCAGAAAGCCGTTCCATAGGGGCGTCCAATCAAGCCGTGCCGGGTCTCCTTCGACCAGCGTGCCGCGATAGCCATCGGTTACGGTGCTCATCGCCGGAACGGCAAGCGCCTCAAGCTCAATCGCGGCCTGTCCCTCATAGGAGACCGCGTCAAACGAGATGCCGAGCAGCGCTGCGATAGCGTCGAACAGCCGCCCCGCGGAAGACGAAAGCGGCGTGTTCAATTTGCGCTCCATCATCTGAAGCGCTGTGGCGATGGGCTTGTGCTGCAACCGCTGAATGGTCTCGATAGTGCCGTACCGGCTCGCGACGTGATCCCACCCCAGGAAGGTATGGAGATGGGCGAGCGCATTGCGCCACGGTTCTTTCATCGCCTTCTCTCCCCCGATCAGGGGGACGGGCGCGAAGAACGCCACACGGCGACAAGCGCGATAATCCGCCAGCAAGAACTCGCCGCCCCAAAGTTCGCCTCTCTCGCCGAGTCCCAGTCCATCGAGTGCGATGCCGATCACGGGCCCGGTTGCCAGCGGAACCCCGTGCTCGGCGAGCACCGCCGCAACGTGGGCGTGATGATGGTGCACGGCTTCGACAAGAAGGTCCTCGTCCTGCGAAATCGCCCGCCCCCACCGGGTTGAATGGTATTCGGGGTGCGCATCGAGTGCGATGAACTCGGGTTCGAAGCGAAAAATGTCGCGATAGAGCTTCTGATTGGCCCGGTAATCGGCGTGAGTGGCGGCGTCTTCGAGGTCGCCGATATGCTGCGAAACGGTTGCGCGTCCATCGCTGAGGAGGCAGAAGGTGGACTTCAGCTCGGCGCCCATTGCGAGAATGCACGGCGCCTTCCTGAAACCTTCCGGCAGCGCCTGCGGCGACGGCGCATAGCCCCGCGCGCGCCGCATGAGACGCGGGCGTCCTCCCATGACGCGCGCAACGCTGTCGTCGAGACGGTTCACAATGTCCCGGTCGTGCATCAGAAAAGCGTCGGCGATGCCGGCGAGCCTCGCGCGCGCCTCCTCGTTCGCGATGCATTGCGGCTCGTCGCTTCTGTTGCCGGAGGTCATCACTAGCGGGTAGTCGATACCCTCGAAAAGGATGTGGTGAAGCGGCGTGTAGGGCAGCATGAAGCCGAGCGTAGACTGTGCAGGCGCAATGCTGGCTGCGAGCGGAGCGCCCTTCTCGTCCCGGTCCAGCAAGACAATCGGCGCGGCAGGTTCCAAGAGAAGCGTGCGCTCCACCTTCGAAAGCTTCGCATAGCGCTCGACCATGCCTGCGTCGCGCGCCATCAGGGCGAACGGCTTTTCAATGCGGTGCTTCCGCTCGCGCAGGCGCGCCACGGCCTCTTCACTCCGGGCATCGCAGGCGAGGTGGAAGCCGCCAAGGCCCTTGATGGCGACGATAGCGCCGGAAGCGATGAGGGCCGCGGCCGCTTCCGCCGCATCGCGATAGGGCTCGCCCGGCTTGGGCCGCCCCTCGGCATCCTCCAGCCACGCCCTGGGGCCGCAGACCGGGCAGGCATTCGGCTGGGCGTGGAAGCGGCGGTTGGATGGATCGCGATATTCGGCAAGGCAATCGGCGCACATCGCGAACGCCGCCATGCTTGTCGAGGCGCGGTCATAGGGGATCGCGCGCAGGATCGAAAGGCGCGGCCCGCAAAGTGTGCAGTTGGTAAAGGGATAGCGATAGCGCCGGTTCGACGGATCGCGGATGTCGGCAAGGCATTCGGGGCAGGTAGCGGCATCGGGGACGACGCCGGTTGTTACCGTGCCGCTGCGGCTCTGCAGGATACGAAAATCCACCGGCGGTCTGCCTGGCAGCGGCTCGGTTTCGATGCTTTCGACGCGCGCAAGCGGCGGGGCCTCCGACACGAGCGCAAATTCGAGTTTAGCGATCGCGGCAGGATATCCGAAGGCATGGATCAGCACACCTTCGTTGTCGTTCAACACGTTTCCGGTAAGGCCAAGCCGCTTCGCGATCCTCCACACCGTAGGGCGAAAACCCACGCCCTGCACGAGGCCGCGCACGCGGATGGATACTCCCTTGACTCTGTTTGATGCGTCCAACCACGTTCTCCTGTTGCACTATGCATACGATGCATGGATCGAAGGAGTTCACACTACGCTTGGCCGCAGAGGGCTTCGTCTCACTTTATGTATGCCAGCAAGGGCTTGCTCGCAACCAGCGGGCTTTCCGCCTCGGGGGACTTTTCCATCGCTGGGTTCGCATTATCCATGGCGACAACGCTCTGCCTGCATCATAGTGAAAATCGGACGAGTGTTGGGGATGACGAATGAAACTGAACCTCGCGGCAACGATGCTGGCGGCATCTTTTTGCTTCTTTGCGGTTGGCTTCGCCCAAGCAGTGGATTCGAAACCCAACATCGTCTTCATCATGGCCGACGATCTCGGCAATGCGGACCTTGGCTACCGTGGCGGCGAGATGAAGACGCCGAACATCGATCAACTGGCAAACGAGGGCGTCCGCCTGGAGTCCTTCTATGGGGAGCCGGTTTGCACGCCGTCGCGCGCGGCGCTGATGACCGGGCGTTACCCCATGCGGTATGGGCTGCAAACGCTCGTGATTTTCCCGAGCCACACCTATGGCCTGCCAACCGATGAACGCACGCTGCCGCAGGCTTTGAAGGAGGCGGGCTATCGCACGCTCCTCACCGGCAAATGGCATCTCGGTCACGCCGATAAAAAGTTCTGGCCGCAAAATCGCGGCTTCGATTACTTCTACGGCAACCTCGTGGGCGAGGTCGACTACTTCACCCGCGAGCGCGGCGGCATCATCGACTGGCAGCGCAACGGTACATTTTTGAAGGAGCCGGGGTACTACATGACCCTGATCGGTGACGAGGCCGTCAAGCTCATCGGCGAACAGGACGGCAAAACGCCATTCTTTCTCTACTTCGCTTCGCTGGCCCCCCACGCGCCTTATCAAGCGCCCGAAGAGTATAAGGACCTCTATCCGTCCATAAAAGATAAGACCCGGCAAGCCTATGCAGGCATGATCTCGTCTCTGGATCACGATGTTGGCCGGATCGTCGAGGCGCTGGAAAAGAAAAACCTGCTGGACAATACGATCATCCTTTTCGCCAGCGACAATGGCGGCGCCACCAGCGGGATGTTCGCAACAGGCGCAAGAAGCAACGAAGAAATCGGAAGCGAAGAGGGCGGCCTTGCGCGGGAAGCCAAGGCTCCTGCCTCGAATGCGCCGTTCCGCGGTGGCAAGGGCAGCCTTTACGAGGGAGGCGTTCGCGTCCCGGCCTTCGTCTCCTGGCGCGGGCATCTTCAGCCTCGGGTGGTGAACGATCCCGTGCACATGGTGGACGTCATGCCGACGCTTCTTGCGCTTTCAGGCGGCAAAGGCAGCGCGGATCATCCCATGGATGGCAAAGACCTCTGGCCAACCCTGTCGGAAGGCAAGCCATCGCCGAATGAAGACGTGCTGATCAACGTCGAGGCGTTCCGCGGAGCCATCCGCAAGGGCGACTGGAAACTCGTCAAGATCGCTCTCCTCCCTGGCAAGACTGAACTGTTCGACCTTGCCAAGGACCCAGGCGAAACAACCAACGTCGCTGCGCAAAATCCCGACGTGGCTCGTGACCTTGAGGCTCGCCTGATCGACTATGCGAAACAGCAAAAGCCGAGCGAGTGGATCAAGGCCCAGCCGGCCTTTGTCGGCGCACAGGGCAAAACTGTCCTCGATCCCGACTTCGATATCGACGACAGCGGCATGCCGCACGAAAAGGCAGCGCTGCCGGGCGGTTAAGCGCAACTCCCTGACTTGAATCAAGAAGTTCATGAGTTGGGGTGGCCGTGGAACCTTGCTTAACCGCGGATCGGTGCGCTCCAAGTCAGTCCGGCATCAAGCTCGCTTCTTTTTGACCGGTTCGAGCGGAAGCGCCTCAATCTTCTCAAGTCCATACCGCTCGAGTTTGGCGCGAAGCCCGACGCGGGACAGGCCGAGTTCCTTCGCGGCCTTGCTTTTGTTCCAACGGTTCCTGATGAGGCTTTCACGCAGGATGAGGGCTTCGACGCACTCGATGCGCTCCCGCAGCGTGCCCTCCAGGCTGGCAAGCGCCAGTTCCTTTTCCGACGTGCGCTGGGCGCGGGGACAAGCCTGCAAGACGCGGCGGGACAAATGCTCAGCCCCGATCAGGCCGCCGCACGGCCCCATGATGAGGATCTGCTGGATCTCGTTCTGAAGCTCGCGCACATTGCCCGGCCAGCGGTGGGTTTTGAGGCATTCGATTGCCTCGGTCGAAAGGCCCTTGACGGTCTTTCCGAGCTGCTTTTGCGCCTTGTCCAGAAGGGCGAGCGCGATGACGGGGATGTCCATCCGGCGCTCGCGCAAGGGCGGGACGTGGATCGACACGGGCGCGAGGCGGTAATACAAATCTTCACGGAAGCGCCCTGATTGCACCTCGGCCTCGATGTCGCGATTTGTTGCCGCGATGACGCGCACATTGACATTGCGGGTCTGGCGTGCGCCAACGGGGCGGATTTCGCCTTCCTGCAGAACTCTCAAGAGCTTGGCCTGGAACGCTGGCGAGACCTCGCCGATCTCGTCGAGAAAGACGGTGCCGCCATCGGCGCGCTGGAACAGTCCGACGTGATCCTCGACAGCGCCGGTGAATGCGCCGCGCTTGTGGCCGAAAAGCTCGCTTTCGAGAAGCTCGTCGGGCAACGCCGCGCAGTTTTCGACCACGAAGGGCTTGTTCCACCGCAGGCTGTTATGGTGCAGCGCATGAGCTATGAGCTCCTTGCCAGTGCCGGACTCGCCAGTGATCAGCACGGAGATATCGAAGGGCGCGACGCGCCGCATGCGGGCGCAGACTTCGTTCATGGGGCTTGCCGCATCGCGCACGATGCCGTCATCGCCTTGGCAAGGTTCGCGCAACCCCTGACGGCCCGCCATCGCCTTTTCCGGGCGGCTGGACGAGAGCTTCAGCTCGATGGCGAGAAGCTCGTTTTCGCGCTGGAGCTTGTAGAGGCGCGCTGCATTTTTTAGCGTGAGCGTCAGACTGTCCGGCTGCCAGGGCTTCATCACATACTGATAAAGGCCCGCCTCGTCGATGCCCTGGATGATGTCCTTGGCATCGGTGCAGCCCGAGATGATGCGGACGATATCGGGCCAGCGTTCGCGAACGATCTTGAGAAACTCTACGCCGGACATGCCGGGCATCGGCTGATCGCACAGTACGACCTGGATCGCCTCGTCGGCCAGGATCGCTTCCGCCTCCTCGATCGAGGTGGCTTTCTTCACGTCGAAATCGCGCTCAAGGATGCGCTCGAGCGCTTCGACGCTCGCCGCTTCGCCGTCGATGACCAGAACGGAGGGCAGGGCGCTTAAGCGGCCTTCGCCTGGCGGGAAGGAATTGTACGGCGCATGCATCAACAGATCCGTGGCAAGGGGTCACCCAGAAGCCAGTCCACCATGCGGTTGCCGCCGAATTGGGTCTGCATCTGGACGAAGGCGTTAGGATCGGCAACGACCTCGCCGATGATTGCTGCGTCGCGGCCGAGAGGGTGGGAGCGCATGGCGCTAAGAAGGCGTTCGGCATCGCTCTTTTCGCAGATGGCGATGAGCTTGCCCTCGTTGGCGATGTAGAGAGGATCGAGGCCGAGAAGCTCGCAGGCCGCGACCACATCCGGCTTGAACGGGATTGCGCTCTCGACAAGGCGCATGCCCACGCGCGATTGCTGCGCGATTTCGTTCAGCGTCGAAGCGAGGCCGCCGCGTGTAGGATCGCGCAGGCAATGAATCGTGGGCACCGCCGCCACCATGTCCGCGACGAGGCCGTGAAGGGCGGCGCTGTCCGATACGATCTCGGTTTCGAAGGTGAGGTTTTCGCGCTTCGAAAGCACCGCGATGCCGTGATCGCCGAGCGTGCCGCTGACGAGGATGGCGTCGCCGGGCTTGGCCCTGTCGCCCGAGATATTCACGCCTTCGGGCACCAGCCCTATGCCGGTCGTGGTTATGAAAACGCCGTCGCCCTTGCCCTTTTCGACCACCTTCGTGTCGCCGGTCACGACGGGCACGCCAGCCTCGCGCGACGCGCGCCCCATGCTGGCGACGATGCGGTCGAGATCGGCAAGCGGAAAGCCCTCTTCAAGGACGAACGCCGCGGACAGATAAAGGGGACGCGCGCCCGCCATGGCGACGTCGTTGATGGTGCCATGAACGGACAGCGAACCGATGTCGCCACCCGGAAAAAAGAGGGGAGCGATGACGTGCGCATCCGTCGTCATGACGAGCCGGCCTGCTCGCACGTCGAAGGCGGCCTGATCGTTGCCCTGCGCGAGAAAGGCGTTGCCGAGATGCCGATGGAAGAGATTGCGCACGAGTTCCGCCGTAGCGCGCCCGCCGCTGCCATGGATCATCTCCACAGCGCCAACGGGCGCAGCGGGCTCGCTTTTCGCGAAGCGGGCCTCGATCACCGTCATGCGGCCTCCGACGGAGGCTGCCGGAACCGGCCATAGGTCCAATAAGCCGCGCACGCGCCTTCGGATGACACCATGCAGGAACCGATCGGGTTATCGGGTGAGCACACCGTGCCGAACAGCTTGCAGTCGGTGGGCTTTTTCTCGCCGCGAAGGATCGACGGGCATTCGCAGCTCTTGGCGTCGCGTGACGGTTTCGTCGCGACGCCAAAGCGCTTCTCGGCGTCGAAGTCTGCGTAAGCCTCGCGGATGCGAAGCGCGCTGTCCGGAACCTCGCCGAGGCCCCGCCATTCGAAGGAGGAGCGCAGTTCCAGCACCTCGGCGACAAGCGTCTGCGCTTTCACATTACCTTCGCGGGTGACGACGCGGACATATTGGTTCTCGACCACGTGGCGGCCCTCGTTCAACTGCCGGATCGCCATCAGCGTCGCCTGCATCACGTCGAGCGGCTCGAAGCCTGCGATCACGACAGGCCGCTTATACTCGCTCGCGAAGTATTCGTAAGGCTTGCTGCCGATCACCGAACTCACATGCGATGGGCCGAGGAAGGCGTCGATCGAGACGCTGCCGCTCTCATCCGCGTTTCCGAGAATGGCTTGCAACGCGGCAGGGGTCAGCACGTGGTTGCAGAACACGGAGAAGTTCTTGAGGCCCTCGGCTTGCGCCTTCCGGATGGCGACCGCGGTTGGCGGCGTGGTCGTCTCGAAGCCGATGGCGAAGAAGACCACCTCGCGGCCGGGGTTCTGGCGCGCGATCTTGAGCGCATCGTCCACGGAATAGACCATGCGGACGTCCGCGCCGTCCGCCTTGGCCTTCAACAGGCTGCGCCGCTTGGATGCGGGCACGCGCAGCATGTCGCCATAGCTGCACAGGATGACGCCGTGCGTCTCCGCGAGTTCGAGCGCATTGTCGATGCGGCCGATGGGCAGCACGCAAACCGGGCAGCCGGGGCCGTGCACGAAGCTCACGTTTTCCGGCATCAGGTCCTGCACGCCATAGCGGAAAATCGCATGCGTGTGGCCGCCGCAGAATTCCATCACATTGTAGCGGCGCTCAGGAGCTGCTTCGCGGCTGATTGCCTTCGCAAGGCCGAGCGCAAGCTCCCGGTCGCGAAACTCGTCGACATATTTCATGGCACGCGCCCTCCACGAAGGCGGCCAGCTCCGGGTCCTCGCCATGCCTCGCGGATCATCGCGAGCGTGCGTTCCGCTTCCTCGGGCGACACCTTGTGCAGCGCGTACCCGACGTGAATGAGCACGTAGTCGCCTTGCGTCACGTCATCGAGGAGCGCGGTGGAGATCTCCTTTTTCACAGGTCCGAGCGCGACGATGGCGGTTTGCAGCGTCTCATCGACGGAGAGAACTTTGGCGGGAAGGGCAAGGCACATCGGGTAGGTCTTTCACGGGTCGTAACATTTGGTTTCGCCGCATCCTTCGACAGGCTCAGGATGAGGCATTGGGTAACCTCATGGTGAGCCTGTCGAACCATGAGCGGCGGCGTGTCCGGTCAGCGCGAGAGAGCGGGCGGCGCGGATGAAGCCGTCCACGCGTCCATGCCTTCGCCGGTGCGGGCCGAGACTTTCAGGATCTTGATGCCGGGATTGATCTTGCGCGCATTCGCGGCAAGAGCGCCGACATCGAAATCGAGATGGGGGAGCAGATCGACCTTCGTGATTAGCATGAGATCCGAACTGCGGATCATATCAGGATATTTCAGCGGCTTGTCCTCGCCTTCGGTGACAGAAATCAGGACGACCCGATGCTCTTCGCCGAGGTCGAACATGGCCGGGCAAACGAGATTGCCGACATTCTCGATGAACAGCACGGAGCCGGCCGCAGGCTTCAGGTGCTCCGCCGCGTGGCCTGTCATGTGCGCGTCAAGATGGCAGCCTTTGCCGGTGTTGATCTGGATCGCGGACACGCCAGTCGCGCGAATGCGCTCCGCATCCATGGAGGTTTGCTGATCGCCCTCGATCACCGCAACGGGCACGTCGTTTTTGAGGCGATTGATGGTCTCCACGAGGAGCGAGGTCTTGCCGGAGCCTGGGCTTGAGACGAGATTGAGCGCAAGCACGCCCGCATTGTTGAAACCGGCGCGATTGGCGGCGGCGTAAGCATCATTTTTGGCGAGCAGATCCTGCTCAATCTTCACGATGCGGGACTGCCCCTCGTCGGGGCCGTGATCGTGGTCATGATGATGGCGATCGTCATGATGGCCATCTTCGTGATGATGGTGGTGGCCATGGTCATGAGCATGGCTGTGGCCATGATCGTGAGGCTCGCCATTCACCTTTTTGCCATCGCCGGTCTCGATGCGCGTCTCGCCTTGTCCACATCCGCAAACTGCGCACATCAGTCGACCTCCAGTTCCTTGATCCGCAACTCGTCTCCGCCCGTGACCTGCAGCTGATAGCTGCCGCAGCTCGGGCACACGCCGTTACGCTCTGATATTGTGACGGTTTCTCCGCAGGAAAAGCACCAGGCGGACGCAGCCGTCGTGATGATGTCGAGCTTCGCATTTTCCGCCAGGGTGCCCCGCGTGGTGGCATCGAAGCAGAAGCGCAGCGCCTCGGGCTCCACAGTGGCGAGCGGCCCGATTTCAAGGCGCACGGTTTTCACGCGGGCGTAGGCATGCGCCTTCGCCTGCTCTTCGATGATCCGCACCATGCCCTGGCAAAGCGCCATTTCGTGCATCAGTGGGCCCTCACATCGACACCGACGCAAGGGTCCACGGCTGTCACGAACAGCCGCGCAAGGTTGGCGCAGTCTTCTGCGCCCGTGGCGGCGATTTTCGCAAGGCCGTGAGCTGCGGCTCCTTCCGGGTGGAAGTTCCACTCGGTGGGCGCGAGAATACGATAGCGGCTGACCGTGTCGCCGCCCATCTCGACAGCATGCACGAGCCTTCCCCGCGCCGCCTCGATTTGTCCGACGCCAATCCCGCGTCCAAGCGCGACTCGTGCAGCGGGCTCGGCGCCGTCATCGTTATCCAGGATTGCAAGCATTTGCGCCGGTATCTGCGAAAGCTCGGCAAGACAGGCAATGAGCCGCGCACCGAGGCCGAAGCCTTCCGCTGCTTTCAGGCTGTCGACCAGCGGATGGTTCTTGCTTCGAGTCAAGGGCGAGGTTTCGCGAGGCTGCCCGTTCCATTCAGGCTTCGCAACGAACAGCTCCGAATCTTCCGCAAAAAGCCGTTCGGCGAGCGCGGCCGGTTGGAGTTGCGGAAGCGGTGAGACTGGCGCCGAGCCAGCAAGTGAAAGGCCGTCATCGAAAAGCTGATGGAGCAGCCGCTGCGCCAATGTGCGGCCCGTGCTGGCCCATTGTTTCAAATCTTGAAGGCTGCCTTTTGTCGGCCAACGATCCAAATCCTCGGCAAAAATCGCCTGCTCCAGAAATGCCTTCAGCTTTGCAAGAGCCGATATCACGCTGTCCTTCTCGATTGTGCACACACCGCCGATGCTGATGGCGCCGCGACGCTCCGCCAATGAATGGCGCAAATCCCGGTCCACTTGCATGAGCCTTTGAAGACGCGGGGCCTGCGGCTCCTCGGGCGCGCGAAGAAACTGCGGCCAATCCATCAGGATGCGCAGCGCGTGCTCGCGCGCGGTTTCGGCCAGGACGAGCAAGGCTCGCGCTTTCTTTGTGCTTCCGGGCAACTCGAGGCCGAGAGCATTTTCGAAGGCTTCAGCCGAAGCGATGGATTGTGCGGCCCGGCATGTTGCAAACAGGAGCGAGACGCTGCGGAGAACCTCTCCGGGGCGCTGGCCGGAGAACTGGCGCGTGATCGTAAGCGGCCGGCTGGACGCGATTTTCGCTTCACCGACGGCGGGGAAGAGGTCAACCGTGATCCGGCCCTCGGGCGTCATGGCCGCGCGGCCTTTCTGCCCAGGAAAAGAGTGCGGCGGCTCACTTGCGCGGTCTCTTTTTTTGGAGGAGCAGCCGGAGTTTCGGGCTCGGCCTGATCGAGGTTTTCGCTGAAAAGCGCTGCAAGCGCTGCTTCCGCCGTGGCGAGCGCCGCCTCCTGGTTTTCGAATTGAAGCACGGGCGAGAACAGCGAGCACATTCGATAGGGGCCGAGTTCATCCTCGCCGCCGCAAATGAACTCGAAAGTGCCGGCGGGGAAATCGTGTCCCACCTTTGTGCCAATGCCATCGCGGTTCCAGGCTTCGGCCGCTTCCGGCGTCCGGGGCAGCAGCATCAGGTCGATGAACCAGGGAGTGACGAGAGCGCACACCCACGACATCACCGAAGGGCCGCATGCCGACGGCGGCGACGCGCAAGTGACTTTGTTGAGGATGGGGATATCGTGCATGCGCTCGCGTTCGATCATGCCGAACACGGCCTCCAGCTTATGCGTCAGCTCGGAAGCGAGGGCGAGTTCTCTTCCTCCGCGGTTGCAGGAGAGACGTCAGTCATGCTTCTCCTCCATTACCATGAAGCCGTCCTTCGGCGCGTCGCAAACAGGGCAGGTCCAGTGCTCGGGCAGTTGCGAAAACGGAGTGCCCGGCGGGATTTGCCAGTAGTCGTCGCCAGAAGCGGGATCGTAGACGTGCCAGCAAATCTTGCATTCGAGCCGCGTCGCGTCGTTGATCTTCTCAACGTCGCCGCCGAAAGATCCCGCGAAGAAATGCCCGCTCACCGGTAGACCTCCAGGATTTCCGCAAGCCGCTCTGCGCTGTCTTCGAGGTCTTGCACTGCCGCGCAGGCAACGCCGGGGATGCAAGTGACCTCGATGGTGTTAAGAATGAGCGACTCCCTCGAATTGAAGTAGCGGACCCACCAGGCGTTTTTCACCGCCGTCGAGGAAATGCGGCAATTTCCGTAGCCGCGCGAAAGGATCGTGACCGCGCCGGGACCGAGACGCGCTTCGAGATAGGCGAGGTCGCCTTCGCTGACCGGCAAGAGCGTGAGATTGATGACGTGGGGCGCAGCATCCGGCTGGAAAGTCGAGAGCTTATCCGCAAGCTCTGCCGCAAGTGCGGGCGCGTTCATGAGGTCGCTCGCCGCCGCATCCAGGGGACGAAGACCTGCTCCGGCTGCTTCTTGCGCCGCCTTCAGGACGCGCGCCGGAAATTCGCCGACCTCGATCGTGTCGCCGACCAGCGCGCCGTTCTCGTCCACCTCATGGACGCGCCATACGCCTGCAAGAACCAACTCCTGAACCTGGATGGAGGAGCCGGCGATGATGCTGACCTCGCCTTCGCCCATCGTCTGGTCGACGAAACTCCGGTTATCCGCATCGAGGTCGCGAATATCGATCTCGATCGACGCGCCGGGTCCAGGCAGCGAGCGAAGCGCGCTCAAGACAGCTTCAAACTTTTGGAGGGCAGGGCGAAAACCCGCCAACTCTTCCGGCTCGGGCATCTCGGGCATAGAGTAGGTGTGCATGCCCTTCGGCAATTCCAGGAAGGCAAAATCGCCGTCCTCGTCCGGCGTCTGGCTTGCGGGGCCGGTCAATGGCCTTCCCTTGTTCATTGCAGCTCTCCCGGGTGATTGCTTTCGGCCGCGCCATTCTGAGGCGCGCAGCGTTCGGGAAACTGGTAAGGCGGCGGCTCGGAGGGGTCGCGCGCCAGGATTGCGCGGACCTCGGAAAGATACTCCTGCCAGCCGAGCAGACGGGAAATCGCGCCGAGATAGCCCTCACCGCGCAGGAAGACGAGGGCAGGGAAGGCATTGAAGCGGTATTTGAGCTGCAAGGGCCGCTCTGCGGGCTTTTCGACAAGCGCCGGTGTAAGCTGCGGAAACTGCTTCAGGAGCTCCGGCAGGATGACCGCGACATCGTCGCTTTCGACGAGCCGCCCGGCGTCGCCCGCGAAGAAGAGAACGCAATCTCCATTGGCCCTCAGAAATGCGGCCACCGTAGCTTCGTTCACGGTGGCAAATCCGTGCCTCGTAGTCAGAGCATCGATCAAGGGCGACGGCATGGGCTACTCCGCAGGCTTTGGCAGCTGGTTTTTGAGATGGGCCGGAAGCTCGGGCTCACGGCCGACAAGATCGGCGAACAGGTGATCGACCGATGTCTCGCCCTGCATCACAAGCGCGAGCGCCCGGAGCGCGTCGGCAGTTTTCGCCGCCCGCTCCTCTGTAATGACTTCGCGCGCGGCGTCGAGGAAAACGAGAACCCACGCGCCGGCGGGTTGATCGCCAACGAGGATCATGTCCACAGTTCGCACTTCGTCGGCGTAGCAGCAAAGCGCATATCGCCCGCGAGGCTCGATGATTTGCATGGGGAGGCCGATGCACATCAGGTCGCCTCTTCCTTAGCTGGAGACGCCGCTTCAAGGAAACGGGCATCCCCGAACCGGCAGGCAGCCTCTTCGGCCGGTCGTTCCGCCTCGTAGCGCGACATCACCATGCGCTCGCAGGCGATCGTCTCCGCTTCCGGCAAGGGCTGCGCGCGACGTACGCTCTCGATGCCGAAGCGCGCCAGATAGGCAAGCGCGCGCTCGATTGCAGCGGGGATCTGCTCCTTGACCTCGGGACGGAGGCTCCCGCCGTAGTCTTCAAGTTCGACCGGCTGCACGCCGATCAGGATGAGATGCCCGGGGGCCTTGCCTAGCAGTTCCGCTGTCGCGAGCACTTCCTGGAAGCCCGTCTGGTGCAGGCTCATCTTTTTCGCGCCGAGGAACTTGGGCACGTCCTCGTCCTCGACGAGCTTCAGTGACCCGGGCTTCAATCCATAATCAACGGCGTCGAAAACGACGAGGATGTCGGCGGACGTCACGTGCTCGATCAGGTAGAGGCCCTGCGTTCCACCGTCCATGACGGTGACGTTCGGCGGAAACTCATAGTCGCGATGGAGCGCCTCGACCGCGCGCACCCCGAAGCCTTCATCGGCCCAAAGCAGATTGCCGATGCCGAGAACTAAAACGCGCGGCATTTCTTCTCCCGAGGGCGCCTTTGCGCGATGGTGGCGCTTCAGATTTGGTCAAGCAAGCATTGGGCCATAACGGGCTCAATGGCAGCCCATCGGCTTGAAAGCTGCCCTGCAGGAGTAACAGTGGGGCGGGAAAAGCGCAAGAAGATCAGACCGAAGTTGGATCGAAACGGGCCACGCCGTTCACCCCACGGTCGCATCTACGACAAAGCGGATGTCGCAATCCGCACAGCGGCAGCGATCCTGCCTAAGGACAACATCGCTCGAACACGAAAGGCGCGGACAAAGCCGCGCCTCGCGTGATGCCGCTGTTGCAGCCGCGCGCTATGTTCGTGGCGGCAACTCGCCTTCGCCGCGGACTTCCATCGGCGTGCGGTAAAGGTCTTCCGGCGTTCCGGGCGACTTGAAGGTGCGCCAACCGGAAACGATGGTGCTCATGATGCTCTGGTTGCCCAGAAGTTCGTCCCGCACCGCGCCGTATACATGGATGATGACGAAGATCAGGATCAGCCACGCGCCCAGGTGGTGGTAGGTGTGGAGGTTCTGGCTGTTGCCGAACAGTGGAATCACCCAGCTCGAAAACAGGGTGTATTGCCACGAGCCCATCCCCTTAGCCTCGCCGTAGAGCGAAAGTCCGCTCACGCACATGAAGGTGATCACCCACAGGAACAGGAAGTGAATCACGATGGTCGCGACGGGGTTATGGCCGACATATTTCCTCGCGACATCCTCAAGGAAAAGATAGCGCTTCACCTCGTGGAAAACGTCTTCCCGCCATTTCTTGTCAGCAACAGGCAGGAAGAAAATCTCCCGGGCAAACCCGTTTCCGATGAACGCCCAGTAGGTGCGGTGGATGAGGCCGATGATCAGG
Organism: uncultured Alphaproteobacteria bacterium; assembly: GCA_963817495.1. GTDB lineage: Bacteria > Pseudomonadota > Alphaproteobacteria > Rhizobiales > Rhodomicrobiaceae > Rhodomicrobium. Next base: position 154,005 of record CAWFOS010000011.1, on the reverse strand, counting down.
ATGTAGGCGGCGGTGAAGTGTGCGAAGCGGATGTACCCCATCAGGTAGTGATCGCTCGCCTCTCCGGACAGAGTGGGGGGCGGGCTTCCGATGAAGTAGCCCGTCACCAGGAGGACCGCGATGGCGAAGGCATTGGTGAAATGCCAGATCCGCACCGGGAATTGATAGACATAGATAGCGGACTGAAAGCCCTGCTCGTTGACCGGCGAAGGGGTCGACATGGTGTGTGATCTCCCTACGCTTTACCGGACGGTGACGCGGGCCAATTCCTGCCCGTCGTCGCTTAAAACGTGCGTTGAGCAGGCGAGGCAAGGATCGAAGCTGTGCAAGGTCCTAAGGATCTCCACCGGTTCGTTCGCACGCTCCACCTTGGTGTTCATCAAGGCCGCTTCGAACGCACCGATGTTGCCTTCGTTGTCGCGCGGGCTTCCGTTCCAGGTCGTCGGCACAACGCACTGATAGTTGTCTATCTTAGTGTCCTTGATCTTGATCCAATGGGCGAGAGCCCCGCGCGGAGCCTCCGTGAAGCCGACGCCTTTGACCTCGGCCGGCCAGGATTTCGGATCCCACTTGTCGACATTCGCCGTCGAGGTGTCGCCCGCCTTCACGTTCGCGATCAGCTTGTCCATGAAGTAGGCCATCTTGTTCGCGGCCCACTGGCATTCGAGGCCCCGGGCGGCTGTGCGGCCAAGCGTCGAGAACAGCGCGGTTACGGGGACATCCAGGAGTTTCAAGACAAAGTTGATCTGTTCGGTGATCTCCTTGTCGCCCTTGGCATAGCCGACAACATAGCGCGCCAGCGGCCCGACCTCCATGGCATTGCCCTTCCAGCGCGGGGCCTTGATCCAGGAATACTTTGCGCCCTCATCGATTTCCAGGATGTTGGTGCGCGTGCCTTTCATGTTCGGCCCGAGCTTGAAGTTGGGCTGGGTCACGCCGTCCCAGGGATGCAGGCCCTTCTTCTCGTCATCGTATGCGTACCATGAGTGAGGCACGAATTCCTGGATCTGCGAAGGATCGCGCAGATCGACGTCATGAACTTCCTTGAGATTGCCGTTGATGATCGCCCCGTGCGGCATGAGCAGGCTCGACGGCGAGTAGTCGTTGGCGCGGTCCGGAATGTCGCCATAGGACAGAACGTTCTTGCTGGACAGGCCGCCGCCGTAAAGCCAGCCTTTATAAAAGGAGGCGATGGCGATGAGGTCCGGAATGTAGACGTTTTCGACGAACTCGATCGTGTCGTTGATGAGCGAGCGGACGAAGTTCAGCCGCTCCATGTTGATGGCTGCTGCCGCGCCCTCGCCGCTGATATTGATGGCGCAGGGCACGCCGCCGACGAGCCAGTTCGGATGCGGGTCCTTGCCGCCGAAAATGGTGCGGATGCGCATGATATGAAGCTGGAAGTCGAGCGCTTCGAGATAATGCGTCACCGCCATCAGGTTGGCCTCGGGCGGCAGCAGATAGGCGGGGTTCGTCCAGTAGCCGTTCCGGAACGGCCCAAGCTGGCCGCTTTCCACGAACTTCTTCAGCTTGTTCTGCACGTCGCGGAAGTAGCCGGGGGAAGATTTCGGATGCTTGGACGAAATCTTTTTTTGCAGTTCGCTCGTCTCCTTGGGGTCGGCCTTCAGGGCCGAGACGGGGTTCACCCAGTCGAGCGCATGCAGGTGATAGAAGTGAACGAGGTGATCCTGCGCCTGCAGCGTGAGCTGCATGATGTTGCGGATGATATTTGCGTTTTCTGGAATATCGATCTTGAGCGCATCCTCGACGGCGCGAACCGAGGTCAAGGCGTGCGTTCCCGTGCAGACGCCGCAAATGCGCTGCGTGAACGCCCATGCGTCGCGAGGGTCGCGGCCCTTCAGGATGACTTCAAGCCCGCGCCACATCGTGCCGGTGGAGACGGCGTTGCGGATGATGTTGTCGTCGTCGAGGTTCACCTCGCAGCGCATATGGCCTTCGATGCGCGTGACAGGATCGACCACAACCCGCTTGCCGCTGTTGTCGAGCGTGAAACCGTTGGGGGTCTGGATCGTCATTATTTCTTTCCTCCGTTTTCACGCGCTTTTTTGATGGCGCTTATCGCTGCATGCCCGGCGACGGCGACGCCGACGGCAGCCGCCGCTGTCGCGCCGATGGTGTCGGCGTTGGCTTCGACGCCGAACGCATTGATATTGGTGAGCCTGTTGTAGAAGGAGCCGTTATCCCAGAAGCCATCCTCCGAGCAGCCGAGGCAGCCGTGGCCCGACTGGATCGGGAAGGAGACGCCGCCGTTCCAGCGTGTCGTGGAGCAGGCGTTGTAGGTGGTCGGGCCCTTGCAGCCCATTTTGTAGAGACAGTAGCCCTTGCGCGCGCCTTCGTCGTCCCAAGCCTCGACATACTGTCCGGCGTCGAAGTGCGCCCTTCGGTAGCACTTGTCGTGAATGCGCTGGCTGTAGAACATCTTCGGGCGTCCTTGCCGGTCGAGGTCGGGCAGGCGGTCGAACGTCAGGATGTAGGTGATGATGGCGGTCATGACCTCCGGGATGGGAGGGCAGCCCGGAACCTTGATGATCGGCTTGTCGTGGATCACCTTGTGGATCGGAACCGCTTGCGTCGGATTCGGCCGCGCCGCCTGCACGCATCCCCAGGACGCGCAGGAGCCCCAGGAAATGATGGCCTTGCAGTTGCTGGCCGCGTATTTCAGCTGCTCGAGATAAGGCTTGCCGCCGATGATGCAGTACATGCCGTCTTCATTGAGCGGCGGATTGCCTTCACAGGCGAGGATATATTCGCCTTTGTATTTGTTCACGATGTCGTCGACAATCGCTTCGGCCTGATGGCCGGCGGACGCCATGATGGTGTCGTCGTAGTCGAGCGAGATCATGGACAGGATGACATCGGACGCCAGCGGGTGCGCCGACCGGATGAACGCTTCCGAGCAGCAGGTGCACTCCAATCCGTGCAGCCAGAGCACGGGCGCACGAGGCTTCGTCTCAAGTGCATGCGCCATTCGGGGAGCAAACTCGGGAGCGAGACCTAGCGCCGCAGCCGTCAGGCTGCAAAACTTTATAAAGCTGCGGCGCGAGATTCCCTGCCGTCGCAGCACGTCGTAAAATGTCTCCGCCATGACTGGCGCTCCTCCTGCGCAAAAATGCTTCTTCGGGTGGACCGGCTCGCCGGCATGCACTCGCCAGCGAGTTTAAGCAACAGTTGTGCCAAGCCCAAGCTTTGCTTATAAAGCAATACCTTAGGTGGAGCCCTGGGCAAGTTCGAGCCGGGGTTTAGGACCGGATTCTTTCCGCGGCGGCAGCCAGAGCGGAAACCGACCTTCCACCCTGCTCAGAAAGCGCTACGTTTTTGCTCGCCCCAACGGGGTGCGGCAGCGCTTAAGACGGCATTAAGAAGATTTTAACAGCGCTTAGTCCACAAAAAATGTTAAGTTTCGGGCTGTTGGGCTTACATACGAAATCCCTCAACTTTTGAAGGCGAACTTTGCAACAGACAATGAGCGAAGAAGATACCTGCCCGAATGGCAGTCAGGAGTGTGAATTCGCCGAGAACCATGAACTCGCGCTCGCCGGGAAAATCCTGCGCATGATTGAGGGATATACCAAGGAGAACGAGACCTATCCTTGTCCGAGATGCTTACGAAATTCCATGATGGCCATCGCCGCTCTCTTGCATATCGAGGCCGCAAAGATGGATGAAGATATTTGCGAGCAGATCTCCCCAGATCACGGGTTCGTGGAGGGTTTTGCTGAAGCAGCCCGTGAGCGGATACAGTCCGTCATGGACGCAGTCATGGATCTCGATGCCTTTATGGGCAAGCGGCGGTTGATGTAACTCCCGGCCTGCCGGATGTCATAAAAACCATCACATCCTATTTACCGGCAGCAGCCTGCTTTTCGAGGTTGAAGCAGGCTCCCGCGCTTCTCAGGCTTCCCGAAAGAGATTATTGATCCGGCCCTGTGAAGTCTCTATTCGGCGTACTTCACTCATAAATCTTTGATGAACTGCGCCGCAACGGTCATCGAGATATTCACGGGCCGGGGCTATAGTTTCCCGTTTGTGGCGAGTTTGCCGGGCGGAAGTTTTAATAAGTTTTCCCTCCGGGACTTATAGGTCTCGAAACGCGATCGCGGCAGGATGACGCGGTTAGCGCGCGGGTGTTTACGTTATGCCCTGGCGCTCGCACCCCGTAAACCGCAGCGTAAATCCAAGGTGCAGTAATGAGTAGCGCAAGTTCCGACTTGAACATCTCCCCTGACCGTGAACGGGAGGTGATCCACGATCACTGGATTCTTTTTCTCATTCAGGGGGTTATTCTCGCCGCGCTCGGCCTTCTGGCTATCGGCGCGCCATTCCTGGCGACGGTGGTCGTGGTGAAACTCGCCGGCTGGCTTTTCCTGATCGGGGGCGTCGTCGCGCTCGCCAGCCTGTTTACCGGGCGGCGGATGCCTGGCTCCTTCTGGAGTTTTTTGAGCGCGATCGTCTCGATCATCGCGGGCCTCTACATTCTCTATCAGCCGCTTGCGGGCATGCTGTCTCTTACGCTCGTGCTCGCGGCTTTCTTCTTTGCGCAGGGCGTCACCCAAAGCTTTGCCGCGCTTTCGCACCGGCGCGTGCTGAGGTCGTGGGGCTGGGTTTTGCTGAGCGGCATCGTCGACCTTATTCTCGGCGGGATCATCCTCAGCGGTTGGCCCGAGACATCGGCGTGGGTGCTCGGCATTCTCGTCGGGGTCAACCTCTTCATGTTCGGCATCGCGTTGATCATGACGGCGTTTGCCAGCAGAGATGTAACGCCCGCGAGCGCCTGAAGTCTTTCTCAAACCTCCGGCGCCCCCGCCGGAGGTTCTCGCTCATGCTGACAGCGCCGCTTTGCGGCTGACCCTTTTTCGAAGTAAAAACCCGGAAAGATATCTCAGAAGCGCTATTGGCCACGCCAGGGTGGCTATCGAAATAAAGAGGATGTGGCGCGCGGCAGCGGCTGCGATTAGCGATGCTGTGGTGTAGGGCAAGAAGATCTGGCCAACGACCATAGCGGCGCCCACACCCGAAAGCAGAGCGAAACCGAAGCCCAAAGCCCGTGCAAAGCTGTTCCGGCTTCCGCGCAGCGTAAGCGCTGTCATGCCGTATCCGGCGAAAATCAGCGATCCTCCAAGCCACGGCGCGAGAGGTACAAGAGCGCCCCCCGCGATGCCGATCAGCATCCCGCCCCAGAAACCCGACCACGCGTCTGGCGAACCGCCATCAGGGCGAACGGGAATAAAAGCGGTTTCGTCTTCGTGCTGTGAGGTGTCATCGATGTAGTCGATGAGGTCACGTGGAGATTCGACGGCCATGCATGCTTCCTCCGACGGGGTATAATGTAGCCATTACAGAGGCGCACTTGAAGAGCTTGGTCCTTGCAGCTCACGCCGGCAAAAATATTTAGCTAACACTTGACTATCGCGCGAGTTCTTTCAGACCGAGCCGGATGAGATCCTCGGTGCGGGCGGCCTCGCCAGCCTTCGACATGGCCGCCGAGATCGCGGCGTTCGCCTGAAGCGGCGCATATCCAAGATTGAGAAGCGCGGACACAGCCTCTGCGGCGGGGGCGGGCGCTACGCTGCCGTTCTTGGCGCCGTTGACTTGCGCGGGGACTTGTCCGATGGCCTGGGCGGTCGCAAAGGCGAGGGGAGGCGCTTTGTCTTTGAGTTCGGTCACGATGCGCAGCGCGACCTTCGGCCCGACGCCGGGAGCGCGCGCGACCATGCCTCTATCCTGGAGCGCGATCGCATTGGCGAGCTGTCCCGCATCGAGGGTGCTGAGAATGGAAAGCGCAACCTTCGCGCCCACGCCTTGCACGCTTTGCAGGAGACGGAACCAGCCGCGCTCCGCCTCGCTGAGGAAGCCGTAAAGCTTGATCGCATCTTCGCGGACATGCGTCTCGATGGAGAGCGTAACGGGTTCGCCCGGCGCGGGCAGCACCGACAATGTGCGCGAGGAGCAGGCAACCTCGTAGCCGACGCCGCCCACATCGATGATGGCGTGATCCGCGCCGACCGCGTCGACCAACCCTCGCAGTTTCCCGATCATAGCTGAATGCTAACCCGAGTTGTGCGCCTTGCTGTGTGCTCGCTTTTCATTTTACACAAGTCCGGCTGGCTTTTGTGTGCATTTCCGTCCGCATCGCCTGGGCGGGATTTTAAGGAAAAGCGCCTTGCTGAGACGTTAACTGAGGTAAGCAACTGAAATACATAAGATTTTTCTGTGGAGCGCTTGCGCCGCCCGGCAGCGAAAGGCGCGAACGTGGTTAATTGGCGGCGCCCGAAACATATTTAACGGACTTTTCCGCGTCCACTTCCGTCCAAAAATACAATCCCTTAACCCTACCGGTTAAAGCCGAAAGGCTGATCATTTTCAATAGGTTGACCGGCTTATCCGTGGCCTGCGAACGCTGGCCTTCTTATTTTTTGGATTTTTAGGGGCGCAAATTCAGGCCGGAAATAAATGCAATTAACCATCCCGCGTTAACGCATAATCGGCGCGGCAACGTGGCGTTAACCATCACGCGGCGCTGGCGGCAGCTGCAACACGGAAGCGCGCAGCGAGCGGCGTCCGATCCATTGGCCAGATTGGCGAAGCCTGCTTCGATGCAAAGATCAAGGCTCTAACGTCCTGGCAACCCGAAAGCCGACATCGTAGTGACGGACGACCGGGGAGTCTTTGCCGCGGTAAGCCGCGCGAAGAACCCGTGGGATGGCGTACCAGGAGCCGCCGCGAAGGCTGCGAGAACTGCCATCTGCGGTTCTCGCGACCGAGCCATCGCTTGGCGCGCCCTCGTAGTCGTGCAAGCAATCCTCAACCCACTCCCAAACATTGCCGTGCACTTGATGCAGCCCCCAGGGATTGGGCTCGAAACTATCCACGGACACTGTCTTTTCGCGGTACTTTCCTTTGATGCCGCGGCCATAAGTGTCTCTTCCGTCGTAGTTTGCCTGATCCGTGGATATCGAGGAGCCCCACCAGAAGGGGCTGGACGAACCGGCGCGGCAAACATACTCCCACTCGGCTTCGTTAAGAAGGCGATAGTCCTTGCCCGTCTTCGTCTTCAGCCAGGCCAAATAAGTTTTCGCATCGTTCCAGCTTACGTTGATGACCGGGCGCCGTCCACGGCCCCAACCTTGATCGGAAGGCACATACCGTTTTCCAAATCCCAGAATACCGCTTCCGCCATCAGCGACGTAGGCGTCCCACTCGTCGAACGTCACGGCATACCTGCCGACCGCAAACGGCTTGGCGATTGTTACCTTGCGCTGCGGCCCTTCGCGATCGTAGCGCCCCTCTTCGTTGGCAAGCGATCCCATCATGAAACTGCCGGCCGGGATCACAACCATTTCTGGCGCAAAACTGAGATCCCGGAAGCTTTCGACCGGCTTCAGCCACGTCTCACGAGCTTCCCGCCCAACGCCAACCAGGACACGAACCATTCCCGGAACGTCAGAGGACCTTGAAAATTGATGCTGTGTTTTCGAGGCCGGCGGATGCGGCGGGGGCTTGGGCGTTTCGGGCGTTGACACCTGCTCAGCTGCTTTCTCCAGCAGCGAGATCTGCGGTCGAACCTGCACACCGGGCCGGGCACCCGACCGCCCCGCCAGGAACATCGGGATACGCGAGATGTCGCCATCCGCCTGACGGGGCGCATGACATTGCGGCACGACAGCTTCTTTCCAGCCGTGACGCTCCTTGATGCGCTCGGCCGTCGCCGCGCACAGATCGCTGAGCGTAATCCGCTTCACGCCGGCTGCTTCCGCCGTAAGCACCTCCGCCAACGCTCCCGTGAACATGGTGGCGTCTTTATAGCCGCCTCTGCCCCACGCCCGCTCGTCCTTGTCCGAGGCCGTTAAAAAGGCGAACCCCCGGCTCGGAAGGAGGTCGCGGATTTGCTTTTCGATCAGCGTGTTGAGGCTTGCGCTCTGCCAGGCGCCAACGGCCTCGCCCGCAAAGCAACAATCCAGGATGAAGGTACAGCGCCGCCGCGTGAGCACGGCTTTCGCCTCGATCATGGCGCGGAACTGCTTGATGGCTAAACCCGTCATCGGCTCGCGCCCGGGCTTCGTTCCTTTGAGAACCAGGTAAAAGGTGTGCTCGCGATCCGGCAGGAGGTCGCCGTGTCCGCAATAGTAGAGCACCACGTCGCGCATGTCGGGATGCGCCTCCACGTGATCCTCGATGAGGTCGACAAGGGCGTCGGGGCGGAGATCCTGATCGAAAAGGTCCAGCAGCTCCACCTTGGGGAACACCGTATGAGCGGGCGACAGCACCTTTTTGACAAGCTCCGCCGAGTTCTTAAACGACGGATTGTCGAGCTTGCTGCTTGCGGGATAGTAAGGGAACGTGCTCGACCCAAGGATAACCAGACCTAAGGTCTTGAGGTCCGCGAGCGTCTCGGCGTCGGCGGTGGAGTGCGGCGCGGCGCGGCGGCTGAACTCCTCGCCGAGGATGACCGCGTCGCCGGAAGGCGCTTCGATCTTCGCCTGCGCGCCCTTTTTGCGTAAAAATGACCAAATCGCCTCGAAAACCTTTTTACCAGCGAGATTAAGGGCGCCTTTCAAAAGCTCCTTGCCCGCCATCCTGGCGAGGTCCGCGAGACTGAGCCCAAGCCCGGTCTGAACGGCGATGGCCAGGATCGAGTAGAGGTCCTGGGCGTCTTCGCTTGCGCGCACGAGCGCGATCTGGCCCGCGGTCACGCCGTCGAGAAGCAACAGTTCCTGCCGAAGCTCCTTCGCAAGGATCGACGCCTCAGCCGGCGAAAGGCCGGGAAAGCTGATGAGAATTTCGCCGTTGTTATCCCCGCCGGCGTTCATGGCAGCCCCTCAGTAGCACTCGATCAATGCGGTATGCGATATGACAATTAAAGTTCCGACTGCGGATTATGCCGCACGTCGCGACCGGCGTCGATATCGGAACTTCTAATAAAAAGGGGCAATGCTGCGCAGACAGGCGGTCGCAAAAGCATGAGTACCCGCCCGTCCGCCTCACTTGGCATAGCAAGCGGCGAGGCTAGCGCGCGCGCCGGTGATGCGCGTGCGTGATCGCAACCGCGAGCGCATCGGCGGCGTCCGCTGTCTCGGGCGTCGCCTTCGGGAGAAGATACCGGATCATGGCCCGGATCTGGGTTTTTTCGGCGTGCCCGGCGCCGGTGACGGTTTTCTTCACGGTGTTGGGCGCATATTCCGCGACGCTTAAGCCCAGGCGGGCCGGAACGAGCAGCGCGATCCCGCGGGCCTGTCCGAGCTTCAAGGCTGAACGGGCATTGACGTTCACGAAGGTTTCCTCGACCGCGGCCTCCGCAGGCAGGAAGCGTTGCACAACCGCCTCAAGACCCGCGAAAAGAGCCGAGAGCCTCTGCCCCATCGGCTCGTCCGCGTCCGGGCTGATGGCGCCGCAGGCGACGAAGGACAGCCGCGCGCCATCCCAGTCGACGACGCCCCAGCCGAGATTGCAGAGGCCGGGGTCGAGGCCAAGGATGCGCGTGACCTGTTTTTCCATGAAGCCGCCGGTTCCAACATTCGCTGAGCGCAAGGTCTTCTGTGTCGCTGGCGGCGGTCAAGGGATTTCGGGCCATCGGGACAGACTTCCGATGGACCTTTCACCTTTTATAAGATCGAGCGTGTCAACTCACGGTCGAGACACTATCTGTGCGCAACGGCTGTCCACGATGCGCGGATCGCCGAAAAGACCTTTGCGCACCATCAGGCGCGGTTTACTCAAGCGTTCAAATTGAGGACGAAGGTATGAAAACAGACCTGCCGCGAACGATCCATCTCAAGGACTATGCGCCGCCGCCGTTCCTGATCGCCGCCACCGGGCTCGACGTTGCCCTGCACCCATCGCAGACAAGGGTGAAAGCAAGGCTTTCTCTGCACCCGAACCCGGATGCGAAGGGCAAAACGCAGCCGCTCAAGCTTGACGGCGAACTCTTGCAACTCGTCCGCGTGGCCGTCGATGGGAAAGAGTTGGCGGCGCGGGACTATCGGGTCACCGACAGGGATTTGACCATTCACGCCGCGCCGTCCGCGCCGTTCACGCTCGAAATCGAAACGATTTGCGATCCCGAAGCGAACAAGGCGCTGAGCGGGCTTTACCGGTCGCAGAGCGTTTACTGCACGCAGTGCGAGGCCGAAGGCTTTCGCCGCATCACCTATTATCTCGACCGGCCCGACGTCCTGTCGAAGTTCCGGGTGCGCATCGAGGCCGACGGCGCGGAAGCGCCGGTGCTGCTTTCGAACGGCAACCTCATCGAAAGCGGAGACGCTGAAGGCGGCCGCCATTTCGCGGTCTGGGAGGATCCGTTCCCGAAGCCGTCCTATCTCTTCGCGCTCGTGGCGGGCAAGCTTGCTATGGTGCAGGACAGCTTCACCACGCGCTCGGGCCGCAAGGTGGATTTGCGCATCTATGTCGAGCCCGGCAAGGACGACCGCTGCGCCTGGGCGATGGATTCGCTCAAGCGCGCCATGAAGTGGGACGAGGAGCGCTTCGGCCTCGAATACGATCTCGACACCTTCATGATCGTGGCCGTCTCCGACTTCAACATGGGCGCGATGGAGAACAAGGGGCTGAACGTCTTCAACGACGCCCTGATCCTGGCCCGGCCCGAAACCGCGACCGATAACGATTACGAGGGCATCGAGGCCGTCATCGCGCACGAATACTTTCACAACTGGACGGGCAACCGCGTCACCTGCCGCGACTGGTTCCAGCTCTGCCTGAAGGAGGGCCTGACGGTCTTCCGCGACCAGGAGTTCAGCGCGGACGTCCGCTCGGCGGTCGTGAAGCGGATTCAGGAAGTCCGCTTCCTGAAAAGCGCGCAGTTCCCGGAAGACGCCGGGCCGCTCGCCCATCCGGTGCGCCCCGCATCCTTCATAGAGATCAACAACTTCTATACCCGGACGGTCTACAGCAAGGGCGCGGAGCTTTGCCGGATGCTGCAAACGGTGCTCGGCAAGGATGGCTTCCGGCGCGGCCTCGATCTCTATTTCCAGCGCCACGACGGGCAGGCGGTGACGGTGGAGGATTTCATTTCGGCGCTCGGCGATGCCAACAAGACCGATCTGTCGGAGTTCCTGCTCTGGTATAATCAGGCCGGCACGCCCGCCGTCGAGGCGCGGATGACCTATTCGCAGGCTTCTAAATCCGCCCGTCTGACCCTCAGTCAATCCTATCCTCCGATTACGGGCGGCGCGAGAAGAAAGCCCGTCCCGATCCCCGTCCGTCTCGGGCTCTTGGGAGCGGACGGAGAGGAGATTCCGCTCAAAGCCGGCGGCGAGCCGCTGCGCAACGGTCTCGTCATGCTTCGGAAGAAGAAGGAGATCTTCACGTTCGACGATGTCGGCGAACGGCCGGTCCTGTCCGTCCTCCGGGACTTCTCGGCGCCGGTGAAGCTGAACGTCTCGGCGAGCGACCGCGAGATGCTGGCGCTCATCCGCTCGGACAGCGACCTCTTCAACCGCTGGCAGACGGCGCAGGCCTTCGCGTTGAAGCATATCGCGGAGATGTCGAAAGCGATTGCGAGCGGTTCCGGGCCGCGGGTGAACCCGCGCTTCGTGCAGGCGGCGGGCGCTGTCGCGAACGACGACACTCTCGAACACGCCTACCGGGCCACGTTCCTGGCTCTGCCGTCCGAGTCGGACGTTGCCCAGGCGATCGGCGAAAATGTCGACCCCGAAGCGATCCACATCGCCCGCGAGGCCCTGCGGTCGGCATTCGGCCGGAGCTTGCGGGCCATCCTCGAAGGCATCTATGAACGGAGCGCGCCCGCCGAACCCTACAGCCCGGACGCCGAAAGCGCCGGCAAACGCGCGCTTCGCCAGGCGTGCCTGAGCCTGCTCGCCGCCGGGAAGAGCCGCTTCGGCCTCGCCAAGGTCAAGGAGCAGGCGCGCACGGCAACGAACATGACAGAGGCCATGGGGGCGCTGTCGATCCTTTCGCACCTTGGCGGGGAAGCCTACGAGCAGGCGCTCCAGCGCTTCCACCGCCGTTGGAAGGATGAGGCCCTCGTGATGAACAAGTGGTTCGCCTTGCAGGCCACCTCGCCGGGCCCGGAAACGCTGAAGCGGGTGAAGGAACTCACAGAGCACCCGCTGTTCTCGGTCAAGAACCCGAACAGGGTTCGCTCGGTCTATGGCGCATTCGCGCATGGCAATCAGGTTCGCTTCAACGATGCAGGCGGCGAGGGCTATGAGTTCGTTGCAAGCGCTGCCATCGACATCGATGGATTCAACCCGCAGATCGCGTCGCGGCTCGTCGGCGCCTTCGAGAGCTGGCGCATCTTCGAGCCCAAGCGGCGCGGGCTGGCGCTCGCTGCGCTTCAGCGCGTGCTGGCGAAGAAGAACCTCTCCTCCGACGTGTTCGAGATTGTGACGAAAATCGTCGGAGAGGGCGCCCGCGCGATGGCGGCTTGAGCGAACCTTATGATAAAAATCAAACTGCCGGAGGTTAGCGGATAATATTACCCTTGTGGCGAGGCATGTCTTTGTAAAATAGAGGCTTTGTTAACCAATCGCCTGCAGTTTAAGGACTCGGTTATATGGGTTAATTCTGCGAGCGGAAAGATATGGCCCTCGACGCTCTTCACGACTCCTTCTTCGATGCACGCCTCCTGCGGGAGAGGCGTCGTGAGGCATCTTCCTGGAATCGGGAACTGAAGGTCCAGCCATCGCCGGGATCAGCGTCCCCGTCGCAATATGTGTTTGTCGTAATCGGGGCCGGGTTGGCGGCGCTTCTGCTTCTCGCGCCGATCATCCTGGGGTCGGCGCCCGCCCGGCCGGAGACCGGCGCCGCTCTCCTGTTCATGACGGCAGTTTCGCTACTTGCCGCTGCTTCAGCCATGCAGCGCGCGCTTGCCAGAGCCGGAGCCGCGGAGCAGTTGCTTGCCGCCCAGAATGAGGCCATCGACTCTGCTGGCGGCATTGCGCTCCGCTGGCGCCTGGTGAACGGGGAACTGACGTGGCATGGAAACGCGGCCCGCATCCTGAGAAACCCTGCCCACCGGGTTCCGTCCAACTTCCGCGATTTGCGCCCCTACCTCCACCCCGACGACTGCCTCTACAACTCGATCTCGCGCGTGCTCCGGGCAAGAGAAAATGGCGTGAACTGGCCGGTCCGCATCAAGGATGGGGAGGGCGGCTGGAAAGATTTCAGCCTCAAGGGAAAGATCGGCCGCGACGCCAAGAGCGGCCATCCGGTTTTCGGCGGGGTACTCTTGCCTGCGGAGGAACCTGCTGGGAGCTTGACGAGGATCGTGGAATCGCTCCCGATTTCCTTTGCTGTCTGGGACGATCAAAATCGGCTCGTATTTTGTAATCGCAAGTTCCGGCAGCTCAATCGCATCGTGGGGGCAGCAACTATGCGGGGCAAGTTTTTCGAAGAGGTGCAGGCACAGGCTCGGGAGCCGATCGCGCAGCGTCCGCCCGAGGTGCAAGGCGCGGCAGGCTGCTTCCAGTTGAGCGATCTTGAGCTGTCCGATGGCACATGGTTGCAAATCGGCGAATATTGGACGGGGGACGGGACCTTGGTGAGCGTCGGCACAGACATCACGGTGTCCAAGCACAGCGAGCGCCAGGTTCTTGAACGGGAGCAGGAAATGCGGGCGAAGGTCGACGGCTTCGAACAGAGCCGCAGACAGCTTGAGATTCAGGCGCGGCAGCTTCGCGAGCTCGCGGAAAGCTACAATGAAGAGAAAATCCGGGCGGAAGCCGCGAACCAGGCCAAGTCCGAATTCCTGGCCAATGTCAGCCACGAGTTGCGGACCCCGCTGAACGCCATCATCGGCTTCTCGGAGATGATGCGCGATGGCGTGCTCGGCCCCATCGGCAATCCCAAATATGAGAGCTACGTCAAGGACATCTACGCCAGCGGCCGCTACCTTCTGGAGATGATCAACGACATTCTCGACATGTCCAAGATCGAAGCGGGCCGCATGACGCTGTCGCCCGAGTGGTTCACGCTCGGCGCCGTTGTCGAGGAATGCCTGACGGTCGTTCATCCGAGCGCCATAGAAGGCAAGGTGGAACTCCTGCAGTGCGGGAACGCGAACATCCCCGTTTTTGCCGACAAGCGCGCCCTGAAGCAGGTTCTGATCAACCTGCTCGCAAATGCCATCAAGTTTACCCCGCCCCGGGGGAAGGTTGCGCTGCGCTCCTATCGCTATCGCGGCAGCCTTCGCATCGCCATAGCCGATACGGGCGTCGGCATCGCCAAGCATGACCTGTCGCGGCTCGGCAGGCCGTTCGAGCAAGTGGGAAATCAGTTAACTAAAGGGCACAAGGGCACGGGCCTGGGGCTCGCGATTTCGCGCTCTCTCGTTGAAATGCATGGCGGCAAACTCGACATCAAGAGCAGGGTAGGGGAGGGCACGACTGTCACCTGCATCCTGCCGCTCCGAGACGATAAGGATGCTGACCAAGAGGCTGCGTGACACTCAGTTCCGATCATACCGCCGTCGCTTTAGAGGAAACAAGGCCGGAAAAGACCTCAGTCGCAATCAGGGAGCTGGCTGCGCGGGCTCGGGGGCGCGACGTCACGGTCGGTGAAATTCTCGCCGCACTCAAGGATCGCGGTTTCGGCGTCTTCATGATCCTGTTCGCGTTGCCGAACGCGGTCATCCCCGGCATTTCCTTCATTCTTGGCGCTCCCGTCGTGCTGTTGGCCCTGCAACTTGCATTCGGACGCGACGAGGTATGGCTGCCCGAATTCATGCGCCGCCAGAAGCTTTCGGCAGCGGTTTTCGAGAAGATCGCAGCGCGTGTCGAGACGTTTCTGGTTTGGATCGAGAAACGCTCCATGCCGCGCTGGTGCTCGCTCGTCACAGGTCCGGGCGAGCGGTTCCTTGGCCTGTATATCGCAATCATCGCGGCGTTCCTGATGATGCCCATCCCTTTCGGAAACGGGCTGCCTGCGCTTGGCATCGCGCTCATGGCTGTCGGCCTTATTGAAAAGGATGGGAAAGCGGCCGTTATCGGCATGATACTCGGGTTTCTGGGCGCGCTTTATATCGGCGTAGCAGTTGCGGCAGGCGTCGGAGCTTTCAAGGCGGCTTTGAGTCTCTTCTGAGGGCCGCGTCGGCGGTGCTGATACCTTAGACATAAAAGAAGCCGCCCGGCTTCGAAAGCGGGGCGGCTATCAGCGGCAAGTTGCTATTCAGTGGTTTGCGAAAACCTGGCAGGTTCGCCGGCCGTCGGCGTGCGCTTTGGCAATCAGGAACACCCGCGCGCCTTCAGCGCTTTCGGGCGACGCAGCCGTGTAGGGTTCGCCGTCGCACAAGCCGGCCGAATAATACCAGGCTTCATCCTCCGCGGTTGAGACAGAACAGCTTGTCCGCCATACCGAGCGGCACTTGGCAATGGCAGCGTCGCGTGCGCCTTCCATTGTTTCGTACCCTTCGACATATGCGCTCCCGCGCGGCCCGGCTGCGATCGCTGCGTAGTAGTCGCTGCTTGCCAGGGCAGGCGTTCCGGATGCGGCCAAAGCCGAAACAAACGCCAAGGCCAGAGATGCCAGTCCACATTTCACGCTCAAGTTTTTCATCTTCGTCTCCCACCCGGGACCGGACTTACTTCGGCCCCTGTCAGTTTAGGCGGAGAGAACATCCTTGTACGGACACGCAACCCGTAAAAAAGAAACTAAGAATCCCATGTCCGGATCTGCGTTGGCGATGCGCCTGAAAGAGGTTCAAGCATGGACGATGCGCCGGCGCTGGAAACTCGGCGAAGCGGGCGCTTTTCATAAGACGACCCTGAATAAAAAAACGCCCCAGCGTCGGAAACGCGGGGCGATAGGAGGCCTTTGGCCCGCTGCAATCGGGCCAAAGGCTGAAGCGCGCATCTGCAGATCAGTACACAGTCCAGGTCTCTACCTTGCAAACATTCACATTGTAGCGCTCGGCATGACCGCCATTGGTGAAAATCGCTCTCAGATCGTAGTAACAAGAACCACTGCCGTCATCGATATTGACGTTTACCACACCGCCCGGGGCCAGCATCTTGTTTCCGAAGATATTCTCCTCCCAACTGTTCGTGTCGGCGCGAGAGGCTTGAAACGCCGTCATATAATTCGATGTTTCGTTGATGACTTCCACGTGACGATCCCACCGCGCCGATGCAGGCGTTCCGGTTAAGGCGAAAGCCGAAATCGACGCCAGCGCCAGCGCAGCAAATCCACGTTTCACGTTCAAGGTTGTCATGTTGATCTCCTTCTCACTCAGGCCGGACTTACTTCGGCCCCCATCGTGTAAGGCGGGAAGAGCATCCTTGTACGGACGTGTAATCTGTTAAAAAAGATTCTTAGAATTGCATGTCCGGATTCTTCTCGAAAATGCGCCTTGGATTCGATCAGGTGCGATGCGTCGGCGCTAAGAGTGCGTCCGGAAAAGTGCGAAGCGGTTTTCCGATAAGACGCACGATAGAACAAGAACTGGAGCCCGCTCTTGAATCCATCAAAAGCGGATAGGATCTAAGCCTGAGCTTCCCCCCAGAAAAAAAGGCCGCGCGTCTGAAGCGCGGTCGAGAAGTGCAAAGGCCAGGACTTGATCTGACAATCAGTGTGTGATCACTCATCGACTGACTTGACTGTCAGATCAAGTTTGGCTTTTATGGCTAATTGAACGCCCCTTGTTTGTTCATGGTGCGGAAATCTGCTTTCGCACCCTTTATTATCTCCTGGACGTCGCTTTCCTTAGCTGCAGACGCGATCATGTCTTTCAATTCCTGTTCGCTAAGGGTCGAATAATCAGATCCCTTAGCAAAAACTCTTGTCAGTATTTTTAGGTAAATGTAACCGGAGGCAAGGCAAATCGCGTAAGCAGTAGCGCCCATAATTACAGATGCGCCGACACTGCCGAGACCAGGAATAAGTGATAAGGCAGTGGAAATCGCGACGCTTCCCACAACGGCTCCAGCAAGGTTCGTTGCAGCTCCAGAAGCCAGTGATTTCAGGACGTTCTTTCCGAACGGCACACCTATCTTCGTGCCGATCCGGCCATACATCGTCCAAATAAAGCCGGCGCTGATGAGGGCCGCAGCTACTCCTCCTCCCCCTGGGATCCACGCCGACGCTAATGCGGTCGCAGCGGCGGCTTTCGAATGAAACTTGACGATTTCCGCAATCTCGTTGGGCAATGCGCCGTCTGCTGTTTTGTCCATGGCCAAAAGCAAATACCTCGCCTGATGAATTAGCGCTTCGTCCACGCCCGTAACAGACTCCCCCGTAGGGACAGTTTTCGCGCTCAAGTCTGTCATGTTTATCTCCTTCCTTCTCAGGGGACGGACTCACTTCGGCCCTCCTGATGCAAGGCGGAGAGACCGTCCTTCCACGGACATAAAACATGTTGAAAATATAATTAAAAATCGCATGTCCGGATCGGCTTCAGCGGTGCGCCTTAACAGATTAAACATGTGCGGATACACCGGGGCTCTCGCTTGGCGCTGATCGCCCCACTTGATGCAGACATTGCTACCTAAGGAAAAAAAAATTAAATTGGGATGTCTGAACAGCCTCCGATCATGCGCCTAGAATCATGAGCGAGTTCACAAGCGGGCGGGACGAGAAATCGGCCCCGGTGATGTCACCGAGCGAGATAGCCGCTCTTGTGAAGGCGCTGACGCATGGGCAGAAGACCGCGCTCGTCAAGGTGGCGAGGTTGTATGCCAGGAAGACTGCTTACGAGTATGAAGACCTGCTGCAGGAGGCTTTCAGCCGCGTGCTGGCGGGCGACAGGAGTTGGCGAAGGGACTTGCCCGCCGTTACCTTTTTCAGCGGGGTCATGAGAAGCATCGCCTGGGAATGGAGACGCAACGACGCGTCGTTGGTTCAGGAGTTAGAACTGAGCGATGAAGGAGCGGAAGCACGAGGCGTGATCGCCAGATTGGATGTGCAACGGGTGCTGTCGCTTTTCGATGACGATCCGGTCGCCAAAAAGTTGGTGCTCCAGATGATGGTTGGAACGAAAGCAGAGGAACTGCAGGCGGCATTTGGTTTGAGTAGCACGGAGTATGAAAGCAAGCGCAAGAAGATTCGCAGGCGCATCGAGAAGCTGCAATCGGAGTAAGGCCACTGTCATGGGCAAGAATACAACAAACGACCCATTCATTAACTTGGCCGATGCCCTGGTCGAGGATATCATTGCTGCCTCCGACGAGGACCTTCTTAGCGAATCCGCTCAGGATCTGAAGGATCCCTTTGCGTTGTCCAACAAGTTCGACGAGATTGTCGGGCGCGCACCCAAAAGTCCCGCGGGCGGCAGCGGATCCGGTTCTCATTCACCTGCACAAAGGGATGGATTGGTTATCGATCTTAAGCGATATTCGGAAAGCGGAAGCCCAGGACAAAAGCTCTCCGACGGGCCAATATTCGAGGCCATTGAAATGTCGCCCCTCGATCGCAAGTACGAGATCGCCTCCATCGACCGTTCCGCCACGGTCACGCCGATCAACCGGAACGTTCAGCGCGCGAAACCCCATGCGGCTTCGCAGTGGTTCAAGATCGCGGCTGCTCTTGTCCTGGGCGTGGGGCTGGGGTTTGCGGGCGACCTATCCCTGCGCAAAGATGGGGGCCAGGATTGGCGTCAAGCGCAGGACTGGCGGCAAGCGGTTGCCAACTACCAGGCGCTGTATGTGACTGAAACCCTCGCGCTTACGACCGCCGTGGCGGATGAGGAAAGGCAGAAGAGGC
The DNA here is from genome assembly GCA_963817495.1 of uncultured Alphaproteobacteria bacterium. Taxonomy (GTDB): domain Bacteria; phylum Pseudomonadota; class Alphaproteobacteria; order Rhizobiales; family Rhodomicrobiaceae; genus Rhodomicrobium. Next base: position 135,315 of record CAWFOS010000011.1, on the reverse strand, counting down.
TCTGGCGAAACGAAGGCGTTCCGGCCAGCAGGGGCATGAATTCGGAAGCAGGCACAAGCGCCAGTCTCGACAAGCAAAGAGGCAGCATCGCCGCCATTTCCGCCAAGCTTGGCCTTCCGATATCGCCCGAAGCCCTGCAAACGCCCGGCCTTGACCTCAAGCGCGCCCAGTTGTTGCAGTTTGACGGGCGGCCGCTCGCGCAGTTCGCCTATCTGGATGCGGAAGGCGCTCCCATCGCCTTTTGGGCGACCCGCACCGGAGACGCCGACAGCCCCGCCAAAACAGGCCGGTATGACAAGCTCGCGGCCGTGTCCTGGAGCAAGGGCGGTTACGGCTTCATGGTCATCGGCGCAGCTCCAATTGCGGAAATCGAGCGCACCGCTTCAGCCTTGGCTGCGCAGGTCTGAACTTGCCCCTCGCTAAGCCGTCCGCGCGCCGATACAGCTTGCGACACGCTCCAGCTTTGTTACTGTTCCCTCGATTCCTTGCATAGCAAGGGAATCCCTTCATCGGCTGGGCTCAGATCGGGATGCGAATGACGAGCTTGTTCGAAAGTGCGTCCGTTAGCCGTTTTTCATCGAACCGGGGCTCTGTTCTCGATCGCAAAGAAGACGGGCCAGTCGCGATCCTTGACCGTTCCGAGGTGGGGGCGCTGGGTCTATGGCCAACCGCATTCGCGCATCTCAGGAAGGATAGCCGGTACTACGAGATCGTCGAGGACACGATCTCTCCCGAGTTCAAATATCGCTATTTCGCCATCAGGGACAGAGGCGGACAAATCTGCGCCATCCAGCCCTTCTTCATCCTCGATCAGGATTTGCTGGCGGGGACCGGCGCGCGAGTGAAAGCCTTCGCGGATGCGATCCGGCGGTTTTGGCCGCGATTTCTGACCATGAAGACTTTGATGATGGGATGTGCCGCCGGAGAAGGCCACCTCCATGCTGAGAATTCTGCCGAGCGGCGCGAGCAGGCGGAAATTCTGGCGGAACACATCATCCCTCTGGCGCGCCAGCTGAGAGCTTCGCTGATCGTGCTGAAGGAGTTTCCCGCGTCGTATCGCGATTCCCTTTCGTGTTTTATCCCGCATGGCTTCTCGATGATGCCGAGCATGCCCATGACGCGGCTCGACATTTCCCGATATTCGGGTTTCGAGGATTATCTCAGCAAGGCCATCAAGGCCAAGCGGCGCACGGAATTCAGGCGAAAGTTCAAGGCGGCGGAGCAGTCGAGCCCCATCGAGCTTGAGGTGGCTTGCGACGCAGGCGCGGCCATCGACGGGATTTACGCCCTCTATGAGCAGGTTTTCGAGCGGTCTGACCTTCAGTTCGAGAAGCTGACGAAAGCCTATTCTCAGGAACTCGGGCGCCGCATGCCAGACAAGGCGCGCTTCTTTCTATGGCGGCAGGATGGGAAGCTGATCGCATTTTCGCTTTGCATGGTGCAGGGGGAGACGCTTTACGGCGAATATCTCGGTCTCGACTACCGCGTTGCGCTGCAACTGCATCTCTACTTCTATGTGATGCGCGACACCATTTCCTGGGCCATCGCGAACGGCTTCAAGTCCATCGTGAGCACAAGCCTGGGCTATGGCCCGAAGCTGCAGATGCGCCATCTGCTGGAGCCGCTGGACCTCTACATCCGCCATGCCTCTCCGCTTGCAAATGCGGTTTTCCGGCGGGTTCTGCCGCTGCTGGAGCCGACGCGGAATGACGAGACGCTGAAGAAATTTCCGAATTACCGCGAACTTTGGCCTGATCGCTAATTACCCTGCATCGTGGCCTTTAGCAGGACCACCAGCCAATATTCAGCACGCACCCAATCCAATACCAAAATAGGGCGCCGCCCACAAAAAGCACAACCCACGAAAACGGCGCCCAAAAAGGGTGCGGGCTAGGTGTGTTTTTCTGATCTTCGCCCATTCAAACGTATTTGCGCATGATGATAGAATAATTGTACACTCTTGCTCTACGTATAAACTCTCACCTAACCTGGATGAGTGTCCTGCAAAATTCGAGGACAAACAACTCATTTTTCCGTAGCAAGCTTCAGGACATGTGTGGAAAGCAAAGCCTACTTAGAGGCTTGCAATAGGGATTTTAGCAAAAGCAGCGCGCCCCGCACTGCAAAGGATCGCAACCGCGAGACGCGAGACGTGCGTCCCTTAGTTGGCGACTAACGAATGCGGAAAAAGGGTCGCCGCGATGATCTTGAAATCGAGCCAAACCGACCAAGTATCGGCATATTCCAGGTCATAGCGCAGCTCGATGCCAGCGACTTCAGGACTCTGCTTTTCACCGCCAAGACCGTGGACTTGCGCCCATCCGGTCATGCCGGGCTTGACGCGGAGGCGATTGGGATAAGCTGCAATCAAATTTCGGCTGCGGCGGCTGTGGGCGCGACTGTGCGGATTCGGGCCTACGATTGACATGTCGCCGCGCAACACATTGAGGAGTTGCGGCAGTTCAAGGAGGGCCGTGCTGCAGAGAAACCACCCCACGCGCGTCACGCCTTGGTCCCCTCTGAAACCTCGCCCACTCAGCCCGCTGTCTTCGCTCCCCCTCATAGTGCGAAATCTGAGAAGCTCGAAAATGCGACCATCACGGCCTTGGCACCGCTGCCGGACGAAAACGGGGCCGCGACTTTCGAGCTTTATCGCCAGCGCAATCAGCAGCGACGCAGGCAGAAACAGCACAAAACCTATGATCGCCAGCGTGAAATCCTCGATGGCTTTGAGAGAAACTCTCCCGCGAGAGAACAGGGCCTCCGCATCACTATCTATCTGGATGTCTAGGGTGTTTCCAGGTTGGGAGTGATTCGCCTCAAGATCCAACATTTCCACGCGCACCGTCATGTTTAGCTCATCTGTAAATTTCTCTGACATTTTGTGTCGTATCTTTGTTGCCAAATCTCCCACTCAATTGTAACACGATTATGAATGTGTTACATAACGCCTGCCGTACTACAGATTTGCCAGGGTGGCGAACTTTATCTTACTGTGATCATCCCTGATCTTTAAGAAACGACGATTAGGAACGTCGCCTTATGCATCGCGACCCCTCTCCATCACGGACGCGCTACACCCCACCCGGACGGCCGAGCAGCGAACGTAGGAATACCAAGCTTCAGTTTTGGTTCCCCCACGATTTCAACATTTTCCAGGCTCGCCGCCAAGCCGCAAGCGAAGCTGCAAAAACTCCGGCAGGAGTGCGGGAACTTCTCATTGTGGGGTGAAGCGCAATGAAGTGAAGCGCACGCGCACTTCACAACTTGACTATGTCTGAGTCGTCGCTTTTGTAAATGCGATGTTGAAGCTATGACTTGGTTATGACATGGCTCAACTTCTGATAGAGTGAGCTTTAGTTTCCTGATCTGCGCGTGTTTCCATTAAACTGGCGCATGGCGACTGATTGCACAGAAATCATTGAAATATTTCCGCCAGACCCAGAGGCGCGCTATCACTCGGAACGTCGGCGGCAAAGTTCTGGCGACTGCAAAATATCTGCATCCGGTGTGCAAGAGCTGTCTGAGCTCATGATTCATCCGTCAGCTTGCCGAGGAATGTTTGGGCCTTTGCTTGCTCGGCGCTGGCCAGCCAGTCTCGCGCGCGTTGCTCCGGGTCCGGATGGAAGACGACATCGCTCACGACCGCGATGCTGTCGGCGCCAGCCGCGAACACCTGCGGAGCGCGCTCGAGGGTGATGCCGCCTATCGCGACCAGAGGGCGCTTTGCCAGCCCCTTCCATTCGCCGACCCGCTCCAGGCCCTGGGGCGCCCATGGCATGACCTTGAGCGTTGTTTGATAAACGGGACCGAGCGCCACGTAGTCCGGGTCTTCCAGCAGGGCGCGCTCCAGTTCCTCATGGCTATGCGTCGAAATGCCAAGCTTGATGCCTGCCCGCCGGATCGCCGCTGTGTTGGCGGTTTCGAGATCGCCCTGGCCGAGATGCACGAAGCCAGCGCCGCAGTCGATGGCCTCCCGCCAGTGATCGTTGACGACGAGTTCGCAGTTATGCGCGCGGCTGGCCAGAAGCGCCTCGCGGATCGCGGGCGCAATCGCGCTCTGCGGCACGTCCTTGATCCGAAGCTGGATGAGCTTCACGCCAACGCGAGCCAGGCGCGCAACCCAGGCCGCGTCCGGAACGATGGGATAGAATCTAGGAAGCACGGGCAGCATCGAGAAAGGGGAGCCCGGCGACCGGCGTGGAGGGGCTGGCCATATCGCGGGGCGGCATGATGCCCGCGCGATAGGCGAGGCGGCCCGCTTCGATGGCCTTGGCGAAGGCTGCGGCCATGGCCACGGAGTTGCGCGCCTTGGCGACCGCCGTGTTGAGAAGGACGCCGTCGAAGCCGATTTCCATGGCCTCGGCTGCGTGGGATGGCGCGCCGATCCCGGCGTCGACAATAAGCGGCGTGCCGGGGAAATAGGCGCGCAGGCTGCGCAGCGCATAGGGGTTCATCAGGCCCCGCCCGCTGCCGATCGGCGCAGCCCACGGCATGAGAACCTGGCAGCCAGCGCCGAGAAGCCGTTCGGCCACGCTCAAATCCTCGGTGCAATAGGGAAAGACCTGGAAGCCGTCCCGGCACAACGCCTCGGCTGCTTCGACAAGGCCGAAGACTTCGGGCTGCAGCGTGTCGTCGTTCGCGATGACCTCAAGCTTCACCCAGTTCGTCTCGAAGACTTCGCGCGCCATCTGCGCCGTGGTGACGGCTTCGCGCGCCGTGTGGCAACCCGCCGTATTGGGAAGGACGTGCGCGCCAAAACTTTTTACGAGCTCCCAGAACCGGGAGCCCGCGCCCGCGTCGCGGCTGCTCTCGCGGCGAAGCGAGACCGTCAAGACGCTTGCGCCAGAGGCTTCGACGGAGCGGCGCATGATTTCGGGTGAGGGATAAAGCGACGTGCCGAGCAAGAGCCGCGAGGAAACCGGCTTGCCGTACAAGGTGAAAAGGTCCGGGGTCTCATCCGCCCCGTTCGCGCGGGAACTCATGTTTCAGCCTCCCTGACGCGGGGAAAGAACTTCGATGGCGTCGCCCTCGGCGAGCTCAACCGCCGCCCGCGCCTTTGCAGGAACGAAATCGCCGTTTCTCGCCGTCGCCACCTTCGCTTCGGAAAAGCCCAGCTCGCGGCACAGCTCTTCAAGGCTCCTTGCCGCCGTGACGCGAGCCTCACCATTCACCGTGATCTTCAAAGAGAACTCCCTCTCGTTTGGCGCCCAACTCTATATAGTCGGCGACGATCTGAGCGAGTATGGGCGAAACCAGAAATCCATGCCGGTAAAGGCCATTCACGAAGATTTGCTGGCCGCGCACGATGATTTTCGGCTCATTGTCGGGGAAGCTCGGGCGGACGCCTGCGGCGATCTCGACGATTCTCGCCTCGCCAAGCTCAGGAAGGAGCGCATAGGCGCAGGATAAGAGCTCCATCGTCGAGCGCAAAGTAGCCGGACCGCCATCCGCGCTCTCGATCAATGTGGCGCCGATCATGAACTGGTTTGAGGACCACGGCACGATGTAGAAGGGGACGCGGGGATGAAGCAGCCGGATTGGCCGCGTCAGGCGGACGTCCCTGGCTTCGATGAGGATGCGCTCGCCGCGCACGCCCCGCAAGGTCTTGAGCTCATCGCGCGCGCCAAGTCCACGGCAATCGATAGCGACGCCGCCGCCCTTGCCGTGCCCCTCGTCATAGGCGCGCGGCTGGCACACGACGCCCATGCGCTTGAGCTCGCGTGCAAAGTAAGCCATCGCCGCGCCTGGTTCGACATGCGCTTCACTTTCAAAAAAAAGCCCCTCATGGAAACGCCCCGAGAGCGCCGGCTCAAGCTCGCTCAACTCCGCCGCCGCCACCCGCCGGTGACCGTGCGTCTGGGAGGCGAAGCGCTCATAGTCCGCGCGGTCGCGGGCCGCCGCAACAACCAGCGTGCCCGTCGCCATCATTTCCGGATAATGCTCCCGCCAGAGGGGCAGGGCCTCCAGGCCGAGCTTCAGGGCCAGCTCATGTCCCGGCTCGCCCTCGCAATAGGGCGCCAGCATCGCGCCCGCCAGCTGACTGGCTCGCACGCCTCCAGGTATTCCGGCGCGATCCCACAGGGTGACATCGTGGCCCTGCCGGCGCAGCATGAACGCCTGCCAGAGGCCGACAATACCAGCGCCAAGAACGTCGATCTTTACCATGTCTCGTGATTTGGCGGAGATTCAGGAAAAAAGCAAGCAAGCGAGCCTTTGGGGGCGTTATCGTTCGCTTTCGGGGGCAAAAGGAACGGCATATCCGGTAGGGGGCTGATTTACCGGCGTTTTCTGGCTCGCTTGCTTGTTTTCGGCATCGATGGTTAGATGCGGGGGCGACCACCGATGTTCTGTGTTTGTTCTAGAAGAACTCTGGCCTTGTGTCAAGCGCCTTTCAGGCGTACAGACAGTTCTCTTCTCGAAGGGCCGCGCCATGAACATCGTGAAAAAACCATCAGCATTTACAGTCGACAGATCATCCCTCGCCAGATCGGCGGCAGGCGGATTTCCGAACACGCGCCTGAGACGTACGAGGCAGGCGCCATGGTCGCGCGCTCTTGTCGCAGAGACAACGCTATCACCGGCGAACCTGATCTGGCCGATTTTTGTCGTCGACGGCAAAATGGTGCGGCATCCCATTCCTTCGATGCCGGGCGTGGAGCGGCTTTCGGTCGATCTCGCGGTCAACGCGGCGCAAGAGGCGGCCGAGCTTGGCATCCCAGCGATTGCGCTGTTTCCCTACACCCAGCCAAGCCTGCGCGACGATACGGCAAGCGAAGCGTTCAACCCTGAGAACCTCGTCTGCCGCACGGTTCGAGCCTTAAAAGCGCGCGTGCCCCAGATGGGCGTCATCTGCGACGTGGCGCTGGACCCCTATACCAGCCACGGCCACGACGGGCTTCTGATCGAGGGCGAAATCGCCAATGACGAAACGCTCGACGCGCTTATCCGGCAGTCCTTGACCCAGGCTGAAGCCGGCTGCGACGTGCTGGCGCCGTCAGACATGATGGACGGCCGCATCGGAGCGATCCGCGGGGCGCTGGAAGGGAACGGCTTCAAGAACACGCTGATCATGTCCTACGCGGCCAAATACGCGTCCGCGTTCTACGGGCCGTTCCGGGACGCCGTGGGATCGTCCGGCACGCTGAAAGGCGACAAGCGCACCTACCAGATGGACCCGGCCAACACCAACGAGGCCATCCGCGAGGTTTCGCTCGATCTTGCCGAGGGCGCGGACATGGTCATGGTCAAGCCCGGCATGCCCTATCTCGACATCGTGCGCCGCGTTTCGGAAACCTTCGAGGTGCCGACCTTCGTTTACCAGGTGTCGGGCGAGTATGCGATGCTCGTCGGGGCTTTCCAGAATGGCTGGCTCAGCCGCGAGCGCGTGGTGCTTGAAAGCCTGATGGCGTTCCGGCGTGCGGGCGCATCGGGCATCCTGACATATTTCGCCGTCGAGGCTGCCCGTCTCTTGAAGGCCGGGTAGAAAAAGGGCATGTAACCACGCACTTCCTCCTGCCTTTTGAACGCTGAAGGAGAGGCGTGGGCATGGCTCACCAAGCTGACGACCGTTTGGAACGGCTCCCGGTCGGCTTGCCGGAGATCAGGGCGGCTGCAAGCCGCTTGCAGGAGGCAATCCTCTGGACGCCCGCCGTTGAAGCGCCGAAGCTCTCGGCTCTCTCGGGCGCGCGCATCTTCGTTAAATACGAGAACATGCAGGCAACGGGGAGCTTCAAGGAGCGCGGCGCTCTTCTGAAGCTCCTGTCGCTGAGCGAGGCGGCGCGCAAACGAGGCGTGATCGCGATTTCGGCGGGCAATCACGCGCAGGCCGTGGCCTATCACGCCGCTCGGCTCGCCATCCCGGCCACGATCGTCATGCCGGAGCATACCCCCTTCAACAAGGTCGGGAATACCGAAGGCTACGGCGCAAAAGTCATCCTCTTTGGCGAGACGGTCGCCGAATCCCGGACGCTGGCCGACCGGCTGATTGCCGAGCACGGGTTTACGCTGATCCATCCCTATGACGACCCGGTCGTGATCGCGGGCCAGGGCACAGCCGGGCTCGAGTTCATCCACGATTGCCCGGAACTCGACTGCATGATCGTGCCCATCGGCGGAGGCGGTTTCATCGCCGGCGTTGCCTCCGCGGTCAAGGCGCTGCGCCCGGCGATGGAGATCATCGGCGTCGAGGTGGAAAGCTACCCCTCGACCTACGCCGCCTTGCGCGGGAAGATAGTGGAATGCGGAGGCGCAACGCTGGCGGAGGGCATCGCCGTCAAGACCTGCGGCGCCTGCACCTTGCCCATCATCCGCGAGTTCGTCTCCGATGTGATCCTTGTCAGCGAGACGGCCGTCGAGGAGGCGATCTTTACGCTGGCGAGCGTGCAAAAGACGGTCGCGGAGGGCGCGAGCGCCGCCGGCCTCGCCTCGGTGTTGTCGAACAAGGAGCGCTTTGCGGGGCGGCGCGTCGGCCTGTTCCAGAGCGGGGCCAACATCGACTCCCGGGTGCTGGCCTCGATCATCATGCGCGGGCTCGAGCGCGAGAGCAAAATTGTATCGCTGCGCATCACGATCAGCGACAGGCCGGGGACGCTCGGTGAAGTTTCCAGCGAGCTTGGCCGCTGCGGTGCCAACATCCTCGAAGTCTATCATCGCCGCTTCTATCTCGACGTTCCGGCGAAGGGCACTCTTGTCGATATCGTCATCGAGACGAAGGACCGCACGCATGCCGATGAGACCGTCGAGAAGCTCAGAAAGCGCGGGTTTAAGGTCGACCGCATGAACGGCGTGGCAGGCGATTAGCAACGCGCAAGGCATTCCGCAACTCACCATGAACGGCAAGCGGAGGCGGTGGGGGAAGGGGCGCTGTCGCACTGGCGCGCCTGCTTCCCTCTCCCTTGGCGGGAGAGGGCAGGGGTGAGGGGAAGCCGCTCGGTCCCAATCGCTATTTCAGCGGCACATTCTCTTCTGCCGGAGGATAATTCGACCCCGGCTGCTGATATCCAGAGCCAGGTTGCGCGTATCCCGGATTGCTATAGCCCTGGTCCGGGTAGCGTCCCTCGCCGTAGGGTTGCCCGTAGCCACGATCGGCATAACGGTCATCGTAAGATTGCCCGGGGTTGCCGCCGTCACCCGCGTAGGGTCCGGTTTCGGAAGGGCGTGGCTCGTAGCGATACGCTTCCGGGTTGGGCGTAGGCCCGCCATATGGGCCGCGATTATAGCTGTAGCGCTCATGGCCGGGAGTGGCGTAAGGCGCATTTGCGCTCACGACGCGCTGGCATTCGGGCGCGAGCGCCTCGATCCGGCTGGCGAGGCATTCCACAATTTGTCCACCGCCCGCCGCCACGCCATTGCAAAACCGGTGGTAATCGGGCATGCAAGCTTCCATCGCATAGGCGAGCTTGATCGACTTGAGACATGGCGGAGCAAGCTCCGTCTCATGGTCGAGGAGGCATCGTCCGACGCGGCCGCTGCCCGGCACGACAAACGAGCAAACACGGTGATAGTCCGGCCTGCACGAGGCCATAATGCTATCGAGAATTTCAGGAGGCAGATCGCCCGCCGCCGCCACGGTTGTTGATCCGGCAATAAGGCCGGCGCCAATAAGGTATTTTACGAACTTGAACATCAAAGATCTCCGCATTACCCACGCCGCTGAACCTCTACGTGAGCGAGTGCCGATAACCAACCAAGCATAAAATCTCGGCTGGATTTCGCCCTAAGAAAGGCTAAACCGCGCAGCCGCGGAATCCTATCGCCTTCCTTGTATCAATCTGTATCGTGCCTGCTCTTGGTAAGGGAAGCATTAGCCGCCTCAATCCTGCCGTGAGCCGCCCTTATCGCGAAGGCTTCTTCTCAGGTCACGGTGCTCTCACATGAATTCGCGTCTTAAGATTGCAGCCACGGCTGCATTATTTTGTTGCCTTGATCTTTCGCAGGTTATTGCCGCCGACCTGACAGTCACGGTCGATAGTCTCAGAAGCAACCAGGGGCAGGTGCTGCTGTGCGTGTTCTCGGCGGAAGGCTCGGACAGGGAAGCATTCCCCGACTGTACGAAAGGGCATCCGGTGCGTCAGAGCAAGGAGGTCATCGGCGGCGGGAAGGTCGTGGTCACGTATAAGGGGCTGAAAGAGGGCGTCTACGCGGTGGCCGCCATCCATGATGAGAACGGGAATGGCGCGCTCGACACCAATTTCCTTGGCATACCCACGGAAGGAGTTGGGATTTCGACCAATCCGCGGCTCATGGGGAAACCGAGTTTCAATCAGGCGCAGTTCGAGATCAAGGGCAAGACGGCGATCACGCTCAACGCGAAGTACATTCTGTAACGCCTTTCCCGCCTTATCGCTGACTTTCGGCCGCTCTCAACGTCCTCAAAGCAGGGCAGGGGAAAGTGCACCGGTTGCACTCGATTATTGCGCGGACGCATCCCCGTCGATCCGGTTGTGGACCAGGGACGCGAGGATCGAACCGAAGATCAACGTCGCGGTAATAACGAGCGCCCACTCCGTCGGAATGTCCTCCAGCCAATCGGGATAATTGTAGATCATCTTCAACCCGATGAAGATCAGCACAAGCGACAGTCCGTATTTCAGATACCGGAATTTGTCGACCATGCCGGACAGGGCAAAATAGAGCGCTCTCAGGCCAAGGATCGCGAACACGTTCGATGTGTAGACGATGAAGGGATCTCGTGTGATGGCGAAGATCGCGGGGATCGAGTTCGAGCGCGAAGACGATGTCCGTGACGTTGAGGACGATGAGCACAAGGAAAAGAGGCGTCGCCACCGCTTTTCCTGAAGGAAGCCTCGTAAAGAACCGATCGCCATCATAGTCATGCGTGATTGGGAAGAGGCGGCGCGAGATTTTGATGACGCGGCTGTCCTGAAGGTCGATCGTTTCGTCACCGGCGAGCATCGTCTTGAAGCCGGTATAGATCAGGAAGGCGCCCAGCACGACCACCGTCCAGTCGAAAGTCTCGATCAGGGCGTAACCAGCCAGAATGAAGATGCCGCGCAGGACAAGCGCGCCCAGAATGCCCCAAAGGAGGACACGCATCTGAAACTCGGCTGGAACGCGGAAATAGCCGAGAATGACAACAAACACGAGGATGTTGTCCATGCTCAGCGCATATTCGATGAAGTAGCCAGTCAGAAATTCGACGGCTTTCTGGTGACCGAACTGAAAGTAGATCCAGGCGTTGAAGCAAAGCGCTAGCGCAATGTACCCGGCTGTCGTCCAAAGAGCTTCGCGAACGGGGATTGCTCTTGGCTTGCGATGAAACAAACCGAGGTCCGCCGCCAGGATGGCGAGTACCAGAACGTTGAAAGCAATCCAGGCCAGGGGGGAATGCTGTTCAAACATCGATGCCATTGAAAGACCTTGCACAACCGCTTGCGTCCACCTTCTGCCAAGATAGAACGCAGCAGCCTACTTGTAGGTTGCCACACAGGGTTCGCCGACCCTTCCAAGCGCTCCGCCCCAAGCTCTACAAATCTATCACTGCGGCAAAAGCCGGGCTATTTCTCGTCAATTCAGCGCCGGTCCAAAAACAAGCACAGCATTCAGGCCGCCAAACGCGAAAGAGTTCGACATCGTATAGCCGATATCGCGGTAGCGGCCTTCGTTCGGAGTATAGTCGAGGTCGCACTCGCTTCCAGGTTCATCGAATCCGACAGTTGGCGGGACAAAGCCTTCGCGCATGGCCTGGACGCAGACAGCAGCCTCCACGCCTCCGGCCGCGCCGAGGCAATGGCCGTGCATCGATTTCGTCGAGGAAACCGAGAGCCTGTTTACATGCGCTCCGAACACTTTCTTGATGGCGCGCGTCTCGTTGATGTCGTTGGCGGCCGTCGCGGTCCCGTGAGCATTCAAATAGTCGATGTCGCCTGGTGCAAGGTTCGCATCGGCGAGTGCGATCTGCATGGCCCGCGTCGGGCCTTGGATGTCGGGGTTCACCATGTCGCTCGCGTCCGACGTCATGCCGAAACCCAGAAGCTCGGCGAGAACGGTTGCGCCGCGGGCCTTGGCTTGCTCCATTTCTTCGAGGACAAGGATTCCCGATCCTTCTCCGAGCACGGTTCCGTTGCGCCGCTTCGAAAACGGAAAGCAGCCGTCGGGCGAAAGCACGCGCATCGCCTGCCAGGCGCGCATGGATCCATAATTGAGCGCAGCCTCCGAAGCCCCGGCGACCGCGACATCCACAGCGCCGCCCCTGATCATCTGGAAGGCTAGGCCAATCGCATGAGTAGCCGTCGAGCAGGCGCTCACCGTGCCGAAAACCGGCCCTTTGATCCCGTGGTCGATGCTGACATGCGCGACCGCCGTGCTGCTGATCGAGCGCAGAAGCGTCAGCGGATGCGTCGCCTTCTTCTTATGGACGAAGATATCTTCATAGGCTTTTTCGATGGTGGTAAGGCCGCCGACGCCCGAGCCTACAATGGCGGCAGCGCGCTCGCCATTCTTGAAGGGTGTTTCAAGGCCCGACTGCCGGACGGCTTCCGCAGCGGCGGCGCTCGCATATTGCGAAAAGCGATCGGACAGGATGACGGCCTTGCTCTTGCAGCGCTCCCTCGGATCGAAATCGCGAACCTCGCCTCCGATCTTGATATACAAGTCCTGCAAAGGGAAGCTCTCGATGGACCCGATCCCATGCGTGCCGGATTTGATGGCGTCCCAGAATTTCTCGACGCCCGTGCCAATGCACGTCACGACACCTATTCCGGTGACCGCGACGCGGCGCCCCTTGCCGTTCAATGCCATGCTCCAATGCCCCCTTGCTGCACGCCCGTCAGGCAGCCGCGCCGGATGCCTTCTCGTCCGCCAGAACGGCCTTGACCCTGTCGACAACGGAACCGACCGTTGCGAAATCGACCACTTCCTCATTTGCGTTGTAAGGAATCTGGATGCCGAATGTATCCTCGATATCGAAAACAATGACAGCAAGATCCAGAGACTCGATTTCCAGGTCCGCAAGCTTTGTATCGAGCGTGATTTCCTTGTCTGGATTGCGCATATTCTTGCGCAGGATTCCGATAATCTTCTCTTCTACATCGTCCATGGCAGGCTCCCTCGGGCGATTTCGAGCGGGCGAAGGTTAAGGCGCCTCACTCATTCAATCGAAGCGTGGCGAACGGGATAGCGGCAAACCTGCCGCAAGTCCAGCGAGACGCCCCGGAGATGAACACCTTCCTTCAATGGGAAGGCGAATGCAAGGCTAGCTGCGTTTGGAACCTGCTCCTGTTACCCAAGAAACGGGAAGCGAATTTGTGCCATGTTTCCAACGGAGCGTTTGGGCCTTGACGCGCCGGTGTTACGCTCCATCCTTACTGGTTATAATAGTCAATCAGCAGATTATGGCGGGAAGGACCATGGAAAGCTCCGAACAAGCCAGTTTGACCAGCGAGCCGAGGGCACACGCGGCGATGGGCGGCGCAGCCTACCCCTGGTTGAAGTCGTACCCGAAGCAGATAGACTGGTTCCAGCGTTTTGATCCGGCGCCTTTGCCGAGTTTTCTCGATGAGGCCGCCGCCCGCTTTCCAGCACGGCCAGCCACCGCGTTTTTCGGCAAGACCTTGAGCTATGCGGAACTTCAAGAGGCTGTCAATCGCGCCACGAAGGGGCTTCAGGGACTTGGCGTAGGGAAGGGGACGCGCGTCGGGATTCTCCTCCCGAATTGCCCGGCCTTCATCGTCTTTTATTACGCGATCCTGAAAGCGGGCGGAACCGTGGTCGGCCTCAATCCGCTCTACACCGTTCAGGAACTCGCATACCAGGTGAAGGACGCGGGCGTCGAACTCGTGGTCACGCTCGATCTCAAGGCGACTTTCCGGAAGGCCAAGGCGCTCCTCGACGGCAAGATTGTGAAGCATGTTGTGGTCGAGCGTTTCCGCGACATGCTGCCGGGCCTCAAGGGCTTTCTCTTCAGGCTTTTGAAGGGGAAGGATGTCGCCCCCTGGAAAGCCGGTTCCGGCGTGATCGCGTCGCGCGACCTCCTGAACAACGACAGCAAATTCACGCCGTGCGACATCGATGTGAACAGCGTCGCCGCCTTGCAGTATACCGGGGGCACGACGGGCACGCCCAAGGGCGCGATGCTCACGCACGCCAATCTCTCGATCAACGTTCAGCAGGCCGCGTCCTGGTTCCCGGGCTTGGCGGTCGACGGCGAGGAGCGCTTTCTTTGCGTCATCCCGTTCTTCCATTCCTTCGCGATGACGGGCCTGATGAATTTCGCGATCAGGAAGGCGGCGCAGATGATCATGCTGCCGCGCTTCGATTTGAAACAGACGCTGAAGCTCATCGACGAAGCGCGGCCGACCGTCATGGCGGGCGTACCCACGCTGTTCAATGCGCTTGCGAAGGCGCCGGACATCAGGGAACACGATCTTTCCTCGCTCAAGTTCTGCATTTCGGGCGGCGCCCCGCTGCCGCTGGAGGTGAAGCGCGATTTCGAGCGCCTGTCCGGGTGCAAGCTGGTCGAGGGATACGGCCTGTCCGAAACCTCTCCGGTGACGCACATCAACCCCGTCAGCGGGGCGATCAAGGAGGGGTCCATCGGCTTGCCCGTGCCGGGCACCATCATGTCGCTGCGGGAGCTGGGCGCGCCGGACCGGGAGGTTTCGCTGGGTCAGAAGGGCGAGATTTGCATCTTCGGCCCGCAAGTGATGAAAGGATATTGGAACAAGCCGCGGGAAACCGCCGACACCTTCACGGGCGAGTTCTTCAGGACCGGCGACGTCGCCACTATGGACGCCGACGGCTTCACCTACATCGTCGACCGCATCAAGGACCTCATTCTCTGCTCGGGCTTCAACGTCTATCCGCGCCGGATCGAAGAAGCGATTTATGAGCACCCCGCCGTGGATGAAGCCACCGTCATCGGCGTTCCCGACCAATACCGGGGCGAAGCGCCGAAAGCGTTCGTCAAGCTTCGGGCAGGCCAGCATGTCACCAAGGATGAGATGATCGAGTTCCTCACGGCGCGCATCTCGAAGATCGAGCTGCCGGTCGAGATCGAGTTCCGCGAGGAACTGCCGAGGACGCTGATCGGGAAGCTTTCGAAGAAAGAGCTTGTTGCGGAGGAGAAGGCGAAGCAGCAATAAAACCGCCCGCCCTTGAGGCACAATCCAGAGCCAACGCAGTCCTATTTTATCATGGCAGGACTCGACCCGGCCATCCAGCGCCTTCGGTAAGTTGTAATTAATTAGGGGCTCACCGTGGAGATATTACTCGCTTGGATATTACCGCCAATAACGATTGCTCTTCTTTTGTATGTGTTGGGTAAAGGCGGATCAATTATTTCGCGGCTTCTTGCAAGCTACGTATGCTTCGCAGTAATTTTTGGTTGCATCCACTTCTTACTTTACCGAAGCAACCCGAGCGCCTATTCTGTCTCTCGGGACTTTCCGACAACAGAGGCGGTGACCTCGATAAAGGACAATGAAGAAAAAATAAAGGATATATTAACGAAGTTAAACATCCTGGACTCCGCATTACTTAGGGTTGAAGAAGCTGGACCACAAAAAAACGATTTCGCCTTTGATTGGAAAGGCGAAAATAACTATATAATTAATGGCGTAAATTTTGAAACCAGAATGCGTATCAGTTTCGTAGGCCCGCGGAGGGATGAGCCTGCTAATCATGAGTTTTTAACGGTCACTCTGACAGCCCCATATCGCGGAGTGCCAGCAGGATCAACGGATACATATTACCTCGGATCGCCAACTGAGCCCACTCTTAAGTTAGGCTGGCCTGAGTTGAAAGAGGCGCTTCTCCAACACAGAAAAGGCTCAATTGACCAATTGACTGGATACTATAAGAAAGATTCTATGGACCCAGCGCTTTTCAATCTCCTCGACTTTTTTTATTTTGCGTTTAGCATTACGGGGGTCGGCGAGGTTATCCCAAATGCAACCTCGATCAGATTGCTGACTCTGTTGCAAATTGTCCTATCCGTTATGCTGCCCTTGGCTTTATCGACAGACAAACTGAAGGATCAGAAGCACTAGTTGATGCCTCGGAGTCAACCTCAAATGGAGCTTCGACCGTTTGACTCACGGACGACACCTCTGTTTGGGTGGCGTCTCATGCTTCTTGCCCTTCTCCTCGGCCTTCGCCCGGTCCCATAAAACCTGCATCTCGTCCAGGGTCATCGTTTCGAGCGCCTGCCCGTTCTCATCAGCCTGGGCTGCCATCGAGTCCATGCGGCGGGTGAATTTCATATTGGCGGCCCGAAGGGCTGCCTCCGCGTCGATCCCGAGCCACCGCCCGAGATTGACCATCACGAACATGAGATCGCCGAATTCCTCGAACTCACGCTTCTTCTTGTCGGGGCCGGGCGCGCTTGCGATCTCGGCGCGAAGCTCCGCAAGTTCCTCATCCACCTTGTCGAGGACCGGATCGACCGAGGGCCAGTCGAAGCCCAAGTGCGCCGCGCGCCGCTGCAGCTTCTGGCTCTTTGCGAGTGAAGGCAGGCCGGCCGGGACATCCTCGAAGAGCGAAGGCCGCGGGGCAGGGCCATTTCGGGCCTTTTTCGCCTCGCGCTCCTGCTTCTTGATGGCTTCCCATTGATGCGCGCCGCCGTCGCCGCCGCTGTCGCCGAAAACATGCGGGTGGCGGCGGACCATTTTCGCGGAGATTGCCTCGGCCACGTCCGGAAAGGCAAACAGGCCTGCCTCCTCGGCCATGCGGGCGTGATAAACCACCTGCAAGAGGAGATCTCCGAGTTCGTCCTTGAGATCGTCCATGGCGCGGCGCTCGATGGCGTCGGCGACCTCATAGGCTTCCTCGATCGTGTAGGGGGCAATCGTCTCGAAGGTCTGCTTCCGGTCCCATGGGCAGCCGCGCTCGGGATGACGAAGCGCCGCCATGATGCCGAGCAGACGCGCGAGGCCGTCGGCAGACCGCGTTTTCCCGTCCGGCTCAGGTTCTCCGTCCGCGACTTCAGCCTCTTTATTCCGCACGCGACCTCCTCGTTAGCGCCGTCGGGCTGCGCGGCCCTTACTCAGCGCGTTTGGCGATGAACCGGTCGCGACTTTATCCAGCGTGTCAAGCCGATACAAGTGAACAGCCGGGGCAGCGGACAATGAGGAGGCGCCGATCCACACGCAAATTCCCGGCGGCAATAGGCCGTCCCGGTTGCGATCGCGGCTGCGTCCACGGCTGAAGGATGAGACAGAGAGCGCCGATTAAAAACGAACCGGCGCGAAAGGCGATGGACCCTCGCGCCGGCCGCGCTTTTGGCTGTTGCGATATTGCATCAGATTGACCGAAAAAGCCAAATCACATTAGGTTTGATGTGTTTCTCCTCGACGGACCAGGGATCGGGTGATGCGCCTCGCCGCGTCAATCCTTCGTTTCTTCCTCTTTATCCTGCAGCTTTGCGGAAGTCCCTGTCGCGCCTCGTCCTCGCACGAGCATGTTCGCCCGCAAATGCGGATGCCGCCGAGGCTGAAAACTCGGCAAACGCGCACTGCCAGGCTGCTGCGCGAAACTACGATTTTCCAAGCACGCCATCGTTGGCGCCCATTCGCCATCGGCCCTCCTATCGGGACGAGAGAAAATGAAATTCGCAGCCCCATTTAGCGGGTTCTGCTCTCATTTTCCTGGTGCGGCTCCGAACTTGACCGTTGTGTATGGTCGAGGCCGATGACGTTCACAGCGCGAGAGTGTGTCCGTCGAGTGTCAGGATGCCGCGTTCTGCCTTTCGCAAGGCGACGAAGATCGCCACTGCCAAACAATTTGACGTCTTTCCGTCGTGCTAAACGGGTTTTAGCCGAAGAGGGGAGGTTTTGTCCTGCTCCGGGCATGCGCTCGCGAGCAAATGGGTGTGTTTTGCCCGCAGAAGGACAGCCTTAAGCCCCTGTGTTGGACGCGCTCTTCATTTGTTCCGAAATTTCGCCAGCGCGCGCGCCAAAGTCGATTGAAACACGGGATGTTTCAGCCGCGCATGCGATCGGCCCGCAACAGCCTTTTGGCTGCTACGCGATTCGCATAAGATACATTATGGAACCTTTTTCTATTTGGGCTCGGAACGGCTCTCGTAGAACTTTTCCGAAAAATGATCGAGCAAGCGAACACCGTAGCCGGAGCCCCAGCTCGAATTGATATCGGATGCCGGAGAGCCCATGGCGGTGCCGGCGATGTCGAGATGCGCCCACGGCACGCCCGATTTCACGAAGCGAAGAAGAAACTGCGCGGCCGTAATGGAACCCGCGTCACGGCCGCCGATATTCTTCACGTCCGCGAGCTTGGAATCGATCAACTTGTTGTATTTCTTGGATAGCGGAAGCCGCCACGCAAGCTCGCCGATGTCCTGCCCTGCCTCGCTGATGTGAGAAGCAAGCGGGTCGTCGTTTGAGAACAGGCCGGCATATTCCCTGCCGAGCGCGACCAGGATGGCACCCGTGAGCGTCGCCAGCGTGATGATGAGCTTCGGCTCCAGGTGCGCCTGCGCATACCACAGGAGGTCCGCGAGAACGAGCCGTCCTTCGGCATCGGTATTAAGGATTTCAATGGTTTGGCCCGATGCCGACGTCACGACGTCACCCGGGCGGCTCGCTGTTCCACTTGGCATGTTCTCGACGAGGCCGACGAGGCCAACCGCGTTGACGGGCGCTTTGCGGCGTGCGAGCGCAATCATGAGGCCGGCCACGGCGGCAGCGCCCGCCATATCGCCCTTCATGTCCTCCATGCCCTGGCTCGGCTTGATGGAGATCCCGCCGAAATCGAAGCACACGCCTTTGCCGACGAAGACGAGATTGCCATCGCCGCCTTGAGCCTGGGGCGCGCCATCCCAGCGCAGGACGACGGCTGCGGAAGGCTGGGCGCTGCCTTGGCCGACGGCAAGCATCGCGTTCATGCCAAGGGACTTGAGCGCGCGCTCGTCCACCACCTCGACCTTGAGCCCTTCCGCTTCGAGAGCGCGAAGCCTTTCCACGAATTCGGGCGGCGTCAGGATGTTGGACGGCTCATTCACGAGGTCCCGCGCGAAGTAGACGCCTCCGAGAAGAGCCTGTTCTTTCTGAAAGCCGCGCGCGAGTTGCTCCCCCGCGGAAGAAAAGATCGCAAGCCGGGGCGGAACGCGCTCGTTTTCTGCTTCGGCATCCTCGGGCTCGCCGCGCCCGCCCTTCGACTTGTATTTCTTGAAGGCATAACTTCTCAAGCTGAAGCCGAGCGCGAAGGACATCGGCGCTTCGCCATTCAGCGAATCAATCCCGTCGAAAACGATGTCGGCTTCGGAGGTTTTTGCGGGAAGCTTGGCCCGAACCGCGCCGCCGATTTCCATCCATTCGCGGGCGTTGAGCGTTTTCGGCTCGCCGACGCCCACAAGCATGAGGCGACCCGCGGCAAGGCCGTGCGGCGCCAGGATTTCCACGATGCTCTTTCGCTTTCGCTTGAAAGAGGAAATCTCCATCGCTTTGGAGATTGCCCCTGCGGCGGAGCCATCGAGCTTCTTCAGATGCGGAGACAGCCCCTCCCCTTCTGCTACAAAATAGACGGCGGTGGATGCGTTCGGTTTCGAATCGAGGGAGGCGAACGAGATGATGGGAAGCTCTGTCATGGAGGGCGCGAACCGGTCTGGCGGGCGTAAGATTGCTTTATAGCCAACACGAAACCCTACAGGAAAGCCCCATAAATGCAAAGCCCGCCATGGCCGAAAATGCGCCATGAAGCCATGCCTACTGCATGTTGAAACAAGGGGGGCGGCCAAATCCGCCGCGGAGCGCCAAAATATGTTGATCAGCCGCTATATCTTTCGCCAGACGGCGTCGGCGCTGCTCACGATTCTGATCTCTCTCACGCTTATTGTCTGGCTGACCTCTGTTCTGAAGGAGATCAAGCTTTTGACTTCGGAGGGGCAGACTTTTTTCTTATTTCTCAAAATCACGTCTTTGGCGCTGCCCAATCTTCTCGTGACCGTGGCGCCGATCGGCTTTCTTATTGCCTCGCTTCACACCTACAACCGGCTCAACGGCGATAGCGAACTCATTGTGTTTTCCGCTGCCGGCGCCTCTGTCTGGCGCCTGTTCGTCCCCTACTTCGCTCTTTCGGTCGTCGTTTCGGTGAGCGTGCTGGCCGCAAATATCTTTGTTATCCCAGCGGCTGCGCGGCTGCTCAACGACTATGTTTCGCAAGTGCGCGCCGACCTTCTTTCGCAGGTGATGCAACCGGGCGAATTCAGCGACCTCGAGCCGGGCCTCACGTTCCACATGCGCAACAAAGGCAAAGAGGGAGAGTTGCTCGGCGTCGTCGTTCGCGACCAGAGGGACCCGAAAATGACGACGACGGTCGTCGCGGACCGGGGAAAGGTGTTGACCGAGGGCCGGCGCTCTTCAATGGAACTGTACGATGGTCAGATCCTGCGGCAGGAGGCCGGAAAGCAGGATGTGCAAATCATTGTCTTCAAAACTTACGCATTCGACATAGGAGATATGGCTCCAAAAGAGGGGCCGCGTGATTTAAGTCCGCGAGAGCGCGACATCGGGGATCTGCTCCATCCCGATGAGGCGAGCAAATATTACCAGCAGAACCAGCCCCGCTTCAGATCTGAAATCCACGAGCGTTTTTCTGCCGCCGTCTATGCCATCGTGTTTGCCATCCTTGCCACGGTCTATCTCGGCCGGCCGCGGACGACGCGCGAAGGCCGCGCCGGGACTTTGTTCACAGCTTTTACGATCGGCGCTCTCATCCGGCTTGTGGGAATCGCCGGCATCCAAACGGTCGGCAAGTCCTTGGGGGCGCTTTGGCTTATCTATGGGGTGCCGGCTGCCGCGGGCGCGATCGGTCTTTTGATGCTTGGCTTGAACATCAACGCGCCTGTCATAGGACTTCCACGCCTGCGCCTGCCCTGGCCCTTGACCTTGATACGGCGGCGCTCCGCATCCGCCGTACAGCCCTCCTAGCCGCGACGGGATCTCGGTATGATGATTTTCACAATTGTCGGCCGGTACATGGCCATGAGATTTATCGTTACAATATTGTCGGTATTCTTTATCACTTTTCTTATTATTTTCTTTGCAGATTTTGTAGAAAACTTAAGGAGGAGCTCATCCCGGGAGGACATCGGCGTGATGACGGTGGCCACGATCAGCCTGCTTCGCGTGCCTGTTTTCGCGGAACTTGCCCTGCCCTTCGCCGTGCTCATCGGCACGATCGGCGCCTACTTGAGCTTCAGCCGAACCTCGGAGCTCATCATCATTCGCGCCTCCGGGCTCTCGGTCTGGCAGTTCATTCAGCCGGGACTTTGGGTTGCGGTTGCTTTCGGAGTCTTTGCCGTAACCGTCTTCAACCCCGTCGCATCGTGGATGAAAGCCGCATCGGAGCGGATGCAAACCAGGCTCTTCAACACCGAAAGATCCTTCGGAACAGAATCGCGCCACCGGCTCGTGGTTGCGGCAGGAGAGTGTGGATGGCCCCACGATTCTGCATGCAATATCGTCCGCCGACAGGGGCTTGACGCTTGGCGGCGTAACCCTGTTGCAATTTGACCTCAACAATAGATTTTATGAGCAGATTCAAGCGAGCAAGGCTGAGCTGAAGAACGGCTATTGGAGCCTCGAAAATGCTGTCGTACAGAGCTCTGGCGAGGCCGTAAAGCGATACAAGGAGTATTTCATAAGCACCTACCTCAGTCCTATTCAAATCATGAGCAGTCTAGGTTCGATTGAAACTCTCTCATTCTGGGAACTTCCTGGGTTTATTGATTTTGCAAAGAAGGCTGGCATACCAACAGAACAATATGAACTTCAATACCAGCTGTTCCTTTCCAGACCTATTCTTATGGCCGCAATGGTGTTGATTGCTGCAACCTGCTCTTTGAAAGCCTTTCGTTTTGGCAGGATTCAAACTATGGTTCTTACCGGTCTAACCGGGGGGTTCGGCTTTTTCATATTCTCTGAGATTTCGCGGAAAGTTGGTGCGTCGGGATTGGTGCCTGTTCCTGTTGCGGCCTGGGCGCCTGCTCTTGTAGCGCTGCTTGTTGCTGCAAGTGTCCTCCTGCATCAGGAGGATGGTTAATCTTGAAAGGGGCCGGGAGCTTGGGAGTGGCGGTGAGCTGTAGGGAAGCGGCGAACAATGCTTAGGGTGCTGGTGGCAGTCCTGGCATGCTTGGCGTGCTGCCTCGGCAGCGCGCGCGCGCAGCAGTCGACCGTCACCACCCTGCAGTCCCATGCCGCCGATCAGGTCGTCGCGAAGCAAATCGCTCCCGATAAAGCAGCGCCCCTGCTTCTTCAGGCGGACGATCTCGTTTACGACAATCGAAACAACCGCGTGATCGCCCGCGGCAATGTCGAGATTTATTACAACGACAATGTTCTGCTCGCCGATGAGGTTGTCTACGACAAGTCCGCGAACACGCTGAGCGCCCTCGGCAATGTCCGGCTGAAGGATTCAGACGGGTCGGTCGTCAACGCGGAACGGTTGACGTTGAGCGCCGATTTTCGAGACGGCTTCATCCGCTCGCTCCACGCCCTCACGCAGGACGACACGCGCGTCGCAGCCTCGAACGCCTACCGCAAGGGCGACAAGACCGTCTTCGAGAACGGCGTCGTCACCTCCTGCAAGCCGTGCGAGGCCCACCCGGAAAGGCCTCCAATCTGGCGGATCAAATCTCAGCGCGTGATCGACGACAAGACGGACCAGAACGTCTATTACGAAAACTCCGTGTTTGAGGTTTTCGGCGTACCCGTCGCCTGGATTCCCTGGTTCTACACCCCAGACCCCGCCGTCCAGCAGCGCTCCGGATTTATGGCGCCGAACTACGGCCTTAGCACCAATCTCGGCTACCGGATTGACGTTCCTTATTATTGGGCGATTTCGCCCAATTACGATCTCACGCTCACACCGGAAGTCACGACGAAGGCCGGGTATCTCATGCAGGCCGATTGGAGGCAGCGCCTCTGGAATGGCGCTTATAACGTGCAACTCGCGGGGGCCTACAATAACAACGCGCCGGAGGGAGACGAGAACTGGCGCGGCAGCGTGATGACAACCGGCAACATCCGCTTGAACGGCATCTGGAGCATCGGCTGGAACGCCACTCTCGAAAGCGATCAAACATTCCGGGTATTTTACGATCTCGATAGTATATACGCCTACGAGCGTGTTTCTTCCATATTTCTTACAGGGATGGCGGACAGAAACTACTTTAACATGACCGTCGCCCAGTATGGGAATTTGACGGGTTCAAACGTCTATGATTATGAGACAAATTCATACATCAAGACGGTGACCGCAAAATCCTATCCGGTCATTGACTACAATTACATCCATAACAAACCCGTTTTTGGGGGCGAACTCAGCTTCGACGTGAACGCGCTCGCTCTCACCGTGAACGACCCCGCGAGCTCGCTCTCATCGGTCTATCGCGGAACCATGGATCACATCGTGACCCAGGCTGAGTGGCGGCGCACGCTGACTGATGACCTCGGCGAGCGTTTCACGCCCTTCGTTATCGCGCGCGCCGATCTCTACAGTGTATCGAGCTTCCAGGATATTGACGGCGTCAGCGGGCCGGCGGATACCTTTACGCGCGAGATGATAGGCGCGGGCCTGGACTATCGCTATCCTTTCGTTGCTCATACCGACAGTGCGTCCCACGTCATCGAGCCTGTGGTTCAGGTCATCTCCCGCGGCGGCGGCTCCAACGCAAACGTTCCAAACGAAGACTCTCAAAGCCTCGTGTTTGACGACACACTTCTGTTCGACATCAACAAATTCTCCGGCTACGACCGCATCGAAAACGATACAAGAACCAATTTCGGGCTTCAGTACACCTACCAGAATTATAACGGTGTCAGTGTCCGGGCGATCGGCGGCGAGAGCGTCCATCTGGCGGGTCCCAATCCGTATGTGTATGACCCAACCTCCGGGCTCGCCACAGACGCATCGGATTATGTCCTGGGCGGTTATCTCGACTATATGAACCGGTTCCGCTTTCTGGCCCAATTCCGCTTTAACGAGCAGGATCTGGCTCTTTCATATCAAAGCTACAGCCTTCAGACCAAGCTCGGCTTCTTCCAGGGAAGCCTCAGCTACGTTTCCGTGCTGGCGCAGCCTGAGCTCGGGTTCCCGAACAACCGCGACGAAATTGCAAGCTTCGCCGCCGTCAAGTTGAATGACGTGTGGACCGTATTCGGCGACCTCCGCTACGATATCGCGCTCGACCAATGGGTGCGAAACAGCGCGGGCATCCAGTACGCGGACGAATGCTTTATTCTCTCCGTCACCTACCAGCAAACCTACACCACGTATCTCGATATCGTGCCCGCCACGTCCGTTATGGTGCGTGTCGGCATCAAAGGCTTCGGCCAGCAAACCACCCCGAGCTCGATCGGCGATCTATCACCGGAAGCGGCTGTCTTCCGATAAGGGCTGCACGCTCGCTTTGATGCTGGCAAGTGCGCGTTGTTGTTCGGGGATTTCGGCTGAACCGGCAAACTCTTGCCGCAAACTAAATCCAGGCTTCCGCTATGCGAATCGAAGATCTCCATTCAAAAATACTTTTAGCCACCGGGGGCATTTTTTTTGCCCTCCTGACAGGCGTTCCCCACGCGACCGCCCAGAATATTGCCGTGCTCGTCAATGACGAGCCGATAACATCGGGGGACGTTGCACAGAGAATGCGCTGGAACGCACGCACAAATGGCTTCGGCGACCGCATGAAAGCCATCCTTACCGGGGACGCAATCAAAGAGCGTTTCCGGCAGATGATGGTCGCGGCGAACCCGCATTCGCAGGCCGAGGCTGAAAAGGAAGCCGAGCGGATCAAGAAGCAGCTTCTGGACGATGCGAAAAGCCGCGTGCTTTCGGAGGGCGGAGGAACATCCCGAAAGTCAGCGATCGACGCCTTGATCGAGGATAAGCTCAAGTTGCAGGCGGCCAAGAAGCTGGACATCAAAATCTCCGATTCCGAGGTCGAGCAGAATCCTTGCGCAAAGAGCGGCTGGGGCGGCAGCCGAGGGCAAGAAGCCCGATCTTACAGAGTTTTACAAGCAGTTTGAGAACGATGGCATAAGCCGGAAGACCATTCAGGACATCATCCGTTCGCAGCTTGCTTGGCGCGATGTCATTCGAAAGCGTTATGGCGCACAGCTCGCGTCGCTTTTCTCGGCTCTGCCGAACACCGATGAGAAGCCCGCCGACAGCGACATTCAATTCGATGTTCGCGTTTTAAGGCTGACCGTCGCCAGCACCGATCAGAAGGCTGTCAGCCAGCGGATAATGGAAGCCGAGAACTTGAAGGAGAAGTTTACCTCCTGTGCGCAACTTCCGAACGAGGCGAAACTTGTCACGGATGCGACGGTCAGGTCAATCGAGAAGGCCAAGCTTGCCGCCTTTCCAAAAGACGTGCAGCCCTTGATTCTCAAAGCCTCCGAGGGACAAATGACGCCCCCCGTTCTTGTCGGCAGCGCAATTGAGTCTTATGCTATCTGCAGGAAGGCGCTCGCTGTGAAGGCAAAATCTCAAACCGAGCAGAAGCCTGACGCCCGTCAACAGGAATATGAGCGCTTCTCGCGGCGATACTTGCAAGAGTTGAAGCAAGCCGCATCGATCGACTACCGGGGAAGTTAGTCTGGTAACACTATCGGATGCTGGGAACGAACCACTCGTGGCCGGAGCCTCTTCGGAAGCCGTTGGTTGTAACCATGGGCGATCCTGCGGGCATCGGCCCGGACATCACACTCCTCGCGTGGCTGCGCCGCGAGAAGGACAATGTGCCTGCTTTCTTCGTCGTCGGCGATCCCACAGTCTTCGTCGATCGTGCTGGTTTGCTGGACGGTGGTGCATCCCTCTTCATCCAAGAGATAGAGCGGCCTGAGCAAGCGGCTGAACTCTTCCCCAACGCGTTGCCCTTGTTGCCGCTCGCCCACCCTATCGGGCCGGCGATAGCGGGCTCTCCCAATGTCGCGCATGCCGCCGCCATCATCGCCTCGATAGAGCAAGGGGTTGCACTCATCGCCGCCGGGGATGCGGCGGGCATCGTTACCAATCCAATTGCGAAATATGTGCTGCTCGAAAGCGGCTTCGCCCATGCGGGACACACCGAGTTCCTGGCCGAGCTTGCAGCGCGCCACGGCAGCGCCGGTGCAACTCCGGTGATGATGATGGCCTCGAAGCGGCTTAGAGCCGTTCTCGTCACGATTCATATCGCTTTGAAGGACGTCCCTCGCACAATAACCAAAGACCGCATCGTGACGGTTGCATCCATTGCCGATCACGCCCTCTCCCGCTATTTTGGAATATCCCGGCCGGCGCTCGCCGTTTGCGGCCTCAATCCCCATGCCGGTGAAAATGGAGCGCTCGGCCGCGAAGAGATCGACGTCATCGCGCCTGCGATCGAGGCCCTCAATGCCCAGGGGGTTCATGCGACTGGACCGCATTCGGCGGACACGCTGTTTCACGACGCCGCACGCGGGACTTATGACGCAGTCCTAGCCATGTATCACGATCAGGCGCTGATCCCCTTCAAGACGCTCTCCTTCGCGGATGGCGTGAATGTCACGCTCGGCTTGCCGTTCATCCGCACGTCCCCCGATCATGGCACCGCCTTTTCGCTCGCCGGGACGGGGCATGCCGATCCGGCGAGTTTTATCGAAGCGCTCCGCCTCGCCGCCCGCATGAGCAGCCGCGCTGCCCCCACCGCGCCAAGATCCTATCCGTGACCTTGGCTGATCCGATAGCGTCGTTGCCGCCGCTGCGCGAGGTCATCAAGGAGACCGCTCTCTCGGCCCGAAAGTCGCTTGGCCAGAACTTCATTCTCGACCTGAATGTGACACGGCGAATCGCGCGCGCGGCTGGTCCTCTCGAAAACGTAACTGTCCTTGAAATCGGGCCTGGCCCCGGCGGCTTAACCCGCGCGCTGCTTCTTGAAGGCGCTGCTGGGGTCGTTGCTCTCGAGCGCGATGAGCGATTCCGCCCGGCCCTTTCGCAAATCGAGGCAAAAAGCGGGGGCCGCTTCACGGCGTTTTTCATGGACGCGCTTGAGGCAGACTACGCAACCATCGCGGCCCAGACGGGAGCGAAACGGGTTGTCGCCAACCTGCCCTACAACATCGCAACGGCGCTGATCGTTTCATGGCTCTCGGAAGACCGATGGCCGCCTTGGTTCGACAAGCTTGTCGTCATGATGCAGCGCGAGGTTGCCGACCGGCTTGTTGCGGAACCGGGGACTGCCGATTATGGCCGCCTTGCGGTGCTCACCCAGTACCGCGCCCAAGCCCGCCTGCTTTTCACGCTGGCTCCATCCGTATTTACTCCGCCGCCCAAAGTCTCTTCGGCGCTCGTGGAGATCAAGCCCATCGCATCGCCGCCGGATGCGGTTCCAGTGGCCGTTCTGGAGCGGATCACGGCAGCCGCTTTCGGCCAGCGACGGAAGATGCTGCGATCGAGCCTGTCCTCTCTCGGGGTCGACACCGCTGCTCTTCTGCGGGATGCCCGCATCGATCCGTCTCTGCGCGCGGAGCGCCTTACGGTGTCCGATTTTCTGCGTCTGGCGCGCCATCTTGAGGAGCGGAAAAAGTAGCCTCCCCGCGAGCTGCGGACGCAAGCGCCGGCACGAATTTCGAAAGACCCACTTGCCGGTGACGCCTCAGGCGCTCGGCTGTCAGGATAGCCCGCAGCGCCGCAAGACATTCGTCGATATCCCTGTTCACGAGCACATAATCGTACTCGGCCCAGTGGGCGATCTCGAGCGCGGCGCCCTTGAGCCGGGTTTCGATCTGATGCTTCGAATCAGAGGCGCGCGCATGGATCCGCCGTGCAAGCTCCTCGGCGGACGGCGGAAGAATGAAAATCCGAACCGTATCGTTCGGCAAAAGAGAAGCGATGGAAGCCGCGCCCTGCCAATCGACATCGAACACGATATCCCGGCCTTCCGCGAGGGTCGTCTTCACCGGCTCTGCCGGCGTTCCATAAAGGTTGCCGAAGACCTCGGCCCATTCCAGAAGATTGCCGCTTGTCTTGAGTTCATCGAATTGCTTTCGCGAGACGAAATAATAGTCTGCCCCCTCCTTCTCCCGGGGGCGCGGCTCGCGCGTCGTCACCGAAATGGAATTGCGCAGCATCTCGTCGCTGGCAAGCAGGAGGCGAGCCAAAGTGGTCTTACCCGCCCCGGATGGAGACGACAGAATCAGGCAAAGGCCGCGCCTCTCGAGCGATTGACCAGCATTATTCACGGCGATCCTTCCACGACCAAAACGAGTGCATCGGGTTCAACCAGTCGGCTCCTCGTCTCTTGAATCCGACAATAGCGCGGTTGTTTCAGCATTTCCGCCGCTGGTCCAGTGCTACTTTACGGCAGGCTCGCTCGCAGCCTAAGTAAACATCGCTAACTTGGCCAACAGATTATCTCTTCGCCGTCCCGGAAAGGCGAAGCGTTATCCGGGATCGTAACAAATTGAAGCGCTTGAACTTTTATGATCCCGGCTCGCGCTTCGCCTAGCCGGGATGACGGCGCCGGCGATCCGTTGGGCCGTCCGGCGATGCCTGCCTAGCGGCGAGGGCTACGTTGCGGCAGCGGAATGTCGACCGTGCGGAGCTTGTCAAGCGCTATATCCGCCCCGCCGGAATCATCGACCATACGGTCCTCATCCCGCGCCTCTTTCTCGATGCGCCGCCAACGCGCGACGTTGCGTTGATGCTCGGCGAGGGAATCCGCAAAAACATGACCGCCTGTTCCATCCGCGACGAAGTACAGGGCCGAGGTCTTCTCCGGCTTCAAAACGGCCTCGATAGCAGCGCGGCCGGGATTGGCGATCGGCGTCGGCGGAAGCCCGTAGTTCCGGTAGGTATTGTAGGGGTTGTCCCTGTTTTCAAGCTCGCTGCGCAATATGGGGTGACCGAGAGTTCCCTTGCCGCCGCTTGCGCCATAGATGATGGTGGGATCGGCGTCCAGGTGCATGCGTTTCTTCAGCCGGTTGAGATACACGGCGGCGATTCGTGGACGCTCATCAGCATGGCCCGCCTCCTTTTCCACGATCGCAGCCAGATTGATGACGTCCTCCGGCTTTGTGAGAGAAAGGTCGCGCGCCCGCGTCAGCCACAGCCCTTCTACGAACTTCTTTTGCTCTCCCTGCATCCGGCGGACAAGCTCCTCGCGCGAAGTGCCGCGGGCAAAGCGGTAAGTGTCGGGCAAGAGGCTGCCTTCAGGAGGAATTTCGGCAATTTCCCCAACCAGATCCGGGTTGGCTTTCATGCGCTCCACGATCTGGTAGCTGGTCAGCCCCTCGGGAATTGGAATGCTGTAAAGGATGGACTTCCCTTCGACGAGGGTATCCAGAATATCGCGGACGCTCGCGTTCGCCTTGATGTGAAATTCGCCGGCCTTGATCTTGTCGTGAACGCCGAAACGGCGCGAGGCGATCAGGAAGATCCAGCGTCCGGGCAGCAAGCTGTCGCTGTTGATAATCCCGTCCTGCTCGAGACGGCGGGCTATCGTGCTAACGCCCTCACCCTTGGCGACGACAAACACGGTCGGGTAGTTGATCGGCCCCGGCCGGTCGAACTGTTGCCGGATAAGGAAGAACAGCGCAGCCACAGTCGGAAGCAGGATCAGAAGAAAGGTCAGCAACCGGCTGAAGAAGACGACCACGGGGCGCTGACGGCCCTGCTTGCTACCACGCGGCGGCTCGGGAGCGCGCTCCGGCTCCAGCGCTTCCGAAGGGCTGCGGGGCATTACAGAATAATCGCGCTGCCCGCGATAGGCGTTGTTGGAATTACGGCTGTTCCCATTCGAGTTGTAGATGTCGCCCGCCATGTGATCAGCTTACTCTTGCCCCCGGAAAGAAGTAACTCACCAACCCATTATGGCAAAACGGTGTGAAAGTGTTCCGAGGAGCGCTTATACAAGAAAACGCGGGCTTGAGCACGATTGTCCGGAAACTTGACGGGTTCGTGAAAAGCGCTCCCTCGCGCCCGTCCCGATGCCGGGCAGGAGAACCCCGCCAAGCCGAAGCTTTGAGCCAACGGCTTGAAATGCGCCCGCTCAAGCCTCGGCAAGCGCTCCCGGTGTTCGCGGCGGGTCTTTAATCGACGCGCCGCAGGACGAGGCTCGCGTTCGTACCGCCAAAGCCGAAAGAGTTGCTCAACACCGTGTTGATCTGCTTTTGCTTCGCGGTGTGCGGCACGAGATCGATCGCTGTATTGACGGACGGATTGTCCAGATTGAGTGTGGGCGGCGCCAGATTGTTCTCGATGGCAAGCGCCGAGAAGATCGCTTCGACAGCGCCGGCCGCGCCGAGAAGATGCCCCGTCGCGGACTTCGTGGACGACATCGCCAGCCTTCCGGCTGTGTTCCCGAACAGCCGCTCGACAGCCCCCAGTTCGATTTCGTCGCCCATCGGCGTCGAAGTTCCGTGCGCGTTGATATAGTCGATATCCGCCGGTCCGACATTCGCCCGCTTCATGGCGGCCTTCATGCAGCGGAACGCGCCGTCGCCATTCTCGGCGGGAGCCGTGATGTGATAGGCATCGCCCGAAAGCCCGTAGCCGATAATCTCGGCATACATCTTGGCGCCGCGCGCCTTGGCGTGCTCGTAGTTTTCGAGCACGACGACGCCCGCGCCCTCGCCCATGACAAAGCCGTCCCGGTCGCGGTCGTAAGGTCTCGAAGCGCGAATCGGATCGTTATTGAAGCCGGTCGACAGCGCCTTGCACGCCGCAAACCCGGCAAGCGCGAGGCGGCAAAGCGGACTCTCGGTCCCGCCGGCGACCATCACATCGGCATCGTCGAGAGCGATAAGACGCGCGGCATCGCCGATCGCGTGCGCTCCCGTCGAGCAGGCTGTCACCACCGCATGGTTCGGCCCCTTGAGGCCGTGCTTGATAGAGACATAACCCGAAGCGAGATTGATCAGCCGGCCGGGAATGAAAAATGGGCTGAGACGGCGCGGCCCTTTTTCCCGAACGGTCATCGCGCCCTTCTCGATCCCCTGGAGACCGCCAATACCGGACCCGATCAGAACGCCCGCGCGGGTGCGTTCGTCTTCACTTTTGGCTTTCCAGCCCGAGTTCGCTATCGCCTGATCCGCGGCGCCCATCGCATAGACGATGAATTCATCGACCTTGCGCTGCTCTTTCGGCTCCATCCAATCGTCCGGGTTGTACTCGCCGGGGCCGGAGCCCCTCGGAATAAAGGACCCGATCTGACTACGGGATATCCGAAACTTCGAACTCGGTGACGCGACGAACGCCACTCTTCCCCGCAATCAGGTTCGACCAGGCATGTTCGGCACCCACGCCGAGAGGCGTGACCAACCCAAGACCCGTAATGACTACCCGCCGCATCATGCGCTCCGACTGTTCCTGCAACGCCACCAAGCTTAAGGGCTGGCTCGCGGCGTTTGCCGGCACTTATTTCGCACGCGCCCCCGCCGCCAGGCGAGGGTTCGCGTCGAAAAGGCGCCTGATGCTTAGGCCTTTGTAGAATGGCTCTCAAGGAAGCGGATCGCATCGCCGACGGTCTGGATCGTCTCCGCGGCGTCATCCGGGATTTCCACGCCGAACTCCTCCTCGAAGGCCATCACCAGCTCAACCGTGTCCAAGCTGTCCGCGCCCAGATCATCGATGAAGCTGGCATTGTCGGTGACTTTATCGGCTTCTACGCCAAGGTGCTCTACGACGATTTTCTTTACGCGGTCCGAGATATCGCTCATGTTTTCCTCACGGTTTCCCCAAGTGATCAAGCGCCTAACTTACTCGATTAAGCACAGGTAATTTCAATGCCGCAACACATCGGACTTGGACTGCACCGGGCGCGAGGTGGCTGGTAGCACTGAAGCCCCGGGGGTGGAAGCCTTTTTTAAGGCGCACGCCCCCTCTATCCACCTTATCAAGAATTACGCCCTGAAGAAATCCCGGCCCGCGTGCCAGTGTGGTCAGACCATCACCATGCCGCCGTTGATGTGGAGCGTTTCCCCGGTGATGTAGCGGGCCTCGTCGCTGGCGAGGAAGACGACCCCCGCTGCGATGTCGCCCGGCTTTCCGAAGAAACCGGCAGGGATATTGCTGGCGATCGCCTCCGTCTGTTTTTCATTCAATCGCGTGCGTCATCGGTGTTTCTATAAAACCCGGTGCAATACAGTTGGCCGTTATGCCGCGCGATGCAACCTCCCGCGCGAGCGATTTCGTCATGCCGACGAGCCCCGCTTTGGAGGCGGCATAATTGCCCTGCCCCGGATTGCCGACGACGCCGCTGATCGAAGCAATGTTGATAATCCGTCCGGCGCGCCGCCGCATCATATTTCTGAGAGCGCTCCGGCACAGAACGAAAACCGAGGTGAGGTTGATGGCGATGACCTCATCCCACTCCTCGTCCTTCATGCGCATGAAGAGGTTGTCCTTGGTCACGCCCGCATTGTTGACGAGGATGTCGAGATGGCCCATGGCCGCCTCGGCCTGGCCCGCCAGCGCGGAAACCTGGGCGCGGTTGCGCAAATCGCAGGGAAGAACATGGACGCGCGATCCGATCCTGGCGGCAACCTCGTCGAGCTTCTCGCGGCGCGTGCCGGAAAGCGCAACCGTCGCGCCCTGCCCGTGCAGCGCTTCAGCGAGCGATTCGCCGATTCCGCCCGAAGCGCCGGTGACGAGCGCGCATTTGCCGGTCAAATCAAACATGGCGAGAGGATCCCATCCGCCGTTACGCTCCCCGCGCCTTCAGCCACACGCCGAAGGCCTTGATATCGTCCGGAGACCCGACAGAGCGGGCGTCAGCTTTGGCCCGGATGCGTTTTGCCATGCCCGTCAGCACCTTGCCGGCCCCGATTTCGAAAAGCGTCTCCGCGCCATGATCCACCATGTACGCCACGGATTCGCGCCAGCGCACAACTCCCGTCACCTGCTGAACCAACAAAGATTTTATCTCGTCCGGGTCGGTCACAGGGGCCGCGGTGACATTTGCGATAATCGGCACAAGCGGGGGGGTGAGGGCGAGGGCTTCGAGCGCGTCGCGCCATGCGGTCCGCGGCGGGCTTCATCAGCGCGCAATGGAAGGGTGCGCTGACAGGCAGCGATACGGCGCGCCGGATGCCGTGTTCGGGCGCGAGTTTTGCCGCGCGATCCATCGCGGTTTTTGTCCCGCTGATCACGACCTGTCCCGGCGCGTTATCATTGGCGACCTGGGAGACCTCGCCTTCCGCGGCGGCGGCGGCAAGGCGCTGCGCCACTTCGATATCGGCTCCGAGCAGGGCCAGCATGGCCCCCTGCCCTT
Organism: uncultured Alphaproteobacteria bacterium; assembly: GCA_963817495.1. Lineage (GTDB taxonomy): Bacteria > Pseudomonadota > Alphaproteobacteria > Rhizobiales > Rhodomicrobiaceae > Rhodomicrobium. The sequence goes on along the minus strand of CAWFOS010000011.1, from coordinate 102,107 downwards.
GCGGCACGGCCTCCTGCATGGCCTGCCCGCGCAGGCGCAACAACTTCGCGGCTTGGGCCACGGAGAACGCGCCAGCAGCGGCGAGCGCCGAATATTCGCCGAGCGAATGGCCTGCCATGAACATCGGCTTGAGCGCGTCTGGGCCATATTCCTGGCGAAGTGCGGCGTAGGCGGCAAGCGATACGGCCATGAGGGCGGGCTGCGCGTTCGCCGTGAGCGTCAGGGTCTCTAACGGGCCTTCCCATAGGTGCGCGAAAGGTGGTCGCCGAGCGCCTCGTCGACCTCTTCGAACACATGGCGCGACACGGTGAACCCCTGTGCGAGGCTCTGTCCCATGCCAACGGTCTGGCTGCCCTGCCCTGGAAATGTAAATGCAAATGTCATGCGGCTCGCGTCGTCACTCGGCGGTAGGAATGATGGCGTGATGACAGCATAGCCGATCACGGTTCCGTTGGGCAAAGACACGTTTCCGCGCGCGCTGTCAAGCGGGGGCGGCCGCGCGATTAGCCGCGGCTGAGGCGCGCTGGTTGCGCCCGCGCTTTTTATCTAAGCTTAGCCTCTCGACACTCTTGCTTCCTACGGGTGGCCCGTATATTATGAAAAGCGATGATTTTGAGTGGGACGACAGCAAGGCGGCCAGCAATCTGCGCAATCACAAAATAACATTTGAAATGGCGCGTGATGTGTTCTCCGATCCGTTCATTGTCGAATGGATCGACAAAGGACAGGATGAAAGCGAGGAGCGTTTTGCTGCGCTCGGCATGGTGGATAACCGCATTTTGTTCGTCGCCTATGCAATGAGGGGCGAGGTGATACGGATTATCTCGGCGCGTCTTGCCGAACCCTTCGAACGCCGGAAGTATTACAATGAAAACCAAGTATGACTGGAGCGCTGTCGATGCGCTTACCGAAGATCAAGTTCACGCCGCGGCGCTTGCCGATCCCGACGCGCAGCCTCTGACGGAGGAGCGGCTTGCGAAAATGCGCCGCACGCCGCGCACAAAAAGCATCCGGCGCGCGCTGGGCCTGTCGCAGGAAGAATTTGCAGCGCGCTATCATATCCCGATTGGCACCTTGCGCGATTGGGAACAGGGTCGCTTCGAACCGGATGCGGCGGCGCGCGCCTACCTCACCGTTATCGCCCGCGCGCCGGATATCGTTCGCCGCGCATTGGAGCCGCTTCCCGCGCAGGATTAGCGGCCCGGGAAAGCGCTTTGGCGCTTGTCCGGGGTCTTTCCAGACCTCGCCGCCAATTGTCAAAACAAGCTTTCGCGCACGCTGCGCATTCAGACTGTGACTTCGAGCGCACTGCATTTTTAACAAAAGAGCCTGGTTTCCCTCAAATCGCACTTTGTTGAGTCTCCCAGCTTTGACCTTGCTTTGTTTCCAATTTCAGGCTCTTTGCAGCAGGGCGGCACGGTCATGCTATAAAAACGCACTCACGATGGTAAGCAAGGTAGCTCTCTTGGACATCCTTGAAGGGGTTTACTCCCTCAATGACAGAGCGCCGCAGACCTAAGCATTCAATTGTTTCCTGCTGAAGTGTTCCTGATAAGATAACACCTCTTTGGTGAACGTAAGCAAACCTAAATCGAATAGGCGGTCTATGTGAGGCGCAAGTAAGAGGCCGTTCGCACCATCAAGTCGCTCTGCCGCAGCTTCACATACTCGCCACGGCTTTATATGGCTTGCTATTAGAAGGCGTTTGTCAGCAAGGCCGGTGATGCGGCATTTCGATTCGAATTGTTCTACGTTATGCCTGAATTTTCCTTGTCCTTTTCTTGCCTTGATGAGTGCTTCAATCTCTGTGAGGTCTATTGGTAGCTCGCTTAAATCGTTTTCTATTGAAGTTTCAATTTTTTCGATGAGGTCGAATGCACTGTCAGTCTCAGTAGTGTTGTTCGCTTCGAAAGTCCCTATTTTCTGTAGTTCCAAAAACAACGCCCGATCTATTCGTGTGAGATATGCTTTTTGGTTTCCATTCCCTGAAATCTGCAAGGGTGAATAACGGTCTGGTAGTAGAGGGCCAATAATGGCCATATGATTTTTTGGACGTAACGGCTGCGCAAGTTTTTTCTATGCAATCCCAACAAGCCAGCCATCACTCGACCAATTTGTCCCGGTGCGGCCAAACTCTCTCGGTTTAGGGGCACTGATAGGAAAGCTAGAGACAACTCCATAATGCCCGACCTCGCCGTTAGCATATGAAACAATCAAGTCATTTTTCCGCATTTCGTGCATATAGTCGTAATATTGGCTTCGGTTTCCGTTACTTTCACGTTTTGGAGACCTGACGTAACCCCCAATTAATTTCTTGGCGGCTCGTTCGTTTGTGATTTACCCACCAATATGACACTCGCGCGCCCCCATCATTTGTACACAAGAGTATTTATCTAAAGAATTATAGTTTCTATCTCACGCTTAGGCCAAACTTCTGCCCAAGTCCGTACCTGTAATTGTTATTAGCAACTTTCCCCGCTTCATTCTGGCGCCTCTGTCACACCAAGCTTCAGATCATGAACCTGATTCGCGATAATGATTCCCTGATCAAACTCAATCTCCATTAGCTCAAGAAGAGCTTACGGTGGTTGATAACCTATGCCGAAGCCGAGCGGGACACTGCTCGTGCAACACCTGGATAGCCGAAGTCGTCGCCTAAAGACCCGCGCGGAGAACCAGGGATGTGGCGGGTTTCCTGGGGCTTACGCGCTTTTGTCCGATGTAAAATGTCTCCGAAAACGAATTATTGTCTTGCAAGAAATAGCAGCGGGCGCAGCGAAGGCGCCGGGCTTTTTTTGTCTCGCCAATCAGGCTAGGATCACGCCATGAGCAACGACCCCGATCTTGAGACCGTGAATCGCCGCCTTTCCCTCCTTGAGGAAGACGCCAAGGGCGAGAAGCTCGTCTCGCGCCATGTTCTGCGCAAAGTGACCGACGTCGAGAAGGAACTGGCTGAGCTTCGCGCCGAGATTGTTATGCTTCGCGCGGACCTGCCGAACATCATTGCAGCGACAGTGGGACCGCTGCTGCGGGAAGCGATGGCCAGGAAGTAGCAGCCAGACGAACGCGCGCGCCGAGGCGCTGCGCCTCGCCTTCCGCAAGGCATTCGTCGTGCTCGATGGCGGCAGCGACGCCTCGCACCGCATGTATGGCTGCCTTTACGGCCTCGAACTCTATGCCGGGCAGAACCCCGTGCCCATCGTGCCGAGCGCCGTCTCGACCGCGAGCGCCATCCAGAAGCTGATCTCGGGCGTGCTGATCTTCCTGTTCGGCCTTGCGCTGCGCAACATGCTGAAGGTGCGGTGATGCGATTGGCGAAGGTCTCGCGCGGCCGCGCCTTTATGGTGAACGGCCCGTTGCCGTCCGGATAATGCCTTAACCCATTACGGTTAATTGAATTCATTTCGGGCCTGAATCCGCACCCCGAAAATACCAAAAAATCGGAGCGGTCCGCGTCCGGCCGGGCTTGCTGCCGCCTATCCCCCTGAAAATCATCAGATTTCCGCCGCAATCACAGGGGTTAACGAAGTGTATTTTTGGACGCAAGTGGGCGCGCAAAAGCCCGTTAAATATGGCGCTGTTTACATCTGCTGTAGCGTTTCATGCCAGGGCAGCCAAGAGGCAGCGCTGCGAACTGATGTCATCGCCTTCGCTTTCGAACATGCGGCGCCAGCCGAGGTAGCTTGGGAGATATTTTGTAGCCACGCCGTTGAACCGGCGCATCCAGGTTTTCAGGCGACTGTGGTAGGCGTTGACGTTTTGAATATGAAAGACGCCCCGGCTGCGTTCGCCGTCGCGGGCGCAGAGCCCCACATGGCCAAGGCCATTTTCGGTGGCGAAAGAGGCATAGGCACGCGCGCCGTCGCTGACGAGCACGGCATCCTTGGCGACAAGCGGCGTGAGGACCCGGTAGAACTCGGCGACCTTGAGGCTTTCGAGCACGCCATCCGCCGTGGCGCCCGAGCGGTCGCGCAGCACCAGCACAGGAACCTGTTCGTCTGACGCCCCAGGTTTGGATGCTGTGCCGCCCCGCTTGCGCGGCGCCCGGCCCATGTTGCGCGCCCCTTTGAAAGACTTAAGAAAAAACGTCTCGTCCGCTTCTACAATGCCGCTGACCGCTCCGGCTTTGTTGTCTTTGGCAAGGCTGAGAAACCGGTGCCGCCACCGGAACGCCGTGGGCACGCTGACGCCCGATTTCCGCGCAGCCTTGCGCACGCTCACGCTGTCCGCGACAGCTTGAGCGTAGGTTTTCCAGGCTTCACGCTTATGCAACCGCGCCAGCGGCGTTCCGGTGAGGGCGTTAAAGCTCTTGCGGCAATCTCGGCAGCGATAGCGCTTCAAACCGCAGGCTCCGCCGTTTCGCCTAAAATCCCTCCCATTCAAGCAATCCGGGCCAAATGGTAGGCAATTTGGACCAAAAGCCAAACCGGTCCGGGAGATGAACGAGATGAGGCCTTTCCCTCAGTGTACCTGTCCGGGGAACAGCGCAAAACAGTTGCGCGAAGCACACTTTTGCCTATAGTGCAGGCGCCGTCCGGTTTGAGGCTGAACGGAACCACGAGGCTGCGTCCAAGAACACCTCGCGAGTGGCGATAAAAAGCCCATGTTCCCGTGTCTCAGCTCTGCTTAAGAACCTTCATGCCTTTCCGAGGCTTGACGGGGGCTCTGCGCCGGACATCGTTGAAACAGGGAAAGGCCAATATGCCCCTCTATGAGCATACTTTTCTTGCGCGCCAGGACGTCACGGCGCAGCAAGTGACAGGGCTGATGAACACCTACAAAGCCGTCATCGAGGAGATGGGCGGCAAGGTCGGCAAGACCGAATATTGGGGTCTCAAGTCCACAGCCTACAAGATCAAGAAGAACCGGCGCGCGCATTACGCGTTCTTCAACATCGAGGCGCCATTCCAGGCGGTGCTCGAAATGGAGCGCCAGATGAGGATTTCCACGGACGTCCTTCGCTTCCTGACGGTTCGCGTCGACGAACTGGACGAGAAGCCCTCGATCCAGATGCGCAAGCAGGACGAGCGCGACCGTGATCGCGGAGACCGCGGGGATCGGGGCGACAGGGGCCCGCGTCCGCCGCGCCGCGACCGGGACGACCGTGGCTTTGGCGGCGGATTCCGCGATGGTGAAGGCGGCGGGGCCCGCAGCTTCGGGCCACGCAGCACAGGAGGTGAAGGCGGCTTCAGCCCACGCCGCGAGCCCGCCGGAGGTGAAGAATGAGCATGCAAGGAACCAGCGGCGGAGCGCGCCGCCCCTTTTATCGCCGCCGCAAGACCTGCCCGTTCACGGGCGACAACGCGCCGGTGATCGATTATAAGGATGTGCGGCTCCTGCAGCGCTTCATTTCCGAGCGCGGCAAGATTGTGCCGAGCCGCATCACGGCGGTGTCCGCGAAGAAGCAGCGCGAACTGGCGAAGGCCATCAAGCGCGCGCGCTTTCTCGGCCTTCTTCCCTATGTGTTGAAGTAGGAGCGCGCCATGCAGGTTATTCTCCTGGAACGCATCGGCCGTCTCGGCCAGATGGGCGACGTGGTCAAGGTTCGCCCCGGTTTCGCGCGCAACTTTCTTCTGCCGCAAGGCAAGGCGCTGCGCGCAACCAAGGAAAATATGTCGCGCTTCGAGAGCGATCGCTCACAGCTTGAGGCCAACAATCTCCAGCGCAAACAGGAAGCGGAGGCCGTGGCGAAGAAGCTTAACGGCTTGAGATTCGTCATCCTGCGGCAGGCGGGCGACAGCGGCCAGCTCTACGGTTCGGTATCGACGCGCGACATTGCCGATGCGGTTACCGCTGGCGGGTTCACCATCGACCGGGCGCAGGTTCTGCTCGACCGGCCGATCAAGACGCTCGGTTTCCACGATGTGCGCGTCGGCCTGCATCCCGAGGTCGAGATCAAGGTCGCTGTCAACGTCGCGCGCACGGAAGAAGAAGCGAAGCGCCAGGCCAAGGGCGAGGATGTCACGCAGGTGCGCGACGATTACGCCGCTGAACAGGCCGCTCTGGCGGCGGAAGCTCTCTTCGAGGGCGAAGCCGAACAGCCTGAATAGTCCACGATTAAACTATGCGCGAGGCCAGCCCTCGCGCATACACATCTTCCTAGAGTTGCATTATTTGCATGGCAGCCTCCCAAAACCTCGGCTGCGTCAGTGCATTCCTTGAACCGCGCCCCCCTCACAGCTTAGCCTCTGCAACTGCGGATAGCCGTTGTTAAGCGCATCGTGGCTTTGCGCGACACTATCATCACATAGCGAAAAGGGGTTCCCGCCGTGGAAGGATCGCGCGTGCTCAATTCAGCGCTCCGGAGCAAGATCATGTCATCTTCGGAAGCTGCCGCCTTGATTCCGGCTGGCTCCAATGTCGGCATGAGCGGCTTCACGGGCTCCGGTTATCCGAAAGAGGTGCCCAGCGCGCTCGCCAAGCGCATCAATGCGCTGCGGTCAGCGGGCGAGACCTTCAAAATCAGCATCTGGACGGGCGCCTCGACCGCGCCTGAACTCGATGGCGCGCTTGCCAGCGTCGACGGCATCGAGATGCGCCTCCCCTATCAATCGGACCCGACATGCCGCTCGCGCATCAACGCGGGGCAGATGGAGTATGTCGATATCCATCTTTCGCAGGTTGCGCAGTTTGTCTGGTTCGGCTTTTTCGGCAAACTCGACGTTGCCGTCGTCGAGGTTTCGGGCGTTCTGGAGGACGGCAGGCTGATCCCCACAACGGCTGTTGGAAACAACAAGACCTGGCTGGAACAGGCCGACAAGATCATCCTTGAGGTGAACTCCTGGATGAATCCCGGCCTCGAGGGCATGCACGACATTTACTACGGCACGCGCCTTCCCCCATACCGGCAGCCGATTCCACTCGTGAAGCCATCGGATCGCATCGGCGACAAATATTTTCTCTGCGATCCCGACAAGGTCATCGCAGTGGTCGAAACCCATGCCAGCGATCGCAATACCAAATTTGCCACGCCCGACAAAACCTCTTTCCGGATCGCCGGTCACATCCTCGATTTTCTTGGCTACGAGATCAAGAAAGGCCGCATGCCGCCGGATCTTTTGCCGCTTCAGTCCGGCGTCGGCAATGTAGCAAACGCGGTCATGGCCGGCCTTGAGCATGGGCCCTATGAAAATCTCACCGCCTACACGGAAGTGCTGCAGGATGGGATGCTCAATCTCATCAAGTTGGGCAAAATGACGATGGCCTCGTCGACTGCGGTCTCGCTGAGCTCGGAAGCCGCCGAAGAGTTCAACCGCAATATCGCATTCTATCGGGACCGCATCATTCTCAGGCCGCAGGAGATAAGCAACCACCCCGAAATCATCCGGCGTCTCGGGATCATTTCAATGAACGGCCTGATCGAGGCCGACATCTACGGCAATGTGAACTCAAGCCACATTCTCGGCTCCAGCATCATGAACGGCATCGGCGGTTCGGGCGATTTCGCCCGCAACGCGTATCTGTCGATTTTCATGACGCCGTCGATTGCAAAGGGCGGTCACATTTCATGTATCGTGCCCATGGCAAGCCATGTCGATCACACCGAGCACGACGTTCAGATCATCGTCACCGAGCAAGGTCTGGCCGATCTGCGCGGCCTGTCGCCGCGGCAGCGGGCGAAGGTCATCATACAAAACTGTTCGCATCCGGATTTCAGGCCTGCTCTCGAAGAATATTATGACCGCGCGCTTCACTACTCTCCCGGACGGCATACGCCCCACCTTCTGGATGAGGCTTTCACTTTCCTTGGAAACTGGAAAGCGAACAAGGAAACATCGGATGCCTGGCGCGCGCGAGGTCAGTTCGAGTAGGGCGAGCGCGCTCGCCTTGAGCGAGCGCGCTCAATTTTGCCATCTCTGGTAGCATAGCGTTAGAACCTTTGGCGTACCGTGGTCTCCGGGTAAAGTTTCGAGACATGGGAGCCACCGCATGGATCATGTGCAACCCCTTTCCCTGCGGGAGCGATTCAAGCAAGCGCTTAACGACTTTTGGCGCGCGCATATCGTCGATGACGATCCTTACGACGCCTTGGAAAACGAACGCTTCGAAGCGATGATCCGCGCAATGCAAGAGGACGGCAACGCCAGCGAACCGGTTTCGCTGGCCGCATAAGGCTTGTTGCAAGCAGCGCCGACGGGGGCGTGCGACGGTGAGCGAGTTGGGGCGGTTTCTGCGCCCTAGTCAAGGCGCGGCTTCAACCGTTTACGTTTCTTCCAACGCAATGAGAAGACTGTGCACGCTTCGCGGATCGTGGAGCGCGGCTTCTTCGGCGAATCGCCGGAATCAGGTGTAGTCCCTCCCATGAGACGCACCCCCGCACTTTCCGCCGTTCCGCCCTCGTCCCCCCTGGAAGAGAGCCTTGACGCCCTGCCCTTCCGGCAGGCCCCGCACAACATCGAGGCCGAGCAGGCGCTGCTTGGCGCGATTCTGATCAATAACGAGTCGTTCGACCGTGTGTCGGGCTTCCTTCAGCCGAACCACTTCTTCGAGCCGCTGCATGGCCGTCTTTACGAGGTCATGGCCAAGCTGATTCAGGCCGGAAAGCACGCCTCGCCGATCACGCTGAAGACCTTCTTCGATTCTGAGCCGCCGATCGGCGCGCTGACGGTTGCGCAGTACCTGGGCCGCCTCGCCGCCGCCGCGACGACGATCATCAATGCGCAAGCCTATGGCCGCGCCATCTATGATCTCGCCGTTCGCCGGGAGCTGATCATCATCGGTGAAGACCTGGTCAACGTGGCCTACGATTCGCCGGTCGATGCGCCCCCGGAGGCGCAGATCGAGGGGGCGGAGCAGCGGCTTTTCGATCTGGCCGACAAGGGCAAGTACGGCTCGGGCTTCATGTCCTTCGGCGACGCCACGACCGACGCCATCGAGATGGCCGCGCGCGCCTATGAGCGTGATGGCGGTCTGTCGGGGCTTTCCACCGGCCTTGTGGATCTCGACCGCATGATGGGCGGCTTGCAGAGTTCCGACCTGATCGTGCTCGCCGGCCGGCCCTCCATGGGCAAAACGGCGCTTGCCACCAACATTGCCTTCAACATCGCCAAAGCCTTCCGGACCGTGGGCAAGGAGGACGGCGCCGAGGAGGCTGTGGACGGCGCGATCGTCGGCTTCTTCAGCCTAGAAATGTCGTCCGAGCAGCTCGCGACGCGTATTCTCGCCGAACAGGCGCAGATTCCGTCCGAAAAAATCCGGCGCGGCCAGATCACCGATACTGAATTTACGAGGCTGCAATCCGCCGCCATGGAATTGCAGACCCTGCCGCTGTTCATCGACCACACCGGCGGCATCTCCATCGCCCAGCTTGCCGCTCGCGCGCGCCGTCTGAAGCGGCAGAAGGGCCTCGGCCTTATTGTTGTCGATTACCTGCAGCTTCTAACAGGGTCAGCGAAGCGCTCGCAGGAGGGCCGCGTTCAGGAGGTGTCGGAAATCACGGTCGGGCTCAAGGCGCTCGCGAAGGAATTATGCGTCCCGATCCTTGCGCTGTCGCAGCTTTCGCGTCAGGTCGAGAACCGGGACGACAAGCGCCCGCAACTCTCGGACTTGCGTGAGTCGGGCTCGATCGAGCAGGATGCCGACGTCGTGATGTTCGTCTTCCGCGAGGAATACTATGTTTCGCGCAAGGAGCCCTCGCTGACAAAAGTGGAGGAACATCAAAAGTGGCAGGATGAAATGGACCAGGTGCAAGGGCTCGCCGAAGTGATTATCGGCAAGCAGCGCCATGGCCCGACGGGAGGGGTTCGGCTGCAATTCCAGGCCGATATAACCCGGTTTGGAGACTTGGCCAATGATAGCCGCCTGCCGGAACGGTACGAGTAGAGATGGCGGAGACAGTCGAACAAAACATTGCTCAACAGCTGGCGAATGTCCCTGCCCAGGCGACGGCCGCGCTTATTGTCCGGCTTGCTGCTGTTCGCCGCAACTACGTCAGGCTCCGCACCTTGGCCGAAGGGGCTGAGACGGCCGGGGTTGTGAAGGCGAATGCCTACGGTGTGGGCGCGGAACAATGCGTACAGGCGCTATCAAAGGAAGGATGCCGCACCTTTTTTGTCGCCACCTTTGCCGAGGCGGAAGCGCTGCGTGCCCTGTCCTCTGACGCGACCATCTACGTTCTCGACGGTCTCTTGCCTCGGAACTGCGCACTTTACGAAGAGCTTCGCGTCCGCCCTGTGCTGGGGAGCCTTGAAGAGGTGTCGGAGTGGGTAGCCTATTGTCGAAGCCGGGGGAAGAAATTGCCCGCGGCAATCCACCTCGATACCGGCATGGCGCGCCTTGGCTTGAAACCTCACGAGGCGCTGGAACTTGGGAAAGATCAGGGCACGCTTGGCTCTTTCGAGCTGAGCCTCGTTATGACGCACCTCGTCTGCGGCGACGACGCCAAGAGCGCGATGAACGATGCGCAGCGAACGCTGTTCGCGGAGCTTTCGGCTTTGTTTCCCGGCGTGCCGCGCAGCCTTGCCAATTCGGCAGGCATCTTTCTCGGCCCACAGTTCCATTTCGACGTGACCCGGCCGGGCATCTCCCTCTATGGAGGGAATGCTCAATTCAACGCCTCAAATCCCATCGAGCCGGTGGTCTGGCTGTTCGGGCGCATTGCGCAGCTGCATTGGGCCGAGGCCGGGCAAACCGTGGGCTATGGCGCGATGCACACTTTAAAGCGCCGGACGCGGATCGCGACGGTTTGCATCGGCTATGCGGACGGTTTTTTCCGAGCCTTCTCGGCAAACGATGCACGGCCCGAGGGACCGCCAGCGTATGCCGGTGAGCATCGGCTTCCGCTTCTTGGCCGGGTGTCGATGGATCTCATCACCTACGATGCGACGGATGTGCCGGAGGGTTTGCTCCATCGCGGCGGCTGGGTCGAAGTGCTGGGCAGCCGCGTCACTGTCGACGATCTGGCGTCTTTCGGCGGCACCATCGGCTACGAGGTGCTGACCTCGCTCAGCCATCGCTATCACCGGATTTACCTGGATGTTTAGCAAGAGCCCCCCTCACCCCCGCCCCTCTCCCGCAAGGGGAGAGGGGAAAAGCAGCGTCCCTTCTCCCCTTGCGGGAGAAGGACAGGATGAGGGGAGCTTGCAATGGTAAAGCTTGCTCAAGACTATGTTTGCCAGTCCTGCGGCGCGGCCAGCAGCAAATGGCAGGGCAAATGCCCGTCCTGCGGCGCGTGGAACAGCCTGTCCCAGGAGGGAAGCGCGCTCTCTGCTCCCGGCGGGGTTGGCCTGAAGGCGAAACGCAGGGCGAAAGCCGCGACAATCGAGAGCCTCGCGGACGAAGGCCGCGATGTGCAGCGCATTGCTTCCGGCATCGGCGAACTCGACCGGGCCGTTGGCGACGGCTTCGCGCGCGGGTCTGCGGTGCTATTGAGCGGGGAGCCTGGGATCGGCAAATCGACCCTCCTCCTTCAGGCCGCCGCCGCCATCGCCTCGCAGGGTCATAGCGCACTTTACTTTTCAGGCGAGGAAGCCACCGATCAAATCCGCCTTCGCGCGTCCAGGCTCGGACTTTCCAAGGTTCCGCTTGGTCTCGTCGCAGAAACCTGCGTCGAGCGAATCCTCGCGACCGCCGAACAGGGGCCGATGCCCGATTTCATCGTCATTGATTCGATCCAGACGCTCTGGACAGAGGCGATCGAGTCCGCGCCGGGCACCGTGAGCCAGGTCCGCGCGAGCATGCAGTCGCTGATCGCGCTCGCAAAAGCGCGAGGGCCGGTGATTGTCGTCGTAGGACACGTCACGAAGGAGGGTCAGATCGCGGGCCCCAAGGTCATCGAACACATGGTGGACGCGGTCCTGACCTTCGATGGCGATAACGCTCACAATCTAAGGCTCCTGCGCGCCACGAAGAACCAATTCGGCCCCGCCAATGAGATCGGCGTGTTCGATATGCACGGCGACGGCCTCCGCGAGGTTCCGAATCCATCGCAGCTTTTCTTGAGCGAGGGCGATGGCGAGGTTCCGGGTAGCGCTATTTTCGCAGGCATTGAGGGCACGCGGCCTCTCCTTGTGGAAATCCAGGCGCTGCTGGCCCCCTCCCCGTACGCCGCCCCCAGGCGTTCGGTCGTGGGCTGGGATCAGAACCGGCTTGCAATGATTCTCGCAGTCCTTGAAGCACGTTGCGGTGTAAAGATCGGCGCTCAGGACGTGTACCTGAACGTCGCAGGCGGCTTGCGCATCTCGGAGCCGGCCGCGGATATGGCGGTGGGCGCCGCGCTCCTCTCCGCCTTCTCGGGGATTGCGCTTCCGAAAGATACCGTCTATTTCGGTGAAGTCGGTTTATCCGGGGCGCTACGGCCTGTTCAGCAAATGACCGTGCGGCTGAAGGAAGCTCAGAAGCTTGGGTTTCGATCCGCATTCCTTCCGGCTGCTGGAGAGATTTTAAGCAACGGCTTTGCCGTGAAGCTTACCAGGCTGCCTCAACTGAAAGATTTGGCTACTCTTTTTGCATAAAGCGGCTTAATACGGGCGTAGAGCGTGACGGTCGTACAATCCGCATGGAGGGGCAAGGCTCATGCCGATTCAAGGGCTCGACATCATACTCGTCGCCATTATGGTCTTCTCGGGTTTTCTCGCGATGCTGAGGGGGCTGACGAGGGAGATGCTGTCAATCATGTCATGGGCGCTCGCGGCCATCGTGACGCTTCTGGCCTATTCGAATTTGAAGGGCGAAGTCCGCGCCTACATCGATACGCCGATGCTGGCCGATGCAACCCTCATCGCCGTCGTGTTCATAACCAGCCTTATCGTCTTCAGCCTGCTTACGGCTAACATCTCGGAGCGCGTGCTCGACAGCCGCGTTGGGGCCGTCGACCGCACTCTGGGCTTCGTCTACGGGCTTGTGCGCGGCTTGATCCTGGTCGTTATCGCGTATCTTATCGTGGGTCAGATCGTGGATCGGCAAAACCTGCCCAAATGGGTGAGAGAAGCGCGGTCTCTGCCGCTCATCGAAAGCGCCGGAGATACGATTAAATCCCTATTGCCTGACAACCCAGAGTCGTTATTTAAACGTGATCGGCCGGCTTCGCCTCCGCCTGAAGCCGACAAGTCGTAAGTGGATGCCGTTTCCCGCTGGGCGGAAAACGGTTTGTGGGTGAAGGACGCTGAAGTGGACGAGAGTGTTAGCATGCCGGCTTCGGAGACGGAGCCGTTTGGCTTCGGCGACGACAGGCTTCATGAAGAGTGCGGTGTATTCGGGGTTTTCAATCACCCCGAGGCGGCGGCATTAACTGCAATCGGGCTTCATGCCCTGCAGCATCGGGGCCAGGAAGCAGCCGGCATCGTCACTTTTGACGGCACCCAGTTCCATTCGGAACGCCGTCTCGGTCTCGTTGGCGATCATTTCAACCAGAAGTCCGTCATTGACCGCCTCCCGGGCCCAATGGCCATCGGCCATGTGCGCTACGCTACTGTCGGTGAGACCGCGATAAGAAATGTGCAGCCGCTTTTCGCGGATCTCGATGTCGGCGGTCTTGCGCTTTGCCATAATGGCAATCTTACCAACGCGCTGAGCATACGCCGGGAACTTGTCGCCTCCGGGTCCATCTTCCAATCCACCTCTGATACCGAGGTCATCGTTCATCTCATTGCAAGAAGCCACGAACGAAGGGACGGTTTGGTCGGGCGGCTTTTGGACGCACTTCAGCAGATCGAAGGGGCCTATGCCCTCGGCGCGCTGACGCGAAAAAGGCTGATCGGCATTCGCGATCCCCTTGGCATCCGGCCTCTCATCATCGGCAAAATGGGGGATGCGACCATCCTGGCATCGGAGACCTGCGCGCTTGACATCATCGGCGCGCGCTTTGTCCGCGAGGTTGAGAATGGCGAGGTAGTTGTCGTATCGGATGACGGGATCGAGAGCCACAGAGCCTTCCCCCGCTGCCAGCCGAGGCCCTGCATCTTCGAATATATCTACTTTGCCCGCCCCGACTCCATCATGGGCGGGCATTGCGTTTATGATGTGCGAAAATCGCTCGGGCGCGAACTTGCGCACGAAGCGCCTGCAGATGCCGATGTTGTCATCCCCGTTCCCGATTCGGGCGTGCCCGCCGCCATCGGCTACGCGCATGAATCGGGCCTGCCCTTCGAGCTTGGCATCATCCGCAATCATTATGTCGGGCGCACCTTCATCGAGCCGGAGCAGCAGATCCGCAAGCTCGGCGTCAAGCTGAAACATAACCCGACGCCCAGCGTCAGCGTCGAAGGCAAGCGCATCGTGCTGATCGACGACAGCATCGTGCGCGGAACGACTTCCACAAAGATCGTCTCGATGATGCGCGAGAGCGGCGCCAAAGAAGTTCACATGCGCATCGCCTGTCCGCCAATCAAATTTGCCGACTACTACGGGATCGATACCCCCGACGTCCGGTCGCTGCTGGCCGCCAATCATGACGTCGAGGGCATGAGGCGGCTGCTTGGCTGCGATAGTCTGGCTTTCCTCTCCGTCGACGGTACATACCGCGCGCTTGGCTACCCGAGACGCGATCCGGACTGTCCGCAATTCACCGACCACTGTTTCACAGGCGAATATCCAACACCGCTGCAGGATTGGGATGGGCCGGAGCCCGGTCAGCAGCACCGGCTTTCTTTGATGGCGGTGTAAGTCCTATGACCTCCGATAAAGCTCTGCCTCGGTTTGACGGCAAGGTCGCGCTCGTAACCGGCGCATCCCGTGGTATCGGACGCGCCATCGCGAAAGCCCTCGCGCTGCAAGGGGCGCAGGTCATAGCCACGGCACGAACGAAAGGCGCGCTGGAGGAGCTTGACGATGAAATGAAGGCGCTTGGCGCGGGCATTTCATTGTTGCGGCTGGACCTCAAGGAAGGCGCACAGATCGACAGTCTGGGCCCCACGCTGTACCAGCGCTGGCAGAGGCTCGACATCTTTGTCGGCAATGCCGGTGTGCTCGGGCCCCTGACGCCGCTCGGCCATGTGAGTGAAAAGGATTGGTCTGAGACCCTTGCCGTGAATCTCGCGGCGAACTGGCGGCTTATCCGCACCCTCGATCCGGTCTTGCGCCTCTCGACGGCGGCCCGCGTTCTGTTCCTGACCTCGGGAGCCGCACAGCGCTGCCGCGCCTATTGGGGGCCTTACTCCGTCTCGAAGGCCGGCCTGGAGGCGCTTGCGAAAACTTATGCCCACGAGGTTCAGTCCACGCCTGTTCGCGTAAATCTGCTGGATCCGGGAAAGGTGCGCACGCGCATGCGGCGGCTGGCCTATCCCGGAGAAGATGAGAACACCTTGCCGCCGCCGGAAGCGCTCGTACCGCTGGCGCTCTCGCTCCTCACCCAGGAGACCGCAAGCAGCGGCGAGGTCCACCTGTTCAAGCCTGGAACGGCGGAATAGCTGCGATCAGGACTGGGCGCCGACCGCATCCTTCACCCATTTGGTCTCGAAGCTTTTTTTCGCAGCCCCGGCCAGCTTCTTATCGGTCGAAGTCTTCTGGCAGGTGGCCGTCGCATCCTTCTCGCACTTGGTCATGAAGCTTTTCAGCGCCGCGCCAGCGAGTTTTTGGCGGTGGCTTGCTCCTGGCAGCTCTGATCGGCGAACACGGCCGGCACGCACACAAGCATCGCCGCCACGGTCAACATCGTCCTATTCATATCTCATCCTCCCCTGTTGGCGTCGCGACACCTCATCGCCCTGCAAATCGCGCACATACTATGTGTTCTTTTTTCCTATGTGTTCTTTTTTCGGGAAAAAGGCGACCTGGATTCTCGTCAACTGCCTTGGGGATAAAACACACATCGTATCCGCTTCGGGTTGGGATGAACGCCTGGTGCGGACGGCGGGACTTGAACCCGCACAGCCTTTCAGCCGAGGGATTTTAAGTCCCTTGCGTCTACCGTTTCGCCACGTCCGCCAGCCAGCATGACATTTTGCCCAGGCACATTAGCGTTCTTTTGCCTTGCGTCAACGAGCAAGAAGAGGATGATAACAAAGCGGGTTCGAGGCGTAGATTCCACGCTAAGCAGCATGCATTGGAAATGCGCTAAGCGTTGGGATTGTTCGCCGGGAATCCTTTTGCGTTCAAAATGTTCAATATCGCCTGGCAGCATGGACTTATGAGGCTGGGGCGAACTGGGAGATAAAGGATATGACTGCTGCGATCGTGCTTACGCTCTGCATTGGCGTTTTGTTTGCAGGCTTGATAGCGATGTTCAATCTCTAAGCATAACCGGTTCGGACCTGGGCTCTGTCTGCCCCTATGAAACGGCGTAGGTTGACGGCCCAGGCCTCGGACGGGGCGGCAGAATTTCTTGCCGGCGGCAGGCATATTTGATGGCCGCGACCAGAAGGAGGAACAGCGTCAGCGAATTCAAAAGATGCCAGATGAAGTGGGTTCCCATCCGATGCCCGAGAACGACCCAGTCGGCGCAGAGCCGCTGATCGAGGGATCGGAAGGCGAGGGAAACCATAAAGGTTAGCGCCGCCGCGAAAATGAGAAGCGCAGCTGGATGCCGGCGCAAGCCAAGCGAGGCCGCGAGAAGCCACATGGCAAGCAGCGCAGGCCCGTATCCGAGACTTCCATTCAGACATTTTGCCCGAGCGCCCGGCGGCACGTCCAGCGAAAACCCTATGCGGCCGTCCCAGCATTGCACCTTGAACGCCATCACCATGAGGCCGATGAACGCCGCGATCGCAACGCCGGTGAGAATCCAGGATGCGCCCGCGAAACGCCGAAGTGCGAAGATGAGATAAGTCAGCATGAAGATGCCGATGGGTCCGGTATCGGCCAGGGCCGTGTCGACGTTCGGGACGGTGTGAAACAGGAAGCTCCCCACCCCGATGGCGATGAAGTTCAAGACGAAGAAAGCCTGCCAAAGCGAGCGTTCGTGCGAGGGGCGTTTTGCTATCATCACAGCCCCGGCAAGCGCTGCGAGAATGAAGCCGCCGTTCGTGACCGCATTCAAGGGTTCAGCCCAGAAGTCAGCGCTGAGGCCGCGCTCGCAATAATCGAAGATGGTAGCTGCCTGGAGTAACGGCATCCGATTCGCCCCGTCGTACTGTGCTCGCTTTGCCGTTACCTTAGTGGAGAGCGGGAGGCGAGCGAACATTTTTGCTGCACCCGCTGAACTTTCTCCCACGGCCGACGCAGATGATGTTGGCGAACACGATGAATCCTTTTACGGTCCATAGGAGAGGGCTGTGGCATGATTCTTCGCACAATCGTCGTTGCAGTTGGGGTGTTCGGCATCGCTGCCGTTGCCCAAGCCGCTGAACTTAGCAAGAAGCCGGAGCCGGGTCCCCCCGACCAAGGCTGCTGTGAGCCGTATCGCTATGCCTACGCCGAATTCTGGTATGGCGACCGCAAAGTTGTAGCTCCTGTCAGGCACGGTCCAGTTGGCGACGAGGTGCTGCTTCCAGGCGAAATTTGGGTCCCCTGTCAGCTCTCCTGCGAATATACCCTTCGCAAGCAGACGCTTCACTATCTCCAAAGCCAAGGCGCGGGAAGCGGCAGCGAGTTTGCTCCCGTCTACCCGAGGGAAGATTCCTATGTGAATGCCTGGGGCTACCGTCGCGGCTATATGTTCTAGGCCTGTCCGCCGCCACCTTGTCGCGCTCCCGGCGTTGCCTCCGCCGGCATGGTGTCGGTGCCCATGATCCTGTCCCAGAAGCGGAAATACAGGCCGTAATTCCGGTCGAACCGGATGTGGTGGTAGCTGTGGTGCGTGGCTGAAATGAGCTGGCCGCCGACTGGTCCGCGCACAAGCCAATGCGGCAGGAGTTCCCAGCCCGAGTGGTTGAAGACTGCGACCACGCTCATGAAGAGCAGAAGTGCAATGAGCAACACGATGTGGATCGGGATGACGAAAACCATGGCTGGAAGCAGCCAGCCTGTCAGCGCCGCCTCGGCTGGATCGAACGCGAATGAGGCAAACGGGGTCGGCTGTCGCGAACGGTGATGCCCCGCATGCATCCAGCGGAAAAGCCACGGATGATGCATGAGCCGGTGCGCCCAGTAGTAATAAGCGTCCTGCACCACGAGATAGATGAAAAAGCTCAGGAAGAGGTAGGGAACGCCGCCATAGGCGCGCCAATCGTAATAGACGGCCGTCCCGCCATGCAGCAATGCCACGAGCGCGATTGCCGCCGGCACTGCGTAGACGACCGAGGAGAGAAGCGAAAGCCGTATCTCCTGCATGACGATGGCGCGCATCGGGCGGTCCCGGTTCAGCCGTTTCGCCCGAAGCTTCTCGCCGCCGCGCCCCCAGAGCAGCCAATAGAACACGCCGGAAAGCAAGAGATAGCGCACCGCGATGATCGCAGTAAGCGCCGCCGTTATGCCGAGAAACTCCGAAATCATCCGCCCTGCCCCACGCTGATTGCTCGCGATCAGAAAGCTCTGATCCAAGTCTTTGCTACAAAGCGCTTACAATATCCGTTTTGGCAAAGTCGTTGCCCTTGTAAAGAAGGGGAATGTTTTTCGATTTTGCGAGGGCGTAGGCCGCGCAATCGCCGAAATTGAGCGCCGCCGGATGCCGGCCCTTCCCGTATTTGAGGAACGCGGTGCGCGCCAAGCTCGCTTGCTCCATATCGAATGGTATCACCGCCACCTTGGCACGGATCAGAAGCGCATTAAGATGCTTCCATGCCATCTCGCCGTGAGAGCGGCCGGCCAAGACCATCGACGTTTCGAAGTGAGTGACTGCGGACACAACCACCGTATCCTCAGCGCCTATGGCTTCGGCAAACAAAAGCGCATCTGGCTCATTCCTCAAAATCGCGACCAGCGCGGAGCTGTCGATCACGATCACGCAGGCAACCCGTTTTCATCGTAAAGATCATCTTCGGTGAAGGGATCGCCGCCTTTTTGAAGCCGGGCGCTTTCTTCCGCGATTTTCATCAAATCCGCTACCAAATCGCGATCAACCTCTTTGCGCGCGCGCCGAACGCCATCGTGGATGAATTCCACGCCGGCCTCCTGCAAAGCGTTCTGAACGCCTTCCGCTGTCTCCTCCGCCACCACGTTTTCGCGATCCGCGGCTTCGAGCCGGCGGACAGTCGTCACGGATACGCCCGCACGCCGCGCCAGTTCCTCCTGCTCCATGCGAAGAAGTGCGCGTGCCGCCTTGATTTGCTCAGGTGTTACAGTCATGAGTGAAAGCTATCATTCATGGCTGCTTCCGGTCAGAACTCCTTCTTCGGCAGGTTGAGGCGGATGTGCAGCTCCCGCAGTTGTTTCGCCGAGACCTCAGACGGGGCGCCCATCAGCAGATCTTCGGCCTGCTGGTTCAGCGGGAACATGGTCACGTCGCGCAAGTTGTCGGCGCCGCAGAGCAGCATGACGATGCGGTCGATGCCGGGCGCGATGCCTCCGTGCGGCGGCGCGCCAAATTTCAAAGCGCGGATCATGCCGCCGAACTTGGCGTCGACCACTTCCGCCCCGTAGCCCGCGATCTCGAAGGCTTTGTACATGAGTTCCGGCTTGTGGTTCCGGATCGCGCCCGAGGACAGCTCCACGCCATTGCAGACGATGTCGTATTGATTGGCCTTCAGCCCGAGGAGCGCCTCGTCGCCCTTTTTCGTGGCGGCTTCGAGCGCTTCCATTCCGCCCTGTGGCATGGAGAACGGATTGTGCGAGAAGTCGATCTTCTTGTCGTCCTCGTTCCATTCGTAGAAGGGGAAGTCGGTGATCCAGCAGAACTCGAAGCGGTCCTTCGCGACCAGATTCAGCTCGGCGCCGACCTTGGTGCGCGCCTCGCCCGCGAATTTGTAGAATTTCGCCGGGTCGCCGCCCACGAAGAAGACGGCGTCGCCTTCCTTCAAGCCGACCTCAGCCTGCAGCGCCGCGGAGCGCTCCACGCCAAGATTTCTTTGCAATCGGCCCGGCCGCCTCCCCTTCCCGGAAGAAGATGTAGCCGAGGCCCGGCTGGCCCTGCTGCTGCGCCCAGGAATTCATGCGGTCGCAGAACGCGCGGCTGCCGCCGCCAGGCGCGGGGATCGCCCAGACGCGCGCCTTGGGGTCCTTCTCGAGCATGCCAGCGAACACTTTGAAGCCGCTTCCCCGGAAATGCTCGCTTACATCCTGCATGAGAATCGGATTGCGCAAATCAGGCTTGTCGGTGCCGTATTTGGCGATGGCCTCGTCGTAAGGGATTCGCGGAAACTTCGCCGTCACCGGCTTGCCCTCGCCGAACTCCTCGAACAGCCCGCGCAGAACCGGCTCGACGGCCTGGAACACGTCCTCCTGCGTGACGAAGCTCATCTCGATATCGAGCTGATAAAATTCGCCGGGCGAGCGGTCAGCCCGCGCATCCTCGTCGCGGAAACACGGTGCAATCTGAAAATAGCGGTCGAAGCCCGCGATCATGATGAGCTGCTTGAACTGCTGGGGCGCTTGCGGCAGCGCGTAGAACTTGCCCGGGTGCATCCGCGATGGCACGAGGAAGTCGCGCGCGCCTTCTGGCGAAGACGCCGTCAGGATCGGCGTCTGAAACTCGAAGAAACCCTCGTCTGTCATGCGGCGGCGGATTGAGGATACGATCGCCGAGCGTTTCATGATGTTGCGATGGATCGTCTCGCGCCTCAGATCGAGGAAGCGGTATTTTAGCCGGATGTCTTCCGGGTAATCCGGCTCGCCGAAAACGGGCAGCGGCAGCTCATCCGCCTTCGACAGCACTTCGAGCGCGCCGATGCGCACTTCGACTTCGCCCGTCGGTAGGTTCGGGTTCACCGTGTCGCCTTCGCGAATCACCACCTTGCCGTCGACGCGGATCACCCATTCGGCGCGAATCTTCTCGGCTGCAGAAAAAGCCGCTGCGTCCGGATCGACGACGCATTGCGTCAGGCCATAATGGTCGCGCAGGTCGATGAAGAGCAGCCCGCCATGGTCGCGTACGCGATGCACCCAGCCCGAGAGCCGCACTTGCTTGCCCGCGTCCGCTTTTTTGAGCGCACCGCAAGTCGTGGTCCGGTAAGCATGCAAACCATCCGCGAGCGTACCCTCCGCCTCTCCGGGATGCCCGGCTGCTTTGTTCTTTTTGCCCGAGACTTCAGCGGTTTTTGATTCGGCAGTTTCCAATTCGTGCTTGCCGGAAATGGCGGATTTCGCCCGCCCGCGTTGAGCGGTTTTTTCCACAGATCTCATCCTCTTGGATCAAAGCCGGGCCGCCAGAAAGATTTTCATCATGCGAGCGGCGCAGCGGCATAAAAGAGACATACTTACGTTCGCCCTGTCGTCACAGAGCGCGTCAAAAACTTGGCGAAAACCAGCGCACGGACGGCGAAATTTGTCAAGGACGCGAGGCCCTTCTATACGCCGGCCCACAACTTGAGCTATAAAGACGCCATGACCGAACTGCCGCCCGTTATTACGTCCTCCAAAGACCTGCGAAAAGCCTGCGACCTGCTCAGCAGCCACCCCTTCGTGACGGTCGACACCGAATTCATGCGGCAGACGACCTACAGGCCAAAGCTGTGCCTGATCCAGTTGGCCGCGCCGGAGCTGGAATACATCGCCGATCCCCTTTCCGGCATAGACTTGGCGCCGTTTTACGCTCTCATGGCGAACGAGGCGGTGCTCAAGGTCTTTCACGCAGCCCGCCAGGATATAGAGATCGTGTATCAGGAGGCGGGCGTCATCCCCCGCCCTCTCTTCGACACCCAGGTCGCGGCGATGGCGCTCGGTCACGGCGAAGCCATTTCCTACGGGTCGCTCGTCAAGAAGATCCTTAAGCGCAATCACGACAAGACCTATCAGGCCGTCGACTGGTGCCTGCGGCCGCTAAACGGGAAGCAACTCGAATACGCGCTCGGCGACGTGACCTTCCTGCGCGACATATATCTGAGGCTTCAGCAAAGGCTTCAGGAAACGGGGCGCGAATCCTGGCTTGAGGAGGAGGTTGCGGTCCTCATCGATCCGAGGACTTATGCTTTCGATCCCGCCGACGCCTGGAAGCGGCTGAAACTCGGGGGAAAGTCGCGGCAGGCGAGAGCAATCATCATGGAGCTTGCCTCCTGGCGCGAACGGACTGCGCAGGAGGAGAACGTTCCTCGCGGGCGCATCATCAAGGACGAAGCCATCTACGAAGTCGCCAAGCACGCGCCCCGCTCGTTCGAGACGCTATCGCGGCTGCGTTCGGTCCGGGAAGTGCTGAAATCGCGAGGAGAGGACATTCTGAGCGCTGTGGAAACCGCGCTGGCTCGCGATCCTACCGACGTCGCGGGAGCGGTTGCCCATACCGACCTGCCCGCTTCCGCTTCCGCCGCCGTGGAACTCCTGCGCGTTCTGCTCAAGGCCGTGTCAGCGGAACTGAACATCGCGCCGAGGCTTCTCGCGAGCGCCGAGGACCTCGAAAAGCTGGCGCAGTTCGACGAACCGGATATCCCCGCGCTCAGGGGCTGGCGGCGGCAGCTCTTCGGAGAGCAGGCGCTCGCCTTGCGGGAGGGCAAACTGGCGCTTGGGATCAAGAACAAGGAAGTGACCGCGTTCCCGCTATAGGCGGCCGATGAGCCAGAACACGGCGGATAGAATGACGCTGATGAGCAGGCTCGTTCCGAGCGGCAGGTAGAGGCGGAAGTTTTCCCGCTCAATGACGATGTCGCCCGGCAAACGGCCGAGCCCAAGCCGCGAGCCCAGGAGCCAGACCAGCCCTGCGGCAACCAGGACAGCACCGATCACGATAAGGGTTTTGCCGATTTCCATTGCTTATCGAGAGCAATCTGGAATTTGCGGATGGCTCGTGATCGGCTTCGGTGCAGAGACTTTCATGCATTGACCTGTTCATGGCTATCGCCGCCAGCTTGCCGCTCCGGGAAGGCTTCGATATAAACCGCACTGTCAGCTTCCCAGACGAATCCTATATTCAGCCCAGATAACAATCCCAGCCAACTCACGAAAAGGCGAACACATGGCCGTCGAGCGCACGCTTTCCATTATCAAACCCGATGCCACCGCCCGGAACATCACCGGCAAGATCATATCGAAATTCGAAGATGCCGGGCTTCGCATCATCGCGCAGAAAAGGGTGCATTGGGACGAGACGGACGCCGCGGTCTTCTATGCCGTGCACAAGCACCGGCCCTTCTACAACGATCTAGTCAGCTTCATGACCTCCGGGCCGATCGTCTTGCAGATCCTCGAGGGCGAGGACGCCGTTGCCAAGAACCGCGAGATCATGGGGGCAACCAACCCCGAGAATGCCGCGCCCGGGACGATCCGCAAGGAATTCGCCGAGAACATCGAGCGCAATTCCGTGCACGGCTCTGACAGCGTCGACAACGCAGCGCTCGAAATCGGGCTTGTGTTCCAGGAAAGCGAGATCGTCGGCTGAAACCGGCCGCCGACCCTCATGGCCGGGTCAAGCCCGGCCATCCATTAATCCATCGTTTTCCGCGGCATCCGGATGGCCGCATCAAGTGCAGCCATGACATTATACTAAGCCGCGGCCTTGGGCGCCGGATAGAAGGTCTCGCGCTTAGCCGCCATGTCGCGGAGCAGTTTCGGCGGCGCGAACCGCTCGCCATACTTCTTCGCCAGCGCGTCGCACTCCTGGACGAACTGCGCGACGCCGACCGTATCGATAAGGCTGAGCGGGCCGCCCGTATACGGCGCGAAGCCGAGGCCGAAGATGCCGCCCACGTCCCCGTCCTCGGGGTTGGTGAGCACGCCTTCCTCCATGCAGCGCGCCGCATCGAGCGCCTGCGCATAAAGCAGCCGCTTCTTCAGCTCCTCGACGGAAGGCCAGTCGCGACTCCGGCTTCGGAGGATAAAGGTCGGCGAGCCCGCGCCAGAGGCTCTTCTGCCCCTTCTCGGGATAATCGTAGAAGCCCTTGCCGTTCTTCCGGCCCGCGCGGCCGTTCTTCACATACATCGTCTCCATCACCCAGACGCCAGGGTTTGGCTTGTAGGCATCGCCAAGATCGGCTTCCGCCGCCTTGTGGATCTTCCAGCCGAGGTCGATGGCCGTTTCGTCCGCGAGCGCGAGCGGGCCGACCGGCATGCCTGCGAGCTTGCCCGCATTCTCGATCAGCGCGGGCGGCACGCCCTCCGCCAGCATGATCTCGCCCTCCATGATGTAGCAGCCGCAGAAGCGGGACGTGAAGAAGCCGCGCCCGTCGTTCACGACAATCGGCGTCTTCTTGATCGCCTGCACGAAGTCGAGCGTAACGGCGAGCGCCTCGTCGCTCGTCTTCTTGCCGCGGATGATCTCCACCAGCGGCATTTTCTCGGCGGGCGAAAAGAAGTGGATGCCGATGAACTTGTCCGGGCGGCTGCTCGCTTCGGCGAGGCCCGTGATGGGCAGCGTTGACGTATTCGAGCCGAACACGACATCGGGCCGGATCGCGGCCTCCGCGCGCTTCGTCACGTCGGCCTTGATGGCGCGGTCCTCGAATACGGCCTCGATCACGTAATCGACGTCCTTCAAGAGCGAGAAGTCGACAGCGGGAATGATGCGATCCAGAAGCGCCGCGCCCTCGGCCTGCGTCATGCGGCGCTTTCCGATTGCGCCTTCGACCAGTTTCGTGGCGTAGCCCTTGCCTCGTTCGGCGGAGTCCGGATCGCGGTCGATGAGCACGACCTCGATGCCGTTCGAAGCCGCGACATAGGCGATGGCCGCGCCCATCATGCCGGCGCCAAGCATGCCGATCTTCCTGAACTTCGCCTTTGGCACGCCTTGCGGGCGGCGCACCAGCTTGTCGGCCTTGCCCTTGTTCACGAACAGCGTGCGGATCATGTTCGGCGCGACATCGCCGCGGATGAGTGAGACGAAATACTTGTTCTCGATCCTGAGGCCGAGGTCGATGGGAACCTGCGTGCCTTCATAGACCGCGGACAGGATCGCTTGCGCAGCCGGATAGTTGCCGAAAGTTTTGTCGCGCGTCATGGCGTTGGCGGCCATGAAGGTCTGCGCCGCGTTCGGGTTCATGCCGCCAGCGCCGCCCGGAACCTTGAACGACTTCTCGTCCCAGGGTTGCACGGCCTTCGCCTGCGGCGAGGTCAGCCATTTCTTCGCCGCCGCCAGAAGCTCGCTCGCGGGCACGACCTCGTGGATGAGGCCATTCCCCTTCGCCTGTTGCGGCGTCAGGTTGCGGCCTTCGAGGAGCAGCGGCAGTGCGGGCATGATGCCGATCAGCCTTGGCATACGCTGGGTTCCACCGGCGCCGGGAAGGAGCCCGACCTGCACCTCTGGCAGCCCGATCTTGATGTGATCGCCGTCGGCGCTGACGCGGTAATGGCAGGCGAGCGCGACCTCGAAGCCGCCGCCAAGCGCCGTGCCGTTGATGGCGCAGGCAACCGGCTTGCCGCAGGTCTCAAGCCGCCGCAGCACTCGTGTGAGGCTTGAGACGGCCTTCAACGCCTCGGCGGGAGGCGCGGTGCGGGCATGAGCGATGAGCCTTTCCATGCCGATCAGGTCCGCGCCCGCGATGAAGCTCGATTTGCCGGACGTGACGATGATGCCCTTCACGGAGGCGTCGCCCGCCGCGCGCTCGATCGCCGCGCCGAGTTCGCCCACGAACTCCTGCCCGATCACATTCATGGACTTGCCGGGCTGGTCGATGGTGAGGGTGGCGATGCCGTCGCTATCGACGGCGTAGGAAATGCTGCTGGTCATTCTTACCTCCGATGTCATGGCCGCCCTTGAGCAGGCCAGCCAGGAGGGCGGAACTTCGCGCGGTCCTCATCCTGGATGGCCGGGTCGAGCCCGGCCTGACTTTTTGATTAAACCCGTTCCAGAATGGTCGCGGTGCCCATGCCCGCGCCGATGCAAAGCGTGACGAGGCCCGTGCCCGCGCCGCGCCGTTCCATCTCGTCGAGCAGCGTGCCCAACACCATCGTGCCCGTCGCGCCGAGCGGATGGCCCATGGCAATAGC
Source organism: uncultured Alphaproteobacteria bacterium (assembly GCA_963817495.1). Taxonomy (GTDB): domain Bacteria; phylum Pseudomonadota; class Alphaproteobacteria; order Rhizobiales; family Rhodomicrobiaceae; genus Rhodomicrobium. The sequence goes on along the minus strand of CAWFOS010000011.1, from coordinate 76,289 downwards.
GCCGCCATTCACGTTGATCGTGTCGTGGGGAACGTTCAGCACATCCATGAAGCGCAGCACGACGGACGCGAACGCTTCGTTCAGCTCCCAAAGGTCGAGGTCTTCTTTTTTCATCCCGGCCTTGGCGAGTGCGCGTTCGGCGGCGAAGCTCGGTCCGGTGAGCATGATGGTCGGCTCCGAGCCGATGGACGCGAAGCTCTTGATGCGGGCGCGCGGCTTCAGGCCTGCCTTCTCGCCCGCTTCCTTCGTGCCGATGAGCACGGCGGCCGCGCCATCCACGATGCCGGAGGAGTTGCCCGGCGTGTGCACATGATTGATGCGCTCGATCTCCGGATATTTCTGCAGGGCGACGCCGTCGAAGCCGTAATTCTTGCCCATGTCGGCGAAGGACGGGTTGAGTGCGCCGAGCGTCTGCATGCTGGCGTCGGCGCGGATCGTCTCGTCGCGCGAGAGAAGAGGGTCGCCAAGAATGTCGTTCATGGGCACGACGGAATTCGCGAAGCGGCCTTCTTCCCAGGCTTTGGCCGCGCGCTTGTGGCTTTCCACGGCGTAGGCGTCCACGTCGTCGCGGCTGAAACCATATTTGGTTGCGATAAGATCCGCGCTGATGCCCTGGGGTACGAAATAGGTCGGCATCGCCACGGCCGGGTCCATGGGCCAGGCCCCGCCACCGGAAGCCATAGGCACGCGGCTCATGGATTCCACGCCGCCGCCAACGGCCATCTCCGACTGCCCGGACATGACCTTCGCCGCGGCCATATTCACCGCTTCGAGGCCGGACGCACAGAAGCGGTTGATCTGCACGCCTGGCACACTCTCGTCGTAGCCCGCCATCAGAACGGCCGCGCGGGCGATATTCGCGCCCTGCTCGCCCACGGGGGTGACGCAGCCGAGGATTACATCCTCGACTTCGCGCGTATCGAGGCCCTTGTTGCGGTCGCGGATCGCTTCCAGCGTCTGCGCCGCGAGCCGGATCGGCGTCGCCTCGTGCAGCGAGCCGTCTGTCTTGCCCTTGCCGCGCGGCGTGCGCACGTGGTCGAAAATGTAGGCGTCTGGCATGTGTTCTCCTCCCGCGCTGGTCATGGCCGGGTTCGACCCGGCCATCCAGACTTTGCTTCAGGCAAGTGTTTCGTATAGGTCGAGCCACTCAGGATTGTTTTTCTCGATGAGATCGAGTTTCCATTTTCGCGGCCACCTTTTGAGGCTGGTTTCGCGCTGGATTGCATCCTGTGGCGATGTCAAAACCTCGGCGTGAACAAGCCGGTTAACTCCATACTTCGTAGTGAAGACGCTGCCCGTGCCTTGCTTATGTTCGAAAATACGCCGCGCAAGATGATTGGTTACACCGATATACAAGGCACCGTTCCGTTTGCTGGCCAGAATATAAACAAAGTCGCTCACGGGAGCTCTCCTGGATGGCCGGGTCAAGCCCGGCCATGACTGTCGGGCGATACGGCAGACGGCTAAAGCGTCCGCGCGATGAGTTCCTTCATGATTTCGTTCGTGCCGCCATAGATGCGCTGCACGCGGGCGTCGGCATAGGCGCGGGTGATGGGGTATTCCATCATGTAGCCGTAACCGCCATGCAGTTGCAGGCATTGGTCGATGACCTTGCATTGCAGGTCGCTGACCCAGTATTTCGCCATCGCAGCCGTGGTCGCGTCGAGGCCGTCGTCCACCATCTGCTGAATGCAGCGGTCGACGAAGACCCGGCCGATCTGGATCTCGGTTTTCAGTTCAGCGAGCTTGTGCTTCGTGGTCTGGAAATCGAGTACAGCCTGACCGAAAACCTTGCGCTGGCGCGCATAGTCGATCGTCGATTGCAAGGCCGCCTCCGCCGAAGCTATCCCTGCGATGGCGATCTGAAGCCGCTCCCAGGCAAGCTCTTTCATGAGAAGCCCGAAGCCCTGCCCCTCGGCCCCGAGGCGGGCGTCGCCGGGAAGCTCAACATCCTGGAAGAACAGCTCGGAGGTGTCCTGCGCGTGCATTCCGAGCTTCTCGAGGTTGCGGCCCTTGGAAAAGCCGGGGAGGCTGACATCGACGAGAAACAGCGTGATGCCCCTCGCGCCGAGCGTCGGGTCGGTCTTGGCGACCACGATCACCAGATCTGCATTCTGACCGTTGGTGATGAAGGTTTTCGAGCCGTTCAGCACATAACCATTGCCGCGCTTCAAAGCGGTTGTACGGACGCCCTGCAGATCGGAGCCCGCGCCTGGCTCGGACATGGCAATCGCGCCAATGATTTCGCCCTTCGACATGGCCGGCAGATAGCGCCGCCGCTGCTCTTCGGTACCATACGATAGGATATAGGGCGCGACGATGTCCGAGTGCAGGGCGAAACCGGGCCCCGTTGCGCCCGCACGCGAAAGCTCTTCCATCACGATCGCCGAATGCAGCCTGTCGCCGCCGCCGCCGCCATACTCGTCGGGAATGGCAGGACAGAGAAGCCCAGCCTCGCCCGCCGCGCGCCAGACCGGCCTCGGCACGACCTTGTCCTTCTCCCACTTCGCGTGGTGCGGCGTGATCTCACGCTCGATGAAGCGGCGCACCTGATCGCGATAAAGCTCATGCTCCTCGGAAAACAGCGTACGATGCAACATGATCTAATCCTTGCTCTGGTTGCGTCGCGATCTTTTCGGGCCGCGTTCCCCCTCCGGCGAGGCGTCCTGGCTGCAGGGCACGCCGTTCTCGGTGAGATAGCCGAGGCACTGGCGGCGGATGTCCTTGAGCTCGGCTAGCGTCGCCGCCACATCGGCCTGCTTCTGCTCCAGCTCCTTGATGAGCGCATTGGAGCGCGCGGCCACAAAGGCCACCTGCTGCGGCCGCCCTTCGCCGCGAGTGCCATACAGATCAAGGAACTGCTTCACTTCCGCGAGCGAGAAACCGATCGATTTGGCGCGCAAGATCAGTTTCAGCCGGGCGCGTTCCCGCCGCGTATAGACACGGCCCCCGTTCGCGCGCGGAGGGGTCAGCAGGCCCTTCGCCTCGTAAAAGCGAATGGCGCGCGCGGTTATCCCGAGGTCTTCGGCAAGTTCCGAGATCCCGTAGAGCCTATCCTCGGGGGGGCCCGTGCTTACGTCAGGGGGCGAGGTCAACGTTACCGCGGCTTTCCCGCTCTAGACCATCTGCCCGAGCTTCATGGCGAGTAGCATGTCGCCATCGACGCGCATCCTGCCTTGCATGAAGGCAGAGGTCGGCTGAAGGCGGCCTTGGATCAGCTCCTTGAAGTCGTCGGCGCTCATGGAGATGGTGCAGCCTGCGGGATCGTTCTTATTGGCGGTGACGGTGTTGCCGCCGCCGTCGCCGTCGACAAAGAGACAGCCGGCCTCTCCTAGATCGAATTTGAGGGTGCCGCCGAGGGGGGCCTTTCCGCCAACGCGCTCCGCCAGGCCCGCGGCCACTTCCTGCAAGTCCATATCCAGCTCCTTGGGTTTTGGATTTTTCCGTCGATACGTAGCGCATGCTCTTTGCGCTAACAAGAGGAACTTGACGTATACGTCATGACATTGGCGTGAGTGAGTGCGGAAACTGCGTTCGAACCGATAGCTTCACGCAAGCGGCGTCTGGTCAGGTAGCTATCCAACCAATAACGCGCAAGTTTTCCTCGCTGCCCGAGTACATGGCTCTGCTAACGGAGCACGCAGAGTTTCATAACCCCGCCGCCGATGTGATCGATAAGGCAAACTCCGGAAAGGAGACAAACGAGGACCGCGCTCTTGGGGTTGGCAGCGCATATGCCACCGCCTCGAAGGGAGAGGAAAGCCGCGCAAGCCTAGTCCGAAGCGTCGAAAGGTATTGTTTCCGGCATGACATAGCCGGGTATTGGAGGACAAAAGTGAATTTTGACGACGCCATTCATGCCCATGCAGCGTGGAAAGTAAAACTGTCGGCTTATCTCCGCAAATGCGACGGCTCGCTGAAGGCAGCCGATGTTCACGTCGATAATCGATGCGCGCTTGGCCAATGGCTGTACGGCGAGGGCAAAAAATATTCTTCCATGGCTGAATATCAGACGTTGATCAAAGAACATGCGCGGTTTCACCGTGCAGCCGGCAGTGTAATCGACAAGGTGAACAGCGGCCAGGGAACGACCGCGGAACGTGAATTGAATTTTGACAGCGAGTACGGAGTTGCTTCACGGAGCGTCGTGAAGGCGATCATGGAGATCAAGAGGAAAGTCGCGGCGCGGTGAGAAGCGAGACGCCCGGCAGCGCTCCGGGCTTCGCCGCGTAACGCTTAAGCGTGCCCGATCTGATCCCCGTTGAGCATGTGAAGAATTTTTTCGTATTGCGAAATCGTTTTCTGAGCGTTCCGCTTGAGGAGTTCGGCGGCCAGATCATCGCCGGCCCAAATCTCATCATGGTCGATTGATCTTAGGATGCGCAAGAGCTCGGCTTGCCGTTTCTTGCACTCGTCAAGGAGATCCATATTTTAACCACCTAGTTACTGCTGCTTGATGGCAGTTTAGGGAGGGCATTTACCGAACGTCAACCCTGTTGAGTTGACGAGATCAACAAATGCTCGCTTTTGACGCAGATCTTTTCAATCTTAGACAAATATTATTGCGCCGCGTTTTCGGCTGGCGGGCCTGGAGCCTCGAGCTGCGTAAAGGCCAGCGCATTGACGCATACGTCACCCGTGATTAGCTTTGCGAAAAATCAGGGAACGGACGCATGAGTGAGGCCAATCGCTACCGCAGCATCTTCCGGCCGGGCCTGTTCGAGGGCCAGATCCACCTCGTTACCGGAGGCGGCAGCGGGATCGGGCGCTGTACGGCCCACGAGTTGGCGAGCCTGGGCGCAACTGTGGTGGTCATCGGGCGCAAGGAGGCGAAGCTCGACGAGGTCGTGGCCGAGATCGCCGAGGACGGCGGCAAGGCCGAACGCGCCGCCGCCGACATCCGCGATGAAGACGCGGTGAAGGCTGTTGTTTCGGACATCGTGGCTCGCCACGGCCGCATTCATGGCCTCGTGAACAATGCGGGCGGGCAATTCCCGTCGCCGCTCATGTTCATCAACAAGAAGGGCTTCGACACCGTTCTCGCCACGAACCTCACGGGCGGCTTTCTCATGATGCGCGAGGTGTTTCTGCAGTCCATGCGTCAGGATGGCGGCGCGATCGTGAACATGTCCGCCGATATGTGGAACGGCATGCCGGGCATGGCGCATTCGGGCGCGGCGCGGGCGGGGATGGTGAACCTCACGAAGACGGCGGCTTTCGAATGGGCGTTCGCGGGCGTGCGCGTCAATTGCGTGGCGCCGGGATGGATCGCATCGTCGGGCATGGATCGCTACGAGGGTGCGGTGAAGGCGCTGATCCCGAAGCTGAAGGATCATGTGCCGCTGAGGCGGTTGGGCACGGAGGCGGAAGTGAGCGCGGCGATCTGCTTCCTTTTGAGCGAGGGCGCAGCCTTCATTTCGGGCGTGACCCTGCCCATCGACGGGGCCGCGCCCTTGCGCAATGCGCTCATGGATATGGGCGCATACAAGGCCGCGCCGGAATTCCAGGGCTTTCACCGGGCCAAAACGCCCGCGATCCTGAAGAAGGACGAAGACGAATGAACCGGGGTTTACACAGGGCTTTCATTGTCATGGCCTGGCTTGACCCGGCCATCAAGTCAATGGACCGGCCGCGTAGGAGCCGCCGCCCATGCCGGTGATCGCCTCGCGCATTTCGCCGCAATCCGAAACCTTCAAGTCGAATGCCGCGCATCTCAGGGCGCAGGTTGAGAAATTCCGCAGCCTTGAGCGGGCCGTGATCGCGCACTCGTCGCAACAGGCGGACAAGTTCGCGAAACGCGGTCAACTCCTGCCGCGCGATCGTGTGGCGCGCCTGCTTGACCATGGAACGCCGTTTCTCGAACTGTCCACGCTTGCGGGCTTCGGGATGCACGACGACGATGGCGGGGCTCGCGTCATGGGCGGCGGCAGCGTCGTAGGCATCGGCATCGTCTCCGGCAAGCGCGTGCTTGTCCTGGCGAGCGACAGCGCCATCAAGGGCGGCACAATTTCGCCAATGGGGCTGAAGAAATCGCTGCGTGCGCAGGAGATCGCGAAGGAAAATAAGCTGCCGCTGATCTATCTCGTGGAGTCGGGCGGCGCGAACCTGCTCTATCAAAGCGAGATGTTTGTCGAAGGCGGGCGGTCCTTCGCGAACCAGGCGCGGCTGTCGGCGGCAGGCATTCCCCAGATTGCCATTGTGCACGGCTCTTCCACGGCGGGCGGCGCTTATCTGCCGGGGCTTTCGGATTATGTCATCCTTGTCAAAGAGAAGACGAAGATCTTCCTGGCCGGGCCGCCGCTCGTCAAAGCCGCCATCGGCGAGGAAGCGTCGGATGAAGAGCTTGGCGGCGCAGATCTCCACGCGTCCACGACCGGCCTTGGCGAATATCTCGCGCGCGACGACGCCCACGCGCTTGCCATCGCCCGCGATCTCGTGGCGAAACTCAAGTGGGAGCGCGTTTCCCGCCGCGAGAAGGGGGCGCCCCAAAATACGATGCGGAAGAGCTTCTCGGCATCGTGCCGGTCTCCGAGCGCGAACCCTACGATGTGCGAGAGATCATCGCGCGGCTTGCCGACGGCTCCGACTTCCTTGATTTCAAGCGCGATTACGGCGCGGAGACGGTGTGCGGCTATGCGGCCATCGACGGCTTCGAAGTCGGCATTCTCGGCAATAACGGCGCGATCCAGCCCGACGGCTCGACCAAGGCCGGCCAGTTCATCCAGCTTTGCGATCAGGCCGGCATGCCGCTCATTTTCCTGCAGAACACGACGGGCTATATGGTCGGCCGCGAAGCCGAGCGCACGGGCGCGGTCAAGCATGGCTCGAAAATGATCCAGGCCGTGGCGAATGCGCGCGTGCCGAAGTTCACCGTGATCGTCGGCGGATCTTACGGCGCGGGCAATTACGGCATGTGCGGGCGCGGCTTCGATCCGCGCTTCATCTTTTCCTGGCCGAATGCGCGCGTGGCCGTCATGGGCGGGCCGCAGGCCGCGAAGGTGATGGAGATCATCACGCGGGCGAAGTTCGAGAAATCCGGCCAGGGCGTGAACGAGCCGGTGCTGAAGCAGATGTCGGAGGCGATCGAGCGCCAACTCGACAAAGAGTTCGACAGTGCTCTACGGCACCGCGCGGCTTTGGGACGACGGCATCATCGACCCCCGCGACAGCCGCAAAATTCTGTCGCTTTGCCTTTCTATCGCTGCAGATGGCGATGCGCGCGTTCTGCACCCCACCTCATTCGGGGTCGCGAGACTGTGAACGAGCGGCTTCCATCGCGAGGATTCGAAATGACCGAGAAGCGAACGGAGCAAGATCAAAGCCTCAAGGCCGGGAAGCCGGGCGGCGCGGACAAGAAAAAACGGCTCGCCGCTGCCCTGCGCCGCAATCTGGCCAAACGGAAAGACACAAAAGAAGCCAAGAGTGTGGACAATCCTTGAATGACCCGCCTGGAGGTTGCGGCACAGGCGGCGCTCATCTAGCGTGGCATGCTTAGGCTGCTCTTGGCGCGTGTGCCAAAGCACTTATTCCGGGGCATCATGGACAGAATTCGAATTACGGGCGGACATCGTCTGACTGGCACGATCCCGATCAGCGGGGCGAAAAATGCGACTCTGCCTCTGATGATCGCGAGCCTTCTCACCTCGGACACGGTCACGCTGAAGAACGTGCCGAACCTCGCCGATGTGAGCCTCCTCATCCGCATCCTGCGCAATCATGGCGTCGATACCGCGGTCGACGGGAAGCGCGCCAACGGCCACACGCATCAGGGCGACACGCTGCATCTGACGGCGCGCGACATCGTGGATACGGCGGCGCCTTATGACATGGTGCGCCGCATGCGCGCGAGCTTCTGGGTGCTCGGGCCCCTGCTGGCGCGCTGTCATGAGGCGCGCGTGTCGCTGCCCGGCGGATGCGCCATCGGCACGCGGCCCGTCGATCTGCACCTGATGGCGCTGCAGGCGCTCGGCGTGGATATCGATCTCGACGGCGGCTATGTCGTGGCGAGAGCGCCGAAGGGATTGCATGGCGGGGTCGTGAGATTTCCGAAGGTTTCGGTCGGCGCGACGCACAACGTCATGATGGCGGCGACGCTGGCGGAAGGCGAGACCATCCTTGAGAACGCGGCCTGCGAACCCGAAGTCGCCGACGTCGCAAGCTGCCTGAACAAGATGGGAGCAAGGATCGAGGGAGCCGGCTCTCCCACCATCGTCATTCATGGCGTGGATTGTCTCGAAGGAGCGACGCACACCGTGTTGCCGGACCGCATCGAGACCGGAACTTACGCGATGGCGGTGGCTGCGGCGGGGGGCGATGTCTATCTCGATGGCGCCCGCGCCGACCTGCTGCCGGCCGCGCTCGACGTCCTGCGCGAGGCTGGCGTAGAGATCAGCGAAACGAACCGCGGCCTTCGCGTCACAAGAAACGGCGCCTGCCTGAAGCCGGTCAACGTCACGACCGCGCCATACCCAGGTTTCCCGACCGATCTCCAGGCGCAACTGATGGCGCTCATGTGCCGCACGGAGGGCGTCTCCCAGATTCGCGAAACGATCTTCGAGAACCGCTTCATGCACGTTCAGGAACTGGCCCGGCTTGGCGCGGACATTACCGTCTCGGGCGACATGGCCAAGGTTCGCGGCGTCCCGGCGCTGCGAGGCGCCGAGGTGATGGCGACGGATTTGCGCGCCTCCGTTTCGCTCGTGATCGCCGGGCTCATGGCTGAAGGGGACACCACCGTCAACCGCGTTTATCATCTCGATCGCGGCTTTGAGCGGCTGGAAGAGAAACTTGGGTCTTGCGGAGCTGAGATCGAACGCCTTCATTCATGATGGAAACCGAATTCTCTCCGAAGCTAGGACATGAGGCGCGTTCAATGCGTTCCGCAACGCCAGAACCTCTCAAGCTTGTCGCCCTTGACGAGGATGATTTAAGAATTCTCTCCGCTCATCTGCAGGATGCCGTATTGCGAATGTCGGACATGGCGTGGGTTCCTTCGGAACAACGCTTCGCGGCGATCCTCAATCGCTTCGATTGGCTGGCCGCCGTCGAGCACGATGGAGCCGCCAATCTGCGCCGGTGCCGCTGCGCCCTTCGGTTCGACAGGGTGAAGCGCGCTCAGGTGCAGAACATAAAGCCGGGAGAACCGTCTGCGTTCGCGGAACTGCTCGCTGTGACCTATGAGCAAGCGAAGCCGCCAAGCGGATACATCACGCTTTACTTTGCCGGCGGAGGCGCGGTCCGGCTCGAGGTCGAATGCATCGAAGGAGAGCTGCGCGACCTCGGCGTAGCCTGGAAGACCGCTGTAATGCCACAACACGCCACTGCCGACGTTGACGTTGCGCCCGCTCCGGCGCCCGTCGCCCAGGATTCGAATTAGGACAACTTCCTTGACACAATGCCTTCGCTCCCCCGGCCCGGATTTCGCGAAAGCGTTCGAGGCCGTCGGTCAAGCCAGACGTGATCAGCCCGCGAACGAACGCTCTACCGATGCAAGCCTCGCTAAGCTCGGACCGGCGACAGCCACTTTGGCGGAGACGGAAGGTCTCCACGGACATCGCCTCTCTGTTGCAATCCGGCTACAGGGAGTTTAAGAACACCGCTATGCTGCACAAACCGCAAGCCCTTTCGCCTTCGAGGTTAATCAAGGTCGACCTCGACGAGAGTTCGATCGGGATCAATACGCTCGAAGTCGAGCACGAGCGCAAGGTTGCTATCTACGATCTGCTCGAAGAGAACTTCTTTGAGCTGGCGGATGGGCCGCCCGGCCCCTACAAGCTCGGTATCGCAATTTCCGAGCAACGGCTTGCCTTCGCGGTCACGGCAGGGGACGCGAAGGAGGCAAACGCGACATTCCTTCTTTCGCTCAACCCGTTCCGGAGAGTCGTCAAAGACTACTTCATGATTTGCGAGACCTACTTCGAGGCGATCAAGTCCGCCCCCCCGAGCAAGATCGAGGCGATCGACATGGCGCGGCGCGGGATGCACGACGAAGGCAGCAAGCTTTTACTTGAGCGGCTCGACGGGAAGATCCGTATGGATGAGCCGACTACGCGGCGGCTGTTCACGCTGCTCTGCGCGCTGCATTGGAAGGGTTAGGCGCTCGCACTCGCAGCAACACCCACCAAAATATTAGTTGAAAACCCGCCGAGCGTAGGCGCATGCCATGACTTCCGGCGTGTGTTTGGTAGCAAAGGGCGTTGCTGGTATCGGCGCTGCTGCTGATGGGTTGCGGGGGCGCTTTTGCCGCGAAACGCATGGCGTTAATCATTGCCAATTCCCCCTACAAGCGCGTAACGCCCCTGGACAATCCCCGAAACGACGTCATCGCCATAGCGAAGCTGCTGACCACCGCCCGGCTTTTCGGACGACGACGTGATGCTCAAGCCCGATCTCGACCACGAGGCCATGCGGAAGGCCGACTTTCAACGGCTCTGAAAGTCGACGGCAGGTTTGGCGGCGTGCTCCATCGCGCAAGTCGATCGCGTTCGGTCTCAGCGGCGAGCCCTCCCGCCATCAAGCAAGAGATCGCGGAGGTAGAAATATTACATGTGTTCATGAATAGGGGGGCGAGACACGCTGGTTAATTCCTCGTTGCCGCCCGGACATGGGTTTACAATTCCTGGTAAACGGGAATTACTTCCGTCCGCATATTTGCGCCCCAAAAATTCCAAAAAATCGCAGCAGCCCGCGTCCGGTCATTCCGGCGACGCTTAACTCATTGAACCAAGAGCATTTTTCGGCTGAATCGGCTGGGTTAACGGATTGTGTTTTTGGACGCAAGTGGGCGCGGAAAAGTCCGTTAAATATAATGTGTTAAGGAGCCTCACGCCGTTCGCAGCCGCGGCGGCGCCGATGGTGAGCGTTATTTCTCATCTATTTCAAAGACTTAGTGCTATTTACCCCTCGGTAAGGCGCTTTTTCGTACCATCCCTGCTCAAAGCACAATCTGGGTTCGAGGGTTCGATGTGTCGCTGCAATATAGACCATCATCGCTAAAAGCCGGTCTGTTCAATGGTGAAGTCAGGCATGATGAGGGGGATGGTTTGCTCCTGCATGTCCCGCGTCAATGCGCCTCGTCCCAGTTGAGGGCGGCGCGGGCGTCCACCTTCAGCGGCGCCGAGAAAGCCACGGCGGGCTCGGCGGCATGCTCCATGACGCGGGTGACGGCGCTGATTGTGGGCTCGACCTCGGCATCCAGCGCCTCGAACACCAACTCGTCGTGGACCTGGAGCAGCATTCGCGCGGATACCCCCGCCTTCTCAAGCGCGGCGGGCACGCGGATCATGGCGCGGCGGATGATGTCGGCAGCCGTGCCCTGGATGGGCGCGTTGATGGCGGCCCGCTCGAAGAAAGCGCGCATGTTGCGCTGCGGCGTGTTGATCTCGGGGAAGTGGATCTTGCGCCCAAACAGCGTCTCGACATAGCCGTCCTCGCGCACCTTGGCGCGCATGGCGTCCATATAGGCGCGGATGCCGGGGAAGCGCTCGAAATACTTCGCGATATAGTCCCCGGCCTCGCTGCGCGGGATGCCGAGTTGCTGCGAAAGCCCGAAAGCCGAGATGCCGTAAATGATGCCGAAGTTGATTGCCTTCGCGCGGCGGCGCACGTCGCTCGGCATGTCCTTCACGGGTACGCCGAACATTTCGGACGCGGTCATGGCGTGGATGTCGAGCCCCTCGGCGAAAGCGCGCTTCAGCGCCGGGATGTCGGCCATGTGGGCAAGCACGCGCAACTCGATCTGGCTATAGTCCGCCGAAATCAGCTTCCTGCCGGGCTCTGCGATGAAGGCCGTGCGGATCATGCGGCCTTCGCGCGTGCGGATCGGGATGTTCTGAAGGTTCGGCTCGGTCGAGGACAGCCGCCCCGTCGATGTGGAAGCGAGCGAAAAGCAGGTGTGGATGCGGCCCGTTTCGGCGTCGATATGCTGCGGCAGCGAGTCCGTGTAAGTGCTCTTGAGCTTGGCCAGTTGCCGCCACTCCAACAGCTTGGCGGGCAGGCGGCGCTGATCCTCGGTGAGCTCCTCGCTTGAGACGAGGTCTTCGAGCACCTTCGCGCCGGTGCTCCATTTGCCGGTTGCGGTTTTTTTCGCGCCCGGAAGCCCAAACCTCCCGAACAGGAGTTCGGAAACCTGTTGCGTCGAGCCGATATTGAACTTGCCTTGCGCCAGCGCATAGATCTCGTCCTCGATGCGGGCAAGGCTTTGAGCAAAATCGGCGGAGAGGCGCGAGAGCACGGCGCGGTCCACCATCACGCCCGCAAGCTCCATCTCGCCCAGCACGGCGGGCATCGGGCGCTCCAATGTCTCGTAGACGGCGGCCATGCCTTCTGCGGCGAGCCTTGCCTTGAAAAGATGCCACAGCCGGAGCGTCACGTCGGCGTCCTCGGCGGCATATTCCGTCGCCTTGTCCACGGGCACGCAGTCGAACGTGGTCTGCGCCTTGCCTCGGCCCGCCACATCGCTGAAGGCGATGGGCGTGTGCCCGAAATGGCGCTTCGAAAGCTCGTCCATGCCGAAGCCCGCAAGGCCGCCGCGTCCCTGGTCGCAGGCATAGGCCATCAGCATGGTGTCGTCGTATGGCGCGAGGCGAACGCCATAGCGGCGCATGACGACGAGGTCGTATTTGATGTTCTGCCCGATCTTGAGCACGCTTTCGTCTTCGAGCAGCGCCTTGAGGCGCGGCAGCGCGTGCTCCATCGGCAGCTGGGCGATCTCACCGGCGCCCGAGAAATCGAGACCGTCGCCGGGCCGATGAGCGAGCGGAATGTAGCAGGCGCGGTTCGGCTCCAACGCGAGCGCGACCCCGCAAAGCCGCGCGGCCACCGGATCGAGGTCCGTGGTTTCGGTGTCAAACGCGATGAAGCCCTGCTCGGTCGCCGCCGTGATCCAGTCTTCCAGCGTTTGCAGATCGGTGACCTGGACATAGCACGAGCGCTGGAAGGGGAGCGATTTCAGCCACTCCGTTACGCGCTTCGCTTCGGCGGAGGGACCATGCCGGCTGACAGTTTTGCCTTCGCCCGGGGCTGGCGCGGGCGCTTCGACGGCCGGGGCCGGCGCATGGACTTCTCCGGGAGCGGGCGGCTCTACGCCGAACTCTTGCGAGATGCGCTTCGTCAGCGAGTTGAATTCCATGGAGCGCAGGAATTCCAGCAGTGCATTCGGGTCCGGATCCTCAACGGCGGCAAGATCAAGCGGCTGCTCCACGGGCACGTGCTGGTCGAGTTCGACGAGGCGGCGGGAAAGCCGGGCCTGATCGGCGAACTCGATAAGCCGCTCGCGGCGCATCTTCTGCTTGATGAGCGGCGCGTTCGCGAGCAGCGTTTCGAGATCGCCATGCTCGCGGATCAGCTCCGCCGCCGTCTTCACGCCGATGCCGGGAACGCCCGGCACGTTGTCGATGGAATCGCCCGCGAGCGCCTGCACCTCCACGACCTTCGCGGGCGGCACACCAAACTTCTCCAGCACCTCGGGCTCGCCGATCACCTTGTTCTTCATGGTGTCGAGCATGGTGACGCCCGGCTCGATGAGCTGCATCAGATCCTTGTCCGACGAGACGATCACTACCTCGCCGCCAGCCTCGACAGCCTCTCGCGTATAGGTCGCGATGATGTCGTCGGCCTCGTAGCCTTCCTTCTCGACGCAAGCCACATTGAAGGCGCGCACGGCGTCGCGGATGAGCGAAAATTGCGGCACCAGCTCGGGCGGCGGCTCGGGCCGGTGCGCCTTGTAATCGGCGGAAATTGCGTTGCGGAAGCTCGTCCTGCCGTGGTCGAAAATCACCGCGAGATGGGTGGGGCGCTTTTCGCCTTTCGTCTCGCGCAGGAGCTTCCACAGCATGTTGCAGAAGCCGTGGATCGCGCCAACCGGCAGCCCGTCGGAAGGCCGCGTCAGCGGCGGCAGCGCATGGAAGGCGCGGAAAATATAGCCGGAGCCGTCTATGAGATAGACGCGGCTTCCGGGCGGGATGGGTTCGTGTGCGCTTTTGCGCGTCTCGGCGGGGCGCTCGGAAACTTGGGCGATAGTCATGGGGCGAATATAGGCGCGAAAATCGGCGCGAGCCAACTCCAATCGCCGCCTTTGCGCGCTGCGTTGAAGCGCCTTGTGACCCTCACATGCCTTGTTGCGGATGCCAGCCGCTTCCGCTATTGTCCCTATGAATGCACCCGTAGCTCAGCTGGATAGAGTACAAGATTCCGAATCTTGGGGTCACAGGTTCAAGTCCTGTCGGGTGCGCCATTAAAGCCCCTCCTATCCCTCGCGCGATCAGCTCTACCGTGACGATCCGCTTATGCTTGTCGGACGCAATTCTCCGCGCGCCATCCTCCGCGCCAACTCCTACATCTATCGGCTCATAAATTGAGCGGGGTCGCTCATGGCACAGCTTTGCGGTTCAGTTGTTAGACACGAAGCGTGCGGGGCTGGGCATAAGGCTGGGCATAAAGGTGCGCCAATGAGAAATGATCTTGCCGTTCTGGCCGCAAGCGCGGTGCTGCTCCTGGCTTCTCCGCTCACAGGCTTCGCTGCCGGTGAGCCGGTCAGACAGGATGCCCTGAACACGCAGGCGGCCCAACCGCCCCAAAGGCCGCCGTCCGGCCCAGCCACAGCGGCGATCCAACCTGCCCAACCTGCTCCGCAGCCCAGCCCTACGAAGCTCCATTGCAAAGCGGCGCGCGTTGACCTTGGCATGTACGAGTCGCTCAGGATCATCTCGCTAACGGTCGACCCCAGCAAAAAGTATGTAAAGATGGTGCATGAAGGGGACGGCAAGACCTTCGAATTCACGGATGGGGCTACCAGCGCGCAAGGGAACAAGAATTTCGTGAAGGTCACGGACGAGCTTATTGTTTACGGTCAGGGGCGCGAGACCTGGAAGATCGACCGCTATACGGGCACATTGACGAGCGCCGCAATCGCGATCCCGTTTGAATGTCAACTGCGCCCCTCGGAGCGCAAATTCTAGGTCGTTTGATGACGTCCTATGTCGCCTTGTTGCGCGCTGTCAATGTCGGGAGAACCGGCAGGCTCTCCATGGCCGAGCTCAAGAAGCTGTGCCACAGCGCGGGGTTTGGCCGGGTGCACACTTACATCGCCAGCGGCAACGTCGTGTTCGAAAGCGAGGCAGATGAGGCGGCGGTCAAGGCCGCGTTTGAAGCGAAGCTCTTGGCTTTCGCGGGCAAGCCGGTTGGCGTTATTGTGCGCACTGGAACCGAAATGGCGGCAGTTCTGAAGGACAATCCGTTTCCGGATGCTGCCTCCAACCGAACCGTCGCCATTTTTCTCGACCAGCCGCCGCCCGCCGATGCTTCGGAGCACGCCACCGGCCTCAATGACGAAGAGATGCGCGTTGGGACGCGCGAGATCTATGTTCACTACCGCAGCGGCATGGGGAATTCCAAGCTGCGGATTCCCGCCGCCAGCCAAGGCACCGCGCGCAATATGAACACGGTCGCCAAGCTTGCAGAGATGGCGTCGATCAGGCTGGCCTAGCCCGGAACGAAAACGCGCTCGAATATGACATCGACATTCTTGAGGTGATGGCGCGTGTCGAACAGCGCGCCGATCTCCGCAGGCGAAAGCTTCGCGGAAACCTCCTCATCGGCCTTCAGGAAATCGAGGAACGAGCCTTGGCCGCTAAACGCGCGCATCGCATTGCGTTGCACGAGGCGATAGGCGTCCTCGCGGCTGACACCCTTTTGCGTCAGCGCCAGCAGAACCTGCTGCGAATGGACAAGGCCGCCGCCGCGCTCCAGATTTGCGCGCATCTGCTCGGGATAGACCACGAGCTTGTCGATCACGCCCGCAAGCCTGACGAGCGCGAAGTCGAGGGTGACGGTCGCATCCGGCCCGATCATGCGCTCGACCGAGGAATGCGAGATGTCGCGCTCGTGCCAGAGCGCCACGTTTTCCATCGCGGGCAAGGCGAAGCCGCGCACGAGCCTTGCGAGGCCGGTCAGGTTCTCGGTCAGCACCGGGTTGCGCTTGTGCGGCATGGCGGACGAGCCCTTCTGCCCCGCCGAGAAAAATTCCTCGGCCTCGCCAACTTCGGTGCGCTGCAAATGGCGGATTTCGGTCGCGAGCCGCTCCACGGAGGAAGCGATCACGCCGAGCGTCGCGAAGAACATGGCGTGCCGGTCGCGCGGGATGATCTGCGTCGAGACAGGCTCGGGCTTGAGACCGAGCTTGGCCGCGACGTAAGCCTCAACGCGCGGATCGAGATGTGCAAACGTCCCGACCGCGCCGGAAATCGCGCAGGTTCCGACATCCTCTTTCGCGCGCAAAAGCCTCTCCTTCGCGCGGGAGAACTCGGCATGGGCGAAGGCAAGCTTCAACCCGAAGGTCGTCGGCTCGGCGTGAATGCCGTGGCTGCGCCCGACCGTAACCGTATATTTGTGCTCGATGGCGCGGCGCTTCAGCGCTTCCAGGAGCGCGTCGAGGTCCGCGAGCAGGATGTCCGTCGCGCGCGTGAGTTGGACCGCGAGGCAGGTGTCGAGCACGTCGGACGAGGTCATGCCCTGGTGCATGAAGCGCGCTTCAGGCCCGACATGCTCCGAAACGCTCGTCAGAAACGCGATGACATCGTGCTTCACCTCGCGCTCGATCTCGTCGATGCGCGCGATGTCGAATGCGCCGCGCTCGCGCAGGGCCTTCGACGTTCCGGCCGGGATCTGCCCCATCTGCTCCATAGCCTCGGCGGCAAGCGTCTCGATTTCCAGCCAGATTTCGTATTTGCTGTGGTCGGACCAGATCGCGGCCATTTGCGGCCGGGAGTAGCGGGGGATCATGGAAGCTCTTTACGCTGCGGCAGCCGCCACGAAGGGCGCGATGCTCAGATTGTGGGATTGCAGAAGGGCCGAAAGCGAGGCCGACGGTGTGCGGCCGGACGTGAATTTGACCGTGCCGGAGCCGCGTTTCGCGCCAACGCCGACGATGTGGCCCTGTTCGGCGAGCACGTTGGCGATGCGGCGTGCAATCGCGGGGGCGGGATCGAGCCAGATTACGGGCCATGGCGCCAGCGCGTCCAGCCTGTCGAGCAGCAGCGGATAGTGGGTGCAGCCCAGCACAACGACATCGGTTTTGGCGCCGCCCTGCTCGACAAAGCAGGGCGCAATCTCGCCCGCGATGGCGCTGTCCTCGACGGGAGAACCGCTGGCGCTCAGTTCCGCCAACGCCGCGAGCGCGGGCGCGCCGACGAGGTTGAAGCGTGTTCCGGCGCCAAACTGCGCGATCAGTTCGCGCGTGTATTCCCGCGCGACGGTGCCCGGCGTCGCGAGGACCGAGACAAGCCCGGATTTCGTCAGAGCCGCGGCTGGCTTGATCGCAGGAACCGTGCCGACAATCGGGATGGGAAACGCTTTCCGAAGCGGGCGCAGCGCAACGGTTGATGCCGTATTGCAGGCAAGGACGATGCAATCCGGCCTGAAATCCACGACCTCTTTTTGAAGGAACCCCACAAGACGGGAGGTTAGGACGCCAGCGCATTTCGAACCGTAGGGGAAGCCCGCATCGTCAGCGATAAAAAGAACAGCCGCCTCAGGCATCGCCTGCCTGGCGGCGCGCAAAACCGTAAGACCGCCGAGGCCCGAATCGATAAAAAGAAGCCGCGGTGTCTGTCCCTTGCTCATTGCCGGTTCTCGTTCCCTCTATGCATACGAGTCATACCGGATTCAACGGCTCAGGAAAAGGTTCCGATAGGACGGCGTGCCGTTTGGCAGGTATCCGCTTGCTTCATACACGCCGCGAGCAATGGCGCGCGAGAGGCAATTCGCTGCCGCCGCGCCGAGCCAGGGCAGCGCCATTTGCGGATCTGCGAGCGGGGTTTTTCCGGTCGCAATGCCGAAGACGATATCCCCATCGAACGATGAAAAGACCGGGAAAATCGCCCGCGCCATGCCTGCGCCCGCCATGGTCGCGAGCCGCTTGCACTGTTGACGGGTCAGGGCCGCATCGGTCGCCACTACGCAAAGCGTCGTATTGGCGCGCTCGGGCGCGGCGAACTTGAGTGACGGGCTGAAAGCGTTCTTCGGCCAAGGGTGCGGTGAACCGACGCCGCCGAACTCCGCTTCGCGTTCGAAAGGCGCCGCCCAGAAATGGCGGGTGTCTGCGACCGTGACGGAGCCTACGGCGTTCACAGCCGCCAGCGCCCCGACGATAATATCCACGCCTTCAGCGCTCGCAAGTCCCGGAACTGCCTCGGAAGCGCTGCCGAGGCCGCCTCGAATGACCCTGCCATGGCCCGCCGCTACCGTTGCGCCGAGGCCTGCTCCGGCCGAGCCAAGCGCGAAGTCCTTTCCGGCCGAGGCCGCAGCCTGGAAGCCCAACTCATGATAAGGCGAGCGGCGGCCCCAGACCTTGTCGCCGCCATTGACGAGATCGAAGAGAATGGCCTGCGGAACGATGGGCACGCGGACGGGACCAACGGAAAAGCCGCGCCCCGCCTCGCGCAGAAAGGCCTGAACGCCGCTGGCCGCGTCGAGGCCGAACGCCGACCCGCCGGACAGGACGATCGCATCCGCAACCCCGACCGAGCCTTCGAGGTTGACGGCGTCGACCTCGCGCGTTCCCGGACCGCCCCCGAAAATCGTGGCCGCGGTCACGGCGGCGCTCTCCGCGAGCACGACTGTCACGCCCGAGGCCAGCTTTTCGTCATGGGCATGACCCACGCCGATTCCGTCGACATCGGTAATGAGATTGCGCTGATGAGTTTTCACGGAATTCCCTTCGCGAAGCCTGCGACCCCTCACCCCAGCCCTTGCATGTTGGCTGCGGGCCCAAATCGTAGTGGCGATGTGGGCGTCTCATGAGGGATGGCCATCCCTCATGAGACGGGCAGGCGGGACCGTCCAACCCTTAAGCTTTTGGCTTGCGGGAGAGCTTGGTCCGTCTGCCCTCCGGCTCACGATCTGAACAGATGACTGGGGAGCAAGTCCCGCATGCAAGGCAAGATGACATCCGTAAGAGCCGAACACGCAGTGTATGCCGGGATCGATGTGTGTAAAGCGTGGCTCGACGTTTATCTGCATCCAATTGGCCACAGTTTTCGCGTTCCCAACAGCAAGGAAGGCTGTAAGCGTTTGGCGCGGGAGCTTTCCTCCTCCGCCGCCAGGCTTATCGTCATGGAGGCGACGGGAAAGTTCCATCGGCTTTGTCATCGCGAGCTCAGCGCAGCGGGCTTCGCCGTCGCCATCGTCAATCCCTACCGGTCGAGAAAGCTGGCTGATGCGTTCGGGCAGCTCGCAAAAACCGATGCGATCGACGCGCGCATGTTGGCGCTCTACGGAGAGGCTATTGGCCCAGGGGCGACGCCGGTTCCTGCCAAGACGCTGGCGGAGCTTCAGGAGCTGGTTCTGGCGCGGCAAGCCGCCAAAGCCGGTGAGACGGCGCTGAAAAACCAGTACGGCGCCGCGGAGAGCCTGGCTCTTAAACGGCTGCTGAAGGCCCAGCTTGACGCTCAGACCCGTCTGATCGAGGGTCTCAAAGCCGCCATCTCCGCGATCCTTTCGAAAGACGCTGGCTTGAAGCGCCGCTACGAGATCCTCACCTCGATCAAGGGCGTCGGCCCTATCGTCGCCGCAACGCTGGCGGCCTGTCTGTCGGAGCTTGGCGTCTTGTCCGGCGGAAAGATCGCCCTCCTTGCCGGCGTCGCGCCCATCAATTGCGATTCCGGCGAGATGCGCGGCCAGCGCCACATCAAAGGCGGCCGCGCGCATGTGAGAAGCGCGCTTTACATGGCGGCTGTCGCCGCCAGCCGCTGCAACCCCGATCTCAAAGCCTTCTACGCCCGGCTTCGCGCTGCGGGTAAAGCCGCAAAGCTGGCCTTGACCGCAGTCATGCGCAAGCTCCTGCTTCTCGCCAACACCCTTATCCGCGAAGACCGCCATTGGACCCCTAAACATGCTTGACTTCAAACACAGATGCTCTCCCGCAAGGGGAGAGGGGGCAGGCCGCGCACATTATAACCGCGTCCCTTCTTCCCTCGCGGGAGAAGGACGGATGAGGGGTTGCCAAGTGTTTTCATGCTCCGCAAGCCTGCAACTATTGGATCTGTTCGTAGCCTTTCTTGCCCCAGCGATAGAAGACATAGGGCGGAAGGTTCGGATCGCCCTTTGCGTCGAACCTGAACTTGCCGAGCGCGGTGTCGAACTCGTTCGCGTTCAGGGCGTCCACCACTTTGGCGCCATCCGTCGAATGAGCCTTCTCTGCCGCTTGCGCCCAGGTCTGAACGGCAGCATAGGCGTAAACCACATACCCCTCGGGATTGATGCCTTTCTTCTCCAGGGCCGCAACCACGTCTTTTGCAGCCGGATTCTTGCGCGGGTCTGGTGAGAAGGTCATCATCGTGCCTTCGACATCGTCCCCCGCGATGGTGCCAAGCTCGCTTGAGACGAGCGCGTCGCCGCCGACAAGGATTGTCTTCATCCCCTGCGCGCGCATCTGCCGAATGATGAGCCCTGCCTCGGTGTGGTAGCCGCCGAGAAAGACCACGTCGACCCCGCTCTGCTTCAGCCTTGATACGATGGCGGTATAGTCCTTCTCGCCGGGCGTGATCGCCTCGAAGAACACTTCCTGCTTTCCGGCGTCGTTCATGGCCTTCTTCGTCTGGTCGGCAAGCCCTTGCCCATAGGCGGTCTTGTCGTGGAGGATCGCGACTTTCTTGTCCTTGAACTCTTTCGCGAGATAGGCGCCCGCCACTTTGCCCTGCTGGTCATCACGCCCGCATACGCGGAAGATGTATGGCCCCGGGCGTTTGTCGGTGTAATCCGGGTTTGTCGAGCCGGGCGAAATCTGGATCACGCCCTGTTCATTATAGACAGAAGAGGCCGGGATCGACGAACTTGAGCAGAAGTGGCCGTCCACGAACACCGCGCCGTCCGCCGAAAGCTGCTCGGCCACCGCCCGGGCCTGCTTCGGGTCGCACTGATCGTCGCCCGTGATCAACTTCAATGGCTTGCCGAGAACGCCTCCCTTGGCGTTGATGTCGGCGACCGCCGCGCTGGCCCCAGCCAGAAACTGCGCGCCGAAAGTGGCTTCCTTGCCGGTCATCGGCCCCGCGACCGCAACGATGATTTCCGATTGCGCGTATGCCGGCGCGGCGAACGCGGCTGCAAGGGCTAGAACTGCTGGAATGACACGCATGATTATTCTCATTTTTTATCCATTGGCGTTCAGGAATTCGGCGGGGCAGAGGAGCCTGTCCCTTGCGATTGCGGCTCTTCGGTGGCGTCTTTCCGCAATCTCCAGCTCAGCGGGCTCGTCTGAACAGTGAGCCATCCATATTGGCGAGGCATCTGCCTTGTTCGCTGCCGCTTAAAACCGAGAGCAGCGAATAAAAGCAGGATGGTTGTATCGGTCACGTAATAGTGCAGCGAAAGAAGGGCGCCTTGCGCCTCGCGCCAGCTTTCCAAAGCCGCACCGGCGAAGAGGCCCCAGTGCAGAAATCGCACGGCCGCCGCCAGCGCCAGTACCTGGACTGCGGCCAGCCAAAAGGGGTTCCAGCCCTTGGCCGCCGTGCGCCCCACCATATAAGCCGCGCCGCCGCCCGCGATCACGGTGATGAACAGGAAGGCCCAGATGGACTTCTCGTAAATCACGCCCATTCTGAAGACCTCTGTGGGCTGAGCAGGTTCCCCGCCGCGGTCATCCCGGAAAGGCGAAGCCTTGTCCGGGATCGTATCGAATTAAAGCGCCTGCCTTTTTGCGGTCCCGGCTCGCGCTTCGCTCGGCCGGGATGACGAAGCACGAAGCAAGGGGCGTCCTGGATGTCCGTTGGCCGGATCAGGGAAGTTTGCGCAGGATCAAAGTCATGGCCGGGCTTGACCCGGCCCTCCATCAATGCGTCGGGAATTACGCTCGCTACGCTGGATGGCCGCATCAAGTGCGGCCATGACAGCAGGAGCAGACCGTTCGCGGGATTGTCGAGCCTTTCAAACATGGGCGCCGCCCTCCAGATAGGCCGCCTTGATCTCCTCGCGGTTAAAAAGGTCTGCCGCTCTCCCCGACAAGGTGATCTTTCCGTTGACCATGACATAGCCGCGATGGGCAAGTTTCAGCGCGTGATAGGCGTTCTGCTCGACGAGAAACACAGTCAGCCCGCGCTTCTCGTTCAGTTCGCGGATCACGCTGAATATCTGGCGTACGATCAGCGGCGCAAGGCCGAGCGACGGCTCATCGAGGAGAAGAAGCTTCGGTCGCCCCATGAGAGCGCGCGCGATGGCCAGCATCTGCTGCTCGCCGCCGGAAAGCGTGCCGCCGCGCTGCGCCTGCCGCCTCTTCAGAATGGGAAACAGCTCGAAAACCATCGCCAGGTCTTCCTGCAGCGCCGCGCCATCCTGCGGGGCCAAGAGCGCGCCCATGAGAAGGTTCTCATGCACGGTCATGCGCGGGAAGATGCGGCGGCCCTCGGGCGATTGCGCGATGGAGAGCCGCATGATCTCATGCGTGGGCAGCATCGCGATGTTGCGGCCGTTGAAGAGGATCTGGCCGGCCCGGGCGCGCGGTTCGCCGCAGACCGTCATCATCAGCGTGGTCTTGCCCGCCCCGTTGGAGCCGATCAGCGTGACGATCTCGCCCTCGTAAACGTCGAGATCGACGCCCTTCAGCGCGCAGATATTGCCGTAATACGTCTCGACGCCGCGAATCGAAAGAAGAGGCTTCATAGCTCGGCTTCCACCTCTTCGACCTCGTCATCCTCGACGCCGAGATAGGCGGCAATCACCTTCGGATCGGACCTGATCTCGGCGGGCGTGCCTTCCGCGATCTTGCGGCCATAATCGAGCACGGCGATGCGGTCCGAAATGCCCATGACAACACCCATGTCGTGCTCGATCAGAAGGATCGACAGCCCATGCTCTTCGCGGATCTTGAGCAGCAATATCGTTCAATTCGCCGGATTCGCGGGGATTGAGACCGGCGGCGGGCTCGTCGAGGCAGAGGAGAACCGGCGCGGTGCACATGGCGCGCGCGATCTCGAGCCGCCTCTGCGCGCCGTAGGGAAGGTCGCCCGCAGGATCATCGGCGCGATCCAGGAGACCGATCTGGCGAAGCCAATAAGCCGAGCGCTCGATGGCTTCCTTCTCGGCGCGTTTGTAGCTTTCGAGGCCGAGAAGGCCGCCGAAGGTGTAGCCCGACGCGGCGTTCAGCATGTTGTGCTGGGCCACGAGCAGATTTTCGAGCGCAGTCATCCCCGCAAACAGGCGGATGTTCTGGAATGTGCGGGCAACGCGCGCGATTCGCGCGATCTCGAAGTCCGGCATGCGCTCCAGAAGGAACACGGAGCCCCCTGGCGTAGCGGCCCATTGCTTTCCGCCGAAGGTGACCCCGGGCAGCGCTCCGAATGCGGCGGCGCTCCCATGCGCGAGCGCGATGCGTCCCTCGGTCGGCTTATAGAACCCCGTGATGCAGTTGAAGACCGTGGTCTTGCCCGCGCCGTTCGGGCCGATGATTGCGGTGATGTCGCCACGCCGCGCCGAGAACGAGAGCCCATCCACGGCGACCAGTCCCGCGAAGCGCATGGTGAGATGCTCCACGCGCAGGATCTCGTCTTGTTCCGTTGGCGCGCGCCCGCTCATCAGCCGTGCCCTTCCCTGACTAAGCTCGCGGACATGCTTCGCGCATCATGCAGGAGGGCGGACGGCGTCCGCCCTGCCAGGAGTCCGCGCCGCCGCCAGATCATGACGAGCACCATCGAGAGCCCGAAAATCAGCATGCGGTAGTCCTGCAACTCGCGAAAGCGCTCGGAGCCTCCCACGAGGACGACAGCGGCGATGACCACGCCGAGTTGGCTGCCAAGGCCGCCAAGCACGACAATGGCGAGCACCAGCGCGGATTCCATGAATGTGAATGACTCCGGGCTGATGAAGCCTTGCCGCGCGGAGAAGAACGCTCCCGCGAAGCCTCCGAACATGCTGCCGATGGCAAACGCGGTAAGCTTCGTGATGACAGTGTTGATGCCGACCGAGCGGCAGGCGATTTCATCCTCGCGCAAGGCTTCCCACGCACGCCCGATGGGCAGCCGGCGCAGGCGCAGCGTCACAAAGTTGGTGATGAGCACGAGAACGAGGATGACGTAATAAAGAAAGATGATGCGATAGACGGGATTGAACTCGATCCCGAAAAAGCCGTGGAAGCTGGGGTGCCCGGTTTTGTCGAAGGAGAGACCGAAGAAGGTCGGCTTCGGGATGCGGTTGATGCCGTTTGCCCCGCCTGTCAGGCTTTGCCAGTTCAGGATGACGATGCGGATGATCTCGCCGAAGGCGAGCGTCACGATGGCGAGGTAGTCGCCGCGCAGGCGAAGCACCGGAAAGGCAAGCGTAATGCCGAAGAGCGCCGCCAACATGCCCGCAAGAGGGAGGCACACCCAGAACGACCAGCCGAACTCAGTTGAGATCAGCGCATAGGTGTAGGCCCCGACTGCGTAGAAGGCCGCATAGCCAAGATTGAGCAATCCCGCAAGGCCTACGACCACGTTCAGGCCCCAGCCGAGCATGATGTAGATCAGGATCTGGGTCGCGGTGTCGACGGCGTAGCGCTGTGAGGGGCCGGTGATGAGGAGAGGCATGATGATTGCAATAGCGAGGAGGGCAATCGGAAATTCGCGCCCGAAATCCGTGGCAAGACGGCCAGCGATCCCGGGTCCCTTGGCGGTCTGGCTCATGAAAGCGACGCGGGCCGCCCGGATGATGCCCATCGCGGCCACCACGACGAAAGCGGCGATGCAGGCGAAGGTGACGAGGTCCGCAATCGAGCCGAGCCACCACAATGAGCCGCCCACCCATGCGATCAGGTCCGAGCGAAGGGAGGGCAGGAAATAAAGGATGGAGCCGAGAACAAGCCCGAGACCCGCCGCAGCGCGGGCAATCGGAATGACGGCGGGGATCAGGGAAGCGATGCTCTCGCCGTCGGCGAGCCGCCGCCAGACTAAAAGATCGAAAGCGAGCCGGATGCCCGCGACAACGCCTGAGATAAGCAGGGCCGTGCCGAAATGCGTCGTGATTGTGATCGCATTATTGACGGTGTCGGTTCTGAGCCCGACCAGCGATCCGAACAGAGCAAGCGCGATCAGAAATGTGATCGCGGCATCGCGCAGCGCATCGGCCGGAACCCTTGCGGACGTGCTATGGACGGCAGGCGCCGCCTCGGGCTTGACCGCATCCGTCATCGTTCAGACCTTCTCCACTTCCGGCCGGCCAAGAAGCCCGGACGGCATGAAGATAAGAACGATGGCCAGGATGGAAAACGCGGCCACATCCTTGTATTGCGCCGTGAAATAGCCTGCCCAGAATACTTCGATCAGTCCGATGACAAGCCCGCCCAGCATCGCGCCCGGAAGGGAGCCGATCCCGCCCAGAACAGCGGCTGTGAATGCCTTGATGCCAGCGACGAAGCCGACGAAGAAATCGATGACCCCGTAATAGACGAGGAACATGAGCCCCGCGACGGCGGCCAGCGCCGCGCCGAGCACGAAGGTCAGCGAAATCGTGCGGTCGACATTGACGCCGCAAAGCGCCGCCATCTTGCGGTCCTGCTCGCAGGCCCGTTGCGCGCGTCCAAGGGCGGTGCGGCTGATGACCAGCGAAAACACCGTCATCAGCACCACGGTTGTCGCGATGATGAGGATCTGGACGTAGCTTAAATTGACCGAAAAGCCATCGCTGTCAGCCAGCGTAAAACCGCCGCGAATCAGCGGAGGCAGGGGCTTCGAGCGCGCGCCCTGCGCAATCTGCACGAAATTCTGCAGCGTGATCGACATGCCGATGGCGGTGATCAGCGGAGCAAGCCGGAAGGACGACCGAAGCGGGCGGTACGCGATTCGCTCAATGCTCCAGCCCCAGACGGCGGTCAGGATCATGGAAATGATCAGCGCCACGAAAAGCGCGAGCGGTACCGAGGTTACTGAAATCGAGAAGAGCGAAAGGATGGCGATCAAGGCTATGAAGGCGCCGATCATGAAGACTTCGCCATGCGCGAAATTGATCATGCCGACGATGCCGTAGACCATCGTATAGCCGATCGCGATCAGGCCATAGATCGAGCCGAGCGTGAGGCCATTGATAAGCTGCTGAAAAAAATATTCCATCGAAGGCCCCAAGGCTGGCTCTGAAACTGACTCAAAGCGCTCTCAGGATTTAGCGTAATCGATCGCATTGCGACAATGCTTACTTCATCGATGGGATCGAAGCTGGCGCAAAACCGGCGAATAACTCCGGTCTCGCGCCGTTCAAGGCGTGACGCGGCCATTTCCCGGCTGAGCGCCGCCATTCATGCGCCTCTTGCGAGGTTTTGCCTTTGCGGCCCGCACCGGTCCGCCAACCAGAATGGCAAGGATTTCGCGCGCCCTCGAGTTCTGAAGCGAATAAACCACATGATGACCCCGGCGCTCGGCCGTGACGATTCCATCCATGCGAAGCCGTGCGAGATGCTGCGAAGCCAGGCTCTGCCGTAGGCTGAGCCGCTCGCACAGATCCATGACATTGTGCGGCGCCTGATCGAGAAGCTTGAGGATTTTCAAACGGTGCGGGTTGGCGAGCGCCCTGAGCATATTGGCGGCATGCACCTCCTCCCGGATGTCCTCATCCGAGTCATCCAAAACGTCTTCCCAAGATGTATCGAGCGTATCCACGCTTTTCATGCATCATCTCATTTCTAACCGACTCAGCTACTTATACCGTTTTTGAACATTTTCGGTTTCAGATATTCGGGGAAGCCGGGATCAAAAAAATGCGAGGCGCGCCTGAGCATAAGGGGAACGGCGCGGAGTTTCCTGGCTGGTTCACCGCGGAAATCCGATGTCTGAGATGGCGCAGCCTCGGTTGGCGGCGAAAAAAGGCCGTTGCATCCGGAAATGTTTCACACCGATGTCATGACGTATACGTCAACTCCCTCTTGTTTACGACAGGAGGATGGGTTAGCTTTTGCTCGCGAAAAAGAAAATGAGACGCCTCTATCGATGCCTCGGTTACCCGGACGTTACACATCTGTGCTAACTGCGCTCTAGAGAACTGTCAGGCTCAACATTGCGATTTGAGCGGGCGGTCATTACGTCCAGGACATTTGATGCCGTCTTCAGGCGGCGCCGTGCGTGTGAGCAGATTTCGATGCCGGCGCGGCCGGTGTGACCAGAAAGGGAAGCGGCCATGATTGGCTTCATATTCTTCGCCCTGGCTTTTGCCGCCATGTTTGTGCTGGCGATCAGGCGGGAACCGCTCTCGTCGTGGGCGTTATGGGCCGCGGCTGTGGCATTCATTGCCCAGTTCGGCGTCTTCAGCGGCAATTTCCACGGCCCTGACATGTCGGCCATCGATGTGATTGTTTTCCTACCGGCTGTCGTGCTCGGTCTTCTATCGCTGCGGCCGGTCCGGCGTGCGGTGATAACGCGCCCGGCCTTCAAGACCGTTCAGCGCGTCCTTCCCCCTGTCTCGAAAACCGAACAGGAAGCCATAGACGCTGGAACGCAGGGCTTCGATTCGGAACTTTTCTCCGGCCGGCCGAGTTGGAGCAAGCTGCGCGCCGTCGATCCTATCGTTCTGACGCCTGAAGAGCAGAGCTTCCTCGACAACGAGGCCGAGGAGCTGTGCAAGAAGCTGAACGACTGGGAAATCCGGCATAACCGGCATGGCATCCCCGAGGACATCCTGCAATTCATCCGGGAAAAGGGCTTCCTCGGTATGTTGATTTCGAAGGAGCACGGCGGGCTCGGCTTTTCGCCGCAAGCCCAATCCATCATCCTCGGAAAGGTTTCCTCCCGCAATCCGGATGCCGCGATCGTCGTCATGGTGCCGAACTCGCTTGGCCCGGGCGAACTGATCGAGCAGTTTGGAACCGACGACCAGAAAAAGCGCTATCTGGAGCCTCTTGCAAAGGGCAAGGAGATCCCCTGTTTCGCACTGACAAGCCCGGTTTCCGGTTCGGATGCCGCCGCCATGCGCGATGTGGGCGCCGTCACCATGGGCACTCACGAGGGCAAGGAAGTCCTCGGCATCAAGCTGAACTTCGACAAGCGCTATATTACGCTGGCTCCAAAGGCGACGCTCGTCGGCCTGGCGTTCCACCTCTTCGATCCCGATAACAAGCTCGGGCGCGGCCAGGATCTCGGCATCACGCTCGCGCTGATCCCGGCCAACCACCCGGGCGTCGACATCGGGCGGCGGCACCTGCCCGCCGGATCGTCCTTCCCGAACGGCCCTGTGCGCGGCGAAAACGTGTTCATCCCGATCGACTGGGTGGTTGGCGGCAAGGACCGCGTCGGGCAGGGCTGGCGCATGCTGATGGCCTGTCTCGCGGCTGGCCGCGCCATCTCGCTTCCCGCGGCGTCTACGGCAGGCGCGAAGGCGGTCCTGCGCAGCACCAGCGCTTATGCCCGCATCCGCAAGCAGTTCTCCATCCCGATCGGCCGCATGGAGGGCATCATCGAGCCTCTCGCGGACATCGCCGAGACGGCCTACACGCTCGAAGCCGCGCGCACCGTTACCTCCTCCATGGTGAGCCAGGGCGCGAAACCTGCTGTCATTTCCGGCCTGATGAAGTACCAGGCCACCGAAAGGATGCGGAAAACGCTCAACCACGCCCTCGACATTCACGGCGGCAAGGGCATCTGCGACGGCCCCCACAATTATTTGCAGGCCGCATACCAGATTTCGCCCGTCAGCATCACCGTCGAGGGTGCGAACATACTCTCGCGCAGCCTCATCGTGTTCGCACAAGGGGCAATGCGGAGCCATCCCTATCTCTATTCGGAGATCAAGGCCGCGCAGAACCCTGACAAGAACGCCGGTTTTGAAGCTTTCGAGAAAGCCTTCGAGGGGCATTTCGGCTTCTCGGTGTCGAATGTCTACCGCGCCTTCTTCCACAACGTGACGGGCGGCGTGTTCGCCAAGGCTCCCGTCAACGCGCCCGTCCCCTACTACTACGCACAGCTTGAGCGCGCCTCGACGAATTTCGCCGTTGTGGCCGACATGAGCGTTGCGCTCCTCGGCGGCGGCCTGAAGGTGAGGCAGCGCACGACAGGCCGCATGGCGGATGCGCTCAGCGAGCTTTACTTCATCTCCTGCCTCCTGAAGCGCTATGAAGACGATGGCGCGCTTGAATTGGAACGGACAGTCTTCGATTACGCCGTGCAGAAAGCCTTCTACAGCTTCTACTCGGCGCTTCACGACGCGGTCGACAATTTCCCCGTCCGCTACGCGCGCCCGCTCCTGTATTTCTGGTGCTTCCCGTTCGGCAACTCCGTGCGGAAGCCGAAGGACACGCTCGCCAAGGACATCGTCCAGGCCGTGCTTGAGCCGGGCGAATTCCGCGACCGTCTCACGCGCAATATTTTCGTCTCGCACGACGAAAACGACCCGCAGGGTCTTCTCGAAGTTGCGCTCAAAAAGGTTATCGAGAGCGAGGAAGCCGAGAAGAAACTCGACCGCGCCGTCAAGAGCGGCGTCGTAAAACGCTATCTTGGTAACGACTGGTTCAAGGAAGCAGTGGATAAACGAGTGTTGAGTCAGGCCGAGGCCGATCTTCTCCGCGAGACTGAGCGGCTTGTGTCGCGCGTCATCGCCGTTGACGACTTCGATCCCATCGCGCTCGAACCGCATTACACGGCCGGCAAGCCCTCGCACATCGACCTCGAAGAGGACGCTGCCAAGCGGCCTCTCGCTGCCGAGTGACGGGGGGCAGCGCGGAGATTTTCATGGCTGCCATTTTGGGCGGCCATTCAAGGACATATTAGAGGGAGCGGTTATGTCAGCCGATATCGCGAACCTTAAGAATTGGCATTACAGCGTCGACCTTGAGCAGATAGCCTGGGCGACCCTCGATGTGCAGGGGCAGACGCAGAACACGCTCGGGCGCGCAGCCTTCGAGGAACTCGATACGATCCTCACGGCGGTTGCCGACGGCGTCCGCGCCAAGAGCGTGCGCGGCCTTGTGGTCATGTCCGGCAAGGAGAAAAGCTTCGTCGCCGGGGCCGACATCAAGGAATTCGATAATCTCAAGACCGAGGCCGATGTGGTCGAGGCGGTGCGCGCGGTGACGGAGATCTTCGACCGCGTCGAACGCATGCCAGTCCCGGTCGTGGTGGCGATCCACGGCGTCTGCCTTGGAGGCGGCCTCGAATTCTCGCTCGCCTGCCATTATCGAATTTGCGACCGCGAGGAGGTGACGCGGATCGGCCTGCCGGAGGTCAAGCTCGGCATCATCCCCGGGCTGAACGGCCTGGCGCGCTGGGTCAGGCAATCCGGTCCACTCAATTCGATCCCGCACATGCTGACGGGCCGGATGCTGCGTCCGAGCCAGGCGAAGGCGGCCGGTATCATCGATCAGATCGTTCCGAGCCACCACGAGCTTCGCTGGGCGGCGCGCAACGCCGTCATGAAGCACAAGAAATCCAAGCGCGCCTCGCTCGTCTGGGCGCCGCTCATGAAGTTCGAAACCGCGCGCGTCTACATCGCCAACCGGATGCGCAAGGAAACGGCGGCGAAGGTGCGCGAGGAGCACTATCCGGCGCCGTTCCGGCTCATCGACCTGTTCGAGAAGCATGGCGGCAGCTTCGAGGCCTTGAAGCGCGAGGAAACGCGCACCTTCGCGCCGCTCATGATCTCCGAGCAGTCCCGCAATTTGCGCCGCGTTTTCCGCCTCTCCGAGATGCTGAAGGCGGAAGCACCGAAGGAAGGCTATCGGCCCATGCGGGCGCATGTTGTCGGCGCTGGCGCCATGGGCGCGGACATCGCCATGGTTTGCGCGGCCGAAGGCATGGAAGTTTCGCTTCAGGATGTTTCGGAGGATGCCGTCAACAAAGCGTTGGAACGGGCGCAACCCTTCTTCAAGAAGCGGCTTCGTTCCTCGTTGGAAGCATCGAAAGCGAAAGCGCGTCTGATTGCCGACCCGGCGGGCGCGCATATCCATCGCGCCGACGTCGTGATCGAGGCCATCTACGAAAATCTCGACGCGAAGAAAAAGGTGTTCGCGGAGATTGAGCCGAAGCTCAAGGCTGGCGCGGTCCTCGCCACCAACACCTCCTCGCTGCCCATCGAGCAGATCGCGGCGGGCCTCAAAGACCCGAGCCGCCTCATCGGGCTGCATTTCTTCAATCCGGTCGCGTCGCTTCCGCTTGTCGAGGTCGTACGCGGGCCAGAAAGCCGCGAAGAGGAGGTTCGCAAGGGTGCAGGCTTCGTAACGCGGATCGGCAAGATGCCGCTTATCGTGAAGTCTTCGGCTGGGTTCCTCGTGAACCGCGTGCTGGCCCCCTATATGTTCGACGCCATGAAGCGCCTCATCGAGGGCACGCCGAAAGAGAAGATCGACGCCGCAGCGCAGAAGTTCGGCATGCCCGTCGGGCCGATCGAGCTTGTGGATCAGGTTGGGCTCGACGTGGCCTTGAGCGTGGCGAAAATCCTGAAGCTGCCGACGCCCGAAGATCATCCGCTGATGCGGCTGGTGGAGGAGAAAAAGCTCGGCAAGAAGACGGGCGAAGGCTTCTACAAATGGGTCAACGATAAGGCCGAGAAGGGCACGACAAGCTCACCGGCGCAGGAACTCGACCAGCTTGGCCGCGCTCTGGTCGATCCTCTCATCGATGAGTGCGAGAAAGCGCTCAAGGAAGGCATTGTCGCGAGCGCCGATCATGTGGACGCAGGCGTGATCTTCGGGACCGGGTTTGCCCCGTTCCGCGGCGGCCCGCTCCATTACAGGGATTCGCAAAAGGGGACGGGGCAGAAGTCTCAGGCGCAGGCGGCTCCAGCGCGCGCGGCGGAATAAGCTGAAATCACTCGTCGTCATCCCGGAGATGCCAGCGGCATTATCCAGGATCGTAAAAGGTCTGAAGTTTCATTTTTAACGATCCCGGCTCGCGCTTCGCTTGTCCGGGATGACAGATTAGATTTAGCGGGAGCGCTTTCATGCAGCAGAATTTGCGCAAGGTGGCCGTCATCGGGGGGGTCCGCACACCCTTCTGCCGCGGCAATACCGGCTATGACGACCTCACCAATCTCGACCTCATGACGGCGGCGCTGAACGGCCTCGTCGCGAAATACAACCTCGAAGGCCAGCACATCGATGAAGTGGCCGGCGGCGCGGTCATAACCCACGCCAAGGATTTCAACCTGACGCGCGAAGCCGTCATCGGCACGAAGCTTAGCGAGGATACGCCCGGCATTACGCTATCGCAGGCTTGCGGCACGAGCCTGCAGGCGGCGCTCGGCAGCGCGGCGAAAATCGCGATCGGCCAGATCGATTCCGCCATCGCCACCGGCGCCGATACAGTGTCCGATCCGCCAATCGAGCTGAAGCGCTCCTTCGCCAAGCGGCTTGCCCGGTTGAGCACCGAGAAGACATTGACCGGCAAGGCAAAGTCGCTCAGCGGCTTCTCTCTCGGCGATATTGCGGTCACCCCGCCCGCCAATGCGGAGCCGCGCACCGGCCTGTCGATGGGGCAGCATTGCGAGCGGATGGCCAAGGAATGGCAGATCCCTCGCGCCGATCAGGACGAACTCGCCTATCGCAGCCACAAGCGGGCCGCGGCTGCCTACGATGCAGGCTTCCTCGACGATCTTGTTGTGCCGACGGCTGGCGTGTTCCGCGACAACAATCTGCGCGAAGACATCAGCCTCGAGAAGATCGCGCAGCTTCAGCCCGCGTTCGACAAGGAGAAGGGCACGCTGACGGCCGCGAACTCGACGCCCCTCACGGACGGCGCGTCCGCGGTTCTGCTTTCCTCGGAGGACTGGGCTGCGGCGCATGGACTGAAGCCGATGGCCTATCTCACTCACGGCCAGCACTACGGCATCGATTTCGTGGACGCGGGAAAAGGCCTGCTCATGGCCCCGACAATCGCGGTCTCGAAAATGCTCGATCAGGCGGGGCTGACGTTACAGGATTTCGACTTCTACGAAATCCATGAGGCTTTCGCGGCCCAGGTTCTCTGCACGCTGAAAGCATGGGAAGACCCCGAATACTGCAAAACCATGCTCGGCAAGGACAAGCCGCTCGGGACCATCGACCGGTCGAAGCTGAACGTGAAGGGCTCAAGCATCGCTTATGGCCATCCCTTCGCGGCGACCGGCGCGCGCATCATCGCGACGCTCGCCAAGATCCTCGAAGAGAATGGCGGCGGACGCGGGCTCATTTCCATTTGCACGGCTGGCGGGATGGGCGTATGCGCCATTCTGGAGCGGCCTCGCGATGGCAATGACGCTGCCGCATAGCGGGCCTTAAAACCACCCCGGCTTCTGTCAGCCGGGGCCGTGCGTGGGATTTTCGCGGATAGTTTACGCCATGCCACTTTACGGGCATGGCGTTTTCGCCCTATTCCTACAGCGATTTTCAACCTTTCGGCGCGTATGGCGCGTTGCAGGCTTATTTCATGGACAAACCGGATCGCACGGCCACACGAACGAAAACAAACGGTCACTCGGAAAATGACCATGATCATGGTCACGAGGCGGCCGCCACGAAGGCCGTGCAAAAACAGGCGCGGGCAGCAGCCGAAGGCGCCGAGCGCGACTGGTCGAAGACGCTTTTCCTACCGAAAACCGATTTCGGCATGAAGGCGGGCCTGCCGCAGCTGGAGCCTAAGCTGCTCGACCGCTGGGCCAGGATGGACCTGTACGAGCTCCTGAGGAAATCGGCCGAGGGGCGCGAGAAGTTCATCCTGCACGACGGGCCGCCTTATGCGAACGGCAACCTGCATATCGGGCACGCGTTGAACAAGATCCTTAAAGACACTGTTGTGCGGTCGCAGCAGATGATGGGCCGCGACGCGAATTACGTGCCGGGCTGGGACTGCCACGGGCTCCCCATCGAATGGAAGGTGGAGGAGCAGTACCGCGCCAAGGGCAAGAACAAGGACGGCATTCCGATCAATGAGTTCCGGCAAGAGTGCCGCGAGTTCGCCCAGAAATGGATCGCCATCCAGATGGCGGAGTTCCGCCGCCTCGGCGTCGAGGGCGACTGGGAGAATTACTACTCGACAATGGCCTACGAGGCCGAAGCCATCATCGCGAACGAACTGATGAAGTTTGCGATGAGCGACCTTCTGTATCGCGGCTCCAAGCCCGTGATGTGGTCTGTCGTGGAGCGCACGGCGCTGGCCGAGGCGGAGGTCGAGTATCACGAGCACGCGAGCCCCGCGATCTGGGTGAAGTTTCCTGTTGTGGGCGGCAACGCGAGCATCGTCATCTGGACGACGACGCCGTGGACCATCCCCGGCAACCGCGCGATCGCGTTCTCGCACAGGATCGAGTACGGCCTTTTCGAGGTTACAGAGGCGCCCGCCGATAACTGGACCAGGACCGGAGAGCGCTTCCTCCTGGCAAAATCCTTGGCTGAGGACTTCTTCAAAGCCGCGCGCGTTGAGAAGTGGCAGCTTCTGGAGGACGTGAATCCTGCTGGAATGGTCGCCTCGCATCCGCTTCACGCAAGCGGCTACGACTTTAAGGTTCCGCTGCTCGAAGGCGACCACGTCACCGAAGACACCGGCACCGGCTTCGTGCATACCGCACCCGGGCACGGCGCGGACGACTTCGAGATCTGGACCGCGAAAGCGCGTAATCTCCGCGAGTTGGGCATCGACCCGGAGGTGCCGGACACCGTTGGGCCGGACGGCTATTTCCGCAAAGCTGTGCCGCTGTTCGGCGGCGACGATCCGAAGCGCGTCATCGACGACAAGGGGCACTTCGGCAAGCTCGACGATGTGCGCTATGGCAATGCGGCGGTGATCGCGGCGCTGAAGGAGGCGGGCGCGCTCGCCGCCATGAATCCGCGCCACAAGCACGATTATGCGCATTCCTGGCGGTCGCAAGCGCCGATCATCTATCGCAATACGCCGCAATGGTTCATCGCGATGGACAAGCCGAACGCGGCGGAGGCCACCAGGGGGGCGACTTTGCGCGAGGCAGCGCTCGAATCCATCGCTGAAACGTGCTTCGTGCCGCCCCAGGGCCGAAACCGCATTGGCGGCATGATCGAGCAGCGGCCCGACTGGGTCATCTCGCGCCAGCGCGCCTGGGGCGTGCCGATCGCCGTCTTCGTTCACAAAGAGACGGGCGAGGTGATCCCGAACGCGAAATTCAATTGGTCGAAGGACCTGCAAAAGCGCATCTTCGATGCGTTCAAGGCAGAGGGCGCAAACGCCTGGTTCGCCGACGGCGCAGCCGCGCGCTTCCTGGGTGGGCTCGTCGACGATCCGTCCGAGTGGGAGCAGGTGCGCGATATTCTCGATGTGTGGTTCGATTCAGGCTCCACGCATGCCTTCGTGCTGGAAATGCGCAAAGACTTGAAGTGGCCCGCGGATCTCTATCTCGAGGGTTCAGACCAGCATCGCGGCTGGTTCCAATCCTCGCTGCTTGAAGCTTGCGGCACGCGCGGGCGCGCGCCCTATGACGCCATCCTCACCCACGGCTTCGTCATGGACGAGCATGGCCGCAAGATGTCGAAATCGCTCGGCAATACGGTTGCGCCCCAGGATGTGATCAAGCAGTCCGGCGCGGATATCCTGCGTCTCTGGGCGCTGTCTTCGGACTACACCGAGGATTTGCGCATCGGCCCGCACATCATCCAGTCCGCGGTGGACGCCTACCGGAAGCTCCGCAACACGCTGCGCTATCTCTTAGGCAACCTTGCGCATTACGAGCCGGGCTTCGAGGTGGCGCACGCCGACATGCCGGAGCTGGAGCGCTGGGTACTGCATCGCGTGGCCGAGATCGATGCGGAGGTTCGCACGGCCTATAACGCCTTCGACTTCAAGAAGGCCTACCGGCTGCTCGCCGACTTCTGCTCGAACGACCTTTCAGCCATCTACTTCGATATCCGCAAGGATACGCTGTATTGCGAGGCCTATTCGAGCGTGAGGCGGCGCGCGGCGCTTTCAGTGTTGAACACGCTGTTCCAAAGCCTCACGGCATGGCTTGCGCCCTTGCTCTGCTTCACGGCGGAAGAGGCTTGGCTCGCCCGTCATGGCGACGTGAAGGACGGCTCGGTTCATTTGCAGAGCTTCCCGGAAATCCCGGGAGAATGGCGAAACGACTCGCTCGGCGAGAAGTGGGAGAAGATCTGGACGGTTCGCCGCGTGATTACGGGCGCGCTGGAGGTGGAGCGGCGCGAGAAGCGCATCGGATCGAGCCTTGAGGCGGCGCCCGAAATCTATATCGGCAACAAGGAGCTGGCCGCCGCCGCTGAGGGCGCCGATTGGGCCGAGATCGCCATCACCAGCGAAGCTGCGATCAAGACGGGCGCCCCGCCTGCAGGCGCGTTCACGCTCGATGAGGTGGAGGGCGTGGCCGTGGTTCCGAAGCTTGCGGCGGGCAAGAAATGCGCGCGCTCCTGGCGCATCACCGACGATGTGGGCGCGGATCCGGCCTATCCCAGCCTCAGCGCCCGCGACGCCGCCGCCGTGCGGGAACTTGACGGGCGCGCGGCTTAACATATTAAAGTCAGGACCGCCCTTGAGGCGGCCATCCGTAAACTGCGATCTCGCGAGAGATCTGAATGGATGGCCGCCTCAAGTGTGGTCAGGCCCGGCAGTGCTACGATCAGAGCGATGAAAACAGCGACGCACCGAAATGCCCCCCTCGCAGGCATCCGCATCCTCGAATTCGCCGGGCTTGGCCCCGCCCCTTATGGCGGCATGCTGCTTGCCGACCTCGGAGCGGATGTGCTGCTCATCGAGCGGCCCGGCGCAGCCGAGCTGTTCGGGACGCCCAATCCGCCGGTCGATCGCGGCAAGCGCTCCCTCGGGCTCGATCTGAAGCAGGCCTCGTCCGTCGATCTCTGCCTGCGGATCGCCGAAAAAGCGGACGTGCTCATCGAGGGCTTGCGGCCCGGCGTCATGGAGCGCCTTGGCCTCGGCCCCGATGTCGCGCTCGCTCGCAATCCCAGCCTTATTTATGCGCGCATGACGGGCTGGGGCCAGGATGGGCCAGTCGCCCAGACAGCGGGGCACGATCTAACGTTTCTCGCGCTGACGGGTGCGCTTCATGCGATTGGCCCCGCCGATGGCTTGCCCGTGCCGCCCTTGAACCTCGTCGGCGACATGGGCGGCGGCGGGACATTTCTCGTCATTGGAATACTGGCCGCGCTCTTGGAGCGGCAGAAGTCCGGGCTTGGCCAGGTCATCGACGCCGCCATCATCGACGGCGCCGTCTCGCAGCTTGCGATGATCCTCGGCCTTCGCGGCAATGGCCTCTGGAGCCAGCCGCGCGGCCACAACCTTCTCGATGGCGGCCTGCCTTTCTATCGAACCTATCGCTGCTCGGACGGCAAATTCATCGCCGTGGGCGCGCTTGAACCCAAATTCTTCGCCGAGTTGATCCGCGGGCTCGCCCTCGATCCTTCCATCCATCTGCCGCGGCAGTACGACCGCTCGCACTGGCCGGCCCTTCACCGCGAGTTCGAAGACATCTTCGCCGCCAAGCCGCGCGACGAATGGGCTTCGCTGTTCGAAGGCTCCGACGCCTGCGTCGTTCCCGTGCTCGACTTCGAGGAAGCCGCGCGCCACCCGCACAACGCCGCGCGCTCGACCTTCATCGAGGTGGTCGGCAAGCTGCAGCCCTCCCCTGCCCCGCGCTTCTCACGCTCGGAGACTTCCGCCGGCTCATACAATGGGGACGGGGCGGCCGCGCTCAAGGAGTGGGGCGTGACCTGAGCAGACGCTCATGGGCTGCCAACGATTGGGCGCCGTGGCGGGGCAAGGCACATTCTCCCGCCTTGGGTCGTTTGCATCGCGGCGCGGCCGCCGTGCCTTGAGCACCGGAATTCTAAGGTCAGAAGCTTCGCGACGTGCATACAAGAACCAGAACACAATCGCGAGCCAAGAGCGCGTGTGGCGATTCCTGATTGCCACTCGTCCGTGCGCATGGGCCGCTGCAGTTCCCTCATGGCTCCCGGTTCAATGATCAGGGCCGAGAGCGAAGTGGCGGAAACTGGCGCGCGTCGATGACTTTGGCCGAGCCGCCATCATAGCGGGCGGGTTCCTGCGCCGAAGCGTGCCATGTGAAGGGAGTGTCCCCCTCAGTTCGGCGAAGTCCCTGGCTGCGGAACCAGAACGCCGGAGAAACTTATAGTGCAAGTGCTGCTGCCCGCCAAATCAGGAATGGAGATTGCGACCGGAGCGCCTGCCGTGACCGGGTGGGGCGAAACCGTAATCGTGCCGGAGGTGGGCGTAGTGAGGCCCCCGCCGCTGCCGTCTTTGCCGATGTCGACATCATTAAGTTTCGTTGCTCCGTTGAGCGTGCCTCCTGACGCAGGCACGAACTGGCTGGCGCCGAATCTCGCAGAGAAGATGGCGAGTTGATCCTGGGAGGTACTGTTGCCTGGCAAACCCATTGGCGCGTAAGTCCCCTGGACTGAATCGCCAATATGGAAAGGGCACCCGGCAGGGGCCTTCGTTATGAACATATCGCCCTGCCATACGGTCTGGCCGTACGCGCAGGAAGCGGCGTTGATGGCAGCTGCAGCAAAAGCGACGGCGGAGGCAGTGATTGTCTTCTTCATCATCGACTCAAATTGGTTGGAAATTTCTGTGAAGGATCGGTTTGCGAACGGCAGCGCGCTTCGAACAGCGGTTACTGAGGGTGCGAGGTCAAAATGCCTTGCGTTTCAACAGTGCACCCGGTGATGCCCCAAGAATTGGACTTCACGAGCGTAATCGCAACCGCCGGAGTGCTCGTCGTGATGGTCGAGGGAGAAACCGTGAACTGTGCGGCCGCGGGTGTGTTGATGGAAGCGTTGGAGCTCCTGCGGATGAGGCTCACGTTAAAGCCCGTCGATGTGCTGAGCGTCGTGCCTGGGTATGACGCCCAATGAACCGCAGCCCCCCGCGGATAAAAGAAGTTGATTGTGTCCGCGGGCTCAGTGCTGCCCGGCAACCCTGTCGGCGCGTAAATCGCCTGAACAACGTCGCCGACAGCGGTTCCCGCGCTGATGCATGGGGTTGTAACCGACGTGACGAACATGTCGCCCTTCCATAAGGGTTTAGGGGTCGCACCAGAGGCGGCGTTGGCGGCGGTCAGAGAGAGGACGACAGCGGCGGTTGCCAATGTCTTCTTCATGATTTGCTCCAAAATTGATTGGTAAGTTTTGTGTGAAATGCCCGGCCAGTTGATCCCGGCCGCGCAGTCAAGCATAGGCGCGCAGCTCAACTGCCCGCGTGCCCTGGACTAAGAACAGGCTGTGCAAAAGCGGCATCACCGCTCAGTCCGGCAAATTCACTGACCGCTGATAAAGAGTGCCGGAGATCGTCACGTTACAACCGCTGATGCCAAGAAAATTCGAAAGTCCGAACGAGATGGTTCTTACATGAAAACCTGACACGACCGACGCCGAAACTTTTAATGCCGTAACGGGCTGGCTCGAGCTTGAGCCACTGGTGGCAGTAGAACTGATGGTAGTGATGTTAACGTTACTCGCCTTGTTGAGCGGACCTCCCAAGCTTGGGACGAAGAGAAAAGCAGAACCACGCGGAAAGAAGATGGCGAGTTGGTCCTGGGAGGGGTTATTTCCCGGCGCGCCCATGGGCGCGTAAACGGCTTGAGCGAAGTCGCCGGCAATAGTTCCTTGAGCATTGCATTGGCTGGTGGCTGTTTGGATGAACAGATCGCCCTGCCATACGGTCCCCGACGAGGTGGCTGCGCCGGCGGCGGTCG
This sequence comes from uncultured Alphaproteobacteria bacterium, assembly GCA_963817495.1. GTDB lineage: Bacteria > Pseudomonadota > Alphaproteobacteria > Rhizobiales > Rhodomicrobiaceae > Rhodomicrobium. The sequence continues at coordinate 36,674 of CAWFOS010000011.1, read as the reverse complement.
CAGAGAGGAGGAGGGCGGCGGCCGCGAGTGTGTATTTCATATTCTCTCCAAATATCGATGAAAAGCTCTCAGTCCAGCCGATCTTATTCGAATCACATAGCTGGATAAGTATGCGCCTAAGGCAATCGTGAATACGCGTAAAGGCAAACGTTAATTCGCTCACAGGAATGATGAGAGAAGCCATCGCGATGTCTTGAGGAGTCGCAACTTCCGCGCGCAGAAGCCGACGCTTTCTTGCACTCTACGGACTTAAACGGCGGGATGTTTGCGGATCATCTTCAATATCCCGCGGCTGAGAATTTTTCGGAACCGCGGGACTTAGGACGCGTAATTTTTTTAACGCACGACGGAGCGCTTTCATCGCGGTGTCGTCAACGCATCGGCCAATGCGGCGCGCGAAGAACAAAGGAACGCTGAACCCGAGCGGGATTGTTCCACTCGGACCGGAGTTGGCCGATGACCTCGGGCGCTTGTAACCCGACCTGCAAGGTCGCAAAGTCGAACAGCACGGGATCAAGATGTCTCCCTCAGTTCGGCTAATTCCCTGGCTGCGGAACCAGAACGCCGGAGAAACTCATAGTGCAAGTGCTGCCGGGCGAGGCAGAATCATCAGGGATGGAGATGGTCACCGGAGCGCCTGCCGTGACCGGATAGGGCGAAACCGTGATCGTGCCGGTGGTGCCCGTCCATTGGCCTGCGCCGTTGCCGTCATCGCCCATGCCGATGTAATTAAGTTTCGTTGCCCCGTTGAGCGTGCCTCCTGACGCGGGCACCATCTGGTTGAGGCCTCGTTGTTCAAAGAACATGACGAGTTGATCCTGGGTGGTACTGTTGCCTGGCAAACCCATTGGCGCGTAAATCCCCTGGATTGAATTGCCCACATGGAAAGGGCACCCGGCAGAGGCCTTCGTTGCGAACATATCGCCCTGCCATACGGTCTGGCCGTACGCGCAGGAAGCGGCGTTGATGGCGGCTGTAGCAAAAGCGACGGCGGCAGTGATTGTCTTCTTCATCATCGACTCAAATTGGTTGGGAATTTCTGTGAAGCATCGGTTTGTAAACGGCAGGGCGCTCAGGAGAGCGTTATTTAGGGTGCGAGGCCAAAACGCCCTGCCATTGAACAGTGCACCCCGAAGCATTGGACTTCGTGACCGTAATCGCAACCGTTGGAGTGCTCGTCGTGATGGTCGAGGGAGAAACCGTGAACTGTGCCATCCCGGCTATTCGGAGGGATGCGTTGGTGTTCCTGGAGATGACGTCCATCCAAAAGCCCGTCGATGTGCTGAGCGTCGTGCCCGGGTATGACTGCCAATGAACCGCAGACCCACGCGGATAAAAGAAGTTGATTTGGTCGTAAGTCCCGGCGCTGCCCGGCAACCCTCCCGGCGCGTAATACGCTTGGGCAATGTCGCCGACAACGGTTCCCGCGATGATGCATGGTTTTGTGACCGACGTGACGAACATGTCGCCCTTCCAAAGAGGTATGGGGGTCGCACCAGAGGCAGCGTTGGCGGCCGTCACAGAGAATACGACAGCGGCGGTTGCCAATGTCTTCTTCATGATTTGCTCCAAAATTGATTGGTAAGTTTTGTGAGAAATGCCCGGCCAGTTGATCCCGGCCGCGCAGTCAAGCATAGGCGCGCAGCTCAACTGCCCGCGTGCCCTGGACTAAGAACAGGCTGTGCAAAAGCGGTATCACCGCTCAGTCCGGCAAATTCACTGACCGCTGATAAAGAGTGCCGGAGATCGTCACGTTACAACCGCTGATGCCAAGAAAATTCGAAAGTCCGAACGAGATGGTTCTTACATGAAAACCTGACACGACCGACGCCGAAACTTTCAATGCCGTAACGGGCTGGCCCGAGCTTGAGCCACTGGTGGCAGTAGAACTGATGGTAGTGATGTTAACGTTACTCGCCTTGTTGAGCGGACCTCCCAAGCTTGGGACGAAGAGAAAAGCAGAACCACGCGGAAGGAAGATGGCGAGTTGGTCCTGGGAGGGGTTATTTCCCGGCGCGCCCATGGGCGCGTAAACGGCTTGAGCGAAGTCGCCGGCAATAGTTCCTTGAGCATTGCATTGGCTGGTGGCTGTTTGGATGAACAGATCGCCCTGCCATACGGTCCCCGACGAGGTAGCTGCGCCGGCGGCGGTCGCAGAGAGGAGGAGGGCGGCGGCCGCGAGTGTGTATTTCATATTCTCTCCAAATATCGATGAAAAGCTCTCAGTCCAGCCGATCTTATGCGAATCATATAGCTGGATAAGTATGCGCCTAAGGCAATCGTGAATACGCGTAAAGGCAAACGTTAATTCGCTCACAGGAATGATGAGCGGATCCGTTCACGATGTCTTGAATGCTGGTGGGTTGCAGGAGAGAAACACTACACGTTTCTGTCCGCTACGGACTTAGACGGTGGGATATTCGCGGATAACCTTGAATATCCCGCGGCTGCGAATTTTTCCGAGCCGCGGAACTGAAGTGGCGTAATATTTCAACGCACGACCGGGCTATACTCGCGCCGGAGCGCTCTCATGCGGTGTCGTCCAGGTCGGGGGGGCGTGAGCGCCATCCATTGGTTCAACGAAACGTCTTCATACCGGATTATTGAAAACGTCGATGACGCGGACGGGGGTGGACCCGATGTTCTCGATGTAATGGCCAAGCGTGCACCGGACGAAGCCGACATCCCCGCGCGTTGGAGGAAGACCTTGCTTCGTACAGCCCGCAGCCAAGATCGCACCCCAATAGTTGCGAGCGCTCCCGTGGGGCGTCCTAGTTGGGGGCCGGGCCGGGGTCGTTGATGAGCTGTTTCAGCTTCTCCGGCATGGGATAGTTCAGGTTGACGTTCTTCGGCGGAATGGGGCTCTCGAACCACTTCGAATAGATCTTCGCATACTCGCCGGATTTCATGGTCTCCGAGAGCACGCCGTCGACCAGTTCCTTGAACGGCTTGTCGTCCTTCCGCATCACAAGCGCATAAGCCGGGCCAGGAAAGCTCTCGTCCAGAAAGCTGAACCAATCGGGATTCTTTGCGCCGGCCTTCAGATTGACGAGAACGACGTCGTCATCCATGAAAGCTGCCGCCTTTCCGGTCTCGACGAGCTTGAAAGCGTCGGCGGCGTCCTTCCCCTGCAAGATCGAAAGGCCGAGGAAACGGTCCACGCTCAGGTTCAGGGCAATCGAATTGGCGGCCGAACCTTTCGTCAATGCCACTGTCAGGCCGCGCAGATCATCCGCCGAGGTGAGCGGTTTGACCTCGTATCCCCTGTGGCCCCTTTCCCTCTCCACGCGGACTTGCCGTAGAACCATCCACCTGAGCTGCGACGCGTAGACCGGGATCGAGAAGGCGGCGTCCTTCATGAGCTCCGCGGTCTTGGGGGTTGCGCTGCACTCGATATCGATCGCGCCTTCCTTCAGAAGCGCGGCCCGGTTCGCGGATGTGACGGGCTTGTAATCGAGCTTCAACTCGCCGAGCCGCAGCGTCTGCTTCACTTTCTCAGCCACGAGGCCGCACAAGTCGAGCGCAAAGCCGACGGGCTTCTGATCCGCACCGGCATACGAAAATGGAATTGCCGCGTCGCGGTAGCCGATCCTGATCGTGCCGGAGGTCCTGATCTTCTCCAGCGTCGCTCCTTCGTCCGCGCTTGCCGGCGAGATCCACGCGAAAGAGGCCGCAAATAAAGCGGCGATGACCTTTGCCGAAATCGACATGACAAGTCCCTCCTATGCCCCGGCCGAAGACTTTGTCATGACGCGGCTAATTTTCTATTGCCTCGCCTTGGCCATCACAGCCGGAGCGGTACGCATTGCCTTTGCAACGGATACGAGAAATGAGGAGTGAGCATGACCAAGAGGCAGGGGCTGATGCTGCCGTGTTCTCAGGCGTGGCTGGCAGAGGACCGAACCCCGGTTTGGCTTGCGGTTTGCGCACCCTTCTGGGAGCTGCCCCTACTTTAACGCATAGGAGCCACCGCACAACTATTGATCGCGGTCAAGATCAAGGTCACACTTTTGGCACATGGTCGACAACGTGTGATCTTCCATGGCGGCAGGATTCAACCCTCGAGCCTCAGTCGCCAGCACCGGTTCTACCCTCGAAGCCCTCGCTTCGATCAAGTAAAAGGAGACTAAATGTCAACCTGGCTTCCGAAAGCACATGCGATCAACGAAATCGACCTGAAGACCTTAGAGCAAATTGGTTTTGAATGGATCGAAGCCGAAGAAGAACTCAAAGATTGGAAAGGCGATTGCATCCTGTTGGGGTTTTACCTTCACCCTGTCTCATGCGCGCCCTTTGCTGCGGTTGTCGCGAGAGACCCTGATTCTATAGTCGGGAAGAAGTATCTCTATTATTGCGAGGCTCGTCAAAGCGTGGACAAAAGCCTCGTTATTGCCGCCACTCTCTGAGGCGCAGCGAGACTTGAACGGCTGATGTGAAGGGACGCGTTTATATCGTCCCTGCGCATCGGCGCCGTTGTTGGGGCGATCGGCATCCGGTCGATCCCCCTTTTCTCAGCTTGTTTTGGCGAGAAGTTCCGCTGCGGCTTCCGCGAGCCTCGGATCGAGAGGTTTCGGCGACAGGTCCACGCCTGCCCCCAGGCGGTCGATGAGGATGTTGAACACCGCGAGCCTGCTATAGTTCTTGTGGTTTGCCGGAACCAGATGCCAGGGTGCGTGACCGGTCGAGGTCTTCTCCATCATTTCCTCGATGGCCTCGGTGTATTCCTTCCAGCTGTTGCGATTGCGAAAATCCTCGTACGACAGCTTCCAGCGCTTCAACGGATTGGTGAGGCGGTCCCTGAATCGCTTCGCCTGCTCATCCGCCGTGATGTGCAGAAAAATCTTGGCGATGTGCGCGCCATCGTCGAGCAGCATGCGCTCGAATTCGTTGATCTCGCGGTAGGCGCGCTTCCATTCGGCCTTGGCGGCGAATCCTTCGATGCGTTCGACCAGCACGCGGCCATACCACGACCTGTCGAACACAACGATCTGGCCGTGCTCGGGCAGCCTCTGCCAGAAGCGCTGAAGATAGTGCTGCATTTTCTCGTGCGGCGTCGGCGCGGCGATGGGATGCACCTTGAAGCTTCGCGGATCGAGCGTCCAGCCGAGCCTGCGGACAACGCCGCCCTTCCCCGCCGTGTCCCGGCCTTCGAGAACGATGACCGCGTGCTCGCGCGTGCCGAGATAAGCCTGCTGGATCTGTTGCAGCCTGGACTGCAACGGCTTCATCTTCTTCTCGTATTCTGCAAGATCTACGTTCGGGAAATGGTCGATGGACGAGAGCGATGGACGCTTGGAGACGAGATATTTGCCGCCGTTCATGCTTGCCGTGGCCTCACGCAGGACTGCATCTCATGATGCTGGAACGGCAACGATAAATCAAACGGTTCGCGGCGACGCTGAAAACCGCTTCGCGAAAGCGAAACCGGCGCGGATGAGAAGAAGCGCGGCGACAATCGCGGCATAAATCAGCGGTTCCGCCGGCCAGGACTTGACCGACATGAGAAAGTGTACAACGGCAGCGATGGCGGCCACGTAGATCCAGCGGTGCAGCCTTTGCCACGCGGCCGCGCCCATCCTCTTGATCATCGCCGCATTGGACGTGACAGCCAGCGGCACGAGGATCGCGAACGCGAACATGCCGACGGTGATGTAGGGCCGCTTCAGGATGTCGGCGAGGATGGCATGCGCGTCGAGGCCCTGGTCGAAGATGAGGTAGGCCGAGAGGTGCGCGCAGGCATAGAAGAAGGCGAGAAGCCCAAGCGCGCGGCGAAAACGCGTGAAGTTTGGGCCGCCGAAGCGCCTGATGGGCGTCACGGCAAGGCTCGCGATGACGAACCGGAGCGCCCAAAGCCCCAGCGTATGCTCAAGCGTTTTGACCGGGTCGGCCCCAAGCTGGTCGTTCAGCGCCAGCCAGAAGACCCAGAGCCCGGGAACAATGCCAGCCATATAAAGCGGCCAGCGCGGGAAAGCGTTGATCGCGCGCTGCACCGAGCGGCTGGAAGCATAGGCGAGGGCCATGGCGACTCCGGATCAGAAATAGGCTTTGAGGTCCATGCCCGCATACAGGCTCGCGACCTGATCGGCATATCCATTGAACGGCAGCGTCGGGCGGCGCTTTGCGAACAGCCCGCTGCCTTCGCCGATGCGCCGCTCCGTCTTCTGGCTCCAGCGCGGATGATCGACGTCCGGGTTCACGTTCGAGTAGAAGCCGTATTCGCCGGGGTTTTGCTTGTTCCAGGATGTCATCGGCTGCTTCTCGACAAGGCTGATGCGCACGATCGACTTGATGCCCTTGAACCCATACTTCCACGGCACGACAAGCCGGATCGGCGCGCCGTTCTGGTTCGGCAGCGTCTCGCCATAGAGCCCCACGGCAAGGATCGTGAGCGGGTGCATGGCCTCATCGATGCGCAATCCTTCGACATAAGGCCAATCCAACGGCTGGAAAAAGCCGGTCTGGCCGGGCATTTCGGAGGGGCGGACCAGCGTCTCGAACGCCACATATTTCGCCGACCCGAGCGGCTCGGCGCGCTTCAAAAGCGCCGAGAGCGGAAAGCCGAGCCACGGGACGACCATCGACCAGCCCTCGACGCAGCGCATGCGATAGATGCGCTCTTCGAGCGTGACCGGCTTCAGGATGTCTTCGAGGGTGTAGGTTGCGGGTTTCGACACAAGGCCATCGATCTTCACCGACCACGGGCTTGTCTTGAGCGAGCCCGCATAGGCGGACGGATCGCTTTTCCCCGTTCCGAACTCATAGAAGTTGTTGTAGCTCGTGACATCCGCTTTCGGCGTGAGCGGCTCATTCGTCGAGAGCGCACTCTTGGAAAATGCAAGCGGAGCGGCGTCGGCGAGGGACGCGCCCAGGAACAGCGACGCGATGGCCCCGCCGATGAACTCGCGGCGCCGCAGATACACCTCGCGCGGCGTTATCTCTGAAGAAGCAATGCGTTGCGTCATAGGCGAACTCCGGGGCACGCTTTGATCTGGGCTGACAGTACCTGAATCGCCAGAGGCCCCGGATCACAAGAGAGAGAGCCTTTGCAGATTGCTGAAGAAGGCGGAAATCCTGGCTCCATCCTTCGACAGGCTCAGGATGAGGTCGACGATATCAGCGGCTTGAACCTCCTGGTGAGCTTGTCGTGGTTCGACATGCTCACCAGGAAGCCATGGGCCGCATCGTTTTTCAGCGGCCCCGATGCCCATCTCTTCAAAGATTTGACGGCCGCGTCAGGAGGCGGCGCGAACTGGCTTATAGCCGTAGAGCCAAAGCTGGAATTGATCCTCGCTCAAGCCTGCCAGTTGTTGCGTGAGCGTCGCTTCGGCATCGGGCTTGTAGGAGGAAAAACCTTGTTTGGCGCTGCGGGCGTAGATCGCATCCGTCCGCGGGATGCGGCTGGCCTCGTAGGCGTCGAGTGCCGCTTCGACATCGGGTGAGGAGGCAAGGAACTCCGCGATTTCGTGAGCATCCTCGAAGGTGATGTTCGCGCCCTGGCCCAGGGCGGGCACGATGGGATGGGCGGCGTCGCCCAGCAGCGTCACGCGGCCCTGGCTCCATCGCTTGAGGGGAGGCCGGTCGCAAATCGGCCGTTCGACGATATCAGCGGCAGGCGTCGCTTCGACGATCGGCACGACAGGGTCGGCCCACCCGGCGAACGTCTTCAGAACCAGCTCTTTGACAGCGCCCGGCTCCGACGTCGAAGGCTCGGCCATGAGAGCGCCCGCGCTCCAGCAGGTGCAACCCTCGCCCATATCGAACAGCATCATGTTCTTGCCATCCGGCCCGGTCAATCCGGTCGAGCAGTGGGCGCGCAGTTCCTCGTGCGGAAAATTGATCAGCGCCCGCCAGGACATCCGCCCGGCGTAGGTAGGCGCGCCGTCCCCGACAAGCGCCTGCCGGACCACGGAATTGATGCCGTCCGCCCCGATCAGCAGGTCCGCCTCGGCGGCCTTTCCATTTTCAAAATGCACCGTGACGCGGCCTTTGTGCTGCTCAATCGCGACGCAGCGATGATTGAGGTGAATAATGCCGGGCGGCAGCACGGACGCGATGGCGGATTGCAGCCGCGCCCATTTGATATGCAGCAAGGATTGCCCGAATTGCTGCCCAACCATCTCCATCGGCCTTGAGAGAAGGACTTCGCCGGAGCTGCGCTTCATGGTTAGCCTGTGGACTTCGCTGCCGCCCCGCCTCAAAGCCTCGACGATCTTTGGCTCGATGGCGGCGAGGCTGTTCAAGCCATTGGGAGACAGGATCAGGCCCGCCCCGGCTGGCCGCAGCTCCTTCGCGCGCTCGTAAACCTGCACGTCAAAGCCGCGCTTGCGCAGCGCAACGGCTGCCGCCAGCCCGCCAATACCACCGCCAATGATTGAAATACTGTCAAGCTTTGCCATTAAACTTCACCTTTAAAATCATGTTTCGATAATTCCTTGGCGCCCGTTGCTCGCTTTGACTTGAGCAAAACAGTCGATCAGGATTTATGCTGCCACAGGATCGCACTTGCGCCGCCGCAAAAAGTCGTGAAGCGGGACGTGAAGCAGGATGCCGGAAAAGTCATGCTGCCCATGGCCTCCTGGTGAGCATGCCGAACCACGACAGGCTCACCATGAGGCGTACTCCAGGCTCACCCTGAGGAGGAACGGGCTGAAAACACTCAACCTCCTCCTTGTAACTTGAAAACCGCCGCATTGGCAGGGCCGTCTGCCGATGCGGGCGCGGCGGAGAGGCCGTCTCATCCTCGGGCGAACAAGTCCGCAACTCAGCATGGGTCCTCCGCCGCAAGTCCATTAAGCCCGAACAGTCGCCGGGGCCATACATTGAGCCCGTTTAGACAAGGAAGGGCCAGGATGGAGACGAACGCGCAGCCTGTTTTCGTGGGAATCGATGTTTCGAAGGATAAGCTCGATGTGGCGCTTTGGCCCTCGGGAGAAAGTTTTACAGTTGAACGCAATGCAAGGGGTCTCAACAGCCTTTGCGCAAAGCTTGCCGCTCTGAACCCTGTCATCATCGCCTTGGAGGCCACGGGCGGGTTCGAAACCGTGGTCGCTGCGGCTCTGGCCGCTGCGAACCTGCCTGTCGCCGTCGTCAATCCGGCCCAGATCCGCGCCTTCGCCCACGCGCTTGGCAAAAGAGCCAAGACCGACCCCATCGACGCCGTCTCATCCCGCTTTGCAGAAGCGGCGCGGCCCGCCATCAGGCCGCTGGCCGACGCCGAAACCCAGCTCCTCGCCGATCTCATCGCAAGGCGCCGGCAGATCGTCGAAATGATCGTCGCCGAAAAACAAAGGCTTGGCCGCGCTCCCGCCAAGCGCCGGAGAAAAAGCATCGAACGCCTCTTGAAGGCCCTGGAGAAAGAACTCTCCAGCCTTAACGGCGATATCGATACGGCCGTCAGGGCCTCATCGGTGTGGCGGGCGAACGAAGAGCTTCTCACCTCCGTTCCCGGCGTCGGCCCAACCACGGCGCGCACTCTGATTGCGGAGTTGCCCGAGCTTGGGACCTTGACGCGCAAGGAGATCGCGGCCCTGGCCGGCCTTTGCCCCTTCACCCGCCAGTCCGGGCAGTGGCGCGGCAAAGCCTTTATCGCGGGGGGCCGGGCCAGCGTGCGCGCCGCTTTGTTCGTGGCGGCGATGGTTGCGGCACGGTTCAACCCCATCCTGAAAACCTTCTATGACCGCCTCGCCGCTGCCGGGAAGCCAAAGAAAGCCGCTCTCGTCGCCGTCGCAAGAAAACTCCTCACCATCCTCAACGCTATCGTCCCAGACCAAAAGCCATGGCAAACCGCTTGACAGCCAAGACAGTCGCTGAGCTGGTCGAAGGATGAGAGCAGGCTTTAGACGCCGAATGCGAGACTCGCGGCAAACCGGGCGGCAACCAGCAAGAGAAAGGTCATGAAAATAGTTTCGAGGGTCCGGCGCGAAAGCCGGTGCGCGACGCTCACGCCAAGCGGCGCGGCCAACACGCTGACGGGAGCCACGACGATGAGCCCGAGAAGGCTCACATAGCCCAGCGATAGCGGCGGCAGGCCCGGCGCGCCCCATCCCTCGGCCATGAATCCGATGGTGGCCGGGATCGCGATCAGCGGCCCGAAGCCCGCGGCGGTGCCCACGGCCTTGTGAATGGGCCAGCCCAGAAACTTCATATAGGCGGTGATGTAAGCGCCGCCGCCGATGCCGATCAGCGTCGAGATCAGGCCGATGCCCGCGCCCGCCAGCCCATCCCACGGCAATCCCGGCAGCTTTGCGCCGTCGCCCGTCGAGCCGTTTCCGAAAGCGAGGCGTGCGGCGATGAACAGCGTGGACGCAACGAACACGCCTTTCAGGAAGCTCGCCGGCGCATGCGAGGCGACGAAAACGCCCGCGATGGCTCCGCCCACGACCCAGGGGCCGAGCGTCCTTATAACGCCGGCATCCACCGCGCCGTGCTGCCAATGCGAGCGCACCGAGCGAACCGCCGTCGGAATGATGATGGCAAGCGAGGTCGCCACGCAGATCTTCATGCGGACGCTGTCGTCCACGCCCGTGATCCTGAAAAGCTCGTACAGAACCGGAACGATGATCGCTCCGCCGCCGATGCCGAGCAGCCCCGCGAAAAAGCCTGTGACAAGCCCGCCCGCCAGAAGTGCTGCGGAAAGCTCGGCGATTTCGCTCCAGGGCAGGCGTGAGATCATAAGGAATCGCGCGATGACTTAGCGGCCATGAGCCGTGGACACTACAGACCGCCCTGCCCCGCCGCCAATTGGCATTTCGTTGCTCCCATGGAATACCATGGGCAGCAAGACTTTTTCAGCGCCCTGCTCTATGCGTGAACGCTACTCCTGATATGGAAGGCCTATCGCCTTCCGGTACTGAATAGAACTCTTCGCACGAATTCATCGCCCATGCCGTAGGGCAGAATGCCGCGAACCGCCTTTACATCGTCTTCGTTGAGCTGCGGCAGCTTGGGAAGTCCGGCATGCGCATGCCCTGGATCCAGCCTGAATCGAGGCTGCCTAAATAAATTGAATTTGTAGGACAGGGAAACAGGGAAAAGTAACGGACGGCGGCTTCGTCCACATGCGCGACGCCCCGCTGCGTCGCCGGCCAATCCTTAACCCGCGTGGTTAACGGCATTTATTTCCGGCCTGATTTTTGCGCCCGAAAATACAGAAAATCAGAACAGCCCGCGCTCGCGAGGCATGGAGACCAAGCAACCTATTGAAAAAAATGATCTTTTAGACGTAATCAGCTGGGTTAACGATTTGTATTTTTGGACGAAAGTGGGCGCGGAAAAGCCGGTTAAATATAAAGTGTTAACGAGCACCACCCCTTTCGTAGCAGCGGCGATGCAAGCTCTCACAGATTTTTCTGTGTTATATCAATACGTTAGCGGAATTAACGTCCCGCTAAGGCGCATTTCCCTAAAATCCGCGTTCAAGCCATGCGGGCGCAGAAACAAATGCAAGCTATTCCTATTTTGGACCATATAGACCAAAAGCCGCTAACGCTGCATCGCGCGCCATCGCCTATGCGGCCAGCCGCGCGGTTCTTTCTTCAGCCCGGAGCGCCGCGTCGATGGCGGCCCGCAGCACATCGAGCCCCGCGCCTTCCTTCACGCTCTCCTCCGTCAGAAGCCGCCGGAACAGCCGGGCTCCCGGACGGCCGTTCATGAGGCCCGTCATGTGGCGCGTGATGGAGGAGAGACGCGTCCCCCGCCCCAGTTCTTGCGCGACATAATCCACCATCCCTTCCAGGACACGATGCCCAAGAAGAGGGCCGCTATCCTCGCCGAACAGGCTTCCGTCGACCTCGCCTAGAATCGCGGGCGATTTGTAGGCCGCGCGCCCGAGCATGACGCCGTCGACGGCATTCAGCTGCTCCTGAGCTTCGCCGATTGTCGCGATGCCGCCATTGATGACGATGGTCAGCTCGGGGAACGCCGCCTTCAGCCGATGGACGCGATCGTAATCGAGCGGCGGAACCTCGCGGTTCTCCTTGGGGCTCAGCCCTTGCAGCCAGGCCTTCCGGGCATGCACAATGAAGACGCTGCAGCCGCTTGCGGCCACGCACGCGATGAATTGGACGAGATCCGCCTCGCCGTCCTGGTGGTCGATGCCGATCCTGCATTTCACGGTGACAGGCGCGTCGCTGCCGAGGGCGCCCCGCATGGCCGCAATACAGGTCGCCACAAGCTCCGGCTCCGCCATGAGGCAGGCGCCGAAGCGGCCGGACTGCACGCGGTCGGACGGACACCCGCAATTCAGGTTGATCTCATCGTAGCCGAAAGACAGCCCGATTTCCGAGGCGCGCGCCAGTTCGCCCGGGTCCGAGCCGCCAAGCTGCAGCGCGATCGGATGCTCGACCGGATGGAAGCCGAGAAGCCGCTGGCGGTCGCCATGCTTGATCGCCGCCGAGGTCACCATTTCGGTATAAAGCCGCGCGCGCCGCGTCAACTGCCGGTGAAAGAAGCGGCAATGGCGGTCGGTCCAGTCCATCATAGGTGCAGTGCAGAACCGCCACGCGCTGAAGTTGCCGTCCTCTTTCGTCCTCTGGGTCATTGCTTACGTGCTTGTGTGTACTCGATCCTGTCTTGGTCATGCTACGGAATGCAAAAATAGCCCTGTCGCATACATGGACCAAATTATGACCAAGCGCGATCCGAAAGCACCAGGCCGCGACCTTTGACAAAGCAACTCTTACCAAGCATTTTAAGCGTTATCATTTCCGTTTTCTTGCCGCTCACCGCGCCGATCTTGTGCACTCCACGGGTGGCCTCGACGATCTCTGCGCGCATCCGGGCTTTGCCGCGCAGATCCTTCACGGCCGTGAGCCTCTTCGCCATCGTTACCTCTATAAATGTTCGCTCTGCTTGCCTTAGTCAGATTGATACGATTCGTTGTATATGGGTTTGACGTATGCACCTTTTCATATCATCATCCAGGACGCGACCGCTCGCTCTCCAACCCAGCAAGATCGCGCCCTTGCCCTGCTCACCGAGCGCGGTATGGCCAAGCTTTCCGAGTTTACAGAAAACGGCATCACCGCAGCCACCATTTCCCGAATGAAAGAACGCGGCCTTATCCTTCACCTCAGCCGCGGCCTTTACCAACTCCCCGATGCTCCTCTTGATGTAAACCATTCCCTCGCGGAGGCCGCGAAGCGGGTGCCGAAAGGGGTGATCTGCCTCATATCAGCGCTAGCCTATCATGAGTTGACCGATACGATACCACGCTTCGTGTGGATCGCGATCGGTGCTAGGCAGAAGAAGCCTGTGGTCGATGCGCCGCCCCTTAATATCGTGCGCTTTAGGGAGAAAGTCTTCTCGACCGGCATCGAGGAACACGTGATCGAAGGCGTCAAGGTGCGCATCTACAATCCGGCCAAATCCATTATTGATCTCTTCCGCTACCGCCAGCGCGAGGGCAAACGTTATAAAAATAGCCCAGGCGTCAACCCCGTTCTGGAGGGCATGCGCGAAGCATTGCGGCAGCGGAAGGCGACGCCAGCCGATATCGCACGCTACGCCATGGAAGCGGGGGTTTGGATCAATCTGCGCCCCTATCTTGAAGCAATGACTTCAGATGCGTGAACCCCGCAACATTGCAGCCTCCGTCCGCGCTCGCCTTCGTAACGTCGCGGCCAAGCGCAATCAACCCCTCGAACTACTGCTAACGCGGTATGTGTTGGAGCGCCTTCTCTACCGGCTCAGCACCACCGAACATCGCAAGCGCTTCGTCTTGAAAGGCGCCATGCTGATGAGAATGTGGTTCGACACGCCATTTCGGCCAACGCGCGACCTCGATCTTCTTGGTTTTGGTGACCCTGATCCCGAAGCCATCCTCTTTATTTTTAGAGGCTTATGCTCGATTCAACTTGATGATGGCGTCGAATTCGACACTCAAGGTTTGCGCATCAATCGCATCCGCGAGGACAACGAGTATGGCGGCCTGCGGCTGAAGACAATCGCGACGCTTGCCGGAGCGCGCGTTCCCATAACCATCGACGTCGGCTTTGGCGACGCCGTCGAACCCGAAATTGCCGATGTCGAATTGCCAGTACTGCTCGACCTGCCGTCTCCCGTCTTTACGCCTATCCGCGAGAAACGGTGATCGCCGAGAAGTTTCAGGCGATGGTCTATCTCGGGCGCGCCAACAGCCGCATGAAGGATTTCTATGATATTTGGCTGCTTTCACTTGCTTACGAATTTGAGGGCGAAAGCCTGTCGCGTGCCATTGCTGCAACCTTCACCAGGCGCAAAACCGCAATACCTTCGGAATGCCCGGACGCATTGACTGCGGCGTTCGCGGAGGACCCTGTCAAACAACAACAATGGACCTCGTTTTTGCAGGACATCGACGCCCCTTTTGTACCTCTCGTAGAAATCGTCGAAGCTTTGAAGTCTTTTCTTATGCCTCATGCGGCGGCCGCTCGGACGATAGCGGCTTGAAAGGGGCCGCCTCCTAAAATCCGCAGGCTTATCTTCGGCTAGCTACAACATTTTACGACATGGCCCTGCGAGCCTGCGCTAACCCTTCGTAAAAGAGTGGAATTTTTAACCTATCGGTCCAAGCGCCGCCGATCGCTTCCAGAGTGCGGACATGGGCCGCGATCCGGTCCGGCAGGCTCTGCGATCAGGTCGCTTCGGCGTAGGAGAAACTCGACGCGCCCAGCACCGCCACGAAAATCAGCGCCGGACGCCGCTCACCGGTGAAGAGGTCGACGACGACCGGCACGGGATCGCCTGCGTAGTCCCACCAACAGCTTCTCGCCAGCGGCGTGGGTCTGGCGCATGACCATCGGCGGCTTGGAAGCGAAGGAGGGCGGCGGTCTATTGGTGATCAGCGCCGCCAACACGGCGGGTAACCTCACCAACGGCACGTTGTGGTCAGCGGCGACAACATCGCGCTGCGGGTGAGCGGCGGCCTGACTCTGAACGGTTTGCGGGTTCTGGCTGCAGTTCGGATGAGGCGTCTGTCTTAAGCTATGCCGAGCGCCGCTTCAGGGACTCGCGCGGCGGCGAAGCGTTGCCGGGTTTCTTTGTCACGAGCCGGGATATTGCGCCTCAAGCGCGCCTGCAAATGCAGGGCGCCGTTCAGCGGCATATCGATGCCCCGCTTTCGAGCGTCATTAATTGTCCGCCCGGTCTTTCGTTCGAGGATTTCGAACAGCTATGCCGAGGCGCCCACGCCATAGGAGCTGCAGGCTGCGCCTTCTTTGGGCTTGGGGGTCTGGACGGATCACACTGGACGGCACCCAGAAAAAGCGGGGGAATCACCCACAAGAATGTGCGGGAGAGGTGAGATGACGGGGCTAAAGCTTTCGGAAGTTCATGATGAATCGCCTGCGGCATGCCGGCGCCATCATCGGCGATCGACAGCCGGACGTAGTCCCCCGGGAGTGCAGCTGCGTGCAACGTTGCGGCTGACGGTGCATCGAGTGTGACGTTAGAGGTCGCAATTGCGATCCTGCCACCCTTAGGCATCGCATCGAGCGCATTTGCGGCTGTGTTCAATAGAGCGCTATCTATCTCCCCCGGATCCGCCAGTGTCATCCAGAGATCGGCGGCGAGTTCCATGCTGACCGTTATGTGTTCGCCAAGGCTGCTTATAAGGAGCTTTGCTGTTTCTTCGACGCGCCAATTGACACTGAGGTACTGCGGCGCAAGCGCGCGCTTTCGCGCCAGGGACAGCAGCCTGCTATTTAAGTCTCTCCCCTTCTCCGCGGCATCGCGAGCCCGCCGAATAAGCTGGCGCGTCGGCTCATCGACGTCGCCATCCTCGGCGAGTTCGAGGTTTCCCGCGATGACCGCGAGGAGATTGTTGAAATCGTGCGCGACGCCACCCGCGAGCCGGCCGACTGCTTCCAGACGGCGCGCGCTGGCGAGCGCTTCTTCGTTGCTCATGCGCAGCGCTCGCCCGGCCATGATTCGCGCGGTGATGTTCGAGTGCGAGACGATCGCGCCACCCCGCCCGCCGGACACCGGCGACACGCTCATCAAAAACCACCGTTCTTCGCAAGGACTGTGGCAAGGATATTCTATCTCGAAGAGCGGTAGGCTGCCGTCGAGCACCGCAGCGATGCCCGACAGGGCTCGATCGGCATGCGCGTCTGTGGACGCGGCTTTCGGCAGACTTCCAGGTAGTTCGCTCCCACTGCGACGGGAGGGGAGCCAGCTGCTCCGTTGCCGCGTGCAAAAGCCGTCCACGCATCGTTGACAAGAACAATAATTCCTGACCGGTCCAAGACCGCGGTGTTCGCGGGAATTGCCTGAAGCGCCATTTGGTATAGGTCATCAGACATGCGCGGCGCCTTTCTAAACGATGCCCTGCCCTTCGCCGCCAGCAGAGGTTTCGCCAGCGCTCCCAGGCCACCGCCTTTCGCGGATCATAGCCAAATCCCATGTCGATGCTAAACTCTCTCGCCTCTCCAGTATGCTTGGCTCTGCAGCAATTCCTTAGCCTGCGCTTCAAAGCCTTACATGGGTCACCGGCCTGTGTCGACAGAATGGACGACTGGAAGGCCTTGGCCGGGCGAAGTTTACCCCCCGGGGGGCCGCACATGAAGTTATGTGCGTCAAGTTCTGCAAAATGGGGGCCACTTCACGCCCGAGTCCTTGAGAGCGTTTCTCAATGCCTGCTCTGAGAGTGGTGCAGCCGACCTAAACAACAAGATTGCGAGTGCTTTTTTTGCGAACCTGCAAAGGACGCGGACGATGACCTAACTCTGATCGTGGCAAAGCATACAGGCATGACCGTTAGTCATTGCTTGGACACCAAGTTTAACGATGCAAGAGGCAGAGCGCCACGGTCAGCCAGGCATGGTGCTTTGAAATCAACGGATTTTTGTCACTTCGGTTGTAAAACTCGAACTCTCTATCTCTGCTTGAGTTTCTGGGTGGGCGGATTGCGTTCGAAACTCAGATAGATCGGAATAATGTGAGCGAGTAAAGCAATGACTGTTGTTCTCTATCATCGAGACGCGGATTTGAAGATCGAAGATTGCGGCTCAAGCCGCCTCCTGTGCGTCGAGCCCCGCGAACCCGTTTTCCTTCCCTTCAAGACGTGCGTCACCTCCTACACCCTTGAAAAGATAGAAGATACCTTCAAGCAAAAGGGAGCATGGGTTGTCGACCAAATCATGCGCGACGAAAGCAGCAATTATATGCGCGACCTCTATTGGGAGTTGCTCGAGCGCGGGATAACGAGGCGCTGACGCACAAAACCCCGTCAAGTCAAACGCGGTCGGAAGCAAACTCTTCATTTCAGCACAGGCGAGCAGACCATGACGGTTATGCAAGCGCTCAGAGAAGCAACCTGGGCCACACATCTGCGGCTTGAGAAGCGCCTAGAGATTAAATGCCTATTTTCGGAGCTCGTGCGCTACCGCGAACACATCGCCCGGCTGGAAGCCTTCCATAGAGCCGCCGAAGCTGAATGGGGCCCGGCGCTTGAACAGGCACTTCCCGATTTCGAGGCGCGCCGCAAAGCACCCTTGCTTGCGCGGGACCTGGAACAAGTGGGCGGAACGCCGCTTTCGAAGGCTACCGTTCCTTCTTTCCTGGATACCCCTTCCGCCCTCGGCGCCTTCTACGTCCTGGAGGGAGCGACGCTCGGCGGTCAGCGCTTGCTGCCGCTTGTTGAGGCCCGGCTCGGCCTCTCCGCGAGCGGAGGCGCTTCCTTTTTCGCGAGCTACGGGCCGCAAGCCAAAGCCATGTGGACGCGCTTTGGCGAGGTCGTGGAACGCCATTGCGTAACTCCTGATGGGACAAATGCAGCAGCTGCTGCGGCTCAAACAAGCTTTCTGGCGGTGGAAGCCTGGTTGTGTGGGAAGCCAGTGAATCCCGCGCTAAGCAAGGAATGTGTGGCGTGAACAGGATCGATTTAACAGAGATGTGCAATCTCAGCGCCGATGTGTGCGGCCGCGAGCTTATCCATTTCGCGAGCGCTATCCAGCCGCATGGAGCCATCATCGGGCTTGATCCCGAGACCATGGCTCTATTGACCAAGAGCGCCAATGTCGACGCCATATGCGGGGATACGCCTCTGTCAGAGACCCCGCAATGGTTGCCACAGGAGGTCATGGCCGCTTGCCGTCTCATTGGACACAAGAGTGGCGAACAGAGAATGACCGTTGCCGAGATCGCTGCGGTTGGCGCTACAGAAGCGCATGTGTTTGGTGCGCCGGGCGTCGTGTTCTGTGAATTCGAACTGCCCCCAGCCTCAGCGCCCTCCTTCTCGACGGCTGGGGCG
The DNA here is from genome assembly GCA_963817495.1 of uncultured Alphaproteobacteria bacterium. Classification (GTDB taxonomy): domain Bacteria; phylum Pseudomonadota; class Alphaproteobacteria; order Rhizobiales; family Rhodomicrobiaceae; genus Rhodomicrobium. The sequence continues at coordinate 18,445 of CAWFOS010000011.1, read as the reverse complement.
TCGCTCCGGGTGAGGCAGGCGATAAAGGAAATGGAGGCGGCGAAGGAGCTTGCGGATTTGGCGGCTACCGTCGCTCAGGCGGTGCGCGCAATTTCCGGCTTCGAAAGGGTAATGGTCTATCGATTCGAATTCGACGGCGACGGGGAGGTGGTCGGCGAGAGTTTGACTGAGGACTGGGACCAATCCTTTATGGGGTTGCGGTTTCCTGCAAGCGATATTCCGCCCCAAGCCCGCGCCCTCTACCGAGTGTCGCATGAGCGCTGGATACCCGTCCGCGATTACGAACCTGTGCCCTTGACACCATTGCTTGACCGATCGGGAGCGCCTTTCGATCTCAGTCTGAGCCTGTATCGCAGCATCTCTCCGGTTCACCAGGCCTATCAGCAAAATATTGGTACTGATGGCGCAATGTCCCTATCGGTAATGCGCAATGGGACACTCTGGGGGCTTGTCATCGGCCATCATCGGCAGCCCCATCGCGTGAGCATGGAAGGCCGTCACCATGCCGCCGCCGTCGTCCGCGCGTTAAACATCGCTCTTGAAGGACGCTTTATCGGATCGGTGAAAGGCATGGGACGAAGCGTCCCGACGGCCGAGTCAGGCATCCTCTCGAAGCTCGCAGTGGCCGAGGATTGTTTGAGCGCACTGACAGATAGCGACACTTTGATTGTCGAACTGTTGCCGGGTTGTGTGGGCGCTGCCGTTGTCTGGGACGACAATGGGGCAAGCCAAGTCAAAACCGCTGGCGAGACGCCGCCGGTAGAGGACATTGCCGAATTGACGGCCTGGATCGGCTCAGCGGCCAAGGAGCCGGTTTTCGCCTGCGATTGCATTTCGGATCACTTGCCGCTCTTTATCGGCCATCGCGAAAAAGCAAGCGGCGTTCTTGCCGTTCTTTTCGAGGATGCCCGCAAACCGGTCTTGCTGTTGTTTCGGCCAGAAGTCATACGATCCGTGTCGTGGGCGGGTAAGCCGGAAAAGCTTGCCGCTCCAAATGGGAGCATCAGCCTGCCTAGACGGTCTTTCGATCTTTGGGTCGAGGCGAAACGCAACCACTCGCAGCCATGGACGCCTGGCGAACACGACGCCGCAGCAGACTTGCTTGCGACCGTCAACTACGTGCTTGTCCATGAAGCGCGCCGCCATCGGCTCCAGCTGGCCGAACAAGCCGCCTTGGAAGCCAGCCGCGCCAAGAGCGATTTCCTCGCGAATATGAGCCATGAGATCCGTACGCCCATGAACGCGATCGTCGGGCTCACGCGGATGTTGCGCCGCGATATTCACGATCCCGGTCAATCCGAGAAGCTCGAGAAGATCGACAATTCCGCACATTATTTGCTTGAGATCATCAACGCCATTCTCGACATCTCAAAAATCGAGGCAGGTAAGCTTTCTCTCCGCCGGGAAAATTTCAGCCTTCGTGATCTGCTGATCGGCGTCATGTCCCAGCTTTTCTCTCAAGCCGAGCAGAAAGGGCTGGATTTGCGGGTGGATGTCAGCGCTTACATTCCTGATCAGCTGCACGGCGATCCGTTGCGCATCAGCCAATGCCTGCTCAATTATTTGAGCAACGCTGTCAAGTTCACGCCCGAGGGGTTGGTGGTCGTCCACGTTAACTTAGAAAAACGCAGCGGAGCGGGGCTCCTGTTACATTTTGAGGTCGAAGACACCGGCATTGGCGTTGCACCTGGCACTGTAGAGAGGCTTTTTTCGCCCTTTGAGCAAGTGGACACTTCCTTGACCCGGAAGTTCGGCGGAACGGGTCTTGGGCTTGCGATCACACGGCGCCTCGCGGCACTGATGGGTGGAGAAGCCGGGGGAACAAGCGTTCTTGGCAAAGGCAGCCGATTCTGGTTCTCCGCGCTCGTGCAGTCTGCAAAGGCGTATACGGTATCCCGGCGCTCAAACGGCCACCCTGTCGTAAAAAATGGAGGGCATTTCGACCGAGCACGCATCCTTGTTGTCGAGGATGTCGAGCTAAACCGTGAAATCCTTCTGGACATGCTGAGAGAAGAGGGGCTCGACGCCGACACGGCAGAGAACGGCGAGGAGGCTGTGACCAAGGTTGCTTCGGCATCTTATGACTTGATTTTCATGGATATGCAGATGCCAGTTATGGACGGGTTGTCCGCTACAAAAGCCATCCGACGGCTGGATGGGTACAAGCAGACGCCGATTGTTGCGGTCACCGCAAACGCCTTCGAAAAGTCGCGCGACGAATGCCTTGCTGCGGGGATGAACGATTTCATTTGTAAGCCGCTTGACCCCGATCACGTTCATGCCGCGCTTGAGCAGTGGTTGAAGCGGGATAACAACTCGCCCTCTGAGCCTCCTATGATGTCCTCGGAGGATACCAGCGGCGACCTCGCGGGCCTTCGCCGCTGTCTCGGCGAAATAGCCGATATCGACCTGGACGCGGGCTTACGCCGGATCCCGCAGCCAGAACGCTACGTTCGTTATCTGCGCCAGTATGCCGATAAATACGAGGGAAGCTTTGATCGCCTTCAGGAGTTGCTGGCCCAAGGCAAGACGGCGGACGCTGCCAAGTTTGCGCACTCGTTCAAGGGCGCCTCGGCTCAACTGGGCGTAACAGGGATCGCGGAGCAGGCATCACTTATGGAGGCCGCCATCAAAGCAGGAAACGAGTCGATCCCAGCCCTGCTGAGGCAATCCGCGGAACGGTGCGCCTTAGTTTGGGCGTCGATCCATCGCTTGGACGCATGCCTGAAGTCCTGACGTGCTGGGTTCAAGGAAATGGCTGTGCTTTAAGGCTGACCGTGCACCGAACCTCATTGCCGTTGCCCAGATATTCAAGTTCGTCAAACGACATCAATCGGGAGCTGGCGATGCCTCTCCCATGAGGATCAGTCATCCGATCAGCGGAAAAATCGAGATAGCCTTTCCAGTCGAACCCCTTGCCCTCGTCCTTGATCATCACGACGATTGCGCCCTCAGTTGCTTCGAAGGAGAGAAAGCCAACCTTGTCGCGATATTTAGGTAGCCCTAGCCTTCGGGTCACTTCCTGCTCCCATTGGTGATCGAAGATCAACTTTGTCTTTTCGGCGTAGCTTATTTCCAGGTTGCCGTGTTCGACGGCATTTATCAAAAGCTCGTGCAACCCGTAAATGGCCTTCTCGGGATGCGGGAAGCACTTTGCGATATAAGCCGCAAGGTTCTGTGCCTCCTCAAGAGTGCGAAAGCGAAAGCAGGAATTCACCATCAGACCCAGGATGCACTGCGTCCTGAAGATGGAATCTCTCAGGTTCTTCTTGCTCCTTGCATCGCGAAGCGCACAATCAACGATGCCGAGCAGCATCTCCTGCTCGTAGGGCTTTGTCAGATAGTAATAAACACCGGCCTTGATCCCCTCCAGCACCTCATCGGGATCGCTGGCAGCCGTCTGCATGACAACCGGAATGTCGGCGAATCGCGTGTTGGTCTTGATTCCCCTAAGGAATGTCATGCCATCCATATTCGGCATGATGCGGTCGAGAACAATGACGTCGACCTCCGCCAGGTTGCGAAGCTTATTGAGCGCGATTTCGCCGTCTTCAGCGCCGATGGCTTCGTAACCGGCTTCGGCAAGATAGAGACTTATATTGTCGAGATTGAATTCCTCATCCTCGACCACAAGAATTTTCGGCTTCCGATTCATGGTAACGCCTGCGCAGGTCTTTTTTCCGACAGGGGCCATGTTAAGCCTCCGTGCTTTTGCCAAACGTGCAGCCTACGCTGGGTTTGGAGCAGGAAACGGGGGCTGCTTTGGGTCCAGGCCGCGTGAAAAGGGCAGGCATAACGCATTGGACCATGCCTTGGAGGCAGCTCGGCGCAATGGCAGCGAGGCTGACACCTTGTGCACAATCCGATGGCTCGTTGACCAACACCAAGGCGCAGATCATACCACTGTTGCACTGCTGAGCCGAAAACTCAACGAGTTGACCAAATCTCTTGCGCCTGGAATCGGCTCACAAGGGCGGTGAGAGTTTTGCGGGGGTTGAGCAACATTGAACTTCGAAAAATTCGTACTTCAGGCCGATGACAGACGAAGTTGACTTAACAACTTTGTTAAATCGGTATACCGGCTTTTGGATCCTTCAGCGGGAGAAGCCGGAAATGACGGCGAATTAGAGTGCGCCCGGAAAAGTGCGAAGCGGTTTTCCGATAAAGACGCACGAGAAAACGAACACTTAGAGCCCGCTTTTGATTCCATCAAAAGCGGATAGGTTCTAGCGCTCGGGGCCAGCAGCGAAATCTCAATGTAGCGCTTTGGCCTTGTGCCATCCCATCGAGCCGTTGACGTACTCTTCGGACTGGGATCTGCCCGCTTTACGCGATACGCCCCCGCACTCCTCGGGCGTCTTGAAGATCGCCACCGACTGCACGAGCGCGTCCGACTGGTCCTCGAGGCTCCTGGCCGCCGCGGTGGCTTCCTCGACCAGCGCGGCGTTCTGCTGGGTGATCTGATCGATCTGGGTGATGGCCTGGTTCACCTGCTCGATGCCGCCACTCTGCTCCTTGCTGGCGGCTGCGATCTCGCCGATGATGGCGCTCACGCGCTTCACCTGGGCCACAATCTCCTCCATGGACTGGCCTGCGCTCTCAACAAGCCTGGCCCCGTCCTCCGACCCTTCCGACCGAGTTCGCGATCACCGTCTTGATGCTCTTGGCTGCTTCCGCTGCGCGTTGTGCGAGGCTCCGCACCTCCGACGCCACCACGGCGAAGCCGCGGCCCTGTTCGCCCGCGCGCGCGGCCTCGACGGCGGCGTTGAGCGCAAGAAGGTTCGTCTGGAAGGCGATGCCGTCGATGAGCGTGGTGATGTCGGCGATCTCGCGGTTGCTTTCGGTGATGCCGGTCATGGTCGAAACGACCCGCGCCACCACCTCGCCGCCGCGCGCCGCGCTTTCCGACGCCTCGGCCGCAAGCCTGTTGGCCTGTTGCGCGTTCTCCGCGTTCAGCTTCACCGTGGAGGCAAACTCCTCCATGCTGCTTGCGGTTTCCTCAAGGCTCGACGCCTGCTCCTCGGTGCGCCGCGACAGGTCGTTGTTGCCGGTCGCGATCTCGCGCGCCGCCGTGTTGATGGACACTGACGCCTCGCGGATCTGGGCGATGATGTCGCGCAGCTTGGCGATGGTCTCGTTCGAGTTGTCTTTCAGCTCCGCGAATACGCCTTTGAAGTCGGCCCTGATTTCCTTGCTGAGGTCGCCCTCCGCGAGCGCCTTCAGAATGCGGCTGATCTCGCTGAGAGCCTGTTCGCTCGTGCCAAGGACCGCGTTCAGCCCTTGCGCCATTTGCAGCATGAAACCGGACTTGTCGGCTTCTGCGATGCGCTGGGAGAAATCGCCAGCGGCGGCTGCGTCGACGATGGTGGCAACTTCTTTTTCGGCGGCGAGCTGATCGGTGATGTCTGTCCACTGGCCCGACGAGCCTATCCGTCCGCCATCTTCTCCGAAAACCGGGCACGTTGTTACGTCGAAGGTGTGTCCCGCCCAAACCATGCGCGATGTCGTTGGGCGCGCGAGATTGCGCATCCAGGCGATAGCTTGGGCGGAATCCGGGTAGAACATGCCGATGCTGCCGCCGACAACCTTCTCAGGATCAAAGCCTGGGATCTCCCGGCGGAAGCCAGACTTCGTATTTGCGAAATGTCTCTTTCAGAGCGTTATTCGAATAAAGGATCTGTCCTTCGTTGTTGGCGATGCGCACGGGAAGGCTCACATAATCAAGTGCCGTTCTGACAAGGGAGTTGAACTCGGCGGCCTTGGCGCTGGCCTCAAGTCCGGTGCGAACCTTCTCGGCGGCATCGGAGATGGCTTTGCGTTCGCCGGGCAGCGGCGGCATGCGGTTGTCGAACTTTCCGCCCGCATATTCGTCCATAAGCTCCGTAAACCGCGTCTGCACCTCGATATGGCCCTTCACCATCGCGTTCAAGTTCCGGGCCATGTCGCCATAGGCGCCGGGGAACTTCACTTCGGCGATGGTTTCGCTGATTAAGCCATCATGGTTGTGCTGGTGCGCCAGCTTCGATTGCGCGGCCAGGAAACCTTTCAGCACCTGCGTCATGTCGGCCGTGCGCCTGAGGAGTTGGCCAATCTCATCGTGACGGTCCAGATCGATCGCTTTGGAAAAATCGCCTCCAGCCACGGCATCGATCGATGCATTCGCCGCAGCCAAGCCGGATTTGATCGAGTGTACAAGCGTGTATCCAAGCAGCGTTCCGAAGCAGGCGATAATCAAGAGACTGATTAATAAGACCTGTTCATTCAGCTTGAGGGTGCTGTGGATGATCGTCCCGGCCACGTCGACATCTGCGAGGACGAGCTTCTTTAGATGGTCGATCCCTTCTGCGATCGGGCGGTCGGCTCCCTTAATGGCTTTGTCGATATCCTGTATCGGAGTTCCTGCTCGCTTTAGCTCCCGGCCTCCCGAACCGCATGCACATAAGCATCAGTGCTGGTCTTTATAGCATCCAGATGTTGTCTTTCCTCATCCCGGACCGGCATAGCTTCGTAGCGCGCAGCGATCTGATGGATGTTCGTCAAATGCTGCAAGGCTTTCGGTTCGTAATCGGCGCTGCGCAATACGAGGTTTTTAAACTCCTGAACGCCGCGTCCCAGCTCGACATTCGCCTCAGACACAAGATCGAGGCGGACCAAGCTGCTCCTCTCGAAATTCCCCCACTGCCCGCTAATTCGGCTGAGCCCGAAGAGGGCGACAACGGTGGAGGCCAACCCGACCAGGATGATAAGCGCCAGTCCGAGGTATAAGCGCTGCGCGATGGAAAGCTTGTTCATTTCATCTTGCACGTCAAAATGGGACTCAGATCAGCCGCCGTAGCGATAGGGCATAGGCATTCTTGCCCTTCTTCAAGCCCAAAGAGCCCGCCGTGACTAACTTGAGTTATGCCTTATCCAAATTGGAATACGGTTGCGTTGACGCATAAAATTCAGGCGCGTTCTTAAGGAATTCGGGGTGCTGGAAATATCATGTTCACATGGCGTTGGCCTGCGACGGCCCGTCAACTCTTAAGCGCTTAACTTTCGCATCGGGTCATCAGTGAGCGTCGAAGCTACAAAACCTATCGAGCTGCAAAGCCAACGCGAACGATTTCCGCATCTGAAGGTCAAGCGGCCCATATCTTAATCGGAACCGCGAGTCCAATTCGACCCTTGCGGACGAACAACGTAGATAGTTTTTTATACCTTCATAAGGCGCTTCACAACCAACGCAAGAGGCCGGTAGCCGCTATAGCTGCATTCAGATCGGCGGTCTGCCTGGAACCCAGAGCGGAAATTTGGGCCCGAGTAAAAGAAATACATCATTAACCAAACCCAATTTGCTTCGAAGCATCAACAATTTATTTTCAAGGTGAGTGTATGGTTGAGACACTCTACCTATGCTTAAATTCCATCGCGCACACGACGGAGTCAGGATCGAAATGGGAGATTGCACCTACGCCCATACGGCGGTCCTGCAAGCTATGGCGGCGGCAACGAAAGAACTGACACTCCCCGCCTGACCGAAATAGCGCTGTGGGTAGATGCTGTCTTGATGGCTGAGGTGGCTCCGCTCGTTCGGACAGTTTTTCCGCTTCGATAAGTGTGCTCCTCTTGATGTAAACCATTCCCTCGCGGAGGCCGCGAAGCGGGTGCCGAAAGGGGTGATCTGCCTCATATCAGCGCTAGCCTATCATGAGTTGACCGATACGATACCACGCTTCGTGTGGATCGCGATCGGTGCTAGGCAGAAGAAGCCTGTGGTCGATGCGCCGCCCCTTAATATCGTGCGCTTTAGGGAGAAAGTCTTCTCGACCGGCATCGAGGAACACGTGATCGAAGGCGTCAAGGTGCGCATCTACAATCCGGCCAAATCCATTATTGATCTCTTCCGCTACCGCCAGCGCGAGGGCAAACGTTATAAAAATAGCCCAGGCGTCAACCCCGTTCTGGAGGGCATGCGCGAAGCATTGCGGCAGCGGAAGGCGACGCCAGCCGATATCGCACGCTACGCCATGGAAGCGGGGGTTTGGATCAATCTGCGCCCCTATCTTGAAGCAATGACTTCAGATGCGTGAACCCCGCAACATTGCAGCCTCCGTCCGCGCTCGCCTTCGTAACGTCGCGGCCAAGCGCAATCAACCCCTCGAACTACTGCTAACGCGGTATGTGTTGGAGCGCCTTCTCTACCGGCTCAGCACCACCGAACATCGCAAGCGCTTCGTCTTGAAATGTGGATCGGCGTGGGTTAGTTACCCCTCTTCAACCTCTTACGCCAATAAGTTAGCGCGCCAATCGGCGTCGAAATCCCACGCCGATTAACACCCACGTCCAGCGGCTTAGGAGATCCGGGGAGGAAACCTGAATTGTTCTGCTGTAGATTGAGTTCAAGGGAGGAACAATCGTCGGAAAGGAGCTCTGTTCAAGATCGGCGCACCAAATCAACCAAAAACCACGCCCTTGCGCTTCACAGTTTTTTTGCGCTGTCCCGTATACATCTGCGCAGTGGGGCACGGCAAGTCGCCATACGAGCAGAAGACGCAGCAATCCTCGTGTATCGGCTTCAGGACTCTGCCGCATCCCTTGCACTTATAAAAGTATTGGCACGCGTCTTCGTACATACTTTCACTTTCTTGATGACCGCACCCCGGACACACTGCCCTGGATATCAATACAACCATAACTGGCCGCGCATCGGCAAAAAAGAGGACGCGCCACAGGCAGCCGCTTCAAGTTTACCGTGTTACTGCCGCCAGAGAGCGGAGAGGTTAAATTAACAAGCGAGAGCCTGACGTGTTCCTCGCAATCTGTTCCTCATTTACCGACCAATCCATTGATATTACTTTTGCAAAAGTTATCATTCATTAATCGTATATTGCTCTGCTCATACCTCGAGCGATACAATCGACAACAGGGAAAGGGAGCGCCACGCTTCGCCGCCAGAAAAAGGATAAGATCATGGCAGGCAACAGTTCGAAGTTCAAAGTCATCGCGTTCGAGGACGGTACTCACGCAGTAGTGCGAACGGATCCGAGCAAACCTCGTTCTCTGGAAGTGGTTGCGGCTTTTTACGACGCCTCACGCGCCCGAGACTACGCAGACGCAGAGAACCATGAAGTCACCGAGCAGCAGGGAAGTAGGGCGCCTTCCTCTCCAAAAGAAGAACGAGCGGCGGTCTATGAAGGCGCGCCGGAGCTTAGCCAACGTCAACGCGCGGTGCTAGAAGCGTTTCGGGGGAAAATGAACGGCAGCGACTTGGTGCAGGTAAAGGCAGCCGTTTTGGCCGGGGCGGCACAAATACCACTCGGGTCTCTTCATTCGGTTCTGCAATCTCTGGAAAAGAAACAGCTCATTAAAACTACCCGTGCGGGCTCTGCACGAGCGCCTGCCGTCTATCAGGTTTTGGGGTAAGAGCCCTTTCTCACCTCCGACCGAAAGGAGGAGAGCGCCGTTGATATGAAACGAAGTAGAATGCGGCGCTCCTGCATTGCACAATCGGAGAACGTAAAGTTGCGGAGCACACGTACTATCGTTGAATTTCAACCCCGGGATATACTCACCGCTTCGGAGCTAACAAAGGTGCGCGACTTCCTCCGCGATGCTGATATGCTCGTGACAGAAGTAAAGTCACTCTTCTTCAATACCGGTGACGCTGCGACGGCCGCTCGGCTCAAGGACATTCAGGGTCGCCTTACTGATGAGATTCGGGCCGTGGAGCGATTGATCGCAGCGAGCTCGCCGGCCACACGGCTTCCTGCCCCGCTTCGCGCCGCGGATCAAGCATGTACTTAGGGATTACCGAACCTGCTTCGAGTTCGTTTGCCATCTCCCGATAAAGCAACGCGAGAGCGCGCATAATGACGGACGCGCAAGCAGGACACTTCGAAGTTCTTGTCACCAAAAGCCTGGTCGGGCTAAGCCGAGATCAGGAAGACCTTGCGGGCATCGTTAAACGCCTCTCTTTTTGTGGCATCGAAGTTACCGGTGTCGGCGGCGGGTGAACGCGCCAATTCTCCCCGGCAAGCACGACGTTACAGCCTCGTCATACGAGCGACACCCACCAGTATCAAAGACATCCGAGCAATCCCGATCAAATGAGGACGGCCCATCGGGCCGGTTGAAACATGCATCGTAATCGTCGCGCAAAGATCGTCGCTACCGTCGGACCGGCAAGCGCAGCGCCGGAAATGCTGAAGGCGCTGTTTCTCGCAGGCGTCGATACCTTCCGAATGAATTTCAGTCATGGGACGCATGACGATCATGCGAAGGTGCATCGCGCCATCCGCGCGCTGGAGAAGGAGACGGGCCGCCCGATCGGCATCCTTCAAGACCTCCAGGGGCCGAAGATCCGCGTCGGCACGATCCGGAACGGCAAGATCATCGTTGAGGCGGGCGAAAAGATCCGTTTCGTACGGTCGGGGGCCGACGGCGATAGGACCTCAATTCCATTGCCACATGCGGAAATCTTCGACGCCATGGCGCCGGGGCAGGATCTCTTGATCGATGACGGCCGGGTTCGCGTCCGCGCAACCGGAGTTGGCAACGACTTTATGGATGCGAAAGTGATCAACGGTGGAGTCATCTCGAACCGAAAGGGGGTCAACCTTCCGGGCACGGTTCTCAACCTTTCGCCGCTGACCGAGAAAGATCGCGCCGATCTTGCCTTCGGATTGGCTCTCGGTGTCGACTGGGTCGCTTTGTCGTTTGTCCAAAAGCCCGGGGACATGATCGAGGCGCGCGGGCTCATCGGCAATCGGGCCAAGTTGATGGCAAAGATCGAGAAGCCCTCCGCGCTCGATCACATCGACGACATCATCAGGCTCTGTGATGCGATCATGGTCGCTCGCGGCGATCTTGGCGTCGAGATTCCGCCGGAAGACGTTCCCGGCCGCCAAAAGGAACTCGTCGGCGCCGCCCGGCTTGCGGCAAAGCCCGTGGTTGTCGCGACACAGATGCTTGAATTGATGGTCGCGGCCCCCACGCCAACACGAGCAGAAGCGTCGGACGTAGCCACGGCGATCTATGACGGAGCGGATGCTGTCATGCTTTCGGCGGAGTCCGCGGCAGGCGGATACCCCCTCGAGGCGGTGGAGATGATGGATCGCATCATACCGCCGCGGTTGTCTTCTGGCTGGCCCATTGCGCCGCCTCGAAGGCCTCGCCCAGCAGGACGCTGCGCTGTTCCGGCTGCTGCGCCGCGAGCCCGAAATCCGCCGCGACAAGATCGAGGAAAACATAGACGCCGCCTGTATCTGGCTCGACATTCTGAGACGAGTGGCCGGCGTTCAGCGCGCGCCGCTCGATCTCCACCGCGTGGCGGAACTGCGCCACAGCCTCCGGCCAGTTATTATCCTCCCGCGCCAGACGGCCGAGCGCATCAAAACCGTAGGCTGCATCGCGACTGCCATCGCCATAGAACGCGAGAAAGAGCTCCGCGCCGCGGCGGAAATACTGCTCGGCTTCGTTCTTATTCCCGGCGCGCGCGGTGATCCGCGCATGGTTGTAGAACACCCAGGCGCTATTGGGGTCCAACTTTCCGTCTCCCGCCAGACGCACTGCACGTGTGGAAAGTTTCAGCGCCTGCGGGAGTTGGTCCTGCACCGCATGAACATTGGCCAGTTTGCCGAGCAGAAGATCCGTCCCCGATCCCATCAGCTGATTGATGCCTCCAGCATCGTTTTCCGGCAGCTTGAGCACCAGCGCGCGCTGGTATTGCGTCTCCGCTTCGTTGTAACGGCCGGCATCGGTGAGAGCGTCGCCGTAAAGTTCGAGCGCCGTCAAAAGGCCGGTGCCGCGTCCGCCTTCAGCCATGGCGAGCAGGCGCTGCGCATCCTCTACTGCTCCAGCGGCGTCGCCTGTGTCCAACCGTTCGCGGATACGATCCTCAAGCGCGAGATGCTCGTCGAGTTCCCCGCGCACGCCGGGCAACCAGCTCACGGCGCGCTCTGGCTGCGGGCCAGGGGGGATGTCGGCCTCTCCCGTTGTTCCCACCTCCCGGTCCTCATCGGGGCAGACGCGGCGGCCATGGTCCAGGATGCAACGGTCCATGAGCCGCTCGAAAGCGGCGTCGCTCTCGCCGGTGAGGCTGCGCAAGAGCCGCTCCTTTCCGCTTTCATGCGCCACGCCATTCGTTTGCGCTTGCGCAGTGCCTGCGCCGGATAGGAGGATCACGCCGGCGCAAATCCTGAGTGTCCACCAAAAACGTTTTTGTTTTGCCATTTGCCACCGTTATTGGCACGGTCTTACCGGAAGCGGCGGCCCTTTCAACGCGGAACGCTGGCCGTCGCCGAGGACAATTTTAGGAGCTAAATTGTTCGGAATGCGTGGCACGGCGAGGTTGCACATGCCAGGGTCTTCGACCGCGCCAAGCCCGATGGGCGCTCGCAATAGCGCGTCCGTCCAAATTGCCTTCCGGCAGCGGTACGTGGCCGGCCTTGCTTCCTCCAGGCTGCGTTTTCGATCAGCGGCGAAAGGAAATAGACGCGACGGAAACTCGTGCTCAAGGCCGAGGTCGTGTGAGAAGTCGTCAGTTTGTAGCTGGGACGGGATCGGAAGTGAGTGCGCCGGTTTGGCGGCTCATTTTTAGCCTGATATTGGGCTATGAGAAGCTGATGAGAGCCCTCGGCGCGGTGTTACAGGCTCCTGTGAGTAGTGAGTTCCCCTTTTTCGAGCTCCAGACCCCCATCGCCTGAAGCAATCCCGGCACGCCGAGGATGTTAATGGCGCGCTTCATATTGTAGGACAGGACGTGGAGCGACATCTCGGTCCTCACGTTGCTGAGCCTTTTCATCAGGAAGTGCGCTGAACCCATCCAAAACTTGAGGGTTCCAAAGGGATGTTCCGCCGTGCTGCGCCGTTCGGTCATCGCATCCGGCCTTTGGTCCAGCCGGTATTGGGCAGCCTCCAGAACGGCTTCATGCTCCCAGCGCGTAATGTGGCGCTCTTTTCCCTTGGTGCATTTCTCTTTTAGCGGACATCTGAGCAAGCCGTCGTGCAATAGCGCCGTAAGACTTTGCCGTCTTCTTTGTTGGTGAAGCGATAGGTCAAGCGCTCGCCAGCTGGGCAGAGATAGACATCTTCGTCCGCCTTGTAGACGAAATCCTGCTTGTCATACCGCCCTTCCGCCTTGGCGTTCGAGGTTGAAACTCTGGGCACATAGACGGTCACGCCAGCTTGTCCGCAAGCCAGAATTTCCTTGCCGCTGTAATAACCGCGATCGGCGAGCGCCTCGATGGCTTCGGCGCCAGCCGCTCGCATGCCGGTGGCGGGGGCGAAATCCTCATAGCGTTGTGCAGTTCCGGGTGCCCTGCTCCCCGCGCGTTCGTTCCCCGAGGGTTTTCGGACACCGGCCCTGGCGGCTGTGGCGAGGTTCGGCATGGGCCGGCATCCGAAAACCTCCACAAAAGCTGAAATGGCGGCACTGTCGATTAAAAGCAGTCCTCAGGTCTGCTTACTGAGTTCGGGAGCGGAAACACTGTGATGGACACTCTGGGATTTCGCTTAAACGAACGGCGACCTTTCTGCGGAGCAGCATGCGTTGCAGCCCTCAAACAGCGAACTTGTCTTTTTGGTCTTCGCATCGAGTTCTGACTTCCGGGAGCGAATGCATTTCATGGGATTTCGAGCGGTGCTGATCCAGGCAATGCAGTTGGCACACTGAACGCGGGCACGAAGCCTACCGACGTTTTTTGACGCCTGCGCGACCTATGCCGAACAGCGCGATCCGTTCGGCCTCCTTCCCGCGCTCAAGGCGCTCACCGCGGATGCACACCAGCGCCGGTGATGCCAGCTTTCCGGCCGCCACTTTCGATCGGCGCTGGCTCCTACGGGCGCTTCGCGTACTCTGCTTCAAAGAGCATTCGCAGCTGCGCGTTCACGCAAGGCAGGCGGTCAACTACAGCCTTCGCCCATTCAAAGTACTCCCGCCGCCTGTCGATATTCCAGTTCACGGGCGGGCTTGAGGCCATGTCCGCAGATTGCAGATTTATCTGCGAGCTTTACGAAGGCGGCCTCCAGGCTCTTGTGTGAGGCCCGTTCGATCTGGAGCCGCTTACGCTCCGCCTTGGGTAACGCCTTGTCATCCGTCATTTCCGCCACAACGCCGGCGATCTGCGATCCAAACTCGGCCTCGATCTCGGCGAGCGTGGTCTCCGTATCCTCAACGGTGTCGTGGAGCGCCGCAGCGGCTAAAACGCAGACGTCACGGACGCCCGCCTCGACGCAAAGCACCGACATCAAGGCGATGGGGTGGTTGATATATGGGCTCGCGTCATGGTCTTTGCGTCGCTGCATGCGATGCTTGCGAGCCGCAAACTCAATAGCCCGGATCAACAAGCTTGCGTCGTTTGCCAGGCCGTTCATGACAAAAATCCTTACGGTCCCAAGCGGCGCTAACCATCGGTGTCCCCAGACCGATGCATGCATTACATCAGACGAGGTCTGGCCACCACAAATGCACGGGATGTTCAACAAGGTGTTGCGCCCACGGACTTCGCCAACAGCAGTTCAGGACTGCTAAGCCGGGAAAAGCAATCGCTGCAATTTTCTAAGCGCCGCGCTTTTGTCCCGGCCGCCAGAGGACCAAGCCTAGACCCGCCTCGCGCTCACCTGGCCCGGTGCACGGAAAAAATACTTACGATACAGATCCATTAAGAGAGAGCGGATACTGGCTGCCTTTCCACGCAAAACCTCACGCCCATGCCGCCGCCTGCGGCGGACTATAAACCCGACGCCTCCCTGCTCGAGAGCCTGCTGAATTGCCAGAAGCGAGCCTTTTCGCGGCGTAACCGTTTCGCTTTCGATGATATTGAGGGTCACCGCGGACAAGCCGGAGCGAGCGGCAAGCGTCGCCTGCGTCCATTTCAGAAGACCGCGCGCGGCGCGGATTTGGGCGGCTGTGATCATGCGGCAACTATAGCGCAAACTTAAAGAAATATAAAGTTTTGTGTTGACGCTAGGGGCCGCTTACGTCATACGTTCGCTCCCGGGCCGGAGCTGGTGCGTTATCTCACCCTTAAATGAAGCCGCATCCGCAACATCACGCCCGGGGCCAAAGAGATTTTCTCTGGCGTGGGCCGTAAAGCTTGAGGATTATCCTCCCACACATGGGGGGCGGGCATGGCAGCCCGCAGGCATCGCAAGATGCTCCCCGTCCTTGGCCATCACATGCCCGCGCCACTTTGAAGTATGCGGAGTTCCGAAAAAGCGGCTTCCCGGTTTTTGGAAATACTTCGGAAAAACAAAATACTTAGCCAGACATTCGTTGGCGAGCCACGGAATGTCTGGTTAGATTGTTGAGAATTTGGCTTTCGGGCGCGGGCCGGCGTGGAAGCGTTATCGCTGGTTCAAACTCCATCCAGCCCGACCCCTACCGGGCTGTTGCTCAAAAGGTGAGCTGCGCTTGTGCATAACATGCCCGCGCCTGAAACGTTGGCGACAGTTTTTGGCCCGAGCGGGCCGGAGTTCGAAGGTTACCGCTGTTAACGGGGAAATGCTGGCCGAAAGGCAAAGCGCCTATTCCTTCGAACACAACATGCCCGCTCGGCCATTTGCTGATCAAGGGTTTGCGGAAGAGACTTTGCAGAAATCCGGGCAGGCCGGAGTTCGAAGATTACCTTGGGGGTCGGAAGGCGGCTGGAAACGGTGCGCGCTGAAAAGACTTCGAGCGTAACATGCCGTCCGGCCTGCCGTTTTAGGATTCCGGCGCGGGGCCAGAGGGTAAGCTCTATCGCTGTTTCGATTCCTGCCGGATGCTCCCTTTGCGCACCCGATGCTTGGCGTCGGGCAGCGTTCTTGCCGGTTGCAGTTTGGCCCGGGCGGCCCGGAGATTGAAGGTTACCACTGTCATGGGCAGGTCGCAGGTTCGGATCCTGCCGCGAGCACCGATCAATGCTCGCGTAGCTCAGCGGCCAGAGCGGCTAAACGCCTTTAGTCACAACATGTCCGCCCGGTCTTTTTGTGAGGAGGCAGTCCATGATCAACTACACGAAGCTCTTCTCGCTTCGCCGTACCCCGCAGTCCGAGCCGATCCCCGGCACGGTCGCGAATTCGGCTGGCGGCTTCGCATTCCCGGTTGACGACTGGGCGCGCCTCGACCGCTTCCTTGTGCTCGGGTCCGAGGCCGGGAGCTACTACGCGAGTGAGCGGGCGCTGACGCGTGAGAACGCGGAGGCAACCATCCGCACCATCGAGACCGATGGCGCGCGTGCGGTTACGCGTATCGTCGAGATCAGCCAGTCCGGCCGGGCACCAAAGAACGATCCGGCGACTTTTGCGCTGGCCCTCGCGGCGTCGCTTGGCAACGGCGAGACGAAGCGGCTCGCCTTGGCGGCCATTCCGAAGGTCTGCCGCACGGGCACGCATCTCTTCCAGTTCGCCGAGGCCGTGGAAGCGCTTCCGGGGACTCGGGGGCGCGGTCTCCGCCGGGGGATCGCGGGGTGGTACACGGAGAAGCCGGCCGATCAGCTTGCGTTGCAGATGGTGAAGTACCGTCAGCGAGGAGGCTGGACGCATCGCGACTTGCTGCGGCTTGCGCATCCTTCAACGGAGGAGGCGGCGCGCAAGGAGCTTTTCGATTGGGCGTGCCACGACACGATTGGAGAAGGTTTGCCCAAGCTCGTCACGGCGTTCGTGGAGCTTGCGACGGCGCCCACGGCAGAGAAGGCCGCTTCGCTGATCGCGCAGCACGACCTGCCCCGCGAGGCGGTGCCGACCGAGTGGCTGAACGACCGCAAGGTGTGGCTCGCGCTTCTCTAAGCGCATGCCGATGACGGCGCTGGTGCGCAATCTCGGCAAGCTGTCCTCGGTGGGCGTGCTTACGCCGTTCGGCGATGGGCTTCCGCTTGCGCTCTCGGGCTTGCGCGACTTGGACCGCATCCGGAAGGCGCGTTTGCACCCGCTTGCGATCCTGCTTGCGCTTAAGACCTATGCGCAGGGGCGCGGCGAGAAGGGGAGCTACGCGGAGCCTGTGGCCCAGGTGATCGACGCGCTGAACGCAGCTTTCTACACCGCGTTTCAGAATGTCGTGCCCACGGGCAAGCGCATCCTGCTCGCACTCGACGTTTCCGGCTCGATGGCCGGGGGCGGGATCGCGGGCACGTCGCTGACACCCCGCGAGGGGTCGGCGGCAATAATGCTGATGACGGCGGCGACCGAGGAGAACTACCACATCGTGGGGTTCACCACGTCCGGCGGCGACTGGCAGACCAACACGCGCCTGACGCCGCTGCCGCTCACGCCGTCCATGCGGCTCGACGATGCCGTTAACGCCGTGTCGAACCTGCCGTTCGGCGGAACGGACTGCGCGCTGCCCATGCTCCACGCGCTGGAGAAGGGCCTGAAAGTGGATGCCTTCGTGGTTTACACCGACAGCGAGACCTGGGCCGTAAAGTTTACCCGGTGCAAGCGCTGAAGGAATACCGGACGAAGAGCGGCATCCCCGCAAAGCTCGTCGTGGTGGGGATGGTCTCGAACGAGTTCTCGATCGCAGACCCAAACGATGGCGGCATGCTGGACGTGGTGGGCTTCGACACCGCGGCGCCGGGCGGTGATTGCGGATTTTATCCGCGGTTAGGTAGAAGATCGTTGGCAGAGAGAAGTCTCTGCCACCCTCGGCCGCACACCCTGCGGTCCGCGATGCTTCCCCGAAGTTTCGCTAGATCGAGGCTTTCAAGCTTCGCGACCTGACGGCTGACAGTCGTGCCGGTACCAGCGATCCCACTGAAGTCTAACTCACCCTTGTTCGAGATGCGCTTTTGGCCAAGCGGCCTTTCGCACAAAACGGAAGGAGAACTGACCTGATTGCGTCACTCGAGTGAGATCGTCAAGGGAACGGGCGCGACCGAAAACAAACGTGATGTCAGTGGTGGTACCTCATCTGACGGCTCAATCACAGATTTCAAAAACACGGATCGCATTTCGGGAGGCCTGATAGATCTGAAAATATGAGTGTTCAAAGCGCAAACAAACATCCCGATAAGTGTGACAGTCTCTAAAATCTAAAATGGCGCAGTGTCTCCTTTTGATTTGATCCGGTGCAGGATCATAACAATCTAAGAGCAAGGATCAAAGCAACTTTGAAGGAAAAACTCTCCCATTGGCCTCTATTTTACTGTTTTCGATAAAGCTAAGAAGGGCAGCGTGCCCATCTCCTTGTGTAGCGGCGTATTCTTTTGGAACGTTTTTTGCGAAATCTAACAGCTCTTTTCCATAGATGAGATGCTTGCTACTTTCAAAGTCAGTGTCGGCTAGGTTTTCCGCGATCCTGACTTCAAGCGCTTCCTTCTCCTCGGCTCCACAAAGCCGTCCGTAAATCGCGCGGCGGTAACCTGAAGCGAACCGCCTTTCACACAATTCAGCTCATGACTTTTTTACGGGCTATGGCAAGCAGCCCCAGAATCCCGAAAAGAGAGCATCACTGCGCTGAATCAGATAACTTCTTCGAAAATCCACC
>CAWFOS010000010.1:0-55668 GCA_963817495.1 uncultured Alphaproteobacteria bacterium | reverse complement strand
CGGTTCACCCAGCGGGTGAACAACCGCCGATTGTACAAGACGCCGCGTTGGCACCGGCAACGCTCGATAGTTGGGCAGGTCCTGTGCGGGTGGAATGGGACCCCACCGCGCCGCTGACGCCTTACGGGCAGCTGCCGTTCTTCATCGAGTTTCTGAAGGTGGCGGGGCTGTTCGACGCGGCCGTGGCCGATTGCCCGCTCGCCTATACCAGCCCGAACGCGCCGGATAAACGCGACGTGCTTGGCACCACGATGCTGTCTGTCCTGGCCGGGCACAAGCGCTATGCCCACATCACGGCGCTGCGCAACGACGGCGTACTGCCCGAGCTACTGGGTATGGAGAAGATCGTCAGCGAGGATGCGGTTCGCCGCGGCTTCAAGACCATCGGAGAGGACGAGGGCCGGGAATGGCTGCAGCGCCATCTCGATTACTGTACAGCGCCCTTGCTGGCCGAGCCGTGGGTTCTCGACATGGATTCGACGGTCAAGCCGCTTTACGGCCATCAGGAAGGAGCCGTGCTTGGCTACAATCCGAAAAAGCCGGGCAGGCCCAGCCATGTCTACCACACCTATACGATGGCCGGCTTGCGGCTGGTTCTCGATGCCGGGGTTGCGCCTGGCAACGAGCATGCCTCGAAGCATGCAGCGGCCGGACTGTGGGCGCTCTTGGATCGCATTCCCCGCGATTGCCAGCCCGCGCTTTTGCGCGGCGATAGCGGCTTCGGTACGGAGGCGGTGATGAGCGGGGCCGAACAGAGAGGGCTGCCCTATCTTGTTCAAGCTGCGCCTTACCGCCAACGTCAAGAAGCTGATCAAGAAGACGTTTTTCTAAAGGCGATTGGACAAATGCGGGTCAGGGCTGGCAGGGACGGGAAGACACGCTACGGCTGGAAGGCTGGAGCCGTCAGCGCTGGGTGGTCATCCTGCGCCGCCGGCTGAAGGAGGGCATGGCCGTCGCTGGACGCAATGACAACGGTCAGCTGGCCCTCGGCTTCATCGAGATCGGGCCAGACGCGGAGGCCTACGAATACGGCGTGCTCGTTACTTCCCTTGAGGAAGAGGTTCTGGCACTTGCCCAGCTCTACCGCGACCGGGCAGACGCCGAAAACCCCTTCGACGAACTGAAGAACCAATGGGGCTGGGCAGGCTTCACCACCCGCGACCTCGCCCGCTGCCAGCTCATGGCCCGTTTCATCGCGCTCGTCTACAATTGGTGGAACCTGTTCGTGCGCCTTGCCGAGCCCGATAAACATCTGGAGGCCATCACCAGCCGGCCGCTGCTGCTGTCCGCCATCGCAGAGCGCAGCCGCCACGCCAGGCAGACCACGCTGCGTGTGGCTAGTTCGCACGCCAAGGCCGGATGGGCAGCGAGCGTGCTCTCCGGTATCGCCCGCTTTCTGCGTGAGCTTATTCAAAATGCGGAGCAGTTGACCGCAGACCAGCGCTGGCGCCGAATCCTCTCCCACGCCGCCCGGTCCTGGCTCCGTGGGCGCCAACTGCATCCTCCACCGCGTCTTATGGCGCCGGCCTGACCGGCAGAGCCTACATCAATAGGTTGAATGGCCGCTTCGAAATTGCGAGGCGCGGAGGTCAACTGCCGTTTTTAGGTTCAACTGTAAAACTTTCTCCCGAGGGCCAAAGCGCCACATCGAGCTTATCCTTCGAAACATCGATTCCCACGAAAACAGGCTGCGCGTTCGTCTCCATCCTGGCCCTTCCTTGTCTAAACGGGCTCAATGTATGGCCCCGGCGACTGTTCGGGCTTAATGGACTTGCGGCGGAGGACCCATGCTGAGTTGCGGACTTGTTCGCCCGAGGATGAGACGGCCTCTCCGCCGCGCCCGCATCGGCAGACGGCCCTGCCAATGCGGCGGTTTTCAAGTTACAAGGATGGAGGTAAAGCATTTTAAGTGAGGACTTCTCATGGTGAGCCTGTCGAACCATGGCATCCTGCTGCAGAGTGCGGAAAATCGGAACCGGTTGCGCCGCTAATCCCGAGGCGAAGCCTCGTCATCCCGTAACTTGACGATCTGGATGTTTCCGCTGGGCAGAAGAAGCCATGAAAACATTGGCGTCGTTCCAATGTCACGGCCGGGCGTGACCCGCCCATCCAGCCTCAAGAAGGGCTTTCATGGCATTCCTCCTGTGCCGCGGCTCGCAGGGCAGCAGATCGAATATATCGTAAATCAGCTACGAGCTTTTATTGAGCACCAGCGCGTGCATCCCATTATTGGGCAACGTGGCGCAGTTCCTCAGTCCGGCGATGCAAAGGGCTCTCGCCGAACATTTCAGGGGGCTTAATCCTAAGCCCATTGGAGGCACGCCAAGGGAACTTGCAGGCGCCGGGAAAAAAATCTACGAAGAGGGAGCCCCGGATGCAGGTGTTCCTCCCTGCTTTGTCTGTCACGGTCCGGAGGCCAAAGGGAACGGGTCTTTTCCTCGTTTGGCCGGTCAACTCCATGACTACATCCTCGATAAGCTGGAAAACTGGAACCAGGAGCGCGGCCAGAATCCAGGATACGTCGGCCATCATGCAGCCGATTGCGCATCGCTTGACCAGGGCACAGATGGAAGCCGTCGCGGCCTATCTCAATTATCTGGATTAAGCCTTTCAATCTGCTCCAACGGCTGGGCCGCAGCCCGCCAAAATCGGAGCGCCGAGGGCCCGACGCCTTCACATAAGGGCGATCCGATTTGTCATATTCTCCAAGTGGCTGGAGCCTCACTCCTCGCTTTTGACACTTTCGCCCGCAATAGCACCAAAATCTACTTAGGCGATTTGGTGCGGCCGCCCGGCGTCGGCGTGGCACCACTGTTGAGGGAACCATGAGACTTCTCGTAGCGGAGGACAATGAGCGCCTTGGCGGCTACCTCCGAACCGCGCTCAGCGACAGAGGCTTCACGGTCGATCTCGTCGAAACCACTGGCGACGCAGAAGCCGCTCTTTTCAGCATCGATTACAAGGCGCTCATTCTCGATCTGGGCCTTCCCGATGCGGATGGCATGTCACTCTTAAAGGCCATGCGGAAGAATAACGACATGCGCCCGGTACTCATTCTCACGGCGCGCGATAGTACGCAAATGCTGGTGGACAGCTTGAACAGCGGAGCGGACGATTATCTTTGCAAGCCATTCGAGATGGATGAGCTTGTCGCCCGTATTCGCGCGCTCTTGCGCAGGCCCGGGGAAAGAAAAAGCGTCACTATATCCGAAGCAAATCTTCTTCTCGACACCGTTGAAAGAGAGGTGCGCGTCGACGGCAAGATCGTGGAGGTTCCCCGGCGCGAGTTTTACGCTCTCGAACTGCTCTTGCGGCGTACAGGCAGCGTCGTTTCGAAGAGTACAATGGAGAGCATGCTCTACGCATTCGGCGAAGAGGTAGCGTCGAACGCCATTGAGGTGCTCATACACCGGCTGCGCAGACGCATTGCCGACGCGGGCGCCGATGTGGCGATCCACACGATCCGGGGCGTGGGCTACATGCTCGTCGCTGAACCCAAAAGCAACGCATGAAGCGGTATTTCCGCTCTCTTTGGTTTCGCCTCATTTTCGGGCTCTTCTTCGGCTCCGTCGCGGCGGTGCTGGTCGCGAGCGCCTTTCTGTACGTCCGATTCAAAAATGTGAGCAATGAGTCCCGGGAACGTACGCTCCAGGGGCAGGCAAAACTTATCGGCCATCTCTTCCAGGCCGCAGGCGGGCGCGGGCTTGTGCTGCCCCAGTCGATGGCTCCTTACTACGGCGATGGCACCGGCAAATATGCCGTCCTTTTTCAGGATGAAACCCTGCTCGCGGCTTCATCCGGGGTGAGCCAGGCCTTTCACCCAATCGACCCCGAAGTGGGCCGCGAGTTCTTCTCCTATGCGCAGCCCAACGGCCAGCCGCCTTTCCACGGGATCTCGCTCAAGGTGCAGGGCTCCTCGCCCCCGGTCTGGGTCCAGGTCGCATTCAAAGATAATGAAGTCATTTTCGACTCCGTTCTTGAGGAGTTCGTGATCGACATCGCCTGGATCTGGCTGCCCTTCGTCGGCATCCTGCTCTTCATCAATATGATCGTCATAAAGATCAGCCTGAAGCCGCTTGTGGCGGCCTCGGCGCAGGCTTCGCGCATCGGGCCAAAGGCCGTCTCCCAACGGCTCACCGAAACGGGGATGCCCGATGAGGTCCTGAGCCTTGTCAAAGCCATGAATCGTGCCCTCGACCGTCTCGAGGAAGGTTACAAGGAACAGAAAGCGTTCATCGCAGATGCCGCGCACGAGCTGCGGACGCCCATCGCGATCATGACAACGCATATGGATATCCTTCCCAATTTCGAGGGGAAGGCCGCGCTGAAAGAGGAACTCGGCGGACTGGCAAGGCTCGTCAATCAGCTTCTCGACAATGCTCGAATTGAGGGTTTGACGATCAATCCAGGCGAAGCTGCCGACCTCAATGCCCTGGCCATCGACGTTGGAGCCTTTATTGCGCCTTGCGCCATCCGCCGCGGCAAAACGATTGAAGTGTCCCGAACCAAGCGGCCAGCCTTGGTGAACGGCTCGTACGATTACCTTTTTCGCGCCGTCCGCAATCTCGTTGAAAACGCCATCGAGCATACGCCGGCTGGAACCGCCGTTCTCATCACCGTCGAGCATCCGGCAACGCTCTCTGTGTCCGATTGCGGGCCGGGCATTCCTCTTGCCGAGCGAGAGGCGATCTTTCGGCGCTTCTGGCAGGGGCGCCGGGACCGGGGCGGCGGGGCGGGGCTAGGCATGGCAATTATCTCGCGCACGGTTGCGGCCCATGGCGGACGGATCGAAATCGGCGACCGCGAGGGCGGCGGCGCAATGTTCACGGTGATCTTCCCGCCCTTCGTCAAAAAACTCGCGCCTGGGCCTGCCGCAGCGAGAACCGCTGGCAAAATCGCAGCGCTTGTGAAATCGCCGAAGCCGTAAGCGTTCTGTAAGCGAACAATCCATAAGGTCAAAACAGAAGAGAATCTCGGGAAGCCTTTTAGGCTCGTCTCGATATGTCGTTGTCTATTACTTTTTAGATAAGTCTCATACGAATTAATTTAATGGTACTATAAGTAAAGATAAAGACCGCCTGCATAGGTTGTCACACTTACGACTAATTTATACTTGATATCTGGTGCCATTATTTCTTGCGGTAGATCATGTCTAACCGCAAATGGCGAAGCTAGATTGATAGGGAAACCCCTAATGTCCAAATCCTCGTACCGTATCGCGGTAAATGTCGAGTGGACGAGTAAATGTAATGCGCGTTGCGCCATGTGCCCGCGCACAATGATTTCCGAGCCCAAGTTGATGGCGTTCTCGACCTTTGAGCAGGTTTTGTCTCGCCTGACCGCCGAAGACGCGTTTCGCGTCATTATTGCAGGCTACGGCGAACCAACCACCCATCCCAAGTTTGACGAGTTTGTAGACGCGATGCGGGGCCATCGCCTGCAGTTCGACATGGCGACCAACGGCAGCATGCTAGACAAGGACCGCCTCGAACGGATGGACGGCATTTTCACGAAGCTGATGATCTCGTTTTCGAGCACGGACCCGGAGGTTTATCAGGCGGTTCATACGAATCTGGATCAGCAGCAGGTTATGGACAACATCCTGCTCGCGCACCGGACGCTGACGAAAACGAAGCTGATCATCAACCTGTCGCCTACTCCCGAATGCCTGCTGACGCTCGACAATACCATTCAGTGGTTCCACGAGAATGGCATCCGCGATCTCCACATGTCTCCCACCTATTACGACCGGGCCGGAGCCATGAACACCCGCGGCATGCCATCCGAAAAAGACCTCAGGGCGAAGATCCGTGAGCATCGGCTGACCAGCCAGGAGATGGGCTTCATCGCGGGCATCAGCGACTTCGCCGGGCAGTGGCGGTCCAACCGCTTCAAGTGCATCCCGCGCAACACGAATATGCTGATCAACGCACAAGGCTATTACACCTTCTGCTTCAACGACATTCGCCACAGTCACTCGATTGGCCACGTCGCGAGCTTGTCGCTGCGACAGGCCTTGAAGGTGCGTGAAGCAAAAGAAGCTGATGCTGCGATCTGTGACAGCTGCAACCTCCGCGGGCGCTACCGGCCCCGAGAGTTGACCCGCATCGCATTCGCTTACGCCAAGGCGCGCATGGCCGCCGCTTAGCTTGTGCGGGGCTTGTTGATATGTGCCCTCGATAGTTTCAGTAAGCATTTTGTAAGCGTAAACCCGCCATGCTGCCAGTTAAATTGATAGAAGTCAAAAAAGATGCTCCCGGATACGGGAAGAAACCTTTGACTCGCATGAGAGGACATCGCATGAAATTCCTGGAGATTCCCTTTGATCATCCATCGCGGCCTATTGTTTCGCGTTTCATTCGTGCGACATACCTTCTTAACTACGATGCTCGCATCGCAAATCTGCCGAGGACGCTTCTTGCTGTCGTTGACAAAGACAATAAGGTCCACGCGGCTGCCGGGTTGAGGGACGCTTCCGAGCCGTTCTTCTCAGAGCATTATCTCGATCAGACGATTGAGGAACTGCTCAGTGATGCTTCAGGGCGTCGAGTTCAAGCGCTCCTCCGTTGTCGAGGTGTCCTGTCTCGCGAGCCGCACGCCAGCGATCTCGGCTCATTTCATGCGGGCCCTCGTTCTCCATGGAGAAGATCTTGGTTACGACTGGACCTTCTTCACCGCAACGAGCCGGCTGGAAAAACTTCTGAGGCGCATGTGCCTTCCCCTTCTCAATCTGGCCGCAGCCAGCGCGGACCGGGTTCCGTCACCGGAGATCTGGGGCTCCTACTACGAAACCGATCCAAGAGTCCTGGCTTTTGGCCGCGAGCACCTGAAGCCCTTCCTCCTGCGCTGGCCAGAGCCCGTGCAGGCCCACGAGGTGCACGCGCATGTCTGAGCTTGCCGAGGCCTTGGTCCGCCACGCGGAAACCAGGGGCGAGCGGGTTGCCATGAGCGACGGTGAGCGGTCGCTCACCTGGTCCACGCTCGCGGCGTGGGCGGGAGGCATCGCGGAAGACCTTGGGTCCGCACCGGAAACAATCGGCATATTCGGTCACAACAGCGTGGAATGGGCCGTGGCTTTTCTCGCAGCATGCGCGGCTGGCAAGACCATCGTTCCGCTTCCCGTTTTTTTCAGTGGCGAGCAGCGTGCGCACGTCGTCGGGGACGCCGGCATCCAACGCATCATCGTAACGGATGCAGAAGCCTCAGCCGACCACACATTGCCGGTTCCCGCCTTTCACTTGCCTGAGATCCGCATGGGGACGCTTCCCTTGAACCGCAGCGATGGCGGGCTCATCATTTACACATCGGGCAGCACCGGAATCCCGAAAGGGGTCCGGCTGGTGAGCGGCCAAGCCTTGTGGTCGGCCGAGGTTCTCGCCAAAGCGATCGGCGCGACGCCGCAGGACAAGTATCTCTCGCTTCTGCCGCTGCCGACGCTGCTCGAACTCATCTGCGGCATCATGATCCCGGTCCTCGTCGGCGGCCCGGTCCACTTTGACGGCGACGTGGCCCGCAACTCAGGCGCAGAAATCGCCAGCAACATCGCCGAGGCTTTCGAGCGGGCGCGGCCGACGACGAGCGTTCTTGTTCCGCAACTGCTCGGTCTCTTTGCGATGCAATTGATGGCTTCAGGCAAGCGTCCCCACGAAGAACTGCGCTTTGTCGCCGTCGGTGGAGCAGCCATTCCCCCCGTCTTGGCACGGGGCGCGAGGCTGTTGGGCATCCCGGTTTACGAGGGGTACGGTCTTTCCGAATGCTGCTCGGTGGTCTCGGTCAACCGCACTGGGACATGCCGCGAGGGTACCGCGGGTAAACCGCTTCCCGGCTTGAAGGTGGCCATCGAAGATGGCGAGATCGTTGTAGAAGGCCCGACAATCATGGATGGCTACCTTCATGCCGACGCGTCCTCGCGCAGATGGCACACAGGCGATGTCGGCAGCCTCGACGCCGACGGCTTCCTGACCGTCTATGGCCGCCGCGATAACCTCATCATCACGCCCTATGGCCGCAATCTCAGCCCGGAGTGGATCGAGACCATCCTTCTCGGCGATCCGAGGCTTCGTGCCTGCATCCTGGCTCAGCGAGGGCAGTCGGCTGAGCTTGCAGTGCTTTTGATCCCGTCCCCTGCGGGCGAGGCGTCGTTCAAGGGTGCATCCCAGGAGGAGATCCTCAAGCATCTGGGTCAGGCGCTCAACGCTGTGCCCGTCTATGCCCGCCCGAAGTACGCGCTGGTGCTTGGGCTGGAGGAAGCTGTTGCAAGCAATGCCTTTACCGCGAATGGCCGCATCCGGCGAAACGAAGCGATAAAATATCTGCAAGACCACATCGCGAATTCCATCGGTGAACCAATGCAAAAGGAAGTTGAATGACCCCTTACGACCGCCTGTATGCCGAGACGGCTTCCGCTCGGAATCGGTTCTTGGCCATCCCGCTTGTCCGGCAGGCCGCAGCGGAAGGAGGCTCTCGCGCCGTCTATCTGGACTTCCTAGTGCAGGCTTACCATCACGTGAAGCATACGTTTCCGCTTCTTTCGCTGGCGGCCGCACTCACAAAGGACGAGCGATATCAGGACGCCCTCTTCGAATACATGAAAGAGGAGCGCGGCCACGACAAATGGATCCTCGATGACATTCGTGCGCTCGGCGGCGATGCCGACAGAGTGGCGAACAGCAAGCCGGACGTGGCCTGCGAAATCATGGTCGGCTATGCCTACTACGCGATCGAGCACATCAGCCCCTACACCATCCTCGGCATGGTCCATGTGCTGGAAGGGCTGTCGACCATGCTCGCCCATAGCGTGGCGACGGCAGTCAAGGGCTCCTTGAAGCTCGACGGCGACAAGGGCTTCTCCTACCTCATGTCGCACGGCTCGCTCGACATCGAGCATGTCGCCCTGTTCAAGACCCTCGTGAACGGCTTCGAAGACCCAAAAACGGTCGATATCATCATCGATGCAGCGCGAAGTCTTCTACCGCCTTTACGGAGCGATCTTCGTGGACATGGGCAATCATCAAACGGAGGCCGCTCATGCAGCTTGAAGGTAAACGCGCGCTCATCACGGGCGCTGGATCCGGCATCGGCCAGAGGCTTGCCATCGAGGCGGCTCAGCGGAGCGTCAGCCTGATCATCGCAGGGCGGCGGTCGGAAGCCCTCGATGCGACGCTGGCGAAGCTGCCCGGCAATGCGCATTACGCCTTCAAAGCCGATGTCACGAAACCTCAAGATCGCGCCGCTCTTATCGAGGCCCTCCGCCAACACTGGGGCGGGCTCGACATTCTCGTCAACAATGCCGGAGTCGTGCCCATCGGAGCGCTCGCGCGATCCACGGATGATGAGCTTGAAGCCGCGGTCGCGACCAATCTTGTCGCGCCCATCTCGTTGATCCGGCAGGCCCTGCCGCTGCTTCAAAGAGGAGACACGCCCCGTGTCGTCAACATCGGCTCGGTCCTCGGAGATATCCCTTATCCGATGATGGCGATCTACTCCGCGACGAAGTCGGGGCTTCGGGGCTTTTCGATTGCCTTGCGCCGTGAGCTGGAGCCGCTTGGCGTCGGCGTGACTTACGCGGCGCCGCGCACCACGAAAACGGCAGCGGCCAACGCGCTCGGTCCTCTCGTCGATGCTTTTGGATTGAAGCTCGACCCGCCTGAGGCGGTCGCGCAACGCATCTGGGATGCTGTGGCTCGCGATGCCAAGAGCGTCTATCCGGCAGGTCCGGAAAGGATGTTCGTGCTCGTTCAGCGCCTTTTCCCGAACATTGTCGATAAGTCTGTGGCCAAGCAGCTGGCCAAGCTTGCCGCCGCGTCAGCCTGAAATCTTTCTCTGAAACCATGAAGTCGATCATGCCATTGAAGATGCGTGTCCTTATTGCTGCAAGCATGGGCCTCATGATGCTTGCCGCCGGTTCCTCGGCCTCGATCGCTGCGGGCGATCCTGCTCTCAACAAGGAAATCCTGAGCATTGCGGAAGACTGGGCTAAAATCAAATACTTAAGCAGTAGCGATTCCGAGCGGCAGACAAAGATGGACGCTCTCGGCGACCAAGCCGATGCGCTTGTGAAGCGCTATCCAGGCCGGGTCGAGGCGCTGATCTGGGACGGCATCATCACAAGCGAGCGCGCATCTCTGACCTGGGGCCTTAGCGCCCTCAACTATGCGACACGCGCCCGGGACACTCTCCTGGAAGCGGAGAAGCTGGACCCGAGAGCGCTGGACGCAGGCGCCGCGACGAGCCTTGGCGTTCTTTACTATCGCGTTCCGGGCTTCCCTGTCGGCTGGGGCGACAACAGCAAAGCCCGTCAGTATCTCGAACAAGCGGTCGCAAACGCGCCCAACGGCCGGGACGCCCACTACTTCTACGCCGACTTCCTCTACGAGCAGGGCGAATACCAGAAGGCGGAGCAGGTTCTAAAGGTCGCCTTGTCTTTGCCTCATCACCCCGAGCGGCCGGTCTGGGACACGTACTTTCCAAAGGTCATGGAGGGACTTCTGCAGAAGGTTCGCGGCAAGATGAAATCTTAGCCGATTTCGATATCCCCCCGGGGCGCCGCCTCTGATCACCGCGGGGCGGCGCTTTCACTCCGCGATAGCCCGCACATCCTTTCCTGAGGTCTGAACTTGTCCGATATCTGGAGCGCAATCGGCCATCAGCTCAAATGCCCTGCCGGGCCTCCCGGGCGCCTGGCCGGACGCATCATGAGCGTGGTCAACAAGCAGCCGAACGGTCTCGCCATCCGCGCTCTTTCCTTGCGGCCGAGCGATACCGTGTTGGAATTGGGGTTCGGCCCAGGCGGTGCCATCAAGGCGATGGCGGCGTTGGTTCCCCAGGGACTTGTCCTTGGGATCGATCAGTCTCTGGACATGCTTGTTCAAGCCTCGCGCCGAAATCGCCTGGAAATAGGCCGGGAAAGGGTGCAGCTCCGTCTCGGAAACTTCGGCTCGCTGCCGTGGCCGGAAGGTTCGATCGATAAGCTTCTCGCCGTCAATGTCGTCTATTTCTTCGCCCCCGACGCGCGGGAGATTCGCGAAGCCTGGCGTGTTCTTAAGCCGGGCGGATTGATGGCGGTCTATGCCACCGACAAGTCCACCATGGCGCATTGGAAATTCTCCGGCCCAGAGACGCATGCGCTATTCGACGAGGATGGCCTGCGGGATTTTCTAACGCGAGGGGGTTTTTCTGAGGAAGATTGCTCCGTAAGCGAGGTATCGCTCGCCTTCGGTATTCGGGGGCTGCTTGCCGTAACCCGGAAGCAAGAGACAATCTGAGATCTCTACGAATGCTTTCGAAGTGGATGCGTTGAGGGCGCCGGCGCCTGGTTTACAAGAACGTGCACACAAAGGAGTTAGAAAGTGATGAAAATGATTACGGAGAAGCTACCCTTCATGGACTTTGAAAGTAGCAAGCATCTCGTCTATGGGAAAGCGCTGTTAGAATTCGCAACGAGCGCAGCAAAGAATTACATTCGTACGAAAGGAGATAGACAAGCATTCATCCGACTGATCGAAAATAGCAAAACAGAAGCCAATGGCAAGATTTTTCCGTCGATGTTACTCTGGTCTTTGCTTTTAGACTGTTACGAGCCTGCACCGTCTCAAATAAAAATGTGGCATTGCGATATCCTGGACTTCGGCGAATGTCATACCTATCGTGATATTTGCCTGCGCTTTGAGCACTCATATTTCCTGAGCTATCAGGCATTCAAGAACCAGAAGTGCGCTGAAACATCTATGGCCTGACTGCTAATCCGGCCGGAGCGGTCCCGTTCATGCATCGCTTTCGGCACAGACTCGCGCGCTGCGCCACTGAAGACGAGTTATCTTCGACGGAAGCGCCGCGCCTCACCCAATGATAACAGCTCATACGAACCGCTATAAGTCACAACGCGTTTGCCCCAGGGCCATCGCTTGCTGGGAAAAACTACTTATGTTATTGCTTGCAACCATTTCACCAAACGAACCCAATCAAGGTTAACGCGTCACAAATTTTCAGAGGATGACGCGCCTGGGGAAGCTCCACCTGAGTGATGAGAATTGAACGCTTCGACGGTTCATATTATTCGGCGGCCTGAACTTTGGAGGCATGATTGATCGCCTTGCGGGCCCGGGAGCTCCATGTTTGCGCGAGAGGATAGACCGACGGCAGCAGCACGAGCGTCAGGAGCGTCGCAACGATAATCCCTCCGATGACAACCGTTGCTAAGGGACGCTGCACCTCGGCGCCTGCGCCTGTCGAGACGGCCATCG
The DNA here is from genome assembly GCA_963817495.1 of uncultured Alphaproteobacteria bacterium. Taxonomy (GTDB): domain Bacteria; phylum Pseudomonadota; class Alphaproteobacteria; order Rhizobiales; family Rhodomicrobiaceae; genus Rhodomicrobium. Next base: position 43,426 of record CAWFOS010000010.1, on the reverse strand, counting down.
GCACGAAGCCTAAACTGGCGACCAGCGCTGTCGTCAGCACCGGACGCAGCCTGAGCAGCGCCGCTTCCCTCGGATGAAAGCCTAGCAGAAAATGTACTGCAAATCGCCCGGAAATTGCCTAAGCGAAAGGCACCTCGGGCTTATCCGGTTTCGCAACGGAGTGCGCTACATCCGCATCAGCAATGGAACAAACAGTTTTGCATCGAGCCGCTGGACATGTTCGGCAATCGTCGACGGGAAAGCACAAGCTCCCAAGCTACGGCACGAGAGCCGGGGTTATTGAGGACGGTCACAGAGGATTATTAATCGCACTCGATGGCCTTTCTCCGTCGAGCACAGCGATAATATTTTTTGCGGCGTGAAGCTCAATCTCGCGGCGAACCGTGCCAACAGCGGAACCAATGTGCGGGGTCAAGACAGTTGATGTGCCGGTTGCGCTCAGACGTGGATGAATTGCAGCCGGGTGGCCCGGATGAGCCCAATCCTCACACTCGAAAACATCGGCGGCGTAGCCTGCTAGGCGACCAGCGTCGATCGCCTCAGCGACAGCTGCCTCATCAACGAGAGATCCGCGTGCTACGTTGACGAGAAAGGCACCATGCTTCATCCTCTGCAGGCTGCAGCGATTGATAATCTGAGTGGTTTTCGAGGAGAGCGGCATGGCAAGCACGACAAAGTCTGCCTGCGCCAGGCCTTCCTCGATCGGCATCATGGACAAAGATTTAAAGGCTTCGTCGCCAGCCCCCGCGGCCGTGTCGCAGGCGATGATACGGCAATCGAAAGCCGCCAGACGTCGGGCGAGAGCCTGGCCAATCCGGCCGAAACCAACAATGCAAACGGTCGAACCTGAAATCCCCTGACCATAGAATTCAGGCCGCCATCCTGAGAAGCCATGCATTCTGATATCGCGATCCCCCGCCACGATGTTCCGCCCGATTGCGAGCATCAGTCCCAACGCCAATTCTGCTGTTGGGACGGTCAGGAGATCGGGGACGATGGTGACCCATACCCCCTGACGCTCGGCCGCACTCACATCGATATTGCCAGCTCCCTTAAGCGCTCCGCCGATTATCTTGAGGTTTGGACAAGCCTGAATGAAGGACGCATCGAGGCAATCCGTCATAAAGGCCAGCATCGCCTTGGCATCGGCACAGCGTCTCTGGACTTCGTCGCGCGGCCAGGGGTGAGTTGATTGATTAGCATCAACCTCACCACGCGCGGAAAGCAAAGATGCCGTTTCAGGGAAGATTCGGTTTGTGACAACAATCTTAGGACGCGATGTCATCAGGCGCTCCGCTATTTAAGGGCTTTGCGCAGAATGGCGCCGATCCCATCAACAAGGGTGACGCAGATCAAGATGCAGATCAAAATCGCTGAGACCTGGGCATATTCGAGGACTCTCAATGCAGCGATCAGCTCGAAACCAATTCCACCAGCTCCAACTGCGCCAAGGACAGTTGATGCCCGGAAATTGTACTCCCAGCGGTAGATGGCCGTATCGGCGAGGTGTGGAATAGCCTGGGGTAGAACCGCGTGCCAGATCACCTGGAATGGCGTCGCGCCTGCGGATCGAGCGGCTTCGATCGGTTTCTCGTCCACGTGCTCGATGCTTTCGGCGAAAAACTTACCCACCATTCCGATCGAATGAAGTCCAAGGGCGAGAACACCCGGCAGCGCGCCAAACCCCATCATGGCGACAAAGATAATGCCCATGATGAGTTCGGGGATTGACCGGAAGAGGTTTAAGATGAACCGTGACCCCTGATACGCGAGCAAATTTGGCGTCGTGTTTCGTGCAGCAAGCAAGGCGAGCGGCAAGGAGAACAGGACCGCAATCGCTGTGCCTGCGATGGACATCGCCAGGGTGTCGGCGAGCGGCAGCAGCCACCGCTCGAACCGGCCAAAGTCTGGAGGAAACATTTCGCTTGTGAACTGCCGCATTGCCGGCCAAGCGTCGGCAAATCGGCTCGCATCGAAAAGGCCCGTCAGATAGGAGGCAACCGCAACGCCAGTGAGAATAACGGCGAGGACGATGCCGCGCTTCAGGCGCGCGGCGCCATCCTTGATGAGAATCGCGTTGTAGCGATCCGGAATGCTCATCCTTTAAGCTTCGTGAGATCGAGGTCTAAAATTTTCGCAGTCTCACGCAAGATGTCATAGGCTTTGTCGGTTGTGGCGACGAACCCTTCAGCACGGAACGTCTTCAGGATATCTTTGTCGTTCAGGTCGAGAAAGGCCTTCTTGATCGCAGCCTTCAGCTCCGGCGTAAGGCCGCCCTGCAGAACCAACGGGTAATTCGGGATGGGATCGCTTTCCGCGAGAACTCTCACCTTGTTCGCGTCAATGCTGTTCTTCTCGATCAGGCGCCTGAAAATTTCCTCGCTCAAGCCTCCGGCATCCACCTTGCCGGCTTCGACTGCACGGGCCACTGCGTCATGCGTTCCCAGATGAACGAATTTGTAGTCTGTCTCGCCGAGGAGACCGTTGCGTGCGAGATAAGCCCGAGGAATGAGATGGCTTGAGGTGGAGGCGTTGTCGCCGAAGCCGACGGTTTTACCCTTGATATCGGCGATCGTTTTGACGGGACCCTCTGCCCGGGCAATGATCACGCTTTTGTAGGTCGGCGACCCCTTGGAAACGCCGACAGCGAAAGCCTCGATCCCCAGGCGCCTTTGACTTTGCGAGGACGTATGAAAGGGGGCCGAAATACGCGATCTCGATCCGGCCGAATCGCATCGCTTCGATCATGGACGAGTAGTCTGTCGTCACCACGATCTCGATATCTTTCTTGAGCTGATTTTCGAGGTATTTCTTCTGGGGTTCCGCGTTTTGAATGATCGTGGACGCATTCTCATCGGGCAGCAGCGCTACGCGCAGCCTGCCCGGATCTTTCTCCGTGCTATGGGCGGCGGAAACGGCCCATAACTCTGCCATTGCAATGGTGAGTCCCAGGAAATAACGACGCTTCATCATACAATCCCACTTGTGGTTACTGGTTTCACCTACTCGGCGGCCTTTGCAACGGCCGGCTCAGCCGCTCCGTAGAATTCTCTTTGTGAAGGCTGGCGTGAACTGGCTGGGGAGGCCGTCGAAAACGATCCGTCCTTTGCTCAAGCCGATGATGCGATCGGCAAAGCGGCGGGCGAACTCGACCTGATGCAGGCTCAGCACGGCCGTAATACCGTCCTCGCGGCAAATGCGGCGGAGATCGGAGAGCACCTGTTCTGCAATGGCAGGATCGAGGCTCGCGATCGGCTCATCCGCAAGCACCGTTTGTGGTGTCTGCGCGAGAGCGCGTGCAATACCCACCCGCTGCTGTTGACCGCCCGAAAGCCGGTCAACACGGTCGAGCGCCCGATCAAGAAGGCCAAGACGGTCGAGTATGCCAAGCGCCAGCAGACGGTCGGCTTTGGAAGCAGGCAGGATCGACCGCAGGGGGCTGTGATGGCCAATCCGGCCCATCAGTACGTTGCGAAGCACCGTCAGACGGCCAATGAGGTGATGGTGCTGAAAGATCATCCCCGTGTTGCGCCGGTGACGCCGCAAAACTCTCCTGCTGGCGCTAATAGAGCCTTGGCCGTCGACAACGTCTCCGGTGGTGGGCTCAACGAGACCATTAAGGGTTCGAAGCAGCGTCGATTTACCGGACCCTGAAGGACCGAGCAGAACCGTGAACTGACCTTGGGTAAACTCAACATCGATCTGCGCGAGACCGGTCACCCCGCTTGGGTAGATCACCGAAACCCCGATCAATCTCAGCATGTTACCTCGCCGGATGAGACAGGGCCGCATGCTCACATACCGCAAGCCTATTTCAGGCAGATGACACCGGGAGCTTAAAGGCTGTGCGGCGGCGATTGCGGGAGACGCGTATTTTTGATCGCTGGGGCTTGCGATAGCCGGATGCCGGCATATGAATTTTGCTCACGTCTCAAGCCTGATCACGCTACGCCTGAAAACACTGAACTGGAACTCCTGAGTACGGCCAGCCGGCGTTTGATGCGAGAGGCGCTGTGTCTCCACGTGGGCGAAGCCTGCTCCAAGCTTTCGCTCAAGCGACTTGCCGTCGTAACGTGTAATGGGAAGACCGCTGCACATCTCAGGTCCATCGAGCGCAAAGGTGCCAATGATCGCCCACCCTCCGGGATGCAACGCCTTCGCAAGGCAAGCCACGTAGGCAGCTTGATCTTCGGCGGCTGTGAGGAAGTGAAAGGCAGGACGGTCATGCCAGATGTGATACTGGCGTGATGGCTGCCACCTCGTGACGTCAGCCACGATCCAGGTGACCTCCGAAGATCGGCCGGACAACCGGCGTTTCGACACAGCGAGGGCTTCGGCGGACAAGTCCAGCACCGTGATGTCTGAATACCCTGCGTCCAACAGGCCATCGACCAGCCAGGACGCCCCGCCGCCAATGTGTCGATCACGGCATCGTCCAGGGGTTCCGCTGCATGACTTGACGTGGGAGAGCATCTGTGTTTGAAGTCAAGCATGTTTAGGGTCCAATGGCGGTCTTCGCGGATAAGGGTGTTGGCGAGAAGCAGGAGCTTGCGCATGACTGCGGTCAAGGCCAGCTTTGCGGCTTTACCCGCAGCGCGAAGCCGGGCGTAGAAGGCTTTGAGATCGGGGTTGCAGCGGCTGGCGGCGACAGCCGCCATGTAAAGCGCGCTTCTCACATGTGCGCGGCCGCCTTTGATGTGGCGCTGGCCGCGCATCTCGCCGGAATCGCAATTGATGGGCGCGACGCCGGCAAGGAGGGCGATCTTTCCGCCGGACAAGACGCCAAGCTCCGACAGACAGGCCGCCAGCGTTGCGGCGACGATAGGGCCCCAACTCGCGCGTCGATCGCATCGGTTTTTGCGAGCTGCCCGAACGCATCAGCCAGCTTTCTCGACCGGTAGGGATTGACGATGGCGACGGCGAAGCCCGCTGCGCTGAGCTCGCGATGACAAAGCCGATGGAACTTTCCCGTCGCCTCCATGACGATAAGCCTGGCGGCGGAGGAGGAAAGCTCCTGCGCCAAACGCTTACAGCCTTCCTTGCTGTTGGGAACGCGAAAACTCTGGCCAATTGGATGCAGATAAACGTCGAGCCACGGTTGAAAGGCATCCCCCAAGATGGCGGCCATTCCTTTGTCGAGATTCGAGATGGGCCTTGGCCTTGGAGAAGCCGCTCGGCGCACTATGGCCGGTGGTGCTAAAATCGACCCCGCGCAAACTTTGCCGACATCCGCCACGCCACCCGAGGTCGGCGGAAAATCACCGGCTCTCGGTCATGCGCGATTTCATAGGCCAAGTAGGCCGCCCCTTCCAAGAGCCACCGAACGTTCGCCTCCAGGCGAGGGCGCTATGTCCAGGAAGGAACCAACGCGGCCCGTCACGGCGTGAAGATTCTGGAACCCGGTGCAGCGGCCAAGAGCCGCACTCGGAGGGGAGGTGCTCTACGGCGCGCCGACCTAGACGGTGCCTACACAGTGCCTATAAGAGAGAAATACGCTTCTGCGGGATACCCGCTAAGTCTTTGATATTAATGGTGGGCGCACAAGGATTTGAACCTTGGACGCGCTGATTAAGAGTTACCTGTTTTTGCCGTAAGTCACTGTTCCTGCAAGAGAAGTGTTTTACAATCGGTTCGTAAAATATCGTGAGAATTCATGAGGGGGCATTTTCGATTGTAAAACATCTATTCAAGCAAATGCCGCGCGTTCCGAGCGGTTCGAAACCGCCGTTGCTCTGGTGTTGCAGGCCGGTAAAAACAGGCAGGGGAGGCGAGGCACCGCGATGAATGAGTTGAAGATCGGCGTCGATGATCGAGACATGTTCGAAGGAAAGCTGTGTAAGGCCGGCGGCGTGATGGCTGAGCCCTATTGGGTCGGCAATTGGTATCTTGAGAGCAATCATCAGCGTGTTCTGAAAGTGATGCAGGTACATGGCGCTTATCGCCTTCTTGAACTCAAGAAGCTCGATGCGGGTTTTGCATTCGTGGGCGACACGGCGATCGAGGACATCGCTCTTTACAAGCTCGATGAAGTGCCGCCGGAAAGCACGCTGCACAAGGTGGTGCGTCGCTGGATCGTGCAAGGGCAATCGGTCGATGTGCTGGTGTTCGATGACATCGGCGTCTTTGCCTGCGTGAATTACGAAGACGGAGAAAAGCAAAAGGCACTGGCGTTGATCAACGCTCTCGGACTTTCCGAAGTTCGCTTTCTTGAGGTGCCATTCAACGTGCTGAAGCGCCGGCAAATGGGCTTGGCGGACTTCGACCCAGTCGCCTGAGAAGCACTCGCTGAGCTTGGAGGGATTGGAAACGTCTGCTCATACGAGGGGGGATTGGGTCGGCGGCCCAATATAACCCTCTGTAAATACAGAGGTTGTCCGGTAAAACGGCGAATCAGCATTTCACCGGACAACCGGCTCGTGATGGGGAAGATCAGCTTGTGCTGAGTTTACGGCTCGTCCTGTGCAATCGGGTTTTCCTTGAGCCAGGCCTTGGCCATCTTCTTCAACTCAGGCGCAAGCTCGCGGAGTTCCTTCGGCAAGGCGGAGAGTTCGCGGCTGTCGAACGGCAGGCGAAGGTAGGTCAGGACGAGAGCGGCGACGGCGGCAGCTTGTGCGCTGTCGCGGGGACGTTGCGCCGCAGCGCGATCTATGCGGCGCGATACCCAGAGTTTGTGCAAAGCGAAGGCGCGGGGGTCGATGCACGACAATGCGATGGGCATGCCGTCCGAGCCGATGACCGTTTCCTCGACCTTTGGAGCGTTCACGAGCCATTGGAGCCCGTGGATGCCTACGGCGTAGAGTTCTTCCTCGCTTTGGCCGATTTTCTGGGGAGCCTCTTTGCGAATATCGGGCTCAATCGGTCGAATAAGATCGACGAGGTAGCCTTGGTCGTTCTCGGCTCTGAAGCTTCCTTGCGCGGCGGGTTTGAAGGAATGGTCGATCTCGCGGAGAATGCCGATAACGCCCTGCCTTTCGACGTCGGTCACGACGAGGCTTAGGCGCGGGCGATGGTCCCACAACAAATCCATGTCCTTGGTTGCGAGCAGGGTGCTCGAAAACAGAACGCCGGCCATGAGTTCGTAAGCAAACAGCGCGTTGGTCCCGACGACGAATATTTGTTTGCCGAGCAAGCCTTCGCGGTCGAGAGCGCTCAGGATGCGTGTCTCGATTGCAGGCACGCGATTGAGGCGCAAGGCGCGATTGACGGGGGCCATGCCTTTGAGCCGTCTCTGAACCTTGCTGAGGCGCTGCCGCAGCCGGGCGCGGGCGTTGGTATAATCCTCTTTGATCTTTTCGGTTTCGGGAGAGCGTCGGCCGAGCGATTTGGAGATTTCGAGAGGGCCGCGATAGACGGTACGGTAAAGGTACTCGTGGTCCTTGGACTTCCTCCAGCGGAGTGTGCCTTTGTAGCTGTTGGAGAACTGGCGCTGCGCGGTGCGCCAAACGTCGAAAGCCTGTTTGACGTCGATGAGCTGCCGTCTTTGCTCATTGGTGAGTTCGGCCAATTCCATGGAAGACACGAAAAATAAAAAGGTTGTCCGGAAATTCTCTGAATCCGACTTTTACCGGACAACCAACGATTTGTGAAGGGTGAATGCAGGGGTGGGGGCTCGGTGTCGTAACAGGCACCGTGTGCTTTTCAGACTGGCGCATCCCAGCCATTGCCGATCGTACTAACTGTGCATTATGCGCGTACTATCGAGAACGGACAGGAAATCCCCGCCATGAAAGCCGCAATCGTCCAGGGAGCCGGACAAACACCCGTCTACGGCGATTTCACAGAGCCGGTGCCGTCCTTGGGCGAGAACCGCATCATGGTCACGGCCACCGCCCTTAGCCCTCTGGTCAAAAGCCGGGCTTCCGGAATGCATTACAGCTCGTCAAATGAGTTTCCTTTCGTCGTCGGCATCGACGGCGTGGGACGTCTCGATGGCGGAAGACGGGTCTATTTCGTTCTGCCGAAAGCACCTCACGGCAGCATGGCGCAGCAAACCGTGGTGTCTTCGGCGCGGTGTTTATCACTGCCCGACGAACTGGATGACATAACGGCCGCCGCCATCGCCAATCCCGGTATGTCTTCATGGGCGGCTTATATGGAGCGCGCCAAGCTCAAGACCGGGGAAACCGTGCTGGTCAACGGCGCGACAGGCGCGGCGGGACGCCTCGCCGTGCAGATCGCCAAGCATCTCGGGGCAAAAAAGGTTATCGCGACCGGCCGCAATGCCGGCGCTCTGCCATCACTCACGGCCCTTGGCGCCGATGTCACGATTCCGCTCGCCGGGAGCGAGGCAGCCTTGGAGGACAGCTTCAAGGAACAGTTTGCCGGAGGTGTGGATGTCGTCATCGACTATATGTGGGGGAAGAGTGCCGAGTGTCTACTGGTTGCGGGCGCCAAAGCCGGCGCGGAGGCTGTGCCCATCCGGTTTGTTCAGGTGGGCTCAAGCGCTGGATCGGATATAACGCTGCCGAGTGCCGTCCTTCGCTCGTCGGCGATCGAACTAATGGGCAGCGGCATTGGCAGCATACCCCTTGACCGCCTCGTCAATGCCATCGGCGAGGTGCTGCAGGCGGCCGTGCCCGGCGGTTTTAAGATCGCGGTCAAACCCGTCCCCTTGTCGGACGTCGAAAGGGCATGGTCCGATGAAGACACCACCCGGCGCACCGTATTCACTGTTGACGCGGGTAATTCTTGATCTCTTTCGCGATGAGGCGGCAGGAAAACGCGTGCTGCGATGCGCTCCGGGGTCAAGAGCAGCAACTACAGCGCGGCCTGGGGGAAGTGCCGGCGGTGCGCTAGAATGCGCTGGTATTCGGCTTCGCAGAGATTGAACTTTTGAGGTGGGCAAAGTGGGCAGGGGCCGAAAACTCACGGTGATGGGTCCCTATCGCGTCGGTCGCTCTAGCCTTTGACGTTCCAAGACGTCGAGAAATGGCCCTTTCGGGGAGATGCTTTCATGCGCCAGCTAAAGATGAGCAGAGTATTCACCCTCATTGAACCGGGACCCGTAGTTCTTGTGACGACCTGCAACGGAAACAAGAACAACATCATGACCATCTCGTGGACCATGGTACTGGACTTCACTCCGATGTTCGCCATCACGACGGGCGCGTGGAATTATTCCTTCCCGGCCCTGCAAAAGACCAGGGAGTGCGTGATCGCCATTCCAACGGTCGACCTGCTTGATGTGGTCGTCGGGATCGGGACATGCTCGGGCGCGGATACGGATAAGTTCGCCAAATTCAAGCTCACGGCCATCCCCGGCAAGCGCGTGAAGGCCCCTTTGATCAAAGAGTGCATAGCCAATATCGAGTGCAAAGTCGTCGACTTGATCGAGAAGCACAACATCGTCGTGCTTGAAGCGTTGGCGGCCTATGAGGATCCCGAGCGTAAAGAAAAACGCACATTTCACGCCGTCGGCGACGGGAATTTCATCGTCGATGGCCGCAGGCTCGACCGAAGGGAGATGATGGCCTCGAAGCTTCCGGCCGGACTTTAGCGGTGGCGCAACCTGGTTTGCGACCGTACTTTGTCAGCTGCTGGCTCCGTTCTTGATATGCTCAATGAACACTCTCAGTTTCGGCAGAACCTGAGAGCGTCTGGGGTAGTAAAGATAGAAACCGGTGCTGCTGCTTGCGTACTGTTTGAGCACTATTTCAAGTTTCCCGGCGCGGACTTTGTCCTTGATCGCCGCTTCCATGGTGTAAACGACTCGGGCTCCGTCTGCCGCGGCATCCAGCATCAAAAGGGCATCGTTCATGATAAGCGACCCTTTGACCTGCACCTCAAGCTCCTTGCCCTTGTGCGCGAACTCCCATCGATCGTAAAGGCCTGCTCCCAGGCGTGGACATATGCAGTTATGTGACAGCAGGTCTTTGGGATGTTTGGGCCGCCCCATTGCGTTGAGGTAGGCAGGAGACGCTGCGGTCACGAAGCGTATGGGGCCAAACAGCTTGAGGGCGACAACGTCCTTGGCGAGAATATCCGAGAGCCTGATTCCGGCGTCGAAGCCTTTTCCGACGATGTCCGTCACCTGGTCTTCAAAAAACAGCTCAACCGTTATCTCGGGATGTTTCCTCGCAAAGCTCGCGAGCAACGGCGCGATATAGGACGGGTAAACCTGCCGGGGCAGATTGAGCCGGAGCAAGCCAGATGGCTTCTGAGCGTAAGTCCCGACGTCCTCCAAGGCCGCCAGAATATGATCGAGGGCTGGCCCGGCTTGGCTCAGGAACATCTCTCCCGCCTCTGTGAGGCTGGTGCTGCGCGTCGTTCTGGACAGAAGCGCAATCCCCAATCGCTGTTCAAGCTGCTTGATTGTTTGACTCACGGCGGATGGCGAAACGCCGAAGAGCCGGGCAGCTGCCGAAAAATTCCTGGTGTCGGCGACGGCCTTAAGCGCAAGCAGGCCATTGAGTTGATCGAGATGCATTATGAAGCTTTGCTTACAAGTTCATGAAGATAATTGGTACTTATCTTAATAGGACACAAGCCTAAATTCGGGTCAAGAGAGTTTGGCCGGCTTTTCCGGCGCACAAAAAAACACAAACTGGAGGCTTCAATGCAAAAACGCAAACTCGGAACAAGTGGGCTGGAAGTCTCCGTTCTCGGCCTTGGCTGCATGGGCTTGAGTTTTGCCTATGGCCCACCCGTCGACAAAAAGGACGGCATTGCCCTGATTCGGGCCGCTGTCGAAAAAGGCGTGACGTTCTTCGACACCGCGGAAGTCTACGGGCCGTATACGAACGAAGAACTCGTGGGCGAGGCTCTGGCGCCGTTCTGGGACAAGGTGGTGATTGCCACCAAGTTTGGCTTCAAGTTCGAGAACGGCAAGCAGGCTGGCCTCGACAGCCGACCGGCGCATATTCGGGAAGTGGCGGAGGCGTCGCTTAAGCGGCTCAAAACCGATGTCATAGACCTCTTCTATCAGCACCGGGTTGACGATGCCGTGCCGATCGAGGATGTGGCAGGCGCTGTCAAAGACCTCATCAAGGAAGGCAAGGTCAAGCATTTTGGCCTGTCCGAAGCGGGCGTGAAGACCATTCGTCGTGCCCATGCGGTGCAACCGGTTACGGCCCTGCAAAGCGAGTATTCGCTCTTCTGGCGCGAGCCCGAAGAAAACGGAATTCTTCAAACGTTGGAGGAATTGGGCATTGGTTTTGTACCGTTCAGCCCGCTCGGCAAAGGGTTCCTGACCGGCAAAATCGACGAAACCACCAAATTCGATAGCACTGACTTCCGCAATATCGTGCCACGCCTCTCAGAAGAGAACCGCAAAGCCAATCAAGGTGTGGTCGGTTTGCTCAATCAAATCGCAGGTCAGAAGAAAGCGACTGCCGCTCAGGTCGCCTTGGCTTGGCTTCTGGCGCAGAAGCCGTGGATCGTGCCTATCCCCGGCACGACGAAACTCCATCGGCTCGAAGAAAATCTCGGTGCTGTGAATGTCGAGCTATCGGCCGCAGAACTTCAGCAAATCCACGACGCTGTAGGATCTATGACCCTGCAGGGCGCACGTTATCCCGGACATCTGCAAAAACTGGTCGGACGTTGAGGACTGTCGCATGACGAAAGTTCTCATCCTTGGCGCTTACGGTGAGATCGCGCGCGTTGCGACGCGTTTGTTTCTTGAGCAAACGGATATGCAGCTCACGCTCTATCTGCGAAACGCCGGTCGTCTAAAGCATACCGGTCATGCCGGCCGTGTGCGCGTGGTCGAGGGCGATGTTCTGGACGCCAAAACGCTGGACGCCGCCATCGCGGGACAGGATTGCGTTTATGCCAATTTGTCCGGGCGGATGGAGGAACAGGCCAGCAACATCATCAAGGCGATGCACAAAGCCGGGGTCAAGCGCCTTATCTTCATCAGCTCGATGGGGATTTATGGCGAGGTTCCCAGCGAGCGCTACCGTTCCATCCTCGATCCTTATAGGGATTCAGCAAGAGTGATCGAGGACTCCGATCTCGATTATACGATCATTCGTCCCGAATGGCTGAATGACCGCGATGAAATCGACTATGGCACAACGCAGAAAGGCGAGCCCTTCAAGAACCCTTCCGCCACGGTGTCACGCAAGAGCGTCGCCGATCTCGTGGTGAAGCTGGCGACAACGCCCGGCCTCGAAATCCGAAAAAGTCTGGGCGTCCACAAGGCGTCCTGAACCAAAAACAAGAGGGAAACAGAAATGACCATCCATACTCACGGCTTCGCCACCCATTCCGCCACAAGCGAGCTCGTTCCTTTCACCTTCGAACGGCGCGATCCGCGTCCCGCCGATGTGCAGATCGACATCCTTTTTTGCGGCATCTGCCACTCCGACATTCATGCGGCCCGCAATGAATGGCATAACACCCAGTATCCGTTTGTGCCCGGACATGAAATCGTTGGCCGCGTCGCCGCGATCGGGGACAAGGTTACGAAATTCAAGGTTGGTGATCTGGTCGGTGTCGGCTGTCTCGTCGATAGCTGCCGGCACTGCGCCTCATGCGAGGAAGGGCTCGAGCAATATTGCGAAAACGGCTTTACTGGCACCTACGGCAACGAGGACAAGATCGGCGGCACGCCGCATAAAATGACCTTCGGCGGCTACTCGGAAAAAATCACCGTCGACGAGCGCTTTGTCCTGCGTATTCCGAAAAATTTGGACCTTGCCGCCGCCGCGCCGCTGCTCTGCGCCGGGATCACGACCTACTCGCCCCTCAAGCACTGGAAGGTTGGGCCGGGGCAGAAAGTGGGCATCATCGGCCTTGGCGGCCTGGGCCACATGGGCGTGAAACTCGCTCACGCCATGAGCGCGCACGTGGTCATGATCACGACTTCGCCGAAAAAGGGCGAAGACGCGAGGAAGCTCGGCGCTGATGAGGTTCTGATATCCAAAGACGCCGCCGCGATGAACGCTGCTCAGAACAGCTTCGACTTCCTTCTCAACACAATCCCCGTCGGCCACGATACCGATCCGTATATGGCATTGCTGAAGCGCGACGGGACGATGGTGATCGTGGGCGCGGTCGAGCCGCTGACGAAAGTCAATGGCGTTCCGTTCATTTTCCGCCGGCGTTCGCTGGCTGGATCGCTGATCGGCGGCTTGCCTGAAACCCAGGAGATGCTCGATTTCTGCGGAGAGCACAACATCACCTGCGACATTGAGATGATCGCGATGAAGGACGTGAACCAGGCCTATGACCGGACGGTGAAGGGCGACGTGAAGTACCGCTTCGTCATCGACATGGCCTCACTCAAATCATGACAGGAGGCAGCATATGATCCTCACACGAGCAGGTTCACAGCCCTCAGCCAAGGGACCGGCCGAGTATTTCACCGGGACGGTGCGGATCGACGCGCCGTTTCAAGCAACCTCGCCTGCACGTGTAGGCGGCGCCACGGTCACTTTCGAGCCCGGGGCGCGCACAGCCTGGCACACCCATCCCCTCGGACAGACGCTGATCGTAACGTCTGGCTGCGGCTGGGTGCAGCGTGAAGGCGGGCCGGTCGAGGAAATCCGGCCCGGTGGCATCGTCTGGTTTGCGCCAAGCGAAAAGCATTGGCACGGCGCGACGCCCACGACCGGCATGACCCATATTGCGATCGCCGAGTCCCTTGACGGCAAAGCGGTCGCATGGATGGAGCAGGTCAGCGAAGCAGATTATCAAGCCGGCCCAAAGGAGAAATGCCATGGCTCCGAATGAAATAGCCCGCAAGAACCATGATGAACTGTTTCCCGGACATGTCTCGACCTTGGCGGTGACCGACCCTGAGCTTATCGAGATGTTCGACAATTTCGCGTTCGACGAAGTTCTGCGCCATAGTCATCTTGATGTCCGGACCCGGCTCATGGTCCAACTCGCCGCCCTTATCGCCTGCCAGGCGGTGCGCGAATACGGTGTCATGCTGGGGGCGGCGCTCACCGTCGGGGTCACGCCGGTCGAGGTCAAAGAGATCGTCTATCAGGCTGTGGCTTATGTTGGCATGGCCAAGGTGTTCGACTTCATTCACGCCACGAACGAGGTGCTGACCGAGCGAGGGATCGCGCTTCCGCTGCCGGGCCAATCAACGACGACGCCTGAAAACCGGGCGGAGAAGGGCCTTGCGATCCAGAAGGAGATTATCGGCAGCGATGTGGTCGAAAGTCTCTACAAATCCGCGCCCAAGGATCAGATGCGCATCCAGCATTTCCTTTCGAGCAATTGCTTCGGCGACAACTACACGCGCACGGGCCTTGATGTGAAGACGCGTGAGCTTCTGACGTTCAGCATGCTTGTTGCGCTTGGCGGCTGCGAGCCTCAGGTGAAGGGGCATGTTGCGGCGAACGTCAGCTGCGGCAATGACCGCGCCAAGCTCATCGATGTTTTAACGCAGCTTTTGCCCTTCATTGGCTATCCGCGCACTCTAAACGGGTTTCGGATTCTTAACGAGGCTACGTCGTAATGGATGCATGCCGAGGTTGGTAGCGAGATCCGCTGCACCGGAGCGGCGGCGATGGGGTATGCTACTTGTGCAAGGGCGACCGAAAACCGGCAACGGTGAGATAAATCCCGAGCAGAAGCGTAATCGAGCCCGAGATCAGGATGTGGGTTTGGGACACCCCGCCATACAGGGCTGCCAGCTTGGCCGAAGGAAGAACAAGCAACACGACGGCCTTGATCAAGGTCAGCCATCCGATCAGCGTTACGATGACGGGAAGTGCGCCTCCCGACCATGTGTTGTGCAGAAGGACCAGGGCCAGACCGCCGAATAGCGTGAATACGGCAGCGATGAGCACCAGGGGCGCATCGGCCATGAGCGCATGAACGATGGTTACAAAGGCGTCGGCCTGCAACAGCATCGCAACCGCCATGATGAGGCAATAAAGCCCAAAGAGCCGGGCTAGAAACACAGTGCGCGCGGACATAGCGACACCCGTCGAAAAAACTTGGGAGGACGAGAGAGGAGGCCCCACGATACTCCGGCGTGTTTGCTTAAACAATCGCTTCGGGTAGTTCCGAAGCCATTCAGTAAGCGTCAGCGAAGCATTTGGAAAAGCAAGGATACGTCTGCGGTGACTTAAATATGGCTTAATTACAATTGCTTTGTGTAGGGATTAGCGAAGTAAAAGTAACCGGACTGCTTCTTTTTCCGAACCAGAAAACGACAGGAGCACCTGATGGACACGGGCAACACCTTTCTCGCTGTTTTTCTCGGCGGCAAATCGAGCCCGCGCATGGCGGCGTGGACTGCTCTTTCCGAGGCGGAGCGGCAAGCCAACACAAAAGAGGGAATAGCGGCCTGGAAGGCGTGGATGGCAAAACATCACGAGGCGATTGTTGAGATGGGCGGACCGCTCGGCAAAACGAAACGAATAACCGAGAAGGGCATTGCAGACGTCAGCAACGACATGGGCGCTTTCATGGTGGTTCGCGCTGCGTCTCAGGACGAGGCCGCGAGGCTCTTTGAGAACCACCCGCACTTTACGATTTTTCCCGGTCAATCCGTGGAGGTCATGCCGGTGATGCCCATTCCGGAGGGCTAAGCCAAAAACGTAGCCTTAGGGAGGAAAGAATGCCCCATACTGTCCGTCTTCATCGGGTGCTGGCCAGGTCTATCGCGCCTTTCTTGAGGGCGATGCGCTCGCGAAATGGTTGCCGCCCAATGGTTTCACCTGCACGGTCCATGAGCTCGACGCGAAAGCCGGCGGTCGGTTTAAAATGTCCTTCCGTAATTTCACGACGGGGCAAAGCCAGTCATTTGGCGGCGAGTATCTCGAACTCGTGCCCCATGAGCGTCTTAGCTACACGGACAAATTCGACGATCCCAACCTGCCGGGCGAAATGCGGGTAAAGGTGACGCTGAAGCCCGTGTCGTGCGGCACCGAGTTGCATGTGGTGCAGGAAGGCCTGCCGGACGTCATCCCGCCGGAGGCCTGTTATCTCGGGTGGCAGCAGTTTCTTTGCAATTTGGTCAAGCTTGTCGAGCCAGAGATCAATCAATAGAGGAAGGGCAAGTCGGCGGCCGGGCATCTCTGCCAACCGTCCAGAAAGCGAAAACAGCCATGAAACGCAGCTCGGAGAAAGAAAAAAATTCAGCGCCTGCCTCCCAGCTGATCGATGCTCGCATCGAGGAACTGAGTGATTGGCGAGGCGAAACCCTCGCCCAGATCCGAAGTCTCATCAAAAAAGCTGACCCCGAAGTGGTCGAGGAGTGGAAGTGGCGAGGGGTTCCGGTTTGGTCGCACGCCGGTATCATCTGCACCGGTGAGACGTACAAGAATGCCGTTAAGATGACCTTCGCCAAGGGCGCTTCATTGGAAGACCCTTCCGGTCTCTTCAACGCCAGCCTGGAAGGCAATACCAGACGTGCCATTGATTTTCATGAGGGTGACAAGATCAATGAAGAGGCTTTGGCAGCGCTCATTCGCGCAGCCGTGGCATGGCGGGAACAGTCGTTAAGCGAGGCGCCACCGTGAACGTCTCTGTATACTCCCTTTCGGTACCAACTCGTCCTGCTTAAGGCATGCGTGAATGCAGACCGTGATATCCTCGCCCGTTGGTCCTTTGGTGCAGCCCCCCATCGTGCTCCGCTTCGAGGCACCTGCCCCAGACGAGACACAGGCCCCACAGCCTCCATCGAAATTCATTCTTTACCGGCCGGGCATGGATTACGGCGTGGGAGTTGACACCCCCAGCGGCTCCGCGGTGGGGGCAGCCGTGACGGGTTCGCCCACCCCTATTCCAGGTGTCGACGAGTTCAGTTAATAGTCTTATTGTAATATCCACCGAAGAAGAGCTGCGAACGGCACTCGGCATTTCGGCGTCGGCAAGTGGCAGCGCTGGCCTGTTCAGCGCATCCGCACGAGCCGACTTTGCCCAAATGTGTTCACTGAATTCGAGTTCAGTATTTGCTATGATCTGTATTCAGGTAACCGAATCATTTCAAAGCATAAAAGACCCAGGCATTGATCCCACCGCTGCACCCTTGCTGGCAAATGGAAACGAAGACATCTTCCGTCAGAAATATGGCGACTGTTTTGTGCGCGGGATTCAGACGGGCGGACTATTCTTTGCTTTGATTGAAATTCAAACTCGCGATAAAACTGACGCAGAGACTGTCAAGGCGGTGGTTCAAAGCTCATACGCGGCTTTTTCCGCCAACGGCAGCCTTAGTCAGGAGTTGCATGACACGGTCAAGAACCACGGGCTGAACGTTAAGGTTCACATCGAAGGAGGAACTCCTCCTAACACACTTCTTACCAGCCTTGAGCAAGTCACCGCTGGCGCCAAAGATTGGATTCCAACTGTCAAAAATCAGGCCGTCCCTTATTCCGTTCTTGTTGATTCCTATCAGGTTTTACCATTGCCGACCCCGCCAAAATTCGTTGACCTGCAACATCAGTTGGATGTGATAACCCAATGCGCCGCCTGGCGTAACATGGATATGCAAACTTTGAACGACATTGCGTATATCAGAAGCAATCCGGAGCAATTCACCGATCTCAACATGGATCAGTTAAGCCAGGATCAAAGTAATATTCTCGACGACCTCAATACTATCGCAACAGCTGCATCTACTGCCATCGATAACCCCAAAGCAGCAAATTTTCCTACGACGAAGCTTAAGATTATCCCGCCGCTTGTCTTGCCAAGCCGGGTGCAAACGTTGACTATAACAATTCCGAATTGGCGCCACATTAGTGACATTACGAGTGATCCACTTGCCGTAGCCCTCAACGTCGTTATAACCTATTTACCGACCTTGGAAAAATTCCACAATAACGGTTTGATTGCCAGCATATCCCCGGCGGCGGGAACAGTCGTTAAGCGAGGCGCCACCGTGAACGTCTCTGTATACTCCCTTTCGGTACCAACTCGTCCTGCTTAAGGCATGCGTGCAGCCCCTGCCAAGCTTCACGCTGTCTCCGATGGTCCCGAAGAATTTCCGCAGCTGAAGGTCAAGCTGCCGCGATC
This sequence comes from uncultured Alphaproteobacteria bacterium, assembly GCA_963817495.1. Classification (GTDB taxonomy): domain Bacteria; phylum Pseudomonadota; class Alphaproteobacteria; order Rhizobiales; family Rhodomicrobiaceae; genus Rhodomicrobium. Next base: position 25,498 of record CAWFOS010000010.1, on the reverse strand, counting down.
ACTTCTGAACCACATTTCCGGTTTCGACCCTAACCTGCTGTTTAGCTTGACAGACTGTTTTGGTTGATGCCCCCACAACCAACGCACCTTCGGGTATAGCTAAGAGACCTTCACATCCAAAAGCTCAACCTCGAAGAGCAACGTTGCGTTCGGTGGGATGGCCGCGCCACCACCAGCCGAACCATAGGCAAGCGATGGCGGTATGATGAGCGTGCGCTTTCCGCCAACTTTCATGGTGCTGACGCCCCGCTCCCAGCCGTCGATCACCTTGTGCTCGCCAAGCACAAAGGAGAAGGGCGTTTTTCGATCGACTGAACTATCGAATTTCTTGCCCTTGGCTCCATTTTCGTAGATCCAGCCCGTGTAATGCACGACACACGTCTGTCCAGGCTTCGGAGTAATGCCGGTTCCGATCTTCGCGTCGGTGATTTGCAGACCCGCTGCCGGTGTCGAGGCAGTCGTAGCCATTTGAGCTGTTCCTGTGTCGGACGCCCCGGTGCAGCCAACCACTGCAGCCGCGATGGCGAACGCGAATAAGATGCGAGGGCTCACGTAGGCGAAAGCAGGCAAGTTCGTTGCTCCTTAGCAATTGCGGGACGCGGGCGCACTGATTTATTCCGCTTTTGGGCGCTGCGTGAACTGGTCGATCACGGCGGGCATAGCCGAGGTCGCGCCAATTGACAATGGCGAAGCGGGACTTTTGCCACTGACGGCAACCCGATCCCGCTCTAAACGCTCTCGCCAGCAGGGTTGCGGCCGGGCGAGCGGCAAGACAGCGCTAGGACGAAAGTCGCCATCCTGCGCATTTCCGGTGCCCAACGCGATCAAAGGTGAAGCGGGACCCGAGTGAACACCACGCAATCTGCGGCCTGGCAGGATGATCATTTTCATGCTCGACCGCATCGGGCATCATAGCGTGGACCGGTGCGGCGACTGGAGCCATCACAACCGCTGGTTCGCGCGGCCAGCGTGGAGCCCTCCATCGCACGGGCCAAACATTTTGTGGAGAGAATACTGAAATGGATATAGCGGAATTCAACGCCCTGCATATGCCTGCGCTGGAACGAAACGAGGTGCGGCACAATTTGCTTCTGGGGCTCATGTCACCGCCGTCACCCGATCCGGCCAACGAAACGCGCCGCTGGACGCTGGGCGGCGCTGGCGCCTGCGCCATTCAGACGAACGCCAACCGCAGCATCATTTTGGGCGAACTGGACGAGCGCCAATGCCATGGGCTCGCCGGTCAGGTCCACGGCAGCGTGTTTGCAGGAGCCGTCGGTCCAGAGAACACTGCGCATTGGTTTGTTGCTCGCGCGATTCAGCTTGGTCTCTCTTTCGGCGACGCGGAACCCCAGATGATCCACGAACTGCGGGAACCTCCGGTCTATCCTGGCGCTCCCGGCAAGGCCCGGCGCGCCACGACGCATGACCTCGGCCTGGTTTTCGAGTGGATGGCCGCATTTCGCACCGAGGCTGTGCCGGACGATCCGCCGGTAACCCAAGAAGAGGTTGCGAGGAAAATGAAAGAGCGGGTTGTGCTGTTCTGGGAGACAGGTGGTGAATCTGTCTCCATGGCGGCGCTTGCCCGTGCAACGCGGAATGCCGCTGCCATCGGGCTTGTATACACACCTCCAGGGCTCCGGGCGCGGGGCTATGCCGGATCGGTGACGGCGGCTCTGACGGAATACATTTTCGCATCCGGCAAGACGACGGCTTGCCTGTTCACCGATCTGCGAAATCCCTATTCCAACCGCTGTTATGCAAAAATTGGCTTCAAACCGGTATGTTCGTCTTGGCATTATCGCCGGATCCAGCAGCAAAGTTCCTGACAGCTCTGTGCGAGCCGGTTTTGCACGGACCGGCCTGTGGCGGCCGCTTTTGAGCGATGAGCCCATCGCTCGGACCAGAGCGTTCTTTCTTCCAGAACTCATTTATGATCGGGCCGTCTCGGGCAAATTGCCGCCATCGTGCCCATCGCTCTAAAAGTGTCCCATGACCGGGAGCGGAAGTTTCAGCTTGAATTGCGGCTTTTACCCATTGCGAACGACAACCCTCCACAATGATGTCACGCCGTCCCGACACCATATCCGTGGGTCATTGGAGGCGTAGATGCAGCGTGCAAGGCCGGGGCGCATAGCGGCGCCTGTTCTAACGATCACGATACTGCTCACCATTGCTGCCGCCGGAGGCGCCGAGGCGCAAACCGCGGCTAATTTAGAGACCCTCAACAAGCGCATTGAGCAGCTCTACGGTCAGGGAAAATACGCTGAGGCAACCGCGATCGCCCAGCAAGCGCTGATCCTTGCCGAGCGCATGCTCGGCAAGGATCATCCAGATACGCTTGCCAAAGTGCACACTCTGGCGGTGTTGTATTACGAGCAGGGCCGCTATAGCGAGGCTGAGCCATTCTTCCGGCGCGCGCTCGAGGCCTGTGAGCGCGTCTTCGGCAAGGAGCATCCTCACACGCTTACCACCGTGAACAATCTGGCAGAGCTATATAACTCCCAAGGCCGCACTAGGGAGGCCGAGCCGCTCTTGAAGCGCGCGCTTGAGGGCCAAGAGCGCGTGCTCGGCAAGGAGCATCCCCAGACGCTTTTTAGCCTGAACAATCTGGCCCTCCTGTATATGTCTCAGGGCCGCTATGGCGAGGCGGAGCCGCTCTACCGGCGCGCGCTCAAGGCCAGGGAACGGGTGCTCGGCAAGGAGCATCCCGATACGCTCACAAGCGTGGCCAGTCTGGCCGACTTCTATGAAGCCCAGGGCCGCTATGGCGAGGCCGAGGCGCTCTTACGTCGCGTGTTGGAGGCCGAAGAGCGCGTGCTCGGCATGGAGCATCCCCGGACGCTCACCGACGTGAACAATCTGGGGTGGCTGTATCAGGCCGAGGGCCGCTATGTCGAGGCCGAGCCGCTGTTTCGGCGCGCGCTCGAGGGCAGGGAGCGGGTGCACGGCAGGGAGCATCCTTATACGCTTACCAGCGTGAACAATCTGGCGGAGCTATATCAGGCCCAGGGCCGTTATAGCGAGGCCGAGCCGCTCTTGAGGCGTGCGCTCGAGGCCAGCGAGCGCGTGCTCGGCAGGGAACATCCCCAGACGCTCGTCAGGGTGAACAATCTGGCAGGGCTTTTTTTCACGCAGGGCGATTGGACCCGTGCCGCACAGTTTTTGCGCCGCAGTACCGCTGGGATCGCCGGCCGCACGCAACGCGACGCGACAGTCACCGGCCAAGCCGCAACTGGAAAGAAAGAAAGCGAAGTCGAGCAAAACAGTCAGCAATTTTGGATCCTTGTCAAGGCAGTATACCGTCTCGCGCCGCAAGGCCACACGCCCGATGAAGTTTCCTCGCGCGAGATGTTTCAGACCGCGCAATGGGCAGCCGGCTCCGAGGCGGCTAAATCGCTCGCGCAGATGTCGGCGCGCGGCGCCAAGAACGATCCAGCCCTGGCCGCACTTGCGCGCGAGCGGCAGGACATGGTGGTTGAATGGCGAAAGCGCGATGCGCAGCGCAACGAGTGGCTCGGCAACGCTCCAGATAAGCGCGATCCCAAGGCAGAAGCGGAGAACAATGCGAAGCTCGCAGGCATCGACGCTCGGATCGGCGAAATCGACAAGCAGTTGGCGGCCGAGTTCCCCGACTACGCGGCTTTGGCCAGTCCGGCGCCGGCCGCCGTGGACGAGGTGCAAGCCCAGCTCCGCGCCGATGAGGCGCTTGTCCTGTTCCTCGATACACCGAAAGCCGAGGCGGCCCCCGAAGAAACCTTCATCTGGGTCGTGACCAAGTCGGACATCCGCTGGGTGCGCTCGGCTCTTGGCACGGGGGCGCTCGCTCGCGAAGTGGCGGCGCTGCGCTGCGGGCTCGATGCGAGTGCGTGGGAAAAATCGCGCAGCTTTAGCCGCACCCACGTTGTGCAGCCTGCGTCCGCATCCGGCGCCTCTTGCCAGGTGCTTCTTGGCCAAGACATGCTGAGTAGCGGTTTGCTGCCGTTCGATCTTGTGCGCGCGCACGCACTCTATACGGCTCTTTTCGGCCAGGTGGAGGATCTGATCCAAGGCAAGCAGCTTCTTATCGTGCCCTCCGGCCCGCTTACCGCGCTGCCCTTCCAGGCGCTGGTCACGGAGAAGCCTGATGCGGCCATCCCGCAAGATGTTGCTGGCTATGCCAAGGCGAAGTGGCTCGGCCAACGCCAGTCCATTTCGGTGCTGCCTGCTGTTTCGAGCCTGAAAGCCTTGCGGCGGCATGCTGGGAAAAGCTCGGCGCCCTCGCCCTACATCGGTTTCGGCAATCCGCTGCTGACTGGCGAAAGCGGAAATGACAGAAGCGCCTGGGCTGTCCAGTGGTGCAAAGCGCCAGAAGACGAACGTGAGCTCGCGGCCTCTGCGCGCAGGCTCGCCCGGCCGTTCACGGAGCTATATCAGACTGGCAGCGGGGTCGCAGATGTCGAAGTGCTGCGCCGCCAGCCGCCACTGCCCGATACCGCGGACGAGTTGTGCGCGGTAGCGCGGCTGACAGGGGCAGCGCCTGACAGCGTCTATCTCGGCCCGCGGGCGACAGAAGCCAAGGTTAAGACGTTGTCCCAGCAAGGCGAGCTGGCCAAGGTGCGGGTGATACATTTTGCGACGCACGGCCTTGTGGCGGGCGAAACGCAGGAGATCGCGCGTGCAAGAAAAGCTGAACCCGCGATGCTGCTCACTCCGCCGCAAACCGCGAGCGAAGAAGACGACGGGCTCTTGACCGCGACCGAAGTCGCCGCGCTCAAACTCGATGCCGATTGGGTCATCCTGTCGGCTTGCAACACGGCCGCAGGCGGCGAGAAGGGCGCAGAAGCCTTATCCGGCCTTGCGCGCGCTTTTTTCTATGCCGGGGCGCGGGCGCTGCTCGTTTCGCATTGGTATGTGAATAGCGCCGCCACGGTGGAGCTGATCACGCGCGCCTTCGGCGAAATGCAGGCGGATCCGGCCATTGGTCGCGCCGAAGCCATGCGCCGGGCGATGGGCATCCTCATCGCGCAAGGTGGCATGAATGCGCACCCGGCCTTTTGGGCGCCGTTCGCGGTCGCGGGCGAAGGCGGCGCCACGAGGTAAAACAGTCCGGCCTGCCCGCCAAAAGCGGGCAACACCATCGCGCAGCCGAAGGCTGGCAATGGGGGTTATGGGCGGTCTTTATATCTACCTAATTAATTCGTGCCCTCAAGTCTGGTTCCGGAGATTCAGCTGCCTAGATATGCTCGCAGTGAGATTTTCTCTTATCGACCCAATGTGTGAGAATGCTTGCCCCCGCGCGCCTTCGTTCCCAAATCCGCTCCGGAGGTAAGCGATGACCGCACCGGACTCCTCTTCCCTATCCCCCCAAGCATTCGAAAACCTCGACATCAATTCCCAAACCAGCCTCGCGGACACCGCGCTGCGGCTCGCAAAGAAATCGGGCGCGGGCTACGCCGACATCCGCATCGGCCGCAACCAGGACGAATCTGCTTATGCGCGCGAGGATAAACTGCAGCATTTCAACTCTACGTTCTCGGCCGGTTTCGGCGTTCGCGTGCTGCTGGACGGAAGCTGGGGCTTTGCGGGCAGCCGCATCGTGAGCGAGGCCGAGGTGGCCCGCGCCACCGCGGAGGCCATCGAAAATGCGAAGGCCGCGCGCCTCCTGCAAACCCGTCCCATTGAGCTGGAGGACATTCCCGCCTATCGGGACGGGTGGGTCATGCCGGTTGCGGCAGACCCGTTCACGGTCCCGGTGGAAGAGAAGGCAGCCAAGCTCTTGGCCATCAACGCCGCGGCGCTCAAAGCCGGTGCAGACTATTGCAGCTCACAGCTTTGGATCGTGCGCGAGGAAAAGCTGTTCGCAAGCAGCCGCGGCAGCTGCATCCATCAGAGCCGGGTGCGGATCTGGCCCCAGTTCACCGTCACGGCCATCGATAAACAGACTGGCCGGTTCGCCACGCGGGAAAGCCTTTACCCTGCGCGCGCGGCAGGCTGGGAGTATGTGGCCGCCTATGATGGCGAGGCGGAGGCGGCGCTGGCGGCGGCGCAGGCGCGGGAGAAGCTGGCCGCCAAGTCCGTCGAGCCCGGCGAGTACGACGTTGTCATCGACCCGGCCAACCTCTTCCTGACCATCCATGAGAGCGTCGGCCACTCGACCGAGCTCGACCGGGCGCTTGGCTGGGAAGCAGATTTCGCGGGCACATCCTTTGTCTTGCCGGAGATGCTGGACGGCCTGCAATTTGGCAGCCCGCTGATGACGGTGATGGCCGACCGCTCGCAGGAAGGCGGCCTCGCGACGATTGGCTATGACGACGATGGCGTGCGCAGCACGGAGGCTGAGTTTCCCATCGTCGAGAAGGGCATTTTCCGGAATTACCAGATGGCGCTGGGACAGGCGCAGCTCATCGGCAGACAGCGCTCGAACGGCTGCGCCTATGCGGATTCGCCGACGGCATTCCCGATCCAGCGCATGCCGAATATCTCGCTGCAGCCTGGCGCCGAGGATGTCTCGCTGTCCGATCTCATTGCAGGCGTGGACCGCGGCATTTTCATCTCTGGCGCAGGCAGCTGGAGCATCGATCAGCAGCGCGACAATTTCCAGTTCGGCGGCCAGATTTTCTGGGAGATCCGGGACGGCAAGCTCGGGCCTATGCTCCGCGACGTGGCCTATCAAGCGCGCACGGTGCCGTTCTGGAATAGCCTGGACGGACTTGGCGGCGAATCCACCTACGAGTTGCACGGAGCCTTCACCTGCGGCAAGGCGCAGCCGATACAAATCGCACCGGTTGGGCATGGCGCCGTACCTGCGCGCTTCAGGGGCGTTACCATCCTCAACACCGAGCGGAAAGAACTTTGACCATGATGCTTTCCCCCGATGAGGTGAAAGCCATCGCCTCGAAGATTATCGGCCGGTCCGGCGCTGAGGCCTGCACGGTTTCGGTCTCAGGCGGCGACACGCGGAATTTCCGCTTCGCCAGGAACGAAGCCACGACAAACGGCGCGGTCAGCAGCGTCAGCGTTTCCATGGAGTTGAGCTTCGGCAAGAGGGCGGGCAGCGCCACCGTAAACTCGCTCGACGAGGGCGACTTGGAGCAGGCGCGGCTGCGCTCGGAGGAGATTGCGCGGCTATCCCCGGAGAACCCGGAAACCATGCCGCCGCTCGGGCCGCAGAGCTACGAGCCCGAGGGTGTCCGCTACGATACCGGCACAGCCTGCATGCAAGCGTCTGGCCTGGCGCACGCGGCAGCGAGCGCCATTGCCGCAGGCCGGAACCACGAGGTAGGCATTGCGGGCTTCATCGAGGCCGGGTGCGGCTTCCGCGCGCTTACGAATAGCGCGGGGCTGTTCGCCTACGACCGCGGCAGCAGCGCGAAGCTGACCGTCACGGCGCGCCATACGAGGCGGGCGTGGTCGGGTTGGGCGGGCGCAGCGCAGAACCGCTTCCTGGCGCTCGATCCCCAAGCGCTTGGCGAGCGCGCGGTCGGCAAGGCGCTGTTTCCAGGAGAGGCCGCCGATCTCGATCCGGGCACTTATACCGTGATCCTGGAGCCCGCCGCGACCGCCGATCTCGTGCAGCGGCTGGTCTACAGCATGGCCGCCCGCTCCGCCGATGAGGGCCGCAGCTTTCTGTCGAAGCCCGGCGGCGGCACGAAGCTCGGCGAGCGGCTTCTCAGTGAGGCTGTCACCATCACGTCGGACCCCGCCAGCTCAGATGCTCCGGACCTGCTGTTCGGCCCCGATGGCGTCCCGAAACGGCGCACGGTCTGGTTCGAGCGTGGCGTTGCGAAAACCATGAGCTATTCGCGGTTCTGGGCCCAAAAAATGGGCCGCGAGCCGGTGCCCTCTGCCTTCAACCTTTCCATGGCGGGCGGCACGGTCCCGATCGAGGACATGATCCGCGCAGTGAAGCGCGGCATCCTCGTCACGCGCCTGTGGTATGTGAATGTTGTGGACCCGCGCACCTTGCTTTGCACGGGCATGACACGGGATGGCAATTTCCTGATCGAAAATGGCACGATCACGCGGCCCGCGCTCAACCTTCGCTTCAATGAAAGCCCCCTTTCCGCGTTGAGCAAGATCGAAGCCTTAGGCCCCGCCGAGCGGCCTGGCGGCGGCTGGGGCATGGTCTCAGCGCCGCCGCTCCTTATCTCCGGGTTCACCTTCTCATCACGATCGAGCGGCATCTGAGCGGATTGTGAGGCCAAACGGCGCAGCGAAAGTCGGGCAGCGCTTGCCGCCTCCGCAGATCCTTGGATTGGCCAGCAACGGTCGGCAGAGGCCACGCGGAAAGCGTGTGGAGCGCTCGCGTTGAAAATGACGGCCTATTGGCGTTCAAGGCCGGAAGCGGAAGAAGGCGGTCTCAAAAAAATCCTATGAGGCTATGCCTGCATTCAGATCCTTTAGCGGCCAAATCTGCCGGAACAGCGATCCGTAGCGATATCATGCAGACAAAATTAGGGGCTATCTAAAAATCGAGCTTTCACGGCCCAGGCTCAGCCTGTTAGTTACTTCGGCAACGGCCTGCATAACGAACACGGGCCGCGCAGCAGCGGCCGGCCCTATGAGCAAACCCCCGCACTTCTCATACGACGTCTTCCTCAGCCACAACCACGCCGACAAGCCGCGCGTGCGGAAGTTGGCCGAGAAGCTGCGGGCGGAGGGGCTGCGCGTCTGGTTCGACGAGTGGATCATCAAGCCGGGGGACGACATCTACCTCGCCATTGAGAACGGGCTGCAGACGGCAAGAACGCTGGTGCTCTGCCTGTCGCCAGCGGCGGTGGATTCGAAATGGGTCGGGCTGGAGCGCAGCACGGTGCTCTTCCGCGATCCCTCCAATGCCGGCCGCCGCTTCGTCCCGCTGCTTCTGGAGGAGTGCAAGCTGCCGGACACCCTGCGGCGGTATAGCAAGGTGGACTATCGGAAAGGGGCTGCGGCGGAACTGAAGAAGCTGGTGGAGGCTTGCCGCGGAGCGGAGCCGCAGGTGGCCTCCTTTGGGAAGGAGGGCGATGCAATTCCACCAGCGGTCGGCAAAATTCCACCAGCGAGGCATAACCAGAAACCGCCGTCAGAAGGACCCGTTCTGGCGGACGAGGCAGCGCAAAAATCAGCGCAGCAACCTCAGCCGCTAGCAGTGCTGGAACGAACTCTTACTGACCACAAAGACAGGGTCCGAAGTGTGGCGGTCAGTTCCGATGGGAAATGGGCCGCGTCCGGTTCCCATGATGGCACGGTCATTATTTGGGAACTCGAAACTGGCAAGCGCTGGGCGACGCTCGAAAAGCACTCATCTTACGTGCGTTGCGTCGCTTTCACGCCGGATGGTGACCAGATTTTTTCGGGGTCGAATGACAAAACAATCTGTCAGTGGGATCTGAGGGACGGCCGCCAAATTGCGCGCTGGCGCGAAAATTTTGTCACGTCGCTTGCTGTCCTGCCCGACGGAAAGAGGATCCTGTCCAGCAGCGGCGACAGGAGTCCGAGCCTGAAGCTTTGGGATGTGGTGACGCGAAACTGCTACTCGAAGCTTACTGGTCATACTCAGCGAGTAACATCCGTAGCGCTGACCCAAAATGGAAAACATGCCGTTTCGGGCTCCTTTGACCAAACCGTCAGGCTCTGGAACCTCGAAACGGGCGCGTGCTTGGCGACGCTTCATGGCCATTCTCGTGACGTCAATACGGTAGAAATTACCGCAGACGGACGCTTTGCCTTTTCCGGTTCCGACGACGGGACCATCAAAATCTGGGACCTCGGAGCAGAGATCTGCCTCGGGACCTTGGAAGGTCACAAAGACCACGTGCTTTCAATTGGCCTTTCTCCCGATGGCGGTCTACTCGCGTCCGCGGGATTCCGAGACGGTACCGTTCGCCTCTGGGATTGGAAATCCGGTGCGTGTTTGCAGATGATTGGGAACCAAGACAATGCATTTCCGACCTCTGTCGCCTTCAGTCCTGATGGGACACGCCTTATCGCAGGCACCGGCAAAGGCATAATTTACGTCTATCGTTTTTCAACTGGACGATCCAAGCTTCTAGAGGCCGCGCCGCGCCGCTACGTTAACGCCAAGGTTGTCCTTGTCGGCGAAAGCGCTGTGGGCAAGACAACCCTCGCCCACCGCCTCATTGAAGACCGCTACGTCAAGACCGATTCCACGCATGGCATGAATGTATGGCGGCTCGACCTTCCCCTACAGCCGGACGCAAACATGGAGCGTGAAGCCCTGCTGTGGGATCTGGCGGGGCAGGAGGACTACCGCCTTATCCATCAGCTCTATCTGGAAGAAACCGCGCTGGCGCTCCTGCTCGTCAACCCGCAGAAGGATGATCCCTTCGCAGAGGCAGGCGATTGGCTTAAAGCGCTGCGCACGGCAGTCAACCGTAAGGGCGCCGGACGCGAGGTCGCCAAGCTGCTCATTCCGACCCGGCTGGACGTAGGCGGCATGACGGTGAGCGACCGGAAGATCCAGCGCTTCCTCAGGGAATACGGCTTCACTGATTGTCTGCCTACCAGCGCGAAGCGCGGCGACAACTGTTCGGACGAAGCAAATGGTGGCCAGCCCTCTGAGCTCAAGCAGCTTATCGCCCGGCTGGTTCCCTGGGATAAGCTTCCGTGGACGTCCACGCCGCATCTCCTCGCAAAAATCAAGAACACCGTCTTGGCCTTGCGCGACGAGCAGGATATCCGGCTCCTGCGCTTTGCCGAGTTGGCCCAACGGCTGGAAACGGCGCTGCCCGAAGAGGCCATTTCCGAGGCGGACGTCCGCACGGCGGTTACTCTGCTTGGCAATCACGGTCTGGTGCGGGCGCTCAATTTCGGCGACCTCATGCTGCTCAGGCCCGACCTAATCAATGGCTACGCCGCCGCAATCATCCGCTCCGCACGCGCTAACAAGGACGAGATCGGCTGCGTGACCGAGGAGGACATTTACAACGACACGTTCGACTTTACCGGCGTCGAGCGGCTTACGCATCGCCCGGACGAGGAATTGCTGCTGCGGGCGCTGGTGCACACGCTTCTGGACCATTCGCTGTGCATCCGCGAGAAGGAAGGCGGGCACACGCTCCTGATCTTCCCCTCACAGTACCGCCGGGATCGCGAGATCCCGGGCCACCCCGAGATCTTCGTCACTTACACCTTCACGGGAGAACAGCAGACTATCTACACAACGCTGGTCGTGCGCCTGTGGTACAGCCGCACATTCGGTCACAAGGAACTGTGGCAGAATGCTGCCGAGTTTGCCACGAGCAAGGGCCAGACGGTCGGCATCGTGTTCGAGAAGCTGGGAGACGGCGAAGGCAAGCTGGGCGTCTTCTTCGAGCACGGCGTACCCGAAGACTTGAAGGTGGTGTTCATCGAATTCGTGCACCGGCACTTGCTAAGATACGGCAGCGAGTTGCGGCGCGAGCGGCGCTATGTGTGCGGCTGCGGCGAGCCGGTGACGGACATGGCCGCGGTGCGCAAGCGGATCGATGCCGGCAAGAACTTCATCTACTGCGTGAGGTGCGACAAGCGGGTGCCCTTCAAGGACCATATCGAGGAGTGTCTTGGGTCGAACCGCGTGGCGCGGGAAGTCGTGGCGATGGACGAGCGAGCCACGCAGGAACTCGATGCCCAGGCGCTGGAGCAAATCCTGATCGGGCACATGCAAGCCATCTGCGGCGAGGCGAACCAGATCTTCCGCGAGTTGGCGAAATTTGACTACGGCATCGATGGCGAGGTCGAGTTCAAGGATGGCGGCGGCAAGGCGAGCGGCAAGAAGATTTACGTGCAGCTCAAGAGCGGAGCATCGCACTTGCGCAAACGCAAGAGGGACGGCAAAGAGGTGTTCGATGTGAAGGACACCCGTCACCTCGAATACTGGGCGACCCAGCCGGTGGACGTATATCTGGTGATTCGCGACGCCGAGGAGACGATCCGCTGGATGAACCTGACGCGCTATCTGAAGGAGCGCGCGAACAAGACGAGCCGCCAGATCGTGTTCGAGGGCGAGAAGCTCGACTTCGAGGCGGTGTGGCGGCTGCGCGATGCCTTCTTTCCGGCGCGAGGCGCTACCGCCAGTAAGAAAGCCTCGAACTGAATGAACGCACCCCGGTCGAAGATCGCGCAAAGCAAAGAGATGCCACCGAAGAAGACGGTATTGGGACCCCAAAGCCGACTCGCCGCGCCTACGACCGCGCGGAAACCAGCCGGACCGCTATCGACCCTACTGAGACGGATGCTCTAAACCGCCACGAAAAGCTCGCTCGGACCCGCATATAAACACCAAAGCCTTCGCCCAGCGCCCCAAAGCCGCGCCGCCGATTTTAGTCTCGTCCATCAACAATCTTCCGTGGAAGCAGTGGGGAACACCGGTACGCGCACGGCAGTCGCCATCGTCGCGGTGGCCGAGGGTTCCGGGCTTCTTTGGGTTTCCTTTCAGTGCCGGATGACAATGGAGTGCCTCTCGCCTTTCTCGGCGACAAGCACGCCATCGCACTCTCACTTCTTTTCAAGAAGACCGCGCCCGCGTTGATCCATGACGCCCCTGACGCGCTTTGCGATGGCGGCCAAAATCCAGGGGAGTTCAAGCTCAATCCGGACTTGAGTGTCTTCGACATCCACGATGCCACGCGCTGTTTGTCCCGCCACGCTCATTCCAAAGTCGAGTTGGTCGCCGGTCCACACTCGGCGATCGATCGACACCAGCCGTCCGAGCGGCGCGACCACCTGATCGATGCCCGCTTCCAAACGACGCCTCGCCTCTGACCTGCCAAGCCGATGAGGAATGGAAATGACGACCGGGTCGGCCATATCCTGCCTTTTATGTTCGAGCGGTCTCGCTGCGCAAAATCATGTGGTCCGCAGCGCCTTGAGTTGCAAGGCGGCCGGCCGTAACGCGCGCGAGGCTCAATTTCGGCGTGGCGGGTGACGCACAAATGGGTGGCATGGGTGATGTGCAAGGTGGGACTCAGTCGCGGTTAGGTCCCTTGCCAGCCCCCGGCGCGCCCGCTGGTACAGAAGGCAGGCTCCCAGGGCGAAGGCCCCGGCGCCCAGAGCGGTGAGGCTTTGCTCCAGCCAGTGCAGGGACAGGGTCTTGGGCTCGATGCGGGCGATGCGTTGCAAGGCGAACACCATGGCCAGGTTCACCAGGAACAGTGGCGCTAGCCACAAGGCCCGACGGCGCCAGGTCTCCCTTAGCAACAGAGCGGTCAGCGTGAGATTTGCCAGGCTGGCCAGGGTCATGAGGGGCAGGAACCAGCCCCGTTCCACGGCCACCCCCCAGCTACGCAGGGTGGCGATGCCGTAGCCCAGGCCGATCAGCGCCAAAGGCATGAGCCAGGGCCGCCGGGGCGGCGCCGGGGTCTCGCGCTGGGCATGCCACAAGGCCAGGGCCAGCAGGGTGAAGCCCGGCGCCATCAGCGGGAACAGGGCATTGGCCAGCCAGGGCAGGTCCGGGCCGCCCAGGGCCAGGATCAGCTTCCAGAAGGCCTTGCACAGGCCTGCCAGCACCACCAGCGCTGCCCCCAGCAGGGCCATGGACTCGCTCGCCGGTGCCAGAGCGCGGGCCAGGCGGGCGATGCAGAACAGGGCCAGGGCGGTAAACAGCACCGGTAGAAAATTGTAGAGGGCCAGATCCAGGCCGTACTGGGGCATGGGCGGGTGTCCTGAACGGTGAGACTATTATGGGGGCTTGCCCAGGGGGCTAGCTCGCAAACCTTAAACGGCCGGAGCCTAACTCAAAAGTTTATTGACGCCATGCACGCCCGCTCTTGCGAGTGAACCTGCGAATGGTTCGTGTTTCTCGAACGGCAGGAATTGACCCAACCCGGTTAACTCCCCTCCACCTCGGCGGCAGCAAGTAACCCGTATGATCCCACTTTGCGCGGGCGGCGATGGTTATTTGTCTCAAGAGTATGGAAGAACGGTTTGCCGCACGCGCTTCCGGCGCGACGTTTGCTGCGCATCCTTCAAATTGGTCACATTCGCACTGGAAGCATCTTTGCTCGGAAGCCCCGCATTGTCCCGCTCATGATAATCTTCAGGCAACGGGGCAAACTCGAATGCGGGCGTTTATAGTTTCGGCTTGGCTGATAGCTGCAGCGCTCTTGCCTTCCTCCGCCTTCGCCTGGGGCGACGTTGGCCACCGCGTTATCTGCCAGATCGCCTATGAAGAGCATCCCTGCCCGGTTGCCGATCGCTGTGTCATTTCCGCCATCTTGAACGACACGCGCGATCTCGCCCTAAGGCTCGACGTGAGCGATCAACTCCGGCTCCTCAAAAGCCTTGGGCATTGGGTGGGGGACATCCATCAGCCTCTCCACGTGTCCTTTGACGACGACCGCGGCGGAAACCTCGTCGCGATCGCGGGGTCATGCAAAGCCAACCTCCACGCCGTCTGGGACAAGTGCATCATCGAGAAAAAGATCGGGCTCGATTACGCGGATATCGCCGAGAAGCTCCGTGCCGAGATCACGGATGCCGACCGGGCCAGCTGGATACCGCCTGAGGTCGGTGCGGAGAGCGTTGTGTCATGGGCCAACGGGTCGTTTGCCATTACCACAAGGCCAGATGTCCAGTATTGCGTGCCGAAAGAGGATGCCTGCTGGTACTTGGATGCGGACTTCGGCTGCATTTCAGACGACAACCGCTTAACTTTCAGCAACGGAATTTCTCAAGAACTTTGGGACACGAAAAAGCTCACACTGTATGAGTGGTATGTTGTGCCAAATAGGCGGTAATGGGGTCGTCTGCGGGATTGTAGCCGGGTACATCCTTGGCGAGTGTCGAGCGAAGGTAATCATCGCGTTCGGCGTTGTAAGCGTTCCGAGCGGCCTGCAGCTCAGCGAGGCCGACATGGCGTGCGGGGAGGATCGCTTCGAGGCGCGGCAATAAACTGAACCAGCCGCCGGAAATGGTCCGGCCGGTGCGCGCGTCGTGATAGGGTTCGCCCGCGACCGCCCTTAGTGCTGCGGTGATGGCGTTGTGGGCGTCCGCAGACTGTGCGGTGATTGCAAGCTCGGCATCAAGCACAGTCAGCTCGACTGAGCCGCGTCCGTAGGCGTGCTTCGCGCTGAGGGCTGCGGCGGCGGCGCGCTTTTCGTAGGCGGCGGCGAAATCGCGGATACCCAGCGCGATGCGGGCGCGGAGCAGATGCGCTTGCGTCATGAGCAGCGGCATGGGGCCGCGTGCGGCGATGCCTTCGGCTTCATGCAGCGGTTCGGCCGCGGAATCCACATCGCCGCATCGCCACAACGCTTCGGCATGGGCGAGCAAACCGTGCACGAGGTATTTCTCCACGTTGGCGTGTCGCAGGGCGGCGAGCGCTTCGGCCGATCGGGCGGCGTAGTTTTGCGGGGCGGCCACTAAGAGCGGAATGGCGGCCAGCGCCGCACGCGCCTGGACCAAAGTGTCGAGCGCAGTCTCTAAAGATTTCCAACTGCTAAGTTGTTTGCACCAACCAAAGGTAGTGGCGGCACGAGAAGTAGTTTCTAAAACCCGCCCCCGAGCAAGCAGCACATCGAGACCTATATAACCGTGTAGTCCGTAGAGCTTGGGAAGTTTGGGCTGCCACTTCTTATGCAGCTGTTCTGCGTCACGAAGCAGTGACTCGGCGCAAGCCAGTCCACCCGCATGCAAATGTGCGGAGGCGAGGGTTGCACGCTTACTTAGCTGCTGGAAGGCATCACCAGACTTGTCTGCAAATACAACCGCAGAGTTACCAGATGCAACCGCTCCATTCTCTCCAAATAAGTCACCAATGACCAATTGGAGTAGGCATAAATTGCTGTAAGAAATCGCTTGATCTTTCCAGTCCCCCGTAGCTCCTCTAAAGTTTAATGCGAGACGCATGGGGGCGATAGCGTCCTTATATCGCCCAAGCGTGGAGAGGCAAAGACTCGCCTCATTTAGCAGGTGCGCTTTATCAGCCACCGAAAGTCGACGCGAAGGAACAATGTAGGGTTCCCTAAAAAAAACTCGCTAACGCAGCCAGCTGAGCGGAGTGAAGTCCAAGCACCTTCGTTACGAAAGCTATCGGCCCACGGACGATGCGGGGTGCGTAGACCTCTCGGAGCGTGTCCTCCTCCCGTTCAGCGGCGCAACCATGAGCGATGGCTGCAAACAGTGGTGGCATGCCGGCCTCGTGATTGGGTACAAATGCTGCCAACGCACGCTTCCACTCTTCTCCCCCAATCAGCCTTGCTGCTCTTCGCAACTGGTCCGGCTTTGCGTTCGTGAGCCTTTTGGGGGTGTTCGCGCTAGTAACGTCGTGCGGCCCTCCCTGGAGGATCGCCCGGACAGTACTTAATGCGCCGTAATGTGGATAAGCAACCTCATCGGCTAACAATGCATAAGCAATGGGATCGTGGAAGGTGGCGGGAAGGCCAGTGTAGCGGTAATGGTCGTAAAGCCGTGAATGGGCGGCCTTGAACGCGGCGCGGTCGATCTGCGCGAGGCGCTGGCCAAAATATTCGCGCACTAGAGGGTGGCAGTCTAGCGTGCCAGGTGCCTCCGCGCTCGCGGGCGAGATCAACGCTTGATCGCGCAGCCGCGCGATAGCCTCGTTCCATTGCGTTGCACGCACCTCGACGGCGGCAATGCCATCGGTTAGGCCTGGGATGACGGGCGGCCCGATCAGCGCATCGAACACCTCCTGCGCCACGGGCTGATCGAACAGGCCCAGCATATAGAGCAGCGCGAGCTGCTTTCCCGCCGGTGTGGACGCCGCTTTCTCTGAAAGAGCTTGCTTTTCGCCCTTGAAAAGCTGGTCAAGCTTTACATTGTGCGCCCATTTCGGGACGATGCCGAGCTGCAGCACGATGTGCTTCTTCAGCTCTATCTCATAGGCATACATGACGCGGTAGGGGTCTCGCTCATCATCGCCGCCAATATGAGCCAGATCGGGCAGGAGGTCGGCGCGGCGTGCGTCACCGCCGTGATGCGTGACGAGGTAGCGCGCGACAAGATTGAGAGCCAGGGCGTGACCTCGCAGATCGCCGACGAGCTTGGCGAGATGCGCCGCTCCGCCATGCACGCCGCGCGCTTGCAGGAGTTCGACAGCGGGGCCCTCCGCGAGAGAAGTCAGCGCGATCGGCAGCACGGCGGGTGCGTGGAACTCCTGGAGATCGCGGAGCCTTATGCGCGTCGTGACGATGACAAGCCCCGGATTGTCGGCCGCCAGCTCGCGCAGCAGCACGAACATGCCCTTATCTTTGAACGCGCCCGAGACACCCGCGCTGTCGTTCTTGCCGCCGTTGTTGCGACTCGCCGGGTATTGCAGCGGCTCCATGCCGTCGAGGAAGAGCAATGTCCTCTGCTTGCGTACGAGGCGGACGAGTGCTCGGCCCTTTTCGGCGGGCGTCGGTAGATCGGCTCGAATTAGGGCGAGCTGTGCCGCTTCGATCTCCTTTTGCGTCGGCGTGCGGCCTGCAGCGGCACGCGCCTCGGCCTCCGCCGCCTCGCTTTCATAGCCGAAGAAGGTGAGTGCCGCGATATAGAACGGGTCGGCGTCGCCCTGGCGGTTTTCGTCGGTGCCTTGGCTGTAGAACGACCAGATGAAAACACGCTGCGCGCCCCGCCACCCACCTTCCTCCAGCATCTGAACAAAATGGCGGACGAGCGCGGTCTTACCGGCACCGCCGATGGCGTCCAGCGCCACGATGTGCGCGTGCCGGTTGTCCCAGGCATTGTAGAGCTGCGCCATTTCGGCTTCTCGGCCAAGAAGCTCTGGCGAGAAGGTGTGCGGGAGGCGAGAGGTGTCGATGTCCTCGGGACGAACGCTGAAAATGAGGTGGGTGCCATCAAGCTGCTTTTGGCCGCTAAGCGCCCGCAACAGAATTTCCGGCTCGGTTTTGAGGACGCTGAATGGCAGACGGTGCTGGACGTTGAAGGGCACCCTTGGCTCGCAAGGCTCGATGTCGACCGGCACGAGCTTCTTGTGGCCGCGAGCATATTCGGCCTCGGCCGCGACGTATTCCGACGCAATCGAGTTCTTCGACCAGAGCACCACCACTCGCTTAGCGTTCTCGATGCCGTCATGGATCGAAAAAACGTAATTGCTGCCGGGCACGAGCCGTTTCTTATCGCGCCAGACCGTCAGCCCGGCCTTTTCGAGCAGCGCTTCCAGCGCCTCGGCCTTCGCCACATCCTTGCTGGAATAGGAGATAAAGACATCGTGGGCTTGATCCATCGGCACACCCCAATACCCCTTACCTTTTCTTCAAATGCATTGAAAACAGCGTTGGGAACAAGTGCAAAGCGGGTGATGGACATTTTTGCTCTCCGGGTGACAGACTGGTCGGCCTGGAACAGCGGCTTATCCAGCAGTAGCAGGCATGCTCGGAAAATGGCCCGACGTCAGGTCCCGGCCTTCCTGAGACGAAACGGATCGCCCGCCGAGAGCGCTCCAACAAAAAACTAGTTAATTGAATGTGGGCTCTCAGCACCGGGTCGAGAGCGGAGATCCCGCTTAAGAAATTTGGTTGCCTGCACCACCCCCGAAACCGGAAATCATGTTTCGATGCGTAAATAGGTTCCTGCAGCGAAACGGGGGCCCGCACGCTGAGGCTCGCTGTCGACCCTTTAAATTCGGATGAAAAGCTGCGAGCTCACTGCCTCGTAAACTTGGCAGCCCTCGCTTGTGACAATAATATGTAAAAGGAAAAAAGTGAAATAATCACATAGCGTGATGGAGTCGGCAAAGACAATGTGGGTCATTTTACTCGATCATTCGAGCTCCATGGCATCTGGCTTCGAGAACGAGCCAAAGACCGGCAAACTTACCAAAGCAAGTGACGCCGACACTCGTCTCGGCGCAGCAAAGGAGGTTCTGTTAGAACTCCTCACTCGCTGGTTGCCTCAAGACCAAGTCTTGCTCGTCCCCTTCACGAGTACCGTCCGACGAATCGGACCATTCCAAGCCGGACAGCGAACGCTGTTCGAGAACGAACTGGCTTCAATACAGCCGACCAATGGCACCGACATCGCAGTCGCCCTCAACGCGGCGGCGGACGAAGTCGAAAAAGCCGGAACCCGCGCAACAGTCTTCTTGATCTCTGATGGTCAATCCAACCATGAAGAGGCGCTCGCGGCCGCTGCAAGATGCGATGCTCTCCGCATGACTGTCTGCGTGTATGTCATCGATCCAGACGAGCAATCTGAAACCTTGGCCTTAAGAATAGCCAGCACCACTGGGGGCTCATGGGAACGGGTCGTCTCAAGAAAGACGCTGCAGGGCGCGACGCTTGAGGCTGTGGCGCGGACGCAGGCACAGGCAAAAGCGGCCGCAGAAATGGTGGAACGCTTCGAACAGGAGTATCGCGAGGTTGAAGGACAAAGACACGCTGGTGATGAGGTGCTCTTCACCGCTGCTCACCCGCGCCGAATTGCTCCAAAGAAGTCTTACCCCCTGTATGTAGCGGTGCACCATGAGGGCGAGCAAGCCGCCGTGGAGCAAAATCTTAAGAACAAGCTTGAACGAAATCGACTTACAGCGCAGCTGACGAGCAGGGAGGCGCTGAAGCGCCTTCCTCGCGGAACAGTCCTTGAGATTGAGCCGAGGCTACCCGAAATGCTCGTTTCACCGCGGCGCGCGGAGGTCGTTTGGCTGGGCACGGCGACTATCGTTGATTTCGAGATCAGAACGCTTTCCGATGAGATTCCTCCAGGGCTTCGTGGAGGGGAATGTCGAGATCACGACCCAGCATGGATTTCTGATTGGCCGCACTCCAATAGCCCTCAAGATCGCAAAAGATCTAGATGAGAAGCCGGAACTCCCTGAACTGGCGGTTGGCGCCCTGATCAATCGAGTATTCGCCTCTTATGCACATGTCGATCATCCGATTATCATGGCCTGTCGCGAAGTCTATAAAGGGCTAGGCATACAGCTTTTTGTGGACCATGAAGATATCCATGGTGGCGAATTTTGGCGGGAAGACTTGGCTGTGGCCATCGGAAGTTGCGATCTGTTCCAGCTTTTCTGGTCGACAGCCTCAGCCTCATCTCAAGAGGTTCGAAATGAATGGTCGCAAGCCCTGCAGATAGTGCCCCAAAAGCATCGCCATTTTGTTCGCCCGGTCTACTGGCAGCAACGCAAACCGGTCCCAGATCCGCCCGAGCAACTTAGCGGGATCCAGTTCCGTTACCTCGATCTTAGCTTCATGGAAATTGATGAAAAGAATAGCGGTGTGAAACCAGCCGGTGCGGGCAGTACAATTGTCGCCCCGCTCGAATTGGAGAATCAGCTAACGATACTGCCTCTCGTCCAAAATTGTGACTCGATCCTTGAATTGGTCCGCAAGGAGATGGGCCGCGTTGTCGCGTTCCTTGAGGCGGTAACCGGCCTCCGTTACATACCTGCACCGACTCTCTTGGTTGACCATTACGCCGTGCGCTCGGTCCGCGAAAAGGTCACAGTCAACAAGCAAAAGGAAAACGCAGAAAGTAACCCGCCAGCAAGCGAGCATGAATGGGCGATACAATTGTTGAGATCTCTTCTCCTCGCGTTTCATTGCGGCGACTTGAGACAGCTTTTTGATTACCATCACGCTACTGAGTTCTTTGGGTTTGCTGACATCCTTGAGTTGGGAGATTTTCAGCATATCGCCAGGGTGTCGGAAGGGGATATTCATAAGCTTATTGAAGACCTCTTGGCTGGAAGGGAGGTTAAGCGCAACGATGGCTCCAATGCGATCGAGAAGGCGTTGGCAAAACCAACATCAGCATATGAAAGGTCCTTTTTAGAGGACTATCTCGCTCATCTCGCAGTTGTCTGCCACGACAACGACCGGCAAGACCTTGAGCGGCGTTTCAGCCGCTGGCTTCGTGCGAAGGGCGCTTTCCTATCTGCGAATATCGAGGAACAAGACTTATCCAGCGTTGTGCAAAAAATGCAGGAGGCCAAGGTTAAGGATATCCGTCAGCGATATTCTGCGGGGGTATATCCGCTTTTGGAACAGGAAAGAACGACGCTGTGCCGCTTAGAGGACGTGAAAGCTACCTTCGCCGTTGCCTGGAGCTCGTCGAAGGTTACGCAAGACACATCCTGTTGAAGCGTGGAGACGTCGAGGTCAAGGGTTACTTCCCTTTGGAAGCGGATGTGTTTGAGCATGCTAAGCTTAAACTCAATCTCGACTTGATAGCGGGGGAAGCAGAACGTGACTGCAGCAATCCAGAACAGGTCCGCCACAAGTTCTCGCTTAAACTCTCGCACTATTGCGACGCCATTCAGCGACTGCGTGAGTACCTCCTGAAGGCGATCGCCGCGGTGCCCACTAACCGCCCTTATTCATGAAGGCGGGTTTGTCGGCATCGCTTTTTCGGTTGTTTGAGCTGGCCGCGCTGCACCGTTCGGTTTTTCTCCGCGCGATGGTCTGTACTTTTTGGGAACGCGCTGGAGGGATCGGGATGGCCGAGAGGGGCGCATGCCCCGGCGATCACGGTCCGAGTAGCGTCAACGCGCGAGGCAGGCCACGGAACAGATCGGCCTCTGGGCAGGCTGCGGCGAAGGCGAGACGCACGCGGCTTGCGGTTTCAATGACGCGGGCGGCGACTTTAATCAGACGCAGACGCAAAGTTGAGAACTCGGCCTTCGCCAGATCGCGCATCTTGGGAATGGCGTCACGGACGGTGAGCATCAGCCAGTAGGCGGCGGTGTGCAGCACGAGGCGGACCTGGTTGGCGATAGCCGAACGGCAGGACGTTCGATCGGAGGCCAGTTGCGTCTTGTGCAGCTTGATCAGGTTCTCCATCTGGCCGCGCGCGCAATAGAGACTGTCGTAAATCCATTCCGCCGAGCTGTGGGCGATGTTCGTGACGACGAAGCGGATATCGAGCCCAAGCGTGGTGGCCTCGATGCGGGCGACGGCGCGCCGCTCGCGGTTCCAGGATTTGGCCTTGTGCCGCGTCTCGGCATAGCCGCGCACGACGGGCTTGTCGCATACCGCGCGCTCCGTGCGGACGGCGTCAGCCGCCTCGTCGATCTTCCTCGTCAGCGGCTTCGAGCCGGGCAGTCCGAAAATATAGTCGACGCCGTTTCCCTCACACCACGCCATCGCTTCGGGCCGCGCGTAATGGCCGTCGCCCCTGAATGTGATGCGCGTCGCGGGCCAGCGCTTTCGAATGCGCCGAACGAGGCGGCGCAAATGGGCGCGCACCTCGACGCCCGACGGCGTCTTGCCGGGCCGCAACACGACGGCCACAGGACGGCTTGTTTCGGTGTCGTAGACATGGATCGGCAGGAAGCAGCGCTCGTCATAATGGGCGTTGAACAGCGATAATTGCTGATGGCCGTGGACGACATCGCAAGTGTCGTCGATGTCCAGAATGACCGACGCCGGCTCGTGCGCGTAAGACGCCATCCATTGGTCGACCAGCGCGTAGGTGAGGCGGATCGCGTCCTTCAGCGAAGGCGCGTTCTCCAGCCGCGACAGCGTCGGCTGCGAACACAGGTCCGCGCCGCTTTCAGGCAGACGCCCGCAGGCAAGCTTGAACGCCGGATCGGTGCGCAGACGATCCAGATCGTCGGCATCTTCATAGCCGCATGAGATCGCGAAGACGCGCGCGCGGATCATGTCGGCGAGCGTATGGGTGATCCGCGCTGGATCGCGACGATCGGGAAAACAGCGCGCCAGCCTCTCGGCGACGCCAAGCCGCCGCTCGGCCATCGCCAGCAGCATCACGCCGCCATCCGAGGTGAGCCGTCCGCCATCGAAAGCGGCTGTGACTTGTTTGCGCGAAACGGCTGGAAACGAAAAAGGCGGGAGATTATCGTCGGTCATGGCGAGCGTGGTCGGCGCGGTAAGGCGCGATGGGTTGGCGTAAGCAACCAAATCCTACGCCCTGTCAGTGCGTTACGCCACGCTCGCCAGCGTCAAATCCCGCCCCTCATGAATAAGATGGGCTAGGGCGCAGAGGCTGCGCCACCTCGCGGAAGTTACGGTTCCGACATACGGCATCTGCGTCACTCCCGGCGACAAGGCTGTGGAGGCACAAATTGTTTCCATCGCTAAAGCAGCGTCTTGGCCAGGGACAGTTGCCCTACCCGGCACCACAAAAATCCTTGTTGCCCAGCAGGCTATCGACGAACTGCGCGCAGAACTCACCGCTATTGGAGAACCCGCAAGCGAGATCGATGCAAAGGTCTCGGGCCTGCTGCGAGCCGTCCTTGCCCACGAGCACTTTCACTCAAATCTCGCTTATGGTCTTGACCGCTTTGGCCGCTCTGCCGGAGCGATTGCAAGCGCACGGGTCTGGGATCGCGGAAGGAACTTAAATGAAGCTCTTGCGGCGTGGATGCGCAGCCCCCTGCTTCCGCCAGGGGCTTTGTGGACCCAATCGTCAGTGGGGTCCCGTTTGGACGCCGATTACCCCGCTGACGGGGGCCTTATTGCACGCCGAAACACAGTCGCCGAAGGCAGCTTGCTGGTCGTCGCAAGCGATGTGACGCAGGCTCCGAACGATAAGCAGCAGCTTGAGCCGATGCTGGCCAAGACGAGTGCCTTGCCGGAAGAGCTGGGCGGGGCTGAAATCGTGCTGGCCGATAACGGCTATTTCAGCGAGGCCAATGTTGCGGCCTGCGCGGCGGCCCGGGATCGAGCCTCTCATCGCGCTCGGCCGGGACGGTCATCATCCATCGTTGAGCGAGCGGTTCAGGCCGGACGCTTAGGTTTAGTCGCGCCGGGTCAAGTTCCCACAGCTTGCTAAAGCGATACATTTTTCCGATTGTAATAGCCTGACGCACAACCTTAGCTAAGGATGCATTCGATAAGCTTAGTCTGCAGAACGCGAGACACTAGGCGACCTCACTTCTGCTCGGCCCAGGCGGCAATGATGCGCTCCGCGCGGCGCGGCCCAATGCCGCCGACTTCGCGCAAACGCCCAGGAGAGCTTTGAATAACGTCGAAGACCTTGTCGCCGAACGCCTGGATAAGCCGTTTCGCATAGACGGGACCGACGCCACGGATCATGCCCGAAGCGAGATATTTCTCCATGCCATCGATTGAAGTGGGCTCTGTGGCTTTCAGGAACTGCGCCCGAAATTGCAGCCCATGCGTCCGGTCATTCTGCCAAACACCGCTCGCCGTCACCCATTCGCCGGCGCAGATCGTTGCAGCATGGCCAAGAACGGTTACAAGGTCCTTCTGCCCGCGCACTTTCACGCGCAGGACGCAAAAGCCGTTTTCCTCGTTGTGAAACGTCACCCTCTCCACGAGACCGGCAAGAACCTCCTTTTCGTCGGTTGACGGCATGAGCCCGCTATCCGGCCATCCCGCTTAGATGCGGCTTCGTCTCTTCTTTGCCTTTGAGAAAGGCTGCGAGCCCCTGCTCGCTCGCTTCGAACTCGTTTGGGGCAATCCGGCCGCGAAACAGCTCGTAGCGCAGCCATACGCGATAGTGTTGACGATATCGGTCTCGCAGTAATCGGCGATCTCCTGGATTTTGCCGTCCTGAAAGTAGCGATGCACCTCACCACCGTCGATGCAGTCAGGCTTTCCAGGCAACCCCAGAACCTTGCTGATTTCGTGCAGCGTCGCTTTACCTTGCATGCTGAACGATGACAGCGCATCGCAAAGATCAAGCGCATCCTCGCTGTAACGGTTGAAGTAAGGCCGCGCCGACAGGCCGGGCACCGGCACTTTGTTGATCATGGCCCTGTAGCGCAGCACGGGCAGGTCGAAGCTGTTGCCGTTGAAGGTGACGAGCTGCGGGGATAGCTCAGCGATCCTGTCAACGAAAGCCGCGATCAATTGCTTTTCGCTTCGGTCGCCGACATGCGGAGCGCCGAGCGCATCCACGACCCAACCGCTTTCGTTGCGATGCGCAACCAGCGCGCCGATGCAAACGATCGAGTGATAAACGTGTCGCCAATCGCTTCCCGCACTTCGCCGTCCGTGGCGGCGCTCATGCCGTTTGCCGCCAGACTTTTTGCCTGTGGTCTTCTCTTTCGCCTCACGCGCGGCGAGCTTGGCGCGATGCTCGGCCAGCTCGCGCTCGTAACGATCTTTGGCGCGCGCCTCGATTTTCGCGCGGGCTTCACGGCGACGTTCAAAAGGAGGCCTTGCAGAATATGCTGTCCGTAGCACGGGAGTTATCATGATCGATCTGAAGCCTGGAACCCGCATCTTTATGGCCTGCCGGCCGGTTGACATGCGTAAGGGGTTCACCGGCCGTGCCGCGCTGATCGCTCACGAGTTGCGGCACGATCCTTATAGCGGGCAGTTGTTTGTGTTCCGCAGCAAGCGCAGCGATTACCTGAAGATGCTCTATTGGGACGGCACCGGCCTTTGCCTGTTCGCCATCAACGAAGCTGCGCTCGCCTATATGCGCGAGCACAAGCTGCCCCAGGCGACCATCGCCCGCTTTGGAGACGCGGAGCAGCGCTTTGCCGGCCGCGCCGCCTTCATGGCCCATCTACAAAAACTCGGTCTGCCCGATCTGAAGGTCCAGCCCGATCCGGTCCAGATTGCAACCGAAGCCGCGTTGTGGGGCTCGATTGCCGAACGGGCGCTTCTGGACGGCGCAGTCATCGTTTCCGATGGCG
>CAWFOS010000009.1:0-129181 GCA_963817495.1 uncultured Alphaproteobacteria bacterium | reverse complement strand
GATCTTAGGGAAAAGCGCCTTGCGTGGAGGTTAATGGATATAAGCCATTGATATATAGGAAAAAAACCGGATGGCATCGTGCCGCCGTGGCTTGCGGAAGGCGTGGGCTCGTTAACACATTATATTTAACGGACTTTATCGCGTCCCATTCCGGGAAAAAATACATTCGATTAACTCTATTTGTGTCAGGGCATAAAGACGTTATTTTCCAATTCCTTAGGCAGATTTTCGTGCCCGCCCGAACGCGGGCTGCCCCAATTCTTGCACATTTTCGCCCACAGATTCAGGCCGGAAATAAATCCGATGGGTGGGAAATAAACCATGACGGGTTAACGAGCGGCGGCTGGACGATCCATTGGCGAGATCAGCGAAGCTTGCGCAGGCAAACTTCGTCAACCTGGCCGAAGGATTTTCATCGCAGAACGCCGCTTGCTTCACCGCATCATCCCTGGCCAAGCGAAGCGCGAGCCGGGCCGCGAAAAAACTCTTACGACCCGGATTAGGCTTCGCCGTTCTGGGATGACGCGGCGATCCGTTGGCGCGCAGGGCAAACTCTGCCTAGTACAGCCCGAGGCAAGTTCGCACTCACTTCGCCGCACGCTCTCACGCGAACTTGCCCGCGGGGCGTACTAGCGCAACTCCCTGAGGACGCGGAAGCCGTTTGCTTCGTAACGGATATCGCTGTCGTACCGAAAGCGCGCCGAGGACCGGATGTAAGTGGACTTGTTCCCGAAAGAGCCGCCGCGCAAGCCGCGCAGGCTGCAATCGCCCTTCACCCATGCCGAACCACCGGCGGGCGCGCCGCGATAGGATTCGTTCCAGCAGTCCTGGACCCACTCCGCCATGTTCCCGGCCGTATCGTAAAGGCCAAAGGGATTGGGCTTGTAAGTGCCGACCGCGGCGGCCTGCCCATTGCTCCCGGATCCGCAATCGCTGCAATTGGCTTTGCCGGAGCCCGCTTCGTCGCCCCACCAGAAGCGTTTGCCGGTGCCAGCGCGGGCCGCGTATTCCCACTCGGCCTCGCTCGGCAGACGGTAAATCTGCCCGGTCTTCTCCGACAGCCACTTCACATAGGCGGTGGCATCGTCCCAGCTTAAGTTCCCGACCGGTTGCTTAGGAGAGCCGTTATGCTCTGGCCGGTAGTGGCAGGCGCCAGCATCGACGCAGCGGTCCCATTCTTCAATGGTCACCTCGTACTGGCCGATGGCGAACGGGGAGGGGATCGTCACCTTGTGTGCGGGCTTCTCATGCGGATGCTCATTCGAGCCCATCGTGAATTCGCCCTTCGGCACAACAACGAGCGGTGGACAGAAAGTGCAATCCTTGAATGTCAATCCCACTGGCGACGATAGGGAGGCCCCGGACAGCGGCAGGGGGACTGGCTCCGCAATCGCCACTTTGGAAGGCGCTTTCTCCCCTGCTGTTTCGGGTGCCGGGACTGGCGTTGATGGGGTGGCGTCGGTTGCTTCGGCGGCGGCTGAGATACTTCGGCTCCCGTCATGCCGCGCCGGGCCCCTGCGCCGCCGCCGTTCGGCTCAGGGGAAGCCACCGGGGCAGCTTCGGCCGCCCCAAAGCGTTCCTTGCTCCCTGTTTGGGAGGGCTGCCCTTGTAAAGCGGCGATCTCAACCGGCGCGCTTTCGCTAACGGCATCCTTTCCGGAGCCAGCGCGAGCCGATCCGGCCGGCTGATTTTTGAACTGCGGCTCCAGCATCCACAAGCCAGCTGAAATAAGAAGCGCCAGCACCGCCACAGCAACGAGAAGCCTTCCCAGCCCTAACCCGCGCCAATTGCTCCCGAAGTCTCGAGCGTCGTCAAAGTCATCCTCCTCCTCATCATCTTCGGTACTGGTGTTCGGAGCGTACGCCGAACTGTCCGGAATCGCTCTGGCCACCGTGGAAGACGTGCCGTTCGGCGATGCAACGGAAGATTGGACCTGCGAGGCTTCCGCGAGGTTAGCCGCCAATTTGGACGCGGGCTGTGGGCTTTCAGTTGCTTTCTTTTGTGGGACCGCAAACAGCATCTCCCCAAACGCCTTGATCGTCGGCGGGCGACGTTGCGGATCCAGTTCCAAGCCCCGGTCGATGGCCTCCAGAAACTCAGTGCGAAACTTCTGAGAAGCCACAGCGGCGGCCGGCGGCATGGTCTGGCCCAGACCGCGGGCGATGACGTTGATGGGGTGCCGGCCCGTCACGACGAAATAAAGAACCGCTGCCAATGAAAAAATATCGCAAGGCGCCCCATGCGCCTTTTCGTCCGAGAAATGAAGCTCTGGCGCAGAGTAACCCGGCGTGACAGCCAGATTGACCTTGCGCATCCGTGCAGCCAGGAAACTGCGCGCCGCTCCAAAGCGGATCAGGACCGGATCCGGGCGAAGGAGAATAGTGTCCGAGGTAATATTGGCGTGAATGAGATCTCTGGAATGCAAGAGTTCCAGCGCCGAAACCAACGGATTCAGGATCGCATCGATTTTTTCCTGAGGCGGGGGTTGCTTGGAAGATTTGACAAGGCTGGTTATTGATTGCCCCTCTTCGGGCGCATGCAAGGCAAAAACGGTGCCATAATCGGAAGCGATGCCGTCAAAGCGAAGAAGGCCGGGGTGGCGCAAGGCCGAAAGCGCTCTCGCCTCGGCCTTGAAGCGATCTCGCCCGAGCTCAAACAGATCCTGCCACTCGAGGGATCGCAAAAGCACGTCGCCATCGGGCGCTCTCGCTACCAGATCGGCCGGGAAATATTCGGTTATGCCAATCGTTGCGCCCGACGCAGCCGCTTCAGCCGAGTAAACAGTGGAGAACGAGTTCCTGGAAGACAAGCTCAATAATTCTTCCACCTTCGGAAATTGAGCTCTCTGGACCAAGCACCGGTCCGCTTTGCATAGCGCCATCCCTCGAGGTGTATTTATCTTGGCCCTGAAGGCCGCTTTTCGGTGGCCTCAAGCAAAGCTGGAGCCAACCCGCCATTTTCCGTGCGTCTCATAGAGAGAGCGCAGAAGTGGGCTTGCCCGCCCGCGTGTACCTGTGTCCTCCCATTCAGTGCGCTCGGCACCCAACAGCCCTCGCCGGACTTTTCGGAGAAAGGCCAACTCCCGCTGGAAGCCGATTGTCACGGCATTTGATTTTTATCAATATAGCTTAAACACATTTTCATGTAAATGAGCCGGTCCTCAGGCGAGTGCCGATTGGCCGGGACAAAAGGCGTTTGGCCTTTTCCTCAAGGAAAAGAGCAGGCGGGGCCTGTCGGCCGCCTCAGCTCTACTCGATGTGGCGAAGCGCTCTTGCGCGCGTGTGACGGCGATATTTGTGGACTACCATCTTGGACGGGCAGGTCCCCACAAAAACGGAAACCGGCTCTGAGTAGAGCGGCGGATCATGCGGCATGTGCCGTGAATCCGCGAACAGAAGCTGAAGCTTATGTGGCCCGGGTTGGAGTGTAACCTCCGCCTCTGTCTGCCCGGCGCCGAAGTGCAAATGATTGTCATCGCTCGGAATGGGACGGTCGAAACCCGGAAGTTCCGAGTCGATCAAGCAGATGGTGATGTCCTGTGTTGCGCTTATCGAACCCGGCTGGCGCAATTCCCATGCCCGACAAACCAAAACGCACCACAACCTTCTCCGGTATGCAGGCTCCGTTCGCCGGATACTCGAAATACACGCGCGCGCCGCGAGCGGACGGCTCGCGCCCCGCTGCCGGCGCGGGCTGGCTGCTGTCAACCACATTGACCGTAATCCGGTCCGATATAACCGGTGGCGTATGAGGAATGTGATCCTTGTCTGCAAAGAGAAGTTGCAGCGTATGTTGGCCGGGGGAGAGCGTGATTTCAGCCTCTGTCTGGCCGCTGCCGAAATGGAGATGCTGCGGATCGTTGGGAATGGGCTTGTTGAGCGGAGGCAACTCCGCGTCGATAAGGAGATGGTGATGCCCAGAGTGGGCGTGAGAAACTCCTGCGGGCGCGACGCCCATGCCTTTCAAGCCAAAATGCAAGACCGTCTTTGTTTGCAGGGTGTCTCCGTTCTTGACGTCTACAAAGTAAACGGCCGCGCCGGCAGGCGATGGGGTTGATCCGCCGGCCTGAGCATTTGATCCGGCGGCTGGAGTCGCATGATCGTGGGGCGTCTGCGCAGAAACTTGTCCTCCCCCCAGGCTTGCAAGGGCCGCCGCGAGCGCCAACCTGGTTGCAAGTCCAAGTACATATCTAAGCATCGGCTCTCTCCGAAAGTGAAACCATTCTCAGATTGGATTGCTATACAGCAGCATTAGCTGTTTACTTGAAGATGGCAACAACCCAATTTTTTGAGAAGTAACGGATCAACTCACTGGAGATGGTTGTGGGAGCTCCGTGGCTAGCAATCGCGCCTCCAGGAGCAAGCCAAAAAACTGTTTCCGCACGCCGTCCATCCAAACTTTTTTATCACCAAGCACGGGCTGGACTTTGAGCATGTGGTTGCTCACGCTCCGTGGCCGCGCCTTTCACGATCTCAAGCGATGCCACGAGGCCGCCGCCTTCGTCGTGAAGCGTATGCCTTCCAGATTTGATACTCCTGATCATCCAGGTTTCGTAGTCTTTGGCAAATGCCCGTAGCACTTCGCCAAGCTCAAACGTAGCTTCCTGCTCCGGAACTAACGTGATTTGTATTTGCATGGGGTCCTCTCCTATCCGTTTCTCGATCCTTCCGCTCGAAAGGCTTCAAGAAGATCATTCCACCGACCCTGGAAAGTCGCTGTTCCCGCTGAAACACTGCGGCATGCAATCACGGTGTGCTGGTCCCGATGGCGGTCATGCATGTCCGAGGTTTTGGCGAACAATCGACTTTTCGGGCGGAGGGCGACCCCGCTTTGACGGCCATGCTCGCCTATTCGAAGGCCCCGTGACGCCCGGCGGAACGGCCATCGGCAGAAACTCGCCTCTCGTCCGGCTCGCCGGTGCTTGTTCCAGGGTTCAGTTACGGGGGCGAGCGGCTGCCAGGAAAGCCGACCGGCAATGCGTTCGGAACCTGGGACTTGCCGGGTAGCCATTGATGGCGCGCGCATCAAAGGTTGAGCTTTCGCATCAATACATCTTTAGGTTTGTAGTGTTACCTGTGGATGTGCGGGGAACGCCGCTTTTTCTTCTCGCCGCTATCGTGGTGATAAAGCAAGCAGCGGCGCTTTGCATGCATGAATAGCATTCATGTGGCCAAACCTCAGCACGATCGAATTATATTGAGAGGGGGGCATGAAAAAAAGCGATTCGTCAGGTCAATGCTCCAGCGTTCTCCCTGGGTGGGCAATTTATGCAATCTATGTGGCCGCTGGAATAGCGATGCTGTTTCCGGCGCTTTATTATACCTATCCACTCTGCGTTGATTATCTCAATCATCTCTCTCGCGTTTTTATAATATATCACGCGGATGACCCTTTCTTTGCCAAGGTATTCAAGTTTGATCTAGGCGTAATTCCAAATATCGGTCTTGATTTAACCGTTATCGCGCTGAAACCCTTGAAACTTGACGCTAACACGGCCCTCAAGCTATTCTACGTTCTTGGCGCGGTCCTATTATGGGCTGGTATTCTGGAATGTCACAGGGCGATTTACGGAAGAATAAAATTATCTATCCTTTTGATTGTGCCGATTATTTATGGATTTGTTATTAAATATGGCTTCATGGATTTCGCTTTTGGTATCGGCGTCTTCTTATTTGCCTTTTCATGGTTTATCAGGAAAAATCCAAATCCATCTCTCTCTATACCGGTTTTCAATATCGTCTCCGGTATTATATTTTTCTGCCATTTTGGCGCCCTTCTCATTATGGTCGTAAGCCTATTTCTTTACCGGCTAGGCAATAAAGAGAAAATAAGCCGGTCTTTTATGTTGGCAGTCGCAGAGAGCGCCGCGCCGGTCGCGCTTTATATGTTCAAGGTTCCCACCGATGTCTCAGGCATGGATTTTGTTAATTTGCCGCAGAAGCTGTACGCCATTGTTGAACAGTTCGACATGGGATCGACGCCCACCGCTTTTCTGCTTGCTTTAATATTTTTTTCCTTCATCGCGCTTTTATATTTTCGGCAAAAGCTCACGCTCGCTTCGAAATGGCAGCCATTAGTGATTGGGTTCGTCGTGCTTGGGGCTTTAGCTCCTTTCAGGCTGCAGATCTCTTACTTTGTGGATTATAGACTGCTTTGGATTGCGTGCGTCTTCTTTGTCATCGCCCTCGATATCAAGCTGAACCGGTTCTGGATCGAGCCCGCTATCCTTGGACTTGTTTGTTCCCTGCTCGTAATCAATATCGGCGAGCTCGCTCGGGATACTGAGCGCTACAATGAAGATATAGACGAGTTTCGGCACGCGATCGAGGTGATACAGCCGGAATCCTTTGTCTTTGTGTCATCATATGAGGGCCGCGGGTGCTTTGACCATGCAGAGAAAAGCGAGGAGCAAAGGCAGAGCGAAGTTACGCAGGACGACGTAGACAAGGAGTTTTACCGGTACGTTCCGGCGCTGGTGACTTTATACCGGCAGTCCGTGCAGCCTTATATTTTTACAAATCCGGGCGCTGAAGCTGTCGTTTATAGGCGCGAGTTCGAACATTATTTCAGCGCGATCCCGACGGGCCCCATCGATAGCTTGCTGGCTGCGTTTGCGGCAACCGGCGGCGGAATTCCTCTGAAATGGCGCAATTATCAACTGGACAGCGGATCGAGCCTGCCGATGAAATCGATCCTGGATGGTTGGAATTGGCGGTTCTCCTATGTGATCCATTTGTGGAAAGGCTGCCCTGAGGCCTCGCCGTATTCCGGGTTGTTCCATGAAGTCACGCGAGGGAGCTATTTCACCATATTCCGGACTGATCAAGGCCCCGCTTCAGCGATGCAATCAGCGGTGAGCGGGCGGACATGATCAAAGTCATGACACCAGTTCGAGCAAGCCGCTCTGCATTCCGTTTCTGGACCTCTGCGAAGTCCTTACCCGTCCTGCTGTTTGCGGTCACCCTGATTGCTGCGGTGCCAGTCCTGTCCAGAGTAGACTTTGACCGGTTTCAAGACACTCTGGCTTTGGCAGGCTGGCCAGCCTTGATGATTGTAATAGCTGCAGCTACGGGCAACACCGCCCTGCGGATTGTGCGCTTCGCTTACTATATGCGCCGGCTCCATGCGCATGTGCCGCTGCAGGGGCTGGCGCTGCTCTACGTCGCGGGTTACTCGATGTCGGCGACTCCAGCCAAGATTGGCGAATTGCTGCGCGTTACGCTCCTGCAAGTCCGGCACGGCGTACCTTACCGCCGCGGCTTGGCCGCGATGGTGGCCGACCGGGCCACCGATGTCCTGGCGGTGACCGCATTATGCATCGCCTCCCTCGCCGCCTATCCCGCCTATTGGCTGCCCGCGGCGGCAATGGGGGCGGTGTTTGCCGGCGGCAGCATTCTGCTTGCGCATCCGCGCAGACTTTGTCGATTGGTGGCCGTGGTTTACGCCGTCACTGGCCGTCACCATCGATTTTTGTTCCGCCTGCGCCGTCTGATCCGCCAGACCGCCGTGCTGTTTGGCTCTGAGCCCTTGGCGATAGGCGTGGGCCTTGGCGCCGCTGGATGGCTGCTTGAATGTCTGGCCCTGTGGGCATGCGCGCAGATGCTTTCTCCGGGGGTAAGCGTACCTCAAGCGGTTTTCGTATTCAGCTTCGCGACCTTGGCTGGCGGGCTGACCTTTCTCCCCGGCGGCGTCGGGGGGACGGAATTGACAATGGTAAGCCTGCTCACCCTGGCCGGGCTGTCAGCAAGTCAGGCCATCGTGGTTACTGCTATTGTCCGGCTGGGAACTCTGTGGTTCGGGCTTGCCTGCGGTTATGGAGCGCTCGGCATCCTGGCGACCGACCGCGGCAATTCAGTTCAGCAGTCGTCAAGCGAGTTGTCAGCGCAGGAGGAACTGAGGCCCGTGGGTTTTGCAGGGACTGCCGGGACCGTGCCAGGCACGGCTGGCACGTCCTGATTGCCACTGAAGAGATGCTTGAATTTGAGGAGGGACGGACGTGGCCACAGCTGGTGACCGATGCAAGTGGTTGATAACTGGCGGCGCCGGCTTTTTCGGCGTTCACATGTGCCGCGGGCTTATCGAGCGCAACCAGGAGGTGACCTCGTACGACACTGCGCCATTCCCGCCGAAAGAAAATCCCGGCGGAATGACAACCGTTACTGGCGACATCCGCGACACTGGAAAGCTCCGGGCTCACCTTCAGGGCGTCGATTTCGTCATTCATGCTGCGGCCGAACTCGCACTTGCTGCCCCTTCGGAGATTCAGTCCGTCAATGCGGAAGGCACGCGGCTCGTGCTTGAAGCAGCTGCGAGCGCTTGCGTGAAGCGGTTTGTCTATATCGGCAGTACTGCCATTTACGGCATGCCCAAAGTGCATCCCCTCTATGAAACCTCGGCGCTCGACCCGATGGGGCCTTATGGCATCGCGAAGGCGCAGGCTGAACGTTATTGCGCCGCCGCCGAGGGCATCGAAACCGTCCGGCTTCGGCCGAAAAGCTTTATCGGCACGGGGCGCCTCGGGATTTTTCAAGTTCTTTTCGATTGGATAGAATCGGGCAAGAGAATCCCGGTTCTGGGCGATGGCAACAATCGCTTTCAGCTGCTGGAAGTTCGCGATCTCGTAGAAGCAGCGTATCTTGCAGCGCTGAAGGGGGGCGACAAGGAAGTTTACAATATAGGCGCCAGCGAATTCGGCACGGTCAATGAGGATCTCGGTGGCTTGCTGGAATACGCCAACTCCGGAAGCCGCATATGGCATGTCCCGTCAAGGCCCACGAAGGCAGCTCTGGCTGTCCTTGAGGCTTTGCACATCTCGCCTGTCTACCGCTGGGTCTATGATACGGCCGATCAAGACTCCTTTGTTTCGATCGAGAAGGCCGAGCGCGAACTTGGATGGCGCCCGCAATTCGGCAATCGCGACGCTCTCATAAACACTTACGCCTGGTACCTTGATGAGGGCAGGGAAATGGCGAAGCAGGCGGGCACCAGTCATCGCGTCGCTTGGAGACAGGGCGCGTTGCGGATTGCAAAAGCTTTCATGTGAACTGGGGCGGATGAACAGATGCAAGTTCAACTCCGGCCCCCCGAAGACTCTGCCTTTTCCGGCTCCATCCTTTTATCGGTCGCCGCGCCGGCCTACAACGAGGAGGCCGGTATCCGCGCAGTAGTCCAGAGCTGGTTGCAATTCCTGCGAGGAGCCTCTGAGGTCAGCGAATTTGAGATCGTCGTTTGCAACGACGGCAGCCGCGATTCGACTGGCGCGGTGCTGAACGGCTTGGCCGCTGATAATCCGGAAATGCGCGTGCTGCAGTTCGGCGAGAACCAAGGCGCAGCTGCCGCTCTCACCGCGGCGATCGCGGCGACCCGATTTAATTGGGTTCTCTTGCTTGATTCCGACGGTCAGTTCCCGATCGAAAATCTGCGCCCATTACTGGCTGGAGTACGGGCTGCGCGTGCCCCTGCAGCAATCGGTGTCCGTCAGAAGAAGGACAACTGGTTTGCCCGCTTCGGAACCTGGGC
The DNA here is from genome assembly GCA_963817495.1 of uncultured Alphaproteobacteria bacterium. Classification (GTDB taxonomy): domain Bacteria; phylum Pseudomonadota; class Alphaproteobacteria; order Rhizobiales; family Rhodomicrobiaceae; genus Rhodomicrobium. The sequence goes on along the minus strand of CAWFOS010000009.1, from coordinate 119,662 downwards.
GAGCGGCATCGCCTGCAACCTGCTGTACGGCACTCGCATCCGCGATTTCAACTCGGCTTGCAAGCTCGTCTGGGGGCCGCTACTGCGGTCGCTGCACCTGGAAGCCAAAGGAATGAACTATTCGACCGAGGTAACAGCCCGGCTGCTGGAACGCGGTGTCGGGATCGCCGAGGTGGCGATCGAGCACCGGCCCCGGACAGCAGGAACAAGCAGTATGCGGCTACTTCGCGGCTCGTTTCACCGGCTTCTCTTCGTTTGCTATCTTGGCGTGCGCCGCGTTCTCTTTCGCATTGGGGTACTGCAAGTACCGCTATTCTACTGATTGGTTCCAAAATGTCAGCGGGGCAACAGGCTAAAAAGACCAAAGTTGCGGTATTCTGCGGCGGACGTGGCAGCGCCACGATAATTCGCGAGTTCTTGCGGTGGCCGAACGTGCAATTGACGTTGCTCGTTAACGCCTATGATGACGGACTATCGACAGGAGCTCTCCGGAAGTTCATTCCGGGCATGCTCGGCCCATCAGATTTCCGCAAGAACTTATCGTATTTGCTTGATCTCTACTCAAGAGAACAGTACGCGCTCAAGAATTTGATTGAGCTGCGGTTGCAGAAGGATTTCGGCCCAGGGGACGAGGAGCAACTGAGACTTTTCGCCAAGGCCGGCGAGACGTCCGGGATGTGCAAGGCCTTCAGAGACCTGGTTTCAGAGCTCGATCTGGCCTTGGTGGCGGGCGTCCGCCGCCTGCTTGGCACGTTCTTGCGTTATGCAGATGAAAAAAAAGAGTCATTTGATTTCCGCGATTGTGCGGTTGGCAATCTGTTGTTCGCGGGCTGCTTTCTGGAAGGCGGCTGCAATTTCAATGCCGCTGCCGAAGGGATGAGCCGGCTTGTCAACTCGCAAGCATCGCTCGTCAATGTTTCTGTTGGTGAGGACCGCATCCTGGCCGGACTTAAGGCGGATGGCGAACTGCTGTCGTGCGAAGCCGATATCGTCAGCAAACAGTCGAACGTTCCCATCCTCGACACCTTCTTCATGGTCAAGCCAATATCTCCGGAAGAATGGGCCGGGGTTGCGGGCAGGCCCGTCGCCGAGAAGCGCTCATGGCTCGAAGCTCGCGCAGCCCCAACCGAACTGTCGCCTGAAGCGCGCCGCACGATCGAGGATGCCGACATCATCGTCTATGGTCCCGGCACCCAGCATTCATCCTTATTGCCGAGCTACCGCATAACCAGCGAGGCCTTGCGGACTGCTCCAGCTCCGGTCAAAGCGTTCGTTGTCAATCTGGGTCCAGATCACGATATCCAGGGATTGGCAGCCAATGATCTGATCGATCGCGCGCTCACCTATGCCGGAGATCCAGAAAATCGGGCGCCGGTTGTTACACACATTCTTCTCAACACTTCAAATAAAACCACTCCGGGGGCGATCCATTTTGCAGCGGAAAAAGCTTCCCCCGGCAACCGTTATCGCGGCGCTCTTGTCATAGAAGGAAATTTCGCCGTCAATGGTTGCCTGGAGGCTCACAATGGGTTTGCTGTCGCGCAGGAAATCCTGCGCATCGCCACGCCGGAGGGCGCCGCCGATGGCAAGCCGTCACTGGATATATTTCTCGATCTTTACAAACGCTCAGTGGCAACGCCAGCGCTCATCAATGAATTCCTGGAGATTGACTGGCAGGACTTCAACGCCGTTCGCCTGTGCCTTGCCGCGGGCTCCGCAGGAACTTTCGAAACGCCTGCGAACATCAAAATTGAGCAGGCGAATTTTGGCGGGCCATTCCCGGAAGTGCGCGCGGTATTCGATTGGATCGCACGGCGCGACAGCGATTTTCTGGTTACGATCACCGGAGACGGTGAGTATCGTTTTCGTGATGTTCACAAAGGGATTACGATACTGCGGGACAGCGTGTTCGGTGCGGTCTATGGCTCACGCACTCAGAGTTGCAGCCAGTTCAGCACCTCGGTACGGGCAGCATATGGGGAGCATCGGTTGCTCCGCTGGATCAGCATTCTTGGCGCATTTCTGCTGACCACGCTTTACGCTGCCCGTTTTGGGATCGTTTTTTCCGATCCGCTAACGGGCTTTCGCATTTATCGCCGTCGTTGCGTCCGATGCCTGGGCGAGCTCAAATCGGCAGACCGGCTGACTCCAGCCTCGATCACGAAACGGCTGGTATCCCAAAGAGTGGAGATCGCTGAATTGCCGGTATGCTACCGGACATTTGCCGGTTTTACAGATCCCTGGTGGCGCCTCAAGCGGGGCTTCTTGAACCTGTTTGGGTTATTGCGATAGATGAGCATGAAGAACGCAATCATTCATAATCTGCTTTTTGACTTCGATGGAACACTTGCCGATTCCTCGCCGCTTCACGTTCAGGCGATGGCCGAGACATTGAGCGCGGAGCGTCGAGACCTGCTTCCGGATTTCGATTATGAACCGCTGAAGGGTCTGACCAGCAAAGAAACCTTTCTCAAACTCGGAATTTGCGAAGCCCCGCAACTGAACCGCTGCATCAAGGCCAAGCAACAAAGATATCGTCAACTCTTAAGCGAGGATCGTCTCTCGCTTCTGCCCGGGGCACGGTCCGCTCTGAAGGTTGCCCAGGCAAACAAGCACCATCTGTTCCTCGTGACCTCGGGCAGCGCGGGTTCTGTGTCGCTGGCGCTCGAGAAGCTGGGCATCGCTGGTTGCTTTGAGGCGATTGTAACGTCAGACGATGTTCCGCGCGGTAAGCCGTCGCCGGATCCCTATCGTTTCTGCATCGAGAAATTTGGGTTGATGCCGGTGCAGTCGGTTGCGATTGAAGATGCAGCGTCCGGCGTAATTTCGGCGCAAGGCGCTGGACTTAGGGTCATAGGAGTCAACAACCCGAAGATTCAGCCGCTCGTGAATCAGTTCTTTCTCAATATGAACCTGTTCGCGGAAGCACTTGGCGAGGGGCGCCCGGAGGATATTCAAGCATGAATATTTGTGCGGTAATTCCGGCTGCGGGCCGCGGCGCCAGGCTTGGCCTCGACCGGCCCAAGATTCTTGCCCAACTCTCCCTTGGCGAGACAGTCTGGTCTGTTTTGAGACGCAAGGTGCTGGCGACCGCCGACCACATTCACGTGATCCTTTCACCAGAGGGCGAGCAGCTTTTTCGACAAGCAGCAGCCGATGATTTGTCGGGCGGACGGGTTTCGATGAGCGTCCAGCCCGCGCCTGTCGGAATGGGCGACGCGATCTTCTGCGGCTATGAGGTCTGGCGTGCAGCCAAGACTTTGCTGGTGATCTGGGGCGACCAGGTATTCGTCTCCGAAAAGACATTGTCTGAGGCCCTCAAGCTTCATGGCGCGTCGCCAGAAACGCTCGTGCTGCCGGTCGTTTCGCTCCCCGCGCCCTACGTTGAATACGTCTTCGATTCCGATGGACGGCTGACAGCAGTGCGGCAATCCCGTGAGGGCGACGAATGCCGCGCCGGGGGCTGGAATGACATCGGCACGTTCGTGCTATCTGCCGCCGGGCTGAAGAAGGCATGGGAATGCTATCTCTCTACGCATGCGAAGGGCCGGGAAACGGGCGAGATAAACTTCCTGCCATTTTTGTCATTTCTCTCGGAGTCACGCTGGCGCGTCCGGCGGCTGATCGTCGACGATGTGCGGGAGGCGCGCGGGATAAACACGGCTGCGGATTTGCGCTTCTTCCAGGATTTATACGCCTCCCCTTGAGCGGCTCTCTTGCTTGATAGATTAAGAGGGAAGGGGGGAATATGACCGATTTGATGCTTGTCACCGGGGGCGCCGGTTTCATAGGCAGTCATTTGGCGGAGCGCCTGATGGCTCGAGGATATCGTGTGCGCGTACTCGATAACCTTTCATTCGGCCGCCGCGAATGGATCCCTGCGGGCGCTGAATTCATCGAGGGTGACATTCGCAGCCTGGAGGATTGCCACCGCGCCTGCGCCGGTGTAGCCGGCGTCTTTCATATGGCTGCAATGTCGCGCGCCGGTCCATCGCTTGAGGCCATCGACGTCTGCACTCAGCAGAATATTGTGGGCACCCAGAACATCTTGATGGCGGCGCGCGATGGAGGGGTGCACAAATTCGTCTATAGCGGCTCATCGACCTATTACGGCAACCAGCCCGCGGCTCACCATGAGGATACACCATCCGATTTCTTGAATTTCTATGCGCTTAGTAAAGCCTCAGGCGAACTCTATTGCCTGATGTTCGACCGCATCTTTGATCTGCCTGTGATCGTCCTGCGTTATTTCAACGTCTATGGCCCGCGGCAGCCACAGGCTGGCGCGTATGCCCTTGTGCTGGGCATCTTTCTCCGCCGCAAGTTCGAAAATAAGCCGCTTGAAGTTCACGGGTCGGGCGTGCAGCGGCGGGATTTTGTGCACGTCCGCGACGTCGCCGACGCCAACATCGCGGCGTTCGAATCTCCGCGCCGCGCAGCAACTTATAACGTCGGGAGCGGCACAAACATATCGGTGAAGGAACTCGCCAATATGATCTCGCCGCAACAGGTGCACATATCCCGTCGCCCCGGCGACGCTGAGGTTACGCTCGCTGACATCTCGCGCATCCGCGATGAGCTTGGCTGGCGCCCGCAGGTACGGTTCGATATTGGTCTTCAGGAACTGAGCGATTTTATGAGAGGCGACGCGTAAGGCGCCCTGCGTACACGCACCCGTGCCCATTGTCGATGCCGTTGCGGCGTTTGAACTGCATCGAGAACGAACGCTTCGCTCCGATGGAGCCTTGGGCGGCAGTGCTTCCGAACTTGCGGGGCTAGACCGCTTTTTCGGCGGGAAGGTACGGCTGGGTTGGCAGCCGGGACGCGCCTATCGGCCGTGGTTCATATTCGCTGCTGATTTAGCGCAGACAACGGGGCTATGCCGGTAAACGAAGCGTTACTGATCTGGCGCAATTGCAAATTGATGACACGCTGGGCAGCCTCTAGCATCACCTTCACTTTAACGGCACAAATTAATTGATTCAACGGCTTGGGAGGAACCATGGGCCGATTGGCTGAGGACATGGATGAAGGGTATTCCAGGCCTTTGGAAGGCTGCCGCATCCTCATCGCCGAGGATAATGCATTGCTCGTGCTCGATATTGCGGACGCGCTCAGTGAAGCCGGTGCGGAAATCGTAGGGCCAGCCGTGAGCGTTCGAACAGCGGTTTCGCTCGCGCGCTCTGAACCGCTTGATGCCGGGGTGCTGGATATAGCGATCAAGGGTGGTGACGTGTTTCCGATCGCAAGAATACTTGCCGAGCAAGGCAAGGGCATCGTCTTCATCACCGGAATGCGGGATACATCGGCGCTTGAAAAGGAGTGGCCCCTCGCCAAAGTGCTGTCCAAGCCTGCCTTTCCACAGGACGTGATCCAGGCCACGGTTGCAGTCTGCCGGGCCGTAACCCCGAGTTGACGCTGAACTTGAGCCCATTTTTTGGCTTGGTAGCGGGCCAAGCAGCCTATGGAGCGTACCCCCAGCTTGGCGCTTTCTGACGCTTAAGGGGCAAGAGGGGTGCCATGATCAGCGTTTCATTGCGAAACAGGAATGCATTCGCTGCGCTTTTTGCGCGGCGTTCTTTCACGGTGCCACGGGGTGAATGCCGTTTGCGCGGGCGCACAGTGTGCGAACAAAAGCAACGCGGCAGATGCAAAAGCCAATTTTTCTTGTTCAAGATAAGGCTGCAGGTGGATTGATTTTCTTATTCGCAGTCGAATAGCACATGTGTGTAGCAAAAATTTTCTAAATCTGTTTAGCTTCTTCCAACTTGCGGTAGCATGCATCCGGCACATCCGCTCCGGATTTGAGCGCGGATTTGCCGTCGCTCACGAACTCGTGATCAGCTGCGCCGCTTGAGGCATAGTGCTGCAACGTTGTGGTTTTGCACGGGCGTTCGGCATCAAAGCCTTATGATCGCCCGACTTGCTTGCATAAGGAGTATCATGTCGGAAGTACTTGAGAGTCGCCCGCGAGTGGACGCTCAGACGATCGCGGAGGCGATTGAAAATAAACCTTGGGTCAGCGAGGACTGGCTCGCGGTTTGGATCGGACTTTTCATTTTCGGCCTGGCCGCGGCGGGGCTCTACGGACAAGATCTGCTCGGATGGGCCGTCACGACATCGGTCTGGACTGACGTCAACAAGGCGCTCAAGACGGCGTCGAAAACCTACGCCGGTCTCGGCGGCCCCGCCGCTCTGGGTCTTACCTATGTGGCGCTTCTCGCGGTGTTGACGCTGGCGGCCATCGCGCTTCGTGTGAGTGTCTGGCGCTTTATTCTCGGATTTACCTTCGTGTTCGCGCTCGCTTACGCGAGCTGGGTCGCTGGAAGCTACGCCAACGTCGCTGTGGTAACGCCTGCGGATCAGCAGAAGTTTGGGATCGATTGGTCTCTGAAACTCACCAACGAGGCGGGCTTCATCATCGCGCTTCTCGTGGGTCTCATTATCGCTAACTTCTTCCCGAGGCTCGCGGACTGGCTGAAAGAAGCGATCCGGCCCGAGCTTTACATCAAGATCGCTATCGTGATCCTCGGCGCATTCCTTGCCGTTACCGCTGCCGGTAAGCTCAATCTGGCAACCTCTTTGCTCATACGAGGCGTTGCGGCTATCGTCGAGGCTTATCTGATCTATTGGGCCGTCGTCTATTTCGTTGCCCGAAAGTGGTTCGGCTTCAGCCGCGAATATGCCGTGCCGCTGGCTTCCGGCATTTCGATCTGCGGCGTTGCGGCCGCGATCGCGACGGGAGGCGCAATCCGCGCCCGGCCTGCGGTGCCGATCCTCGTCTCCTCGCTCGTCGTGATTTTTGCCGTTGTCGAGATCCTTATCCTGCCATTCCTCGCGCAGACTTTCCTTTCCAGCGAGCCGCTGGTTGCTGGCGCCTGGATGGGGCTGGCGATCAAGACCGACGGTGCTGCCGTTGCGGGCGGCGGCATTACGGAATCTCTGATCATGGCCAAGGCCGCTTCCGAGGGCATCCACTATCAGCCGGGCTGGATTCTCGGCACGACCGCAACCGTGAAGGTCTTCATCGACATCTTCATCGGCATCTGGGCCTTCATCCTCGGCTGGATCTGGACGAACCACATCAATCGGGACCCGAACGGCGAGAAGGCGAAGGCCATCGAAATCTGGTACCGCTTTCCGAAGTTCATTCTCGGCTTTCTCGTCACCTTCGCAGCCGGGCTCTACCTTGCGCTCGGGACGTCCTTCGAACCGGCGAAGGTGACAGCCGCCATCGGCGAAGCAAACGTCTTCCGCGTGATCTTCTTCGTCCTGACCTTCTTCTCCATCGGGGTTCTCTCGAACTTCCGGAAGCTGTGGCAGGAAGGGATCGGCAAGCTTGCCGCAGTCTACCTCTTAAGCCTCTTTGGCTTCGTGATCTGGGTCGGGTTGGCGATCTCGTGGATTTTCTTCAGCGGTATTAAGCCGCCTTTGGCCGGGTGAGTGCAAGGAGTAAGACATGACCAATCTTCGCGAAGAACTGGAGAAAACCCCCGTTGAGCCGCTTCTGCCGATCGAAAAGAAATTGATCGGCTGGAGCCTTGGCATTGGGCTCACGCTTTTGGCAATCCTTATCGCTGTCAATTACTTCTTTCCGGTCACCGTTTGAGCCTCAGGCATACCGCATTGAATGACGGGACTATCCGTCATTTCAATGCGAGAACTTGGGGTTAAAACCTTACGTGAAGAGCGCGGCCGTAACCGGTACCGATCCCGATAGCTAAGCAAACTTCGCCAACCTGGCCAACGGATTGTCATTGCAGACGCCGCCTGCTCCACTGCGTCATCCCGGCCAAGCGAAGCGCGAGCCGGGATCGTAAAAAAGTCAAGTGCTTCAGTCTATTAAGCTCCCGGATAAGGCTTCGCCTTTCCCGGATGACAGAGGCGGCGATCCGTTCGCGCGTCCGGCAAACTCTGCCGACCAGAATTGTTTTCTTCGGCCGTCATCGCTTGGCGGGGAAGCTCGAAGACTTCAAGACACGTCCTCAGTATGATATAAATCACAAAAGTAAATGCGCTGGCGAGCTTTCGCGACCGCGAGAGGAATGGTCCATTTTGGCGGCCTCTGTAGGGTTGATCAGCGTCAAGAAACCGGTGCGCTGGAGGAAAGAGTGCGGAGTCCCCAACTGACGGCAGCCGAGCTGCTTGCAAAAACCAGTTTTTTTGGTCCGCTCAGCGCCGAGGATCGCGATGCCGTAGCCTTCAGTATGCGGCCTGCTGCCTTTACTGCCGGACAAGTCATTTTCCTCCGGGACGATGCGCCGCGCGACCTTTTCGTTGTTCGCAAAGGCCGCGTCCGGCTTTCGATCCTGTCGAGCGAAGGCCGGGAGCTGTCGTTCGCGCACGCGACGGAGGGGGATGTATTCGGCGAAATTGCGCTCCTTGACGGTCGCCCTCGAACAGCCAACGCAACGGCCTTGACGGAGGTCGATGCTCTTTCGCTCTCCCGAAGTTCCTTACTGACCCTCATGGAAGCGAGGCCACCCATCGCGATGGCCGCCATCACATTCTTATGCGAGCGGCTGAGAACAACGGACATCAAGATGGAGGCGATAGCGCTCTGCCCAATCGAGGCTCGCCTTGCCCGGTTTCTCCTGTCCGCGGTCCAGCTTCAGTCGCCTGGCGCGAAGGGAAACTCTTCCCGGCTCACCCTCGACATGTCGCAGGGCGAACTCGCGATGCTGCTTGGGGCCAGCAGGCCGAAGGTCAACAAAGCGCTTGCGACGCTTGAGGAGGCCGAAGCCGTGCGCCGGAACGGCGCCGAATTGATCTGCGATCTTGAAATGCTTGGCGCTTATGCGGCTGTGGAATGAGGCAGCTGCGCCCAATGCCTGCGTTTCGGGTGCCGGCCCGTATCGCCGCCGTCGCGGGTGGTGGCCATTACGGCTGCTCCTCAAGTTTTGCCAAAGCCAATTTCGGCGTCAACGCGTGCGCGACCGCGAGGGTCACAAGGTAAACTGAGCCGGCCAGAACGAACGGGAAGAAATAGCTTCCAGGATCGCCGGCCTTGAGGACCTTGCCAAGCGTCAGAGTTGCCAGCACGGTTGCCAAGGTTCCAACCATGCCCCCGATCCCGATCACCGATGCCACTGCCTTTTTGGGAAAGACATCGGAAACGACGGTAAAAATGTTCACCGACCACGCTTGGTGTGCGGCGGCGCCCAGGGCCATCAACGCAATTGCGGCAACGGGCTGTTCTGTCAAGGTGATCAGGCTTTGCGGCAGCATGGCGAGCGCGCAAATCAGCAAAGTGAGTTTCCGGGCGCGATTGACGCTCCAGCCGCGAGTCAAGAGATGCCCGGAAAGCCAACCTCCGGCAATGCTGCCGATGTCGGCGGCAAGATAAATGGTCATTAAAGGCAGCCCAATGCCGAGGATGTTGAGATTGAATTTGTCGGCCAGGAAAATTCCGCCCCAAAACAAATAGGACCACCAGACCACGTCTGTGAGCTTCAGCACGCCAAAAGCCCAGGTTTCACGGCAGGAAAGGACTGACCGCCACGGTAGCTTTTTGTCGGTCTCGGGCGGAGAACCAGCCTGAATGAACCGCAGTTCGGCGGGGTTGAGGCGCGGGTTGTGCTCGGGTTTGGTGTAAACCCGGAGCCAAGTGATGAGCCAGAGGGCGCTGAACGCCGATGTCATCATGAAGACGACCTGCCAGTGATCGCCATTTCGCGCTACGATGAGCGGCACGAGAGCCGCCGCCAGAACGGCCCCGATATTGGTGCTGGCATTGACAGCGCCCGTGGCGAGGCCGCGTTGGTGCTGCGGAAACCACTCGGCGGTCGCCTTCGTGCATGCGGGAAAATTGCCGGATTCGCCCAAGCCCAAACCGAAGCGGACAATCATAAATCCCAGCAACGAGAAGGCCGGTTGCACCAGCGCATGCGCCAGGCTGAACAGCGACCACACGCTGATCGACAGCGCATAGCCGATCCGTACGCCAACCCTGTCGATCAGGGCGCCCATGAATAACAAACCGATGGCATAGGCCAGCAAGAAGGCCGTGGTAATGTAGCTGTAGTCTTCCGGTGTCCATCCAAAAACATGATCGCGCAGTGTGGGGGCAAGAACACCCAGAATACTGCGATCGAAATAGTTGATTGTTGTCGCCAAGAAAAGCAGCGCTATTATTCTGTAGCGATAGCCTGTTTTTCGCATGGGTTCGAAGGAAGCTGGGGCGCCCATGGGCATTAAGTGTGTCGTGTCCCTCAGCATGATTTCGTTTCCCTGAATGAAAGGCTTCAGGGGATGATTCTCCCGCCGGCGTCCGAAATCAGCTGTTCCATACGGAACATGCCGCGCGGTTGCTTTCGCATCATGATTACAAACCAAAATTCGAGGTGGGCTTATGGACCGAGCATCGGGTTTCGCCGTTGTCCGAAACAATGCGCAGGAAAGAGATTATCTTTTTCTTTTGATTGATGCGGTTTGCGGCATAATCTGAATAAGAAACTCTCGGTATGGCGCAAGCATCCGGAAACATGCGAGTTAGCAAATGAATAGCATTCTTGATGACACAGCGGTGGTATTTTCCTGCGATGAGAATTTCTTCGGCCTCGCAAAAGGCTTGATCTTGAGCTTGCGGACAAAGCCCAACGATTTCAATCTTAAGAATATTTATTTCCTCGATATAGGCGCCTCTTACAATAGCCTGCAATGGCTTGAGGCGCAGGGCGTGAGCATTATCAGAGATGTGAAGAAATTTTGCTTGCCAGAGCAGGTTTCAGAAGCCGGTGGTAATTATCGTGTCGCACAGTTATTGCGGCCAGAATTACCGGGAATCATTGCCGGATATGATTATTATATGTGGATAGATTCTGATATTTGGTTACAAGACTTATCTAGCCTTATAACTTTTCGCAGGGCGGCCGAGGCCAAGCATGGCGCGGCGGTTGTTGTGCCTACAATTGATTGCACATATAGAATATTACTTGAGGATTGTACCAGGCTTACGAAGTTTGCTCAGGAGTGGTACGAACCCCTCTATGGGCCGGCGATAGCCAACGAGTTTAGCAGGAAGACCATTTTCAACTCGGGCATGTTCTGCATGGCGGCATCATCGAAGCTTTGGGATGCGTGGCGCCAGGAGCTGAATAAAGTACGATACGGTGAAATAAAAAATGATTTTTCCAAACACCTCGCGGAGCAAACCTGTTTCAACTATTTGTTACACACGACAAAAAATTACTCCCTGCTGGATGCAACGTATAATTACAATTTACATTTAGGATGCGCCCGGAGAAATCCAGAGACCGGCCGAGTCACTACTAATCAAGAAATAGAGCGTGAGATTTCGGTTGTGCATCTAACCTATTCAAGTAAGTTTATCTCTCGATATCTTAATGAGGGGCTACTATTCGAGGCCGGTAATTATCTATTGGAATTGGAGCGACAGACACTCCTGCAGCTTGATCACTACTCGATATAGGGTAAGCCGCACGCCTCATGGTAGACAGTTCGTCGCCACGCGAGTTGTTTGATGCGAAAATAGCACGGGAGCGCGCCGGCATTATTCCCGCCTTCGTGCCTGGGGACAAATAGCATGAGCAAGCTCACTCAAAAAGAAACCAATATAGATCTCACGCCAATGGTTCGTTTGAATGCGATAGCGGTGTTAGCGCTGATCTGCGCTGGCCTCGCACCGGCATTGCCCGCCCGCGCGGACATCAACGAAATGCAACTGGGCGCCTCGATATCCAAGGATGGCGAGACGGTCGCCTTCGCGGTCTATTCCGCTCATGCCACGCATATCCAGCTTTGCCTGTTCGCGTCGCCCCAGGGCGCAAACGCAGTCCTGACCCGCGACATTGAGGCGCCGGACAGCAACGGCGTCTGGTCCGCGCAGATCCCGATGAACGTCTTGACCAACGCCGGCATATCGACAGTCTATTACGGTTATCGCGCCTGGGGGCCGAACTGGGTCTATAATTCCTCCTGGACTCCGGGCAGCGACACCGGCTTCGTTTCGGTGGTCGATCCTGCCGGCAATCGCTTCAATCCCAACAAGCTCTTACTGGATCCCTACGCGCTGGAGATCTCAAGCGACCCGATCAGCCCCAGCCTCCCCAACGCCGATCCAACGGTCTTCACGAGCGAACTCAACCGGGATTACGACACCCAGCAGGTCGCGCCGAAAGGAATTGTGTTAACGCCCGCAGCCACAGCGTTTGGCGTGAAGCCGACGAGAGCCCAGAAGGACGACGTCATCTATGAGATGAACGTCCGCGGCTTGACCGCCAACGATCGTTCGGTCCCCGAGGCCGAGCGCGGGACCTACGCGGGCGCCGGACGGAAGGCAGCCTATCTGCAAAGCCTGGGCGTTACCGCCGTCGAACTGCAGCCCGTGCAGGAGGTGCAGAACGACCAGGACGACATCTACGCAGCCGCCCATGGCGGCGCAGCGCCGCCCAACGGCGACACCGGCTGGAATTCGGGTCAGTATCACAACGACAATTATTGGGGCTACATGACGCTGGCCTACTTCGCCCCCGATCGGCGCTATGCGTCGAACAAGGCCCCGGGCGGCCCGACCGCCGAGTTTCAGGCGATGGTCAAGGCGTTCCACGATGCCGGGATCAAGGTCTACATGGACGTGGTTTACAACCACACTGGCGAAGGCGCTCCTATTCCCAACACTGGAGCGGTCACGGCCTATCCTCTCTACGGCATGAGGGGGCTCGATAACGGCGCCTACTACGAATTGGCGGTGAATGGCCAAGGCGTCGCCAATGCCGGCTATTATGACGCCAATGGAGCCGGCCCCAATTACAACACCCACAATCGCGCCGCGCAGAACCTGATCGTCGACTCGCTTTATTACTGGAGCGCGGCCATGGGCGTGGACGGCTTCCGTTTTGACGAGGCGCCGGTGCTCGGCAATGTCTGCGAAAGCGACCAGGGGAGCGCGCATGCGCCTTATTGTCCGGCTGGAACGGCCTTCTACTTTAGCACGTCGGACTGCAAGACTGCGCTCGCCCGCCTTCTGAGCGAGCCCTTGCTTGCCATCCGTCCCGCCGCTGGCGGCAGCGGACTGGATATGATCGCCGAACCCAACGCAGCAGGCGGCGCGGGCGGCGACAATGTCGCCCAGCAAGGCAATTTCCCGCCGGGATTTTCGGAGTGGAACTTCACATACAAGGAAGTTCTGCCGAAGGCCCAGAATAAGCTTGGCGTCGCCACCATCGCGCCCGGCGCCGTCGCCGATGCCTTTACGGGTTCGGCCAGCCTCTTCAAGGGAGCGTTGCACAACAATCGCAACCCGTGGAATTCCATCAATTACATGGATAGCCATGACGGGTTGACGCTGAAGGATCTCTATTCCTGCAACGGCCCCAATAACAACCAGGGCTATCCTTTCGGCCCGAGCGACGGCGGTTCCGACGATGTCAGCTGGGACCAGGGCAATCCCGCCACGGGGCAGGCCGCTGCCCAGAGACGGGCGGCGCGCACCGGTCTCGCCTTTGTCATGCTGTCAGCGGGTACGCCAATGATCCAGGCAGGCGACGAGTATCTGCGGTCGGTGGCATGCAACGACAATCCCTATAACGTCGACTCCGCCGGCGCCTGGCTCAACCAGCAGCCGGGCTGGACAGCAGATCAAATCAACTTCAACACCTACGTGACCCGGGCGATCGCCTTCCGCAAGGCTCACCCTTCGCTGCGGCCGGCCGCTTGGTACACGCCAGCGCAGGCTGTCTGGTACTACAGCAACGCCGCCCAGGTTTCGAACGATCCGACCCGGAACAATTACTGGAACGGCAACAATAATTATCTCGCCTCTATGATCAACGGCGGCGATTTCGGCGATTCCACCATGTACGTCATTTACAACGGGGCCTCGGCCTATGCCGGCAGCCTCGCCTCCAACGAGACGCCGTTCACCTTGCCGTCCGCACCCCCCGGCAAAAATTGGTATCGGGTCACCGACACCTGCGAATGGAACGAGGGCCCCAATACCTGGGCCGCGCCGGGAAACGAAACCCTGATCGGACCTGGCAACTCGACCTATGGCGTGTGCGGCCAGGCTTTGGTGCTGTTCATCGCAAAGTAGAGTTGGGGGGCAAGACCGTAGCAGGAGCACGCAAACGTCGAGCGTGTTTTCGCAAGCCAGCGCGATGACGCAACAAAACTTGTGCTTGATGCGTCAGCGGCCCAGCCTGACCCCTGCTCCGCCTTCTCCGACGATCACGAAAGGCGCCCAGTAATCGGGCGTATTGCCTTCGTCGATCGCCATCAGAATAGCGCTTTGGAAGGCTTCGGCCCGCGTCAATTTTGGGTCGGCGGCGAGCGCGGCGAAAGTCCGCGTTGTGAGGTCCACGGCGGCTTTTGAATTCACGGCCCAATGCGAGACTAGAAGCGCGCGTGCGCCAGCATAGAAGAAGGCGCGCGCGAGGCCGGACAGCGCGTCCGCGCCGACCTTGTCTCCCGAAGCCGTGTTGCAGGCCGAAAGCACGACCCAATCCGCGTTCAAGTGCAGCGTCGCCACCTCGGATGCGGTCAAAAGGCCGTCGTCGGCCTCGGTTGCAACGCGCGGCAGCGTCAGCACGAGCGCCGGTTCGTTGAGACCGGTCAGGTCGCCCGCGACGAGGCCATGCGTGGCGAAATGCAAAATGCGGTAATCCTTCAGCGGCGCTGACTTCACCCGCGTTTCGGTCGCCGCCTCCCTGAGATTGATGTCCTCGTCCGGCGCTTTGAGCGTCCGGGCAACGGCCTGAAGCTCGCCCGCCGTTTCTGGCAAGGGCGCAAGTCCCGCCAGCACGCGCAAGTCCGCAACACCGTTGCGATAGATGGCGGCAAGCGGAGGGGAGCTGCGTTTTATGCCCCTGGCGCTACCGGGCGGAGCGGACGGATTGCCGAAAATGGGATCGCCCATGCCGAAGAAAGGCTTGGGCGCGACGCCGATCCTTGCGAATTTCCGCAAGGCGCTCAAGGATTGCACGGATGGCAGGACGCTCAGCGCATAGCGGCGGATCAGCCATTGCGCCTGCTTCATGGCTTGCGCTTGCGGCGCGCCGCTTTTCGGCGGCTCGGTGACGAGAACGTGGAACGGCAGGCTGCTCAAAGGTCCAGCGGGCACAATGATGAGATGCCGCTTGCCTGCAAGCAAGGGTTCGAAGCGTTGAAGCAGAAGCTTGTAAAGGCCGTGAGCGCGCGCAAGGTCGAAGGCGGCGACATGTTCGTCGTTTCCCTCTGCAAGCGGATCGAGGCCGCGCCTGAGCGCCGAAACATTCGCCGCGAGCGCCGCCTCGCCCGTCTCGATCTCGGCCCAATCCGCGCGCTCCCGCGTCACCATCCAGATCAAACCGCTCTTTGAGCCGGACAGCATCGCCACCAGCGCCTCGTCGGCGCCAAGCGAGCGCTGCGTCTCCGCCACCGACAGAGGCTCCGGTTCTGAAAGCGAGAGAAATTCCGGAAACTGCTTCACCACCGCGGCGCGCGTCGAGGCAAGCTCGGTCTCGAGGCGCTGGCTTTCGTCGAGGCGCGCGGTGCGGCTCGTGCTGAATTCCCGAAAGCCCGGAAGCTTCTGCTCCTCGGCCTGCATGCGGTGGCTCAACTCGTTGATGCGCGGCGCGCTTTGCGAAACCTGCTGGGAGAGTGCGCTCAGCTCTTTGGTGATGGCGTTGCGGTCGTTCTCGCTTGTCTCGCATCCCGCTTTGCCAGCGCCCGGCGGGCAACGCTTCAAGATGTCCTGAAGCTCTTCGATCAAGTTCCCGCTGTCTCTTAATGACGGGCGCGTTCGTTTTCCCGCTTGCGAGGCTTACCGCGCGGAATTCCTCAAGCGTCTGCCGATAGGCCGGATCAGATTGTTGGACTTTGCTCCAGGCGGTGAGCGCTTTCATGTCCTCTTCGTGCAAAACGAGAATGCGGTCGTTCAGCGTTTCGAGGCGGCGGATCGACCGGCCCAGCTCAGTGTCGCCTGCTTTCAGCCGCGCGGTCATTTTCGCCAGCGCTGAAGCCGCCGAGGTCGCCCAGGCGCGCTGGCCTGCAATGAAGGTTTCCTCCATAAGCGCCGCTTGATCCGCGCCCGGCTGACGGCGCGCTCCGGCCGCCGCGCGGGCAAGGCCGATGAAGATGTCGCTATGGCGCTTGATGTCGGCTTCGATCACGGATCGTGCGAGCGCCTGCCCCGCCGTCTGGCTCGCAAGCCGCTGGACCGCGTTGCGATAGAGCCCAAGCGCAGTCTGGTAATCACCGCGCATGGCGTTGACGGCGCCAAGTCCGGCGTAAGCGTCGGCGGCGATGGCGTGCTCGCCGACCGTGTCGCGCCAGATCTTCAGCTCGCGCAAGAACAGCGCTTCCGCCTCGGCAGGCCTGCCTTCATCGAGGATGACGCGGCCCAGTTTTTCAAGCGCGGTGGCGACGCCGGCACTGTCCTTTCCGTAAATCTCTTCGCGGATGCGGATCGACTGGGAGTAGCGGCGCTCTGCCTCGGCGAGGTCGCCAGCGGCCTCGGCGGCGTAACCCACGCCAAAGGCCTGGATGCTCGTCTGTTCGTGGTCTGGACCGAACTCGGCGATGGTCTCAGCAAGCGTTTCCTGAAAGCTTGAAGCGCTTCGCGATAGGCGCCGCTCTGGTACAGCGCAGTCGCCTTCTTCTGCAGGGCTTGCAATTTCTCCGAGAGCTCGGCCGCGCGAGCGGCGGGAGACAGCGCAGCCGATGACGCAAGGAGCAGCGCGACCGCAAATAAAACCCTGCAAACCTCAATCATCCGCCTGCTCCAGAAAACTGCGCGCCGCCTTACTGGCGGACTGAGCACGGCGCAAAAGCTGTTCGGCGATATGCATTGCAGTTGGCGCTACTTGCCGGGGCAACCCGCCGCAAGGTCGCCGCTGCGAGCCATGGGCTTGCCATTGACGTGACGTTGCGCTGCGCCCCCGACGACAATGCCGCCGCAATTCGTCCTGTCGCCCACGCGCACAGCGGGCTCGCCATTGATGAAGACGTTCGATGAACCTTCCGCGACAGCTTGAGCGGCGTCGGTCGTATCGCCTTTGCGCGCGGCGTCTTGTCCGCCCACGCTGACATTATTGCTTCCGCTGACGATGACCGAAGGCGTGGCGGCCGGCAACACCGCATCGTCGGCTTGCGCCGCAGCCAAGCTCGTCAGCAAAGCAGCCGCCCCGCACAGAATGCTATCAAAAAGCCTATCACGTTTCATCTTGTCACTCTTGGGCTAATCAACGGACGCACTGCGTCGTTCAACTGCGACAGGGGAAAGGCAGGATCAAGGCTTGGTCGGGGCTTCGCAACAAGTGTCGACGATATCCCCGTGGGTTGAGGTCCGGCGAGTAGGGCGGCAGGATGATCGGTGTGATGTTTTCCAGAAACCTCCTCCTCGTCGCGATAAAGCCTGCCGACCTGGGGGATGGGTGGCGACAACTTTCAAGCGCCTCGAATATCCATTCGCGATCGCGCGAGTTGTGCCGGTAACGAAGCGTAGGGCTTTGATTCGGAGCACATCAATGCCCCCCAACATAAATTACACTTATCCCCAACCCTCTATAACGGTGAGGTCAGTTTTTAGTCTTTAAGATGAGTACTCTGGAGAGCGTGCGGTCTGCGATCCGCCGCCAACGGCGCCCGGCTCCGGTCTCTCCTTCCGCCTGGGTAGAATTCTGCTGCTGGCGGAAAATCTCTTCCAAGAGCGCGGCTAGACGGGGAGCGTCGTGACGGGGAGAACCGTCCGAAGCTCGCACATCCCCCATAACCAGTCGAGCGCCAAGTGCTGCGGCCGCCCTTTCCAGCTCGGCCGCGTCCTCCACCACGGAGGTGTCAGCGAGGACAGCGTCGATGAGGAAGGAGGGAGCATGAAGGCGGAGCGCCTCCAGGAGCATCTGGGGCGAGAAGCCGGCAGTCTCGCCGACCTGGGGAGCAAGGTTGAGGATGACCAGGCGGCGGGCGCTGGTCGCGTGCAAGGCCCTGGCCAACTCCGGGACCTTGAGGTGCGGGAGCACGCTGGTGAACCATGAACCGGGGCCGAACACCACCCAGTCGGCGTCGCGAATGGCCTGAATCGCCTCCGGCGACACTGGCGGGTTTGGCGGGATCAGCGAAATCCGCCTCACCCGGCCGGAAGTGAGCGCGCAGGCAACCTGGCCGCGCACAGTGCCGATCTTGCCATCCAGCTCCACCTCGGCCTCAATGTCCAGCGGCGCCGTCGCCATCGGCAGGACCCTGCCATGCGCGCCGAGCAGCCGCCCAACCCACTCCAGCGCCTGCACGGGATCCTCCATCAGCTCCCAGAGCGCCACGATCAGTAGATTGCCGACGACGTGGCCGTGCAGGTCGCCCCCGCTTCTGAACCGGTGCTGTACCACCCGCTCCCACGTCTGCCCCCACTCGTCGTCCCCGCACAGTGCGGCCAGCGCCATCCGCAGGTCGCCTGGGGGGAGCACGCCGAGCTCGCGCCTGAGCCGCCCGCTGGAGCCACCGTCGTCGGCCACCGTCACGATCGCCGTCAGGCCGGCGGCGATCTTCCGAAGCGCCGAAAGGGATGCGTGCAACCCATGACCGCCCCCCAGAGCGACGATTTTAAGCGCTGGCGGATCCTTACTCACGGCTGCTCAAATCCCGGTGGTTCACTTGCACCTCCATGCCGCGCTCACGTAACCTGGCGCCGAGTTCCTCCGCCATGGCGACGCTGCGGTGTCTGCCCCCGGTGCAGCCCATGGCCAGGGTGGCGTAGCTCTTTCCCTCGCGGGTGTAGCCTTCCGCCACAACGCCGAACAGTTTTACGTAGCCGTCAATGAACTCTTTCGCACCCGGCTGTCCGAGCACGTACTCGCGAACGGGGACGTCCAGGCCGCTCATTGGGCGCAATTCCGGCACCCAGTGCGGGTTGGTCAGGAAGCGGCAATCCACGACGAGGTCGGCATCGACCGGCAGGCCGTTCTTGTAGCCGAAGGAAACCACGTTAATCATGAGGCCAGGGCGCTGCTCACGGCCAAAGAAGGAAACGAACTTCTTGCGGAACTCGTGCACGTTGAGCTCGGAGCTGTCGATCACCAGATCGGCGTTGGCCCGGACCTCGCACAAAATGCTGCGCTCGCGTTGAATGCCGTCTACAAGGCGTCCATCGGCCTGGAGAGGATGCGGGCGGCGCACGCTCTCGAACCGGCGGACCAAAGCCTCGTCACTGGCCTCCAGGAAGACCACACGCGTTCCTACCCCGCGTCCGGCCAGTTCCTCGATGGCCGCGTTCAGGTCGGACGTGAAGGCCAGCGACCGCACGTCCACCACTGCTGCCACCTTGTTGGCCGCCAGCTTTACGCGCCCGGCCTCCTCGGCCAGAGAAAACAGAAGCCCAGGT
Organism: uncultured Alphaproteobacteria bacterium; assembly: GCA_963817495.1. Taxonomy (GTDB): domain Bacteria; phylum Pseudomonadota; class Alphaproteobacteria; order Rhizobiales; family Rhodomicrobiaceae; genus Rhodomicrobium. Next base: position 100,350 of record CAWFOS010000009.1, on the reverse strand, counting down.
GGCAGGTTGTCGATCACGAACCAGCCGAGGTCCTCCAGCACTTTCGCCGCCGTGCTCCTGCCAGCACCGGACATGCCGGTAATCAGAACGAACGCCCACTCATTGACCTGGCTCATCCGCTACCCCTAATCACCGCCACGACCACTCGAACAGCCGAAAGATCGATACCGGGAATCTCGCTCTCCTGAGCTGTGGTGTTGCGCCTTACGCTGCCACGAGCTTCGGTCAGAATGATGAAATGCTGTCGCAGGTCTAGGATTTTTTTTGCACCGCTTTCCCGCGACGATCTAATCGTGACCCTATTACGCGGTAGCATTCGCGAGTAGCAATCGAGCCGGGAGGCGGCCGCAGTGGTAACGAATCCGGCTACAATTTGTCAAAAGTAATTAATTTTCGCTTCGCTCGAATAAGTTATGTGTTTATCCGTTCTGTTGTAAATAGTACGGAGCCGATACATGGCCTCGATCACCGAACCCGGCGCCAATCTGGCGGAGCTCGCAAAGCGTCTTCGAATCGCCGCTGAAGTTCTCAGAAGCCTTCCTGCCGATCATCCTCAACTTCCTGAAGAGCTGGAGGCTCTTCGCAAGGAAATTGGCGCTGTCGCTGCTCAGCTTCGGAGGAAGAGAACCGATGTTCAAGCTTCTGACTGCACTTGTAAAGCAGAGAAGCCGGTCTGACAAAAGTGGTCTCGCAATTTCGGACAGGACGATAAGTGGAGCGTCTGCCTGCCGGCGGGCTATATTGGCCCGCGAATCAGGAGCGGCGATGAGCAACGCCGCTCAGCGTTCCGAGGTCGCGAAGAACATGGGACTGGGTTGGCGCCGCACGGCGTTGGAGGCCGCGCGCACGGCATGACGAGGATCGCGTTCGTGGGCATGGTTTCCCACCCGACATTTCCCTCGGCCTTCCTGATGAAAGGCGCGACGATGACGCCGGGCATAAGCGTTGCCTGCCGGGTGCATGTAAGGCTATCTTAACCATAACCTTGGCGTTTCAGGACACAGCGGAGTGGCCGTGCGCGATTGCATTCGGCCTAAGGGAAAACTTGGCAGTGGCAAGCAAATTACATCGACGCAGACGTGCTCAAGTGCGTTTCAATCGGAAAGGATTGATAGCCATTCGCTTGGCTTTTGCTCGTAAGTTCGGACGTTTTCCTCGCGGGGACGACCCCGTGTTTTTCGATCCAGATGCGGACAAACCTCATTCATTGCCACCGTCCGGCGCGCAAAGACTTCTTCTCCAGGCGATGCTCGAAACCAACACACCTCCACAGATCGTATACGCTTGCTGCCGGACAGGGCTTGTCGTTTCAGACAGGAACAGAACCGCCTTGCCTCAAGATCGGCTTTCTCAATGGGACACGGCAATCCTCGAATATCTCGCCTTCGGAGAAAGATCGAGAAGTGTTCAGCACTGAATAACGCATTGGCGCCTCGCAAAGCGATCTGCCATTCGCGAAAAAAGCGAGGCTCGTTGGTCTGGCCGCGACCATGCCGATCATGCTGCTGATGAGTGGCAAACATAAATAACGTCTGAGAAGTCAAGCCGGTCGCAGATTTCGAGAATGTCGCTCGCGTGACCTTCGAGGCTCAAATCCTTAACTTTGCTATAGCTTCCGATCTCCGATCCTCCAAAGCCAACGAGGGCCGGTGGAGTGTTCAAATCTCCGAGAAAAAGAAAAATAGTTTTTTCATAATAGTAAATCTCGAGGCGATATTGAGAGGAATCCTCTTTTTGCAAGGGTTAGGCCAACACAAGAACTCTCGTTCGATCAAGGGAATTCTGAACAATGTTCAAGCATTTGGTTATCGTCCTTCCTGGGATCAGCGGCAGCGTTTTGTCAAAGAACGGCGAGGAGGTCTGGGGGACATCGACGGGCGCCATCTGGCGGGCCGTCACAAGCGGCGGACAAAGCGTCCGGGATCTTGCCATCCAAGGCGTCGACGACCCATCGCTCGATGACCTTGGCGATGGCGTGACCGCAACTCGCCTCGTTCAGGATCTTCACATCATTCCGGGGCTATGGAAGATCGATGGATATACTGCGCTCGTATCGCGGTTGAAGTCATCGCTGGAACTCGAGGCCGGCCGAAATCTTTTCGAATTTCCCTACGACTGGCGGCGCGACAACCGCGTCGCGGCCCGGAAGCTCGCCCGCTCTTCCAAGGAATGGCTTGACCGATGGCGCCAGAGTTCCGGCGCAGGCGACGCGAAACTCGTTCTTGTCGGTCATTCCATGGGCGGACTCGTCTCGCAATATTTTCTCGAGGTGATGGGCGGCTGGAAAGACACCTGCGCGCTCGTCACCTTCGGCACGCCTTATCGCGGCTCGCTCAACGCGCTGGGCTATCTGGCCAAAGGCTATTCTGAAGGGATCGGCCCACTCAAGGTTGACCTGACCTCGACGCTTGGGTCTTTTGCCTCTGTCTATCAGCTGCTGCCCGCGTTCGAATGCGTGGACCGTGGCGGCGAAAAGCTAGTGCGCATTGGAGAGATTGAAGGCGTCAACGGGGTGGATCCCGCTCGCGCGAAGGCGGCGCTGGAGTTCTACCGGGAGATCAAGAGCGCGGCGGATGCCAATGGCAAGGACGAGGCCTATCGAGTTGGGGGATACGAAACATACCCGATCGTGGGCATGGCCCAGCCAACCTTTCAATCTGCGGCACTCTCCGCCGGCGAAATCACGCTTCTCCGGAGCATTAAAGGAAAGGACTATGGCGGAGACGGGACGGTTCCGCGTTTCTCGGCGACGCCACTGGAGGCGAGCGCAGCCAATCGCGACATCTATGTTGCCGAGCAACACGGGTCGCTGCAGAATTTCGATCCGGCGCTCGTGAATCTGCTTGGCGTCCTGAGTGGGCTGGAGATCGACCTAGATCAGTTCTTTTTTGCGGCGCAGACACTCTCCCTTGATATCGACGATGTTTACGACGCGAACGAGGTCACTCTTCGCGCGATCCCCTCCGTCGAGGTGCCGGTCGAAGCCAAGATTTACGAGGCGCAGTCCGACGCCCTCATGAAAGACTTGCCGCTCGCGCCGGAAGACGACGTCTATGTCGTCCGGACTCAGCTGCCCCCGGGAGCCTATCGCGCGAGGGTGACGGCCGCCTTTCCCGGAAAGCCGGTTGCCGTGACGGAGGCGTTTCTCACCGTGGGCTAGCACATGGCCATTTTGAAAACGCAACGAATGACAGGCGCCCCACCAGGGTCGCCAGCATCGTCTGCAAAACCGACGGGCGCAAAACCGAACGGTTCATCCCGCATTAGGGATTGGTGCAGTCGCCATAGGGGCGTCGTGAAATTGCAGATCGATCAGAATGCGCTGCTCACCGTCTTGTGGAAGCGCTCACCGATTTCGTTTGCCCGCTGCATAGTTCTATCGTATTGCCTTCCTCAAGAAGATGCATGCTTACATTGATGTCTTGCAGAACGATCTCAGTTTATGGATCAAAACCTATAATGAGGGCAGGCTAAGGCGCAGGTCGCTGTCCCTGGAGCGCAGGAAAAAATAAGCGCAGCTGATCGCGCATCAGACAACAAAAAGCCAAGCACTGTGTCAGGTCAAATACAGGCTGCAACAGAGGAGGATATGCGATGACTGCGACAGATTTACCACCAGCCGGCAGCAGTGACGCCGCTTCCGCCTCGGACAACCTCGTCTACTTCAATGGCATCGACGCGGAAACTGGCCAGTATGCGGTTAAGCCAAAAACAGTGGGCGACCTCGCGAAAGCTCGCCCGCGCCAACCCCCAAGTCGAGCCAATGCGGACCCTGCATGGCGAGTTCGGAACTACGGACCTATGGCCTTCCGCCCGGGGTCCATTACGACAAGCTCAATCAAGCGGGTTGGGGCGTCATCTTCCACGAGAACGCGCCGGACGAGGTCAAAACCGCCCTCAAGCCGCTCATCGATATGCGGAGCAAAGCCGCCGGCCCCCTGTTCAAAACCCTCAACTACAAGACGGGCGAGCAGGTCCGAGACTGGTATCGTCGTCACGAAATCAAGCCCGGCTCGGCCGATCCCGAGGTGATCCCCTATTATCTGTTGGTCGTCGGGCCGCCCGACGGCATTCCGTTCGAGTTCCAGTATCTGCTCGGGCGTCGACTATGCGGTAGGGAGGCTGTCCTTCGACAATGCCGCCGACTACGCCCGCTATGCCGAGTCTAGTCGCAGCGTATGAAACCGCGAGCGCGATCCAGAACGCAAAGCAGATCGCGTATTGGGGCACCCGTCACCTCGGCGACGGGGCGACGAAACTGAGTTCGACGCTTCTCGTCGATCCGCTGGCGAACGGCAATCCGAACCTGGCTGGACGCCTCAAGAGGCCTCTCCACAGCGAGTTTGGCTTCGAGCGGCAGCTTCAGCTCGCCGAGGACGCAACCAAGGACGCTCTGCTGGAAACGCTGGGCGGAACGAAGCCGCCGGCCATCCTCTTTACGGCGTCGCACGGGATGCTGGTCGGCCCGGGCCGTCCGCAACAGCAGGCGGTTCAGGGCGCGCTGCTTTGCCAGGACTGGCCGGGCTTCGGAATGATCAAACCCGACCACTATCTTGCCGCGACGGATGTTCCGGACGAGGCGAATGTCAAGGGGCTCGTCGCCTTCTTCTTCGCTTGTTTCGGAGGCGGCACGCCCAAGGTGGATCAATTCATCCTGGATCCCGCCCAACTCGGCTCTACCCTTCCGCCGCTCGCTCCGGAGCCCTTCATGGCTGCTCTGCCGCAGCGGCTGTTGGCCCATCCTAATGGCAGCGCGCTCGCGGTCATTGCGCATGTCGACAGGGCTTGGGGCTATTCGATTCAGGCCCCGAAAACGACCGGGGCGCAGATCATGCCGTTTCGAAGTGGCCTTGGATCCATCATGCTCGGCGATCCCGTCGGCCATGCGGTGAAAGACCAGTTCGGCGGCCAGTTTGCGGCGCTTTCGACCGCACTTCTCAGCGCGCTGGCGCCCGACGCACCTAAAATGGATGACCTCGCTCTTGTAACCTATTGGCTCGAACGCAACGACGCGCAGAACTACGTCACGCTCGGAGACCCGGCCGTTCGGCTGCGCCTGGATAAACTCTGCTGAACAGGCGCAGCTTTCAACGATCGGTTCTCTCAACGACAGGTGAAAACTTATGAGCAATCCGGAACCGCTGTCCGTCTCGCCGGCCGTGCGCCAGGTCTTTGCGCCGATCCTGCTAGCCGTCGCCCGCGCCCGAGAAGATCTGGCCGGCGAGAAACACGTGGCCGCTGTGCGGCCGGGCTACACGTACCCGCCCGGCGCCCCTCCGCTGCCGGCTCTTGTGGTCGCGGTCACGCCCGGCGAGCACCCGATTGCGGAAGCCGACATCACGAAGAAATATGGCGTTCCGGCGGTCGTCTTGGATGCGACCGTCGAGGAGCAGGTGGCGAGGCTGTCCGCGGCGGAGCCTGTGTCTTTCGGGATGCCGGGCGGCCCAGTTGCGTCGGCCTTCGAAAAGCTGCTCTCGGGCGAGGAGGTCGTGAGCTTCGGGCCTCCGAAGTCCGGCTCCTACGAGCCTCTGAATCCTCCGAACCTGCCTCTGGTCGAAGAACCCATGGAGCTCACGATCTGTGTCAGCCCGGAAGCCGGCTGGTCCGAGCTCAAGGACTTTCTCGACGGGACGCAGAAGAGCTTGACGGTGGCGATGTACCAGTTCACCGCGCCGCATATCTTCGATGCCGTGAACGCTGCGGTCAGCCCGGAAGGGCGACAGTTCGAGCTGGTTCTCCACCCCATTCCGGAGAAGCCGCCGGCTTCAGGAGTCAAGGCCGACGACTTGGACGAGAACTCCGGCGTGGTCGATCCTCTCGGACAGACCCTTCGGGATCGGTTCGAGATGGCGTGGGCGACGCTGGTGTCCAAGGCGCATCCGGACGGGCTATGGGCCTCCGCCTACCATATCAAAGTTGCGGTTCGCGACGGAAACGCGGCCTGGGTTTCGAGCGGCAACTGGCAATCGTCCAACCAGCCGAACGTGCACCCCTTCGAGCCTGGGGCTGAACTGCCTTCCGGCTTTCAGCGCAAGTACAACCGGGACTACCACGCGATCTTCAAGAACGATCGCATCGCCTTGATCTTCGAACAATACATCAAGCGCGATCACGACCTGTCCGCTGCTCAGGCGGGCGCTCCGACCGAGTTCGCGTTGCCGGACCTGTTTGTGCCGGACGCGGAGGAAGCGCCTGAGCCGTTCGCCGCGCCGCCGCAGTACTTCAAACCTTTGCGCCTTAACCGCACCGTCAGCGTGCAGCCGCTGCTCACGCCGGATAACTACGCCGAACATGCGCTGGCTTTAATCCGCTCCGCCAAAGAGAGCGTCTGGTTCCAGAACCAGTACATCACCTTCCGCGGCACCGGCGGGGATTTTACCGAATTCAAGCTGCTCGTTGGCGCTTTGAAGGATCAGATCGACCAGGGCCGGGAGGTTCGGATCATCTGTCGCGATCTCATGAAGCAGGAGAGCCTCGACATCTTGGTCGCGCTCGGTTTCCCGGCCGAAGCGTTCCGTTTCCAGCCCGCCTGCCACAACAAGTGCATCATCGTCGACAAGTCGGTCGTGATGTTCGGCAGCCACAACTGGTCGAACGAGGGCGTCAAGACCAACCGCGATGCGAGCCTGATCTTCAAGGACAAGGAAATCGCAGAATATCTCGCCCAGGTCTACGACTACGACTGGGGCCGGCTTGCGACCGTGCATCCGGCCAGGAAGCGGCCGCGCGTCGCCCGATCGGACGAGGCGGCGCCGGAAGGCTTCAAGCGGGTCTCCTTCTCCGAGGTGTTCGATGACTGAGGCTTGATCGAACTCCAGTGACGGCGTTTGCGCGGCGTCGGCCCGCCGCGTGGAGGCGCCTCCTGTCGGCCGATCGTTTGGAGAGACGGGCATGGGCGAGGACAAGCGATCCGAAGCGAAGCCGGCAGGCGCGCCGATCAAGATCAAGCTCGGCGTCGTCAGTGGACACCTCGCTTTCGCGCGCTATCCGCTCCTTGTCGGTCACTACAGCGGCGATACCTTCGCCGGCACGGAGGCGCGGCTCGATGAGGTCCTGGACGGCCGGCTTACCGAACGGCGCCTGATGGGTCTCTACCCTGGACCGATCGGCACAAGCGCGATCCTGCTCGATTCGAACGCCCGGCCGCCGGGCGCCGTCGTCGTCGGCCTCGGTCATCCGGCAGGGCTGTCTGTGGGCGTGCTCCGTCGAACGCTCCGGCGCGGCCTTCTGGCCTTCGCCGCGACTGCGTTGGATAGGGGCCGGTCCGCCCATGGGGACGGCGGCCAAGCCAAGCCCGCGCTTCGCCTGAGCACGCTCTTGATCGGGGCCGGCGAAGGCGGGCTGGATCGGAACGGTTGCGCCCAGGCGCTGCTTCAGGCGGCTGGCGATGTACAGGAAGTTCTGTGTCGCGTGTTGAAAGGCGCGATTCAACTAGGCGAGATCGAAATCGTCGAACTGTTCGAAGATCGAGCCATCGCCACGTGGCGGGCGGCGGATCTGACCTTGAGATCGGACCCGTCCCTGGCGCGTAGTTTCGAGACCGTGGTAGGGTTCGAGCAGCGCTCTGGGGGCCGAAAGGCTGCATCTGCCGGTCGCGATCCGAACTGGTGGCAGCCGATCCAGATCGCCATGTCGGGCAAGTCGAATGCACGCAACCTCTCGTTTACGGTCAGCGGGAGCCTCGCGCGCGCAGAGGCCAGCACGATCGCCGCAAATCTGGACCTCGTCGCGCCGCTCGTTCGCAGGGTCTCCCGGGGCGGAACGAACGACGAGTCGCCGACCTCTCCTGGGCGGGCGCTGTTTGAACTGCTATGGCCGGCCGCATTGAAGGACCAGAGCACGGACGAGCGGCCTCGCCGTCTGATCCTGGACGAGCGGAGCGCAGGCTTTCCATGGGAGTTGCTTGACGACAGACGGCCTTGGATGTCCGACGGAGCCGAGCTGGCGCCTCCCGCGGTGCGAGCGGGCTTGGTTCGCCAACTCGTACAGACGCGTTTCCGGGAGGATGTCTTCGCGACGCGCGACGAGCCCAGGCGTTGGTTATCGGAAATCCTCAGGGCTGCGCCGACGGACATGTCCTAACCTCCCGAAGGCCGAGGAGGAAGCCAAAGCCATCAGCCGGCTTTGGGAGGTCCGCCCTACGTGACGCTGCTCGCCGGAGCGGACGCTGGACCAGAGCAGATAACCCGGCGGCTGTTCACGGAAGCCTGGGAGATAATCCATATCTCCGCCCATGGCGTTTCCGAGCACCTTCTTGCCGGTCCGAACGGCAAGAAGCAGAAGCGGACCGGAATAGTTCTTGGCGGCGGCGTGGTCTTGGGTCCTTCCGCACTGGCCAAGATTCCGGTTAGCCCCGGGATCGTCTTTATCAACTGCTGCCACCTCGGCGTCGGGCCCGTCATCGAGGGAAAGCCGGAACTCATCGAGGGAAGGCCGGAATTTGCCGCCAATGTCGCCATCGAGCTTGTGAAGCTCGGCGCGAGATGCGTGATCGCAGCCGGATGGGCGGTGAACGGTGAACCTGCCGCAGAATTCGGGAAGGTCTTCTACAAAGCGATGCTGGCGGGAAAGCACATTCGGCGAGGCGACTTTGCTCGCTCGACGGCGCGCCTACGAGGTAGCCCGCAAAGCGAGCTGGAGCGATAACACGTGGGGAGCCTACCAGTGTTACGGCGACCCCGACTTTCGGCTGCGCTCGCCCCGATCCCCAAGGGGAAGCGGTAACGGTAACTTCAGTTTCGTCGCGGTCTCCGAGGCCATCGATGCGGCGCAGCGGGTTCGCGACGATTTGAACATCGCCCTGGAACGCAAGCTCGACCGCTCCAATGAGCGCCCTGATGATGGTCCCGGAGAGCGCCTTAAGAAGATCGAAGCGGCGGCGGAGAAGCGGATGTGGATGGGTCGCGCCGAACTTCGCGTCGCTTTGGCCGAAGCTTGGGGGGAGCTCGGCGAGCTTCCAAAGGCGATCGCGCACTATGCGGCGGCGGTTGGAGGCCCGGACACCTCTTTCAAGGTGAAGGCGATTGAGCAGCTCACCAACCTCAGCGCGCGCCACGCCGTGGCGGTCATGCGGTCTCTTCCCCCGGAGCAGCGGAACTCCGCCAAGACGGCGGAGGAAATCCGAACGTGGTTGCGTAAGATCGAGGGATTGACGGCCCTGCTTGGGGAGACGCGGGAGCGCTTGTCTCTGCAGGGGAGCTGCTGGAAGCGGCTCGCCCAGGTGCGGCCCGCGGTCGGCGAAGCGGAGGCCGCGCTGAAGACGATGGCCGAGTGCTACGATCGAGCGGCAGCGATCGACGAGCGGGGAAATAAGTCCTACCCGCTGCTCATGGCTTGCAGCGCGCGCATCTGCGACGCTGTCCGGGCTGGAAAGGACTGCGACGCCAGCGTCGAGGCGCAGCTCAAGACGCTGATCGGCGCCGAGCCTCCGGACGACGCCGATTTCTGGGACCTGATCCTGCGGGCCGATGCCCGCACCGCCGAGGTGGTCCTACGGTCTCCAAACCCTTCCGCGGAGCTGCCCGCCCTTGAAAAGGGCTACCGGCGCGCTTGGTGCCACATGGGATCGCCAGTCAAATTGCGCTCGGTCCTCGAGCAGCTCGATTTCTACGAGGACATATTCTCGTTTGGAGCGCCGGGCACGGAGTTCAAGCGCGCGAGCATCCAGGCTCTCGCCAGGAATCTCCGGAACACCTTAGAGGCCTCCTTTCTCATCGCGCGCAAAATCGATCCCGACTTGACATCAACGGACACCCAGCGGTCGCCAACTCGGAGCGGGGCTACTCCTGATCTCGCAGAAACCGAAGCAGCGTTGACGTCTGAAGCCGGGCCGCGCTAGCCTGTAGCTTATTGAGCGCTTGTTTCCTTCGCGGCGCTCGCGCGTCGCGAGCAAATCTCCGTCGTCGCGGCGCCAGCCGTTCGCTTCAACTTCCAAGACTACAAAAAACTTTTCGGCCATCTGAAAAAATGCGGCGTGAATAGCATCCATGACGTCTTTACAACTGCGCTCAACGAAGTAACGGTCAGAACACAGGAAGGCTTCCAGGCCGTGGTGGCGATTGGCAGCGACGGAGGTCATATGCGCTCATGCACCGGCGGACAAGCTTAGACATGGCGGGTCTCCTAATCCTGGTCCTTCTGGTTTTCGCCACCAGCGCGAGAGCCGAAGTCAACGGCGCGGGACGCTACAATGCCGATGGCCCCTACGCCCTGACAACGGCCGTGCTCACCGTGCCGTCGCCGATCGGGGCCTTCACGTCCACGGCGTACATCCCAGAGGACTCCCGGCCGCATCCCGTTGTCATCTTTTTGTCAGGCTTCATGCAAAGCGGCATCGCTTATGCGCCTTACGCCAGGCGTCTCGCCAGTTGGGGCATTATCGCGTTTCTTCAGGATGATGCTGCGCTCGCTTACGCCCCCGCGAAGGCGAAGTTCCCCGATGAGGCAAGCCCGGATGACAATTCGACGATCACAGAGATCGCGGTCAATGCCGTCTCCGATCAAGCGACGACTTGGCTAACAAACCTTAACGCCGATGTGAACAGCCCCCTCCATGGGATGGTCGACGCGTCCCACATAGGGTTCGCTGGCCATTCACGGGGCGCGCAAATCGCGTTGCTGGCAGCGGAGGGCTTGCCAGGTCGTGTCAGAGGGGTGTTTGGCCTTGATCCGGTCGATCTGTCGTTCGGCGCCCCAAAAGCGGGCACGAAGCTTGCAAATATCGGCATCCCCGTCGCGTTTATCGGGGAGACGGTCGACAGGCTTTCCTGTGCTCCTGCCTGGTTCAACTACCAGGCGCTTTACGATGCAGCGGCTTCTCCCGCAGTGGTGATCACGGCGCTCGACGCCGACCACACCATGTTCCAAGACCCGGCCAACTGCCGCTTTTGCAGTTTGTGCACGAAGGGGACTGCGACCCCGTCCACCGTTCTCGGCTACTCGGTGCGGTATCTCACGGCTTTCTTCGCCAGGGAACTCCTCGGCGACAAGAGCGTCGGGGCCGCTTTCGAGGGAGCCGGAGCGACCGCCGATGTCAAAGCCGGGCTCATCCAGATCGCCTCGAAGTAGAGTGCCGTTCGCAGCACTTCGCCCGGCAACCGGTTCGTGGATAATGGATTCTGCGACGCAAAGCCTGCTTTGGAGCACAGCATGCAGCTGGATATCGAACCGAAGCCGCCATCCGATCCGGCAACCTTGGATGAAACCGCAAGCGGCTCCATCGATGCGCCGGACCTCCGGCTTTTCGTGTTCGCGCTTTTCTTCATTTTCGGCGGTATCACGAGCCTCAACGACGTCGTGATTCCGAAGCTGAAGGCGCTGTTCACGCTATCCTACGCCGAGGCGATGCTGGTGCAATCGGCGTTCTTTGCCGCGTACCTCTTGATCTCGCTGCCGGCTGCCGCAATCGTGCGGCGCGTCGGCTACCTGCGCGCCGCCGCGATCGGCCTCATCACCATGGCCCTCGGCTGCCTTTTGTTCGTGCCTGCCTCGTCGTTTGGCCTCTTCGCGACCTTCCTTCTTGCGATCTTCGTGCTGGCCTCCGGCATCACGATTGTGCAGGTGGTTGCCAATCCGCTCGTCTCGATGTTGGGGGCCCCCGCAACCGCCCACAGCCGCCTGACCTTCGCACAAGCGTTCAATTCGCTTGGAACGACGATATTCCCTTACGTCGGCTCAATCCTGATCCTGCAGTCGCTTCAAGCGCATCCAGCGACGCTGACCGGCGCGGCGCTTGATGCGTTCCGCGTGCAGGAAAGCCAGGTGATTGTGCTGACCTATCTCGGCCTTGCAGTTGTGCTTTTGGTCGTAGCGGCGGCGGTATGGGCACGCCGTAATCGCCTTCAGGCACAGCCGGTTGCCGAGACGCCGATCCGGCACGCATTCGAACTCCTGCAGCAACCGCGCTTCGGCTTCGGCGCCCTCGGAATCTTTCTCTATGTCGGCGCCGAGGTTGCAATCGGGTCGGTGATCGTAAGCTTCCTCATGCAGCCTGACGTCCTCGGGCTGAGCGCCCCCGCCGCAGGCGAACGCGTTCCGTTTTACTGGGGTGGCGCGATGATCGGGCGGTTCGTCGGTGCATACCTGCTGCGTCTTTATTCGCCGGGCAAGGTGCTTGCGAGCGCCGCCGCTGTCGCGATTCTGCTCTTGGTCGCCGCCGCAACTGGCACCGGTGCGCTCAGCGGCTGGGCGCTGCTTGCGATTGGTCTCTTCAACTCGATCATGTTTCCAACGATTTTCACGCTCGCGTCCGAAGGCCTCGGCAGCCGCGCACATGAGGGCTCGGGAATCATCTGCATTGCGATTGTCGGGGGCGCTATCGTACCGCTTATTACGGGGTACGCAGCAGATGTCGCCGGTCTCAAGCTGGCGCTGGCTGTGCCGGCCGCGTGCTACGCAGGCATCCTCGCCTTCGGCATCTACGCCCGCCAACCATATAGTGCGCGCCGCTGCGAAGCGTCTCCGCTTCAGTCTGCCCGTTCGGTCTGATGCTATCGGCTTCCGCGTCGCATCGCGGGCGAGTTGGTGCGCACGTTTCGCATGCACAAACCCATCGGAATGATCGCCTACACCCGATCATTTGTTTCGCCGCTTTGCGAAGCGTGGTGTACGCCAGTGCTGCGAGCAACAGGGTAGTGGGCTGGCTAAAAACGCGACCTAAAATAAACCTTTAAAATCAAGCCATTGATGAGGCATCTGGCGGAGAGGGAGGGATTCGAACCCTCGAGACGGTATCCCGCCTACACACTTTCCAGGCGTGCGCCTTCAACCACTCGGCCACCTCTCCATGCGCCGACCCGGCGCAGAACCGCACTATACCCAACGGCGGTCCGGCTGCAAGACATAGTGACGTTTCATGACCAGGATACTTCCTCGACTGCGCTGATTCTCGTCTTGAGCCGCGAAGCGACCAGCTGTAGAGGATGTTTGTCGCTTTGCTCCTTGCGTGCCGTACTCGAGTTCCTACTTTTGGTGAGGATTTCCAGCGTTCCCGGTCTTTGTTAGCGTCACCGTTAAAAGGCTTTCAACCCGAGCCGTGAAATAAAAAAGACAAATTGGGGTTGTACAACTTCATTGCCGCAGTTAGTCGCCATCCCGGAAAGCAGGTTATGAACGCGAGAGTTTCAGGCAGTTATGCCGCTGCATTTTGCGCGGTAGCCACAGGCTGGTTGATTTTCGCCTTGCCTTGGCTGTCAGGCTCCGTCACCATTCCGTATGACGCAAAGGCGCATTTTCAGCCGCAGCTCCAGTTTTTGGCGAATGCGCTCCACAGCGGCCAATCGCCTTTCTGGACGCATAATGTCTTTGCGGGGTCTCCGCAAATCGCCGATCCGCAATCGCTGATTTTCTCACCGGCGTTCCTGCTGGCCTATCTGGCGCCCGAGCCGAGTTTCCGGCAACTCGACCTTTATTGCTTCCTGCTCTTGGGGCTCACGGCTTTTGCCGTCCTTATGTTCTTCAAGGATCGGGGCTGGCATCCGGCGGGCGCCGCGGTCGCCGCGCTTGCCGCAGCCTTTGGCGGGTCGTCGGTCTGGCGGATACAGCACATCAAGCAGATCGAGGGCTTTGCCTTTTCCATGCTCTGCCTCTGGCTGCTCTCCCGGGCGCTTGAACGGAAGTCTGTGCCGTATGGGATTCTGGCCGGTCTCGCCGCAGGCGTCATGCTCGTAGAGCCAGGGCAGATCGCGCTGATCGCCTGCTACCTTCTCGCCGGCTATACGATCCATCACTGGTTGAGCGGGCCGCGGTTCTGGGCCTCGGTGAAGCAAACGCTCGCGCCGCTCTTCGCCGGAGGCGCGGTGGCGACGTTGCTTGCGGCAGGACCCATCATCTTGAGCTTCCTCTTTGTCGAAGCTTCCAATCGTCCCGAGATCGCTTTCAATGAGGCGGGCAGGGGATCTCTGCATCCCGCTTCGCTCCTGACCGCTGTCGTGTCCGATCTTTACGCGGTTCATTCGAACCTTCCCTTTTGGGGCCCGGGAAGCATTGAATGGAACGCCGACTGGCTTTCGATGAACGAAAATATGAGCCAGGTCTACATCGGTGCGCTGCCCATTCTTCTCCTTCTCGCGGTCGGCTTCATGAGAGGCGGCATCTTCGCGCGCGAGATCCGGTTTTTCACGATTGCGGCCACATGCCTGCTCCTCTTCGCGCTTGGCCGCTACACTGGCTTCTTCACCCTGGCTTATGATTATTTGCCCGGCGTCGATCTGTTTCGCAGGCCCGCCGACGCCACATACGCGCTCGGGGGGATGACCTCTATTCTATCCGGCTACCTTCTGCATCGCTTCCTGTCCGGGAGCGAGCCGACCTATCGGCAGAAACTCGCGGCGGCGGCGATCCTCGCCCTCATCTTCGCCGTGAGCCTTGGGGTCGCAGCGGCCCACTCGCACTTCTACATGTCCGTCGAGCCCGTGCTGCTTGCGATCGGCATTTTCACGGCCGGCTGGCTCGCGCTTGTGTTCGCACTGCGATATTCGAGCCGATACGCCATTCTCACGGTAGCTGTGCTTGCCGCGTTCGTGACCGCCGATCTCGCCATAAATAATGGGCCGAACCGGTCGACGGCGCAGAAACCTTCCTATTACGATCAGATGCGCGTCGACACCAATAATGACACGGTGGCCTTCTTCAAATCACATCTCGCCCAACCTGCGAATTCGCCGCGCCGCGACAGGGTGGAGATGGTTGGTCTCGGCTTCGAATGGCCGAACATAAGCCTTATCCATGGCTTCGATCATACGCTCGGATATAATCCGCTCCGGCTCGCGGATGTCGTGAGCGGCATAGGAGCCGGGGAGACAAGCGCTGATGCGTATCAGCGCGTATTTACACCGCTATTTCCATCATACCGGTCCGTGATGGCCGATCTGCTTGGGCTTCGTTATATCGCGACCGATCGGCCTGTCGAGAAGATAGACAAGAAAATCAGGCTCGGAGACCTTACGCTCGTTACGAACACACGCAACACATACATCTACGAGAACCCGCGCGCCCTTCCCCGTGTCATGTTCGCCTTCGATTGGTTGCCTGCAAACTTCGATCAGATCTCGAAAGATGGTCGTTGGCCCTATTTCGATCCGAGACAGACCGTTCTCTTGCGCGGCAGGCACGTGCTGATGAGCACCCTCCAGCCAAGACCCGTTTCTCTGCCGCAAGCCGATACGGTTCTTCAACTCTACCAAAACACGGAAGTGGAGGTGGCTGTGGACACGCCACGAGCCGGGTTTCTCGTGCTGAACGACGTTTGGCACCCCTGGTGGTTCGGCTCCGTTGATGGAAAGCCTGCCGACATTCTGCGCGCGAATGTGTTGTTCCGCGCCGTTGAGGTGCCCGCGGGAAAGCATGTCGTTCGGTTTGATTTCAGGCCCGTCGAAGGAGCAGTCAAGGAAATCGCGGCGCGCCTGACAGGCAAGCCGGTCGAGCCATCGCCGCCGGCCTGGGAGCCTTGGTTCAGGCCCGAGGCCAGCGCTCCGGCTGTTTCGAAAGTCGCTGGGTAAGCTCCCGGAATTTGGCGCTCCCGAGCCAGTCGTATTCGAGGTAGCGCGCGCCTCTGATGGCGTCGCTGCCGTCGTGGTCTCCGCGCTCTGCCACGTGGCACATGACGAGAGGGCAGCGGCCCTCAAGGCCACTCAGCCAATCCGCCCACATCGCTTCGAAATCGGCGTCTTCATTGAAATCGTAGACGCCGGCGAAGTCGCTGTTCATCTGGTGCGCGCGCTCCTTGGCCAGGCTTTCCAGCCGGAAAGTCCCGGTGCGGGCGATGATCGCCGCCTTCACGCCGCGCCATCGCCTTGGAGCGCAGTTGCGAAGGCCGATGCGGCGGGCCTCGGCCCCGTATCGATCGGCGAGCGCATCGAGGAGACCCTCCCTGACAAAGGGAAGAAGGTGGCAATGCTGATGCCCGTCTGCGAAATCGGGCGGCGCCTTCATGCGGCTCTCGAACAGCGAAAGCTGCCGGTCGATGTCCTTCCGCAGAAGCTTTCGATCCAGCACCCCTGAATGCGTGCGCATCGTCAAGCCGGCGATCGTCTGTCGCGGAAACACGTCTCCTGCGAAAGGAGACGTAAAGTCGAGATGAAGGCCGCGGGAGAGAGGCGCGTCGCCCAGGGCCAGCGCGGCCTCCGGCCAGGTTGGCGACAGCACCATCGCGCTCGTTGCCGTCACCACGCCTTGCGCGGCAAGCTTCAGGATCGCGGCATCGACTCCGCCGTCCATGGCGTAGTCGTCGGCGTTGATGATAACCCCCTCAGTCATGACAGCATGCTCCCTAGCCTTGCGGCTGCGCGAAGGCCCATAGCTTTGACAGCAGGAATGTTGCGACAGCAACCCCGATAAGAACAGCGGCAAGGGCGGGAAGATAGTAGCGCGGGCCGACGAGATGCAAGGCTTCCGCATAAGCGGCCTGGTTCAGAACGAAGCCGGTGCACGCGACGGCGAAAAAGCGCATTCGGGCTGCGGCGTAACGCTCTGGCGAAAGCGGAAAGGTAAAGCGCGCGTGACCGGCAAAGCTCACGAGAAAAGCCACGCAGAAGCCGATCACATTGGCGGCGAGCGGCTGCAGGCCAAGGAGTTCCACGACAATAGCCACGACCGTGAGATGCGTGAACGCGGCAGCGGAGCCAACCGCAAAAAAGATCGCGATCTGCCTCATTTTATGGGATCGCCGGTGTGTCGGGCAGACTTGCGTCCGTCATCATCGGCGTCGCATCGTAGACGGGCGAGGCTGCGTGGAGGCTGGCCTTTCGGCGGCTGTCCTCCGCAACGATAAAGATGGGGCGTTGCTTCACCTCCTCGAACGTGCGGCCGAGATATTCAGCGATGACGCCCAGCGCCAAGAGCTGAACACCCGAGGAAAACATCATGCCGACCGAAAGCGTGGCCCAGCCCGGCAAATGATCGCCAAGGACGTAATGCTCGAAAAGGAGATAGAAGCCATAAAGCAGGGCAAACAGTGAAATGAGAAAGCCCGCCAGCGACACAAAGCGGAGCGGGATGACGGTGAAAGAGGTCAAGCCCGTGAAGGCAAGCCTGAAAAGCTTTATCCACGTGAACTTGGTATGGCCTGCCACGCGGTTCTGGGCCTGAAAGGGCACGAGCGCGGTGCGGAATCCGACCCAGGCATAAAGCCCCTTCATAAGCCGGTTTCGCTCGGGCAAGGCGTCGATTGCGTCGACAGCTTTCCGGTCGAGGAGCCGAAAGTCGCCGGCGTCGGGCGGGATGACCACCGAGCTGCCTGCTTCCAAGAAATGATAATACATGCTCTTGAACCGGCGCTTGAGCCAAGTTTCGCGGCGAGAACTTTGAACTCCCGCGACGACCTCGTAGCCCTGGCGCCAGCGCTCGATAAACGTCGGGATCAGTTCGGCCGGGTGCTGCCCGTCGGCGTCCATGAGAATAACGGCGTCGCCCGCGGCCATCTTGAGACCAGCGGAAAGAGCCGCCTCCTTCCCAAAGTTTCGCGACAGCCGGATGTAGTGCAGGTTGGGCTGGCGGGAACACATATCCAGCATCGCCTCACGCGTTCCGTCTGCGCTCCCATCGTCCACAACGACGACCTCATGAGCAAAGCCCGTTCTCGCCAGCGTGCGGAAGATCGAAGACAGGACGACAGGCAGCCCCTCGCGCTCATTGTAAGCGGGCAAGACAACCGAGATCAGCGTGGGGCGATGTGTTTCCATTGAGCACATTCCAAAGGAATTGCACACAATCCGAGCAATGCCTTTAGCTGGTCCTATGCCGTGGGTTAATCAAGACGCGCCGCCGCGGCAAAAGCAGCGATCCGCCTTCAGTTGTCGAGCCTCATCGCGCTGAGGTCGATCGTCAGCTTCACTTCTCTGTCGACCGGCAGCCCTGCAACGGTTTCCTGACCTACGCCAAAGTCGAGGCGATTGATTTTCGCCTCGGCTTTCACGGCCGCCGTCCCCTCCGCAATATCGATCGAAAACGGCAAAGTTACGGGCTTTGTCACGCCTTTCAGCGTGAGTTGCCCGTTCAAGATGTATTTTCCGTTCCCGTCAGGCGTCGCACCCCTCGCGATGAATTCAGCGGTCGGATGGTGCGCTGGATCAAAGAATTCTTCGGATTGGAGGGTCTGATCTGTGTCGGCCGCGCCCGTCGAAGCGCTTCGCATATCGAGCGTCACGCGAACCGATGCCTCCTCCGGCGTCTCGGGGTCGAACTCGATCTCGGTCTTGTAGTCTTTGAATAAGCCCTTGGTGTTGTAGCCGCTGCCGCTCGCCTCGAAAGCGACTTCGCTTTTTTGGGGATTCACACCCCATTCCATCGCGGTCGCGTCCCTCCCGCCGCCAAAGCTCAGGGCGCTGGCGGTCAAAACAAAGAGCGCGACCCGCGTCGAAGTCGAACGGCGCCCGAAACGCGGGAGCATGCTGGACATTATTCCATCCCTCAAGACAAAGGCGTGGCGCAAGGCCGCCGCCGCGTGAATGACAATCAGGAAAAGGAGCACGTTTGCGGTAAATTCGTGGACGCCTTTGAAAAGTTCGCCGTAAGCCTTTTTCTGGTCCAAGGGAAGTTCGCTCAGCCAGGGGATAAGCGGGAAGGCCGTGTATCCAAAAAGGACCGACGGCTTGTCCGACGCCGATATCATTGCCCAGCCGGAGAGCGGCATCAGAAACAGCACTGCATAGAGGGCGAGATGGCCGAGATGGGCCGCCACGCGTTCCCGCTGGGGCGCCGAGGCCGGCAAAGCGGGCGCGGCATTGAGAGAGCGCCAGAACAGCCGCAGCGTCATCAGCGCGAGAATGGCGATCCCGATTGATTTGTGCAGATTGTAGAGCTTGAATTTCTGGATGCCGGAAAAGTCGCCCATCGTCCAGGCGAGCGGGAACATGACGACGATCAGGGCGGCGATCAACCAGTGCAGGGCCTTCGCGACCGCAGTGTAATCCTGCCGCTCCATCGCGCGATCTACCACTTGCCCGAGTTCGGCATCGAAGCCCAGGGTTCCGAGGGCGGCAGGGCCTTGCCCTTCTGAAGCAGTTCGATGGAGATGTTGTCGGGCGAGCGTATGAAGGCCATGCGCCCGTCCCGAGGCGGCCGGTTGATGGTTACGCCTCCATCCATGAGGCGCTGGCAGGTCTCATAGATGTTGTCGACCTCATAGGCGAGATGGCCGAAATTGCGTCCTTCGCCATAGACCTCCGGATCCCAGTTGTAGGTCAATTCGACTTGCGCGCTTTCATCGCCAGGCGCCGCGAGGAAGACGAGTGTATAGCGGCCCTCCGGCCGGTCCATGCGGCGAACCTCCCTGAGTTCGAGCTTGCCGACATAAAAACCGAGCGACTTGTCGATGTCGGTCACGCGGACCATTGTATGGAGATACTTCATGATGGGTCTCCCACTCACGTCGAGCTGTGGATGTCAAAGCGGCGAAGCATGCCAGGCTTTCCGAATAGATGGGGTCTATGCGGAACGCGTTTCAACAAGTGTGGAAACCACACCTCGCGTCACGCCCTGATTCGCGTTTCAAAACCCAAAACGTATTGATTCGCAGTCTTTTGGCGGGCCAATAGGGCGGAATTGCGCAACCTCGCTGCTGTTCAAAGTGTACGTGCAGGTATTTTTGTAACAGCACGGAATAGGGCGACCGCCCAATTTTGGCCAAAATTTGCTTCGGATTATCAAGCACTTGCTGCGCGGGCCTCAGGAGCGGTTGAGGCGCGGTCAGACAAGGGCGCTGGGGAAAGAGTTAATTTTCTCTCGCCTCGGCGTAGAGTGATGTTATGTTTCGCAGGTGAGTTGGTGCGCGTGACGGTCTTGGGCGAGGCCTTTGCGAACGCCAAGTTTTTAAGTGAAGCGGGGGACTAAACAATGGGGGACAAATTACCTCCCACGATTGCATCTTTTAACGACATCGCAGAGCAACCTAGCATAGACGTCTTTGTAATAGCCGGTCACATCAAGTGGTTTGATGTATCCAAGGGGTTTGGGTTCATCGTTCCAGATGGAGGGCTTCCAGACGTTCTGATTCACGTCACCGTTTTGCGGCGCGACGGCTATCAGACGGCCTACGAAGGAGCCCGTATCGTGTGCGAAGTGCTCCGGCGCGACCGCGGGCTTCAGGCGTTCCGCGTGATAGAGATGGATGAAAGTACAGCTATTCATCCCTCGCAGTTGCCGCAGCGGACCCACGTTCATGTCATGCCCGAGAGCGATTGGCAGCGGGCCATGGTGAAGTGGTTCAACAGGCTCAAGGGCTTCGGGTTTTTGACTCGCGGCGCAGGGACGGAAGATATCTTCGTCCATATGGAGACCCTTCGGCGCTTCGGCTTTGCCGAGCTTCGGCCTGGACAAATTGTGCAGGTCCGCTATGGCCATGGCGAGAAAGGCCTGATGGCCGCCGAGCTCCGTCCCGACGGCGCAACCGGCTACCCGGCCTCGCACTGAAAGGGATAGACCCATGATCAGGGGTCGCGACAATAAAGCCAGGGCCGCGCTTGCGGCCCTTGTGATTTTCGGCTTTTTTATAATACCGTCAGCTTTTGGAGATGTTCTCTTTAAACCCGCAAGTCTCAAGATCGAAACGAAGAATGGCCCCGTGCTTTTGAATGTCGAGGTAGCCGATACCGAAGCAAAGCGCGAACAAGGCCTCATGTTTCGCCGTTCAATCGCCGACGATCATGGCATGATCTTTTTGTTCGGCGGCGAGCACGAGATCACAATGTGGATGAAGAACACTTACATTCCGCTGGATATGGTCTTTATCGGCGACGACTGGCGCATCAAGCATATCGCTTACAATGCTGAGCCCTTTTCGACCGATGTGATCTCATCGATGAGCCCTGCTTCGCGGGTTCTGGAGATAGCGGCCGGACAGGCGCAGAAGCTTGGGCTTGCGATCGGGGATACTGTCGCTCTGAAGAAGTAGGAGGCGATTGAAAAGCAATTTTATTAAGTCTAGCCCAAAGTTGACGTCGCGGATTGGTCAAATGGCAGTGGCGTTTTGATCTAGATCAAAACGGATGCGTGCCAACGGAGTAATCTCCGCTTGACACACAATCCTGTCAACTTGACCTGACATTCCCGGGGGCGCCCAATGCGAATCATCCTGATCCATCCCAATTATCACTCGGGCGGAGCGGAGATCGCTGGGAACTGGCCTCCTGCGTGGGTTGCTTATATTTGTGGTCCCCTGAAGGCAGCGGGCTACACGGACATTCGCTTCGTCGATGCGATGACGAACAATCTGTCCGAGGACGACATCCGCGCCATTATCGCAAAAGAAAAGCCCGACATCGTCGGTGCGACAGCGATCACGCCCTCGATCTACAAGGCCGAGCGGCTGTTGCAGATCGCCAAGGAAGCTCACCCTCAAACGGTTACGGTTCTTGGCGGCATCCACGCCACGTTCATGTATCAGCAGGTCCTTACAGAATCGCCCTGGATCGACGCCATTGTGCGCGGCGAGGGCGAGGCGATATTCGTGAACGTTGTTCGCGCCGTCGAGAAGGGAACCTGGCTGCAGGATCGCGCCGAGATCAAGGGTATCGCGTACAGCGAGGAAGGCAAGATTACCGCTACGCCTTCGGAGCCGCCGATCTCCAATCTCGATTCAATCAATCCGGACTGGGGCGTTTTGGAGTGGGAGAAGTATATCTACATCCCGACAGGGACGCGCGTCGCAATTCCGAACCTCGCGCGCGGCTGTCCGTTTACCTGCAGCTTCTGCTCGCAGTGGAAATTCTGGCGGAACTACCGCATTCGCGACCCGAAGAAGGTCGTCGACGAAATCGAGACGCTGGTCCGCGATTATAAGGTGGGCTTCTTCATCCTCGCCGACGAAGAGCCGACCATCAACCGCAAGAAGTTCGTCGAATTCTGCGAGGAGCTGAAGAAGCGGAACCTGCCGGTCCAGTGGGGCATCAATACCCGCGTGACCGATATTCTCCGGGATGAAGCGCTGCTGCCCCTCTATCGCGCCGCGGGATTGATCCACATCTCGCTCGGAACCGAGGCGGCCGCGCAGTTGAAGCTCGACCGCTTCAACAAGGAGACGACCATCGCGCAGAACAAGCGCGCCATCGAGCTTCTTCGCAAGAACGGCATCGTCACCGAAGCGCAATTCATCGTGGGCTTGGAGAACGAGACCCCGGAGACGCTCGAAGAGACGTTCCGCATGGCGATGGACTGGAACCCGGATATGGCGAATTGGGCGATGTATACGCCCTGGCCGTTCTCCGATCTCTTCAAGGAACTGAGCGACAAGGTCGAAGTCTTCGACTACGAGAAATACAACTTCGTGACCCCGATCATGAAGCCGGACGCCATGGAGCGCACACAACTGCTCAATCACGTCATGAGCAACTACCGGCGCTTTTATATGCGCAAGGCTTTCTTCGGATATCCGTGGGTCTGGAGCAGGCAGCGGCGCAGCTACCTTCTGGGCTGTCTCAAGGCCTTCCTCAAGAGCGGCTGGGAGCGGAAGTTCTACGACCTCGGACGCGTGAAATACTGGGGTCCGCAGTCGCTCAAGAAGGTGGATTTCGGCTTCGATACGACGCGCGGACGAGGCGAGCGCGAAGAGGACGATTTCGACCATACGACGCGGAAAACGGGACAGCACGAAGAGAAAAAGGTCGAAACGGCGACCACGCACTAAGGGCTGTCACACACAAAGAAGGCGCGTCGAATGGCGCATGCAGCGGCGGAAGCCGGCCGTATTGGTCCAAATGCTATAATCCGGGTGGCGGAAACCCTCCACGACGTATTGGGAGAGGAAACCACCCGGCTTATTTTCGCCCGTGCGCATCTGGAGCCGCATCTTGCTCATCCGCCGACGGGGATGGTGCCCGAAGAGGATGTCGGCGCGCTCCAGACGGCGCTGTTCGATGGACTTGAGGAGAACGAGGCGCGGAAGATCGCGTTCGAGGCTGGGCTTCGGACCGGAGATTATCTTCTCGCGAACCGCATTCCCAAGCCCGCTCAGGCGGTGCTCAAAGTTCTACCGCCGTCTCTCGCGAGCCGGATCCTGCTTGGAACAATCAAGAAGCACTCCTGGACCTTCTCCGGGACCGGCGACTTCAGCGTCGCAAATGGGCATCCGGTCATTGTTTCGATCAAGGGATGTCCGTTGTGCCGGGGCCGCCATGGCGACCGCCCGCAATGCGACTATTACGCCGGAACCTTCCAGCGCCTGTTCGAAGTCCTCGTCAGCCGCAACACTTTCGTCCGCGAAATCAGTTGCGAGGCAACCGGCGGAAAGTCTTGCGCCTTCGAAATCGCATGGAAAAATCGAGGCCGCGGCGGCGGCGGCTCGCAGCGTAACGTCACAGGGAAAGACCAAGCATGACACCTGGGATTTCAAAATACTTCTCCGCGCGGGTTCCACGCTACACGAGCTACCCCACAGCCCCGCATTTCTCGGAGGACGTGGATGCGAAGCGGTATGAGAGCTGGCTGTCCCGGCTCGATCCCAGCTCGGAAATCTCGCTTTATCTGCATGTGCCATTCTGCCGCCAAATGTGCTGGTATTGCGGCTGCAACATGCGGGTGATAGCCCGCTATTCCCCGGTTACGACTTACGTCGACACCATCATCCGGGAAATCGAGCTTGCCGCCCGCGTTCTGCCTCAAGGCATCTCCGTGCGTCACATTCACTGGGGCGGCGGCACGCCGACCGCGCTCGCGCCCGAGGATATGATCCGCATCTCGGAAGCCGTTCACCGTCACTTCAACATCCTCGGCAACGCCGAGATCGCGGTTGAGATCGATCCCAGAACCTTCACACCGGAAAACGCGGTCGCGCTCGGCAAGATCGGATGCACGCGGGCAAGCCTCGGCGTGCAGGAATTCGACGACAAAGTTCAGACCGCGATCAACCGCGTCCAGCCGATCAGCATGATCGAAAGCACCATGGCGCTCTTGCGGGAGCAGGGGATCACCGCCGTCAACTTCGACCTGATGTACGGCCTTCCCTATCAAACACCGGAGACGCTGAAGAATACGGTCGAGCAGGCGGCAACCCTGCATCCCGATCGCATCGCGCTTTTCGGCTACGCGCATGTCCCGTGGATGGCCAAGAACCAGCGCATGATCCCGGAGGAGGCCTTGCCGACCCCGGTGATGCGCTTCGAGCAGGCGCAGGTTGCGGGCGACGCGCTGGCCGAGCAGGGATATGTAAAGATCGGTCTCGATCACTTCGCGAGGCCGGAGGACAGCATGGCGGTTGCCTTGCGCGAAGGCCGCCTGCACCGCAATTTCCAGGGCTACACCAACGATGAGGCTGGCACCATCGTCGCATTCGGGGCAAGCTCGATCTCGGCTCTGCCCGATGGTTTTGCGCAGAACATCACGGAGACGGGGGCCTATACCCGCGCGGTCAACTCAGGCGTACTGCCGATTGCCAAGGGCGTCGCCTTCCGCGGCGAAGACAAGATGCGCGGCGCCATCATCGAGCGCCTGATGTGCGACATGGAAGTCGACCTCGAAGACATCCGGAAGCAGTACGCCCCTGACCGGGGAGCTTTCGGTGACGAAATGGCGCACTTGCGCGGCCTCGAGGAGGAAGGGCTCTGCAAACTCGAAGGCAGCCGGCTAAGCGTACCCGACGAGGCGCGGCTTGCTTTGCGGGTCGTGTGCTCGGTTTTCGACGCTTACCTGGCTCAGAATACGGAACTTCGCCACGCAGCCGCAGTCTAGACTGCGGGGCGCCGCTTAAACGTGAGAGTTCGAGGGCTCACCCATGGTGCGAATTCTCACGCTGCTGCTTTTCTCGGTTGCTTGTTGCTATGGCGCCCGCGCGGAGGATGGCAACGCAGAGGCGGGCGTGGCTTATGCGCGGTCCGTCTGCTCCGAGTGTCACGCCATTCGGAGCGATGATTATCTCTCCCCCAATCCAAAGGCGCCTTCCTTCGCCAAAATCGCGAATACGCCTGGGATGACGGGGGCAGCGCTTTTTGTAATCCTGCAAACGCCTCACAAGGACATGCCCGACTTCATCATCCCCGCCAAGGATAAGGCGGACGTAGTAGCCTACATTCTAAGCTTGCAAAAGTAGCGTAACCGCTTCAAGCACCGCTTGACGGCGGATTTCCTCCAAGTTCCGGGTGTTCAAGCCGTTTCCGGCGCTGTCGCGGCTGCGATATGGGAGGGGTTGCCCGTCGCGGCGGGAATGGCAACCATGGACCAAAACAGAAACCGGTCATCCATCCTTTCGCTGCCAAATCTCCTGAGCGCGTCGCGCATCGCGGCTGCGCCGGTGCTAGCCTGGGCGGTGCTGACGGCCCATGCGCCTGTTCTCGCGGTGGGAATCGTTGCCGCGGCGGCGCTTACCGATTTCCTCGACGGCCTCGTCGCGCGTCTTACCGGACAGGACTCGGATCTTGGCGCGATGCTCGATCCGATCGCCGACAAGGTCTTCATACTCACCGCGCTGTGGCTTCTGTGGGGCGAGAACATCATCCGGGGCTTGAGTGCATGGGCCGCCTTGATCATCCTGTGGCGGGAGATGCTGATCGCGGGCTTGCGCGGCTATGCCCGGTTCGAGGGGCGTCGCGCATCCGTGAGCCCAGTGGCCAAGTTCAAGACCGCAGCGCAGTTTTCCGCTGTGATCCTGCTGTTCGCCTCCCATATTCCGTCTTTGAAAGCTGGACTGCTGCTCGATGCCGGCGCCGGATTGCTTTGGGCATCGGCCGGTTTGGCCTTATATACCGGCGCAGACTATATTTTTCGCGCATGGCGAGGATCATGGAAGTAACGTTGAAATATTTTGCATGGGTCCGCGAACGCATCGGAACCGGCGAGGAGCGGGTGAGGCTTCCCGACTCCGTTGCGACAGTCGGCGATGCCATTCACTGGCTCAAGCATCGCGGCGAAGGCTATGCCGCAGCCTTCGAGCGCGAGGATGTAATCCGCGCAGCTATAGACCACGCGCATGCCAGCCATGACGCCCCTGTGCACGGTGCGCGCGAAATCGCCTTCTTCCCCCCGATCACTGGAGGGTGATATAGCTGCGCTCAGCCTGAATAGCGGACCAAGAGGGCAGGGTGAGCAGATCGCGCGACGGCAATTTCTTCGAGGACTTCAAACTCGGGCAGGTGATTCAGCACGCGACGCCGCGGACGGTCACGACGGGGGATGTGTCGCTTTACACGGCGCTTTACGGCTCGCGTTTTGCGGTTCAATCCTCCGACGCTTTCGCAAAGGCCATCGGTTATCCCCGAAGCCCCATAGGCGATGTGCTCGTCTTTCACATCGTGTTCGGCAAGACGGTGCCGGATGTATCGTTGAATGCGGTGGCAAACCTCGGCTACGCGGAGTGCCGCTTTCTGAAACCCGTCTACCCAGGCGATACGCTGTCCGCGACGTCCGAGATGATCGGCCTGCGCGAAAACTCGAACAAAGAGAGCGGCGTCGTGTATGTCCGCAGCACCGGCCGTAATCAGGACGGCGACCCCGTGCTGGAATTTAAGCGCTGGGTCATGGTGAGAAAGCGTGAGAAGTCAGCCCCGGCGCCGGCGGAGAACGTGCCCCAGTTGAAGAAGGCTGTCGATGCAAAGGCGCTTGGCGGGGCGCTGCCTTCGCTCGACATCGCCAATTACAATGACGCCCTTTCAGGCAGTTCACGCCGGTGGGGAAGCTACGAGGTGGGAGAAAAGATCGACCACCTGGACGGCATGACCATCGAGGAGGCCGAGCATCAGCTTGCCGCGCGGCTCTACCAGAACAACTCCCGTGTGCATTTCAATCAGCATGAGCAGGGGCAGGGCCGCTTCGGCCGCCGCTTGGTTTATGGCGGCCATATCATATCGCTCGCCCGCGCGCTGAGCTTCAACGGGCTTGAGAACGCGTTTCATGTGGCGGGCATCAACGCAGGCCGGCATGTCTCGCCAGCGTTTGCAGGCGACACGGTCTATGCCTGGAGCGAGGTGCTGGAAAAGGTCCGCCTGGACCGGATGGATGCGGGAGCGCTGAGGCTCAGGCTTGTTGCGCTGAAAGACAAGGCTTCGGCCGGCTTTGCACTCAAAGCAGGAGATCAGTACGATCCTGCCGTGCTGCTCGATCTCGATCTTTGGGTTCTCATGCCACTTTAGTCTTGCGTGGTCAGTTGCCGCCATGGCTGGCATGCTGAAATCGAGAAAAATTGTGCAGCGCACCATAAGCCTCTGATCGACATGGGAAAGCCCGGAACGCCTGATGCAGGAACATCGTTTTTCAGGCTTATAGTCAAGTTGTAGAATGGTTTTATCGGCTGCCGTGCTCTAGACTTGCTCAAAGCGGCTTCGTTAACGCTTTTCACGCAAGGCAGGCGTTAGCGGTTGTTCAGCAGGATGTTTGTTGCGGCCTTTGCTGCGACGCAGTATGAACCTGACATTAAGAAAAAACGCACGCCGCGTTAAGAAGGGTTGCATAGATGGCGGAAACAAAGCCGATCGCGGGAGCCCGGCTCATGGCCCCCAAACCGATGTCCCCGCACCTTTCCATCTTCCGCCCCTATATCAACATGGTCCTGTCGATCATGCATCGCGTCACGGGCGTCGTTAATTATTGGGGCAGCCTTCTGTTAACGGCTTGGCTTCTCTCCGCTGCGATGGGCGAGGCGCAGTTCAACGCTGTCAGCTGGTTCATTGGCTCACCGGTCGGGCTCATCATCCTCGTGGGTTTCACCTGGTCGGTCATTCACCATATGCTTGGGGGGATCAGGCACTTCATCTGGGACACGGGCCATGGTTTCTCTCTCCCCGTCGTTCGCGCCCTGTCCTGGGCAACGCTCTTCGGATCTGTGACCCTGACGGGGCTGTTATGGTTTGTGGCGCTGTCTGAATGGGGGACCCGCTGATGCCGACGACTTACAGAACGCAGCTCAAGAAAGTCCGCGGGCTTGGGTCGGCCATCGGCGGCCCCGGCACCGATCACTTCTGGATGCAGCGTCTCACCGCGGTTTCGAACATTTTCGGCGCGGCATTTCTTGCTTATGCAGGGCTTTCGCTCGTTGGCGCGTCGCGTGCGAACGTTCAGCTCTTCTTCGCCAATCCGCTTCACGCTGTCCTGGCGCTCCTCCTCGTCATATCGATAACGTTTCACATGCGGCTCGGCATGCAGGTGATCGCCGAGGAATACGCCCCGCATTGGCTGAAGGTGCCCTGTCTCTTCCTGAACACCTTCTGGACGTTCTCTGTCGCCGTGGCGTGCACGCTGGCGATCATCAAGCTTTATCTGGGAATGTAGCTCATGCCTGACGCATTGAAGTCGAACAGCGCTCCGAACGGGAAAAACGGCGGAGCGCCCCGCGTGAACGGGCGCGCCTATCCGGTCGAGACCCACACCTTCGATGTTGTGGTGATAGGGGCGGGCGGCGCCGGTCTTCGCGCGACCCTTGGCTGCGCCGAGGCCGGGCTCAAGACGGCATGCGTCACCAAGGTGTTTCCAACGCGTTCCCACACCGTGGCCGCGCAGGGCGGCATCGCCGCAGCTCTTGCCAATATGGGCCGGGATAACTGGCGCTGGCACATGTATGACACGGTGAAGGGCTCTGATTGGCTCGGCGATCAGGACACAATCGAGTATTTGTGCCGCAACGCTCCCGCCGCCGTCTATGAGCTTGAACATTACGGAATGCCGTTCAGCCGCACAGAGAGCGGCAAAATCTATCAGCGCCCCTTCGGAGGCATGACGACTGATTTTGGCGAAGGCCCGCCGGCGCTTCGGACTTGCGCCGCGGCGGACCGCACCGGCCATGCCATGCTGCATACGCTGTATGGGCAATCGCTGCGCCATTCAGCCGAGTTCTTCATCGAGCACTTCGCGCTCGACCTCATCATGGATGACGGCGTCTGCCGCGGCGTCATGACCTGGCGCCTTGAGGATGGCAGCATTCATCGCATCAAAGCGAAGAAGACGATCATCGCCACGGGCGGTTATGGCCGGGCTTACTTCTCCTGCACGAGCGCTCACACCTGCACCGGCGATGGCAACGCCATGGTGATCCGCGCCGGCCTGCCGCTCCAGGATATGGAATTCATTCAGTTCCATCCGACAGGGGTTTACGGCGCGGGCGTGCTGATCACGGAAGGCGCACGCGGCGAGGGCGGATACCTGACCAACTCGGAAGGCGAGCGCTTCATGGAGCGCTATGCGCCCACCGCCAAGGATCTCGCCAGCCGCGACGTGGTCTCCCGGGCCATGACAATCGAAATTCGCGAGGGCAGGGGCGTTGGGCCGAAGAAGGATCATATCTATCTTCATCTCGACCATCTGGACCCGAAAATGCTGGCCGAGCGCCTGCCCGGCATCACCGAAAGCGCGAAGATCTTCGCGGGCGTCGATCTCAGGCGTCAGCCGATCCCGGTCATACCGACGGCGCACTACAATATGGGCGGCATTCCGACAAACCATCACGCGGAGGCGATTCGCCCTCACGGAGGCGATCCGGATGCCACGGTGCCGGGGCTGCTCGCCATCGGCGAAGCCGCTTGCGCGAGCGTTCACGGAGCCAACCGGCTCGGCTCAAACTCTTTGATCGATCTTGTCGTCTTCGGGCGTGCGGCGGCGCTCCGGTGTGCCGAAACCGTCGAGCGAAGCCAACTGCACCCGGAATTGCCGGACAGCGCGGGCGACGAAGCGATTGCCCGTCTCGACCATTTTCGTCATGCGGACGGTGGAACGCCCACGTCGGAGCTGCGCGGCAGGATGCAGCGCATCATGCAGGGCAATTGCTCCGTATTCCGTACGGCAGACGTGCTGGCCGACGGCATCAAGCTCATCCATGAAGTCTGGAATGGGGTCGACGACATCCATGTCACGGACCGTTCGCTGGTCTGGAACACCGATCTCGTCGAAACGCTGGAGTTCAACAATCTGATCGCGCAGGCGGCGGTCTCGATCACGGGCGCGCTCGCCCGGCAGGAGAGCCGCGGGGCGCACGCGCGCGAGGACTTCCCGAACCGCGACGATGCGAATTGGATGAAGCACACCCTTTCCTATGCCGATAACGAGAAAAGGACAGTGAAGCTCGACTACAGGCCGGTCCACACGCGAACGCTGACGAACGACGTCCAGTATATCAAGCCAAAGCCCCGCGTTTACTGAGGATTTTTGGACGCTACTCGCTCCGCGCTTCGGCATCCTGGCCATCCGAAACGCGGGCCGGGAACAGAAAAATGTCAGTGATTCAGCTTGTCATAATCCCGGATGAGGCTTCGCCCTGCCGGGATTGTTGCGGCGATCCGGCAAACCCTGCGTTACCGCGTCAAAGAGAAAATCGCTGTGGCGATGGCCGCGAGCAAAATGATGTTCAGGTAGTAGCCTGCCGACACTTTGAACCAGGAGGGTTTTCCGAAGAGCCTCTTGACGAGAAGCCAGAGAGCGATTGGCAAAGTGACGAAAGGCAGGAGCATGGGCGCGGTTATGGCCGCGCCGATGGCGCACACGATTGTCGGAAGAAGGAAGTCAATGGCGGCTTCAACGCCTTTAGCCTCCTCTATGGGGCTGCCCCCCGGGTCGTCGTAGGGAGCCATCGCATTGCGCGCCTGGGCAATGAAAAACAGGAAAAAAAGCACCGCGGCGATCAGCAGCGCGTCCGCATACCATGCCGGCGGCTTGCCCGCGAAAAGGGTGGCGCCGATTGCCAAAACGGGTGCGGTCTTTGCATGATAAGAACTCATGATCGGCGTGAATTCATCGCGAAGCTCCACGCCCGCTGCGGCCTGGAAGATGGAAAGCAGGGCCAGGGATTCGACGAAGAGTACAGCGCAGAACACTGCGTCCGCAAAAATTGATCGTAGCATTGCGATCGTTTCCCTCTGCGATCTATTCTACAGGATTTTTGTAATGCGATGTCTCATCCTGGCCAATGCATCTTCTCGCCCGGCCATTTTCCCCCCATACTCGTGTTCGTGCGGGCATGAAACCTTGGCGTTCAAGGGATTCGCCCGGAATTCGAAAGGTCTCTCGTGCCCGGTAAGATATCGGCCAGGCGGGGGCTGTTTTTGAGTTCAGCCAAGCTTGTGCCATAGTTTTACGAGATCGGGCAGCTTGCCAGAAAGCTCGCTCCGCTATCCTGTCGCAGCCTCCTCGCTGGCGATCTTCATTTGGAGTTGTGGATGCTTCGAATCCTTTTCGTTGGGCTGATGGCCATTGCAGCGGTCTCCGGATACGTCTGGTATTCAACTCCTGCGCCACAATCCCGGGCCGCGTCTGCGCCTTCCGCGGTCACTGTCTCGGTTACACTAGCAACGGCGCGGGACATCCCGGTTCTTCTTTCGGGGATCGGAACGGTGCAGGCGCTCAACACCGTACAAATCCGTTCGCGGCTGGACGGCACGCTCGACAAGGTGAACTTCGAAGAGGGGCAGCAGGTCAAGCAGGGCGATGTTCTCGCAATCATCGATCCGCGTCTCTATCAGGCCGCGCTCGACCAGGCGAAGGCGAAACTTGCGCAGGATCAGGCTCAGCTTTTGAGCGACGAGAAGGATCTCGAGCGGAACAGACAGCTTTCGCAGCAAAAATATGCGTCGCAGCAATCGGTTGACCAGCTAACCGCGAAAGTGGGGGTCGACCGTGCGCTGATCGAGGCCGATCAGGCGTTCATCCGCACGGCCGAGACAAATCTCAGCTATACCACGATCACCGCGCCCTTTTCCGGCCGCGTTGGGTTACGCGCTGTCGATCCTGGCAACATCGTGAAGGCGAACGACACCGCGGCCTTCATCGCGACGCTGACGCAGCAGCATCCCATTGCGCTCGTCTTCACGCTCCCGGAAGCTCACCTCGCCGCGATCCGGGAGGCGCAGCGGGCAGGGGAGGCGCCCGTGATCGCCATGGACCAGGACGGGAAAAAGCCCATCGCGCGCGGGAAGCTTCAGGTCATCGACAATCTGGTCGACGTGGCGACGGGGACGATCCGGCTGAAGGCGATCTTCGACAATCAGGATGAAGCCTTATGGCCGGGCCTGTATACGCCCGTGCAGGTGCAGGTCGGCGTCAGGAAGAATGCCGTGACGGTGCCGACGGCGGCGTTGCAAAGAGGGCCGAACGGCCTTTTCGTGTGGGTCGCGACGCCTGAAATGCGCGCGGCGATGGCGCCCGTCGAAACCGGGGCGGCTTATGAAGGCGTGACGGTCGCTCGAAAAGGCCTCAAGGAAGGCGATCTTGTCATTGTCTCGAACCAGTACCGGCTGCAGCCCAACGTGCGCATCCAGTTGAACGCGCCGCCGGTCGCCGCGAACGAGGCATCCGGCCGCTCATGAACATTTCGGCTCCCTTCGTCACGCGCCCCATCGCGACGACGCTCCTGATGGCGGCGTTCACCTTTGCCGGCATCGCGGCTTACTTTTATCTGCCGGTCGCGCCTCTGCCGCAGGTAGATTTTCCGACCATCCAGGTTTCGGCGCAGCTTCCCGGCGCAAGCGCCGAGACCATGGCCTCGTCGGTCGCCAACCCCCTTGAGCAGCAGTTCGGCCAGATCGCGGGCGTGACGCAGCTCACGTCCACCAGCACGCTTGGCAATACGCAGGTCAATATCCAGTTCCAGCTCGACAGGAACATCGACGCCGCGGCGCAGGACGTACAGGCGGCAATCACAGCGGCCGGCAAACGGCTGCCGACGACGCTCAGTTCACCGCCGAGCTACCGGAAGTTCAACCCCGCCGATCCGCCGATCATCATCCTCTCGGTGACCTCCGATACCGTGCCGCTCACGGAAGCGGACGACTACGCCGAGAACATCCTCGCGCAGCAGATCTCGCAGATCCAGGGCGTGGCCTTTGTGTACATCGGCGGCCAGCAAAAGCCTGCCGTTCGCGTGCAGGTCGATCCCGAGAAGCTCGCGACACGAAAAATCACGCTTGAAGATATCCGGGCAGTTCTCGGCGCCATCACGGCAGACGCCGCCAAGGGCATCCTGAATGGCGCGAAGCAGAGCTTCACGGTTGCGGCAAACGACCAGATCATGAAGCCCGAGGATTACGACAACATCATCCTCACCTACAAGCAGGGCGCGCCAATCCGGGTTTCCGACGTGGGCCACGCCATCGCCGGGCCTGAGAATACGCAACTTGGCGCGTGGTCTGGGGGCAAGCCGTGCGTGCTGTTGGTGGTCTTCAAGCAGCCCGGCGCGAACGTCATCGAGACGGTCGACAGCATCAAGAAGGCTTTGCCCAAGCTCGCGACTGTCATCCCGTCGGGGGTCAAGGTCGACATGATCAGCGACCGCACGACGACGATCCGGGCGTCGGTGCTCGATGTCGAGTTCACGCTCTGCCTGACGATTGCGCTTGTGGTGCTCGTCATCCTTGTTTTTCTGCGCAACGTGCGCGCCACGCTGATCCCGAGCGCCGTCGTGCCGATCTCGCTGCTCGGCACTTTCGCCGTGATGTATGTGCTGGGCTTCAGTCTTGATAACCTCTCGCTGATGGCGCTGACGATCGCGGTCGGCTTCGTGGTGGACGACGCCATCGTCGTCGTGGAGAACATCTTCCGCTATGTCGAGAAAGGCGAGAAGCCCTTCAAAGCCGCGCTGAAAGGCGCGGGCGAGATCGGGTTCACGGTGTTTTCGATCAGCCTTTCTCTTGTCGCCGTGTTCATTCCGCTGCTTCTGATGGGCGGCATTATCGGGCGGCTCATGCGCGAGTTCGCCTTGACGGTTACGGTCACGATTGCCGTCTCGGTGATCGTCTCGCTGACGCTGACGCCGATGTTGTGCTCGCGCTTCCTGTCGGCGAAGGAGCACAAGCCCGGATGGCTGAGCCGCAAGATCGGCGGGTTCTTCGACGGGCTCGTCGCCGGATACGAAAGAACGCTGAGCATCGCCCTGCACTACCGTCGCATCACTCTGATGGTGTTTTTCTTCACGCTGGGGCTCACCGTCTATCTCTTCATCATAATCCCGAAGGGCTTCTTCCCCGTGCAGGACACGGGCATCCTGTACGCGATGACGGATGCGCCGCAGGACATCTCCTATGACGAGATGGTAACGCGGCAACTCGCGCTCGTCGACATCATAGCCAAGGATCCAGACGTCGATAACGCCGGCTCCGCACTTGGCGCCTCGCCCGGCAATACGCAGAACGCGGGTCGGATCTTCACGACGCTCAAGCCGCACAGCGAGCGGAAGAGCGACGTGCTTGGCGTGATGAACAGGCTCCGCCCGCAGCTCGCGAAAGTGCCGGGCGCCGCCGCTTTCATGTCCCCCGCGCAGGATATTACTGTGGGCGCCAGGCTCAGCCGCGCGCTTTACCAGTTCACGCTGCAGGATGCGAGCCTGGACGAATTGAACGAGTGGACGCCCAAGGCTCTCGCCAAGCTGAAGACGATTCCCATTCTGGCGGACGTCTCGACCGATCTTCTCGTGAACGCGCCGCAGCTTAGCGTTACCATCAACCGCGACCGCGCGTCGCGCTACGGCATCACGCCGCAAATGATCGACGACACGCTCAACGACGGGCTCGGCCAGCGGCAGGTGGTGCAATACTACACGCAGCTTTCCACCTATAACGTGATCCTGGAAATTCCCCCCGAACTTCAGGGCGATACCGATGTGCTAAACCGGATCTACGTCCGCTCCCCGGTGACGGGCCTGATGATCCCGATGTCGACGCTCGTAACCTTCGACACGAAGAAAACCGGGTTCCTTTCGATCAACCACCAGAGCCAGTTCCCGGCGGCGACGATCTTTTTCAATCTTCAGCCGGGCATTTCGCTGGGCGAGGCGGTGACCGCGATCACCAAGGCGATGGCGGAGATCGGAGCGCCGAATACGCTCGCCGGGAGCTTCCAGGGCAACGCGCAGGCGTTCCAGAGTTCGCTTGCATCGACCCCGATCCTGATCATCGCGGCGCTCGTCGTGATCTACATCATCCTCGGCATGCTCTATGAGAGCTTCATCCACCCACTGACGATCCTTTCGACGCTGCCGTCCGCGGGCGTGGGCGCGCTTTTGATGCTGATGGCGTTCGGCTTCGACCTGTCGGTGATCGGCATCATCGGCATCATTCTTCTGATCGGCATCGTGAAGAAGAACGGCATCATGATGGTGGATTTCGCCATCGCGGCGGAGCGCGAGCGGGGCCTTTCGCCCGAAGCGTCGATCAAGGAAGCGGCGCTGTTGCGGTTCCGGCCCATCCTCATGACGACGATGGCGGCGCTTTTGGGCGGCTTGCCGCTCATGCTCGGGGCGGGCACCGGCTCGGAGCTTCGCCAGCCGCTTGGCTATGCGATGGTGGGCGGCCTCGCGCTGAGCCAGATGCTGACGCTTTACACGACGCCCGTGATCTACATCTATCTCGACAAGCTTCAGAGCTGGCTTTCCGGCCACCGGGAAACGCGGACAAGCCAAGAGGTAGCGAAGCCCGCGGCCGTGGCTCTACCCAAAGCCGCGGAATAGAGCATTACCAGAGAGGCTCGACGAACGCGCCGTCGAAGATCTCGGCGAGGCGGCGCTTCGTGCCGCGCGAGGCGTCAGCCGGTACGTTTTGTCTGGCGAAAAACCGGCTTTCAACGATTTCATGGTTTGGCGGCGGGATGCTGGGTCGCTCCCATTTCCGAACGACAAAGAGGGCGATGTGATCGCTCGGCAGCACCGTGAAATTGCCAAACAAGCCATGCAGCGTTGGACGCTCCTTGATCAGGACTCCCGCTTCCTCTTTGAGTTCGCGCGCAAGCGCCGTCTCCGCGGTCTCGCCCCATTCGATCCCGCCGCCGGGAAAGTGCCATCCCGGCTCGTAGCCGTGGCGCACGAGCAATATCCGGTCTTCACCGTCGATGACCACGCCCTGTGCGCCAAGCGTCGCGCCGCGGGATAGACGCCAATAGGCTGAGACGAGACGCATTGGGAAACGAACCATGCCGCAATCCTCATCTATCCGCCAAGGCAATGAGAGGGAAACGCACAGGCACAAAAACACAGAGCGGAATGGCGCCGGTCGGCCGCTACCGTCTATCGTCGTCGTTCCCGCCCAGCGAGTGATGCCCGCCTTCATGGACCATACTCATGCACTTGCCGGTGGCGCTAGAGCAAAACGACGTCAACTCTCCAGTCTCGGTATTGACCACGAAAGTGTAAATCTGAAATTTCCCTGGCTTCTGCTCGAAAGTTTTTGGCATGGGAGCGGGTTCAAGTAGAGGGGGCGGCACAGGAGGCTCGGATCTCGTGCGCGGGGGCATGGGAGCGGGTTCAAGCTGAGGGGGCGGCACAGGAGGCTCGGATCTTAGGGGGCGCGTGCCTGCAGTTTCGGCAATCGATGGAGTTGCAATAGCCATCAATACAGAAATGGCCAACGAAGCGCCTGCTTTCATTTTTCCTCCAGCCTAAACACATTGTTGTAGTGCAGGCTTCTTAGCCCACTGGTGGCGAAAAAGAAAGATATATGTGCTTGCTACACAAACGGTTTGCCCCGCAGACATTAGGATGCGTTTTGTCTTGGCGGCTCGCGCGGGGTACAAGCGATCATCAAGGAGAACGCCATGCGCCGGATGCATCCGGTTTGGACGCTTGTGCTGTGTGCTGGCGCGATGCTGGCGATCAACATGGGCATTCGCCAGACCTTCGGGCTTTACCTGAAGCCGATCAGCCAGGATCTCGATCTCGACCGGCAGGTCTTTTCGCTATCCATGGCGATCCTCAATCTTGTCTGGGGTGTGGCTGCCCCGTTCGCGGGCGCGGTGAGCGACAGGTTCGGGGCGGTTCGCATTGTGCTCGCCGGGACGGCACTCTACGTCGCTGGACTGTTGCTGATGGCGACGGCGACAGGCGAAAGCCAGCTCGTCCTGGCGGGAGCGCTGATCGGTCTGGGGGTGAGCGGAACAGGGTTCACCGCGATTTTCGGCGTCATCGCGCGCGCTGCCCCGCCCGATAAGCGGGCCTCGGCGCTGGGCCTCGCAACAATGGGCAGCGCGATCGGTCAGTTCGTGTCGCTTCCTTATGCGCATGTCATCCTGGAAGCGACCGGCTGGGTGACGACGCTCTGGATCATGGCCGGGACAGCCGCGATGATGGCGCCGCTGGCGTTCGCGTTCCCGGAACGCGGCGATGCGATCCGGCCTCTGGGCGCTCGCTCCGAACAGAGGATTGCCAGCGCGCTCATCGAGGCGCTGAAATATCCAAGCTTTCTTCTCTTGACGGCGGGCTTCTTCGTTTGTGGCTTTCACATCGCCGCCGTTGCGGTGCATCTGCCCGCGTTTCTCGCCGACAAAGGCTTCAGCCCCGGCCTTGGCGCAATCGCGCTTACCATCATCGGCGGCGCGAACATCCTCGGCACCTACGCCTTCGGACGGGTCGGCGATGCGATGCCGAAGCATCTGGCGCTCGCGCTCCTCTATCTGGCGCGCGGCGCTGTATTCCTGGCGCTGCTTTATCTGCCGCTGACAGAGACGAACGTGCTGATCTATGCGTTCCTGCTGGGCTTGCTCTGGCTCGGCACCATCCCGCTCACCAGCGGGCTTATCGTGACCTTTTTCGGTCCGCGCTGGCTCTCGATGCTTTACGGGATCGTGTTTTTTTCCCATCAGCTTGGAAGCTTCATGGGGGCCTGGATGGGCGGCTGGCTCTATGATACCACTCACTCTTACGATATGCTGTGGTGGGTGGCCGTTGCGGTTGCGGTGCTCGCGGCGGCTCTGCACCTGCCGATCCGGGAGCAGGCCGCGCCGCGTCATGCGACCTTGGCGACGCCCGCCGAGTAATACGAGCGCATCATGCCTGAGACTTTGAAATGGACCTTGATCGGGGGCCTGACACTGCTCTGCCTTGGAGCAGCTTACCTCATGGCCACGCGAGGCGCGGCGCTGCTGCTCGACCTTGGCGGAGCGTTCACGGGGTGTTTCTAGCAGCTGAAAAACCGCGACACCCTGCTCCATCCTTCGACAAGCTCAGGATGAGGTAGCGTGTTCAATGGATTAACCCCTCATGGTGAGCCTGTCGAACCATGGGCAGCAATGACTTTTTTCAGCAGCCTGCCTTACTGAGCGGACATGTTCACCACCTGGACACGCCGATTTTCCGGGGCAAGCGGGTTGGCCGTATTCTTCAAACGTTCCCTGCCATATCCGACTGCGACAAGGCTTTCGCCGGGCAAGCCGAACTTGGAAATCAGGAATTGCTTAACCGCCTCGGCTCGGCGGTCGGACAAATCCTTGTTGTAGTCGTCGCCCCCCTTGCCGTCGGTGTGACCCGCGAGCAGGATGATCGCATCCTTGAGCCGCGGATCGCGCAAGGCCAAGCCAAGCTTCGTCAGATCGTCAATGGCTTTTGGGCCAATGTTCGCGGAGTTGTAGTCGAAATGGATCTCAAGATCGACGGCCGGCTTGCTCTCGGCGATGTCCGCCAGTTTGGTGCGCTCCTCGACTGTGATCGAGCGCGTCTTCTTGCCTTTCACTTCATTGATAACGGTCTGCTCCTGCGCCGCTTTCGGGTCGAAAGCGCGAATCCCGCGTGTGGTTGCCTTTTTCGGCGGCGCCAGCGTGTTGGCGATGTCCGCGGAGCTTGGCTGCTGGGCGGTTGCAGGGAGGATCGCAAAAACCGTTGCGAAGGCAGCGGCCACAATAAAACGATCTATAAGCGTCATGGCCTCACCCATTTCCGGAAAACTGGAAATTTCTAGTTTGTATTTGACTTCGCGGTCAAGGTCTCGATCACGGTTGCCTGTCTGTTTTTCGTTATACGTTTAACGGACTTGAACCTTTATGAGCGCTCTCCAGACGTTCGCTTGCGCAGGCTGGAAATTGCTGGGACGCTGGGTATTCTCCGCACTCTTTCTTTGAACCTCGATGCTCCGGGAAACGGCCCTCGCATAATCGGGGACCGAGGTAAACTCGGAGCGGTTGAAATCATGGGTGATGCCGTCGACCGGGACATTTTTGTCGGCGCAGACCGCGATCACCGTTTCTGTTCCCCGATCCTTCAAGCGAAACACGAAAGGAGCGTCGGTTCCGGGCAGGGTGACTGGGGTGCGGTCGGAGATCCAGTTGATCTGCTGAAATCTATTCGGAAAAATGACGGTCGCCTCCCTTGCCCTGTCGTCCTGGCTCAGGAGAGTGAGAAAGCAACCGTGCGATGAAACAACCGTGAAGTTCGCCACATCGCCGACGCGATAGGCGGTGCTTTCCGGCGTGATCGACAAGCTTCTGCCCTGGTTATCGTGGCCTGCGATTATCTTGCTGATGTCGTCCTCAGGCGGTGGCGCCGTATCGGCTTTGACGGGGCCGGGGGGCGACCAATTCAGCCAGGCGCTTTTTGGCTAGCGCGTCGTAATCCGGGAATTTCGCGCCGAATTGCCGTCTGAAAGCCTCGAAGTCCTTAACATCGGCGGAGCCCTTGATTTGCTCCCAAAGTTCCGAAACCGCTCCGGCGACGCCCTCATAATAGCGCACGCGGCGCAACTCTCCCACGCCGAAGTCGCACTCGCCCGGATCCTGGTTTTCTGCCCTGACCATGGAAAGCTCCGTCGCCGAAGGTGTGCGGACGAGGTAATGGCAGGTCATAAACCTCTCGCGGTACTGGACATTATAGTAGTCAGCATTGGTATGGGTGATGTCGCCCCGGCCCAGTTTTGAATGCTGCACCAGATGATTGTCTCTTATGGTGACCGTGGTTAACGCCCCTGGCACGATCCATTCGCCGGTCATCTTGGAGAACAGGTCGTCCGTCTCTTGCGCGGCCGCATCGAAACCAGGCCCGCTTGATGACAATACCAAAAGTGAGAACGCCAATAGTCCAGGAATTCTTATCATTGCAAGCCCCTCCCAACGGCCGCCGCGCATTGAGATCCCCTTCCCGAAAATGTCAGTTAAAATAGCGCGCCTTCGGTGGGACGGCTAGCGTAAGCTGATCGATAGCGACGAGTTTCTAATATTCAATTATCGCACCGGATTTCAACTGCTCCTCGCGGAAGGATGCGAACCTCGCGGCCAACGCTGCCCGCGATTGTCGCGGTTAGCGGATCGTGAAGCACTGGCCAGTATCCTGACGGCGCTGAAGCTTGAATATGCCGGAGGACATCGCATGGGCGCCTTGATCAAGCATGACACCGGCGTGACCGGCGATGTCTTGAATGCTATCGCCCACATTCCCACGAAGAGCCTCCCATCCGTCGCCGAAAAGGCTTTCTTCGAGAAGCTCAGCGACAGCGACTTCATGCGGATCGCGTATTACCTCGCCAGAAAGAGCTTCGACGAAGGCGGATGCCCAATCGGCGCGGTGATCGTCGACAACGCGACGCATCAGATCACAGGGAAGGGACACAACACCCTCGTGCAGGGCGACGACCCCTACAACCACGGGGAAACCTCTGCGATCAGGGACGCCGGGAGACAGGATTTCAGCCGGACGACGCTTTACACCACGCTCAGCCCCTGCGATGTCTGCGCGACGCTCCTTTATATGCGCCAGTTCGCCCGCGTCGTCGTAGGGGATGTGACAAGCGCCAGCGGCAATGAGGATTTCCTACGCAATAAGGGCGTGCAGGTGGACGTCATGGAGGACCAGGACTGCATTGCCCTTTATGACATGTATCGGCGCGACCGTCCCGATCTCGATCTGGAGGATTGGAAGGGGCTGGCGGCCGTTCATGACAGGGCGGCCGGGAAAGGTTCGTAATTATTCGACGAACGGGATGCTCACCGCCAGTGTGAAGCCGTTCAGCATCAGCAAAACCCGGAAGCGAGCTTCTTTTCGATCCCTTTGCGCGTGAAAAAACCGCGCCGTGAAGGCGCGGTTGAGGTGGCGGGCCTGTAGACCCGGCCCGTGACTGTCTTGATGCCTGTTCCGCCGCTGCTTATCGCAAACTCACCCTGAAGTGTGCCGAATAGAGACGTCAAAGGGCCGGATCAATAACCGCCGCTGCACGCATACATATCGGGTATGCCGGTATTGAGAAAGCAGGAGTTATCTGCATGGCGAATGTCATCCCAAGTGTCGTCGTTATCGGAGGACTTGGCTTGAGTTTGAGTCTGGGTTTCATGCGATTTCGCATTCGAGGACGTTACGGACGCCGCCACAAGCAACAGGCTCGCTGAAAAGACCAAGAACGTCTTGGAAAGATTGATAGACATGATGATTTCCTTTGTTTAAGAAGTCGATCCATTCGACCTTCTTCAGAAAAAGTAGACCATCTCTCCGCCATGGGCTGTTCCCTGGGTAACAATGTGGAAGTATTGCGCAGCGTTTATATTTGTATCCTCGAACGCTGCGAACGTGACTTTTTTCTAATTTGAGTCAGCAAGTATTGCGGATTTCCTTTATTTTATAATGCCAGAAGCCGTTCACCTGCATGAGCTCCTGCGGGCTTCACGGCGAAATCGCAACAGGGTCCTCAACTTTTAGTGATGGTCCGATCCCGTGTAAGCGCTGGCGCAAGAGCCGGAGAAGCAACGAAGAGGACGAGCGCCGCTGTGGCAGCGAAGGCAGGCATGGCGCTGAGGCGCCTGCGGATACGCCGCCCTTGATTGTAGCGCATCGGCGGATTACGGTGCGGCCCTCAAATAACAGAAGATTCCGCAAAGTTCATTTGCTCATGAAACACGTGATGCCTGCGGCGACGCTCAACCCGGCCCGTTCCTTCCAGGACCTGATCCTGACGCTCCAGCATTTCTGGGCGGAGCAGGGATGCGTGATCCTGCAGCCCTACGACATGGAAGTGGGCGCGGGCACGTTCCACCCGGCGACGACGCTGCGCGCGCTCGGGCCGAAGCCGTGGCACGCGGCCTTCGTGCAGCCCTCGCGGCGGCCCAAGGACGGGCGCTATGGCGAGAACCCGAACCGCCTGCAGCATTACTATCAGTTCCAGGTGATCCTGAAGCCGTCGCCGCCGGACATTCAGGAGCTTTACCTCGAAAGCCTCGTCCGCCTCGGCATCGACCCCAGGCTGCATGACATCCGCTTCGTCGAGGACGACTGGGAAAGCCCGACGCTCGGCGCGTGGGGGCTCGGCTGGGAGGTGTGGTGCGACGGCATGGAGGTTTCGCAGTTCACCTACTTCCAGCAGGTGGGCGGCTTCGATTGCGACCCCGTGGCGGGCGAACTGACCTATGGGCTTGAGCGGCTTGCGATGTATATCCAGGGCGTGGATAGCATCTACGACCTGAACTACAACGGGCGCGACGACGACAAGCGCGTGCTCTACCGCGACGTGTTCAAGCAGGCCGAAGAGGAATATTCGCGGCACAATTTCGAGTTTGCCGATACGGCCATGCTGCTCCAGCGCTTCCGCGACGCCGAGAAGGAGTGCAAGGCGCTGCTCGCGGCGGGCGAGCCCAAACCGGGCTCGAATGGCGGGCGCCATCTGCAGGTGCTGCCAGCCTACGACCAGTGCATCAAGGCGAGCCACATATTCAATCTGCTGGACGCGCGCGGCGTGATCTCCGTCACGGAGCGGCAGAGCTATATCCTGCGCGTGCGCGATATGGCGAAGGCGTGCTGCGCGGCCTGGCTCAAGACCGAGGCTGGCGGGGCATAGGGCGCCACCAGGCCCAGCCATGAAGCGAATTTTTATCTTGGGTCGTTTGCAGACTTGGGCGGATTCCGGGCACAACCGCCGTGCTCCCAGCTGCAGAATTTCTCGGGACCGGGAGGTTTGCGGCTCAGATGCGTGAACCGGGGCGCACCTTATGGACGGTGAGTTTTGACCCAAGCGGTCCAGTTGCCATCCGGCCGCAACCGTCGGACCGAGGCGAAATTTCGAAAGCCCCCCTGCTATCGGGCGCCCATCAGCTCAAACGAACTGTCGGACCGTCCAGATGAATGGGAATAAAGCCGATCAGCAGCAGCCTCCTGAAGCCGGCGCAGAGGTCTCGCCGGTCTCGAATGGCATAGCCGTGCCGCAACCGGCGAAAATGCCGAAATGACGGGAGAAGTCGCCGATAAACTCGAAATAGGGGGCAAAGCGGGTGTCTTTCAGCATCTTCCAGGTGTTGCCGCATACCGGAAACACCTTGCCGCGCTCGATCGCGTGATGCTTGTCGAGAACAAAGACATCGGCGGCGTGCTCGATGCCGCCCTTATAGATGACCGCCTGTCCATAGTCTTCGCAAAGGGGTTCGAGATCGTCGAGCTTGAACAGCCGGTACGTGGCCGAGAAAAACTTTGCCGGTCCGAGCTTTTCCTTGAGCCTCTCGTCCGTCACGGCAATCGGCCGGTCCGAGATGAGGCGGGGATCGCGAAACCCAGCCTGTTTTGCAAGCGTATGGAAATCGTTCCAATAGAGCGCTCCGCCCAGGCATTCGCCGTAGAGAACCGGGTCCGCCCTGACCGCATCGGGCAACCGGCGGTCAGCGTACACATCCGCGAAGTACAGTTCGCCGCCGGGCTTAAGAAGGTTATAAGCCCCCTTGAACACAGCAAGCTTGTCCGTCGAGAGATTGATGACGCAGTTCGACACGATGACATCGAAGCTGCCGGGCTTTAAACCGAGGTCGCCGAGCTGCTCGATATAGCCTTCCAGAAACCTGACGTTGGAGGTCTGAAACCCGAACCGCTCGCGGTGCCAGTCGAGGTGAGCGCGGGCGACAGCAAGTTGCTCCGCCGTCATGTCGACGCCGATGACCTCACCGGCAGGGCCGGCAAGTTGAGCGAGCGCGTAGGCATCCCTGCCCGATCCACTGCCGAGATCAAGCACGCGCCGGCCAGTGAGTTCCAGCGGGGTCACAAGCCCGCAGCCGTAATACTTGGCCTTAACCTCATCATGAATGTTGGAAAGAAGTTGCTCGACGTAGCCCGGCAGGTCGCCGGGCGTGCAGCAGGCCTGCGTTTTGAGGTCGGCCGAGGTCTGCAACGTCTTGCCGTAATAATTTTTCACGGCTTCGATACTCAAGGCATCACACTCCCAATAGTTTCGCACCGTCTCGCCGCGCCATTGTATACTATATTTATTAGCCGAAATCGCAGATTTGTGTCTCAAGCTTGGCGGGATGCCAGCGCTGCAGCAACGTGCATTGTAGCGGCGCGTCTCGCGCTGTGGCAAAAAGCCAAGGCCGCGAGCGGCAAGGCTGAAAGTCTTTGCAAAAAGGATTGCCATGAGCAACCCCCTTCCAAGCGACAGCGTGAGCGAGCATCGTCTCCCGCATAAGATCACCGCGGAAGCGCTCGGGACGGGGTTTCTGGTCGCCGCCGTTGTCGGTTCCGGCATCATGGCCGCAAAGCTCGCGGGCGGAAACCAGGCGCTCGCGCTCCTTTGCAACACGATCCCGACCGGGGCGATCCTTGTTGTGCTCATCATCGTGTTCGGCGGCATTTCGGGCGCCCACCTTAACCCCGCCGTCACGGCCGCCTTCTGGATGCGCAAGGAACTCACCGGCAAAGAGGCCGTGAGCTTCGTGGCGGCCCAGATCGCAGGCGGCATCCTCGGCACACTCGCCGCCCATCTTATGTTCGATGAAACGCTGTTCCAGCTGTCGTTGAAAGCTCGGAGCGGACCCTCGCAATGGTTTTCGGAGTTCGTGGCTGCCTTTGGCCTGCTCCTGACGATCTTCGGCACACTGCGCTGGCGACCGGACGCTGTGCCGTTCACGGTCGGCCTCTATATAACCTCAGCTTACTGGTTCACCGCCTCGACCAGCTTCGCGAACCCCGCGGTCACCATCGCTCGCGCAATCTCCAATACCTTTGCAGGCATCCGGCCCACCGATGTGCCGGCTTTCGTCCTGGCGCAGCTTGCCGGCGCCATTTTCGCGGTCGTTGTCGCGAAGTGGTTGCTGCAGCCGGCCGT
Source organism: uncultured Alphaproteobacteria bacterium (assembly GCA_963817495.1). Classification (GTDB taxonomy): domain Bacteria; phylum Pseudomonadota; class Alphaproteobacteria; order Rhizobiales; family Rhodomicrobiaceae; genus Rhodomicrobium. Next base: position 55,699 of record CAWFOS010000009.1, on the reverse strand, counting down.
AAAGGTGTCTCCAGAAAGCGCCCATCGCCTCGCTTCGCCTGCCGAATAGGGGGAAGTGGCGCCGGGCAGGAACGGCAGCTTATCCCCCAGCAGCGGGCACTCTCCGAAATCGGCCCGATGTTTGCAGCCGTCCTGGCCCGGAGATGCGGCACATTTGTGAGAGAGCAGGTTGCAGCTTCTCGCTCGCAAAGGAAATCGCTCGCACAATCCCTTTATTTCGTTGGCGAAGCCGCGCCGGGCTGGATGATGCGTCCGAGTAAAGCCGCTTGGCGATCATTCGCCTTTGAAAATGGGTTTCCGTTTTTCCTTGAACGCCGCAATCCCCTCGCGGTAATCCGCGCTCTCGTACACCTTGCGCCTCATGTCCTGGATGCGCTCGAAAACTTGCGCGGGTATAGGCTGGTAATCGCTCAACACCCTCAGCTGCTCCTTGATTACCGCAATAGCCAGCGGAGCTTTTGCCTTCATCCGCTGCGCAGCCTCCATGCAGGAAGTCTCCAGCTCCGACGAGGGCAGGAGATGGTTTATGATTCCCCACTTTAGGGCGCGCTCCGCATCGATGGGAGCAGCGGTGAAGAACATCTCCTTGACGATATTAAGCCTCAACCGGCCCATGAAATGGAGCAGGCCGGTCGTGTTATAGGGCAGACCGATATTCACAGGAGTGATGGCAAATGTTGCGGTCTCGTCCGCGAAAACCATGTCGCAGCTCAGCACCAGATCGACCGCGCCACCCCATACCGATCCATGGACCATCGCAATCACCGGTCCCGGAAACATCCTGACCGCGCGGAGCGCCTCCTCCAACGGATCCTCGTAGCGCAAGGGATCACTGTCGCCGAGCGGCAGTTCGCCAATGTCATGGCCGGCGGACCACACCTTGACTCCAGGCTCGGCCCGCAACACGACCACACGAACCTTCGCTTCTTGGAAACGAACGAAGGCCTCCATGAGCGCCTGCGTCATTTCATAGCCAAGCGCGTTGCGTTTAGCCTGATTTCGCAACGTGATAACGCCGATATCGCCCACGGTTTCGGCTGAGGCGCAGACTGTCTTGGCGCCACTTGTTTCGGGCATCTTGCTCGCTCCGGAATAGCGTTCATCCCTATTACAACGTAAGGCAATTCCCAGACCAGCGGTATTTGGAGCTGCCCTCTCAAAGCCAGCCAGTCTTGTGCTATTGAGCCGGCGGCTCACCCCCCAATAGCAGGCGCTCCCCGAACTCGGCTCGGCCTACCCCGGAGATACGGGCCTTAGCCTTAAGAGCAGGTCGTGGCCTGTCGCGTGCGAAGGAGATTGGCCGCGCAGCATCGTCGTAAATGCCACGCCGATCAGGCGTTAACACTACATGATTAACCGCTTTAATTTCCGGCCTGAATTTGCGCCCCGAAAATACCAGAAAATGGAACAGCCCGCGTTCCTCTGGCAGCAGAGCTCGGTCAACCCATTGAAAAAGAAAGTGTTTTTTGCAAAATCGGCAGGGTTAACGGATTATATTTTTGGACGGAAGTGGGCGCGGAAAAGTCCGTTAAATATAATGTGTTAACCTGAGCGCCGCGCCGTTCGCCGGCGCGGCGGCGGCGCCGCTTTTGCATTTTCCTGTATATAAATCAAGTGCTTGCTAGCATTAACCTCGCCGGCAAGGCGCTTTTTGCTAATATTCCGGCTCAAGCGGTAAGGCGAAAACTCGCGCAAACCAGGGTTCGAGTTTGAGAAAATGGTCCATGCTCAACTTTTGCCGGGCCGGTCGCGAAGAAGCGCTCCGACAACATTGGCGATGATGCCGGGCATGTCCGCGCGGAGCAGCGCGAGGTCGTTGCGCAGTTCGGTCACTTCCTTCTTCACGTCGAGGAGGATGTTCTCGTTCTCGGTGACTTTTCGAAGGATGTGCCTCGTCACGAGCTTCTCGCTCTTGGCATCCTCCTCGAGAAGCGTGATGCGCCGTTTCAAGTCCGCGATGTCCTGCTCGAAACTCATGATCTCCTCCCCGCACTGACAGGCGATAGCTGGCAATTTTGGCATAATCCAGCCTTACATTTGTGCGCTCCACCAAATAGCATGATCGCAGTGTCAAGGAGGAAGGGCTATGGCAGCGAACGTGACCGTAGTGGGCTGCGGAGCCGTGGGCCGGGAGACCGTGAAGCTTCTTGCAAATCGCGGCGATAAGGTTCGCGTGGCGCAGCGCTCGCAACCGCGCGCTCTGCGCATCGAAGCGGATTTCGTGCCGACCGACGTCCTCAATCCCGAAAGCGTAATGAACGCCTGCGCGGGAAGCGAGGCGGTGATCTGCTGCATAGGATTCCCATACAATTCGCGCATCTGGCGGAAAAATTGGCCAAACGCGATGGAGAACCTGCTTGCGGCCTGCGAGAAGACACGCGCGCGCTTCATCTTCGCGGACAATCTCTATATGTACGGCCCGCAGACCGGGCCTCTCACCGAGGACATGCCGCTCACCGATTTTGGCCGCAAGCCCAAGCTCAGGGCGGAGATCACGAGGCTCTGGCAGGACGCGCACGCGCAAGGCCGCGTCCAGGCCGTTGCGGTTCGGGCTTCCGATTTTTATGGCCCGGACGTCCCGACGTCGGTGATCTCGGTTCACGGGGTGAAAAACCTGCTGGCGGGCAAAGCCGCAATCGCGCCCTATCCGGTGATCTTCCCGCACGACATCACCTATGTGCCCGACTTTGCCCGCGCGCTCGTCTCCCTGCTCGACGCACCCGCCGAAGACTACGGGCAGGCGTGGCACGTCCCGAACGCGCCAACGAAAACCCACCGCGCTCTGATCGAGCAGACCGCAGCCCTGATCGGCGTCGAGCCCCAGATGAGGGTTATCCCTGAAGTCCTGCTCCAGTTGGCCGGTCTTTTCACGCGCCAGACCTACGAGCTGCTCGAAATGCGCTTCCAGGTCGTTCGGCCATACCTCGTGAACACACAAAAGTTTTCGAAGCGGTTTTGGAGCGACGCGACCAGCTTCGAGGATGGGCTGCGGGCGACAATCGCATTTTACCGGGACAAAGACTGATCACTCTGCCGCCTCGGCGACGCTGGTTTTGCGCCGCATGCTGCCAATCACGACGCCGCCGATGATGAACGCGAAGCCGAGAGCGTGGTAGAGGTGCAGCCTCTCGCCCAAAAACACCATCGCAAGCAGTGCGCCGAAGACCGGGATAAGGAACATGAATAGCCCGGTCCGTGTGGCGCCAAGCAACTCAACGCCGCGGTTGTAGAAGATATAGGCGAGCAGACTCGGGAAGACCGCCACATAGACTATTGCGGCCACGGTCCAGGCGTCAACCGTCATGCTATGACCCATCCGATTCTCGATCAAGGCCAGCGGAAAGTTGCCTGCTCCGGCCACGGCGTACGTGCTGATGTTGAAACTTTGCCAGCTGATGTGCGGACGCTTTCTCAGGAAAACGGTGTAAATGCTCCATGTTATCATCGCGGCGATGATAAGGATGTCTCCGGCATTGAACCTGAATGCGGCAAGCGAAGAGAGATCCCCCTTGGCGATAATGACGAGAACGCCGAGAAAGGCAGTGCCAAGGCCAAGAAGCTGCCTCGGCTCGACCCGGTCCCCAAAAAGGCCCCAGGCCGTTAGCGTAATGAACATGGGGCCTGCCGCGCCCAGCACGAACGCATTCACCGCTTCCGTAGACAGGAGGCCGAGATAAGACAGCGTGTTATAACTTCCCGCGCCCATGACTCCCAGAAACAGGAGCATTCGCCAGTTTCTTCGAATGACGGCGGTGTCGCGTCTCAAATGCGGCCATGCAAAAGGAAGAAAGATGAGCGTGGCCAGCGTCCAGCGCAGGCAGGCGAGTGAAACGGGCGGTATCAGGCCCACAATCGCCCGGCCCAGCACGAAATTGCCGGCCCAGAAGAGCGCCACGAGCGTCAGGAGCAGTCCCGGCCGGTCGAAGAACGATTTCAATGCGTGCCCCCCTTGTTTCCGGGCGGCCCAGCGAGGCAACGCCTGGAAGCGACGATTTGGTTTCTCACCTTTGATTTCTGTCCATGGCGAACTTGGCCGCCTTGAAGTAGTGTTGGTGTTTTGAGAACATCGCATGAAGGCGAAAAATGGCAAACGTCGTGGTGGTCGGCTCGCAATGGGGCGACGAGGGAAAAGGCAAGATCGTCGATTGGCTGTCAGAGCGTGCGGACATCGTCGTGCGGTTTCAGGGCGGCCACAATGCCGGGCACACGCTCGTCGTCAACAATCAGACCTACAAACTCTCACTTTTGCCCTCGGGCGTGGTGCGCGGCAAGCTTTCGGTGATCGGTAACGGCGTTGTTATCGACCCGTGGGCGCTCCACAAGGAAATCAGCGAGCTTGCCAAGCTTGGCATAACAGTGACGCCGGAGCAGCTGCGGGTCGCGGAGAACGCCACCCTGATCCTTCCCATGCACCGCGAACTCGACGCGCTTCGCGAAAACGCGGCGGGCGCGGGCGCCATCGGCACGACAAAACGCGGCATTGGCCCCGCCTATGAGGACAAGGTCGGGCGCCGCGCGATTCATGTGGTCGACCTGAAGAACCTCAAGACTCTGCCGGGAAAGATCGACCGTGCGCTCGTCCACCATAACGCGCTCCGGCGCGGACTCGGCCAGCCCGAAATCAATGGGGACGAACTCTTTCATGAGCTTGCGGCGATCGCTCCCAAAATCACGCCTTATATCGACGCGGTCTGGCTGCTTCTCGACCGGCACAAGCGCGAAGGCAAGCGCATTCTGTTCGAGGGCGCGCAGGGCGCGCTGCTCGACATCGACCACGGCACGTATCCGTACGTCACGTCGTCCAATACGGTCTCGGCCCAGGCCGCCACGGGCTCGGGATTGGGGCCGGGCTCGATCAATTATGTCCTCGGAATTACAAAGGCATACACAACGCGGGTCGGCGAGGGGCCTTTCCCGACCGAACTCGCCGACGAGGCCGGGCGACGGCTCGGAGAGCGCGGCCGCGAGTTCGGTACCGTGACGGGCCGCGCGCGGCGTTGCGGCTGGTTCGACGCCTGCCTTCTGCGGCAGACGATCAAGGTTTCCGGCATTAACGGCATTGCGCTCACAAAGCTTGATGTGCTCGACGGCTTCGATGAGGTGAAGGTGTGCGTTGGGTACCGCCTCGACGGGCATGAGGTGGACCATCTGCCGGCTCTGCAGGGCGCGCAAAAGCGCGTGCAACCGATCTACGAGGTGCTGAAGGGCTGGCAGGAATTGACACAGGGAGCGCGTTCCTGGGCCCAATTGCCTGCAGAGGCCATCAAATATGTGAAGCGCCTCGAAGAGCTGATCGATGCGCCGGTCTCGCTTCTCTCGACAAGCCCGAAGCGCGAGGACACGATCCTGGTGCACGATCCGTTCCAGGATTGATCCACCCTCTGACGCGGTGCAGATTGAGCGCCGCGTCGGCAGTCCTATCCGTTAGCCGCGCCAATACCGCCCGTGGCCCGCGCCAACATCCGTTTCGCCAATAGACCTTGCTGGCACTCGCTGATTTCTCAACAGCGGTGGTGAGCGTTGGCGCGTTCACCGCATTTGCGGAGGCAGAACCCGGCGCTAAAGGAAGCATCGAGAGGCCGAGGGCGGCACGGGAAGCAAGAGCCGTCTCATATGCGCCTATCCGATTTTGTCGGGCGAACGCCTGCTCATGAAAACCGTGGCTCGGCTGACGCGGACTTCTCTTTTCGTGCCAGTTGTTTACATAGTACAGCTAAACTAAGGGCCACAGTGATGTTGTTCTTGCTCGTGTATGGTTTGAGTTGAAAAAAATAAAGAGAGAAGAAAAATGAAAACTTTAATTTTCGACAACAACGCGAGACGTCTACAATGGATCAGCAACCGGGAAATCTATTTAGAGGCGCTGGAGGAGTTTAGTGCAGCCATAGGCATCGCCCCAAATAACAGCGGGCTAAACGCCGATGACTGGGTGTTTTACCGCGTGGGAGACGAAAAGGCAAAAGAGGTGATCGAGTGGTGGGAACGCGGCGACTCCACCGAAAAATCCCCGCTCAACTGAAGTCTACGATGCCGCAAAGCAAGGCATATGTCCCGCAAAACCAGCTGCGTGCTGTAGCTGGTTTTGCGTTAGCGGCAATTGAGCTTGAGTGAGTAAATAAGCCGCTTGCAGGGCCTCAAAGTCCGCACCATCGGGCGATCAGCTCGGTGTATATGGCTTCGGCCTCTTCGATGCGCTTGATTGAGCACCACTCATCGGTTTGATGCGCCATCGCAGGCTCGCCCGGGCCGAGTATGATCGTCGGGGGACCGCCCATCGCGGGCTTCAGCGCCGCTGCATCCGTGAAATAGCTTGCGCCGCCGATTCTGGTGGTGGTTCCCGTCACGGATTGCACGATGTTCGCGGCATCAAGGACCCAAGGGTCATCGGGCTCGGTCCATACGGCATCCGATGTCCCCATGACCTCGAAGGCGACGGTATCACCTGTCGCTTTTCTAAAGCGCTGAATCAGGCTCTCGCGATCAACGCCGGGCACTAGGCGCACATCCACCCCAAGCCGCGCTTCGTCGGGCACGGAATTCACGTTCAGTCCGCCCCTCATCCAGCCGACATTCAAGGTGGGACAGCCCAGAACGGGATGCGCATCTCCGGAGAAATCGAAGGCCCCAAGCGCGAGCGCCGCGCGTGCTGCCTTGTAGACGGCATTCTCGCCCTGCTCGGGCATCGATCCGTGCGCGGTCACGCCTCGCGCCACCCCCTCCAGCCAGAACACGCCCTTGTGCCCCGCAAGAACCTGGTTGGCGGTCGGCTCGGCCACGATAATCGCCCCGGCCTTGGGGAGCACGCCTTGACGCGCGAGGAAGTTCGCACCCTCGCATCCGCGCTCTTCGCCCGCGCTGATGACAAGCACGACACCCGCCGTTTTTTCAAGACGCGGCGCAAGCTTAGCGGCAGCGGTGACGAAAGCTGCGACGCCGCTCTTCATGTCGCTGCTGCCCCGACCGTAGATTTTGCCGTCCGCGATCTCGCCGCCGAAGGGCGCGACAGTCCAGGGCGCAGCGCCCAGAGGAACGACGTCGGTGTGACCCGAGAAGCAGATGGGGGGCTTGTCCGCGCTTCCCCCGATGGAGGCGATGAGATTGTCCCGATTCGCGGCCATCGGAATGTAGAGGGTCTTGAAGCCCGAGGCTTCCAGTATTCCACCGAGATGACACGCGCACGGAGATTCATTGCCGGGCGGATTGATGGTCTCGAACCGGATAAGCTCTTGGGTCAGTTGTGTGGCGGGGATCATGGACGCTGTGAACGGTCTCCGGGGGCGCTACCGTTGTAGCTCGTCAAGATCGCGATAATAGTCAAGGGCCTGCGGGTTGGCGAGCGCCTCCTTGTTCTTGACCTCGCGGCCATGCACGATGTCGCGAACCGCGATCTCGGTGATCTTTCCCGATTTCGTGCGCGGGATATCCGGGACTTGCAGGATGACGGCCGGCACGTGCCTCGGGCTCGCCCCCGCCCTGATCTGCGCTTTGATCTTCTGGCGCAACGCATCGTCGAGCGAAAAGCCTTCGCTGAGGACCACGAAAAGCACGACGCGCACATCGTTGTCCCAGTCCTGGCCGATGACGATGGCCTCCTTCACCTCCTCAAGCTGCTCGACCTGCCGGTAGATTTCGGCGGTGCCGATGCGCACGCCTCCCGGATTGAGCGTGGCGTCGGAGCGGCCGTGAATGATGATGCCGCCATTCCCGGTCCATTCGGCGAAATCGCCGTGATGCCAGACGCGCGCGAAGCGGTCGAAATAGGCGTTGTGGTATTTCGAGCCGTCCGGGTCGTTCCAGAAGCAGACGGGGATCGCGGTGAACGGCTTGGTGCAGACGAGTTCGCCCTTGCCGCTCTCGATGTGCTTTCCATCGCTGTCGAAGACATCCACCGCCATGCCAAGGCCGGGCCCCTGAATCTCGCCCCGGTAGACGGGCGAAATCGGGTTGCCGAGCACGAAGCAGGAGCAGATGTCCGTGCCACCCGAGATCGAGGCGAGATGCACATCGGGCTTGATCGCCTCGTAGACGAAGTCAAAGCTCTCGGGCGCCAGCGGCGAGCCTGTGGAGGTGATCATGCGCATGCTCGAAAGCCGGTGCGTATCGCGCGGGCGCAGCCCCGCCTTCTTGAGCGAGTCGATATATTTCGCCGACGTCCCGAAGATGGCGATGCCAATCTCATCCGCATAATCGAACAGGATGTTGCCGTTCGGGTGGAAGGGCGAACCGTCATAGAGCGCCAACGTGGCTTCGCTTGCTAGGCCCGCCACGAGCCAGTTCCACATCATCCAGCCGAGCGTGGTGAAATAGAACAGCCGGTCGCCCGGGCGGAGGTCGCAGTGGAGCTGATGCTCCTTCATCTGCTGGATGAGCAAACCGCCGGCGGAGTGCACGATGCATTTCGGCGTTCCCGTCGTGCCGGATGAATAAAGAATGAACAGAGGATGCGAGAAGGGCAGGGGGGTGAACTCCAAGTCCTTGGGCTGGAATTTGCCAAGCGCTTCCGCCCAGTTCTCCGCCTTCTCCGACGCTTTCAAGATCGGCCCGGGGTCGCCGAGATAGGGCACGACAAGTGCGTGCTCGACGCTCGGCAGCTTCCCGATGATTTCGCAAACCTTGTCGCCGATCCGGATCGCCTTGCCCGCGTAGTAATAGCCGTCGCAGGTAAGGAAAAGCTTCGGTTCGATCTGGCCGAAGCGGTCGAGCACGCCTTGTACGCCGAAATCGGGGGAGGCGCTCGTCCAGATCGCGCCCAGAGAGGAGGCCGCGAGCATGGCGACGATCGCTTCCGGCATGTTCGGGATCAGTGCCGCGACACGGTCGCCTTTGCCGATGCCACGTGCGGCGAAGGCTTGCTGCGCCTGGCTCACCGCGGCGTTCAACTCCGCCCAGCTCATGCTTCTTTTGACCTTGTCCTCGCCCCAGAAGATGAGCGCGGGCGCATCGTCGTTCTTGCGGAGCAAATTCTGAGCGTAGTTCAGCCGCGCGCCCTCGAAAAAGCGCGCATCCTCGAATCGCTTTCCTGGGGTGAAGACCGGTCCTTCGCTGCGGTCGCCGATGACACCCAGGAAATCCCAGGCTCGTGCCCAGAAAGCATCGGTTTCGCGTATCGAGAAGGCATGGATGTCGCTGTAAGACCGGCAATTCAGCCCGTATGCCGCGTTGATCTCCGCCATGAATTGGGCCAAGCGCGAGTTTTCCACCGTTTTAGTGGAGGGCGTCCACAGCGGCGTCGTTTTCATGTGCAAGCTCCGTATGAAGGAGTTGCCAAGGGGTGGCGACGCTCTTAAACCTCAACACGAATTAACCGGGTGGCGGGGTGGCGGTTGTGTCGAAAATCCCGACGTCTTCAGCGCGGCTGTCACATCTCCCGATGACCCAAGGAAAAATGTATCAGATCGCTGGTAAAATTCGATATGTTTTGAGATGGCTCGGCCTTATGGCTTGCGGCTTCGTTATTGCTGCTCTTGCATTCGCTGCTGTTCTTCCGTTCCTCGTTGACGCCGAGGCGATAAGGGTGGCGCTTTCCAACAAGCTTTCGGCCTGGAGCGGCGGCCCGGTTGTTATTTCGGGGCCGCTTCGAATTGCAAGCTTCGCCAATCTTTCCGTCGAGGCATCCGGCGTCGATTCGGCGCCAGCGGATGGCCCGATTCGAAGCGCCAGGGCCGAGTCCGTTACAGCGGTGCTTCGAATTTCTTCCCTTTTACGGGGAAAGCTCGATTTCAAGAAATTCATCGTGGCAGCGCCGCGTATCGTTTTGCGCCGGGGCTTTCCCGAGGCAATTCAAAAGTCTTACGGGCTTGGAGCCGCTCGCTTGGCTTTGGCGCTTTCTGCGCGGAGCCCTTTCGCATTTGTTGAATTGATCGATCCAACGTTCATCTTCACCGAGCGCGCGAAAGGGGCTTACGAGCGAGCCCAACTGAGGCGGGTCAGGCTGCGCAAGGAAACTGCCGCCGCCATTTCCACGGGTGTGTTTGTGACAAACGCTCCGGGAGCGGGCAGCGGTGTTTACGCTTTGGACGTGACGAGCGAGAGAGGCGCGGCATCTTTCCGAGGGGAATGCGCTGCGGCCTGCCAGACGGCGTTCGGGACGCTTCATTTAAGGGCAGCGGTGGATGGCGGCGGCGCGAAGGCGATTCTCGGCGCCATGGCTCCATGGGAGCGGCCCGATACGATTGCGTTGTCAGGTGAGTTGAACTTGTCCAGGAGGCGGGCTTCGCTCGATAACGCCGCGATCTCCTTCGGAGACCACGCCGCCAAGGGCTCGGTCGCCCTCGATATGACAGGTCTCCGGCCGCGTCTCGAAGGGACGATCGCGTATGACACGTTGGACGTGACGGCTCTGCCCTTTGACAGTGGGGACATCGATCGCCCCGTCGATTTCGATCTGCGCGTCTCCGCCGAGCATTTTCGGGATGGCTCTCTTGAAACAGGGCCTCTGGCGCTGGCTTTGACCGCGACCCCGGGCCGCCTGAGCGTTGATATCGCCTCTGTCGCGCTTTTCGGCGGACACGCAAGCGGAAGACTGGATGTCAGCCGGGAAAAGCCAGGCGTGCTTTCCGTGCGCGGGAGCGGGTCGAGGCTGGACGCGAGCGCACTCGCAAGCGCCGCCGAGTTGCCGCTCGGCTTCAGCGGACCGATTACGCTTCAGGCCGCGTTGACGCTGCCGCTCAATCAACCGGTCGAAGGCATGGGCGCGGCGACGGGAACTTTTACGATCCGGTTCCCCATAGGCGGTTCTATCGAGGGTGAGGTCGCCCACACGTTGAGCGCGGCGCTTGCCGAGCAGGATCTCAGCTGGGTTTTTCGTGGAAGCTCGTTTCCCTTCACCGTCGCGAGCATTGACGGAACCGTAGGGCCCGGCGGCATCGACCTCAAGGTTGAGGGACAGAGCGGCGAGAAGGGCATAGGCGGCTCGCTAAGGGTCGACTTCCCCGGCGCTGTGGTCAGCGGAACTCTTCTCGCAAGCGAGAACGCTCATCCGCCCGACGCTTCACAACTCAAGAGCGCGCACGAGCAAACGGCCAGTTCGACGAAGCTTGTATTTTCGGGCACGGCGGATGCTCTTATCCTGACCTCTTCCGGCAAACCCAGCCTTTCGAATTAGGTCAAGGCGGCCTTGGAAGGGATCAAAATTTTCTGCCGTAGCTGATCGTGGCGTAGGGCTGCAACGGGTGCCCATCGCTGGCTTCCGCAAAGCCTCCTGAGAGGGTCAGGTCGTGCGATCCATAGCGAAAATTGAGGAGCGCGCCTTCCCTTACATATTCGTTGTAGATATCGAGACGCCTGCCCTCCTTGTAGATATCCGCGTTTCTGACCATCGCTCCAGTCTCCGCTCCCACGGACATGTCGAGCCCATGGAAGTCATGCAGGATCTCATAGGCGACGCGATCGTAAAGCGTGACCGTGTTGTCGAATTGGAGCCAGGAGAGATTGGCCGAAACCCAGAAGCGGTTGCTCCCCTTCCAATAGGTCTCGACGGCTGCGGTCGCCCCATAATTCTGCTGCTGAGTGAGTTGCCCCGCGTCCCAGAAAACCTGCGTCTGCGCCTGGTAGGCCGCGCCCGCATAGAGCTTGATCCAAATGTCCTTCCAGTTCAGCTGGCATCCAACCATCACATCGCCGAAGGTCTTCAGGCCGGCCGCCATAAATGCACTAGAAAAGACATTTGCGTTGTTTTCGCCAGTGACGCTGCCAAAGCCGTCAACTTTGAGCCTGAATCCGGGCTGATCAATCGGTGCGAACACACTCCAAACCGTGCTGCTCGCCAACGCCGCCGCGTTGCCAGAATAATCCGCGGTGACATAGGTTTCGAAATGCTGGACATCGTCAGCAAGGCAGGGGAAACATGGCGCAACAACCGCGGCGCACACGATCGCCAAATGCAAAAACAACGAACGCAACACAATCCGAACTCATACCGTAGGCCCTATTTGTGAATGGTACCCTCGCAAACCGCACGCGGCGAATCCTTTTTGATAAATTTTATAAAATCCTTTACGGATTTGAAGCGAATAAAGCGTCGAGCTTGACCGAGCGTTCAGGCCCAAGGCGTGTGCATGACTTTCGCAGCGGTCTGGTTGCCGTGCTGGCGGCATTCTGCGCCGCCCTGGCTTCATGCGCTCCGATGATGGCGCTGCACGACAGCGAGGTGGACTATAAGACCGTCCAGACGCCCGCAGGTCCACTCAGGCTCGCGGTCATGGACAAGGGAAAAGGCCGCCCCATCCTTCTTCTGCATGGATTTGCCACATCGAGCTTCACGTGGCAGGCGATCGAACCTGAGCTGGCGAAGAACCACAGGGTCATCGCGGTCGATCTTCGCGGCTTCGGAGCCTCCGACAAGCCTCTCGACGACCATTACTCCATTTTCGATCAGGCGGATGCGATCGAGGCGTTCATCGAGCAGGAGAATCTCACCGATCTCACGATCGTGGGGCATTCCTTCGGGGGCGGCATCACGCTTGCGCTCGCGTTGAGGGGAACCGAACAGGGCCATTCGCGCATTCGCAATATCGTGCTGATCGACAGCATCGCCTATAAGCAGCCGGTTCCGATCTTCTTCCAGCTCCTGCAAATTCCGGTGCTGGGCGAAGTGAGCATGACGCTCGTGCCGCCGGAGGTGCAGGCCGCGCAAGGGCTGCGCCTTGCCTATTACGATCGCGACAAGATCACGGCGCGCGCCGTCGCGGAATATGCAAATGCGCTCTACTCTCCGGCGTCGAAGCACGCTCTCATCAAGACCGTGGAGCAGATCATCCCGCCCAATATCGACGAGATCGCGAGCAGGTATCGGACAATCAAGCTGCCGACGCTTGTGCTGTGGTGCAAGGACGACAAGGTCGTGCCCGCCATTTTCGGACGGCGGCTCAGAGCGAATATCGCGTCATCGGAGCTTGTCGTCTTCGATCACTGCGGACACATGCCCCAGGAAGAAAAGCCCGAGGACACCGCGCGCGCGATCGAGGCTTTTCTCGCGCGCAACGAAAGCTGAACGCCCCAACAGCGGCCACAGAGGCTCAGGCTACAATCGCCGGGCCTCTCATTCTGACCTGGCTAGTACAGCCGGAGGCAAGTTCGCACTCACTTCGCTGCACGCTCTCAAGCGAACTTGCCTCGGATAAGCTGTACTAGAATCGAATAGGTTGCCAGTACGCCTTATCCGCGGGAAGTCCTGTTGACGCCCGCAGCACGTGGGTCAGGACTTCCCGCGGTGCGTACTAGCCCGTCGAAGATGGGCCGAGTGGAAGCCGCTCGGAATTAGCGCCGAAGCGCCTCCTGCGGCGTGAATACGCACCCTCACGATCGTTAAGACTTCACTAACCAAATCGCAACAAGTCGGCTGCGCCTGTTGACGCCCATAAATACCCATGCTATCCCATAGTTGCCCGTTCGGAAGGGGGTGATTCGGGGGGAGATAGAAATGCTTTTGTCGCGCACGGCCACTGCGCTTCGAGGTTTCTCCCTCCGGACCTTTCTGACATGGCCTAAAATGACTGATCTGGCTTTTCATTTGTAACTTTGCTTCGCTAATTTCCCGTTGATGCGCGAGATTCGGAATTGAAGGTCCTTGTCTCTTGCCTGGGTATTTATGGGTAAAGACGGGAAGAGGTCGGGAGCGAAAGAAACACAAGTGCGCAGCCGTCTCGTGCGCGTTGGGCGGGGGCGTGGATTTGAGGGATGGATGAGTTCGCATCGCGCATCGAGAGCAAGGTGGATCAACGGGGACGCGTCGCCATCCCGGCGCCATTTCGCGCCGTCCTTGCCCAGGAAGGCGCCGACGAAATTCACTGCTATCCGCATCTCGACTACGATGCGATCGAAGCTGGCGGCGCGCGTTTGGTCGAGGAGATTAGAGGGATTGTGGGGCGGCAACCTGCGGGATCACAGGAACGCGAATCCCTCGAAATCGTCTATTTCGGCGAGTGCGAAAAACTCAAAATCGACCCGGACGGGCGCACAGTGCTGCCAAAGCGCCTGCGCGATCTTGCCGGAATCACTGAGACGGCGGTTTTCGTCGGCCTTGGCAACAAGTTTCAAATCTGGGAGCCTGAGGCTTACAACAAATTTCGCGAACGCGCGCGCGAACAGGCGCTTGCGCTTCGAAAAGGGCTCGGCGCGGGGAACCGCTGATGAAGCGGCGCAAACGAGGGGGCAAAGAGGGAGTGACGGACCGTGGGAGGGGGCGAGAGGGCCAGCCTCCCAATGGCGGACCGGTCCGTCACGTCCCGGTGCTGCTGGGGCAGGTGCTGCGGGCGCTCGCTCCAAAGGCAGGCGAACGATACATTGACGGCACATTCGGCGCGGGTGGATACGCCCGCGCCATTCTTGATGCGGCGCAATGCGAGGTGCTCGGCCTCGACCGCGATCCTTCCGCCCTAGCCGCAGGCCGCGCGCTTGAGGCGGGGTATGGCGGCCGTCTGAAGCTTGTCGAAACTCCATTCTCCCACATGGAAGATGCCGCACAGGGCATCGGGTGGGGGCGCGTTGACGGCGTTGTGCTCGATCTCGGCGTTTCCTCGATGCAGCTTGACGAAGCCGAGCGCGGCTTCTCCTTCATGCGCGACGGCCCGCTCGACATGCGCATGTCCGGCCAGGGGCTGAGCGCCGCCGATGTGGTCAACACCTTCGAAAAAGACGAGATCGCTGACATTTTGTATCAGCTTGGCGAGGAGCGCCGCTCGCGGGCAATCGCCGCGGCCATTGTTGCTGACCGCCAGAAGGCGCCCTTCGAACGCACGGGCCAACTCGCCGATCTTGTGAGCCGCATCCTGGGCCGCCGTCCTGACGATGCAAAACATCCAGCGACACGGACCTTCCAGGCGCTCCGGCTTTACGTGAACGACGAACTCGGCGAACTGGAGCGCGGTCTCGAAGCGGCCGAACGCATCCTGAAGCCCGGAGGGCGGCTTGCAGTTGTGAGTTTCCACTCGCTGGAAGACCGGATCGTGAAGCGCTTCCTCCAAAGTCACGCAGGCAAACAGGCGAAAGCCTCGCGCTACCTTCCAGGCGAGGCGCACCCCCCCGCTCCTGCTTTTGAACTGAAGGATCGCCACGGGATCGAGCCGTCGGAGGAGGAGGTCGCCGCGAATCCGCGCGCCCGGTCCGCGAGGCTGCGCTGGGCGATCAGGAGTGAAGCGCCGCCGATGCTATCGAAAGCAACCATTCGCGGCTTGACGGAGTAGGCCGAAGAGACATTTGGGGTGTCGACCGCCCCTGCTCATATTGAGGGTTGAGGGGAAAGCGGAGGTGGAAGTACAACCTCCCGCCGGGTTTTCATATAAACGGTGGCCTGGGGCGCTGATTATGCCACGCAGCAACTCATTCTAGGGGCTCCGCGACTGCCGTTGATACTCCTTAGCCCTGAGGGGAGGAAGTAATGGTCGAGATCTCCGAAATGCAGTCGCGCCGCCTACGCGGATCGATGATTAGCGATATCGATACGCCAAAAAGGCAATATATATATCCGAATATTTCATAAATCCGCTGCACGGGCGCCACCAACCTTGAGCTTAAGTTAGTTTTCTGTATCGCGAACGTGAATGTACTGCTCCGGATTCTTCTTGACCTGAACTTTATTTTGCCAGAACGTTGCGAAGCTTGTATTGCAACCCTTAAGCAGCCGACTTTCTGCAGAACCTCTTGTTGGTAATGCAAAATTGGCAAAAGCAAAGCGGCATGCGGTTTCGCTCGTTGTTCGGGCTATTCGGTTATCTCAAACCTACTCACCAGCCGGTCGCTGTGCTTGCGGCCATCGTGACCTCCTCTTCTGACGCTATCGTAAGCAAAACCTTGGATGGGATTGTAACGAGCTGGAACGCGGCAGCCGAGCGGTTGTTTGGTTACAGTGAGCAGGAAATGATCGGTCAATCCCCCGCCCGCCTTTTTCCGCCTGGCCGCGCGCATGAGGAGCGCCTCATCCTGGCTCAGATCGCAGCCGGCAAAAGGGTCGAACCTTACGAAACGATCCGGGTTCACAAGAATGGAGAGCCTCTCGGTGTCTCCATAAGCGCCTCACCTGTCGCGGATAGGAGAGGCAGAGTCATCGGCGCGGCCGACATCGTACGCAGCGTTAGCGGGGAGGCGCTGCTAGAACGCGAAGAGCGGTGCCGCTCAATCATCAATACCGCCGCTGACGCAATCATCGTCATCGATGAATTGGGTGCAATTCAAACCATCAACCCCGCAGGCGAGCGTATGCTCGGCTACGCAATGAGTGAGCTCGCTGGAAAAAATGTGTCGGTCATTATGCCCGAGCCGTATCGTTCAGCGCATGATCGCTATATCTCGGCCTATCTTGAAACGGGGAATGCCAAGATCATTGGCTGCGGCCGCGAGCTTGAGCACCGGAGAAAGGATGGCTCGACTTTCATTGCGGAGCTTGCCGTCACGGAATGGCGTGCCAGCGGCAAAAGCTATTTCACGGGCATCATACGAGACGTTACGGAGCGTAAGCGCTATGAGGAGCAGATCCGGCTGCTCATGAGAGAGGTTAACCACCGCGCCAAGAACATGCTCGCCCTCGTCCAGGCGGTTGCCAGGCAGACCGCCGCTGCATCTCCGGATGATTTCATCGAGCGCTTTGGAGAGCGGATTCAATCGCTCGCGGCAAGCCAAGACTTGCTGGTCAGGAACGAGTGGAAGGGCGCAGAGGTGGGTGATTTATTCTTATCCCAGCTGGCCCCTTTCAGCGACCTCATTGGTACACGGATCAAACTGCGTGGCCCCTCTCTTGTGATTTCGGCGCGCGCGGCTCAACCCATCAGCATCGCCTTGCACGAGCTTGCTACAAATGCAGGAAAGTACGGTGCGCTATCCAACGGCAATGGCAGCGTCGACATCTGCTGGAGCACGGGTCGTGCGGACACGGGCGAAGAGACCTTTCTAATCAGCTGGCGCGAAAAAGGGGGCCCGGCAGTAGCGGAGCCATCCAAGCTAGGCTTTGGATCGATGGTGCTGTCCAACATCGTGACACAAAGCTTAGACGGAGAAGCCGATCTCGATTTCGCGGAACACGGCCTGACTTGGCGGCTGAGTTGCCTGGCCAAAGCGGTCATAGATAACTAAAGCCGCGCCTCTAGGCGTCACTTTTGGAGGCGCGGCCGGGGTAGGTCTAGAGTTTGCTGCGCCACTCATGGATTTGACGCTCGGCTTCCTCTTTCGTGATGGCGTAGCGTTCCTGAATTTTGCCTGCCAGCACCTTCAGCTCGCCTTTCACGTGCTGCAGGTCGTCATGAGTGAGCTTTCCCCAACGCTGCTGCACTTTGCCTTCGAATTGCTTCCAGTCAGCAGCGATTTCATCCCAGTTCATGATTTACTCCTTACTTACTAACCCATGTCATCGCAAAACACTTATGCAAGGCAAAGGTTCCGCTCAGTTGTAAGGCCGGAAAACAAACCGCTCGCAAACGTGATTTTGCCGCGAAGCGGCAGTTTCGCCCGCTCCATTGGCGCATGCCTATCTGGGAAATTTTTGCCCTCGATGATGAGTCGGGTTCTGGAGGTTCAGCCGCCCACATTTGCTCATCACGAGCATTTCAAGTTTCGACCCATAGGTCGCGTGTGCGTTGCCTCACGGCCACCAAGCGGCGGCGCGCGTTGGTGAACGCAAGAATGCCATCATAGGCGCGGCTCATCGCCTTCGTGTATAGTGATCGCATCACGATAGAAGGCAGAGTGCATGCTGACGCTCGGCGGCGCGCGGTTGATCTCGGCACAGGGAAGCCGCGCTGAAATCGGCCTCGATCGCGGCTTTCGCCTGACGCTGTTCTTTCTGGACCGTGGTCTCGTTCGCCTGCTCATCATGCGGCCCGACGGCTTGCGAATGCCCCGCACGTGGTCGCTTTCTCCGGAGCTGTCGGGCTGCGATCCGTTGGCTGGCCGCGACCGTCTCGATGTAGGGGGATTTCCCGGCTCTGAAATCCTGTCCATCCAAGAGGCGGAAGACAGCGTCACGATTGAAACCGCGTTTATGAAGGCGGAGATCCGCCGCTCGCCTCTGGCGCTCACCTGGTCCGTTGGCACCGAAAAAGCCGCTGGCTTCCAGTCTGCGCTGCAGGACAGGCAAACGCAGGCCTATCTCTTCGAGCGTGGGGGGCCGGGCTTTGCCCACTATCTGGTCCGCGATCCCTCCGACCATTATTATGGCTTCGGCGAGAAGAGCGGCGACGCAAACAAGCATGGACGCAGCCTCAGGATGGGAACCACGGATGCGCTCGGCTACGATGCCGCAACATCCGATCCGCTCTACAAGCACATCCCCTTTTACATCACCGTCCGGCCCGGCGCGGGAGCGCCCGCAGCCGGGCTTTTCTACGATAATCTTTCGCGGGGCGCCTTCGATCTCGGCCAGGAGATCGACGCCTATCATGGCCCTTACCGGAGTTTCGAGGCGAGCGACGGCGATCTCGACCTCTATGTGATGTTCGGCCAGGAGGTGCGCGATGTGGTGGCCGATTACGTCGCCCTCACGGGGCGAACGGCGTTTCCGCCGCGCTGGAGCCTCTCCTACTCCGGCTCGACGATGAAATACACCGAAGCCGATGACGCGGAGCCGCAACTCTACGGATTTCTCGCGCAGCTTCAGGAGCATGGCATTCCGTGCCAGTCCTTCCATCTCTCCTCGGGCTACACCAGGCAGGGCGGCAGGCGCTACGTCTTCAGCTGGGACCGGAGCCGCTTTTCCGATCCCGCAGGGTTTTGCCGCCGCTTCTTGGATGCCGGCGTCCGCCTCATCGCCAACGTGAAGCCGGCGATGCTGCTCGATCATCCGCTGTTTGCCGAAGTCGAAGCGTTCCGGGGCTTCGTCCGCGACAGCGAAGACGAAAGCCGGCCGCACCTCGCGCAATTCTGGGGCGGTGTGGCGGCCTATCTCGATTTCACGAACCCGCAAACGTCTGCGTGGTGGGCGCGCGAGGTGAAAACCGAGCTTCTCGATTACGGCATCGCCTCGACGTGGAACGACAACAACGAATTCGAAATCTGGGACGATGACGCGCGGGTCGATCTGGACGGGCGCGGCGGCGCGATGGCATGCCTGAGGCCGGTGCAGACGGGGCTGATGCTGCGCGCCTCCACGGTCGCGCAACGGGAGCAGGCCCCTTCGAAACGTCCGTTTCTCGTGACGCGCTCGGGCGGCCCGGGAATGCAGCGCTATGCGCAGACCTGGACCGGCGATAACCGCACGGACTGGAAAACGCTGCGCTATAATCTGCGCATGGGGCACGGCCTCAGTCTCTCGGGCCTCTACAATTTCGGCCACGATGTCGGCGGCTTCGCGGGGCCGAAGCCCGAGCCGGAACTGTTCATGCGCTGGATCGAGCAGGGCATATACTGGCCGCGCTTCTCGATCCATTCGTGGAAAGACGACGGCAGCGCGAACGAGCCTTGGATGTATCCGGAGATGCTGCCCCAGGTGGGCGCGGCGATGGAGTGGCGCGAGCGTCTTGTGCCGCTGCTCTATACGCTTATGTGGCGGGCGCACGCCCATCACGAGCCGGTCTTGCGTCCGCTTTTTTTCGATTTCCCCGCCGAAGCGGAAAGTTACGCGGAAAAAGACGCGTTCATGCTCGGCCCCGATCTTCTCGTCGCGCCGGTGGTAGAACCGGGGGCGCGGAGCAGAACCGTCTGGCTCCCGAAGACAGGCCAGGGCTGGTACGACATCAGGACGGGCGCGCTTCTCGAATGCGGCGAACTGAGCGTTGATGCGCCGCTCGGAGCCGCACCCGCCTTCATCCGCGCAGGCTCGATCCTTCCCCTGGGGCCGTCGCGTTCGCGGGAGCATGGCCCGCTGACGCTGAGGCTTTTTCCGCTTGAGGAGGGCGCATCCCAGCTCGAAATCTACGACGACGACGGCGAGAGCATCGTCGACCGGGCCAGTCCGCCCTGTTTGATCCGGGTGGCCGTGACCTGGAAGCAGGGTGCTCCATCATTGACTATCGCGAAACAAGGAGAACATGAACCGCGCTGGGCCGAAATCCGGTTCGAGAATGCGGCAGGCCGGCCGTTCGCCGTCACGGTGAATGGCGGCGCGCCAAGTGAGCGCTATGCCTTCCACGGATCGACGACATCGATCCCTAAATAATCGAAATCGCGGACATTGCGCGTCGCCAGCGTCAGGCCATGCTCCTTCGCGGTCGCGGCGATGAGCGCGTCCGGCAGATGAATGACCCGGCCGCGCCGCCGGGATTCGGCTCGAAAACGGGCGGCGCGCTGTGCCTCGTATTCGCCAACGGGTATGACCCTGGGGCCGAATGTGGCGATGACCGCCGCCGTCGATTTTTCCAGGCCCGTGCGCCTTTGCCCTAACGGCAGAAGGCCGATGCCGTACTCGATTTCATGAATTGAGACGACCGAAATCCACAAATCGGCAAGCCCGATCAGGAAAGCTTGCACATTGCTGTTTGGCAGGGGCTTGCCCGCTTCGGACAAGACGTTTGTATCAAGAAGGACGCTCATTTCGCGTCATTACTGTCATCGCTCAAGTCCCAGTCTTCGAAAGGCGATGGCCGGTCCGGCTCATGGCGGTCCGGCAGTTCCAGGTCGTCGATCCTTGGCATATTCTCAACGAGCCAGCGGCCGAGCGGAATGCGCGGTTCGGCGCGTTTCAGCCACTCTTCCTCGGGGACGACCACGTAAGGTGTTTTCGTCCCGATGCGCTGAGGGCCCTCCTCGCTTGCCAGCCGGAGAATTTCAGAGAGCCGGGCCTTGGCCTCTGCGACAGTCCAGGTTTTTCGCGGTTCTGCGTTCATGACTGCCTCATTATATTGAACTAATCTAGTCTAGTCCATTAAAGTTTCAAGGGAGTGGCAAGCGGGGATAACCTTCCTCGCGCCCTTCTCCCCGGAATGGCGCCGCGTAAACTTCTCCGCTTGCCGGTACGAGTTGGGTGGAGGCTGAAGTGTCGTCGATCATGCAGAAGACCGAGGAGCGCGCGAAGGCGGGCGACGGCAAAAACGCCACGCCCATGATGGCCCAGTATCTCGAGGTGAAGGCCAAGCACCCCGAGTTCCTGCTTTTCTACCGCATGGGCGACTTCTTCGAGCTGTTTTTCGACGACGCGGTGCAGGCCGCGAACGCGCTCGGCATCCAGCTCACAAAGCGCGGCAAGCATTCGGGCGAAGACATCCCCATGTGCGGCGTCCCCGTCGCCCGCGCGGACGACTATCTGCAAAAGCTCATCCGCAAGGGATTTCGCGTGGCGGTGGCCGAGCAGCTGGAAGACCCGGAACTTGCCAAGAAGCGCGGGCCGAAGGCGGTGGTGCGGCGCGACGTGGTGCGGCTCGTAACACCCGGCACGCTCACCGAGGACGCGCTTCTCGTGTCGGGCAGCAACAACTTTCTGGCGGCAATCGCCCGGAGCGGCAAGGGCGCGGCGGCGCGTTACGCTGTGGCGGCGCTCGACATCTCCACGGGCGAGTTCCTCTTGAACGATGTGGCGGCGGCCGATCTTGCGGGCGAGCTTTTGCGTCTGCGTCCGGCGGAACTGCTGATCCCCGAGGACGAAATCGCCGACGAAGCGGCGAAGGCTGCGAGCGAGGCGGCGGGCGCGTCGCTGTCTCCGCTGCCGCGTGCCTACTTCATCAAGGCGCGGGGCGAGCGCGCATTAAAAGAGGCCTTCGAGGTGGCGGCGCTCGATGGGCTTGGCGACTTCGAAGACGGCGATCTCGCGGTGATCGGCGCGCTTCTCCATTATGTGAATCTCACGCAGATGGGCGAGCGGCCCGCGCTTGCATTCCCGAAACGCGAGGCTGCGGGCGCGCTTCTGTCCATCGACGCGGCCACGCGCGCGAGCCTGGAGCTGGTGCGGCCCCGAAACGAGGGCGCGCCGACCGTCTTCTCCGCCATCGACCGCACCGTCACGGCTGCGGGCGCGCGCGAACTGATGAGCCGTCTTGTCTCTCCTTCCGCCGATGTGGACCTGATCAACCAACGGCTCGACGCGGTGGCGGCCTTGATCGAGGAATGGTCGCTTCGCGAGCGCGTGCGCCACATCCTGAAGACAGCGCCCGACATGAGCCGCGCGCTGTCCCGCCTGAAGCTGAAGCGCGGCGGCCCACGCGATCTGGGTGCTATCCGCGACGGCTTGGCGCTCGCGAAAGAGGTGAGCGCGATCCTGGCGCAATCTCCGGCGCAGCCCGCGCATCTCGCCGATGTGCTGCGAGCGCTTGCGCCTTTCCTATCCAGCGACGGGGGAGCCGAGGCCAGCCTCGCGCGAAGCCTCGGGCGAGCATTGGCAGATGCTCTTCCGTTCTTCACGCGGGACAGCGGCTTCATAGCCAGCGGCTACGATCCCGCGCTCGATGAGCTTCGAGACCTTCAATCAAGCACCAAGGTCGTGCTCGCCAAGCTACAGGCGGACTATTCTGCGAAAACAGGCATCAAGGGCCTCAAAATCCAGTATAATCAGGTGTTTGGCTATTTCGTGGAGGTCGGCCCCGCGTCGGCGGCGGCGCTACAGGCCGAGCCGCACGCGGCGGTCTTCCGGCACAAGCAGACGCTCGCCAACGCGGTGCGCTTCACCACCGATGAGCTGTCGGCGCTGGAAAGCCGCATCCTGAACGCAACGAGCGATGCTCTTGCCCGCGAACTCGCGCTCTTCAACGAGCTGGCCGCCGCCGTTCTCGACGCGGAAACCGCCATCGCGCGCGCCGCCTCTGCGCTGGCTTGCCTCGATTGCCTCGCCGCGCTCGCGGAACTCGCGCAGGCTCAGAACTATGTGCGGCCAAGGGTGGATGACAGCCGCTGTTTTCTCATCGAGGGCGGCCGTCATCCTGCCGTGGAGCAGGCGCTCGCGCGGGAGGGTGCGCCCTTCATCGCGAACGACTGCAAGCTCGACGGCGCGGGCGCACGCGCGCCCGGCTTCTTCGTGGTGACCGGCCCCAACATGGCGGGCAAATCCACCTATCTCCGCCAGAACGCGCTCATCGCCGTCCTCGCGCAGATGGGTTCCTATGTGCCGGCTGCATCGGCCCATGTCGGCGTGGCGGACCGGCTTTTCGCGCGTATCGGGGCGGCGGACGATCTCGCGCGCGGGCGCTCCACCTTCATGGTGGAGATGACCGAAACCGCCGCGATCCTGAACCGCGCCAGCGCGAAGAGCCTCGTCATCCTGGACGAGATCGGGCGCGGCACGGCGACGTTCGACGGGCTTTCCATCGCCTGGGCGGTGCTGGAGCACCTTCACGACGTTACGCGGTGCCGTGGGCTCATCGCCACCCATTATCACGAGCTGACGCGCCTCGCCGACGATCTGCAGCGCGCCGGAAATGTGCGCATGGGCGTGACCGAGTGGAAGGACACGATTGTGTTCCTGCATGCGGTCGAGGCGGGGGCGGCGAACCGGTCCTATGGCGTGCAGGTGGCGAAGCTCGCGGGCGTGCCGAAGCCGGTGCTCGCGCGGGCGAAGCAGATCCTGGCGCAACTCGAAAGCGGGGCAGGGCCGCACGGCCCGCTGACGCTGCCGACCGACATGCCGCTGTTTTCCGCGCCGGCACATGCGGCCGAGCCGGGGCTCGAAGATGCGCCGCACCCCGTGCTGGAGAAGCTTGCTGCGCTGGATGTGGACAGCCTCAGTCCGCGGGAGGCGCTGGGGATGCTTTATGCGCTCAAAAGCCTGGTCTGATGCGGCTCTCTAAGGCCAAGCCTGAAATAGCGCCGAATCAGGTTTGCTACTCTTAACGATTGTACTTCTGCAAAATAGGCGAATCGCTCCTCATGGCCGCGCGGCTTGCGAACAGATAATCAACGGATAGGCGACGAATGGCTCACATGGGCACTGCGATTTTCGCGGCCATCATTTTCACATTGAGCTTAGGTGCATCCGTCAAGGCAGACACCTCCGAGGACGCCGCGGCGGCATTAAAAAGGTGCGACTATGTTACGGCCTTCAGGCTCTATCGTCCGCTCGCAGATCAAGGAAGCGCCGTCGCTCAGGCCTACATCGGGGGTATGTATTTCGCGGGAGCGGGCGTGGACCAGGACTACGAAGAAGCCGAAAAGTGGACGCGGCTTGCCGTCGGCCAAGGAAACGCTGATGCTCAATTCCAACTCGGGATGATGTACGAACGGGGCACGGGCGCGGAGCGCGACGAAGCCGAGGCGGTGCGCTGGTATCGCCTTGCTGCGGGCAAGGAAACACCTTTGCCCAATACCGGCTAGGTTTCATGTACCAGCAAGGCGAAGGCGTGCCGAATAACGTAGCGGATGCGTTAAGGTGGTATCGTCTTGCCGCAGACCAGGGCAGCGCCGATGCTCAAGTCAAACTCGGGCTTACCTATGCCATCGGTCGCAAAGTGCAGCGCGACAATAGTGAGGCGCTAAAGTGGTTTCGGCTCGCGGCCGAACAAGGCGACCCCGTCGCCCAATCGGAGCTTGGCAGCTTCTACTACGAAGGCACGAGCGTGCCGCAGAACTATAGCGAAGCGCTAAAATGGCTGCGCCTCGCCGCAGACCAGGGCGAATTCGATGCCCAATCGATGCTCGGCAGGTTGTACTTCGAAGGAGTGGGCGTGCCGCAGAATTATGTTGAAGCGCTGAAGTGGAATCGCCCCGCTGCAAACCGAGGCGATCGCGACGCCCAATCGAGGCTTGCGAGTTCATACTATGAGGGGAAGGGCGTACAGCAGGACTATGTGAGCGCCCACAAATGGTGGAACTTGGCAGCGTCGCGCGGCAACCGTGAGGCGGCGAAAGATCGAGACAAAGTTGCTCGGCTAATGACGCCAGAGCAGATCGCTGAGGCGCAAAAGCAGGCCACAGGGTGGGTTCCTGTCTTTCAATACGAAACGGCCCCAGCCTGCATATCGAAAGAAAACTGAAGCTCTATTGAGCCGCAAAGTAGTACTGCAAGATCGGAATTGAGCGGCACACCAGCGGCAGGCATCGGGCAGTCGCACCGCCGGACCTTCCGCATCCTGGCGAGCTTCGAGCGGCTCAGGCTTGCCCTCCCAATTGCGGCAGGCATAGCAGCATCAGCAAGTGATGAGGAAGCTGGCCTTCTTGGTAAGCTGTTGAGAATATTATATAGTTTTGACGATGAAGCTTAAGCGTAAGTACAGATGATGAAGCCTGATAGCCATAAACCTGTATACTAAATGTCGCAGCTCGGCATTGTGAATATTTACAAAGGATTGACTTGGGCGTATGTTTATTCACCAAGCTGAATATTGGGCACGCGAAAACAGGCTGATGGCTAAAGCTGGATGGCGGCTGGAAGATACCAGGTCGCCACCCGCTAGTTTGCCGAATGCGTGATTTTATTCAACTTGGCTCCACAGTAACGAGCGAGGAGGCTCATATGGATCCGGTATGGATTTGGGTTGGTATCCTGGTTTTTGGAATTGTTATGACGACCGGCTTCCTTAGTTGGGAGCCGAAGAAGAAATAGGCCGGTCAAAAAGTGACCCGCTCCGGCGGCTTCGCTGGAAGGACGTGCGCTCCGGCTGAACATAGACGCAATGTCGATGGAAAGCCCTGCGGAGAACCGGCGGAGGTTTCTCGCCGGAGCGCAACTGTAATATTGAACTCACTCGCCACCGGCTCAAGTTGAGCGGCCCATCCGCGGGGCGTCGGATAGTTGCGCAGCCGCCCCTCCTCCAGAACGCGCCAAGGCGCAGTCCGGGCGACCATCATGGCGACGCGCGCTCCGGGACATCTGTTCTGCACTTTCTTTCTTTCTTTCTCCTCAATGACTTGTTTCCATTAACCTCTCGCTAAGGCGCTTTCTTAAGATCCCGGGATCAGGCAAATCGAACGCAGAGACAAATTACAAGCCGGTCGGGGAGAAGCAAAGAGACGCCGCCTTTGGCGCCATGCGGCGAAATGGAGACCGCGCACCGCTGGTTAACAGCCAATTGCGGGGCCAATTCTGCATTAACGAACTATGCTTAACGGCATTTCCTTCCTGCCCGATTTTTGCACCCCGAAATTTCCATAAAATCGGAACACCCAGCGTTCGCAGGTGCAAATGGCAGATCAACCCATTGAAAACGCTAAGCTTTTTAGGCTGATCGGCAGGGTTAACGGATTGTATTTTTGGATGCAAGTGGGCGCGGAAAAGTCCGTTAAATATGTTCTCTTAACGAGCCTCGCCCTTTCGCAGCCAGAGCGGCCAGGCACTCTGCAGAATATTTCTCATTGATATCAATGAGTTGGATGCCTTAACCTTGCGATAAGGCGCTTTCTCCTAACATCTGCGCTCAAGCAATGTCTCGGAGAAGCTCCTGTTTATGATACGCCAGCGTCTACAGCCAGTCCTGGAGGATCGGGATGAGCGGCACATCCGCGGCCGGCATGGGATAATCGCGCAGCCGCTCCTTCCGCACCCATGCGAGTTGCTGTCCTTCGAGCGGCTCGGGCTCGCCGTCCCAGTTGCGGCAGGCGTAGAGCGGCATCAGCAGGTGAAATTTTTCGTAGGTGTGGCTCGCGAAGGTAAGCGGCGCAAGGCAGCGCGCGGGCACGTCGATGCCGAGTTCTTCCTTCAATTCGCGGATCAGCGCCGCCTCGGGCAATTCGCCCTCGTGGATCTTGCCGCCGGGAAATTCCCACAAGCCGCCCTGCTCCTTTTGCGAGGGGCGCTGCGCGAGAAGCACGCGACCGTCGGCGTCGATGAGCGCGACGGCAACGACGATCAAGAGGCGCGGCTGGGCGCGATCAGCTGCGGTAGTCGGCATTGATTGCTATATAATCGTGGGTGAGATCGGAGGCCCAAACCGTCGCGCGGCCGTGGCCATGGGTTCCCGCCTCCACGCGGATTTCGATCTCGCCGTTCTTCATATAGGCCGACGCTTTGGCTTCGTCGTAATCGGGATGGCGCATGCCGTCCTTTGCCACCTGGATGTCGCCGAACCAGATCGAAATCCGGTCGCGATTGGCGGCCTCGCCCGATTTGCCGACCGCTGCGACGATGCGGCCCCAATTGGCGTCCTCGCCCGCGATGGCGGTCTTCACGAGCGGCGAATTGCCGACCGAAAGCCCGATGCGGTGCGCTGCATCGTCGTTCTCGGCGCCTTCGACATGGATGGTCATCAGCTTCGTGATGCCTTCGCCGTCTTTCACCACCTGCATGGAGAGATCGTGCATCAGGCGAAGAAGAGCGGCTGAGAAGGCGGCGGCTTCCGGGTCGTCCGGGCTGGCAATCTTCGGCGCTCCGTGGGCTGCGGCTTCGCCGGTGGCGAAGATCAAAAGCGTGTCGCTTGTCGACGTATCGCTGTCCACCGTAATGGCGTTGAAGGTCGACTTCGTGTGCCGCTGGAGAAGCTTCGTCAACATGTGGGACTCGACCGGCGCATCGGTGACGATGAACGACAGCATGGTCGCCATGTCGGGGGCGATCATGCCGGAGCCCTTCGCGATCCCGTTCAGCGTGACGGGCACATTGCCGATCAGCGCGCGGCGCGTAGCGAGCTTCGGGAAGGTGTCGGTCGTCATGATCGCGCTGGCGGCGTCGGCCCAGGCTTCCTCGCGGGCGCGCGGCGCGATCTCTTTCAGCACGTCCTTGAACTTCGAGGCATCGAGAGGTTCGCCGATAACGCCGGTGGATGCGATGAAAACGCGATCCGCTTCGCATCCGGCTGCTTCCCCTGCGAAGGCAGCGGTGGCTTCCACCGTCTCGCGCCCGCGCCGCCCCGTAAATGCATTTGCGTTGCCCGAGTTGACGACAAGCGCCCTGGCGCTGCCATGCTGAAGCTGCTCCCGGCACCAATCCACCGGCGCCGAGCAGGTTTTCGAACGGGTGAAGACGCCGCCAA
This sequence comes from uncultured Alphaproteobacteria bacterium, assembly GCA_963817495.1. Taxonomy (GTDB): domain Bacteria; phylum Pseudomonadota; class Alphaproteobacteria; order Rhizobiales; family Rhodomicrobiaceae; genus Rhodomicrobium. The sequence continues at coordinate 27,953 of CAWFOS010000009.1, read as the reverse complement.
CTTCCGTACCCTCGGGGAACAGCATAAGCAGTACGTCGGTGCGGTTCGCATATTTGATCCCCGCCTCGGCAACTGCGAGCCGCACTCCCTTTATGGGAGGCAGCTCGACGAGTTCGGCGGGCGCGAACGGCGAAACCTTATGAACTTTCGCCATGATGCGAGGCGGCTCCTTCGCGCTTATTTCTGCTGGGTCTGAGGCTCGATCGCTGCCGCCTTATCCTCTTCCATGGCTTTCTTCAAGTCCGGATCGAGAATGTCGACCGTAGCGGCGGCCCGGAGCTTCTGCACCGTATCCTTGAGCTGAGTCTGGATCAGGGAAGCCACAATCTGATCCTTGACTTCCTCGAAGCTTGGGACCGGCTTGGTGCGCTTGTCTTCCACCTTGATTACGTGCCAGCCGAACTCGGATTTGATGGGATCGGAAACCTGCCCCGGCTCCAGCGCGAAGGCGGCATCTTCGAACGACTTGACCATCTGTCCGCGCGAGAAATAGCCGAGATCGCCGCCGGAATGGGCGTTGGAACCGTCTGCGCTCTTCTTGGCAAGCTCGTTGAAGTCTGCTCCGCCCTTGAGCTGCTTCACGAGATCCTTCGCTTCCTCTTCCGTCTTCACAAGAATGTGACGGGCGTGCAATTCCTGCTCCGGCTTGAGTTTTGCGATCTGCTCGTCATAGGCGGCCTTGGCCTGCGCGTCGGTCACGCCGCCGCGGATTTTCTTTTCGTAGAAGGCGTCGCGCATCGCCCTGAGCTTGTAATAGGCAAGGCGATCCTCGAATTCCTTGCCCGTAGTGAACTGGCCCTTGTTCGCCTCATCCGCGAAGAGATGCGCCTCGATGAGATACTCCACCAGCACGCGGCGGCGGCTTTCAGCCGGCAGGCCTGCGATTTCCGCTCCGACCTCGGCTTCGGCGAAGGCCAGCTCCGCATCGGTAATGTCGGTCCCATTGACGCGGGCGGGCGGGCCCGCGTAAGCGAATTGTGCGCCGAGCGCCAGCGCGAACGCGCCAATGCGTAAAATTCCTGCAATCACGGTTGAAGCTCCTCGCCTTTCCGGAAACATCTAGATGGTGCTTTGCCGGCCCGGGCCTTTATGACTGGTAAAATTCTTACGCCGTGCCGGATGGGAAGCATGCTCGTGCGTCTATTAAGACCTTTGTGGGGCGCAAGCAAGATTGGAGTTAACCTCTTTCACCGACGAGGTGACCGCTTGTGTTTGCCTTTGGCCTTCTCATGCTCTTTCCCGGCGCGCAGTTCCTCGATGGCGGCGCGCACGTGCTCCTCCCAGGGGAAAGGCTGGCGTGTGGCTGGATCGTATTGGGGGACCGGCGGCAGTTCTGCGCCGAGTTCAGTGAGGAGGGCGCGTGTCTGGTTCAGATCCCAGCGGCGGACATAGGGCTCGCCATCGGCGACAGCCCAGCGATGGGCACGCAATGCGCGCTCCAACGCATTCTCGGGTTCCCCAAGAGCCTGCCAGAGCCTGGCGACCGTGAGAGCGCACTCGTCCGGTTTGGCGCTCAGACGCTCCGCTTCCTCATGCGCTTTAGTTCTGTCGCCGCCGCGAAGGCGCGCCAATGCGAGCAAGGCCTCAGATTCCGGGGCCTCGAGCCCAGCGGAGCGGGAGAGGCGCACGGTTTCGCGTAACGAATCAATGGTAGGCACAATTTCACCGCGATCAAGGTGCCACCGACCACGTAGGTTCAAGAGCCCACGCGTTACCGAACGGCTATGCCCTAGGCGTGCAAGTTTTTCCGCTTTGGTGAGATCTTTTTCACGGAGATCGAAATAGCAGAATTGAAACACTGCATACCAGTATTCTGCTTCGCCTGCACTATAGATATTACGATGCCAGCTACGTCCCATCGGGTTAAGCTTAGACCAAGTAACCTCAGCCTCTGCAATAGCTCCTGTAATTGCATAGCTAAAAAACAAGTTAAGCAAAGCTTTAAACACATATCCAGGATATTTCAAGTGTATGACTAAATCGTAGCTAAGCAACCTGGCGGAGTGCGCATCCGCTACGCGGTTCATGCTCTCGAACAAATTAGCTATATTGTGGAGACTCGAGGGAATTGCGTTAAAATCTCTGTTTTCTTGACAGATAGGGAGAGCCATCAATTATGCTGCTAAGCCTTCTTCATAAAGGTTCTTTTCACCAAGCGCACCAGCTAGGATTTGGATCAATGCAACTGGGCGACTGCCGGTAAGTCTAACTGGCGGACTTCGAAAACCTCGCGGGAATAGAGGACTGAGAAGACTAAGAACTTCGGAGGCAGCATTAAGATTCAACATTAGTGCCCTAGACAGGCTACCTAGGAAAGTGTCAACCGCGTCTTCGAAACGGCCGAGCTGTAAAAATCCCCGCATGAGCTGAAGACCCACTGCCACATCTTCTAATGTCTCAGCTTGTTCATAAGGACGATGCGGCTGTAGTGAAAAATAGTCCACGACACGCTGCCCGAGAGTTTGTTTCTCGTCAGACGCTATCCGGCCGAAGGTAACGCCGCGCACGACTGGATGGAGGTCGTAGCGCTTTTCAATCGTGTCATATTGCAGGAGCCCCCGCGTCTCTAAATCGCGCACTGTTTCTTGCAGAAGACTTGGAGCGCGGCGTAGCGCCTCCGATTGCGAGGACGCCTTAAGCTGACGGGATGGTTTAGCAAGTTGTTTCTTGTTTCTTCCGGGCTTCGGCAAATGAGGATTGAATGCCGAGAGAGTCTCATAGTCGGCGCCGCCGCTGAGTAGTGACAAAGTGGACAATAGCTGGCGGCTCGCCGGGGGGAGGGCGTCGAACGCCGCTTCCAGAATATGATTTTGCCTCTGTCTGAGGTCGAGCTTGGCCAGATCGAGACGGCTGCCGAAGTTGGGATCGATCGCCCAGCGGTCGAAATTTCCGCGATCGGGGAGGTAGTTGTTTACGAGCCCGGCCAGCGCGCCGATGACGAGCGGATGGCATCCACAGTTTTGTTGCAGATAAGCTCTCATGCCCTCGGATTCGCCGGTGACGCCGCAAGCTCGGAACATCTCTTCAGCATCCTCCGGGCGCAAGCCCAGCAAAGTCTGACGGCGAACGCCGGGCAACGGCTGATGAGACCGGTTGAGAAGCGCGAGCGGCATGAGCCGTGATGTCACCACCAATTTCGAGGGCGCCACATCTGCCAGCCTGCGCAGAAGCTCGTCGTCCTCCGTGTCGATAGCGGCGCACGGATCGCGCTTGGCGATCTGATCTTCCGCACCCTCCACTTCGTCGTCGCGAAGCTGATGCGCGTTGTAACGGTGATACGCCACAAGCACGCGTTCGAGGCCATCCATCACGACAAGCCAAGGGCGCGCCGTCAACTCCTCGATGAGTTTGTCGCCGAGATCCAGAATCTTCAGCTTGCGCAGCGCCTCCATCGGCTCGCCGGTCATGTAGGCGAGAGCCTCCCGGCAGAACTGCGCCATGACCGCACCCTTCTCGTAGAACGAGTACCAGAAGCGGCCCGCCCAATCGCTGCGCACCTCAAGCGCATGGTAATTGATCCATTGCCACGCGAGCAGGCTTTTGCCGGAGCCCCCGATGGCTTCGAGCAGGAACATCGGCTTAGGATCGGATGGGGCCGCCCAAGCAGAAAGCGCCGCGAGTTCAGCTGCGCGCCCCACGAACGCGTGGGAGCTTGCATAGCGAGGCACGGCGCAAAATGCAGGCGGCCGCGGCAGCCTATCTCGTTTTGAGCTGGGCTTGTCGGGCGCTGCGTTTGCTTTTGGCTCGGGAGACGGAGCACTTTCTAGGAGTAGCTTAAGCTTTGCGACCGCATGGATGGCCTCGGTCTTGAACTCGTCGAGACTGCTGAAGACCGAGTAGACGCGATTGACGTCGCCGCAGGCGTCCCACTTTTTCGCGCGGTCACGAAAAGCCTTGAGCTGCTTCTTCTTATTTACATTGTTTTCGACCTCGGCGGGAGGAACGGCATGATCGTCGCTCATGATGAAAAGGAGAATGGGTCGGCTGAGGCGAAGCGCCTCGTTAAATTCCAGTTCCGTAATCGAAAGCCCATCACGATTGCGTTTGGGACAGCGAGGGGGCTGCCCGTATTTGTGGCTGATAATCCCGATATAGGCTGCGCCGTCCCTGATAAACTGAAGCAAGGAGCCGATCATATCGAGGTCCGCGCGCGCCGTGTCATGTTCCATGGCGACGGGATGAAGGCCTTGCTTTTGCAACGCGTCGATGACCGCGAGTCTATGCTCTTTCAAATCGGTGAAAGTGCTGGAAATCGTGACGCCCTTGAACAGGCGCGGCTCTTGTGGTTGCAGCATGAAATGCTCGTTCAAAATTTCGGCCGCCTCTGGCAGCGACCCAGCTTGTGTAAGTTTGTAATAATCGCAGCGTCAGAAACGGCCAAGTCAATGTTCCTAACGCCGGAATTGAGGCGAGCTTTGGGCCTGGTTGGGCTGCCGTATCCGTCCCTCTTCATACCGTCCCCAGCTCCTGGAGGGCGCTCGTGGATGCGACGCGTTCCAGATCCTTTCGAATCGGTTAACTTCAGCAGATGGTTAGGTGGGATGTCCCGATTTTTGTCTCGATGGGGATTTGCACGCCATGATGATCAAAGGAAATCCCTTGACCCTGCCGCAGGCCAATCCCGGATGTCTTCACCGCATCGCGCCCGTGGAACTGGCGGCGGCTTATGTCGCGGCTCAGAAGGAGGGGTGCGCCCGCGCCGACGCGGAGAGCGCGCTTTCGGCTTTTTCCTGTCCGGCGGGTGTACTCGATGACTGTGCGAAGTCGGCGCTGATTGAGGAGCGCGATGGCTTGCTGCATGCGGCCGCAAATGCGAGCGGGACTGGAGCGGGTCGAAAGCCGATGAGCTGGCCTGATGCCAGGCGCGATTTCGCTTTCCGTGCGCTTGGCGTGGCCGCGGCTGCGGCCAAAGGGCCTCGCATTCAAAGAGACCTCGCTGCGGCAGCGCTTCGTCAGCTTTACGGTCTCAATAATCTTCCGCCCTTGCCATCGCGGGCTGAGGCGCGTTGCGAACTGTTCCGGCGCATCGTTGCTTGCTTTGGAGAGCCATTCGCGGTGCCGGTGCCACGGCCAGCCGGGGCATTCTCGTTCGATTCCATGAGCCGAAGCCTCTATCTGGCCTTTGCGGGGCTCAGCGGGGGCACGGTGCTGCAAGCCGATGCAGCCTTGCTGTCATCTGCCTTCGGCGGGCCGGCGGCAACCATCGCCGATCTCAGCACAGCGATCATTCGCGCGGCTCTCAAGACACAAGCTGCAGAAGGCAGAAAAAAGAGAGGAGGTTTTTGATTTGGACGGATTCGCTGAATCGGTCAGGAAGCTTGCCATGAGGCTTGAAACGAAACCCTATGCGGGCCGTGTCGCCATAGCGCAAGTTTACGACGTCGGTCTGGCGCAAGGCCTGAACCTTGGCACACTTGACGAATTCAAGTCACACCTCGCGGAAGCGGCGCGCGAGGGGCTTCTCGACCTTGAGCGTTACGATATTGCCGGTCCCTTCGATGCAAGCCTGAAAGAGCGGTCCCGTTTGCGTTTTGGGCGCGACGAGCGTCATTTCATCGTCAACCAGTGGATTTAGCGCCAGATCATGGACCCTCGTCTCCAGGCTTTCAGAAGTCCAGAATTCGACCGCGTTTTTGGCGCGGTGGCGTCGCTTGCTGGCGCCGCGGACGAGGAACGCGTTGACGTGCCGGAGATCGAGGCCCAGGCCAGCGACGCGCTTACGGGGATTGTCGCCCAGGCGCGGGCGCAAAATCCCGATCCGGCCTCGCGCATCCTTCTCATCAAGGGCGCGACCGGCACGGGGAAGACGCATACGCTTTTGACCGCTATCCGGCGGATGCACCAGGACGGCGGGATCTACGCGGCGCTGTTTCCGATGGTCGATCTTGTCGCGGAAAAAGATCTCGATGCGTGGCTCCTGCGCGCGCTGATTTCACGGCTGTCCGAACGCTATCTTGTCTCCGCGGATGCGCCGTCGCCATTGGCGCGTCTTGCGGCGGCCATTCTTCAGCGGGCCCAGCCGGATCTGATGGCGGCTTTCCGGCGCGATGTTCTCAGGGATGAAGGCGACATCCGGGACTTCGATCTGCGGCCGCTCATCGTATCCATCCGGTTGAAGCTTCAGAAGCTTTCGCATCTTCCGGTTCCGTCCGAGGCTTTCGTGACGGCCTTGCTCGGGGCTGCGTCAGGCGACGACGATTGCCTTGCCTATCTCCGCGGTCAGCCGCTCAATGTCAGCGTGGGCGGGATACGGCTTACGCAACTCCCCGACGATCACGTCGCGCGCGGCCACATCGATGCGCTGGTCAATATGATCGGAGCGACGGGCGGCGCGCTCCTTCTCACTTTCGACCAGCTCGAACAGAGCCGCGTCCAGGGGTGGGAGCAGCGGCTGCGCCATCTCTTCGGCCGGGGCGCGCTTCTTGCGGAAACGCTGCCGCCGTTATGCGTCGCCTTTGCGGTCTTGCCTGCGCTTTACGACACCATTTGCGAAGGGATCGACGGTTCGATCCGCGACCGGATCGAGCGTTTCGGCGCGCTGCCGGTGCGGCTGCGTCCCCTGGCGCGGCGTCAGGTCGAGGCGCTTCTCAAGCGCCGGCTTGCGGAGTTGTTCGAACGCTGCGGAGCCAAGGCCGACGCTTCCGATCCGCTTTATCCGTTTCCGGCCTGGATGCTGAGCGAGCTTGGCGGGCAGACATCGCGCTATGTTTTCGAGCTGATCCAGCAATTCCGCCGCATCTATCTGGCGACAGGCAAGCTTCCGGCCCTCGAAGACATGCCGCCTCCGCCCGTGGCGGCAAATGAGCCCGTGATCGCCGCGCCGGCGGCCGCCGTTTCAGCGCCGGCCATCAATTTCGACGACAAGTGGCACGGGGAACTGAATTCCAGAACGGTTCAGCCCTCGATCGGCAACGGCATCCAGCAGGCCGAGATCCTCGAATGGGCCGTGCAGGCCGCTGCGGTAGAGATCGAGGGCATCACCGCCATCAAGACGAGGCGCACGGTTCGGGGCCGAGCCGGCACGGTCGTGATCGAGGCCGATTTTCAGAAGGATGGGCGAAGCATAGAGCGCCGCGACATCGCGCTGTGCAATGAGGCCCGCGGTGCGCCGCTCGCCGATGAGATCAAAATGTTCCTTCGCTCGGTAAAGGGCGCGCGGCCGGTCCTGGTTCGCCCCCGTGGCGGCCGGCTCCCGCGCTCGGGGCGGTTCATCGCGCCTCTGATCCGCGACGCTGAGGAGATGCAGTCGATCATTGTTCCGCAGTTCGAAATGCTCTCCTGGGAGCGGCTGGAATCCGCGCGGCATTTTTTCCGGAATTTCAAGGATGCCGCCGGTTTTCGAGACTGGCAGCGCGAGTCCCGCCCGCTGACGACCACGGCCTCGCTCGCCGACATTCTCCAGTATCCGTATGTGAAGACCATCGAGGATGAGGCTGTAGAAGAGGCGTCAGAGCCGGCTCCCCCTCCGCCGCCGCCCGCGCCTCGCCGCAAGCCGCCCGCAGCTCAGGCCGTCATGCTAGGCAGCCACGAGGATGGCGGGCAAGCCTATTGGGCACCGTTCGAGACCGAAGCGAAGCTGTTGAATTTCGGGATTCTTGTGACCGGCGATCCCGGCGCCGGCAAGACGCAAACATTGAATGTCCTTATCGACGGCGTAAGCCGCATGGGGTTCCCGGTCTGCATTTTCGATTTCAAGAACGACTATTCGGAGCGGAGTTTCGTCGAGGCCAACGGACTCAAGGTCCACGATGTGCGGCGCTACGGCATTCCGTTTAATCCGCTGATGCCGAGCTGCAATGAGGAGGGACAGGCGCAGCCCATCGAGCACATCTTTACGATTACAGGCGTGCTGAAGCGTGTGTTCGGACTCGGCGACCGGCAGACGGCAACGCTGCGGGACGCGGTCAAGGGGGCTTTCGAGGCTCGCGGCCTCAGCCCGCAGAAATGGATCACCGTCGATGCGTTACGGCCGCCGAACTTCGACGACGTCGTCGCCATCCTGGAAGAGCAGAAGGAGGCGAGGAACCCGCAGGCCATCAGCCTTCTCGATCGCATCGCCCCTCTGTTCGAACTTGGCCTCTTTCCGAAGTCGAATGAGCTCACGGTACCTTTCGAGGCCATGCTCGATGAGCGGCTTGTGCTTTCGCTGTTCGCGCTTCCAACCGACGAGATCAAGGCGGCGCTTGCCGAGTTGATCATCATCCGGCTGCATGGCGTGCTATTGCGGCGGGCGCAGCCGCGCAAGCTTACCCGGCTGCTGGTCATCGACGAAGCGTGGCGCGTCTCCAACAGCCCGCATCTTGAAAGTCTGGCTCGCGAAGGTCGCGCATTTGGAGCTGGCATTGCGATCGGAACGCAATATCCGGGTGACTTGCCACCCGACCTGTCAGGTGCGCTCGACACGAAAATCTATCTCAAAAACCAGCAACCGGATCACAAGAAGGCCGTTGTGCGCGCTCTTTGCGGCGCGAATTCAGGGTCGGAAGCGGCGCACCTGCACGGGGTTCTGGAGCGCCTGACCCAGTTCGAAGGCCTGATCCAGAACCAGCAATACCTGCCATATGCTCGCTTCAAGCTGCTGCCTTATTTCGCGAGGGTAGAGCATACAAAAGCGGCGTAGCTTTAGAACAACACATGTGGCGGCAGAGCCACTGCTCTACAAGTTCTAATGACTTTTAAAGAACTTCAACAAAAGTGATTTTTTTGTAACGAAATTCACGCGAATCAGTCATCCTCTTGTTGTTAAACACGTTCAATGCTCGTCCGAGGTAAGCAGTTAGTCCGGGCAGTTCACGGCACACGGCTTGAGTTCACCGCCGATCCGTCCGAAGGGCAGACAGCATGCTTGCAACAACGCTTCAGCGTGACTACTCGACTTTTATTCACGATACAGGCGCTTCCCGTATTCTTCTTGGAGGGAAGTCGTTCGTCGCCGACCCCACTGGGGCTCTTTTTTGGCCTGCCGAGAACACTCTCATTGTGGCGGACCTTCATCTTTCGAAATGCTCCTATCTTCAGGGTGAGAACGTGGTTCTGCCCCCCTACGATACGGCCTCTGCATTCGAGAAACTGGAGGATGCGCTCGACCGCTACGATCCCGTGCGTGTCATCGCGCTCGGCAACAGCTTCGCCGGATTTTGTTCGGATGGTCTGAGTAATCACCAGATCGACTGGCTCCAGGACATGATGGAGGGACGCGAGTGGTACTGGGTGGCGTCTGAACTTTCCGGAAAGCCGGAGCCCATCGGCGGAGCCGTGGTGCCGCATATGATGCTTAGCGGCATCAAGTTCCGCGCTGAGCCCGTCCGCGCCCCTGTCGCCAATGAAATAGCTGGCGGCCTGCACCCTGTGGCGCAGGTTTCTCATTACGGTCATCTCGTGCGCGGCCGCTGCTTTGTTTCCAACAGCATGCGCATGATAGTGCCCTCGCTCGGTGACTATTCCGCGGGAGCCAACGTGCTGAGTTCCGCCTTCGACCCGCTTCTCGGCCAGGGCGGCCTGTTCGTCTGGTTTATATCCCAGGGGCGGGTCACCTCTGTCGCTTCTCCCCAACTGATGGAAGACCTCGCCGCCTGAGGCGAGTGCGCAATCAGCTTTTCGGGGCAAGCGACGCCTTGAGGAAGCTCCCTTTGACGCAGACTCTTCGTAACACTCATGGCCGGGTGGAGACTTGGCCATGAGTGTTTTTCTCCGACGTCTCAACGTGTTGCGGCTCGCAACGGGCCCGAAGGACAATAGCTGGAGTCCTGAGTCATGTCCGCGGGACTGAGGAGCAGCGTCTTGCCGCCATCCGAAATGCTTGTCCGGTAGCTGCAATTAACGCCGCCATTGTAAAAAACTTTGATGTCTGCTTCGTCATTGGCCTCGCGAATGCGCGCAATGCCGTGTACGGGATGCCGCCACTCTCCTTTATCGCTGATTACCAGGATGCCTTCTCCTTCGGGAAGGAGCCACTGCCCAACCATTGGATTGGTGGAGGGCGCCGGTGAACTGGCGCTGTTGGTCGACGCGGGAGCGGGCGCTGGGTTGGGTGCCGGGGCCGCGGACACGACCGGTGCCGGGGCAGGCACGGCGGGAGCCACACTTGCGGTTGAGCTTACGCTTGGACTTGCACTTTCGTTGGCGTTTGCGCTCGCACTTGCTGCGGTACATGCCGCTCCACCGTCTACAAGCCTCGCTGCATCAAGCTGGCCCGCGCCACATCCCTTCGGGCAGATATTGGCGGAGACCGGAACGGCGCAGGCGCGGAGTTTCTGCTCGATGAGATCCGCGTTGCCTCGCCATTCGGGATGCTGCGCGAGAGCCAGAGCGAGGGTGCCGGAGACGTGCGCCGCAGCTGTATCCGTCCCGTACCAGATCGCGAGCCCCTCTTTGTTTTCCGCAGTCGGACGACCCACGCTCCAGATATAGGCTTCCCGCCCATTTTCGTCGGTGGTCTTTGGGTCTCCACCCGGCGCCAGGAGAGTGACATTGCCATAATTCGAATAGGAGGCGAATTGCCCCTTGCCGTCGCTTGCAGCCACTGAAATCACGCCTGGGCAACCAGCCGGGAAGAAGGCTTTGACGTCGCTGGCCGAGTCGCCCGCAGGGGCCACCACCACGGCCCCTTTCGCGCGCGCGGCCTGGATCGCGTCCATCAAGGGGCCGACCTTGTCGCGTGTGCATTCAAGCGGCGACTGAAGATCGATAAAAATGATGTGAGCTGGATGTTTATTGGCGGGAACTCCCTCAATGGGATAGCCGGCCGCCCAAAGCAGAGCCTGCTGAAAATCCGCGGGCGAAACCTCGTAGCATTTTGAAAGGATCCTGATCGGGAGAACGGAAACCGACCAGTTCAACCCAGCTATTGCGACGCCGTTATTCGTTCGAACGGCGCCGATCGTGCCTGCAAAATGTGTTCCTTCGAACGTCGCCTTCACCTTATCGGAGCAATCCCGCCCCGGATCAGTTGCGTCGGCTTTGCGCTTTTCGCCATCGATGCTGACAAAGCTATAGCCGGGTAGAAGATTGGGCGAACCGGAAATATCGGGGTGCTTCGGCAATATTCCGGTGGAGAGAACGGCGACGACGACATCCTTCGACCCGGTGGTCTTCTGCCACGCCCCGACCGCATTCATGCCGGCGGGGAGAGGCTTATAGTCCCAACTGAAACCGGCCGCGAAGACGGGGTCGTTTGGAGTCGATGCGTCCGCTGCGAATGATTTGGCAGCGGCGTCGCCGAGCATTTTGGAAACCGCCGGTTGTCCTGTGATCCGGTTCGGGCGGATGGACTCGATGCGAGCGCCGGCGTCCTTCTGCGCTTTTGCCCGGCCTCGCTCGGCGTTCTGTCCTTGAGCGGCGCCCGAGAGCATCAGCGTTGATGCCAGGAGCAAACCGCAGATCGAGCGTAAATGCTTCAGCATATTCATTCTCCTAACAAAATGGGCGCGAGGTGTCTGATGGTTGCAGGCGCGGAGGCTTGCGAATCGAGCGAAGCATCGGGCCAAGGTGTTTTCCTTAGCGCGAACGCCGCCGGCTCAAATTCCAACCACAACGCTCGCAAATTCATCGCCTTAATCCGCTGCTGCAGGCCGCCAAAAATCGCTTTCTGGTAGTCCTAAAGCGTGGGGGAAAGCAAGGCCGAAGTTGAGCAAGCAGTTTTTGATCTTGCTCAATGGTTAGCGCGCAGGCAGGCCTGCCTAGCTGCGCCGGAAGACGAGAGAGGCTCCTCCGCCGACGCCGGCCGCGAGAATGACCGCCAGGACGCCATAGAGCCAGGGACGGTTTGCTGCCGCTGAAGAGAGAAGCGCTTCGATTCCGATCTTGTTCAATCGGATATGCGCGCTCGCCTCACCCACGACGCTGCCTTTCTGGAAGACATAGAAATTGGCCCGGTAAAGGCCGGCCCCCGCTGCTGCGGGAAGGAAGATCCTCGCCCGGAAAAGTCTCGCGCCCAGGAAATTGATGGCAGCCTGGTTGCGCTCGACGAAAAGGCCGCTCGTCTGCTTCAAGTTGATCAGTGCGTCCCGGAATTCCTGGCGCGGGCCGACCAGCGGCTTGCCATCCGCGTCCGAAAATTGCAGAGCATCGACCCCGATCTCATGGTCCTTTCGTGCCTCCAGCGACGCGATCTCCTCGAGCGGTTTCGTTGAGAGCACGGCGTAATAATTGGGAACCCCATCGAATGTGTTGCTTTGCGAGTTGACCCAAAGGCCAGCCCGGCGGGCCTTCTTCCATACGGTCACCGGCTTGATTGGACCGCGAAGCGTAACCGCCACATCGAAGGGCTGGTTCTTGAGCTGGTCGCTGTCGACTGAGCCAAAAAGCGCAATGCTGGTCCCGTCATAGCTTGGCTCGATGTAGAAATGGTTCTGCGACGCCCCAGCCTCGATGAGATCGGGCGTCTCGGCCATCGCCATGTCCGCGAACGCAACGATCAGCATCAGGAACAGGGCCGTGCGAAGAAGCCGCCTCGCGCAAAAAGCCTGGGCCATTACTCACGCCTCGGCCCGGGTTATGCTAAAGATGTCCGGCGGCGCCATGAGGCCGAAGCCAAGTCTAAGTCCCACTGCGAGAACTAATATCGCCAGGAGAAGACGCAGTTGCTCGGCGCGAAGCTTCTGCCCTGCCGCGGTGCCTGCCTGTGCGCCGATCACACCTCCCACCATCAAAAGGACGGCGAGCACAATGTCGACCGTTTGATTGGTCGCTGCCTGCAGGATTGTGGTGATCGCGCTCACGAAAATGACCTGAAACAGGGAAGTGCCGATCGCGAGATTGGTCGGCACGCGCAGGATATAAATCAGGATCGGAACCATGATGAAGCCGCCTCCCACACCCATGACGCCGGACATGAGACCCACGAGTCCGCCTAGCGCGATCGGGGGAACCGCGCTGATATAAAGCTTCGATGCCTTGAAGCGCGTCTTGAGGGGAAGCCGGTGGATCCAGGTGCGCTGGGCGGGGCGCTTCGTCAGGGCCGGCTGGCCCTGCCGCACCTTGTGCAGCGCCCGCAGGCTTTCGACGAACATGATGCCACCGACAGAACTCATGAAGACGACGTAGAGGAGCGCGACGATAAGATCGATCTGCCCGATCTGCCTTAAATACCTGATGATGAGAACGCCCAGGAGGGCGCCGCCTGCGCCCCCAGCGAGAAGATACAAGCCGAGCTTGATGTCGACATTCTTGCGCCGGTATTGAGCGATGGTGCCTGTGATGGAGGAGGCGATCAGGGGATTGGCCCCCGTCGCGACGGCAACGGCGCTCGGTACGCCCGCGAAGATGAGCATCGGCGTCATGAGAAAACCGCCTCCGACGCCGAACATGCCCGACAGAAAGCCAACCGCACCGCCAAGAGCGAACATGAGCAGCGCGCTCACCGGCATTTCCGCAATCGGCAAATAAACCAGCATGGCTGCTGTCGCCTGTTTATGTCGCTTTTTTGGGTGAGGGTCGTAGGTTTTTTCGTGCTTTTAACCCAAAGCAGCGCAGGCGTCACCTAAAAACGGCCCTCGGCGCAAAAACACGGCGCTTCAAGCCGCTTCGATGGAAACGCCTAGCCCCGAGCGGGGCTTCCGTTTGTGAGGACAGGAAGCTGTTCCAGCGTCGGACGCCATGAGCCGGCCTGCTCGGTGGCAGCCTGTGTCTCGGCGTCCGGCAACAGCCGCTTGAGGCGCTCCGCTTGGCGTGTGGCTTCCTTATCTCCCGCAAGCGAGGCGACCTGATACCAGAAGAACGCTTTTTGATTATTCTGCTGCAAGCCAAGTCCGCGCTCGTAAAGCACTGCGAGATTGAACTGGCTGTCGGTCAGGCCGGACATGGCAGCGCTCGCGAACCAGCCTGCTGCCTGCTCATAATCCTGGGGCGTGCTCTGAGCAGCTAGCATAACCCCGAGGTTGTGCATTGCCCGGACGTGCCCGGCGCTCGCGGCCTTGCGGTACAGTTCCCGCGCCAGTGTCTCATCCTTGGGCACACCAACCCCACGCTCGTACAGAGAAGCCAGCACGAACTCCGACTCGACATGGCCCTGCTCGGCGGCCTTCGCGAGCCAGCGAGCCGCGGTTGCTGGATCGCCCTGAACTGTCCCATCGCTCAGGAAACGGGAGGCGATCCGGAACTGGGCCTCCCTGTCGCCGCGGCTCGCGGCGTTCGCCAGCATCTGCAGATCTTCCCGATTTTCCGGCAGGGAAGGGGAGGGCTCGTATTTCTGATCTGCTGCTGAGAAGAGAGTGGGGGCCGCCTTTTGAGCGCCCGTTGCCGCCTTGGCCGCTGGGGCTTCCCCGGTCTGGGGCTTCTGAGGCGGGAAGAGTCTCGCGGGCTGAACATCCGGCAGAACGGTCAGGTGGAAGGGGGGAACCGCGGCCCGCGTGTGAAGGTAATACAGCGCCGCGCTCGCAATCAGGAGGACCACGGCTACGATTGCAAGCCCGAAAATCGGAAGAGACCTTTCATCGTCACGGAAGAATCTTCCAGACGAGTTCGACGGAGCTTGTGATGAGCCTTGAGCTTCGCCCTCTCGCTTGCCCGAGTATGACTTCGAGACGATGAGTTTTTCGCTTGCCTGTTTGAACGCTTCGAAAAGGTTTGGATCGGGAGGCGGCGGCGTGCGCAGCGTGATCTCGTCGAGCCGGGGTTTCTTCTCGGGCTCCGATCCGAAATCATCGATGGTGTAGGCGTGGGCGCGCCCGGACGTTATCGGCGTGTGCACGCCAGCGCGTTTTCTAGGCGCAGAAACCGGGCGCTCGCCGTGGCCATTTTCCAGGAAAGCCCGCAACGTCTCGTGAATGCGCTCAAGCGCTTCCGAGGTGCGGTCGCCACTTTCGCGGGAGAGGGTGTTAAGCGCGCGAAGTTCGCTTTCCACCTTGTCGAGCCGCCCGCCGTCGCGGGTTTCATGAAGCGCCGCTGCGATTTGTTCCGCCGTCACCGCAGCAGCGCGGGAAGCAGCGACCACGACGGTTTGCCCAATCTCCCTCACGGTATGACGCGCTGCGTTCTCGAAGCCTGTCCGCGCCTCGTGGGCCCGCTCAGTTGCCGCCAGGATTTCCTGGGCCGCACGCGTGATGCGATTGGCATCCGACGAGCTTTGCGCGCGCGTAGCCTTGAGGGAACGCGAGACCTCGGCGAGCTGGGTTTCAACCGCCGCCATCATCTTCTCGCCAGGCAGCGCCGCGGAGAGCTTGTCCACGCGGTTGATGATTTCGGCAAGCTTGGCGTTGACGGAAATGATCTCGCTTTTGTCGGACTCCCGATGGGCAAGCATGCCCTTCAGTTCCTGGAACCTTTCCTCGAACCACTCGAGGTCGTTTCCGCGGCGCTTGTCACTTGACGCAGGTTGAGCCGGTGTAAGTCCTGCCTTGTCCTGGGACGCGTCGGCGCGATGCGGGGGCGCTGTGAATTCGTTGAGGCGGGCTGACAAGACCTCCATCGGAGGGAATCCCATTTGCCTTGGCCCCTTTGCCCGATCGAGATAAACCTGGAGTTGAGCCTCGGGGGCCATCTCATCGTCCAATCCAAGCCACGGAGGCTCAGGTGAAGGAAAAGGTGGAGGGGGTTGCGTCAAAGGGGAAACGCCGGGGACGCCATTGAACACGCCATCGACAGGGCCTCGCTCTTCACGGTCCCTGTCGGGGTCTCGGTCGCCGTTGATCAAGCGCCCTGGTTTCACGTGGCCAAGTTCCCACTTATCGATTGAGGCACGCTCTCGTCCAAAACGCCGGAGTTAAGAGTCGCGATCGCACAGAGTTCGGGACCCCATGCGGTTCGTTATCTTTGCCCTGGATGTGCAAACATGCCGTAAACGGCCGGTAAAATATGTGTTTTTTTTTTGGAGAGGTCTTCGATGAGCACGTTCGGAACCATTGCCGGTCATCGCAGTGCCACCGTGATCGTGGCAACGACAGGACAAGGCTTTTATCGCCTTGGACGTGAGTTGCGCCGGGCGCTGGAAGAGATGGGGGCTGAGAACGGCCTGTTGAGCGTGTTTTGCAGCCACACCTCCGCCTCGCTTTGCGTGCAGGAAAACGCCGACCCCACTGTGCTCGTGGATCTTGCGGATGCGTTGAAGCGGTTTGCCCCGGAAGAGGCCCGTTACCGGCATCATAGCGAAGGACCGGATGACATGCCGGCGCATATAAAAACGCTCCTTACTGAGACCTCGCTTGCTCTGCCTGTCAGGAACGGAAACCTTGCGCTCGGGATCTGGCAGGAAGTCTACCTGATCGAGCATCGCGCGAGCGGTCATAAGCGCCGGCTTGAAATCGATTTCGTGGGAAGTTGCAAAGGTTAGCGTTTTCCTAAAAACCCAAATGAAACCTGCTCCTTAGGCCCGCTCTCCGCGGGGTAAGGTTAAAACAAGCTTGAGCCTGGAATTTGCACACAGATGCGCTAAAGCTGATGTGACCACGGCGGCGCAATCTTGGGTCGATGCGCAGCAAGCCCGCCCTGGGAGACATTTCGGTCTGTTGCTTGCGAGTGAGAGAGAGATGCAAACCATTCTGCTTGCTGAAGATGATGACTCGATGCGCCGTTTCCTGGCGAAGGCGCTCGAACGTGCGGGATATGAGGTCGTTTCCTACGGCAATGGCGCTGAAGCATTCGAGGGGTTGAAGGAAAAGCAAGAGCAGGTGACGCTGCTCCTGACCGACATCGTCATGCCGGAAATGGATGGCATCGAGCTCGCCAAGAGAGCGGCGGAACTCAATCCCGAGATGAAAATCATGTTCATCACGGGCTTTGCCGCTGTAGCGTTGCAACATTACTCGGACGCTCCGCAGCGGGCTCGCATACTTTCAAAACCAATTCATCTGAAGGATCTTGTCCGTGAAGTGGACAAGATGCTAGCCGCCTGAGGGCGCGGGCGCCGCCGGCAGAGCCTTCGCGGGAGTTGCGAGTTCCTCCCGCACCGTGATGTAGTTCAAGAAATTGGTCTCGGACACGGTCCCGACAAGCGCATTGCCTTCCAGTACCGCAAGATGCCGGATGCCGTTCGACTGAAGTTTGCGCAGCGCCTCCATGGCGGATGCGGCGGGTGAAACCACCGTATCGTGGGTGAAGCGCTCAGCTATGGTTCGTGCAAAGGTGTCGCGCCACTGCGATTGCAAAACGCGCCTGATCTGTTCGGGCACGATATAGCCGAAAGCTTTTCCGTCCTCGGCGACAATGATGAATTTGCGGTTCAGCCCGTAGATGAAATCCTTGACCAGTTCCTCGACCGTGATATCGGGGCCGACCGAAAGCGGGGAGCGGTCCATGAGGTCCGCCACCGATACGCCCTTCAGATTTTCCGCTGCATTCGTGTGACTGCGGGCCTGGGACGCCGCGGCCGCAAGGAAAATGCCGATGAGAAGCTGCCAGGTTCCGCCGAGCGCGTTCCCCTCGACGATCTGGACAAGACCGGCAATCACGAGAAAGCCGCCGAATATCGAGCCGAACATGGAGGCTATGCGGGTGGCGCGGCGGAAATTGCCCGTCCGCCACCAGATGATTGAGCGGAGGATGCGTCCGCCATCAAGCGGGAAGGCAGGAACGAGGTTGAAGAGCGCCAGCACCGTGTTCGTCAGGGCAAGAAAGGCCAGAACGCCCGACAGGGCTGGCAGTTCCGCGGAACGAAAGACCACCGAGGAGACATAGCACATCGCCGCGATGACGACGCTGGCGACCGGCCCGACAAGGGCCACCCAGAATTCGGAACGCGGTGTTTTCGGCTCCTGCTTGAGTTCTGCGACGCCGCCGAAAATGAAGAGCGTTATCCCCCCGATGGGCAGGCCGAAATTGAGCGCCATCACCGCGTGAGCGAGTTCGTGCAGGATGATGGAGGTGAAGAGGCCGATAGCACCCAGGATGCCCATCACGACATAAGTGTAAAAATTTTGATGCGGTACGACAGTGGGAAAATAGCGGGTGAGGCTGACGACGAGGTAGAACGCCAGAAAGAACCACGAGATGTCGACGCTGATGGCGAAGCCCAGCAGGGAAAACAAGCGAAAACGGGCCGGAAACATGCGGCTCCTCCAAAGGCGTATTGCGAGGACAGCCGCGCCGCCCCGCCCCGATTATTTGAAACGGTACGGGGCGAAGTTCAAGCGGTCCGGTTAGCGCAGCCATCAAGGTCGACAAGCCGTGATAGAGTGGCTCTAGTGATAGCCCTCGCTCCCGGCAACCTTGCCGCGGAAAGTCCAATAGACAAAGGCTGTATAGGCGAGAACGAGCGGCAAAAACAAGAGCGCCCCGATAAGGCTGAAGATTTGGGATTGGGGAACTGCTGCCGCCTGCCAGATGGTGACGCTCGGGGGCACGAGATAAGGGAAGGTCGAGATCGCAAGCCCCAGAAAGCACAGGAGAAAAAGCGCCATCGCGGAGAGGAAGGCTTGCGCGCCCGAACGTTTGCGGATTCCGGCCCAGGCAATAAAGGCGACGGAAGCTGTCAGAAATGGCACGGGCCAGAGATAGGCGAGGCGGTTTCCATGGAACCAACGGTCCGCGATTTGCTCGAAAGCGAGCGGGGTCCAAAGACTGACGGCCGCGATGAAACAGAGCGTGACGATAAGCGCCACCTCGGCATGACGTCCGGCCCTCTCAGCGATCCTGCCCTCGGTCTTCATCATGAGCCATGAGGAGCCGAGCAGCGCGTAACCTGCAATCAGGCCGAAGCCGCAAAGGACCGGAAACGGCGCAAGCCATTCGAAGCTTCCCCCCGCAAACTGCCCATCCTTGATGGTGATGCCTTGCACGAAGCCGCCGAGCACGACGCCCTGGCAGAACGTGGCAATCGTGGAGCCGAGCGCAAAGGACCAGTCCCACCAGCGATGCCGGGGTTTCGAGACGAAACGGAACTCGAACGCCACGCCCCTGAAGACAAGCGCGAGAAGCATGACGATGATCGGAAGGTAGAGGGCGGGCATGATGATGCCGTAAGCCACGGGAAAGGCTACGAGCAGCCCCGCGCCACCGAGCACGAGCCAGGTTTCGTTTCCGTCCCAATAAGGCGCAATGGAGTTCATCATCGCGTCCCGCTCGTCCTCGTCCGCTCCCGTCAGGAACAGGACGCCGATGCCGAGATCGAAGCCATCGAGCAGGACATACATGGCGACGCCGATGCCAAGCAGCGCGGCCCACACCAGAGGAAGCCAGTAGGCAATCGGGTCCATGGCGGCTCCTAACCCTGTTCCGCGAGGCCTGGGCCAGCGCCTGTCTCGGTTGCGGCCGATATGGGCCGTTGTGCGACGAGGCGCTCGTCGAAACCTGATGGCGCCTGGACGATGGGGCCTTTGCGGATGAGCAGGTTCATGTAGTAGATGCCCGCCGAATACACGACGAGATACACCAGAAAGAACATGATAAGGGTCGCGCCGACAGTCTCGGCCGCAAGCGGCGAGGCGGCCTGAGCCGTGCGGATGATGCCTGTGGCCACCCAGGGCTGCCGTCCCACCTCGGTGGTTGTCCATCCCGCGATCACGGCGATGAAGCCGAGCGGCCAGGAGAGCACCGCCGCCCTCATGAATGTCAGGTTATCGAAAAGCTTGCCGCGTACCCAAAGGATGCCGCCGAATGCAGCCAGGACAATAAGCCATAGCCCGATGGCGACCATGATGCGGAAGCCGAAGAACGGGCCCCACACAGGCGGCCTGTCCTCGGGCTTGAACTCGTTCAATCCCTTATATAGCCCGTCCCAGCTGTGAGTGATAATCAGGCTCCCCAAATGGGGAATACCGATCTCGTAATCGTTGCGCTGTTCCTTCTCATCCGGAACGCCGAATAGCACAAGGTCAGCGGGTTTCGACCCGTCCCAATGGCCTTCCATCGCAGCAAGTTTCGCGGGCTGGTATTGTGCCGTCACAAGGCCATGCTGGTCGCCGATGAAAAGCTGAAGCGGCGCGAGCACGAGCGCAAGTCCGAGACCCATCCGGACCATGATCCGGGATTCCTCCGGATAAACACTGGCAAGCCAGTACCGCGCGCCGATCGCGAGAACGACAATCGAAGTGCTGAGATACGCGGCGATGACCATATGCGCGAACCGCAACGGGAAGGTCGGGCTGAAGATGACCTGCACCCAATCGGCGGGAATGGCGATGCCATCCTTAATCTCGTGACCGGTGGGGTATTGCATCCAGCTGTTGGCCGCCAGGATCCAGAAGGCGGAAAGCAGCGTGCCGAAGGCAACCATCAGGCTTGCGAAAAAGTGCAGGCCCTTGGGCACGCGGTTCCAGCCGAAGAGCATGATGCCGAGGAAACTCGCTTCGAGGAAGAAGGCCGTGAGCACTTCATAACCGAGCAGCGGGCCGATCACGTTGCCCGCGGCCATCGAGAATTTGCTCCAATTCGTGCCGAACTGGTAGGACATCGGCAGCCCGGACACGACGCCCATCGCGAAAGATACCGCGAAAATCTTCGTCCAGAAGCGCGCGAGCCTGTGATAGCGGGCGTCGTCGCGGAAGAACCAGATGGCTTCGAGCGTCGCGATATAGGACGCAAGCCCGATGGTGAAAGCCGGGAAGATGATGTGAAACGTCACCGTGAAGGCGAACTGGATCCGGGCGAGGATGGTAGCGTCCAACCCGAGAAACATGGCGGCCCTCCTGGCTTGGCCAATTGCTTCGATGAGCGCGACTGCAAGAGATCATACAGCCGCGAAGCAAGCGACACATAAACAAGTATTATCAGGAAAAGTTGCGCGGGAGAGACGTCAGAGCCGCCTCGGTCCGATGATGCCGAGGACGCCGATGATGATGAGGTAGAGCGCAACGACATAATTCAGGAGCGCGGGCCGCAGGAGGATCAGGACGCCGGCCAGGATCGCGATGATGGGCTGCAGCGGGACGTTGTTCATGAAGGCATCCTTCGATGCAAGGGGCTTCAAAAAGAACGTCAGGGTACGGTTCTGTTCCGCATGCTGCAAATATATTCCCGGCGCCGAGGCGGGGGCATTTGATTTCATGCGTTCACCCGTCACAGCCGTCTTGAAGCCGGGAGAAGCGCGTGCTATGTGATCGAACTCGCAGCGGACACGTAGCTCAGCGGTAGAGCACTACGTTGACATCGTAGGGGTCACAGGTTCAATCCCTGTCGTGTCCACCATTAAAATCAATGACTTAGGCTCGAACTGACCATCATTCGCGTAGGTTTCCAAGTTCAATGAACCTAAAGTCCCTCTTTCACCCATGTTTTTTGACCTTGGAATCAACCCCGATTGATGACCTTTGAGGTTCAGGCGGGTTCAGCGCACGGTCTACGACACCAACCGCTGGGGCAAGATAGCCGCGCTGGTGCTTTGCGTAGCGTTGCGTGCTGATGATGTTGTCATGACCGAGTAGGCGCTGAATTACCCGGAGTTCGTGGCCGGCATCGGCGATCCAGGTTGCGAGAGAGTGCCGCAGGAGGTGTGCGCCATTGAAGTCCCCTTCAATGCCCGCGTCCTTGAATGCCCTCGCCAGCGCCTTCTTAACACTCCCGACGGGGCGACCTGACCATTCAATCACATGGTCTGTGCGCGCCCACTGTTTCGCTTTTACGAGTTCGACGTACAAAAAGTCGTTCATGTCGACCTTGGCGCGACCCTTTTTGCCTGAGGTGTCCAGTACGCTGGTCTTGCGCGGGACGCGGAAGTCGACGGTGCGTTCGTCGAATTTGACGCGCTCCCACGTCAATTCCATGATTGCTTGCCGCCGCGCACCGGTCGAAATGGCGATCACAACGAAGAGGCGCACGTGAGGATGACGACAGGCTGCCAACAAGCTCTGAAACTGCTCGATGGAGATAACGCGGTCTCGTGCATCCGGCTGCCGGCCGCGCCAGACATAGACAGGTTTTGCGAGGCCGCGTTTGACGGCCCAATTTATGATGGTGCGGATAAGGGATAGTTCATTATAGATTGTCGCCGCAGATGCCGGGTCTGCCGCAGTCTCTCGTCCGCGCGCGTATTTGTGGCAGACCGTGCGTTCCTCGCCGTCGACTATGACAGGAGCATTCAGGCTGTCGATCGATAACGCGCCGAACACAGGCTTCAGGTTCGCCTCCCAAACGTAGCGCCTGACCTTTACGTAATCCTTTTTGCCTTCCTTCGCACGGTCCTCAAAATATAACTCAGCCAAATCGCCAAGGAGATAGCCGCGCTCCTGAAGCAACGCAGCCCTCCGGGCTCGGATGAACGTCTGCATCGCCTCGAAGGCCTCAGCCTCCGGACGATCAAGACCTACCGCAAGACCAATTCGACGGCGCGGTCTACCATTGTCGAAGTGGATGTAGAGGCAATATTGTCCGTTTGGCCACTTGTCCGTGACACGCCCGAATCGTCCGAGTTCGTATCGTTCGCCTTGACCGGAGCCGGCTTTTCTTCCAGCCATTTCTTTAATGCCTTTCCTTTCACAAGTAGGGCTTTAGGCCCAAGCTTATGGCCAGGTAGTTCCCCATTAGCAATCGCCTTTCGAACAAAGGATGCGCTCATGTGGATGGCCTGGGCCACCTGCTTTGGCGTCAACACGTCCTCATCATGAACTTCCGAGAGCTTTAGCCGCGTCATCTCACCTCTCCCGCATATGCTTGTGGGTTACTACCCTCGCTTTTCCTAGATGCCGTTCAGCGGTCTGGACGGCTCACGCCAAGCCCAAAGAATGCGCAGCCTGCAGCGCCTATGGCGTAGGCGCCCCGGCAGAGCTGTTCGAAATCCTCGAACGAAAGACCGGGCGGACAATTGATGAGGCTCGCAAGCGGAGCATCGATAT
This sequence comes from uncultured Alphaproteobacteria bacterium, assembly GCA_963817495.1. GTDB lineage: Bacteria > Pseudomonadota > Alphaproteobacteria > Rhizobiales > Rhodomicrobiaceae > Rhodomicrobium. The sequence continues at coordinate 5,253 of CAWFOS010000009.1, read as the reverse complement.
GCCGCTGGATCGCCGCTTGCATTTGCAGGCGCGCTTGAGGCGCGATATCCCGGCTCATGACAAAGAAACCCGGCAACGCTTCACCGCCGCGCAAGTCCCTGAAGCGGCGCTCGGCATAGCATAAGACAGGCGCCTCATTCGAACTGCCGCCAGAACCCGCAAAATCGAACACCGGCTCGATCCCGCCAGAGACGTTGTCCGCCAGCAGCGACGTCGCGACCGTGGGCGCCATCGCCATCAGCGCGTCGTTGCGAAGGCCGTGCCTTCGGATCGCGTTTGCCACATCGGCGTCGAGCCCGGCGACGAAAGGACTCGCAAGCTGCTCATCTATCTCGAAGCGTGGGAAGCATCCCTTCAGCCTCGCCAGCCCCGCGCTCGCCAAATAGGCGCTGCGACAGATGCGGGCCATCCAGTGCCCGGCGAGACGCCGTCCGTGTTCGGCTCCGTAATGAGCGCCGCACAGGATCAGCGCGTCCGCAAGCCCGGTGACGCCGAGCCCCAGCCTGCGCCTCGACTTGGCCGCCGCTTTCTGTTCCGGCAGGGCATAGCCGGAAACGTCGATGACATTGTCGAGAAAGCGCACCGCCACGGCGGTGAGAGCGTCGAGCTTGTGTTCCGGGATGCGCGCGGCGGGCGTAAAAGCGTCCTCCACCAGCGCCGCGAGGTTGATCGAACCGAGAAGAAAGGCCTCATGACGCAAGGCATTGTCGTTCGCCGCGAGGCCGTCCTGGTGCGCGTGCTCGGCGCGAAGGGAAGCATTCGCCCGGTCTACGAAGAGAAGTCCAAGGCCGGCGCGTTCGTAGGCTCCTTGCAGCATCGCGCGCCACAGAGGGCACGCGCTTACCGTGCGGAAGGTCTCCTCGCCGAAGACAAGCGGCCAAGCGCCGTCGCCCTCGACGGCCGCCATAAAAGCGTCTGGGATCAAGACGAGCCGCTTGAAGCCATCGAGGCGGCCGCCGCGCGCATCGGCAATGAAGCCCTCGATGTCCGGATGGCTGCAAGACAGGGCGGCGATCGAGGAGACGTCCGTCTCCACGATGGTGGCGGCGATCGCGCGCCAGACATCCATGATCGCAAGCGGGCCCGACGGCCGTGCGCCGCTATCGGCGATGGCGCGGCCTTCGGGAGGGATGGCGGAAAAATCCAGCGCGGTCCTGCCGCCGCGCCGCAAGGTCGAAGCAGCCCCATGAAGATTGGCCAGGATGGAGCTGGCGTCGGCCGGCATCGCTCGGGTGATGAAGCAATCGAACAAGATCGCGCCGGCGCCGGCGCCAGCGCCGGCGAGCATCCGGCCGCCCGGCACGAACTTGAAGCCGGTCATCGCGTCATAGAACACCTGCGCCCATCGGCGGCGCATGAAGGGCGAGGCCTCTGCAGCGGCAACGGCCGCCGCCACGCGCCGCCAGGTGTCCTCGATGCTCGCATCGCTCGCCCTCCGAAACCGTTCGCGCCAGACGTGTTGAGAGATCGAAGTGAGACCTTGGGGACGCTCCGAGGAGCCGTCGCATGCCGGAATACGCATATTCGTGAGACTTTCCAACTGTTGCACGCTTCAGGGGGACGCAGCGGGAGATCCAAGCTGCGTCGCTTGACGATCGCCGAGGCGCCCCACGAGCCGCGGCTAGCACCGACGTCGATTCTCTCCCTCCTTTCCGGTTCAGGTCATCGCTCCAGGAGCCGATCGGCCCAGCCGGCCTTCATTTCGACGATCGGCGACGTCCGCTCTTGCTGGAGGCCAAGGCGAGGGCGTCGACGCCGCGCGCCTGAAACCACAAAAGCTCCGCAAGAGCCGGCAGCGGCGCAATCTCGCCTTCGCACGCGGGACAAAGCCGTACGATCCACGCCGAGGTCTTGCCGGAGATCTTCAGGCAATAACGAACGGAGGCGCTTTCCCACAGCGGCAGCGCATTTTGCTGTCCGGCCCGCCCATTTGCTTGGCAAGCCCGCGGCCCTCGTGCGGTTGCATTCGCATTGACCCGAATCGACGCCGCGAGGACCTTGGCTTGGCGAGAGTGAACTGCATGACGCTTTCTCACAGTGGCGAAAGGAAATCTGCCGTCTTTAAGCATTGCTGAACACTGCCAAAAAGGCAATATATAAAACACATATGAGGCAATTCTTATTTATGCCAAAATAGTGCAACCAAAAGTCAGAAAGTCGAAAGCGCTTCGCGCGTGAAAGGCCGGGAGCGGGCCGCACACAACAAACGGCAGCATTTTCGCCGGGGATTTCTTTAGGACAGGCGGGCGCGCCAAGAAGGCGCCTTCTTGCCACCCGGCCGCGGCGACGATTTCGGCGCCGCAATCAGGATCAGGGGCCGGAACACCCGATCGGTAATCTGAAAGAACTGGCGCGGCGGCAAAAACAGGCGAAGCAGCAGGGCCCTCGCCAGCGACGGTCCCTGACGGCCACGATTGAAATCCCGGCTGGGATCTCGCCCTTAGCGAGCGTCTGCAATTTCAGGATGTCGCCTGGCAGAATATCCAATTTCGACAGAGCATAGGAAAGCACTTGGAAGGTCGCGAACCTTTGGCTAGAAGCATCCCCTCGGCTTTCCTCGCCGAGAAGATCAGATCGCCGGTTAAGACACTCTGCGCGAACTTTGGAATCTCGTCCCGTTCTCGGGGTGTGCCATGATGCCCTTCGCACGCAACTAAAGACGCCGTATCCTCAAACTACTGATATTAAACTTGAATTGCCGATGTACAGCAACGTTTAGCCTATAACCGCTCACGCTTTTGTCGTCCGAAGGCGCTGCATACATGCCCGCATGCCGCGGCAACAGAGCGTTTTCATCTACCGCATTGAATCTTCTCGCGAATTTTAAAGATGCTTTTCACGGAGGCGGAAGGCCGCGAATGAAGCGCAAGCGCAACAGGCAAGAAAACACTGTTAGAGTTCCAAGGCCTAAGTCAGGAAAGAGAGCCGAGGTCTGCATATTATTCGAGCAATTGAATATTTTTTTCCGTGCAGGCGTGTCGTTTGACTGTTTGAAAAGCTAAAGAGTTCAATGGCTTATATCACGCCTTTGAAGCCGAACGATTGTATACTCTCGACAAGGCGCCCGCAACCATGCGTCTAGCCCGCTCAAGGCAAGCCATTGTGCTAAGTCCGCTGACCCGATCCAGTGCGCCGACGGGTAGCGGACTGATCCGCCCAAGTGTGTACATTCAGATTGAGCGTCGTATCTTTTTTTAGATCGCGCCTTCAGCGGAGGACGAGGCCGATGATTTTCGCTCTCGCTTTGACGATATGAATCGGCATCGCATTGTTGTCGGAACTGTTGGTCACCAGAAGATTGGGCTCAAGGAATTGACGGAGCACCAAGACGCCCGGCTCGTCGTGTTCGCCGCCGACCTCAGCGACAACGACATCGCCCATTTTCAAGCGGGATTTTGCCAAAGGCGCCGTCTCGACGATGATGGGATCGCCTTCGGTGATGGCGAGCTCGCTCATGCCATTGGTCATGACCTTGAACATCTTTTGCGTGCTTGAGGTGTACGCCTTCTCGAGAACCGAGCCCTTCGGCGGCGTGTAGGGCGCCACGTCGGGCAGGGTCGCGCCGCTCTCGAGGTTCATCAGCTCGGCGACCGGCACTTTGAAGATCCGGGCGAACTTCCAGCTTTTTCGCCTGCAGCCCTCTTTTGCCGGTTTCCGCCCGGGAGAGATGGCTGTCGGTGATCGCCGACTTTGTCGGCCAGCTCCTTGAGCGACATGCCGTGTTCAAGTCTCAGTTGTTTTATCCGATTGCCGACCATCGCCGATCTTTGCTCGCTTTTTTGGCGCCGGTCCACTGCTTCCTGAAGGACCATTACCATAATATCTTGACTAAAAGGTAATATATAACGCAGGATATCTCCTGTTAGGGGGAGTCAGCATGAACGCAAGATCGAAAGCTTCCGAGCGACAACAGAGGCCAGCCGAAACGGGACGCCCTGGACTTAGACCGCGCACGCTGTCGCCGCGGCTCTTGACTGACGTCTCTCCTCGAAGAGCAAGCCTGACCCGCACGCAGGCGGAGGCGGCGGGAGCCGCCGGCTTCGGCGCAAAGGCTCACCGCAAAGTTCCAGGCTTATCTGAAAGCCCAAGGCGAGACCCGCAGGCAGTTCGGAAAACGCGCGGGCGTGGGCGTTTACACGCTGACGCGGCTGTTCCCGAAGCGCTCGGATCGGAAACGGGAGTTCTTTTCGAGGCGAACCTTGCAGGCGATCTGCGATGCAACCGCCGGACGCCTCAGCTGGGAGGACCTCGCCGGCCTGTGCCGTCCTTACGCTCCCAGAAAAGGATCGAGAAGGACGTGCCGCAAGACGCGCCGCCGCTCACCCGGAAGTTCGAAACCTACCTTCGAAGCCAAGAGGAAACCCGCACGCAGTTCGCCGAGCGGCTTTGCGTCACCGCGCCTTGGCTGTCGCATGTCTTTCCGCTCAATCCGCATGCGGTGCCGAGGCGTCTTGGCATCGACGCGGCGCTGCGCTTTTGCAAAGGAACCGGCGGCTATCTGACCCTCGCCGACTTCCATGAAGCGGGCCTCTGCCCGGCGGTGGAAGAGGTCATCCGGCACTGCGGACGCCCATCAGCCGAGGCGCGTCCGGGCGACCCCGATCTGCGTGCGTCCAATGACGAACCGCCGGAACCGGCGCCGGGGCAATACACCACCAGGCGCGTCCTGAAAAGGATTGCGCGGCGCGAGCCGCACCTTGCCGAACGCCGCACCCGCTCAGCGGGGCGCCCATAGCGAGCAAAAAGCGCTGAGGATGAAACCCCCGAGCCCCGGCTAAGGCTTGAGGGTCATCCAAAGCAGATCGGACAGGCCATGAGCGGGAATTCGGCCGGCGTCGTCAAGAACGCGGATGAGAACCCTATTGTCTTGAGCAAGGGCCGCGCCTTTCTGTCGACGAGGCGAAATCCAGCCTGCGCGGCCGGGAACTGGAACTCCTGCGCTGGCTCGGAATCTCCTGGCCGCCGCGGAAAAAGGCCTCGCACATCACTGCCCCATCCCCGGACATAAGGACAGGCGCCCCTCCTGGCGATGGGACGACTGGGGCGCCCTGGATCTGCACCTGCGGAAGCGGCGACCTCATCCAGCTCATTCAAGACGTCAAAGGGCTCGATTTCCCAGGCGCAATGGATCTGATCGCCGATTTTCTCGGGCGAGGGAAGCGCGGGGGCCACCCGCTCCGCGGAAAGCGCTCCGCCAGCCGCCGAGGAAGAAGACACGGACGAGGATCAAGCCGCGGCGCTGAAGCGAAAGCG
>CAWFOS010000008.1:0-388877 GCA_963817495.1 uncultured Alphaproteobacteria bacterium | reverse complement strand
GCCCTTTGGACCTTGCGAGCAGTTACAAGCCGCTCGATGGTATCGGGGGGGATATTTGGGGGATTGAAGCCCCTGGGCCGCAGCGTGTTTTGCTGTACGCCGCCGATTTCACAGGTCATGGTGTAGCGGCTGCCCTGAACACCGCCCGCTTCCATTCCTTTGTGCATATCGAGTGCCAACGAACGGACAGGCCGGCATCGTTGCTGCGACGGTTGAATAAGAAGCTGCACAAGGTGCTGCCCACAGGTCACTTCGCAACGATGAGCTGCGCAACCTTCGATTTCAAGACTCAGACGATGGAATATGCTTCAGCGGGCGCGCCTCCTCAAATCTATCGCAAGTCGTCCGAGGCTCCGTATGAAATCATTTCCCGGGCAAGCTTGCCGCTCGGCATCCTCCCCGACGTGGCCTATGAAAGCCAAACAGTCGCATTTCGTCCCGGCGGAGAACTTGTTCTTTACACCGATGGCTTGGTCGAGACGCCCAAGCCGCCCCGGAGCCTGTACACGACAGAGTCTCTGGTAGAGTTTCTCAACAAGACCAAGCCGGGCACCTCGTTGCAACTGTGCGACCACCTCCTTGACCAACTTTCTAAGCCAGCGATCAAGTCGGACGACGACATCACTCTCATCATCGCGAAATTTACCGGCGGAATTACGGAATTTGTCAATGACTACGAAATTTGACGGCCTCGAAGTTTGTTTAAGCCGGTGTGCACTTCGTCAGCCCGGCCCGGTGAGGCGCGAGCCGCGCAAGGCGAAGGCCATGCCGCCAAGGCAAGCTGCGGGCCGCTTATTCGTTAACCCGGATAGTTAACGGCATTTACTTCCGGCCGGAAATCTGCGCCTCAAAAAACCGGAAAATCAAAGCAGCCCGCGTCCACGGAAGGGGACGGCAGATCAACCCATTGAAAATAATTAGATTTTATCCCTCATCGGCAGGATTAACCGATTGCATTTTTGGACGGAAGTGGGCGCGGAAAAGCCGGTTAAATATAATGTGTTAACAAGCCCGCGCCTTTCAGCGGGTGCGGCGGCGCGATGCTTTCCTGTATTTTGTTATCAATATCAATGGCTTATTTCTGTTTACTCTTCAGCAAGGCGCTTTTTCGTAAAATCCGTGCCCAGGCAGATACCGGCGCGAGTTTGGTCCAGAAGTTCGAAGATGCAGTCTTTCGCAACAAGCACACAAAAAGCCCGCGCACAGCGATCCGCCGGCGCGCCCCGAAAACTTCGGTCAGAGCGCGGCGGCGATGATTTCGGCGAGGTGGCTGGTCCTGCGGTCGGCGCCTTGCTCGATCTGCTCGCGGCAACTGAAACCGTCCGCGAGGATAAGGCAATCCCGATCCGCCGCGCGCACCCTCGGCAGCATGACGCGCTCCGCGGCCTTCATCGAAACGTCGTACTTGCCGCTTTCGAACCCGAACGACCCGGCCATGCCGCAACAGCCCGATGGCATCACCTCATAGTCGAGCCCCAGCCGGCTCATCACCTTCTTCTCGGCTTCGACGTCGAGGACGGCGTAGTGGTGGCAATGGATTTGCGTCAGCGCCTTTTTTTTCACCTGAGGCAGTTTGAAATCACGGCAATGGCGGTCCAGAAACTCGCTGAAAAGCAGGGTGTTCTCTTTCAGCTTCTTTGCAGTCGTGTCCCGCGGGAAAAGGCCGGGCAGTTCATCGCGGAAAGTCGCCACGCAAGCCGGCTCCAACCCGACCATCGGCGTGCCGCTGGCGATTTCCGGGCCGATGGCATCCATGATCTGGCAGAACCATTTCCCGGCGGTGTCGAGCATGCCCCAGTCGTAAAGCGGGCGCCCGCAGCAAAGCGGCTTTGATGGCGTGACAACCTCCCATCCCGCAGCCTCGATCACGATGGTCGCCGAGATGGCGGTCGCTGGCCGGAAGTAGTTGTTGAAGGTGTCTGGAAACAACAGAACGCGCCTCCCGCCCCTGTTCAAGGTGGGGTTGCGCCGCCGCCATGCCGTGTAGGTCATAGGCGCGAAAACCGGGATGGACCGGTTTTGCGATATTCCCGCGGCCCATTTTCCGAGCGAGCCGAAGAGACCGCTGCGCGCCGCCGCATTGGCAAGTCCGGGAGCATAGCTCGCCGCTTTGGCCCAGATCGGGACGAGGCCCATGGAGTAGGCAGAACGCGGACGAAGCTTGTTTTCGTAATAGTGCGAGCGGAATTCGGCCTTGTAGGTCGCCATGTCCACATTCACCGGGCAGTCGCGCTTGCAGCCCTTGCAGGCAAGGCAAAGGTCGAGCGCCTTCTCCACGGCCGGGTTGTCCCAGCTCTGTTCGATTGCGCCGCCGTGCATCATTTCGAAGAGCAGCCGCGCCCGGCCGCGCGTCACATACGCCTCCTCATGGGTCGCCATGTAGCTCGGGCACATGACGTTGTCGCCCGGCACGGCGGAGCGGCATTTGCCGACGCCCACGCAGCGGATCGCCGCCCGCCTGAAGTTTCCGCCATCCTCCTGGAAGCTGAAATGAGTGTGCACGTGCGGAGGCACATAGTCGGGGCCAAGCCGCAGATTTCGAAGTGATGGGGAAGGGATCGACGACCTTGCCGGGGTTCATCTTCCAGTCCGGGTCCCAGATGGATTTGAACTCGCGAAAGGCTTCGATCAGCTCGGGGCCGAACATCTTCGGCAGAAGCTCTGCCTTGCTTTGCCCGTCGCCATGCTCGCCCGAAATCGACCCGCCATGCTCCACGACGAGCGAGGCCGCGTCGTCCAGGAAGCGGCGCATCTTCTTCAGCCCTTCCGTGGTGCGCAGGCCGAAATCGATGCGGCAGTGGACGCAGCCGTCGCCGAAATGGCCGTAAAGCGTCGTATCGTAATCGTAGCGGTCGAGCAGCTTGCGGAACTCGCGCAGGTAATTGCCAAGGCGTTCGGGAGGCACGGCCGCGTCCTCGAACCCCTCCCAGGCGTCGGGATGGTGGGGGACGAACGCCGTGCTGCCAAGCCCCGCCTCGCGCGCCTTCCAGATGAGCTGCTGCTCGTGCTCGTTTTCCGCGACCTTGATGAGCGGCGGGTTCGGCCGCTTCTGAAACGCAGCCTCAAGCGCCTTCGCCTTGTCTTTTGCTTCCTTTTCGGTCTCTCCGCCGAACTCCGCGATCAGCCAGCCGCCGCCCGGGGGCAGAATGGCGATGCTCGACATATCGGCGTGCTTGTCGCGCATGAACTCGATCAGCTTGTCGTCCATCGCCTCAAGGCCGATAGGGCCGTGGTCGCGGACGAAAGCTGCAGCATCTCCCGCCTGGTAGATGTCCGGAAAAGCGATCACAGCGACGGCGCGTTTCGGCGGGCTCCAGACAAGGTTCAGCGTAGCTTCCAGGATGGTGACGCAGGTTCCTTCCGAGCCAATGAGCGCGCGTGCGACGTTGAAGCCGTTCTCGGGCAGCAATTCGTCCAGGTTGTAGCCGGATACGCGGCGAGGGATTTTCGGGTAATTGCTGCGGATGAGATCGGCATAGCGGTCGCGGAGAGCAGCAAGGCGGCGGTAGATTTCGCCTCTGGCGCCGCCCCCCGCGATGATCGCGCGAAGCTCCGAAGGCGATGTCCGGCCAACCTTCAGGCGCAGCCCGCGATAGGTGATGATGTCGAGCTCTTCAACATTGTCGGCAGTGCGCCCGGCGTAGACGGAATGCACGCCGCAGGAATTGTTGCCCATCATCCCGCCGAGCGTATTGTGGTCGTGCGTCGATGGGTCCGGCCCGAAGGTGAGATGATGCTTCTCGGCGGCGTTCCGCAACACGTCTAAAACGCAGCCGGGCTCGACGCGCGCAAGCTTCCGCTGGGGATCGATGTCGATGATGTGGTTCAGATATTTCGAGAAATCGGCCATGACGGCGGCGTTGCAGGATTGCCCGCACAGGCTCGTGCCGCCGCCGCGCGACAGGAACGGCGCGCCGTACTCTCGGCAGCACGCAATCGTCGCAACCACATCATCGATGGTCTTCGGGATCACGACGCCGATGGGCACCTGCCGATAATTAGAGGCATCGGTAGAATACAGCGCGCGGCTCATGTCGTCGAAGCGCACTTCCCCTTCGACGCGCGCCTTCAGCGCATCGGCAAGCCCGTTCGCCTTCTTGGCGGAGACGACGTCTGTCCAAGCCTTGGGCCGCTGCGTTTCCTGGTCGGGAATGGTGTGCGGATCGACCGTAAAGCCTCGAACGCTGACAGACATGATATTTCCCTTAGCTCACACGGCGTATTGCCGCGCGTCTTGGTGCTTGAATTCGAGGCCGAGACCAGGGCGGCCGAGGTCGGCGCGGATGACGCCGTCCTTCGGGACGGGAGCGCCGTCGAACAGCATGTGCTCGATGCGGACGTGGTCGTGGAACCACTCCTGGTTCCAGAGCGAGCGGGCAGCGAGAGCCGCATGCAGATGCAGAGCGGGCGCACAATGCACCGAAAGCGGCCGCGAGAAGGCGGTGCAAAGCACATCTGCTTGCAGGAACCCGGTCAGGCCGAGGCAACGCGTGGCGTCCGACCTGCTGCACGTCCGTCGCGCCAGCCTCGAGCATGCGGCGGAAATAGTAGATGTCGTAGCCATACTCCCCGGCTGCGATCTTCATCCCATCCGGAGCCTTATCCCGAACCAGGCGAAGCCCTTCAAGATCGTCACTTGAAACGGGCTCCTCGAAGTAGACGACGCCGACGGACGCGAAGTCTTCCGCGAACGAGAGCGCCTGTTTCCGGTCATAAGCGCCATTTGCGTCGACGAAAAGCTCGGCGCTGCCGATGGCGTTCCTGGCGGCCTTGACCCGGTCGAGATCAATGGACGGGTCCGAGCCGACCTTCATTTTTACCCATCGCATGCCCTGGCTGGCCCAACTGCCGAGTTGCTCTTCCAGGCGGCCAATGGGATACGACGTGAAGCCGCCGCTGCCGTAGACGGGAACCGCCTCGCGGGCCGCGCCGAGAAGGGACACGACCGGGACATCAAGCAGCTTCCCCTTCAAGTCCCACAGCGCCGCGTCCACCGCTGCTATTGCAGTGGCGACCAGCCCGGAGCGGCCAATATTGCGGATGCGGCGGAGCATGACTTCGTGGGCAAGCGGAATCTCAAGGGCGTTAAGGTCCACGACAGCGCCTGCGATGGCTCCATTGATGACCGCTGCCGCCGCGGCATCGGTATAACTGTATCCGACGCCGGTTTTACCCCCGGCCTTGACCTCAGCCAGCACGAGGGTGGTGGAATTCCATGCGAAGGTGCCATCGGCTTCCGGAGCATCGGTCGGGATGGTGAAAGCACGGGCCGAAACACTCTTGAGGGCTGCGTCGAACACGGGCCCTGCCTCCTAAACCACCTCGCGCACGGTATTGGACGCCACGGTCAGGGCGATTTCTCCAGCATGCGGCGTGCCGCGCACGAGACTCTCGGCAAAATTCTTTGCTTGCTCGACAGTTATCTTCGGTGGCAAGGGTGGCTCGTTCGGGTCGACCACGGCTTCGATGAGCACTGGCCCCGGCATCGCCAACGCCTGCCGCAGCGTCTCGCCGCACTTCCCGGCGTCGTCGATGAAGAAGGCCTGAGCGCCACAGGCGCGCGCCACGGCGGCAAAATCGATGGGCTGAAGCTCGCAGCCAAACTCGGGATTGCCGAGGAACACCATCTGCTCCCACTTGATCTGGCCCAGCACGTTGTTCTTGATGACGACAACCTTCACGTCCAGGCCGTATTTAACGCAGGTGGCAAGCTCGCCCATCAGCATGGTCAGCCCGCCATCGCCAACGAAGGCAACGGATTGGCGGCCAGGATAGGCGACCGCGGCTGCGATTGCGTAGGGTAGCCCGCAGGCCATGGTCGCGAGGTTGCCCGAGCACGAGAATTGCTGGTTGCCGCGGATGTCGAGGTGGCGCGCGATCCAGGTCGTGATCGTGCCGGAGTTGGTGGAGATGACCGCATCATCGGTGACGCACTTGTTCAGCTCGTACGCGACGACTTCGGGCTTCATTGGCTTGTCGCGCCGCGTGCCGCGCTCTTCCATGAGCTGCCGCCACTCCTTCATGCGGTGCTGTGCCTGCGTGAGAAAGCTCCGGTCCTGCTTGGGCTGCACCTTCGGCAACAATGCGCCAAGGATGCGGGCGCAGTCGCCGACGAGGCCGATGTGAACCGGGTATCGAAGGCCAATCCGCTGCGGATCGATGTCGATCTGGACGCATTTGGCGCGGCCCGGCTTCGGGTAGAACTCGATGTAGGGGAAGCAGCTTCCTGCGATCAGGAGCGTGTCGCACTCTTCCAGAGCTTCCTGCGCTGGTTTCGTGCCGAGCAGGCCAACGCCGCCAGCGGAGAACTGGCTGTTGTCGGGGAGCGCGCCTTTTCCGAGAAGGGCCTTTACGACAGGCGCGCCAAGCCGCTCTGCCATGGCTTCAAGCTGATCGCGCGCGTGAAGGGCGCCGCGTCCGGCGAGGATGCACACCTTCTTGCCCCCGTTCAAGATCTCCGAGGCGACCTGAAGGTGCGCTTCCCCTGGCATGTGAGCGCTTTCGGCCATGTAGTCGGAAACGTGATGCGGCACATTGCGAGGGGTGCGCCAATCGTCACGAATGGACAGAGACTGCACGTCGGTTGGGATGGTGATGTGAGAAACGCCGCGATAGGCGAGCGCCGTCCGGCAGGCGAGTTCCGTCACATTCTCCACATGAGCCGGCCCCATGACGCGGGAATTATAGACGCAAACATCCATGTAGAGCTTGTCCAGCTCAACATCCTGCTGGGTGTAGGTGTGCAGAAGGTCGTGGAACTGAAGGCCGGTGACCGCCACGACGGGCGCGCCGTCGAGCTTGGCGTCATAAAGACCGTTCAGGAGATGAATGCCGCCCGGGCCAGAGGTCGCAAGGCAGCAGCCAAGCCGACCCGTGTATTTGGCGTAGGCGCAGGCCATGAAAGCCGCAGCCTCCTCGTGCCGCACCTGGATAAAGCGAATAGCGTCGGCCTTCTTTCTCAAGGCCTCCATGATGCCGTTGATCCCGTCGCCGGGAATTCCGAAAATTGTATCGATGCCCCAGGAATGAAGTGTCTCGACGAGAACGTCTGCGGCGGTTGTTGTCATGCTCTGCAAGCCTCCTGGAATGAAGGTGTAACGAGCCGCATCCAAAGGGGTTCCAGGGCGCGCAGAGTGACTTTTCCCGCCGGGGAGTTTGGCTAGCCGGCGGCGGCTCGCAGGCGATCAGACTATGAGCGGGTCCACCCAGTTCGGAAACTTGGCGGCTATGACATTCAGGAAAGCGTTGGCAATCGTTTTGAAACCTGGCGGGTAAGGATGCAGCTCGTTCGCCCAGTCGCTCGGCTGAAGAAGGCCCTGCGTCGGCACAACGGTAAAGTTATTCGTGGAATTGGCGGCGAGCCGGGTCAACATCGCGTTGAACTCGACGAGCGCCTGCTTGACGATTGCATTCCCCTCCTGAACTGACCAGTTGCAATATTGCAGGGAGGGCAGGAGCCAAGGCCCGGCGCAGGCGGGGTGCGCCCCGTTCGGGATCGGGAAATCGTAAGCATGCCCAATGATGGGCACGTCCTTCGCATAACGGTTCCTTAGCACGAAGAGATCGAGATAGGATGCCTCGACCATGCCTAAGGCTTTCTCGAACCTGTTTCTGTTGAGGCCGTCGACCCCAGGAGCTGCGTAATCGAGAAAGATGCAGAACTGGTTGCCCGCGATGTCGTTGCCGCCGCCCGAGAACAGAATCACATCCGGCTTGCCGCTGCCGAGCCAGTTGTCCGGGTTTTGCAGCTCCTGGATCGTGCGCTCCTGCTTCGGCAGCGCCAATTCGTCAGTTGTGGCGTCACCGTAATGCGAAATGTTGAGGATGACGGGCGGATTCCCACCCATGGTCTGGAGTTGGGCGATGATGTCCGTCGTTCCTATTGTCAGCGAATTTCCGTCAAGCGGATAATCGAACCATGAATCACCGAGCGCAAGCATGACAAGCGGGGTCTTGAGCGGGATTTCCTCCCGAAAGGTGCGGGCGTGGGCTTCCGCCGCTTTCAGTCTTGCAATTGCCGCCTGATGTTGCTTCCTCCGCTGCGCGATATCATTGGCGATGGCGGTTCTGACTTGTGCAGAAATAAAGTCGTCAGGCATGGAGCTTACTCACATTCTTTGATTATTTATTGATTGAATATCTTTGTGCTCAAGTTCGTCAACATTAATGAGAGCTAGCCGCGATAATTTGACCCCAAGGGCTCAAGAGGATGAAGCAAAAGAGTTTGCCGTATGACAGGTTAAATATGCTGCCTTAAGCGAAGCATTAAGGTTCCTCCATCTTCCCGTCAAGTTCACTCATCCGTTTCTGGATGAAGTCTCTCGGCGACAACTCTCCTTTCGGGCTTCCAGCCAGAGAAGCGTCGCTCGCCTGGATCATCCTTTTTTCGGGATGCAGAATGCGATCGATTTCCTCACGCAACTCCTTCGCTCAACCGGACCTTAATGTGGATTTGCTTCGCCTTCTCGGATCCAGCGACAGGCTTGATCATTCGCTTGCACACCGTCCCGAAATATACCGAATTCTTATCAATTCACTTCTCTTGAACACAGCTCCATCCTGCGCAGTAGTCTTTCCTTGCCGAGATCATCAATTTCCCGCTGCCAACTTTTGACTGCAAGAGCTATTTCTTCTCTTCGTGCCTTTGTAACCGATGAAAGAGTGCGCCGAAGGTCTGCCACCACATCGTCAGTTACGATGATGCCGACCTGACATAAAGTAATTCGGTGCATCTTCTAAATCTTTCGAATGCTATAAGTTGGGCTAGGACAAAAATTGGGCATCTCTCCCGTTAGGGGGCACTTTGAGGGGCAACGCCATGTCTGGTGTCGGCAAGTTCCGGATCGGCGACAACTTTGGCTTGACCGCCGGTGGAGGTTTTTTCAGGGAAGGGAGTTTTTGCAGCAAAGGCAGGCTCATAGGGATACACCCCGCCCGGAGCTTTGATGGGACCGAAATAATGCGGTGTAAAAGTCCGGGACGGGTATGCCGGTCACGCTGTAGGCGTAATCAGATGCCCGCCTTGGGATTCAAACTTGATTCTGAAATCAGTGCGGGCTGACGAAGCAGGCGGACATAGACAAACTCCTTTTACTGTAACTGCCATTGCTGTCGGACGGGTGTCCAACGCGCTCAAAGGTTCCTCATTGCTTGGTATTCAGTTCAGCTGTCGCTTCAAGTCAACAGTTACATCATAGTTTGTCAGTTTCTCTTCCAAGGCCAGAGAATTCTTGGAAAAAGGTTATCGAACAGGGCCAATGCCTGGCATATGAGCCCGCGGCGGCCTCGCTAGCGCGTCATCAGTAGCGGAAAAGCTGACTGCTTTATGATGCCAGCGAATCCAGCCTTACTGGCAGCCCCGCCGCAGCCATATGGCGCTTCGCCTCGCCGATGGTATAATCACCGAAATGGAAAATCGATGCCGCCAGCACGGCGGTGGCCCCGCCATCGCGGATGCCTTCGACGAGGTGATCGAGGGTTCCAACGCCGCCCGAGGCGATGACCGGCACGGTGACGGCGTCCGAAATTGCGCGGGTTAGAGGAATGTCGAAACCGGCGCGCGTTCCGTCGCGGTCCATCGACGTGAGAAGGATTTCGCCCGCGCCAAGGCCGACCACCTCTTTTGCATAAGCAATGGCGTCGATGCCGGTGCGGTTGCGCCCGCCATGCGTAAAGATTTCCCAGTGCGGCTCACCGCCGTTCTCCACCTGCTTCGCGTCGATGGCGACGACGATGCATTGGTTGCCGAACTTTTCCGCCGCTCGCGCGACGAATGTCCTGTCGGCAACAGCAGCGGTATTTATGGATACCTTGTCGGCCCCCGCGCGAAGCAGTTCGCGTACATCGTCCAGCTTTCGCACGCCGCCGCCAACGGTCAGAGGCATGAAACAGCGTTCCGCCGTGCGCTTCACAACGTCGAGGATTATGCCGCGCTTCTCATGGCTCGCGGTGATATCCAGAAAGCAAAGCTCGTCGGCTCCGGCTTCATCGTACGCCGCGGCGGCCTCGACCGGGTCTCCGGCATCGCGAAGATCAACGAAGTTTACTCCCTTCACCACTCGCCCGTCTTTCACGTCCAGGCAAGGGATGATGCGCATTTTCAGCATTGCGGCGTCTCAGGATTTCTCTCAATCTACAGGGGTTCAATCGCTACGCCTGCTTCTCGCCCGCGTCAATGCGCGAAGCCAGGGGTCGTTGTCATCGCGAAGCGCAAGGATCAGAAAACCGAGGAGGCCGCCATCGAAGAGAAAAGGCGCAAGCGCAAGCCCGGCCATATTCCAGACTAGAGCGGCCCCTGCCACTCCTATGGCGCCGAAAAGCATGTAGCCCGCGGCGAAGCCTAGCCGTATGGGGAATCCCAACCTCCACCAGATCGCAGCGCTAACCGCAAGCAGGATGCCCGTCTTGATGATCGCCATGCCCTTCAGAAGCTTGGCAAGATCAGGATCGGCGTTCTGCGCGCTGCCGCCCGCAAAATAAATGGCGGCTGCAGCAGCAGAGGCGCAAACGGCCACGAACATCAGGCGCAGAGGAAGAGGCTTTTGGAACTCACCCAAGCGCGAAGCGGGCAGGTCGCCAGTTCTTCGCACGCTTTCGAAGCCAGCGGCTTCGCGGTATTGCCCGTCGGACAAGGACATGACGGTCACCTCCCAGCCAAAATGTAACATACTCAATTGCCGATAAGAACGCCCGCATCGAATTAAACTTCAACGCGTGCTCTCAAAATCGTGACTTACCGGACAAAGCCACCAAATGCCTCGGGCGTTTCCGGGCCACTGTGCGCACGCGAGCATTTTTGCTCACTTGAATGCTCGACATCTGCGGCCAAAGCTCGTATAAGGCGGCCTCGCATGCTGAACGTGCGCCCAGGTAGCTCAGTTGGTAGAGCAGCGGACTGAAAATCCGCGTGTCGCTGGTTCGATTCCGGCCCTGGGCACCACTAAAATCAAGGACTTAGCTCCGAAATGTCTGTGGGCATCCTTCGCGTTCGGGAGTCCATTCGGGAGAATCCGTTCACCTTTTGCTCTTTTCCAGCTTCTCGACCGCGGACACCGCCAAGCCTTTTGTGCGGGCGAGGTAGCGAGCTTGCAGCTCTTCGCTTCGTAAGCCGATGACAGAGGCGGCAATCCGTTGGCGTACGCTGGATCAGCTTTTCGATTTCAGTTCGGCGGAGAAGATTTCCTTGTCGCCCACATAGAGCGTCAAACGCACGTCCAGCCCGCTTCCGGGAGGCACGTTGATCGCGTTGCGCGAGAGAATAACGGCCTCCCCCGCCTTGACATGGAACTGACCGCTTTGTGCGCTGTTCGATGTCCCCCCGCGGCCGCTGCGGGTCACGCTCAGCGAAAAGCGGCCATTCGTTTCGGAGAGGCCCTGGGCGTGTCCGACGATTTCGACGAGGTCCGGATGCTGCGGCGAGGCTTGCATCTCCACCCAGGCGATGGCTGCCTGCTCCGGCGGCTGCGCATAAGCGCTGTTTCCGAGCGGCATGGCCGCCGCGACGCTGATCAACGGAAGCATCAACAGATGATTGGTCCAGGACAATGGCTTCTCCATCAAGTAGCACCGCGGGAGCCAGGCAGCCAAGCTTCCTGAAACCGCATGGGCATGAGGCTATCAGGGCAAGCTGAAGCGAATGGGTTGCTTCAACCGCAGGACGGGGACGAGCCCACGCTTATCCACAGGACGAGCCCCACCCTTACCCCGCACGGCCCGTTAAAGTTGCCTTAGCGCAACAATTAAAAGCTTAAGAAAACCTTTTTGCTACCTTTGCGCGAAAACAGCGTGAACTGAGCCGCCGCTTCATCTAAGGATTGGGTTGCAAGCATTAATTATCTATACGTTAGGTTGAAAAAATGAAGCTATTTCTGACCCTCTTAGCAGGCTGCGTTTTCGCCGGGGGAGCCCAGGCAAGCGAACTGGTCTACACGCCGATCAACCCGACTTTCGGTGGCAATGCGCTGAATGCGTCGCAGTTGCAGTATACAGCAACCGCACAAAAACCGGACGCTCCGACTACGACAACAGCAAGCACTCAGCAGAGCGCCTCGCAGCAATTCATGCAGATGCTGCAGTCGCAGCTCTACGCGAGCCTGGCGAACGCGGTTGCCACCGCAATAACCGGCACGAACGCACAAGCCGCCGGCACGATCACGCTCAACAATATGCAGGTCTCCTGGAACACGATCGGCGGCCAGAAGCAAATAACAATGACCGATTACACAACCGGCCAGGTCACGACAATTACTCTGCCTTCAGTCGGGTCGTAGCCCTTTTCATCATAAGTGTTTGATCCAATGACAAGATTGGCGCGGCCAAGAGGTTTTTTGCATGCGTCTGGCGTTATCATTTTGCGCAATAGTTCCTTTTTTGCTCGCTTCATCGGGTTGCGCGGAATTGAGCCGCGTCCCCGTGGATATCGCGACACCTGGAACCGGAGTTCTGCCGCCAACGCCCGGCGCGGTCACCGAGGCTGCCGTCAAGCTGCGCGATCTTCCGCCGCCGGCAGCCCCTGTCGCGGTCGCCGTCTACGGCTATGGGGACCAGACCGGCCAAATGAAGCCGGTTGCTCCGACGGCCACCGTCGCGCCCCTGTCGCGCGCCGTGACGCAGGGCGCGACTTCGATCCTTATCAAGGCGCTACAGGATGCCGGCAGCGGCGGGTGGTTCACGGTCGTGGAGCGCGAACGGCTCGATAATCTCCTGAAAGAGCGCCGCATCATCGCCGATATGCGCCAGCGCTATCTGGGCGAGCAGATCGTCAATCCGCAGGCGCTGCCGCCGCTCCTTTTTGCCGGCGTCCTCCTTGACGGCGGCATCATCGGCTATGACAGCAACACGAAAACCGGCGGCATCGGCGCAAACTATCTCGCCATCGGCGGCGACGCCAACTACAGCGAGGACACGGTTACCGTCTATCTGCGCGGCACGAGCGTTAAGACCGGTCAGGTTCTCCTTTCGGTGGTCGCCACCAAGAAGATCCTATCCTATGGCGTGGACGGCAACGCCTTCCGCTATGTGACCTTTAACCGGCTTCTGCAGGCCGAGGTCGGCTTTACCCGCAACGAGCCTAGCTCGCTCGCTGTAGAGCAGGCAATCGAACAGGCCGTTTTGCAGTTCATAGTCGAGGGCTCAGCCCGCGGTCTCTGGGCTTTCCGGGACAAGACCTTCCAGTCCCGCATCATCGAAGACTATGAGCTAAGCTATCTTATGGCGCAGGCGAAGCCAGCGCCGGGCAAGGACGGCGGACAGTCAAAGGTCGCGGATGCGACGGGACAGGAGCCTGCGTCCGCGAAGGCGGCTGGCGCGGCGCCGCAGCCTGCCGCAGGCCCCGCAGGCCAGCCGAAACCCACACAGCAAACATCGCAACCAGCACCAGCGCCGGGGCAGCCACAACAGCAGCAGCCGAACTTGGGCCAGGTCGAAGCAAAACAGCAACAGACTGCACCCAACTCGCAGTGGGCGCCGGTTGTGGGCGGCAATGCGCAGCAGGCAATCCAACAGCAACCCGCTCCGCAAATTGTCGTGCGGCCGCGGACGATCGAGGACGAGGTGCCCATCGCGGTGCGCTAGGGCAGGAAGAGATTTCCTGGCTTGTGGGTCAAACTCGCTGGCTGGGGGATAAATGCAGCGCGCATTGCACTGCATTTCGGAAAGGCTAAAGGGGCGTTCGAACCAAAACAGCCGATCCAAACTTGGGGTAAGTCCCCGCAAAGTGTAAACTCAACTTGGAGATTATCATGAAAAGACTGCTTATCGCATCCGTATCGGTCCTGGCTCTTTCGGCTGGCGCTGCCTTTGCCGATTCAATGACAGACATCACCCAGGAAGGATCGAACAACAGCGCCTCTGTCGATCAAGCCAACGGGGGCGGCACTAACAACGCATGGGCCACCCAAAGCGGCGGTGGCAACGCCACCATTCTGCAGGTGGACGGTACTGCCATCCAAACCGCATCGATCACCCAGACTGGCAACGATGGTACCTATACTAACACGGTCAGCGACACTTTGAACAACCTCACCGTCGCCTCCGGGGCAGTTATCTACCAGAATGGCTCTACTTCTTGGTCCCCGACCTCCGGGTCCACGGCCACCAATACTGCCATTGTATCGCAGAACAGCAACAGCGACGGTGCGTTGGTGATTCAAGGCGGCGTCGGCGGCAGCAACAATGCATATGTGACCCAGGGCGGCACCGGCTATGCAACTTATGATACGGCCTCGATCGTCCAGGACACCGGGCTGGCAGGAGCGCCGACCAATACCACTTGGGTCAACCAGAACATTACCACCAGCGGTTCCAACAACTTAGCGATGGTCCACCAGCACTAATCGTATGGAAGGCCAGCCAGGGGCTGGCCTTCCTAATCCTGAGGCCATGCGCTCTTGAAGCAAGCGAGCAGCGCATGGCTTCATCCGAGCACAAAAAAGATGAAGATGATACCAATGTCAACGTCGCGCTACAGCCTGCATCTTGGGGTCGCCGCCGCCTCGACAGCGCTTGCACTTCTCGCGTCGTCACACCTTGCCGCAGGCGATGAGATGTCGACTATTCTGGGATGCGCTCGGGCCGGTCCGGCATGCAATCTCGCCACTGCCGTTCCAGGGCCGGGTAACGTATCCGTAATACAGCAGAACGGCAGTTTCGGCAGCGCAAGCGTGGAGCAGCAAGCGATCCTGGGCGCATACGCGAACGTCACTGTCGTCCAGCAAGATGGTCTTTCCGACAGTGCTAACGTCACACAAACGGGCTCGCAAAATGGGACAAGCGTCGCACAACACGGAGACAATGAAACAGCGACCGTCCAGCAGAACGGAACGAACCTTAACATTCAAATCAATCAATATGGCAATGGTGGCGTCGTCGGCGTAACCCAGACCGGCAGCGGCGGGTCAATAAAGATCAACACTTACAAATAGAAAACCTCATAAGACTTCAAGCGTCGGGGGCCGAGCATGTTGACAGAACGGCGAAGACGGATCTGGCCATGATGGCAAAAACGATCAGGACAGCCCTGGGATGCGCAATCGCGATACTAAGCCTTGCGTTCGCGGCCAGCGCGGAACCATACCATCGCTATCGGCGGGCCCACGCTTATGGCAACTCCCCCGCCTACTGGGGCGTTGAGCCGCGGGTGCGGACCTATCGCGATTGCTGCGGCTGGCGCTGGACGCTGCTCAATGCGCGCGAAGCTTCCATCCCTCAGCTGGCCCCCCATTTGAGGGCGCGAAGCGACGGCCGTCTCCTTGAGGAGGTGGGAACGCCGCCGCATGAGCACCAGAAGTTGCAGTGGTTTACCCGGACGGTTCCTACGCAGGGCCAGTCATCCCCCCGTGGGGCTTCAGGCTGTTCGGCCCCAAACACGGGCATTACCCCTTGCGCTCGTCGGGCGCCTCACGAGTTCCCGGCAGTCGCCGAAAAGAGCCCATTGAGGTCAAGCAGGCACTCGCGGCGTGACCAACGAAGGGCGGAGAAGTGACATTTCCTCGCTTTCGAAGCGATGGGAAAGTTTGGTGATGAGCCCAAAGCGTATTGACTGATCTCGTCCCCAGTAGTGGTAGCGTGCCGGTACCAGACCCGTCCCAGAATGTTGACGTAGGGAAGTGAACTTTTTTAGCATCCAATGTGCAGTCGTACAGCAAAAGGCGACCGCTATGGAGGCCTACTCGTTGAGGAATCCGATGATGTGGTGCGGACCCCAACGGTCCAAAGCGCCAGCCTTCTTCGACCCCAGACCAGCCGTTTTCGAATTGATCTGGCGCTGCTCATTCCCGGCATCGGCAACATATCGGCCAGAAAGCCGAAACGCGGCATAAAAAACAACGAAACCGGCAATGGGCGCAATATTCATCGTTGCTTCAAACTTCTCAACGGAGAGGTTCGCGATCACCCCGTACGTGAGAACCGCCGTATAGGCTATGAGCAAGCCTACGGCCCCGTAGGCGCCCGGCTCACTCTTCGAACTCGGAACAGACTGAAACGCCAACCTTTGCGCCTCGTCAGAGGCCATCGCACCCATCTGCTTAGTCCTAATGGGTTTGCTTCAACGCTGAGGATAACCAGCATGGTAAACAACAATTGGCTATATGCCTGGTTCCACAGAAACGAGCGGAAAGGCGAGGAATAGTGGCGGACCAGGCGACTCAGGGGTGAGACCTGGTCCACCCGACGACGCCCAGTACCGGCGGATATGAGCGGAGCCAGAATGCAAGCTAAAGCCGGACTGTGAAGGATGAATGAAAGCAGCTTCTATCTGCGCACGGAGATTTCCAAGATTTACCCTGCAAAACAATCACAGGTTGTGCTTCGCTCTTACCTTGAGTTATTCCTTCAACCCGGCCGCGATAACAATCGTGACCGCAGCGAATACCGGCACCTGCGCGTCGCGCAACATCAGCTTCCGGTACCAGTTGCGAAAATCGTCGCTTTGAGTTTTCTCAGAAAGAATTTCGGATGTCTTCTTCAGGTCGAAGACCATGTCGACTTCGTGCAGCCCATAAGTCGTCAACAAGTATCCGCTTGTCTCGATGTCTGCCAGCCCGGCTGATTTCATCAGGCGCGGAAGTTCTCGTCCAACGTATGGGTTTCTGACGCTCTTCGTCCACTGATGGTACACCGGCTCAAAATAGTCGGCGTCATCGTCATCGATGAAGAAACTGCCCCAATCCGGTTCGGCGCAAACGATCCTTCCCCCCTTGCGAACAATCCTCGCCATCTCCTTTATCGCCAGCTCGGGATGCACCAGATGCTGCAAGGTGCGGTCTACGCGGGCCCCATCGGCCTCTCCATCCTTGAAGCAAGTCTGTAGTGCGTCTGCGACCACATAATCTGCATTGGTGATGCCGAGGTTTTGCGTTCTCTCGCGTGCGTCCCGCAGAAATTCCTGGCTTGCATCCAGTCCGATGATTTTCGCGGACGTTTTCCTGGCGAGTCTTTCGACGTCGAAGCCGAGACCGCAGCCGATTTCGACGAAAACGCGGCCATCGTCCGGCCTGAGGAGTTGCCCGGTTTCTTCCTTGTATTTCCTGAAGCTTGGGAGAGAGTCTATGAAGGTCAGACAGGTCTTGAACTTCTGCACATCGCTTTGGCTATCGACGTTCTGGAAGCCCTGCGCTAGATAATTTTGCCGCTGATTCATGCTTTTCCCTGACTTTCCGTACGCAGTGCCTCGGGGCCAACAATTACTATATCGCGGTCCCGCGGCGGGGGAAATCCGGGAGGCATCGCGTACGCCATTCAACCCATGCGGGCGCGGTAGTCCTGGTATGTGAATTCACGGATCGTTTTCAGCTCGCCGTTTGTCCACAACAAAATCGCCGGATGCTGCACGCCGTTGAACATCGTGCACTGCACAAGATTGTACTGGATGGCGTCTTCCATGAAGACCTTGTCGCCCGGCTTGAGCCGCTGTTTGAACGCGTGCCACTGCGCGAGTTGATCGCCTGAGACGCACGTGCCGCCCGCCAGGCGATAGACGTGCGCGTGCCTTTTGAGCTGCGCCGCGTCGCGAACGATTTCCGCGCCCGTCACGGGCATGTCCAGGTCGGGGCTCAGGAGGAAGTCCGGCATGTGAGCGTTGAAGGACATGTCCAGGATCGCGATCTTGAAGTCCACGTCGTCGCGGTCGACGATGTCCAGCACATTCGCCACCAGCACGCCCGCATTTTTCACGATGGCTGCGCCCGGTTCCATGTGAACGGTCACGCCGTGCCTTTTCTGGAAGCCGTTGACGAGCGCAATCAGGCCCTCAACGTCGTAATCGTCATCGGTGATCTTCTGGCCACCGCCGAAGTTGATCCACTTCATGCGCGATAAGTATGCGCCGAACTTTGCCTCGACGGCTTCGATCGCCTCCTTCAGGTCCTTGAAAACTTTGTCGAAGAAGATATGAAAGTGAAGCCCGCTGATGCCGTCGAGGGCTTTGGGGTTTTCGGCGAGCGCCTTTTCGAACTCGCTGATGCGGATGCCGAGCCGCGATCCGAGAGCGCACGGGGTCCATAAGCCGCCATGCTCGTCTTTCCCGATGAATTCCGGATTGATGCGCAGGCCGCATTCGGTGGTCTTGCCGGTTGCGCGGACGGCGGCTTCCACCTGCGGCTTGAACTTTTGCCACTGCGCGAACGTATTGAAGATGATTGTGCTGGAGTATTTGAGAATCGCGGGAAATTCGCTCTCGCTGTATGCCGGCGCATACATATGCACATCGTGATTGAACTCGTCGTAGCCGAGGCGGGCTTCGTTCAGTGAGCTCACCTCGGTCCCGTCCAGGTATTCTCTGGTGATATGGAAAAGCGGCCAGGTGGACCAGGTCTTGAGCGCCTGAAACATCTTGCAGCCCGTCCTGTCCTTGACGTGCTTCAGGACGCTCAGATTGTGCCGCAAAATGTGTTCCTCGATCACGAATGAGGCGACATGCACCTTTGCCGGGTCGAGCGAGGATATGGGGCGCTTTTCCATGCGCTAGATCTTTGCTGGCAGGGGCTTGTACTCGATCACTTCGAACGGCAGGCCGTTCGCCGACAACCCTTCGAGGAAGGGTTCGGGGTCGAGTTGCTCGACGTTATAGACGCCTGCGCCTGTCCATTTCTTCTGCATGACCATCCTGGCCGCAACCATGGGCGGCACGCCTGCGGTATAAGAAATCGCCTGCGAACCGACTTCCTTGAACGTCTCTGCGTGGTCACAGACGTTATAGATGAACTTCGTGCTTTCCTTGCCGTCCTTCACGCCCGTAACGATGCAGCCGATGACCGTCTTGCCGCTGTAATTCGTCGCGAGCGATGACGGGTCGGGCAGAAGCGCCTTCAGGAACTCCATCGGGATGATTTTCTGGCCCTTGAAGTCGATTGGCTCGATGTCATCGAGACCGATATTGCGGATGACGCGCAGATGAGTCAGGTAGTTTTCCGAGAACGTCATCCAGAAGCGCATGCGCTCCAGCCCCGGAAGGTTCCTGGCAAGCGACTCCATTTCTTCATGATAAAGCAGGTAGCTCTCGCGAGGTCCGGCGACCGGGTAATCGAAGGTGAAGTGCACCGCGCTTTTGTCGAGAATAGCCGGGGTTTCCACCCACTTTCCGTGTTCGAAATGCCGGACCAACTGCGTCACTTCACGGATGTTGATCTCGGGGTTGAAGTTGGTCGCAAAGGCTTTTTCGTGTGAGCCGGCATTCGCGTCCACGATGTCGACGAAGCGGATCGCGTCGAAATATTTCTTCAGCGCATAGGCGCAATAGGCGTTGGTCACGCCAGGGTCGAAGCCCGCGCCAAGCACCGCCAGGATGCCCGCCTTCTCGTATTTGTCCTGGAACGCCCACTGCTGTTTGTACTCGAAATGCGCCTTGTCCCTGGACTCGTAATTCGCGGTATCGATATAGGGCACCTTCGCCTCAAGGCACGCCTCCATAATGGTGAGGTCCTGATACGGAAGGGCGAGGTTGATCACCACTTCCGGCCTCACCTTCTCGATGAGATCGATAACCTGCCGCGTATCGTCGGCATCCACGACGTGCGTGGCGATATCGACGCCGGTTCGCTCCTTGACCGACTTCTTGATGGCGTCCGGCTTTCCGATGGTGCGGCTCGCCAGATGGATCGTCTTGAAAACATTCGCGTTCATCGCGCATTTATGCGCCGTCACGCTCCCGACGCCGCCCGCGCCGATTATGAGAACCGTTCCTTCGGTCATGAGATTTTATCCCGCAGCTTATCGCTTCGATGGGCAAAGAGCAGTTCGGGAACTCATAACAAAAAATGGCGGTCGCGTCACATTGATCGGCGCTCACGATTTAATTTTTGGGTCAATGAACGCTGACTGGCAAGCCTCGTGTTGACTTCGCCTTTGGCTGAACCTGCGCTTTTGCAATCGCGGCCGGGCGCTGGCCGGAGGTGGCGGCGCGAGGCGCGGCGCTTTACGCCCGGCCGTTTCCGCCGATCCGGAATAACGCGATGCTATGCTGCAGCGTTTCGGCCTGGCCGGACAGCGCCTCGGAGGTCGCCGACATCTCTTCGGCCGCGCCCGCATTCTGCTGGATCACCTTGTCGAGCTGCTGGATGGCCTGGTTCACCTGGTTCGCCCCGATGTCCTGTTCGCGACAAGCGGCGGAAATCTCTTCCACAAGCTCCGCCGTCTTCTTAATGTCGGGCACAAGCTTCACCAGCATGGAGCCCGCCTCGCGCGCCGCGGTCACCGGCTCGACTTTTGCAGCTGCGGGGGCGCAGGCGCATTGCTGTATTTTCTTCCAGCCCAGGCAATCGACACGCAAACGCAAGCTGAGCCAGGGGTTCGAGCGAGATGCCGCCTTTCGCAACACCCATAGAAAAAGCCGGTTGGCCTGTAAGCTCCGGCAGGGTTCAGCGCTGGCAGCGAGCCGCCGGAAGCGACTGCGCCATCACGTTTCCGGATGGCCGCAAGCGGCGATCCAGCGGCGCGCCCGGCAAACTCTGCCTAGCGCGCCCTGCCTGCAACCTTCAGCGCGAAAGCATAGGCGAGCGCATCCTCCTTCAGCCGGTCGAAGCGGCCGGAAGCGCCGCCATGGCCCGCATCCATGTTGATCTTGAGCAGCAGCAGGTTCGCATCCGTCTTATGCGCGCGCAGCTTCGCCACCCATTTCGACGGCTCCCAATAGGTGACGCGCGGGTCGGTAAGCCCGCCGGTCGCGAGGATGTGCGGGTAGGCTTGCGCCTGCACATTGTCGTAGGGCGAGTAGGCCGCGATGGTGCGGTAGTCGTCCGCGCTTGCGACGGGGTTGCCCCATTCGACCCATTCGGGCGGGGTGAGCGGCAGCGTATCGTCAAGCATCGTCGTCAGCACGTCCACGAAGGGCACATCCGCGATTAGCCCCGCGAACAGTTCCGGCGCCATGTTGGCGACCGCGCCCATGAGCATTCCGCCTGCCGAGCCGCCCTGGCCCACGATGCGGCCCACGCTTGTGAACTTCTGCTCCGCGAGGTAGCGGCCGGCAGAGATGAAGTCCTTGAAAGTGTTCGTCTTCTTCGCGAGCTTGCCGTCCTTGTACCAGCGATAACCCTTGTCCTTGCCGCCGCGGATATGGGCGATGGCGTAGACGAAACCGCGGTCGACGAGACTCAGCGCGTTTGTCGAGAACCCAGCCGGGATTGCGAAACCGTAAGAGCCGTAGCCGTACAGCAAGCAGGGCGCAGAGCCGTCGAGCGGCGTGTTCTTGCGGTAGAGGAGCGAAACGGGCACGGTCTCGCCATCGTGAGCCGGCGCGAAGACGCGGCGCGTGACGTAATCCGCCGGGTTGTGCCCGCTCGGCACCTCCTGCGTCTTGCGCAAAACCCGTTCGCGCGTGCGCATGTTGTAGTCGAACACCTGGCGCGGCGTCGTCATCGAGGAATAGGTGAAGCGCAGCGTCTCGGTGTCGTATTCGTAGCCTTCCGACATGCCGAGCGAATAGGCTTCTTCCGCAAACGCGATCGCGTGCTCCTCGCCGTCGGAAAAGCGGCGAATGACGATGCGCGGCAGGCCATCCTCGCGCTCCAGGCGCACGAGGTAATCCTTGTAGCAGGTGTAGTCGAGGATCAGCCGTCCCGGCTTGTGCGGAACGAGATCGCGCCAGTTCTCGCGGCCAGGATTGCCGATCGGCGCTTCCACGAGTTTGTAATCCTCCGCGCCGTCGGCGTTGGTGAGGATGATGAGGCGGCCTTCGTGGTGCTCGGCCTGGTAGTCATGGTTCGTCTGGCGAGGACTTACGAGCCCCAGGCCCTTGTCCGGCGCGGACAAATCGAGAAAGCGGATTTCGCTCGTCTCGTGATCGCCCGCGCTGATAAAGAGGTAGCGCCGGTCCTGGCTCGAACCCACCCGCGTGAAAAATCCGGCATCGGGTTCCTGGTAGATCAGTTCGTCTTGATCGGCGGAGGCGCCGATGCGATGGCGCAGCACCTGCAAGGGCCGCCTGTATTCATCAACGCGCGTGTAATAGAAAGCGCCGCCATCCGCGTTCCAGACCGGCTGGCCCTCCATATCGGGAACCTCGTCCGCGAGCTCCTCGCCATTTCCGAGGTTGCGGACCTTTATCGTGTAGAACTCGGACCCCTTGTCGTCGAAGGCATACGCCAGAAGCCTATGGTCGTGGCTCCACGCCGCCGCTCCGAGCGAATAGTAGGGCTTACCGGCGGCGAGTGCGTCTCCGTCGAGCAGCACCTCGGATGCGGCGCCGGCGCGCGGCTCGCGGCACAGGCGCGGGTGCTGGCCGCCGGTGACGTAGCTCATGAAATAGGCGTAATCGCCATCCGGCGCGGGGACCGTCGAATCGTCTTCCTTGATGCGGCCCTTCATCTCCTTGAAGAGCGTCTCCTGCAGCGCCTTGGTATCGGCCATGACCTCTTTCGTGTAGGCATTTTCGGCCTCGAGATAGGCGCGCACATCCGCGCCAAGCGCCTCCGGGTTGCGCATGACCTCCTGCCAGTTAGGCACGCGCAGCCAGGCATAATTATCGACGCGCTCGATGCCGTGATGGACATCGCGGGCGGGCCGTTTCTCGGCGACGGGCGGATCGGAAGGGACGATTTGCACTTTCTCAGTCATGGCGTGCCATTCATTGCGAGATTTGACCCTTGTTGTAGGCATTCCCCGAAAGCATCTCAACCGTTGATCGGTACAGAACCGGGCATACCGAGGAAATAAATTCAAGCGCCGTGGGTGAGATGCAAAAAATCCGCCTTTCTTGCCGAAGCCGTTGCGTCGCCGTCATGCGTTTGCTATTTCTTCGCCACGAATCCGTGAAAATGAGTGCAGGCGCCTAGTTTTGGGCCGCCTCGTGTGCGGGTTTTTGGAGAGGTGCTAGAGTGGTTGAATAGGCCGGTCTCGAAAACCGGAGTACGGGTAACCGTACCGAGGGTTCGAATCCCTCCCTCTCCGCCATACCTTGTTTAGATCAGGGACTTGGACAGGACGTCGGCTAACAATTTCGGGGCTGTTAGCCGATTTTGATTGGCGGCCTATAGAGCGCTTGGAACGGCATTCTACGCCCAAACATGGCAGTTGGCTGTCAATCGGCTTCCAAACGCGACCCTGGACCGGCGTGAAAAAAAACTCAGGGGAGCATGCAGCCAGACCGCAAGTTGGCCGCTCTCCAAG
Source organism: uncultured Alphaproteobacteria bacterium (assembly GCA_963817495.1). Taxonomy (GTDB): domain Bacteria; phylum Pseudomonadota; class Alphaproteobacteria; order Rhizobiales; family Rhodomicrobiaceae; genus Rhodomicrobium. The sequence continues at coordinate 365,774 of CAWFOS010000008.1, read as the reverse complement.
CCGATCCGCGCTGCGTTCAGAGCATACGCTTTATGGGCGCCAATGGCCTCCCCGGTTGAAGCGGTGCGGCCACGCCAAAGGACAGTGTCCGCGTCATCGCCCACGCAGATCGAGGTTTCCTTCAGAGAGACATCAAGACCGGCATAACGATTGCAGCACCAAGCGTAACCGAGTGGCAACGGCGGATCCAGTTGCGCGCCGGGCGCGCCGCGCAGTTCTTCTGGTGGGACAATTGAGAAGTGTTAGTTCAATTTCCTAAAGCTAGCAGTAGATGCCTCGTCTTTGAAGCGTCACTTAGCGCTTGAACGCGGCTTCTTGAAAGCGCTCTTCCCGGCTTCTTTAATGTCTTTTGCTGCCTGCTTCTCCGCCGCATCTTCAGCTTCTTTTGCTAGGCGCAATTGGCGCAGCCTGGCTGTTTTATCCGCCCGCTGGCGCGCAGCGGCATCGATCTCCTTATTCAGGCCCTGCTCGCGTTTTTGAATTTGGGCGTAGCGTTCTTCCGCTTTCGATCGGGCTATGGCCATTTGCTGGACTCCCTTCGTGCGACGTTTGTGCGTGAAAATTCTAAAATACGGTAGGCAACTTGCCAGCCGAATCATGTTGCGGGAAGACGATTGAAATTCCCATCGTATTTTGTTTTTATATCGTTCCCTGAATTCTTATTTGCAAGTCTTCAAGTGTTTTGTAGGCTGCAAACCTCCGTGCTTCTCTCGTTAAAACAGTTGCAATTCTTCTCACTATGGCCTTCTTCGTTTTTCTTATGGCTTGGCGTGGATGAGTTTAGTCGAATTCAAGCGGGAAAAATATAGAGCCCTGGGCGCCAACTTGTCTCGTTTTAATTTGGCGCGGCCACCCCATGTGAGTTAGAACCGCCGGAAGAAAGCGAGATCATGTGCAGCTCATTTCCGAGGACATCCTCAAAGAGCTTCTAAGTGTCGAAGGCCGCTACATCGAGTGGGAGTGGGATACCCGCACGTTGACAAACGACTACATTACCATGCGCGAAGCTGACGGCTTGCAAGTGGCAATCAGAAATAAGGGCGGGCGTAGCCAAAATCTTAAGGTGCCGCTCAGGGCTCTGGAAGAGCTGATTCAGGAACATCTAATTTCCGAAGATCCATCAAGAAAAGTTGCTGGTTTCCGGCTTTACCGCATTAATACCGAGGGGCGGAAACGCGGTGGCCGCGAATGTTAGCGTAGCTCGATTTACAGCGATCAAGCAGATCGCGGTTTTATGGGTCTATTCAATCTTTTAATCCCGCGCCGTCATTCTTGGGCGGCCGCCAACAAAAGGCGCTCCAGCATGCAAGCTCCGATCCAGATTACCTTTGAAGGCGTCCTGCGCTCCGATGCGATCGAAGGCTGCATCCGGCAGGAGTGGGAGAATCTAAACGATATCGGCGCGCCTATAACCTCTTCGAGGGTTATCGTTACCCAACCGCGGGCGAAGCACTTTTCCGGGGACCCATGCCGGCTCCGAGTCCATCTTTCGGTCGAAGGCGGTCCGGATATCAACATCAATCACGATCCGGGCGCGGGAAGACGCCACGACGCCATGCAGTTAGCCGTGCGCGATACCTTCCGAATTGTGCGGCGGCGCTTGGAGGATTCGATGCGCAGAAGAAACTCCCTTTTTTAGCGACGGTGAAAGAATAAATAGCGGAAAGGCGGCCCCGAGCCGCTTCTTGTCTTAAGATGCTGTGCAGGCTAATTTGGTGCATGCGCCTTAATTTGTGGAAGGATCGATCATGCGCATTCACGTTGGCAGTGAGTTGACATTCGACTTTCCGCAGTCAACGCCAATGATTGCCTGCCTCAATGTGCATTTCTCGCGTTTTTCGGACCTTGAACACCCCGATTATCTGGTGACGAACCCGGCTGTCCCCATAGAAGGCTACCGTGACAGTTTCGGCAACTGGTGCAATCGGCTCGTCGCCCCCGCCGGCCGTTTCACCTTGGGAACAGATACGATCATCCGGGATAGCGGCGCATCGGACCCCATAAATGTGAATGCCTTGCAGCATCAAGTCCAGCATTTGCCTGCGGAAACGCTTCAGTTTCTGCTCGGCAGCCGCTATTGCGAAACCGACGTTCTGTCGGACGAAGCTTGGCGTCTTTTCAAGCATACTCCGCTCGGATGGCCGCGCGTTCAGGCCATTTGCGACTTTGTGCATAGCCATCTCGCATTCGGATACGAACATGCCCGCTCGACCCGCACGGCGGCGCAAGCATACGAGGAGCGGCGCGGTGTTTGCCGGGACTTTGCCCACCTCGCAATCGCGTTCTGCCGGTGCCTCAACATCCCGGCGCGATATTGCACGGGCTGTGTGAGCGACATCGGGATTCCTCCGCCGCATTCGGCCATGGACTTTGCGGCCTGGATGGAGGTTTATCTCGGCGAGCGATGGTATCCTTTCGATCCGCGTAACAATAGCATCCGGTTCGGACGCATTCTAATCGCGCAAGGCAGAGACGCTGCCGACGTTCCCTTGACTTAGATTTTCGGCGTCGGCACGCTTTCGGGCTTTCGAGTTTGGACCGAGGAAGTCTAATGATCGGCGCGACGTCAAGACCGGCCACGGCTGAACAGCCGTTGTATTTCCCGATTCTTGCCTTGTAATCGACACAGGGCGGCACTATATAAACCTATCGAATTTGGCCAGACAACTAGGCTGCTAGACCTTGGCGTAGCCGGGCGCACTCTGAGATCTCTCCAAAAATCGACGAATTGAGGGGTGGCTACGCGCCGCGCTGCCATGTCTCAACTGCACCCAGTTACATAAAGGAATGTCCATGACTACGGGCACCGTAAAATTCTACAACGGTCAAAAAGGCTTTGGCTTCATTCAGCCTGATGATGGCAGCAAAGACGTGTTTGTGCATGCGACCGCGCTTGAGCGGGCAGGCATACGCAATCTTGTGGAAGGCCAGAAGGTAACATTCGAAACCGAGCAGGATCGCCGCACAGGCAAGGTCGCGGCGAGTCATCTGCGCGTCGACTAAATAGCGCCGATGGCAATCGCAATCGGATAAGAACCAGGGAGCCGCTCTGATGAGCGGCTTTTTTCATTTCCATGAAAGTTGTTGATACGGCTTATGTGGACCGCGTCAGTTGGCTTAACGATGCGGATCGGCCCGACGAAAGCGCCCGCTCAGGGCAACATCAAGGCGGAGAAAGTTGCCCGCGTTTCGCTCGCCTGCGTGTTCCCTAAAGGCTCAGCGCGACCACCAAGATCACCAGAACACCAAAGACGATGACGGGCAGCCAGACAGGCGGAAGCTTCTTGAACACGCGCCCCGCCTGTTCCTGTCCCGGCAAAACAGGCGATGGCAAGAGATTGAGCAGCCGGTCGGAAACTGTCTTGGCGTTCAGATATGCCGAGGGAACTCCGGGTGTCGCTGTAATGAACTCGGCAAGCCTCCCGGCTGCCGCCGCGCGCGGCAATCGAGCGAGTTTCGCTGCTTCCTCCCATGGATCGATATCAAGGCGCGCCAGCATTGAAAGAACGCTGAGCGGCGTTGCATCGCTACCATCGTCAATGCGCGCAAATAGAAAATCGTCGAACTGACGCGTTAGATAGGTAACCGAAGCAGAGGCTGTCATCACACCGACCTAACACTCAAGTTTTCGTCTCTATCAGATAGGAATTGCTGAGGGCGAATACCACTCTACCATGCCGCACCCGATTCCACGGATAAAGTTCGGAGAAATCTTGCATGGGCCAAACGCCGCGTTGGGCGCGTTCACCATCGCCCGGCGGGCCGAACCGATGTAGCTTTGGCCATAGAGCCGAAGGCCGCCTGAGCGATGTGAAAGGCCTGTGATCTAAGAGCTTTTGTTTTTGCGTTGCAGCAAAACAAACACCATATGTAAGGCATGGCAAAAGAACATCCGTGCGCCGGCGCTTCCTACCGGATCATAAGTCAGGAGGATTTCGACCTATGGGGTCGAAGTCCTCGTGCCGGGCTGTTACCCCACGCTGGTGACGAGCTTTGCCACGGAGGAAATTGCAGAGGCTTGGATTACAGATCATAAGCGCCGGGTGACGGAGAACGTCCCCCGCGGATTTATGCGTGCGAGAAAATCGAGAAGCTGACGTGCCGCCCCCCAGCACAGAACCCGGCTTACTGGCGAACCGGCCTTTTGTATGCTCGTTGCGAAAGGCGGCATCTCGCTCGACCCCTTGGGAGAGGCCTGCGTTTTTGTCCGCATGCCTGGGCCAGGATCTTACGAAAATGCGCCTTGCCGAGAGGTTAATGCCGTTAAGCTATTGATATGGATCATAAAAATACCGGGCGGGCTTGCGCTGCCGCGCTGACGCAGCCTGCGGTCATGGTTAAGATGGGCGGCCGAAACATATTTAACGGACTTTAGCGCGTCCAGTTCAGGCTAAAAATATAATCGGTTAACCCTGCCGATCGAAGCCGGCAAGTTCATCTTTTCAATGAGTTGCGATGTCATATGCGCCTGCGAACGCGCGCTGCTCTTATTTTTCGGTATTTTCGGGCGCAAATTCAGGGCCGAAACATATCCTTTTGCCCCGCCGTTAACCATCGGGTGTTAACGGTGCGCCACGAAGGCGCGTGTGGGCAGTGGAGGAGAGGAGTTGGTTAGCTCCGGTAGCTGAGCCTACAGGCTGGCGTCGTTGAAATAACGGCATGGGTGACGCTGCCGGCGCGCTGATGAAGGCTGCCCCCACAGGCACGGGCAAAATATACTTAACGGACTCTTGCCGGGCGCCATGCGGCAATCGAGCCACAGGTTACACGCTCTGGTTGCGGCGTCATTGACGCTGATCGATTGTCTCCTTAATGTAAAGACACTGTTAGCAATAACACCGCCTGCAATCGCGTTTTACCGCTTTAAGCACATGCAACTGCAGCGAGCGGCGAGTTTGCGCGTGCTTCGATTTCAGATTGTGAGTGCGGTTCGTTCCCCGAGTTTGAAGTACCCGCGATTTGCCTGTCAACGCGAATTCCAAGGGAGTTCTGGTGGCGATATTCATTTCCATCGCTTCTTACCGCGATCCAGAGCTGGAACCGACGATCGAGGACTGCCTTGCAAAGGCGCGCCATCCCGAGCACCTGACGTTCGGCGTCTGCTGGCAGCACGGCCCTGAAGAAACTGCGCCTCGCCGGTTCAGCGACGCCAGGTTCCGGGTCATCGACATCGATTGGCGGGAGAGCCGCGGCGCTTGCTGGGCCCGGGCCGAGGTCATGAAGCTTTGGCGCGGAGAAGATTGGTTCCTGCAGCTCGACTCTCACCACCGGTTCGTTCCCGATTGGGACGTCAAGTTGCTCGCGCAAGCCGAGGCTACGAGAAGCGCAAAGCCGGTTCTCACGGCTTATCCGCCAGCCTACTCCAGCACTGGCGATCCCGCGAGTTTCGACGATGAGCCGACGTTGATCATCTTCGATCGCTTTACCGAGGATGGGCTTCTGTCGCTTAAGCCAATTAGCATCCCCAAGCAAGACTGGGGCGGAGGACCGGTAGCAAGCCGGTTTCTGGCCGCCGGTTTCTTGTTCGCTCCTGGAAGTTTTGTCGAGGACGTTCCCTACGATCCAGACCTTTACTTCATTGGCGAAGAGATCACCCTTGCGGTACGGGCTTTCACCCACGGCTACGATCTTTTCCATCCATCCGAGATTATTGTCTGGCACCAATATACGCGGGAAGGCCTCCCGAAACACTGGAGCGATCACACAAGAGAAAACGGCATCGAGCAGTGTTGGGATAAGCTCGACTTTTCGAGCCGGGCCAAAGCGCGTCTCCTGCTTCTCGACGCCAAGGACGGTTCCTTCGGTTGCGGCGCCGTGCGCAGCGTCGCGGATTATGAGCGGTATGCCGGCCTGAGCTTTTCGCACCGGCGGGCGCAAGATTACACCCGGACCGGAGGCTATCCGCCCAATCCGCCCTGCGATCGCGGCTGGGAGGGACGCACCCATGATCGCAGGATTTGGATCGAATTCGATGCGGCTCAGGTCCCCGCCGCAGCGCGAGAAGATTCCCAGTTCTGGTATGTCAGCATCAAAGACGCGGAGGGGCGGGAGTTTTTGCGCCAGGATGCGGACGAGGCCGAAATCGCGGGCATCCTCGCGGGCAACCCCTCGCGGATCGGCTTGATCCGCTATTTCGAATTGACCGCGGAGCCGGCCAACTGGACGGTGAGGTTCTACACGAAATCGGCCGGCTGGCTGGATGCAGAAGTGAGCGGCCCTGCCGAGGCGGAGATCGTCACACGGCCGGACGACGCCATGCCAGCCCATGTGCCCCCTCCGGATTGTCTCCCCCGCGCCAGCAAAGACCTCGTGCTGTCCACCGGCAAAGAGGGCTTCGTGGTAACGCGAAGGGGCGCGGACGGCGCGGGAATCCTCATCAATCATTCCGCCGCGCTGCTTCTGGAACTGGCGAATGGCCGCCACTCCACGGGCGAAATTGCCGAAACCGTGCGCACCCTTTACGGCCTGGAGCATCCCCCCAAGGAAGACATCCTGGCGTTTTTCGACAGCGCCCGGCGCATCGGCTTGATCGAGGTTGACACTATCAAAAGCGCAGCGTAGGCGCGCAAGCGATTGAAATATAACATTGAATTTGAGAGAGAAATGGATAGTTCTTCTGACGAAATGGTTCCCAGGCGGCGCGTGTTCATTCGGTATCTCTTCGCCGCCGGGTTCAGCGCAGCCCTTATCAGCGGCGGCGCCCAGTCTGCTTTTGCTGTGTTAACCGTACCTGAGCTACAACAGCGCCCACCGGCTGGGCCGATAGGACGCGGCCTGCAGGGGTCGGCGCAAACGCCAGCTCAGACGGGTACATCGGCGCCGACTCCGCCGCACGCACCGCCTCCGCCATCGCCGCCCGCACCGCCACCATTGCCTCCTCTGCCACCGGCGCCGCCATCCGTGTCGCCGTAATCGCCGCCGCGGATGGCGCGCAAGAGATTGAAGTATATCACTAAATTGGAGAGAGAAATGGATGGTTCTTCTGACGAAATGGATCCCAGGCGGCGCGCGTTCATTCGGTATCTCATCGCCGCCGGGTTCAGCGCACCCCTCATCAGCGGCGGTGTCCAGTCTGCTTTTGCAGATCAAGTGATTGTTGGGGGTGACTTTACTGGAGTCGTGCTGACACCGACGCCAACTCTGCCAAGGCCGACAACATCGCTAAAGCCGAGTTCTCTCCAGGGGTCGGCGCAAACGCCAGCTTCGGCGGGAACATCGGCTCCGACACCCCCGCCTGTACCGACTCCGCCGCACGCGCCGACTCCACCATCGCCGCCCGCACAGCCACCGTTGCCTCCTCTGCCACCGGTGCCGCCATCCGTGTCGCCGTAATCGCCGCCGCGGCGCGCACTGGCCTCCGGGCGGCCGTCCGCCCGTATGTCCGTGAGGGGGGTACAGACGGCGCGGCTCAATCATTCCGCTGCAATGCCAGTGACCGATGCGTGAGGTTGATCGAAGAGGGCACTATCCAAAGCGCGACGTAGGCGCGCAAGGGATTGAAATAATACTGAATTGGAGAGAAAAATGGATAGTCCTTCTGACGAAATGGATGCTAGGCGGCGCGCGTTCATTCGGTATCTCGTCGCCGCCGGGTTCAGCGCACCCCTTATCAGCGGCGGCGCCCAGTCTGCTTTTGCTCTAAATATAAATAGCAACTTGCCGCAGCCCCTGAGTTCGCAGCCCATCGTGACACCGACGCCAACTCTGCCAAGGCCGACAACATCGCTAAAGCCGAGTTCTCTCCAGGGGTCGGCGCAAACGCCAGCTTCGGCGGGAACATCGGCTCCGACACCCCCGCCTGTACCGACTCCGCCGCACGCGCCGACTCCATCATCGCCGCCCGCACAGCCACCGTTGCCTCCTCTGCCACCGGCGCCGCCATCCGTGTCGCCGTAATCGCCGCCGCGGCGCGCACTGGCCTCCGGGCGGCCGTCCGCCCGTATGTCCGTGAGGGGGTACAGACGGCGTGGCTCAATCATTCCGCTGCACTGCCAGTGGCCGATGCGTGAGGTTGATCGAAGAGGGCACTATCCAAAGCGCAGCGTATGCGCGCAAGGGATTGAAATAATACTGAATTGGAGAAGAGAAATGGATAGTCCTTCTTACGAAATGGATGGCAGGCGGCGCGTTTTCATTAAGCATCTCGTCGCCGCCGGGTTCAGCGCAGCCCTTATCAGCGGCGGTGCCCAGTCTGCCTTTGCACAGATTCTAAATATTAAATAGCTGTGAAGCTTGCCGCAGCCCCTGCAGTTCTGCGCATGCCGCATCGTGACACCGATGCCAACTCTGCCATAGGCCGACAACATCGCTAAAGCCGAGTTCTCTCCAGGGGTCGGCGCAAACGCCAGCTTCGGCGGGAACATCGGCTCCGACACCCCCGCCTGTACCGACTCCGCCGCATGCGCCGACTCCACCATCGCCGCCTGCACAGCCACCGTTGCCTCCTCTGCCACCGGCGCCGCCGTCCGTGTCGCCGTAATCGCCGCCGCGGCGCGCACTGGCCTCCGGGCGGCCGTCCGCCCGTATGTCCGTGAGGGGGGTGCAGACGGCGCGGCTCAATCATTCCGCTGCAATGCCAGTGACCGATGCGTGAGGTTGATCGAAGAGGGCACTATCCAAAGCGCAGCGTATGCGCGCAAGCGCTTGAAATAGAATACTGAATTGGAGAAGAGAAATGGATAGTTCTTCTGACGAAATGAATCCCAGGCGGCGCGCCTTCATTCGGCATCTCGTCGCCGCCGGGTTCAGTGCACCCCTTATCAGCGGCGGCGCCCAGTCTGCTTTCGCGCAGGTGATTGAGCATTACGGTTATGGTGGTGATATATCATCAGCACCGGAGATAACTCACCCGCCCAAGCCGACAACACCTCTTCGCATTGGTGGAGCGGAATCGCCAGCTCCGGCGGGTACATCGGCGCCGACACCGCCGCCCGCGCCGACTGCGCCGCACGCGCCAACTCCGCCATCGCCGCCCGCACCGCCGCCGTTGCCTCCTCTGCCACCGGCCCCGCCATCCGTGTCGCCGTAATCGCTGAGGCGATGGCGCGCACAGGCTGGCGGGCGGCTTCGCCGCTCCGGCCCTGATATGCGCCTGGACAGCGCGGCTCAATCATTGCGCCGCACTGCCAATGGCCGCCGATGCGCGAGGTTGATCGAAGAGGGCGCTATCCGAAGCGCAGCGTAAGCGCACAAGGGATTGAAATATTACTAAGCTGGAGAGAGAAATGGATAGTTCTTCTGATGAAACGGATCCCGGGCGGCGCGCGTTCATTCGGTATCTCGTCGCCGCGGGGTTCAGCGCACCCCTTATCAGCGGCGGCGCCCAGTCTGCTTTCGCACAGGGGGCAGAAGCTCATCCCAAGCCGACCATCGTGACACCGAAGCCAACTCTGCCAAGGCCGACGACTTCGCTAAAGCCGAGTTCTCTCCAAGGGTCAGCGCAAACGCCAGCTCCGGCGGGGACATCGGCGCCGACTCCGCCACACGCGCCGACACCGCCGCCCGCGCCAACTCCGCCATCGCCGCCTTCACCGCCGCCGATGCCGACACCGCCCCCTGTGTCGCCGTAATCGCCGCCGCGGACGGCGCGCAAAGGGCTGCGGACGTCTTCGCCGCTCCGGCCCTGATATGCGCGTAGACGGCGCGGCTCAATCATTCGCCGCACTGCCAATGGCCGCCGATGCGTGAGGTTGATCGAAGAGGGCACTATTCAAGCGCAGCGTGGGCGCGCAAGAGATTGAAGTATATCACTAAATTGGAGAGAGAAATGGATAGTTCTTCTGACGAAATGGATCCCAGGCGGCGCGCGTTCATTCAGTATCTCGTCGCCGCCGGGTTCAGCGCACCCCTTATCAGCGGCGGCGCCCAGTCTGCTTTTGCGCAGTCGTTTGGCGGTATTGTTGAACCGGCCGTGAATTCGCCGCCCATCGTGACACCGACGCCAACTCTGCCAAGGCCGACAACATCGCTAAAGCCGAGTTCTCTCCAGGGGTCGGCGCAAACGCCAGCTCCGGCGGGAACATCGGCTCCGACACCCCCGCCTGTACCGACTCCGCCGCACGCGCCGACTCCGCCGTCGCCGCCTTCACCGCCACCGTTGCCTCCTCTGCCACCGGCGCCGCCGTCCGTGTCGCCGTAATCGCCGCCGCGGCGCGCACTGGCCTCCGGGCGGCCATCCGCCCGTGTGTCCGTGAAGGGGTGCAGACGGTGCGGCTCAATCATTCCGTCGCACTGCATCTGGAACTGGCGAATGGCCGCCACTCCGCGGGCGAAATTACCGAAACGGTACGCAATCTTTACGGCCTGGAGCATCCCCGCAAAGAAGACATCCTGGCGTTTTTCGACAGCGCCCGGCGCATAGGCTTGATCAAGGAGGGCACTATCAAAAGCGAAGCGTAATCGCACAAGCGATTGAAATATAATATTAGCTTGGAGAGAGAAATGGATAGTTCTTTTGACGAAATAAATCCCGGGCGGCGCGCGTTCATTAAGTATGTCGTCGCCGCCGGGTTCGCCGCACCCCTTATCAGCGGCGGCGTCCAGTCTGCTTTTGCGGCATCTGCAGCACCAACTCCGTCACCGATGCCGACACGACCATCAGTGCCGACGCCGCCACCCGCGCCAACACCGCCACCGATGCCAACACGACCACCAGTACCGACACCGCCACCCGCGCCAACACCGCCCCCCGTGTCGCCATAATCGCTGAGGCGATGGCGCGCACACACCGCCGGGCGGCTTCGCCGCCCCGGCCCTGATATGCGATCTAAGCCGCCGCGGGCATGAGCGTGCGCCTGACCTCCGCCCTGAGGAGGTCGATCGGCGCGAGGCCGTCTTTTGGCTTTTCGAAATGCCAGAACGTCCAGCCATTGCAGGCGGTTCGGCCTTGCGCCTTTGCGCCCACGGAGTGGATGGAGCCGCGCACGCCGTCCCACACCACGGACGCATCGGCCATCACCTGCGCCCTGATCTGGGCCTTGGCGTCGAACAGCGCGTCGCCTGGGCGAAGCATGCCAAGCTGAAGCACCATGCCGAAAGGCACGCGCGGCTCGGAGCGCTTGGAGACAATCGGAAAGGCGGTCTTGGCGTCGCATGGCTTCACGGCGGCGATGCGGGCCTTGGCGGCTGCGGCGTAGTCCGCATCGCGCTCGATGCCGATATAGCGGCGGCTCAGCGCTTTCGCCACCGCGCCCGTCGTGCCGGTTCCGAAGAAGGGGTCGAGCACGAGATCGCCGGGCTTCGTTGTCGCCAGCAGCACGCGCGCAAGCAGCGCTTCGGGCTTTTGTGTGGGGTGGGCCTTGCGGCCGCCGTCGTCGCGCAGCCGCTCGGGGCCGGAGCAGATCGGCAGAAGCCAATCCGAACGCATCTGAAGGTCGTCGTTGAAAGCCTTCAGCGAGTCGTAATTGAAGGTCGGGCGTGTGGCTTCGTCGCGGGCCGCCCAGATCAGCGTCTCGTGGGCGTTGGTGAAGCGCGTGCCCTTGAAGTTCGGCATCGGGTTCGTCTTGAGCCAGATGATGTCGTTCAGGAGCCAGAAGCCGAGGTCCTGGAGCGCCGTGCCGAGCCGGAAGATGTTGTGATAGGTGCCGATCACCCAGATCGCGCCGTTCGGCTTCAGCACGCGGCGGCATTCGGAGAGCCACGCGCGGCTGAACTGATCGTAGGACGCGAAATTGTCGAAGCGGTCCCAGGCGTGGTTGACGCCATCGACGCGGGTGTTGTTGGGCCGGAGAAGGTCGCCGCCAAGCTGCAGATTATAGGGCGGATCGGCAAACACGAGGTCTACAGACCCCGCTGGAATGCGGCGAAGCACCTCCATGCAATCGCCTTGAACAATGCTCCCCTCGCAATCGGGGCTGAAGCTACGCTCCAACGACTGAACGCAACGCATGACTCACCATGACACGAAACAACGACCGGACCTGTTTAGCAGAAGCTTGGGCCAAATGGGTTAACGCGAACGGGCGTTTTTCAAGGCAGCCGTGACCGCGTGGCGATGACGTCTCCCCTCGCGAAAGGGGAGGCGCAGGAGTGTTACAGTTTGGGCAAGTGTCCGCTAATGCAGACCATGAATGTTTGGTTTCTTCTTTTGCTGCAGCAACGCTGTAAGGTCCAAGAGCTCAAGAAGAGTTTCCAGGATAAAGTTCCTGAGTTCCTCTTCAGTAGCATCTTTTAGTGTCGTTTCGAAATCAAACTGAGTGTCCATTGCGCCGTCCTACGCTTGCTACTCGAAACATAGTGCTGTTCCAGGAAGGATCAGCACTTAGGTTCGGAATATGCTTTTTCGCTCAGTCGCCGCAAGCAGATTATTGACAGTTTCTTAACCACAATGACGTTGACAGCCTCGCGGCTCTATCGCTCAATTCGCCGTCATCGTGGCTGTTCCGCTGCAGGATTTGAGGAAGGCGCAAAGCCAGGAGACGCGAGGTCTCTTTACGCGGCCTTTTTCAGACGAGGCCGCGAGCGAAAGGTGCGGTACTCGATATAGTCGAGCACTTGCCCCGCGATGTCTGCGCCGGTCGTCTTTTCGATGCCTTCGAGCCCCGGCGAGGAATTCACCTCCAGGAGGAGCGGACCCTTTGACGAGCGCAAAATATCCACGCCCGCAAACTTCAGGCCGAGCTTGTTCGCAGCCCTGATGGCAAGTTTCCGCTCCTCGGTGGAGAGCTTTGTTGCGAGGGCGAAGCCGCCTTTGTGCAAATTTGCGCGGAAATCGTCGCCACTCGCGCGGCGCACCATCGCCGCGATGACCTTGCCGTCGAGCACGAGGCAGCGCAAATCCTGGCCGGCCGCCTCCGAGATGAACTGCTGAACAAGGAAACTCGCTTCGGCATTTTGCAGTGCGTCTATGACAGAAGCGGCGGACTTCCGGTTCTCCGCCAGCACCACGCCCTTCCCCTGGCTGCTTTGCAGGAGCTTGATGATGAGCGGTGGGCCGCCGACCATCTTGATGAGGTCTTCGGTGTCGTGATGCGAGCTTGCGAACGCGGTGTCGGGCATCGGCAGCTTGTGCATCGCCATGAGCTGATGCGCGAACAACTTGTCGCGGCTTTGAACGATGGATTGCGCCGAGTTCAGCACATGCGCGCCGGTCATCTCGAACTGGCGCACCACCGCTGTGCCATAGGCGGTGATCGACGCGCCAATCCTTGGGATGACGAAGTCGAAATCGGGCAGCGTGTTGCCCTCATAGTGGACGGCGCTCGCGATCGACTTGATGTTCATGTAGCAGCGAAGCGTGTTGATCGGCTCGATCACATGATCCCGCTTCTCCGCTTCCTCGATGAAACGCCTGTTCGAAAAGTTCCCGGGCTCCATCGTGAGAAGGGCGATGCGCAGCGAGCGCTTGACGGGCGCGGCAAGTTCCCGGTCGCCGTAAACGTCGTAGCTCAGCTTGTCCTGGCGATATTCGGACCACGGCAGGATGCTGGCGGACTGAGCTTCAAGCGCCGTGCGGCCCAGCAGCATGCGGTGAGCCATGGTATAGCGATTGGAAAGCGAGATTTCGACGGGCCATTCCCGATCGCCGATGCGGATCGGCGTGTGAATGATATAGCGGTTCTCAGCCTGGCCGTTGGAGCTTCGAACATAGCGGCGGTCCACGATCTTCGCCGTGCACCAGACCTCAACCTCGTTGTGGTAATCGATGGGGTGAACGCCGAACCGCACGCGCGGCGCATCGATCGGCCCGAATGTCTCGATCGAGAACGCATGCAGCGCGGATGTCTTCGCGCCAGTATCGATTTTCGCCTTCAACGCGGGTAAGCCCAGCTGCGGAAGCGCGACCCACTCGCGCCAGCCCAAAACGAATGGCTCCATCAAACCTTCTCCGGGTTTCTCAAATCCGTTGCTGACGATGTTCAATTTGGGCGCCCACACTGGCTTGCGTCCAGGATCATGTGGCCCCTTTGCTGAAATTCGCTCAAACTAACGCAATGCCGGAAGCTCTTGTTCCGCGATCCTTAATTTCGCCGCGGAAGCTAAGGGAGAAACAATTCGATTTTATGACGGTGTTTCGTATTCATTTTGATAAAGTCTTCGGTTACTCCGAATGGGTAACTATAGGTGCATTTTTGCCTTCCGAAGGCAAGACAAGTTTAGGAAAGTTTACGCAGATTTGTTCCATGACCTGAACAATAGTGTTGAGGATGAGAAGCCACCCGCGGTTGCCCAGCCTCTCGCAGCCGCCGCCGCGCTCACTTATATGCCGGTCGCGCCTCTACCGAGCCTTCGCTTCCGTGCGGGCCTCCAACTTGAACTTGACGGCCCGCTTCGTATTTGCAGGAGGATAGATAGGTGGCAACTATTTTTTGCGTGAAAGAGAGTCGCATTTTGCGGTGAGATTGCCTTTTCGCCACACGTTCTTACACATTTGATGCTGCGCTGTAATGCGTGCGCTCTTAAACATGGGCCAGAGGAGAGGCCATGGAGACTACGCTTCATATTCTTGTCGTCGACGATCATAAGGACATTCGAGACCTGCTCGCCAAGTTTCTTGTGAAGCACGGCATGCGGGTCACGACGGCGGCGGATGCCGCAGAAGCCCGGCGCCACCTCAAAGCGGGGGCGTTCGATCTGATTGTCCTGGATATCATGATGCCGGGCGAGGATGGCATTTCGCTTTGCCGCGCCTTGCGCGAAGGCGCTTCGCCGCCGATCATCTTTCTCACAGCGGTCGCAGAGGACACCGATCGCATCATCGGCCTTGAGCTGGGCGCCGACGACTATGTGACGAAGCCGTTCAATCCAAGGGAACTCCTGGCGCGCATCCGCGCCGTGATCCGCCGCGCACAAAGCGTCCCGCAGAGCCGCGATGCCCCTGCGGGCGAAAGGCTGAAATTCGGGCAGTTCATTTTCGATGCGGATCGGCGCGAACTGATCGACGGCAAGGAGGTGGTCACCCCCCTCTCTTACGGAGAATTCCTGCTTCTGTCGGCGTTTCTGCATCGCCCGAATATCGTGCTGACCCGCGATCAACTCCTCGATATTACCAGGGGGCGCGCCGCAAATCTGTTCGACCGGAGCATCGACAACCAAGTCAGCCGGCTGCGCCGCAAAATCGAGGAAGACCCGAAGGACCCGAAAATCATTCAGACGATCTGGGGCGGCGGTTACAAGTTCGTCGGCGCGGTTGAACGCATATGATGCGTCTCTTGCCACGAAGCCTGAAGGGCCAGCTTATCCTTCTTACGCTCGTTGCGCTGCTGCTGTCGCAAGCGTCCGGCTTCGTGTTCATTCTGAACGATCAGAAGTCCAGGATGAAAAGCGAGTGGTTGCATAACATCTTCACGCGGATCGCAACGGTCAGAGACGTCATCGAGTTCAACGCCGGCGGATATTCATGGCAAGATCCTTAAGACTTCCAGCTCTTGGGCTTTGAAGTTCGCGATAGACTCCGAGCCTGTGTCGCGCACCAAGGAAGAGACGCAGCCTGAAGCCGTTCAGCAGGAACTCAGGAGGGTTTTCGGCGATCGCGCCGATGAGATCGATATCACGATGCTGTCTCCGATCGAGGAGCCCTATTGGGACGTCATGCTTGATGGCCTATGGCGCGACATCAAGCAAACATTTTCGACCACCAACTCGCACCCTCCCGCACCCCCGGCGAGGCCGGTTTTTGCGAACGTTTCCGTTTCGTTGAAGAGCGGGCTGTGGCTCAATGTAGCTGTGACGCCGCGGGGTGTCGGCCCTCATGCTTCGCCATTGCTTGTCCAGTTTGCAACCATGGCGGCGATCTCGGCGCTCGGCATCGTGTTCGTGCTGAGCCGCCTGACACAGCCGCTGAAGGAGTTGGCGGGAGCTGCGGCGGCGTTGGGCCGGGGAGAGTCGACCGCCAAGCTTGAAGAAAAAGGACCGCGCGAGGTGCTCGACACCATCCGGGCCTTCAACGACATGCAGGAAAGATTGAGCCGGTTCGTGCTCGACCGGACGAAGATGCTCGCCGCCCTCGGGCATGACCTCCGCACGCCGATAACAACTCTGAAGCTTCGCGCCGAATTCATCGAGGATGAAGAAATCAGGCAGAAAATCCTGGAGACTCTCGACGAGATGTTCGAGATGGCGCAGGCAACGCTCTCCTTCGCAAGGGAGGAAGCGGCTCAGGAGAAGACCCGCCGTGTCGATGTCGGCGCCCTGATCTCGACCGTTTGCGAGGATCTCGGCGACACGGGTTTCCCCGTCGAATGCTCCGAACCCGGAAGCTTCACCATCCGCTGCCGTCCCGTGGGACTGAAGCGCGCCTTCCGGAACATTCTCGATAACGCTGTAGCCTATGGCCGCCGCGCGCGCGTCTTCGTCGAGCACAAACGCGGCGATGTTGCAATCCTGATCGATGACGATGGCCCGGGCATTCCCAGCCGCGATATGGAGAGGGTCTTCAGCCCGTTTGTGCGGCTGGAAAATTCCCGAAACACCGAAACCGGAGGCGTTGGCCTTGGACTTGCCATCGCCAGGTCCATCGTTCGCAGTCACGGCGGCGACATCACGCTCCAAAATCGCCGGGAAGGCGGCTTGAGGGTCACCATTACTTTGCCCGGCGTTACGGTCATCGAGACGCCCGATGCATTTCCTAATGAGAGCGTCGCGACGGCTTGACGCGCCGCCCGTGTCATCCCCGGAGAGGCGAAGCCTTATCCGGGAGCGTAATAGATTGAAACGCTTTTCTTTTTGCGATCCCGGCTCGCGCTTCGCTTGGCCGGGATGACGAAGCGCGGAGCGAGCGGCGTCCGGAACGGCAATCCGTTGGCCTGATGAGCAAACTTTGCTTTAGCCAATATCGCAGTCCTCATTCGCTCACTAAGGGCGCCCCTTGGACCAGACGGTCTAGAATCAAGCGAATAAAGCTGCTTAGAACCGGACCCACCTAGTTTCAATCGCCAATCTGGATGCGATGCTGATTGTGAACAGCAAAGAGCGCCTTCCCTCACAACCAGGAGGCTCACGCTTGGCATAAGCGTCACATGCCATACGTGGCAGCGCTCACGTTTTAAGCCTGGAGAGGACGTCATGTACCAGTTCGCCTATTCAGAGATCTGCGAAGAGTTGCCTTCACAAGATGTCCCGACGACGCGCAGGCTCTCGGACGCGATCGAACTGATCGAAGCGGTGCAGGATGCGCCCTCTCCTTCCCATGAGTGGCTAGGAGTTCTTTCGGACTTCCGGAAACTATGGCTCATGATTGTGGAAGATCATCCCCCGTCCGGCCGTGAAACGACCGGTGATCAGATCTCCGGGATTGCCGACAGCGTCCTTCGGGAGATCGAGCGTTACCGCTTCCACAAATCTGAAATGCTCACAGGCGCGCGCAGGGGGATGTGGCCCCAATGACATCGCATGGCGCGTTTGAGCCTGCAAGCTCTGTGAGTTCCGCTCAGCTGGCCGAGATTGAACGAACGCTTGGGGGCGGCTTGAAGGAACTGGCTTCGGAGCTCAGGCTCATCGACGCCACGGACTTCGCAGCGTTCATCCGGATCGGCCACATGGCGAATTTGAGAAGCCTCGTGCAATCATCGGCCGAGCTTCATTTCAAGCCGGGAACGCTTGAGCTTGCGGAAGTTGGGGAAGTGGAACTCGGGTGGTTCAAGCCGCCGCTCATAACCTTGCCCATGAAGTTTCGCCACAGCGGAGTTCGGGTGTATTTCCGCCTGCGTCTGGCGGCTCTTTCGGCCGCCGTGGAAGTGGAGTTGATCACGGCCGAGGATGGTTCCGCGGGCGAGGACTTGCACCTCAAATTGCGGGACGCGCTTCTGGACGCCCGCATCAAACGGCGGACGCCGCTCGCCTAAGCATGAAGGAGAGAGGCCCCAGAGCTCATCTCCTGCGTGGAGGTTTTGCCGAAGTTAAGACTGGGCAACCTACTGACGCGAAAATGGCGACGATGGACCCTCGACCAGTCCAGCGAACCTCTATGTCCTTGCAGCAATTTTTCCAGTTTTTCACAGGAAAAATCTAAAACGCTTGCAACTCCAATGTGGTTCTGGAAGCTCTGTGCTAAACGAATTGACTTGTCTCCTTAATTCCGTTCTTGAGCCGTCAGCGAGGAATTTCATGCTTAGTCGCAGAATGAGGGCAACTTATTACTTGGCTGCTGGACCGTTTATGGCGCTTAGCGGATATCTTTATCGCAGCTTTAAAGCACCGCGAGAGGGAAAAGCGAGAGTTCACCTCGGACCAGGCCAGAAAAACTATATCGAAGGCTGGATAAACGTAGACGCCAATATTTTTACGGGAAAAGCAGACGTGTGGGCGGATTTGAGATATCCTTTGCCATTTCATGATGAAACAATCGACTGTATTTACTCCCATCATATGATTGAGCACCTTCCGAATATGCAGGTTCATTTTAGCGAGGTTTGGCGCTGTCTGAAGCCGGGGGGGGTCTACAGAGTTGGCGGGCCTAATGGGGACGCAGCCATCAAAAAATTTATAGAGAACGATGTAAAATGGTTTTATGATTTTCCTGACAGTAGGATCAGCATTGGAGGGCGATTTGAAAATTTTATATCTTGTCGTGGTGAGCACTTAACGATTTTGAGCTTCTCCTTTCTTGATGAGCTTCTTACCAGATGTGGTTTTGTCAACATTAGATTATGCAAACCTGTAATTGAAACCAACCATTTACCATTGTTCGAAGAATGTCTTGCCAAGGAGCATGAATTTGATTTTGAGGCGCCACACACAATAATCGTCGAAGCAGAAAAGCCACTTGAGAACAGAGAAGGTACGAGGTGCTAATAGTTCCCATGTCCAATGGGTATTTTAGGAAACCTGGGTACTGTATCGATTGCCATATTGCGACTAATATATGCTCCGGCTTGCGGGCAGCTTTGTGTCAACAGTGAGCCTGAGCATCGTAAACGGTACTACCCGGCCTCGGCGCTTTAATCGACTTCCGCACATGAAGGTCAAACCGCCGCAATCTTTCGGGACTTCCTCCAGGCGTTGGCGGAAGGCGCCACACGCCCCGGCGTCTCGGCACTCAAGCGAACTGCTTATGTAGTTACATATTCCAGTTTTTGCAAAACGAAACCAATCTTAAGCCCATTTTAAGTATCGCAAATGTCACAGAATGACGGCAGGCAGAGGTTCGGACTCTCGCGCGGGTTTAGCCGCCGGAGGAGGGTTCGCCTGGATGACTTTCGCGTGAAGGCCAGGAAGGGGTGCGCCTCGAGGACAGGCGCAGCGCTTCAAACCTGTCCCCGTGCCCCTATATCGTCAGCAGGACAGCGGGGGTCCGGTGTAGGAGGCGTTTGCGATGGGGCCATTCCCCCACGATGGCCCGCCGGCCACAATATCGGATGACAATCCGACGGGGACCGACGGGTTCGAGTTTGTCGAGTTTGCCCATCAGGAGCCAGCCAGGCTTGGAGCTGCCTTCGAGCTGATGGGCTTTTCAGCCGTTGCCAAGCATCGCTCCAAGAACGTCATCCTCTACCGGCAGGGCTGCGTGAATTACGTGGTGAACGCCGAGCCGGACAGCTTCGCCGCGGGCTTCGCAAAATCGCACGGGCCATGCGCCTGCGCGATGGGCTTCCGTGTCGTGGACGCCGCGCATGCTCACAAGCGCGCCATCGAGCTTGGCGCCAAGCCGGTTCCCGGCGCCGTCGGCCCGATGGAACTCAACATTCCGGCCATCGAAGGCATAGGCGGCGCGCTCATCTACTTTGTCGACCGTTATGGCGAGAAGGGCTCGATCTGGGACGTGGATTTTCGCTGGACGGGCGCGCGCGATCCTCAACCGGAAGGCGCTGGCCTCTATTACATCGATCACCTGACCCATAATGTTCAGCGCGGCCGCATGGATTGGTGGGCCAACTGGTACAAGCGCTTTTTCAACTTCCGCCAGATCCGCTATTTCGACATCGAAGGCAGGTTCACCGGCCTGTACTCGCGCGCCATGACCAGCCCATGCGGCAAGATCCGCATCCCGATCAACGAGAGCGCCGACGATAAGAGCCAGATCGAGGAATATTTGCGTGATTACAAAGGCGAGGGCATCCAGCATATCGCGGGCGGCTGCAAGAACATCTACGAGACGGTTGCGAAGCTGAGGCAGGCGGGGCTGCCGTTCATGCCGCCGCCGCCCGCGACTTATTACGCGCGAGTGGACGAGCGCGTGCCTGGGCACGGCGAGCCCCTCGATAAACTTGAACAACTCGGCATCCTGATTGACGGCGAAGGGGTTGCCGGGGGCGGCGAGACCAAGGTGCTTTTGCAAATCTTCTCCAAGACCTTGATCGGCCCGATCTTTTTCGAATTCATCGAAAGGAAGGGCGACGAGGGCTTCGGCGAAGGCAATTTCCGCGCGCTGTTCCAGTCCATCGAGGAGGATCAGATCCAGCGCGGCGTCTTGAAGCCGGCTGCCGCGGAGTGATGCCCATGCCCGCGACGCCGGAAGGCTATATGCCAGGCTTCGGCAACGACTTCGAGACGGAGGCGCTGCCGGGCGCTTTGCCGGTGGGCCAGAATTCGCCGCAACGCTGCGCCTATGGGCTTTACGCCGAGCAGCTTTCCGGCTCGCCCTTCACAGCGCCGCGCGGGAAGAACGAGCGCTCCTGGCTCTATCGCATCAGGCCATCCGTGCGGCACACGGGCCGCTTCAAGAGCGTCGCCGTTCCCTTCTGGAGGTCAGCGCCTGCGCTTCACGAGTTGGATCGGCCCATCGGTCAGCTTCGCTGGGGACCGGTTCCGATCCCCAAGGAGGGCCTGACCTTCGTCGATGGTGTGCGGACCATCACCACGGCTGGCGATGTGAACACCCAAACGGGCATGGCGGCGAGCCTCTATTTCGTCACGCGATCCATGGAGGACGAGTATTTCTACAATGCCGATGGCGAGCTACTGGTGGTCCCGCAGATCGGACGGCTGAATTTCTTCACCGAGTTTGGAAGCATCCGGATCGGCCCCGGCGAGATTTGCGTGATCCCGCGTGGCGTGAAGTTCAAGATTGCGCTGGAGGACGGCTCCGCGCGCGGTTATCTCTGCGAGAATTACGGCGCGAAATTCACGCTCCCGAACCGCGGCCCGATCGGCGCGAACTGCCTGGCCAACCCGCGCGATTTCAAGACGCCGCTGGCGGCCTTCGAGGACAAAGACACGCCGTGCCGCCTCACCGTCAAATGGTGCGGCAATTTCTATTCATGCGATCTCGATCATTCGCCGCTCGATGTGGTCGCGTGGCACGGCAATTACGCGCCTTACAAATACGATCTGAAGACCTTCGCCCCTGTCGGCGCGCTTTTGTTCGATCACCCCGACCCGTCGATTTTCACGGTGCTGACCGCGCCCTCGGGCGAGGAAGGAACCGCAAACGTCGACTTCGTGATCTTCCCCGAGCGCTGGGCGGTGGCCGAGCATTCCTTCCGGCCGCCCTGGTATCACATGAATATCATGAGCGAATTCATGGGCTTGATCCAGGGGCAGTACGAGGCGAAGCCCGAAGGCTTCCTGCCCGGCGGCATGTCGCTGCACAATTGCATGCTGCCGCACGGCCCGGATGCGCAGTCTTTCGAGCGCGCCGCCGAAGCCGAGCTTCGTCCCGTGAAACTGACCGACACCTTGGCCTTCATGTTCGAGACGCGCTTCCCGCAGCATCTGACGCGGTACGCCGCCAAGCTTGAAACGCTTCAGGAGGATTATCCCGAGTGCTGGGCCGGTCTGAAGAAGCGCTTCAACGGGCGGCCATGATGATTTTCGATGGCATGAACGCCGTTGCAGCGGGCACGGTTTACCCCCTCTCCCCTTGCGGGAGAGCATCTGTGTTTGAAGTCAAGCATGTTTAGGGGTCCAATGGCGGTCTTCGCGGATAAGGGTGTTGGCGAGAAGCAGGAGCTTGCGCATGACTGCGGTCAAGGCCAGCTTTGCGGCTTTACCCGCAGCGCGAAGCCGGGCGTAGAAGGCTTTGAGATCGGGGTTGCAGCGGCTGGCGGCGACAGCCGCCATGTAAAGCGCGCTTCTCACATGCGCGCGGCCGCCTTTGATGTGGCGCTGGCCGCGCATCTCGCCGGAATCGCAATTGATGGGCGCGACGCCGGCAAGGAGGGCGATCTTTCCGCCGGACAAGACGCCAAGCTCCGACAGACAGGCCGCCAGCGTTGCGGCGACGATAGGGCCGACGCCCTTGATCGAGGTGAGGATCTCGTAGCGGCGCTTCAAGCCAGCGTCTTTCGAAAGGATCGCGGAGATGGCGGCTTTGAGACCCTCGATCAGACGGGTCTGAGCGTCAAGCTGGGCCTTCAGCAGCCGTTTAAGAGCCAGGCTCTCCGCGGCGCCGTACTGGTTTTTCAGCGCCGTCTCACCGGCTTTGGCGGCTTGCCGCGCCAGAACCAGCTCCTGAAGCTCCGCCAGCGTCTTGGCAGGAACCGGCGTCGCCCCTGGGCCAATAGCCTCTCCGTAGAGCGCCAACATGCGCGCGTCGATCGCATCGGTTTTTGCGAGCTGCCCGAACGCATCAGCCAGCTTTCTCGACCGGTAGGGATTGACGATGGCGACGGCGAAGCCCGCTGCGCTGAGCTCGCGATGACAAAGCCGATGGAACTTTCCCGTCGCCTCCATGACGATAAGCCTGGCGGCGGAGGAGGAAAGCTCCTGCGCCAAACGCTTACAGCCTTCCTTGCTGTTGGGAACGCGAAAACTCTGGCCAATTGGATGCAGATAAACGTCGAGCCACGCTTTACACACATCGATCCCGGCATACACTGCGTGTTCGGCTCTCACGGATGTCATCTTGCCTTGCATGCGGGACTTGCTCCCCAGTCATCTGTTCAGATCGTGAGCCGGAGGGCAGACGGACCAAGCTCTCCCGCAAGCCAAAAGCTTAAGGGTTTGACGGTCCCGCCTGCCCGTCTCATGAGGGATGGCCATCCCTCATGAGACGCCCACATCGCCACTACGATTCGGGCCCGCAGCCAACATGCAAGGGCTGGGGTGAGGGGGAAGAAGTGAAGCTCGCTTCGCTCAAATCGGGTCGAGACGGCAGGCTCGCCGTCGTATCCCGCGACTTGGCGCGCGCCGTTCTCGCGGCACGCATCGCGCCAACGATGCAGGCCGCGCTCGACAATTGGTCTGGCATCGCTCCCGCCCTCGCGGCCAGAGCGGAAAAGCTTGAGGCCCGCCTGCTTGGCCCGCTTCCTTTCCGGGAAGATGCCTGCGCGGCGCCTTTGCCCCGCGCCTGCCAATGGGCGGACGGCTCGGCTTACGTGAACCACGTCGCGCTTTTGAGAAAGGCTCGCGGCGCGGAGATGCCCGTGTCCTTCTGGACCGATCCCCTGATCTATCAAGGCGGCTCGGACGCCTTTCTCGGGCCGCGCGATCCGATCCCCCTTCCGGGCGATGAAAGCCTTGGCCTCGATCTGGAAGCGGAAGTCGCGGTTGTGACCGATGACGTTCCGATGGGCGTCACGCCGGAGGAGGCGCGGTCGTACATCCGGCTTGTGATGCTCGCCAACGACATCACGCTGCGCGGGCTTGTGGCTCCCGAGCTTGCGAAGGGCTTCGGTTTCTTCCAGTCGAAGCCGCCGACGGCCTTCTCGCCGGTGGCCGTGACGCCCGATGAACTGGGCGTGGCCTGGGATGGCGGGAAGCTGCACCTCCCGCTCCTGTCCTTCGTCAACGGCGCGCCGCTCGGCGGCCGAACGCGGGCGTGGATATGACCTTCGATTTCGGCGTGCTGATCGCTCATGCCGCCCGGACGCGCCCGCTTTCGGCTGGCTCGATCATCGGCTCGGGCACCGTCTCGAACCGTGGCGCGGATGGAGGGCCAGGAAAGCCGATCTCCGAGGGCGGAGCAGGTTACTCCTGCCTTGCCGAACAGCGTGTCGTCGAAACCCTGCTCCACGGCGAAGCGCGCACGCCGTTCCTCAAGCCCGGCGACACCGTCCGCATCGAGATGCTGGATGCTGACGGCGCTTCCATCTTCGGCGCGATCGAACAGACGGTCACGGCGCAGCGGCGCTGAGCGCTTTTCCCTTGGCGCGGAAGTAATGGAGGCCGCCGCGTGTGATGATGCGGTCGTCTTCGGCAAGCTCGTGCGCCTCAATGTCCCGCGCGCGGCGGAGGCGGTCATAG
Organism: uncultured Alphaproteobacteria bacterium; assembly: GCA_963817495.1. Classification (GTDB taxonomy): domain Bacteria; phylum Pseudomonadota; class Alphaproteobacteria; order Rhizobiales; family Rhodomicrobiaceae; genus Rhodomicrobium. Next base: position 341,714 of record CAWFOS010000008.1, on the reverse strand, counting down.
GCAGGGCCGAAATCCTGGTAGCAATCCTCAAGCAGCTCCTCGAAGCTTTCGATCACGAAGTAGGTCTGCTGGAAGTCGTCGATGATGTATTTTGTGCGCATGACGCGCTCAAGGTCGAACGCGATGCGGTTCGGCGAACTGTCCTCCAGCGCGAAGACCGTCTCGGCGGGCGAGGACATGATGCCCGCCCCGAAGATGCGCAGGCCTTGCGCGGTTTGGATCAGCCCGAACTCGACCGTGTACCAATAGAGGCGCGCGAGATTGTGCAACTGGCCGCGCTCCATGGCGCGCCGGCCACCTTTGCCATAGGCTTCGAGGAAATCGGCATAAACCGGGTTCGCGAGCAACGGCACATGGCCGAAGACATCGTGGAAGATGTCCGGCTCCTCCAGATAATCCAGCTCGTGCTCGGGCCGGATGAACGCGGCGGCCGGGAAGCGGCGGTTCGCCAAATGCTCGAAGAAAACGTCATCGGGGATCAATCCGGCGACCGGGACAACGCGCCAGCCTGTGATGGCCGCGAGGCGCTCGCTCAGACCGGCGAAGTCGGGGATGCCTGAGCGCGAAAGCTCAAGCTTCTTCATGGCGGCAAGCGCCTCTTCGCAGGCGCGGCCGGGAAGCAGCGCCGATTGGCGGGCGAAAAGGCGGTTCCAGCGGTCGTGTTCCCCGGCGGTGTAGGAGGGCCAGTTCTGGGCGATCGTCCAATCCGCATGGCGGGGGACGGAAGCATACCGGTTCTTCTCGGCCGGTCTCGTTGCCTCGATGCTTGATTCGAGCAGCATGGCTTCACCTGAGCGGTGCAGGCGGGAAATCTCCCGCTATATTTAGTGCATATAACCCCGATCCACGGAAAACAGTTTCGTGACTTGAATTGACGCAATCCCGGCTCCTCCTCAAATCCTTAGTTCCGCAGACAACTGCGGCGATCCAGTTTCTCAAGGGGCCTTTGTGTCAGACTTGTTTCACAGCTACGAGCCTCGGCAAGGCCATCGCTTGCCTCACGATCCGTTCAACATGATCGTCGGGCCGCGTCCCATCGGCTGGGTTTCGACGCGTAGCGCGTCAGGGGGCCTGAACCTCGCCCCATACAGCTTTTTTAACGCCTTCAATTACAAGCCGCCCATCGTTGGCTTTTCCAGCGTTGGCCACAAGGACTCGGTGCGCAATGTGGAGCAGACGGGTGAGTTTGCCTGGAACCTGGTGACGCGCTCGCTCGCGGAGGCCATGAACCAGACCTCAGCGCCGCTGCCTCCGGAAGTCAGCGAGTTCGACTTCGCTGGACTGACGCCTATCGAATTGAAGCTGATCTCAACCCCGCGGGTCGCTGAAAGTCCAGTCAGCTTCGAATGCCGATGCACTCAGATCGTCCAACTGCTTACCTCTGAAGGCGATAAGGTTCCGGCCTGGCTGGTCCTCGGCGAGGTAGTGATGGTGCATATAGCCCATTCACTACTAAAAAATGGAATCTATGATACCGCCGCCGCTGGTCATGTGCTGCGCGGCGGAGGACCGAGTGACTATTTCACTATAGGGCCAGAGCAGCTGTTTCAGATGACGCGTCCCAACTGACATTTCTGCAGTTCAGTTAACCATTGATTAACCAAATAACATCAACCTCTTAGACGTAGCGCTAAAAGCCTGCCCTCGCTTATGCGCTGCAAGATCTACCTTCCGGAATGGTACCCCCCGGCACCGTCCGGAAGGTAAACGCCATCTAAGCCAGTCAGCCGATTGCATTCTTGAGTGCGGCGCTGCTGACAATTTCCTCCTCCATCGCCAGTTCAGCCTTCAGGCTTTCTACATCACGGTAGATTGACGCCACTGCCAGCGTGCGGCCGCCGCGCTTATAGCGGACAGCGCAATCCCTGCTTGCGATATCGCCATCGATGGTCAGATCGTCCCATTTCTCGGCGTGACCGACATAGTTGATCGGGACATCGTAGTGCTGGCTCCAGAAGAAGGGCACTGCGTCGAACTTCTCATGCGCGCCGAGCATGTTCAGCGCAGCCGTCTGCGCCTGACGCTCGGCGACGACCCAGTGCTCGACGCGGATGTTTTCGCCGCTATAAGGATCGGGCCAGCGCGCGATGTCGCCAGCGGCGAAGATGCCGGGCGCGCTCGTTTCCAGGTAAGCGTTCACGGTGACGCCGCGATCGATCGCGAGCCCTGCCTTCTGCGCCAGCTCGATCCGCGGGCGCACGCCAACACCGGCGACGATGAGATCCCCCTCGAGCGTGCCGCCGCTTTTGAGCTTCACCTTCCGGCCCACGATTGCGGCCACCGTTTCTCCAAGGTGGAAGATCACGCCATGCTCTTCGTGCAAACGGAGCACGAAGTCGCCGAGTTGCGGACCGAGGATGCGTTCCATCGGCAGCGACTCAGGCGCGACCACATGAACTTCCAGCCCCCGCGCGCGCAACGACGCCGCAACCTCAAGGCCAATGAAACTGGCGCCGATCACCACAGCCCGGCTCGAAGTCTTGGCGCGCCCGATGATGGCCTGGCAATCGGCCAGCGAGCGCAAGGTGTAAACATGCGGCTCGCTGAAGCCGGGAAGAGGCAAGCGAATCGGCTCCGCCCCGGTTGCAAGGAGAAGGCGGTCGTAAGGCAAGCTCTCCCCGCTGCCGAGCGCGATCTCTCGCGAACGGGTATCCACCCCGGTCACGGCCTCTCCGAGCCGCAGGTCGATGCCGTTCTCTGTATAGAAGCTGTCAGGACGCAACGGCACCCATTCCTCGGGCGCGGTGCCCGCAAGATAGTCCTTTGAAAGGTTCGGGCGGTCGACAGGCGCGGCTGATTTCGCTGCTCACCATCACGATGCCGCCCTGATAGGCGCGACGCCTCAGCATTTCCGCTGCCGCGAAACCGGCAGCGCCTCCGCCGACAATCACGATCCGGTCCGGCGCTTTGCCTGGAACGTTGAGCAGTGCCGGTTTTGGTGGTGTCCGCTTCTCTTTCACGAAGACCTTGCCGTCGCGCTGTTCCACCGACCAGCAGCCGATCGGGCTGAAGGCCGGGGTGCGCGTGGCTTCACCCGTCCGCAGATCGAACGCGGCGTGATGCCAGGGGCAGCGAATGGTATCGTTCACCACAAGGCCATCTGCGAGCGGACCGTGGTAGTGGGAGCAGTGCGCGCCGACCGCGAAAATCTCATTCCCGCGGCGGACCAGCAAAACCTCCTCGCCGCCGCAATGGCCCGCCAGCATGCCGCCATCCGCAAGCCCGTCGAGCGGAACCCCTTGCGCGAGATCCGGACCATGGGGTGGTTGTTCCTGCGACATTGTCACTCTCCCTTGCCAACTCACTTTCGACCGTAGCAGACTTAGATGGATACCCTTCCCCAAGAACGCCAGCGCGGAGGCTTAAGCACATGAGGCGAAGCGCCGGAGTACTTATGTACAAGCACAGCGAGGGCGATTTGCTTGTGCTCCTCGTGCACCCTGGCGGCCCCTTCTGGGCGAAAAAGGATCTTGGAAGCTGGTCCATCCCCAAGGGGGAGTATACCGAGGGCGAAGATCCTCTCGAAGCCGCCATGAGGGAATTTCAGGAAGAGACCGGCGGCCAGATACACGGACCATTCCTTGCGCTCGGCGAAGTCACCCAGTCCAACCGGAAGATCGTGAGCGCCTGGGCGGTCGAGGGCGATTTCGATCCGGAGACGTTCAAATCCAATCTGTGCGAGATCGAATGGCCGCCCAAAAGCGGCAGAACTCAGCTGATTCCCGAAGCCGATCGCGCGGGATGGTTCTCTCTTCAAGAGGCGCGCAGCAAAATCCTGGCTGCACAACGTCCGTTCCTGGATCGTCTCGAACGCGCGCTCAAGTCGGATTGACTGCGGTCTCGTGCTTCCGCGCATCCGCCAGGATGTCGATCACTTCGTCATCGCTGACCTGGCGGAAGTCCTCATAATAAAACCCGATGGCATAGAAGGGCTCGTGCGATTGCAGGCAGACGATCTCGTCGGGTAATCCGCTCAGCTCTGCGAGCGTGCGCGTCGGCGCGACGGGAACGGCGAGCGTGAGCTTCCCAGGCTTCCGCTCGCGGATCGCTTCAAGCGCGGCGCGTGTGGTTGCGCCGGTGGCAATCCCGTCGTCGACGACAATGGCGACGCGACCCTCGACATCCGCACGGGGATGGCCGGCAAGGTAGAGTTTGCGGCGGCGGTCGATCTCGGATAGCTCCGCCTCGCAAACCTCGTCGAATTCTTTCTCGGAAATCCCTGTCGCAGCAATGATGTCTTCGTTGCGAATAATATGCGGCTCGCGGCCATCCACCACTGCACCCATCGCCAGCTCGGGCTGGAATGGTACGCCGATTTTCCGAACGAGGACAAGATCGAGCGGTGCTTTCAGCGCGTCGGCGATCTCCGCCGCAACCACCACTCCGCCTCTCGGAAGGGCAAGAACGACCGGCTCATCCTTCTCATAATGGGCAAGCTGTTGGGCAAGTCTCCGGCCAGCTTCGCGTCGATCCTTGTAAATCATGGCCGCCTGCCTTTTCTATTGGGCCCCAGCCCCGAGATAACGCTGGAACCAATCCGCGGCACGTTCGATAACCTGCTCCAAGGCCCCAGGCTCGCTGAAAAGGTGCGTTGCGCCGGGGACAATCTCCAAAGCCTTCGGGTCGGGCAACGCAGCAAAGGCTTCTTCGTTCAAGGCTATGACAGGAGTGTCCGCCCCGCCAACAATCAAGAGCGTCGCCGCATGCACATTCGGGAGGTCGGCCATCGCGAGATCGGGCCGGCCTCCGCGCGAAACGACAGCTTCAACGCGCTTCCCGAGCTTGGCTGCCGCGATCAGAGCGGCTGCGGCGCCTGTGCTGGCCCCGAACAGGCCGAGATGCAACCCTCCCGTTTCCTGCTCCTCGTCGAGCCAGCGGATGGCGTGCACAAGCCGATCAGCCAGCAGGAAAATATCGAAGACATTGCGGCGGCCGCTCTCCTCTTCGGCGGTCAAGAGATCGAAGAGGAACGTCGCCATGCCCCTGTGGTTCAAGGCGTGCGCGAGTTGCACATTGCGGGGGCTCAAACGGCTTGAGCCGCTTCCGTGCGCGAAGACGATGAGCGCATTCGCCCGTTCCGGCCAGACAAGGGTTCCCCGCAGGGCGAACGGCTCGATTATAATGTGGGTCTCAGTCATCGCACGCTTGGCCGGAGCCACCCCAACTTTCTAAGCGTTTGTGCATTAATACTATTGAGATGCCCGCGTTGTTGAGATTGATAAATATCAAATCGGGGCAGGGGTTTGCGGCTACGTGAACTACACGGAATCAAAGGGCGATTGCAGCCGGGGGCTTAGGGTTCCGGGCGTCGAGGAGAAAGTCGCTTTTCTTCGCGACCCTCGCTCTTACAATCCCTCGCTCCAGAGGGTCGATGTTCGCGAAACCCACATGTCCTGGGTGTTCCTGACCGATGGCGTTGTCTTCAAACTCAAGAAGCCCGTCCGATTTCCCTATCTCGACTTCACGACTATCGAAAAGCGCGCGGTTGCGTCTCGTGCCGAGGTCGCGCTGAACCGGCGCCTCGCCGCGGATGTCTATATCGATGCCGTTCCGTTGTGCGTCTCGCCTGCCGGTCTCTCCATCGGCGGAGGAACCAGGATTGTCGACTGGCTTGTCAAGATGCGCCGCCTCGATCAAAGCCGGATGCTCGATCATCTCATTGCCGAAAAGCGGATCGGCGAGAACGGGATCGAAGCACTCGCGTTGAAGCTGGCGGGCTTCTACCGTAAGGCCCGGCAGGTTCTCATGCCGGCCGAGATCTTCCTGGCGAACTGGGACTACGATTTGCGCCAGAACAGGATCGTGCTGCTCAATCCCCGGTTTGGCCTCTCGCCAGGCCCTATCCGCTATCTCGACCGCGTGCTGCGTCAATTTTTCGCATGCAAAGGGGCCCTCTTCGTCGAACGCCTGGAGCAACGGCGCATCGTGGACGGGCATGGCGACCTGCGCCCGGAACACATCTGGCTTGGCAACGAGATCAAGATCATCGATTGCCTGGAGTTCAATGCGCGCCTTCGCATGTTGGACCCCCTGGAAGAGATCGCCTACCTCGATCTTGAGTGCGAACACCTTGGTATGAAAGGCGTCGGCGAAATTGTCTGGCGCCGTATCTCGCAAGCGTTACGCGATCATTCGCCGCAGTCGCTCTTCCACTTCTATCGGTGCTACCGGGCCATGCTGCGGGCGCGGCTATCGATCGCGCATTTGCTCGCGCCCAAGCCGCGCACGCCCGAAAAATGGCGGCCGCAAGCGCTGTCCTATCTCCGGCTCGCTGCGGCGGATGCGCGCCATCTGGAAGCAGCGATTACACCATGGCCCCTTTAATCGGACGCGGGATGTTTTGTATGCCCATTGTGAAGGCGGCCTCTCTCTTCATCCCCGGATAGGCTTCCCGCTTGCGTCCGCCTCCCGCATGTTCCTGAGCCGGGATCTTAAGAAAAAGCGCCTTGCTGAGAGGTTAACAACAAACCAAGCCCTTGATACCCATACGAAAACTCGCGTAACAAGCGGCACCCCTCGGAGCGCGCGCCGCGCTCCTGCGGGTGCGCTCATGGTTAACACGCGAAGTGGAAATATATTTAACGGACTTTAGCGCGTCCCATTCCGGGAATAAATACATTTGCTTAACCCGATTTGTGGCAGAGAAGAATAACAATATTTTCCGCGGCTTAGGTGCATTGTCCCTATGCAGTCGGACGCGGTCCGCCTTAATTTTTGCACATTTTCGCCCGCAGATTCAGGGCGGAAATAAATCTGGCGCGCGTCTGTTAACCACTTTTGTATTAAGGCCCGGCGCGGCTTGCCATAAAGCTTGCGGCGACGCCGTCGAAAAGGGGCAATGGCCAGCCCGGCGAAGCCTGTCTCAAGCATCCCGCCTCAATCAAACGTGGGTGCTGCCGTGATCGTTGCCTCGGGCGCATCCCGGGCCGTTAGAAAAATGGCGTCGCAACCGGTTCCGATTTTGCGCACGCCGCGCTCAGAACACCAGCAGATCGGAAAGCCCCTCATTTTCGTGCAAGCGCCGGATGGCTTCGGCCAGAAGAGGCGCGCAAGACAGGGTGGTGATCTTGCTCGCCATCAGCCCCGGCTTCTCACGCGGGGGCTGGATGCTATCGGTGACGATCAGCCCGTCGAGCGCTGGATTCATGACCGCTTTCTCGGAGCCTTCCGCGAACAGCCCGTGAGCGACGAGCGCCAGGACGCGCTCGGCCCCCGCGCGCTTCGCGGCTTCGGCCGCCCGGACCAAGGTGGCGCCCGAGCTTATCAAGTCATCGATGATCAGCGCCGTTTTGCCTTTCACATCTCCGGCGAAGAGCTCGCCGGAAACGACGCCTCCGCTGCGGTGCTTCTCCGCGAAAGCGCTTCCCACGGTGCGTCCGAGCGCATCTTCCAGCGCCTTTCGAAACAGCTCGGCCCGCTTGGCGCCCCCTGTATCGGGAGAGACGACGCAAATTTCGCCAACGGCCATCGATTTTACGTGCTCGACGAAGATCGGAATTGCGGTCAACGCCACGGTGCGACAACGAAACGCGTTTTCGAAAGCTGCGGGGTTGTGGACCTCCAAGACGATGACGGCATCGGTTCCGACAGACTCGAACATGGCGGCGACGTACCGCGTGATAACGGGATCGAGGCTTTTCGTGCGCCGGTCTTTGCGCGCATAGCAAAGGTAAGGCGCAACGGCAGTCACGCTGCTCGCTCCGGCATCCTTCAGCGCGCCGATGAAGAACAGAAGCCGGCAAAGCCTGTCGTTCGAACTTTGGTCCGGGCCACCATTAAGACTATGGAGAACATACACATCTGCGCCGGCGACGCTCTCAAGCGGTCTCGCCTTATGCTCTCCATCCTCGAAATCGCGTTCTTCGTGGGGCGCGATAGAAAGGCCCAGATGCGTGGCGACGGAATTGCCAAGGGAAGCGCTTCCCTTAAGTGCGAAGAGTTTGACAGCAGCTCCTTGCATGCCGGGTCCTTCCACCGATTATAGCTTGCCAACAGTAGAGTGATTCAACACGGCGACGCAAACCAGGGACTTTTCCACCGATGCAAAATATTCTTGTACGACGACGGTGACTCTTGTTAGATTCGCCTTAAAGCATCAGGAATGCTATTTTAATTTTGTTTATTGAGGTAAACTTTGGGTGCTGTGCCTCAACAGGCTCTCGTATTCTAAGATTTTACCCAGGAACAGAGTGCCACAATCCTTGATGGTGGGAATAGGGATAGGGCCAACCTTTTGGTGTATCTGCAACAACAAGGATTGTGAAAGGATCGTGACGTGATGGGCTATAACGAAGGCCCTTGGCAAAGCGAGAGAATAAACTTCGGTTTCAGAGACTTGCCGCAAAAGCGCGTAATCAGCGGCCCTCTGAGGGCGCATCCGATATTGGCTCCGGTGGCATGGATTCTCTGCTTGCTGGCCGGTGCGGCGTTTTGGGTCGCTGTTTTCAGATCTGTCTTTTAGAACCTGCATGGGAACTGTTCAAGCCTGGAAAGAGCACGCCACGTCTATTAGCGGTGGCGAGCTTTTCCAGTCTCCCGGGCAGCCAGAGCTGCCATCGGCGTGGGGCTGACGATTGTACAGTCCCGTGACCGCCTGCGTCAGGTGCGGTGCGATAGCGTTGCCTATGCCGCCTGCGCCGTGGCGTCTTTCGCAATTGAGCGAAAGGCGAATCCAGCCGCTGTAAGTCTTGGGGCCGACCTTGCCGTCCCGCACGATGTGGCGCGCTCTTCTGCTCGTTGTCGCCTATCTTTTCGATCTGTTCGAGCGTCTCCGTTGTATTCGATGTTGTGTGCGCCCTGTGGCAATCCAGCCTCCCGGTTCCACGCCCTTGGCTGCCGCAGTATCGGGCGCCCACGTCAGCCACCTTCGCGATGTTGCCCGCGGATCGAAAACCGGAGGGAAGACGGGCTAGCGAAGTTGCCGGCTTTGGCGCTTGCAGCGCCTCCTGATTCGGCGGCGCGCATTGCGGATGTTCGGCGAAGGGGCATCTTCCCAAATTCGATCGCACGCGGGCGCAAATTTCAGGCGTCGCTGCCTTGCGGCTCCCACTTGCCAATTTTCTCTTGGGTCTCCATGAGCTTAAAGACCGATCTTTACGCCTTGCATGCTGGACAGAAGACTATACGAGAAGCCGCTGGCGCTTGAAGAATTGGTACTCAGGAGAGCATCTGGTACTGTACTACTCTGTGAGGTGGTCGCGCCTTGATTATTAGCATCGTAAAGTGCGCAAAACTTCTCGATGAACTTCTTGAGTTTTGTTGGGTCTTGCAAGTCAGTGATGTTGAGCTTGTTGGATATCATGTTCGCCTGCGTGTCGATATTCTCCATGGAGGTGTATGGCGAGATGCCGAGCGCAGTCTGGACAACCGTCAGCAAGTTTTTGTCGGCCAATATACTGTAAGAACTTGTTATCTTTGACGCGTTTTGCTGGAAATAAAGGGCCAGTTGGACGCCCGGGTCGGATTGCCCCTGATTGCTTTCAAGGGTCTGCTCGACATAGTTGCTGACGACCGTGCTCTGAACTGCCGTGGACGAGGTAGTGGATGTGCCATCTGCAGTGAAATTGAACGTCTGTGCCAAGGCCAGGACCTGCGGATTGTTGAGCGTGTAGGCAAGATCGTTCTGACTGTAGGTTCCCTGCTCGAGGACCTTTTCAATGAGCCCCTTGCCGTAGGAGGTCATGTCGCCAAGGCCATAGGCGGTCATGACATAGGAAAAAAGCCTGTAGTTATTAACGAGATCAGCGGGTGTCTTCACATTCCCTATATTGGCTTTATAATAGGCCGTCTGCTCTTTCACTGTTGGGTCCGACGCGGTCATGTTCTCCCACTTGGTCAGATTGTTTGAAATCTGCAAGTAGCTGCTGAGGGTCGATACCGTCATCTTCGCCACCTTCATTAAAAGAGCTAGAGCCTACCACCCCCTGTATTAATGATTTGAAAATACACGCCGTCGAGCATACACCGCCCATCCTGCGACTGGAGGCTTCCTGACAGCAGACGATCAATCAAGCGGGCCAAATCTGGTCGCCGCCTGAGGTTGCGAGCCGATCAGTCGCTTTGAAGGAGCCCCATGATTGTGGCGTCCATATAAACGCCATTCGCGAAGATCGCTCGTTTGAGGACGCCTTCCTGTTCAAAGCCAGCCTTTTTATATGCCCGCATGGCAGGCTCATTCTTGCCAACAAACATCAAGGAAAGCCGCTGGAGATTCAGTTCTTTCCAGGAAAAGTCAATGCATAGCGTGAGGGCCTCGTGTCCGTACCCTTTCCCACGATTGGCGGGATCTCCAATGGTGATGCCAACGGCCGCAGAGCGGAAAACAGAATGAATTTCCGTGAGCTGAATATAGCCCAGCAATGTGAGATCGCCTTGCTTGCGGATCGAGAACACGACCCGGGAGGGATCCTTTCCAATGCCGCCAAACCATTCCTCAAAAGAATGTTGGCTAACCGGAACGTAATTGCCGTGCAGGCGCATAAGGCTCACGGTATTGAGCCAGTTAAAGATCATCGCGCCATCGGCCTGAAGGATAGGTCCAAGGCAAACTTTTTCACCAATCAGCATCTGTGCAGCTCCAAGGCTCGGCCCAATCACTGGCGTCGCCCGCGTATCCTTCGCGGGCGCGTAATGTCGAAAGGAATGACGGCAGCACCGAGCGTTCGATCGCGCCTATGCAACCTTCCGCACTTTCCTCGGCAACATCTCGCGAACAGGCTTAGCCGACGGTCCTTACGCTGGGTTTGTTCAAAGTCCGTGTCCTAAGCGTTTATTTGCGCCAGTGAGTTACAAGGGACTCTTCTTATAAGAGACGGCTTATAAGAGACTGCCTGACATGCTGAGATGGACAGAGCGCGGTTGCTGTCGCATCGCGAGTGTGCCTGGATAGATCCCGGCCGTCTTCCCCCGGCAAGCGCCGAGCAGCCGAAATCGAGCTGCTCACACTCCATAGCGAAAGCGAAGACCATGGCTCTCACCCAAATCGACACCGTCGCCGCCTTAGTCGTGATCGACATGCAGAAAGGCATTGTCGGCATGCCGACTGCTCACCCGGCCTCGGAAATAGCCGGTCGCATTGCAAAGCTTGCTCGCGCGTTTCGCGAAAGCAACTTGCCGGTCGTGCTTGTTAATGTGGCTGGTCGCGGACCAGGGCGGACAGACCTTGCATTCAACTTTTCGCCACCGGCCGACTGGACTGAGCTTGTTCCCGAGTTGGATCGCCAGCCGAGCGACTATGCCGTAACAAAACTTCAATTCGGTGCGTTCTATGGAACTGCGCTCGAGCAAATCCTGCGCCGGCGCGGTGTCACCCAGATTTTTCTCGTTGGGATTTCGACCAGTATGGGCGTGGAATCAACAGCGCGCAGCGCTTACGATTACGGCTACAATGTCGTGCTGGTCTTGGATGGCATGACGGACCGCGATGCCGGCGCCCACCGTTATAGCGTCGAGAAGATCTTCCCTCGCATAGGCGAGACGGCTATGACAGACGAGGTACTGGCTCTTTTGATGCGGCGAGGATAGGCTGGGCAGTGCGCGCGGCTCTGATGCGTCAGCATGTCGAAAAACGGTCGCAAACTTGGCAGAGCGTGGCGCGTTGTGGGCCTAAGAGATGGAATAGCCATGCAGGATCAAATCAGTGTTTGGGTTCCATGGCTCAATCCTGCGGCAGGCCACCGGGTTGCGAGGTTTTTGGCGGTCACGCTGTGCGTTGGGTTGCCAGCTTGCGCCGACAATCGAAATTACCCAAATCTCTCTCCAGTATCAGATTTAGGTAGTATTTTGTCTCCGCAAGAGCGGCAAAAAGCTGTGGAAGAATTGCAGAAGCAGGATCAGGCCCATAGCTACCCCTCGCCCGCTGACCAACAATAATCGGAGCGTGACCCGATCCCACGGCACACCTCGGGCGGCGGCGCTGCATCCCTCTCCTGGCAATCGCGCTAAAAGCGGCCATGCCAAAAATACTCTATATTAACGCTCCAAGCACGGCTTTCCTTGTTTTGCCCGTTTGACCTTCGTCTCTGCCTCAGACCTTACTTCTGAAATTGTCTGGAATATATTCCCTCCACTGGAGCTGAGTTTGTCCGTCCAGGCGCTCAGGTCATCGCGGTCAATGCAGCGCAAATTGTTATCGCGCGCAAACTCGTGTCCAATGATCTGACCCAGGACGCATAACTCCTTAAGCAGGGTCTTTCGATCAGCGTCTGGCCACTGTTTCAGAACAGGTTCGCCAATAGTTTCCCAGTACGGTCTCGACTGGCAGAATGGCCACGAAGGCAGTCCTTCACACTTTCCATCCCACCACGAAATATACCATCTCCTGTGCAATTCGTTTTCATAGTGCAACTTGTCCACCGGTGAGGTGAAATGTTTACATTCCTCGGGAATAGGAACCACTTGGCCAAGCGCAGCCTGCGTCACGAAGATATATAACACTGCTGGCAAAAATAGCTGCGCCCTCGAATACATTTGCTGATTTCGTAGATATTTAATCAAGCCATTTGCTCCGATGACCGAATTGACCTGAAAATGAAACATCGTGACATTCCATGCTCTCAAGCTGCTGCTTCCGCACCTATGAGTACGTTGCCTCCCAACGTTGAGCGCCCACCATGAACAACTCCGTACGGTATCGCTAGATTTGTCAGCTATTTATTCGGCGCCTATGATTCGCTCAACTGGCAAGTTTGCAACCAGAGGCGGCCCCGCTGTTTCGGGCAGATTTCCGCTTCGGTTATCGAAGCAGTGCGTTTGGTGATCGAAAGTGCGCGCGCAACGCAACGGCCGTTCATCCCCGAGCAATCCGGTTTCGGCCTGAACTACGCATTCTGAGGATTCTCATCGCCTGCAACGCGGCTCCGAGCGAGCAGCACCCATCATGCGGTCTCATCGCCCGGAGGCGTGCGCCGGCCCGAACGCCGCATCTGCCGGAGGTCCAGAACTCTGCTCTTCGCAATAGGTCTTACGATTTATCGCGAGATGGGGCTATTTCAGAATCTTCGTAGGCTGATTGTTGGTTGACCAACGCGACGCGAATCACGCCATGATCCGCGCATCTGATTCGATGCCGAGATCAACACATGAAGAAACGGGTCTACTACACGTACGACTTCAAGGTTGGGAACACGATTGTTCATAGCGGTATCACGCGAGACCCGGCGCGCCGCGAGCATGAGCACAGACAACGATGGGAGAATGGCCGGCTCGTTATTGTCGGGCGCGCCAAGAGCGAGGAAAGCGCTCGCAGGTGGGAGGCGGCGAAGATCGATACGTTCACTCCACCGCGTAAACCAAAATAGGGCCATTGTGTTTCGCCGTCGCCGTGCCGTCGAACGTGCCATTTTCACGAACGAAATAATAGTCGCGATCGTTCACCGACAGCTTGGTATACATATCCGAGATTGAGACAGCTATCCTGTCGCCAGTTTCCGGATCATTGTAGGTAAACGGTTCTATAAAGGCCAACTGGATCATGATTTTAGACACTCCGGCACTCGCTCCTAAACGCGAGCCGGAGTCTAAGATTTCTTGCTTATTTTCCTCTTAAGATGCCTCCCTTTTTTCGCGCTGCCACAGGAAGGGAGACGCAGATCGGTCTCGTGCGGCCGCTCCCTCCTTATGAGCGGGGAGGAGCCTATCTGGAATGAGCCGCCGGACAGATCAATCCTTTGCATCTGGGGGGCCTGAGAGGCGTCGAACTCGCTTCAATGCCATCCGCATGGCTGTGCTTTTCGCGCAGCTATTCGAAAGGAACCTTGGGTCGTTCATGCAATTAGCTGTTGCACAGCGGCGTGGTCGATCATAGCGTTGTGTGCAACAGGAGAGGTGTTGAATACTGCTGGCGTCGCCAATCCCTTTCCGAAAGGCATTGCAACCTTTTTCAGTCGCCCAGGCCCCTAGCGCTCTTAATTCGCTAGGGGCTTTTTGATTTTTCCACTTGTAAGGGGCTGAGATCAGAAGGCGCGGGTAAGGATCGCCTGCTATTTTATTCCTGCGTCCGTGGCGCATCGACTATAGTCAAGAGATTTTTCATAAAATCATAGGAAAATCGATCGATGTTATAGTGCGCGAGTACCAGTTGCCATGTCATCAATCTTGTACGATGTAGAACTTTGGCGCGAGTATGCCAGGCAAATGCAGGCGCTTAGCAGAAAGGCGACCGATCCGCGGATCAGGCAGCGCGCGATCGCCGCTGCCGCAGGATTTGAGCACATTGCCGAACTTGCCAACAAGATGCGTTCAAGCAGTGAGCGGCGATGGCGCTGGGGCCGGGCCGCCTGACGCAGGCGGTGCGTCTTGCCGGATGTTGTTATTGGTGCTCCTTGAACACGTCTTCAATGCCGCGGTAGGCGCTCCAAGCCGCTTCCAGCTTTCCAGAAAAGGTCCGCTCGTCAGCCTGCCCTTCGAGAATGGTCCTGAGAGATTCCTCTATCAGCTTCCAGTGTATGCTGACCTCGGAGACGGCTCGCGGCATCACCCAGTCCAATTCAAGCAGATCATTCATAGAGTTTCGTGCAGAGGCCAGTTCCTCTTCTGTGACGAGGCCCCGCTCTGCAGCTTCAATCATTGAACGCACGCGCCGAAGAAAATCTGATGCGACATCCTGCATGGGACACCACGTGAGAAAAGTCCGAGCCACTGCATCAAGCGAAGGGTTTGGCTCTTGGAACCCTGCGCCCGAACAGGAGGAATATTATCAGCGCCGCATTGCGGGAATCAACAAACGCGTATCCTCAGGGGTTGGTCGGGGATAGAGCTGCCGCTAGTACAGCCCGAGGCAAGTTCGCACTCACTTCGCCGCACGCTCTCAAGCGAACTTGCCTCGGATAAGCTGTACTAGAATCAATAAGTTGCTAGTACGCCTTATCCGCGGGGGAGTCCTGCCAGCGCCCGCAGCAAGTGGGTCAGGACTTCCCGCGGGGCGTACTAGCGCAGGAGCGATCGAGCGTCTTGGATATAATTTTCGCCTCCGCCCGTTGTCCCCAGACGCGGTGGAGCACCATTTGGCTCTCGACCTTCCCTCTTTGTTTCGCACATACTCCCGGCGATGAACAACTACCGCGCATTCTTCCAACTCCTCGACGAACTCGGCATCGCGTCCAACACGGTGGAACACGAAGCTGTGCTCACGGCGGAAGGGCTTGCGCGGCGAGACACCGGTCAATGGGAGTTTCCCGTCAAGAACATCCTGGTCGAAGACAAGAGCAAACAGCTCTATCTCGTGACAATGCACCTTCTCACTCCGCCGCTGAACCTGAAGCAACTCGCCAAGACGGTCGGAGCGGATGGCCGATTTTCCTTCGCGTCGCCGGAAACGCTGGGGGCCACCCTCATGGTTCTGCCCGGCAGCGTAACGCCCTTCGCAGTGTTCAACGACCGTCAGAGGAAAGTCCGCGTCATTCTCGATAACCGGATGCGGGAGGCGAGCACCGTGAGCGCTCACCCGCTCGTGAACACGATGACGACGACCATCGCCATGGCTGATCTGCTCAAACTCTTCGATCATTCCGGCCATCGCCCGCACTGGTGCGCCATGCCGCTGAAGCAGGCCGGGAAACCCGAATAAGATTTGCCGAGGACCGACACTGCATGCATGCCGCGTGTAGACAAGACCGCGCCATGCGAATGCAACTTGCGGCGAGTTTAAGACAGGTGGCCTTATTATCCCCGCTATTAACATTCAAATTAATATGATTTTGATGAGAAAATATGGCATCTTAAAAACTAGCTAATGCCAAGTTTATAGACTTACTGTCAATGAAGGATGCGAGGAATATCTGATGACCTAAATGCAGCTTACCTCTTGAACCTGCTTTCCACACACCTGTTTAGTTTTTTGTGGGGTGATAGTATGTCGTGGAAAACTCCTCTGAAGCTCCTTTTTGCCATCTGTTTCGCTTCCGTCGCCGCTGTTCCTGGATTTGCACCGGTTCTGCAGAAGCGCATCGATCTTCAGTTCGGCGCCGCCGATTACTCCCCTCAGAGATTTAGCAATCTAAGTGCTGGCGAAATCAACCGGAGAACGCTGAAAGCGGCTGCTGCCATAAGGGCCGCAACGAGATGACCCCTTCCCAATTGCAATTCTGAGTTGATCCGCACAGGCCGCGGCGCATCAAGCGGCATTCCGCCGTTCCCTCCCGCCTTCTGTCGCGCTGACCGGTTCCCTTCCTCATTTCTTCCGCAAGGCACGCCTCTGCGCAATCGGTAAAAACGCACTCGCGCTTCGAATTTCAGCCTCGCGAAAAGCCGCGCCAGCTTTGCATGGATCACGGCGATTGTGCACAAGAGTGGCAGGCACGCAAGAAAACCGCCTTAAAGGCTCGGCGCGCCCGCCTGTCCTCGGGTTGGAAAGCGGTCATCGGGGCGCGTCGATGCTAGTCAGAGGGGGGCTCCGGCTGATGACCGGCGGAAGGATCACCGCGCTGAAGAGCGCGGTTTCCAGTTGGGGCAAAAAATTTACAAAATAACAAGAGCATAGACTTTTATATGACTACCCATATTAATTGCATAATTGCTACGTGTCAATGTATGCAATCGCCATCACGAAGCCACCTGCTGATTGCGCGCATTCTTATGTCCCGCGAACCGCTTTAATAAAAAGAAGCACCCAACCAAGGGAAAAACGATGAAGCAATGCCAATCCTGCGGGATGCCGCTCTCCAAAGATCCCGGTGGTGGTGGAACAGAACGAGATGGACGCAAGAGTGAGACCTACTGCAGCCTTTGTTACCGGGACGGGGAGTTCGTTGGCAAAGATTGCACGGTCGAGCAGATGCAGGACATTGTCGAACAAGCGATGAAGAAACAGGGCTTCAGTTGGCCTATCAGAAAGTTCGCTCGCGCGCAGATCCCGCAGCTGAGCAGATGGAAAAACCGAGCTTAGCGAACCGCGATTGAGGCCACGGCTGCGATGCACAAATTCGAGCAGCAAGCTCAAAAAGAAAAGCCCCTGGCAATGCGGGGGTACTGCCAGGGGTTGTTGCATGTGAGCGATGCAATCTCTTGCTATTTGCAAACAGAGGTAGAGTCAATCGAGTGTCAGGTTGCGTGCAAAGCCTGTGGAAAAAGGCCCAAAGCTCCCGATAAGCTAATTAAGGTCACGCCGAAGGCGTTGTGCAATCAGTAGTGGTGCCGAGTTGTCAATGCGCAAGCCCGCTCATTACCGGCCTTTGATTTCAAAGCAAACAGCGGACTTGAGATCCTCCTGGCAACGGGGTCTGTCGATGGCTCCCGCGCAGTGTGCGTTCATGGAGAGAAGCATGCCCCTGTCGCCTGACGCATTCATGCATGTCCCGATGCTGATCGGTAAAATTGTCGAACCGCAGAATTCGGCATTGCGGATTTCGCTTGCTTCGTTCGAGGAATGGGACAGGCGCGCTGCCGCGGCGGGTAACCCCCAATGGCGCCGTTCACACGAGGATCGCGAAGCCACACGGCAAGCGGCGCTTGCCGGGCGACTCGACGCCGACCTTTGGGTGTTCGCCTATGGCTCGCTGATGTGGGACCCGGCGATCCACATCTCCGAGATCAGACAGGCGACGCTTCCGGGCTTCCATCGGCGCTTCTGTCTCAAAATTGAGATTGGCCGGGGATCAAGGAAAGCTCCAGCTTTGATGGCTGCTTTGGATGTTGGCGGGGAGTGCGACGGTTTGGCCTTCCGCATACCAGCCAGTCTGGTGAACCATGAGACGGAAATTCTCTGGATGCGGGAGATGATCGGGCATGGCTATACGCCCGCGTTCGGGCCGGTGATGACACCGCAGGGCTCCATTGAAGCCCTAACCTTCGTGATCGACAGGTCGAGCCCGCAATTTGCTGACGTTAGCGGTACCGAAGCCGCTGCCATCATAGCGCTTGGAAGAGGCCGCCTTGGGACGAACCGCGAATACTTCGATAATCTCGCCGAACATGTCCGCTTGCTCGGAATCGAGGATGAAGTCTTCGAGGCAATTCGATCTGAGTTGGGCCGCCTGCCCTGAAAGAAAAATAGGCGGAAGTACACGCGGTCCTGCCTTCTCAGCTGAAGGCGGAGAAAACAGTGGTGGCGAGCGATATCCCGCCCGCAAACAAGAGCAAGCTGCCGAGCGCCAGAACCATCGCAAAAAGCCGAAGTGTGTTGCCCCACAATGAACTCCCGTCCGCCCACGACGCCTGGCTGAGATAGGCGAATATCGCAGTGAGGACCGCCAATGCAGCGCCATTGGCGAAGAACGAGAGCGGATTGGAGAGGCCCAGGAGCAGGGTCTTCAAATTCGCATCCTTCGAGGAGTTGCCGATGAAGGCAAGCATCGCAAGAGCGCCCACGCCATTGAGCAGCAGCAGGGCCTGCACGACTTGTCCAGCGTAGGTCCGCGCCGCCTGCGCCTCAAAGCGATATTTCTCCTCGGCGAGCCTGGCTTTCTCCAGTTCCAGCCGTTCATGGTCGAGTTGGCTCTTGCCCTGCTCCAAACCGAGGCCCCAGCCCTGGCGTGGCGCGGTGTGCCCTTGCTGCATCAGAGCGGCGATTTGAGCCTTCAGCTCGTCGTTCTCACGAACCAAATTCCGCTTCGATGACATGAACATAGTCGCCTCTCTTCAGTCTCGAGGTTGATGGCGCCTGAATCTTCCGACTAAAGCGCTACCATTGACTTCGTAACCAAAAAGTTAAGAAATGGGGCTGCGGCATTCCTCCCGGCTTGGCGAAACCGGCCAGATTTGCGTCCCTCTTTTCACATCAGAGAGAGCCGCATTGGCTTGTCCTGCATCACTCCGAATGCCCCTCGCCTCTCATCTCTCTGACAACGGATTCAATGCGTTCGGCGATAAGAGGAAGGTTCGCATGTCTTGCCAAGACTTTCAGGCATAAGAGGTTCGCCATGATGAAGCCTTGCAGGTCGGTCAAGGTGAGCCCGTATTTTTCCATAAAAGCGAGCGCTTGTGCTTCGTCTGAGTTAGCGGAATATTTGCTTCCCATGAGCATCGCTCCAAATGTGGTATTCTGCGAAAATAAAAAAGATTACCCGACAATTTGATGAGAGAACGGACAGCGATCAGCTATAGTCCGTAGGCTTACATATTTTTTTGAGGCCACATCCGCGCCCATTCGTTTCTTTCCATCTCCTTTTTTTCTTGCAGGGATGGCGCCGGGATGTCGGTGGTATCTGGAGCGTTTTCGCTTTCTCAGGTTTCAAGCCTGGAAAGGCGAACCATGCAGGACATCATAAACAGAACCAAGGCGCAGCCGGCTGTTATCGAGACTTACGCCCCGGCGCGCCTCGACCGGCTGCCCTGGGGGCGATTCCACACCCTCGTTGTGATTTCACTCGGCATCACCTGGGTGCTGGATGGGCTGGAGGTTACACTCGCAGGATCGGTGGCGGGTGCGCTCAAGGCGAGCCCGGTCTTGCATTTTACCGATTCCGAAGTCGGACTCGCGTCCAGCTTCTATCTTGCCGGAG
The DNA here is from genome assembly GCA_963817495.1 of uncultured Alphaproteobacteria bacterium. Taxonomy (GTDB): domain Bacteria; phylum Pseudomonadota; class Alphaproteobacteria; order Rhizobiales; family Rhodomicrobiaceae; genus Rhodomicrobium. Next base: position 322,278 of record CAWFOS010000008.1, on the reverse strand, counting down.
CCGTCAGCGGCGCCCTCGTGTTCGGCTGGCTCGCGGACCGGCTCGGACGGCGGCTGTTGTTTTTCGTCACGCTGTGGCTGTATCTCGTGTCGGCAGCCGCGACCGCTTTTTCTTGGGATTTCGTGAGCTTCTGCCTGTTCCGCTTTCTGACTGGCGCAGGCATCGGCGGCGAGTACAGCGCCGTCAACTCCACCATCCAGGAAATGATCCCGGCGCGTTTCCGCGGCTGGACGGATCTGGCGCTTGGCGGAACGTTCTGGCTCGGCGGCGCACTGGGGGCCGGGGCTTCGATCGTGCTTCTCAACCCGGCCAACATCAATCCCGAGATCGGCTGGCGTCTCGGCTTTTTCATCGGCGCAATTCTCAGCCTCGGCATTCTCTTTCTTCGCTCATTCCTCCCCGAGAGCCCGCGCTGGCTCGTCATCCATGGGCGTGAGGAGGAGGCCGAAAAGGTGGTCGGCGATATCGAGGCAGGCTTCCGAAAGCATGGCGCGAAATTTCAGGACGCATCCGAGCTTAAGCCCATGCGCGTGCATCCGCGGACGCATACGCCGCTCAGGGAAGTGTTCAAGACGATCTTCGTGACCTACCGGACGCGGGCGCTGGTTGCTCTTACGTTGATGGCGACGCAGGCCTTCTTCTATAATGCCATCTTCTTCACCTACGCGCTCGTGCTCACGAAATTTTACAATGTCCCGGTCCACGATGTGGGCTGGTACATTCTGCCGTTTGCGCTCGCCAATGTGCTTGGGCCGTTGATCCTCGGCCCGCTGTTCGACTCCGTGGGCCGTAAGCCGATGATCGCTTTCACCTATGCGATATCGGGGGTTCTGCTTGCGATCAGCGGCTGGCTGTTCGCGCAGGACCAGTTGAGTGCAACGCAGCAAACCATCGCTTGGGCTTTGATTTTCTTCTTCGCATCCCCTGCAGCCGGAAGCGCCTATCTCACCGTGAGTGAGGTATTCCCGGTTGAAATTCGCGCACTTGCCATCGCCGTCTTCTATGCGCTCGGGACAGCGATCGGGGGCGCGGGCGCGCCCTATCTGCTCGGAAGCCTGATCGAGACAGGCGCGCGCGCAAGCGTCTTCAAAGGCTACCTTTTTGGCGCGGGCCTGATGATCTTTGCCGCTATCGTGCAGGCGATCTGGGGCGTCGCCGCCGAGCGAATGCCCCTGGAGGCTGTGGCCCGGCCATTGTCTTCCGCAGAAGAGTGAGGCTGCCCGATCTTAAAGCCGCCCTCAAAATAACAGGTTTGTTTGCCTCGCTCAGTTCGTTAGGACTTTCACAATTGGGCGAGGAAAACTTTCATGAAGGCTTCGATCCGCGCGGCATTGCTCGCAGGGACAATAGCGATTTTTACAGGTACACCAGGGTCGGCCGTCTGGAGCCAGTCGAAGACGCCCTCCCTGTTCAAGGTCGTAACCGAGAAAGATGAGATCATCATCGGCCTCAATGCGCAGGAGTTGCAGGCCATCGGCGGATCGGACAAGAACGCAGGGGCCGTCGCCCGGGCGCTCGCCGATAAAAAGGCATTGACGGTCTGGCAATATTCCGTGCGCAAGTCGCCGGACGGAGACTTGCAGGTTACGCCGCTTCATCAGGTCGGGCTTCTCGCGAACCAATCGCTCAGGGTCGAACCCTATTCCAGTCCCTTGCCCGTTCTTCCGCACGATTAGGCAGGCGCTCTTGCGTTTACCAACGAATGCCTCTCGTTTCGTGGAAGTCGCACACGCGCGACCTATGCAAACCCCCTCAAGCGACTAACCCGCGCGAGAGGTCAAGTCTCTGCCTGCCTGTCATTCCGTGACCTTTGCGATACTTAACATGGGCTTAAGATTGGGTTCGTTTCGTAAAACCTGGGGTATTTAAATATATAAGTAATTTTTTGACTGCCAAGACGCCTGGACTTGTTGTTGCACTCCAACAGCTACCTGAGGATTGATGCAGGTCTATACAGCCTGCTTCACTTCCAGTGGGCCGGCCGCAGGGCCGGTGTCGAACTAAGCAAACGCCTATGGCTTCGCCAACGCAGACGAAATCTGTAGCGGGTCGATTGAGACATACCGCCCAGAAACGCGCACAGCAGTTGCCCCTCGGCTGCGGACATTGGCTATGCTCACGGAGATGTGGTGCAGACCACAGAGAGAATCATTGGTTACCAATTAAGCGTTTTTCTTGTGCAAGTTGTTCGGGTGTCATATGCCAAGCAGCATACTTCCGGTCTTTCAATGCTTGCCCGTAGCACTGCTTCGCAGAACGATCAATCCAGACATAAGACTGCACCCAATCCTGGATCACTCCTTTACCATCACCAAAGAACACGCCCAAATCCTCTTGGGGAACAGCATTGCCTTGCTCAGCAGCTTTCTTCGTCCATTCAAAAGATAACTCATCGTTTTGTTCTACACCTTCCCCGTAGGAATACATCGCACCAACATCACGCTGGCACGCAGCATAACCATCTTCAGCGCATTGCTTGTAAAGTGTAAAAGCCTTTATTTTATTTTTTTGTACGCCGTCGCCGCTTGAATAACGGGTGGCCAGTCTCTCCTTGGCATCGCCTATAAGCTTTGTAGGCAATGCCGCTAACGCCTCGTTCAGTTCACGCTCTTTATTGGCATCTTTATCCGCGGCAATTGCTGCGTCCAAGTAGCGATTTATAGGCCGCCAGTCTGATTGGGAATAACTGGTTTGCTCGACATGGGAACAACTGGGTACGGATAGTTTGTCAAAAAGATAGGGAGTGAATGGAACCGAGCAAATAGCTATCACGGTTCCAATAAGTTCCAATAAAAATGGGTTGAAACTTATTATAGACCCGGCCCGTGAATGTCTCGATAACTGTTGCGCCGCAGCTTATCGCAGACTCACCCTTGAAGTGTGCCGAATATAGACTTCAAGGGGCCGGATCAATAAAGAGGAGCGATCGGGCGGCGAAGAGTCCTGTTCGGATACGAGGAGCGGGGTGGCGTCGTTTGGCGGCTCATGCGCTTGCGCTCGATAAGCATTTGCGTAGGCGGAAACGCATTCGAACAATTGATCCAACGACATTGCTAAATCAGTGACGCCAATGCTAAGCCCATCGCGGCCAAGCGACTTAGCCGCCCATTTGTCAAAATCCGCAGTTTTCGTGAGCGATAGTTTACCTTCCCAGCCGGGATAGATCTTCAAGACCAAAAACCGCCCGGTGTCGGGGTTCGTCTCGGTTTTTATGCTTTCGATCGCAGCCCAAGGTATAAATTCGGCTGAGACATTCACATCCCGGATGCCTTGCGGACCGATCGTCAATGGCCCGGAAGCATAATACAGGCGAAGAAAAATGGCGATGCAGAGAAAGAGACCGAAAATGGCGGTGACGCTGAAGGCCCTTTCTCCGTCCATAAAGACGAACTGCAAAGCGCCGAGGATCACGCCAAATACGACCAGGAAGACGGTCCTCCGCCGGGATCGCTCGACTTCGATCGTCCGGGATGTATCGTAAGTCGCCATGCCCCCCTCCCAGCTTCATTGCAACCTAGAGCAATGATGTTACTGGTAAATTGATGGCGTCAGCCGGAAAAGGCGAGAGCAGCTTCAAGTCCGAAACGACGCGCTGACGGCCCTCGCCGAAGGGCCGGCCGTTTGGCGCCAGGGGGCGCGCGCAATCGCAATTCTCTACGCCTTCGGAACAGCGCTGCGGGTAGGCGGTCATCACCGCCGCGCACTTGGCGTCCGTGGCCCGGCCGCTTTCTTCCGCATCGAAATAAGGACCGCGAAAGCCGCCTCCCCCACCTGAAACGCGACAAATTGACATCCTGGAATATTGCGTGCCAGGATTGAGGCGTGGACCCCTGATTCACCGATCACGTTAAATTAACCGGATATTACCGCGAGTGAGTAGGTAACTGAGGAACCACAGGCTACGGAATGGACTTAAAAGTCGTTAGAATGCCGGTTGTGTAATTGAGACAAAATCATCCGACGGCCCCGCCTTGATAAACGCCATGGGACGGAACGCGGAAATTGGATCGAGTCTCGGTTGCACGCTGAATTTCGCTAAGCTGGAGTAAAACGTTGTCTTCGCATCCTCTGACACATCATGAAATCCTCACTCTGGTGGAGCCTTTTACTCGCCAAGGGCATCATCCAGATTTAGCAGCGACTGACAGACTGGAACGCAAGCTCGTATTCAAGCCCGTTGAACGCACGCTTGATTCAGCAGACGTTGCGGACCTCAGCGAGATACTTCAGCTCGAAAACCGCGACGGCAAAAACTTTCGGCTTATCCGGACGCTGACCTGCGCCAACGGCTCTGAGGAGACGTTAGCGGCCAAGGTAGAGGTCGAAGGGACAGACCCGGCGGATCTTCTAGCATGCGTCGATTCCATTGCGCCTGAATGGCAATTCCGCTTTGGACCAGGATACAAAATTGCAAAAAGCTACCGCCTGATCAGGGGCAGCGGCCATACCCGGGAGGGCAGCCCGGTCGTGCAGAAAGTCCTCACGAAGATGTCGGCGCATGTCGAAGACCTCCTCGTCACCGCCACGGCTCCAACCGTTAAGGCCGATCCGGAGGCCGTCATCGAAATCAAGCCCACGGCCGGAGAATACAAAGCCGTTCCAGAGGATTTGCTCGCGGTGCTTGGCTGGGATTGGGGCCTCGTCCAGCGCAGGAGGGACATCTGGAAGGGCAGCCTCCGTCTCAGAGGCAGGGAGCCGGACCGCAGCGATCATGCAGAGCGAAAGCTGGAACGGATGGTGGACCATCTCGTTCAGACTTTCACAGAAGCTCCTGCGCGTTTCCACGAGCGACTTGCCGGCGCGCGCTGGGGCGTCACCTTGCGGCGGTCCATACCGCTGTTGATCAGCCTCGGCCTGATTGGCGCTGCCGCCGCAACGTCCCGCCTTCCGCTGGCCGATGACTCTCCGATCCGGATGATGATGATGAATCTTCCCGGATTTCTGATGGCCTTCGTTTTCTGCATGCGGAAGCTTCCTGTAATCGAGGTGCCGCCAATTCCGAGACGCTTGAGCGCGCCGGCGTGGCGTGATTCGGCGCCGTTGGCCGCAGCAGCCGCACCCTGATCTTTCAGAAATTGCTTTGCGCCCCGCACACATATCAAATTCAGCAAGATGGTGACGAATGTCAGGTAATCCGATGAATGTCCCGCCCGTCTCGATCGCCACGGCGAAATCCGCGTTGATCGAGCAGTTTGGAAATTCGGTCCTTCGGCGGCGCGCGTCGATGCTCTGGGGAACGAGAGGGGTGGGCAAGTCTTCCATCGTTCGCCAGGTTGCCATGCATTTCGGCGTTCCGCTCATCGACCTGCGTCTCACCACAATCGAACCTGTCGACATTCGGGGCGCCATTTACGCCGACGACAAGCTTGAAAAAACCGTGTGGTTTCCGCCGGAGTTTCTCCCATCGGCGGATGACAAGGAAGGCATTCTCTTCCTCGACGAACTGACCGCCGCGGACCAGCGGCTGCAAATCTCGGCCTATTCTCTCATTCTCGACCGCCGCGTGGGGCACTATCAGCTCCCGGATGGATGGCAGGTGATCGCTGCCGGCAACGCCAGCTTTCACGGCGCCGTCTGCCACGACATGGGCACGGCGCTCGCCGACCGGATGTTTCACTTCCACGTCCAGACGGTGATCGAATCGTTTCTTGAGCACGCACTCGCTTATGATTTTGCTCCCGAGGTCATGGCTTACTTGAAGGTGCGTCCCGACAAGCTCGACGACACGCAGGCGCAACTCGCCAACGACCATCTCGTGGGCGCCAGCCCGCGCGGCTGGGAGGACATTTCGAATGTCTTGAAGTCGGGCATGTCCGAGCAAGCCAAGCGTGTGTTCGTCCAGGGCCGCATCGGCGCGGCCAACGCCGCCGAGTTCTTCGGTGTGCTGCGCGAAATCCAGGCCAGTGTCGATGTCGTGCGCCTGCTTGCTGCTCGCCCCGGGAAGGACACCGTTGCCTTGCTGCCCCGGACGCTGGACGGCCTTTACGGCATGACATACGGGCTCCTTGCCGCGTGCGTCGACGACGCTTCCGTCGCACGCGCGCTGGAGATCGTCGAGCAGTTGCCGGAGGTCCGCAGCGATGCACGCCTGCCGCTGCGTGAGGTCCAGACGCTCGCCATGGAGCTCTTGATGCAAAAGGCGCTGACCCACGGGCTTGAAGCCGCCATCCTCGACAGCCCGTCCTACCGCCGCTACGCCGATCAACGCCACAAGGAGGAGCAATATGCCTGATGCGCGGATGCCGAACGAGCATCGTGGCACTCGCGCAATCCAGCGCATGGTGGAGTTCGCCCCTTCGACCGGCGGTCTCGCTCTTTGGGTGAAGCATTACGACCATCCGCCAACCTCCGATGCGCCTGCGGTGACGACGGACGGCAATACCCTTTTTTATGGGCTGAGCTTCGAAGCGCTTCCACCCGCCGAGCAGGTCGGCCTCGTCGCCCACGAGGTCTTGCATATCGCTTTGCGCCATCCGCAGCGCTACCTCGAACTGAAGCAGCTGCTCGGCGATGTCGACCTCAAGCTCTACAACATCTGCGCGGATGCGATCGTCAACAGCTCGCTGTCGCACTTGAGCTGGCTGCGCCTGCCTCGCGGTGCGGTTCTCCTCGAGGACCTTCTCTGGGCGACGCTTGGTGCCAAGATGGATGCACAAACGGCGCTCACCGAATGGGACGTGGAGCGGCTTTACCGGACGATGGACGACCGGGAAGACAATACGTCGAAAAGCGGCAAGAAGGATCAGAAGCGCCAGCAGAGCGGCGGCTCCGAACAAAGCGACAGCGACGGCGACAAGAACGAGCAGGTCTCGGCCTCGAAGCAGACTGAGGACCGGAACGACGGCCCGAAGTCGTCGCACGCGAAGCAGATGGGCGCGAACATCCTCATGGATCTGGTCCCGACGCCTGATCCGAACGCGCCTCCCGAAGCCGAAGCCCAGCATGCGCTTCTCTGGAGCGAGCGCGTGCAGCGCAGCCATGCAAGCGACGGGCTGCACTCCATGCTGCGCGCCTTGCTTGCCGACCTGCCCAAAGTGCGGACGCCCTGGGAGCAGGTTCTGCGCACGCAATTGACGCGCAGCCTTTCGAAGAAGGCGGACATATCGTGGTCGCGGCCCGCCCGATCCTACATCGCGAACCAGGGGCGTTGCGGCGGAAGGCGCATGCCCTTCGAACCTGGCTTCAGCCTAGCCAAGCCCGCGCCTCGGCTCGTCGTGATTGTGGATGTTTCGGGTTCGGTCGATGACAATCTATTGGACCGGTTCGCCGTTCAGATCGAGGCGATTACACGCCGCCAGGAGGCCGGCCTCGTTCTCATCATTGGCGATGATCGCGTCCGCAAGGTGGCTCGCTATGAACCCGGCGTTTCCAACCTCCGCGAAATCGACTTCGTGGGCCGCGGCGATACGGACTTCACGCCGCTCCTCATGGAAGCCGAGAAGCACCGGCCCGATATCACGGTTGTTCTGACAGACCTTGATGGACCCGCCCGCTACCGTCCGCGCTGGCCAGTCATCTGGGCGGTTCCGGAAGCTAACAAGGCTGCTGTAGCGCCATTCGGGCGCAAAGTCGTGTTGAGTTGATCGTCAGGGGCGACTATCTCTTGCCCTGAGATGCCGCGGTCACGTGAAGTTGGCCGAAGCCTCACAATATTGTAAGTTGAGGCTGAAACGGCAAAGACAGGCCCATGGATCAGATCAACTTTCCCACCCCGCCTTATTTCGACCCGGCTGCGCTTCGCGAGGAATTTTCCGGTTATTGGCGGGAAGGGGTGGACAGCCCGTCACAGCTCAGAGCGCGCGTGGTCCGCCGGCTCAAGGAGGTGAAGCAGAACGCCCGCAACGAGGCGCAGGCGCTTCTCCTGCGCACGGGCGACGGGCGGGCTTGCGCATCCGCTCTTGCCACATTCCAGGACGAACTCATCAAGCTGATCTACGATTACTCCACGAAGCATCTGTATCGCGCCCAGAACCCGTCGGCGGCGGAGCATATGGCGATCGTCGCGACAGGCGGATATGGCCGCGGAATGCTGGCGCCGTCGTCCGATATCGACCTGCTTTTTTTGCTGCCGTACAAGCAAACGGCCTGGGGCGAAAGCATCGTCGAATCCGTTCTGTATTTCCTTTGGGACCTCGGCTTCAAGGTCGGGCACGCCACCAGGACCGTCGACCAGACCTTGAGGGCCGCCAGGGAGGACATGACGATAAGGACCGCGCTGCTCGATGCGCGGCTCCTCTACGGCGAAGGTGCGCTGTTCCGCGAGCTGTGGGCGCGCTTCATTGCCAACATCGTGCAGGGCTCGCAGCGCGACTTCATCGCGGCGAAACTCGATGAGCGCGAGGAGCGGCTGAAGCGCGCAGGAGTGTCGCGGTACAGGGTCGAGCCGAACATCAAGGAAGGCAAAGGCGGGCTGCGCGACCTCAACATGCTCCACTGGCTGGCCGTCTACCTCAACCCGGGCAAAAATGGCCAGGCCGAGAAAAAGGTCTTCACGGCGGAGGAGATTGCGACTTTCCGGCGCTGCGAGGCCTTCCTCTGGAGGATACGCTGTCATCTTCATTTTCTGACGGGGAAGCCGGAGGAGAGGATATCGTTTGATGTCCAGCCCGAGATGGCGCGCCGCCTGCATTATCGCGACCGCAAGGGGCTTTTGGGCGTCGAGCGGTTCATGAAGCACTATTTCCTGATCGCGAAGGACGTCGGCGACCTCACGCGAACGGTCTGCTCAAGTCTGGAACTCCGGCAGCTCAAGACGGTGCCGACTTTGAGCGATTTCTATGGCGTGCTTCCCTGGAGCTCGCGGGCGAAGCTAGCCGCGACGACCGCCTTCCGTTTCGACAACGGCCGGTTGAATGTGAAGCAGCCGGATGTTTTCCGAAAGGATCCGCTGAACCTCATCCGCTTTTTCATCGAGGCCGAGCGCAACAACCTGCTTCTGCATCCCGAAGCGCTGCGGCTCATACGGTTGTCCTTGAAGTTGATCGACGATTCCTTCCGGGACAACCCGGAGGCGAATCAGCTTTTTCTCGATCTTCTGACTTCGCGAAACGCGCCTGAGACCTCTCTCAGATACATGAACGAGGCCGGCGTTCTCGGCCGGTTCATCCCCGACTTCGGCCGCGTCGTGGCGATGATGCAATTCAACATGTATCATCACTACACCATCGACGAACACACCATCCGGGCGATCGGGATTCTTTCCCAGATCGAGAAGGGCGGCCTCGGAGAGGAGCTTCCGCTCTCGACGGAAATCGTTGGCGACATTCAAAATCGCCGCGCCCTTTATCTCGCTCTTCTGATGCACGACGTCGCCAAAGCATGCGAAGGCGATCACAGCGTCGTCGGCGCCGCCATGACGCGCGCGCTCGCTCTGCGGCTCGGGCTCTCGCCTGCCGAAGCGGAAACCGCGGCGTGGCTTGTCCAGCATCATCTCGTCATGAGCCAGACCGCGCAGCATCGCGATATTTCCGATCCGCAGACCATCAAGAATTTCGCCGACATCGTGCAAAGCCCGGAAAGGCTGAAGCTTCTGGTTCTGCTTACGGTGGCTGATATCCGTGCAGTTGGTCCTTACACGTGGAATGGGTGGAAAGGCCAGCTCTTGCGATCCCTCTACTATGACACCGAGCCGCTCCTGGCAGGCGGTCATACGAAGGCGCCGCGGCAGGCGCGGATCACGGATGCGAAAATCCGCCTGCGGGAGGCGCTTCGAGATTGGCCGGCGCAGGAGGTCGAGCACTTCATCGAGCGTCACGAGCCAGATTATTGGCTCAGAACCGATACAGACCGCCAGGTACAGCACGCGCATCTCATTCGCCGCTTCGAGGCGGAGGATGCTCCGCTCGCCTTCAGCGTCAGGTGTTGCGATATCAGCCATCCGATCCCGGAGCTTACATTCGTGACGAAGGATCACCCGCGGCTTCTGATGCAATGCACCGGCGCATGCGCCGCTGCGGGAGCGAACATCGCCTCGGCGCAGATTTCGACCACCCGCGACGGACTCGCGTTGGATACCCTTTTGTTCAACCGCAGCTATCATCAAGACAACGAAGAAATCGTTCAAACGCAGAAAATCGCGCGCGTCATCGGAGACGTTGTTTCAGGTGCGCGGTCCGTCGACGGGCAGAAGGTTCGCTCGAGCCGTCCCAAGCCGCGTCTCGGCGCCTTCACGGTGCCGCCCGACGTTGTGATCGACAATGCGGGGTCGCAGGAGGCCACGGTGGTAGAGATCCAGGCTCTCGACAGACCCGGCCTTCTGTTCGACCTGTCTCGCGTCTTGAGCGATCTCGACCTCGACATATCGTCGGCTCATATCGCAACGTTCGGTGAGAAGGCCGTGGACGTGTTCTATGTTGCGGACTCGTCTCGGAAAAAGGTTACAACTGAGGAGGCCAAGCGCCACATCCGAGAAAGCCTCCTCGAAATGCTCAGCGCCGAGTAGCCTCCTTCACTTTCCGGGATGGTGGGGCAGGATTTCCCGCGGGGCGTACTAGCCGCTGAACACTCCTGGGGGGTGAAGAAATGACGCCGTTCAGAATGGGTCTTTGCGCTGCAATCGCGATGTGCTGCACTGCGGGCGCAGCCGCGGAAGAGCTGCCGCGCTACGACCATATCTTTGTAATCGTGGCGGAGAACAAGAATTACGAACAGATCATCGGCAGCGAAAACGCCCCGCGGCTGAACAAGCTGGCAAAGGAGTATGGCCTCGCGACCAACTTTTACGGCGAGGTCCACCCCAGCGAGGGGAATTATATCGCGATGCTGGGCGGCGACACCTTCGGCATCAATGACGACGATCCCTGGAGCTGCGAGCCGCTCAAGGTCTCTTCCGCTTGTCCTTATGCGTTTTACCCGAACTATGCTCCCCACTCCATAGCCGCGAGGAGCCTGATGGACCAGCTTACGGATGCGAAACTGACCTGGAAAGGATATTTCGAGGATTTGCCTGGACCGGGCTCACTCGCCATCTTCAACCCGAGCGAGGAAAACCCCGGCCCCAATCGCCCCAAGTATCTCTATGCGTCCAAGCACAACGGGTTCGTGAACTTCGAGCGGGTGCGGCAGGACCCGAAAATTGCCGAACGGCTGGTTCCGCTCGATCAGCTCCGCGCAGACCTCGCCACGGGCGCGCTCCCCGATTACGCGCACATCATCCTGAACCAGTGCAACGACATGCACGGGCTTTACCGGACCGAGCCCGCTCCACCCGCCGACTGCATTGTCGAGGGGCGCGATCCTGAAAAAATTGCGGCCTTGATCCGTCGAGGCGACAAGGCCATTGGCGGCATCGTCGACGAAATCATGGCTTCGCCAGCATGGGCGGGCAAGCGCAACGTGGCCATCGTCATCACCTGGGACGAGGATTCATACCGTTCGGCGGGTCAGCAGGGTTGTTGCGGCTCGGACCGGGACTCGAAAGCCAATTTCGGCGGCGGACATATTCCGACGATTGTCGTGACCAATCATGGTCCGCGGCATGTCGAAGATCCGACGCCGTACAACCACTACTCGCTTCTGCGCACCACCGAAGACGCTTTCGGGATTGGCGAGCATCTCGGCTTCGCGGCTGACGCCGGGAAAGGCGTCCGGAGCATGACCCCTCTCTTTGAGATCAATGAGACGGCGGCCAGCGCGACTATGAGCGGTGCGACGGAGCGCGAATAACTGAGTTGTGGCGAAGCGCGAGGGATTCTGCTTTCCTCAACCTTCCGTCCATTAAAAGAAAGAGCTTCCCGAATGACAGCTCTCAGGCTCATTGTTGCTGCGGTGGCCGTGGCAACAGCAGCTTTATTTCCCTTCGCCGCCGAGGCCCAGGCTCCGATCATCATCAAATTCAGCCACGTCGTCGCGCCTGACACGCCAAAGGGCAAGGGCGCCACCAGGTTCAAGGAGCTTGCCGAGAAGTACACGGATGGGAAGGTCAAGGTCGAGCTCTATCCCAACTCGCAGCTCTACAAGGACAAGGAAGAAGTCGAGGCGCTGCAACTCGGCGCCGTGCAGATGCTTGCGCCGACCATGTCCAAATTTGGCCCGCTTGGGGTCAAGGAATATGAAGTCTTCGACCTGCCCTACATTTTTCCCGACAAGGAAGCGCTGCGAAAAGTGACGAATGGGCCTATCGGCAGGGAGTTGCTTCAGAAGCTCGAGAGCAAGGGCATCATCGGCCTCGCTTTCTGGGATAACGGCTTCAAGATCATGTCCGCGAACAGGCCTCTCAATACGCCTGACGACATGCTTGGGCTCAAGATGCGCATTCAATCCTCGAAGGTTCTCGAAGCGCAAATGAAAGAGCTTGGAGCGGTGCCGCAAGTGCTCGCATTTTCAGAGGTGTATCAGGCCCTGCAGACGGGCGTCGTGGACGGGACCGAGAACCCGCCGTCGAATATGTACACGCAGAAAATGCATGAGGTGCAAAAGTACGCGACGCTTACAAATCACGGGTATCTCGGCTATGTCGTTATCGTGAATAAGAAATTCTGGGATGGGTTGCCCGCCGACATCCGTTCCAGCCTCGAACATGCGCTGGCCGAGGCCACGGAATATGCGAATGCGATAGCCGAAAAGGAAAACAATGACGCGCTGGAGGCGATGAAGAAGTCCGGCAAAACCGAGTTCCACGAGCTCAGCGCCGAGGAGCGGCAAGCCTGGATCGACGCGCTCAAGCCCGTTCATAAGGAGATGCAGAGCCGGGTCGGTAAAGAACTCCTGCAGAGCATCTATCAAACGACCGGCGCAGCGATGAATTGACGCCGGCAAAACCGAGGGGAAGGAAACGCGCATGCTCGCGCGCCTGTTCTTAAGGATTTTGGACCGCCTCGAAGAAATCCTGATCGGGAGCCTGATCGCCGCCGCAACACTTCTGATCTTCACGGCCGTCCTTCAGCGCTACAGTCTCACGGCCTCGATCAATATTGCGAACTGGGGCCGCGCCCATGGCTACGCTTGGCTTTTCCATGGCGGCGCGGTCGGTTTTCACGGCCCTGCGCAGCATCAATCTCACCTGGGCGCAGGAGCTTTGCATCTACCTTTTCATCTGGATGGCGAAGTTCGGCGCGGCCTATGGCGTGCGCCAGGGCATTCACGTTGGCGTCGACGTGCTCGTCAACCGCATCGGCGACAACGCGCGCAAGCCGGTGATCGTTTTTGCGCTTCTCTGCGGGGCGCTGTTCACCTTCACCATCGGGACGTTCGGCGGCGTGTTCGTCTACAACATGTCGTTCACCGACCAGACCTCGCCCGACCTCGAACTGCCGATGTGGATCGTCTATCTCGCGATCCCCGCAGGGTCCTATCTGATGTGCTTCCGCTTTCTGCAGGTTGCCTGGGTCTACATGTGGACCGGAGATATTCCTGGGCACGGCCATCATCCGCAAGTCAGCGTTCCGGGTGTTGGCGTCTCAACCGAATCTGAGGTCCCGAGCATCGCTGTTGTGCCGGAGGGAGCCTGATCATGTCCGTCGCCGCCGGCCCCGTCGAACGCGCTCCCAATTCCGGCCGCATCCTCTCCATCGTCCTGATCCTGCTGCCGGTCGCGCTGGTCGCGGTCTGTTTCCTCGCGAAATTCGGCATTCTCGGCATGGGCGACACGGCCCGTGCGCTTCTCATTTTCGCGCTCTTGCTCGCCATGATGCTGACCGGCATGCCGATTTCGATCGCGCTCGGCCTCACGGTTCTGACGTTCCTCTTCACGTTGACGACGGTCGATCCCCAGGCCGTGGCGCTGAAGCTTTTCACCGGCATCGAGAAGTTCGAGATCATGGCGATCCCGTTCTTCATCCTCGCCGGAACATTCCTGACGCGCGGCGGCGTGGCCAAGCGCATGATCGCGTTTGCGACCGCCATGGTGGGCCATTGGTATGGCGGTCTCGGGCTTGCGGGTGTTATAGCTTGCGCGCTGTTCGCCTCGATTTCGGGCTCTTCGGTTGCGACCGTCGTCGCTGTTGGCTCGATCATCCTGCCCGCGATGGTGGAGCAGGGCTATCCCAAGCGCTTCGGCGCTGGCGTGATCGCCACCTCGGGCGCGCTCGGCATCCTGTTTCCGCCTTCGGTCAACCTCGTCATCTTCGCCGTCGCGACGAGCGGCATGAACCCAATCGGGCCTGATGGCGCGCCGGTTGGGTCGGCGTCGGTCGGCCAGCTCTTCATGGCTGGCGTTGTGCCGGGGCTGATGCTCGCGATGCTGCTCGGAATGGTCACGTGGTATCGGGCCTACAAGTTTGATTATCCGCGCATGCAGCGTGCGAGCTGGGGCGAGCGCTTCCGGGCGTTCCGGGAAAGCTTCTGGGGGCTGTTCCTGATCGCCTTCGTGCTGGGCGGCATCTATTCCGGCTTTTTCACGCCCACCGAGGCCGCCGCCATGGCAGCCGTCTACGCCTTCGTGGTGGCTGTCTTCGTTTATGGCGATTTGAAGCTTGTGGAGGCGCCGAAGGTTCTGCTCACCGCCGCCGCCATGAGTTCGATGCTGCTCTATATCATCACGAATGCGGTGCTGTTCTCTTTCCTCATGACGTCGGAGCAGATCCCGCAGCAGATGGCGAGCTGGATGGTGACGCAGGGCCTGAGCTTCGTGGCGTTCATGCTGCTCGTGAACGTCATTCTGCTGGCCGCGGGCAATTTCATGGACCCGGCGGCGATTGTGCTTATCATGGCGCCGATCCTGTTTCCGGTCACAGCGGCGCTCGGCGTGCATCCGGTGCATCTTGGGATCTTGATGGCGGTGAACATGGAGGTTGGCCTTTGCCATCCCCCAGTTGGCCTGAATCTTTATGTCGCGTCGGGCATCACCAAAATGGGGATCGGGGAATTGACAATCGCGGTTCTGCCTTGGCTGTTGACAATGCTCGGCTTCCTGTTGCTGGTGACTTTCGTTCCCGAAATCTCGCTATGGCTGCCGCGGCAGCTCGGCCTTCTCTAGTTGGATACGCATTCATGGCGCCCCCCAAATTCAGGCAAAGGGAAATACAGCGTTCGCACGGAGGCGCGCCGCGCAGTGCCGAAGGGCAGCGATCGAGGCTCGCGCCGCTTCCAGCCGAGCAGGTCCTGTTCGGACTGCACGCCGCGGAAGCTGCTTTATCCAATCCGAAGCGGATCATCCTCCAGGCGTATCTCACGGATAATGCGGCTGCCAAGCTCGCGCCCCTGATCGCCGCAAGAAAGGTGCCGGTCACCCCGCTTCTTCCCCCCGATCTCGACGCGCTTGTTGGGGCCGGAGCGGTGCATCAGGGTGCAGTCCTTCATGTGGAGCCGCTTGCCCAGCCAAGTCTTGAAGAATTCCTCGATAGCTTCCCCGAAGATGCACCGGCCAGACTTGCCATGCTCGATCAGGTCACCGACCCGCACAATGTGGGGGCAGTCTTGCGGTCAGCCGCCGTGTTCGGCATCGCGGCTTTGATTGTTCAGGACCGGCACAGCCCTTCGCTCTCGGGGACGCTCGCGAAGGCCGCGTCGGGGGCGCTCGACTGTGTGCCTGTCATTTCCGCAGTCAATCTCGCGCGCGCTCTCGAACGGCTGAAGGGATGCGGATTTCAGTGTCTCGGCTTCGACTCGGAAGGGGCGGACTGCTTCGAGCGGTCCGCCCCTTCACCCCGCGCTGTATTCGTTTTTGGCGCCGAGGATAAGGGCTTGCGGCGTCTCGTCCGCGAAGGATGCGACGCTGTTTACGCCCTTTCGGCGTCTGGCCCCATCAGGAGCCTGAATATCTCCAACGCCGCCGCTATTGTGTTCTACGAAGCGGCGAAGGCGAATACGTAAATATCTTTAGCGCCAAGCCTGCGCCGCCTCGGCGTATCGCGGAGTTTCTGGCACCCGGCCAAGCAGCCAGTCGAGGCTTACGTCAAGCGCGTCAGCCACGTAGCACAACCGATAAAGTGGAAGATGAATTGCCGTTACGGCGAGATCCTGGCCAGCGTCTGAGGGGAGGCCGGCTCGCTCCGCCACTTCCCTCGGGGACATTCTCTTGGCTCTGCACGCATAATCAAATCGGGACGGGAACAAAGACAAATCCGACATAGGTTACGCCACCTACCCTGAACACGTGTACTCGATGCTATTCTTACCACCCCTCGCTTGTAATGGAATGTTGCCGCCGATGGTAGGCGAAATAGACGCCTCCGCAAACGTGGCTGTGAACCTGTTGCGTTAACCACACAACGCCTCAGGCCGATCCCAGGTTCACGGGGCGCAACGCTTTGATTGGTCAGGCGTTACCCATCGAATTGTCACTTCGGGAAGAGGCGCGCGATGACCGCCAACTCCAAGCATGATGGCCCCGGAACTCTTGAGGAGTCTGCCAGCGGCTCCGCAAGGCCAAGGGTCGTGATCGTTGGGGCCGGGTTCGGAGGGCTGGAGGCGGCCAAAGCGCTGCGCAACCTGCCCGTCGACATCACCATCATCGACCGGCACAATTACCACTGCTTTCAACCCCTGCTTTACCAGGTGGCGACGGCCACGCTGTCTGCGGCGGACATCGCATGGCCAATCCGTACCCTTTTCCGGCGGCAGCTCAACGCCACGGTTCTGATGGCCGATGCGACAGGAGTCGATCCGCAAAGGCGCCTGGTCTTCACTGACTCCGGGATTTTTCCCTTCGACTTTCTCATTCTCGCGACGGGCGCCACCCACTCGTACTTCGGCCATGACGAATGGGCCGCTGTCGCCCCCGGCCTGAAAACCATCGAGGATGCCGCCATCATTCGCCGTGATACGCTGCTCGCCTTCGAGAAGGCTGAACTTGCCCGCGCGGATAATGAGCGCAAGGCGCTTCTCACCTTCGCCATCGTGGGCGGAGGGCCGACGGGCGTCGAAATGGCGGGAGCCATCGCGATGATCGCGCGCGAGTCTCTTCAACCGGAATTCCGGCATATCAATACCGGCGATGCTCACATCATCCTTCTCGAGGCCGGTCCGCGAATTCTCCCCGCTCTCCCCGAAAACCTGAGCGAATACGCCGAAAAGGCATTGACCAGCATGGGCGTTGAGGTCCGGACAAAGACCCCGGTGACCGCCTGTCACGAAAAGGGGGTGGATACCGCAAAGGGCCCAATCCATGCGGCCACGATTATCTGGGCAGCCGGCGTTGTAGCTTCGCCCGCTGCCAAATGGCTTTGCGCCAAGGCCGACAAGGCTGGACGCATCGAAGTGAAGGATGATCTTTCGGCGCCGGGGTTTGCAAACATCTTCGCGATCGGCGACACGGCAGCCGTGCGATGGCGAGATGGCGCGCTCGTACCGGGGATCGCGCCCGCCGCGAAGCAGATGGGGCGGTATGCAGGCCGAAAAATTGCCGCCACGTTGCGCGGCAAGGAAATCGGCCCCTTCCGCTACACGCACGAAGGCGACCTCGCCACAATCGGCCGCAAGGCCGCGGTCGTGAAGGTGGGTTCGATAACGCTGACAGGCTTTGTTGGCTGGGTTTTCTGGAGCGTCGCGCATATCTATTTTCTGATCGGCTTGAGAAACCGCTTTGCCGTTGCGTTCAGCTGGCTCTGGAACTGGGCTACGTATCAAAGCGGGGCTCGGCTCATCACCGGATATGAAGGAACTTCTGAGCCCGAACATTCCGAAGGTGCGGGATGCGAGACGGCGCCTAAGGCCGGAGACGGCCGCGCTGGCGAGAGCGTGGCGGAAACAGGCCGCGACTGGGTCTAGAGGGGAACAGCCAACTCATCCCGCGGTTGATCCGGCATGTTGATGCCCGAAGGCTTTCACCACTGGCCGGACTTCATATCGGAACTGGAGGAGGCGGCGCTTTTGGAGGCCATCTCCGGGCTTGAGTTCAAGCCCTTCGAATTTCGAGGGCATTTGGGAAACCGCCGCGTCGTTTCCTTCGGCTGGCGATACGACTTCAATGACAGCAGGCTCAAACCCGCAGCCGAAATCCCAGCTTTCCTGCTTCCTGTTCGCGAGCGCGCCGCGCAGGAGGCAGGAATAGCATCGGCGCAAATCGAGCACGCCATGATCACAGAGTACTCGCCCGGCGCCGCGATTGGCTGGCACAGGGACCGCTCGCTCTTCGGCGAGGTCATCGGCGTTTCGCTCGCCGCGCCATGCACATTCAGGTTTCGGCGGAAGACCGGCCAAAAGTGGGATCGCGCCTCGATCATTCTGGACCCGCGCTCGGCCTACGTTCTCAGGGGACCGGCCCGTAATGACTGGGAACACAGCATTCCCGCGGTCGCGGAACTGCGCTACTCGATCACGTTCCGGACGATGAAGAATGGGGAGATGCGGGCAAGCCTCGCGGCCCAACAGGGAAGGTCCGGTATGCGATGAACAGAGCGTTGCGGGCCTGTTTCTTGCGTGTTGTTGGACGCGTTGTTTGGCCTCCGGGCGCGGACTGCTCGC
This sequence comes from uncultured Alphaproteobacteria bacterium, assembly GCA_963817495.1. Lineage (GTDB taxonomy): Bacteria > Pseudomonadota > Alphaproteobacteria > Rhizobiales > Rhodomicrobiaceae > Rhodomicrobium. The sequence goes on along the minus strand of CAWFOS010000008.1, from coordinate 303,936 downwards.
CCCCGCTTCGCCAGACTTTCGCCGCATAGACCGCTCCATATCGCAGCAGGTCTCGTCACAGTTGGTCAAAAAGCTTGTGGCGTTCCTTTTCGGCGGCTAGGGTCCAGCCAGTGCCTCCAACTCAACGATGTTATCGGAATGCGCCATGAATGCGCGAAAGCTTGCACTTTCGATTCTCATCGCGTTCATCGCAGCGCTGCTCAGCGGCTCAATTGCCGCTCACGCTGAACAGATATCGAATGCGGTCGCCGTACTCGCTGCCCTCGACAAGGTTACGGGCCGCGTTTCGCCGCTCGAAATCAAGATGGGCCAGACCGTAACCTTCGGTGCGCTCAAGGTGACGGCGAGGGCCTGCTACACGCGCCCGCCTGCAGAAACGCCGCTGACCAGCGCCTTTATGGAGGTTGACGAGATGCTACTGGACGGCTCGTCCCGGCGCATTTTCACGGGCTGGACGTTCGCCGAAAGCCCCGGCCTTCACGCCGTGGAGCACCCAACATTCGATGTCTGGCTTACAAGCTGCAAAATGCCAGAGGCCGACTCATCGCCCGGAAGACGCCCGAATTCGCCAAGGCCTTGAAGCGCCTGCTCAAGGCGGCGGTGAAATGCCGCACGGCTTATCTCCTGCGCGCCGAACTGCCGCAAGTGGTCGGTGACGAATTGCGTGTCGAGCAGGCAAAAGCCGCCGTACCTGAGCCGCGCGACGAGGTAGATGAGCGCGACCTTGCTGGCGTCTGTTTCATAAGAGAACATACTCTCGCCAAAGAAGGCTCGTCCAAGAGCCACCCCATACAGACCGCCCACAAGCTTGCCGTCCCGCCAGCTTTCTATGGTGTGGCAAAACCCCATATCGAAGAGCTCGGCATAGAGTTCGCGGATGCGCTTGTTGATCCAGGTCGTGCGGCGGCCCGCGCGCGAGGATGCGCAACCGTCGATCACGCCCTCATAGTCGCTATCGACGCGAACCTCGAACTTGTCCTGCTTGATCACCCGCGCAAGCCGCTTGGGAACGTGCACGTGATCGAGTGATAAAATGCCCCGGCGCTCGGGCTCGATCCAGTAAAGGGTCGGATCGCCGGCGCTTTCGGCCATAGGGAAGATGCCGCAGGCGTAGGCTTTAAGCAGCACCTGAGGCGTGATCTCAATTGTGAGGCTGGATGGCGATCCCATCTTCTCAGGGCTAGCCTTTTGTGGTTATCACTAACCCATAATCTAATGCTTTTGGAGATATTTTTCGAGCCAGTGGATGTCATAAAGTCCATCCACGATATCGGGCTGCTGAATCAACGATGAGAACAGCGGAATCGTCGTCTCGATCCCGTCGATGACAAACTCGCCCAGCGCGCGCCGCAGCCGCATGAGGCACTCATTGCGGTTTTTGCCGTGTACGATCAGCTTTCCGATCAGGCTGTCGTAATAAGCGGGGATCGTGTAGCCCGCGTAGACGCCGGAATCCACGCGCACGCCAAGTCCGCCCGGCGGATGGAAATAGGAGATCTTTCCGGGCGAGGGACGGAAGGTTGTCGGGTTTTCCGCGTTGATGCGGCACTCGATGGAGTGTCCTTCGAAGCGGATGTCTTCCTGCTTGAAACTCAGGGCTGCGCCTGCCGCTATCTGAATTTGCTCGATCACAAGATCGATGCCGGTGACCATCTCGGTAACCGGATGCTCAACTTGTAGCCTCGTGTTCATCTCTATGAAGAAGAATTCCCCATCCTCATAGAGAAATTCGACGGTGCCGGCGTTTCGGTAATTTAAATCGCGCATGGCCTTAGCGACCGTCGCCCCGATCTCGCGGCGCTGCGCCTCATTCAACGCGGGAGACGGCGTTTCCTCCATGATCTTCTGGTGTCGGCGTTGCAAGGAGCAATCGCGTTCGCCGAGATGAACGGCGTTGCCTTGGCCGTCTCCAATCACCTGAACCTCAATGTGGCGGGGCCGCATGAGATAGCGTTCGAGGTAAAGCGCATCGTCGCCGAAAGCCGCTCTAGACTCGGCGCGCGCCGTCGAGAGCGCCATCGACAAATCCCCTTCCGTTCGCGCGATCTTCATGCCGCGTCCGCCGCCGCCTGCCGCAGCCTTGACCAGGATCGGGAAGCCGATGTCGCGCGCTATTCGGATGGCCTCTTCATCGCTGGAAACCGCTCCGGCAGAGCCGGGGACGATGGGAATGCCGAGCTTTTTTGCCGTCTCCTTCGCGCGTATCTTATCACCCATGGTCCTGATATGGTCAGGAGTCGGCCCGATGAAGGTGACGCCGTGCTCTTCCAGGATTTCGGCAAAGCGGGCATTCTCGGCCAAGAAACCGTAGCCGGGATGCAGTGCATCTGCGCCTGTGATTTCGCAGGCTGCCAGAAGCCGGGGGATGTTCAGATAGCTTTCGCTGGCCGCGGGCGGGCCGATGCAAACACTTTCGTCCGCAAGCCGGACATGCATGGCATCCGCATCCGCAGTGGAATGAACGGCAACGGTTGCGATGCCCAGCTCTTTACAGGCGCGCTCAATCCGAAGAGCGATCTCCCCGCGATTGGCGATGAGAATTTTGTCGAACATGGTCCGCGCCTATTCGATGATCATGAGCGGTTCCCCGTACTCGACAGGCTGACCATTTTCAACAAGGACACGTTTGACCGTGCCGCCCCTCGGCGCAGCAATCTGGTTCATGGTCTTCATGGCCTCCACGATCAAGAGCGTATCGCCCTCGCGGACCACGGAACCGACTTCAACGAAGAATGGAGCGCCCGGCTCGGGAGCACGGTATGCCGTCCCAACCATTGGTGAGGTGACAACGCCGGGATGGTTCTCCAAGTTTGCTGTGGAGTTCGTGGAGGACACCCCTGCGGTTGCAGGCGCTGCATAGGAGGATGGCACTAAGTGCGTCGGCATCGTCATCGTACGCGCCACGCGCACCCGCAAATTGTTTTCCTCGATCTCGATCTCGGAAAGCCCAGTCTCATTCAGCAATTCGGCGAGGCTTCGGATGAGATCCTCGTTGGGCGATTTTTTTTGGGCCGGTTCAGGCATTGATTTTTTGGCCAGTTCAGGCATGAAGACCCCGAGTGGAAGCAGCAGAAGACTGTACAATCTCGATCATGGCAGCGAGCGCCAGCCGGTAGCTTTGAACTCCAAATCCGCAAATCACACCCGTCGCAGCAAGTGAGACATAGGAATGATGCCGGAAGGCTTCACGCCTAAAGATGTTGCTGAGGTGGACCTCTGCAATAGGGAGCGATAGAGCCCGCAATGCGTCCAGGACCGCAACAGAGGTATGGGTATAGGCCCCGGCATTTAGGATAAGACCCGACGCCGCATGGCGCGCTTCCTGTATCCAATCGACAAGCACACCCTCATGATTCGTCTGACGGAAGACGATTTCGAGCCCCGCCGTGGCCGCCTGCTCCCGAAGTCCCTCTTCGATGTCCGCAAGCGTGTGGGCGCCATAAATCTCAGGCTCGCGCTCGCCAATGAGATTCAGGTTAGGGCCATTGAGAATATATATCGGCTTCATTGACACTAACGCGACGTTCTTTCGCTAGAAAATAGAGACACCCCGCAGCCGGGTGTGATTCTTCTGGAAATGAGCACTATTCAGCTTACCGCGAAAACGGAAAGCCACAACGAACCGGCTGTGGCTCTCTGTTACCAGTTTTTATGACGCGGCGCAAAAAGCGTCAGGATTTTTTCTCGTCTTTTGCGCCGGCCGGCGCGGTGGCTTCCGCGCAAGCTTTGCAGCCGTCCTTGCGCGTCTCCTCCACAAATTGCTTAAGTTGGTCGTAGTCGGCAGCGCCTGGATTTGTTTTGTCGCCGATGATGAATGTCGGCGTTCCATCGATGAAAATGCGCTTGCCAATTTCTGCGATCTTCGTAATCAGAGCCTCGGTTTCGGGGGCGGCGCTATCGGTCTTCACCTTCTCCATGTCGAGACCGATTTGCTCGGCAACCTTAAGCGCGCTCTCTTTATTCGCACGGCCGGCGGCAAACATCGCCTTGTGGAATTCCAGATATTTGCCTTGCTTGGCGGCCGCGATGGCAATCTTCGAAGCTTCCGTAGAACCGGGAGCAAGGATCGGGAATTCCATGAATTGAACTTTTATCTTCTTGTCGCTGTCGATCAGCTTCATAAGTTCGGGAAGGGTCTGCCGGCAATAGCCGCAATTATAGTCGAAGAACTCGACGACGGTGACATCTCCATTGCCCACGCTAAGGGGCTTCAGTTCATTGTTCATGCTGGAAAGGGTGCTGTAAAATTCCGGCATGCGAGAGCGAGTGGCTTCCCCGCGCTTGGCCTCGACCTTTTTCTCGTATGCCTCCTGCACTTCGAGCATGATCTCAGGATGGCTGAGCAGGTAATCCTTGACGATCTTTTCGACCGACTTCACCTGCCCTTCGCTGAAGCTATCCGTTTGCGCCATTGCGGGAACTCCGCCGCCATTAAGGGCGAAGGTCAGGCCCGCGGCCATAAAAATAGCGGCCGCCACTTTGGTTGATCTTTTCATCGTTCCTCCGGAGTTCCGATCGCTAGGGGTTAGCTGTTTCTATAGCGTCTAACCACGCACTTTTTCTATTTTGAAGTTCACAATATCATCAGCCCTGACCCATCCGGGAGTCCCCTGCGGCAGGCCATTCTTAGCACGCTCCGCCAACATTTTCGCATTCTTGACGTCGCCTTGGTGAAAGCTCGCCAACGCCGCCGAAAGATCGGCTTCCGGATAACGCTTCAGTTTTCCGTAAGCTTGTGATTGGAGGCGATAGCCGAGATAAGATTGATCCTCGTCGATAAGGGCAACATGAAGCAGTTTGAGTGCTTCGTCCGCAGTGCCGCTGCCGTTTTCCAGCATCGCCTGGGCGAGTTCGATACGCATGAAACCCGACTTCGGCACCATAGAGACAGCCTTGCGAAACGGGGCGACGGCATTCTTCGCATCTCCGCTTTCCATAAGAAATGTCCCCTTCAGCTCATAAAACCAAGGGTTTTGGGGCATCGCGGCGATGAGTTCGTCCAAAGCCGGGGCTGCGGCCTGGTAGCCGCCGCCATGGAATTTCACAATGGCCCGCGCATAGCGTGCGGGCAGACTATTATCGGAGTATTGCCGCAGGATGCGCTGCGGATTGTTTTTGTAGGTATAAGCGAAAATCTTCGCCTTGACGAGATCGTGCCGAAGCTGCAGCTGTGGCGGATCCTTTTCATTGAAGTAGGGGCTGCGCTCCGCGATCTCTTGCAGCTGCGCAATGCGCTCCATCGGAACGGGGTGCGATTGAATGTAAGGATCCACTTTAAGCGTACCGACCGACTGCTCTGCGAAATAGCGGAACGTCTTCAGCATGCCGGCAGGCGATTGATGAGACTTCGTCAGAAACTCCACACCCGCCCGGTCGGCTGTCGACTCCTGCGCGCGGCGATAGGAAAGTATGGACCGCATGATGACCTGCTGGCCGCCAAACATCATCGCGCCTCCCGCCTGCGCCGTATCGGCGTTCCCTGTCGCCGCGCCGCCGATGACCGCGCCAAGGCTCAGAACCTGGAGCATGAGCGCGGCCGTTTGCATCTTAGCGATCTGTTGCCGGAGGCTTGTGATATGGCCGCCAGTGATGTGACCGGTCTCGTGCGCGATCACGCCGATCACTTGGTTGGGCGTCTCAGACAGGAGGATCGAACCCGTGTTTATGAACATGTTGCGGCCATCGATCACGAAGGCGTTGAAGCTCGTGTCGTTGACCAGATGCACCTTGATGTTGTTGCTCGCGACGCCCGCGGCGCGGAAAATCGGCATCGTGTAATCCGCGATCAGCGCTTCAGTCTCGGCGTCGCGAATCAGGCTCAACTCCTGAGCCCGCGCTTGCATGACAGGCACTGTTATCGAGATGAGCGCGGCCAAGGCAACCGTCAGCCTTGATATGATTTCGCGGGGGACAACTCGAAACTTCGTTTCTGGCGCGCCTCTGAAGCGCGCTTTTGTGTATGGTACAGTCATTGATTTATCCAACCGGCTGACGCCGCCTGAAACCGCTTGCAAGCCGTGTCTTTCCCGAAAGCAAGGCTTTGTAATTCGGGCGTAAGGATGACGATTACACGACAGCCGGTTCCAAAGAATGGCGCAAATCCCCAATCTAAGGGCATCGTAGCGGCCCGCTGAGGAGACTTCATGACCAAGCGCGCGCTAGAAATATCCGCAAGAGCACTTGCGCCATCGTCTCGAAGCGCGATCGACCCTTTTGTGGTGATGGATGTCATGAGGGAGGCGAACGCACGCCAGGCGGCTGGCGGCGACATCGTCCATATGGAGGTCGGTCAGCCGGGGACGCCCGCGCCGCGTCTCGTGCGTGAGGCGGTCGCGCACGCAACGGGCCGGGATACGCTTGGCTATACCGACGCGCTTGGCCTGCCCCAGCTTCGCGAGCGCATCGCGCGGCATTACCGCGAGGCGTACAATCTCGACGTTTCCCCAGGCCGGATCGTCGTCACGACGGGCTCCTCGGCGGGGTTCGTGCTCGCGTTCCTGGCTCTTCTCGATGCTGGCGACGGGCTTGCCCTGCCCCAACCCGGCTATCCCTGTTACCGCCAGATCGCGCGCGTCCTGGGGCTGAAGCCCATCTACCTGCGGGCGCGGGCTGAGAGCCGGTTCATGCCTGCACCGGAAGATGTATCGCGCGCGTTCGGCGAACACGGCGCGCGCGCCGTGCTGCTGGCGAGCCCGGCCAATCCGACGGGGGCGATGCTGCCGCCCATCGATTTCGCCCGCCTGGTGGCGGCGACGCCCGGCTGGTTCATCTCCGACGAAATCTACCACGGCCTCACCTATTCGCGCCCCGCGGCGACGGCGCTGTCCTTCTCGCAGGATGCCATCGTCATCAACAGCTTCTCGAAATACTACTCCATGACGGGATGGCGCATCGGCTGGATGGTGGCGCCCGAGAACCTGGCCCGCATCTTCGAGCGCCTCGCCCAGAACCTCTACATAGCGCCGCCCACCATCTCGCAAGTCGGGGCGCTGGCCGCTTTCGATGCGGTCGAGGAACTCGAAGCCTACAAGGCCGTTTATGCGCAAAACCGCGCCATGCTCCTGCAAGAACTGCCGCTCGCCGGCTTCGATAAGCTCGCGCCCGCCGATGGCGCCTTCTATCTCTACGCCGATGTCAGAAACCTGACGGACGACAGCGAAAGCTTCGCGCAGCGCATCCTGGAAGAGACCGGCGTCGCCATAACGCCCGGGGTGGACTTCGACCATGAGGAGGGCCTCCACTTCGTCCGGTTCAGCTATGCCGGCCCGTTCGATGGCATGCGGGAGGCGGCTCGCAGGCTCCGTGCGTGGATGAAGCTGTAAGCGAAGGCTATTCGCCGAGGGTTCTGCGAGCCCGCGTTTTCGTCGCAGCTCCCGGACAAATCGATCCGGCGCTTGTGCGAGAATTTTTGCCGGGATCCAGATGCAGTCTTTATAATTCATTCTTTTGATCCGTCACGGGCCCGCGCTCAGAGAAACTACTCAAAAAATAAAGATTGATTTTTACATATTAAGTTTGAAGCTGATCATAAGTAGGTCAAGAACTCAGCTTCATGGTAGATAACATCACGTGAAAATGACAATCGATCAATCGTACCAGCGGCTTCCTGCACACTATAGAGAGACGCGTTGACTTCGATGATTCCAAATAGCGTCCTTATATGTGTTGGGTGCAAGGAGAAATACGAAATAGATAATTCATCGGAAACCTGAAGAAAGACGGTTCTTTCAGCTGTGACCGAAGTTGCGGCTCACTGCCTGGATTAACATTTTCATTAGTTGGATCGCCGCATGCACGAAGAAGCCAAACACAGGCATGACGATCCCAGTTGTGAACGGATACTGGCAGCTGGTCAAACTCTGAAGAGACGAATTTTTCTCTTTAGCGCATTGATTGTCGCTTTTATTTTTGTTGTTGCCGTCGTTCTTGTTGCCGACCAGCGGCAAGCGGCTCTCGACCGCGCCGCGATGCATTCCACGAACTTGTCCGCCTCTTTTGAGGAGCAGGTTCGGCGCGTCATGGACAGCGTCTCTGGGGCGATGGAGCTGATCGTGCGGCGCATCGAAAAGGAGGGCGCAGATTTCGATCTCGCGCAATGGGCGCCGCTGCTGCCCGGCGTTGCGACGACTCAGGTTTCGATCATCGGGGCGGATGGGCGGCTCCGTGCGAGCTCGCTCTCGAAAAATCCGGCGCCGGTCGACCTTTCCGACCGCGAACATTTTCGTGTTCATCGCGACAATTCCAATCTCGGTCTTTTCGTCGGGAAACCCGTGTTGGGGCGAGTTTCCAAACAGATGACCATCCAGGTTACGAGACGGCTGCAAGCCGCAGACGGCTCGTTCGGGGGAGTCCTCGTTTTTTCGCTGAACCCGGATGACCTGACCTCCCTTCACCGGCAGATCGACCTTGGCGAAACCGGAAACGTCACCGTCGTTGGCCTTGATTCCGTAATTCGCGCGCGTTTCACATCCAGAGATCGTGCCGAAGCCGTGGGCGTCGGTTCTTCCCTGGCCGCCGGCCGGTCCTTCAAGGATGCGGCTCACGCCAACTCGGGATTCCATACTAGCGCCAGCGTCATCGACGGGGTGGTCCGGCTGTTCAGCTGGCGAAGGGTTGCGGGCTATCCGCTGATCGTGGTCGTGGGCCTCGGGAAGGCGGAAGCGCTGAGCGCCGCCATCCGCCACGCGCAGCTCATTGTCGGCATCGCGGGGTCCGGTATCCTTATCGTCCTCATCATGGCCTTGAAACTCGCGGGCGAGATTTCTAAGAGGGCCGCGCACGAAGTCGCCCTTTACCGCAAGAGTGAGAAATTGAGAGCGGCAAATGTCAGCCTCACGGAACAGCACGAGGCGCTTCTTGCGAAAAGCGCGCAGCTCGCAGAAGAGCGGATCAATCTGCAAAAAACGAATGCCGAGCTTTCCGTGGCCCGGCAGCGCGCTGAAACGGCAAGCAAGGCGAAATCCGCGTTCCTCGCCAATATAAGTCACGAGTTGCGCACGCCGCTCAACGCCATCATCGGCTTCGCGGAAGTGATGTGCGGACGATATTTCGGCGAGCTGTCCGACCAATACGCGGACTATGCCAACGACATCCACAAGTCGGGACACCATCTTCTCGGCATCATCGATCAGATCCTCGATACGGCGAGAATTCAGGCCGGGAAGCTGCAATTGTCGGAGACGCAGCAGAGCCTTGCCGCCATCGTCGAGAAGGCTGTCCGCTCCGTCAAGGCTCAGGCCGAGGCCAAGCAGATCGAGCTGTCCGTTTGCCTTCCTCCGCGCGCCGTATCCATCGTCGGAGATGAAGCAAGGCTCACGCAAATCGCCGTTAACCTTCTCTCGAACGCGGTGAAGTTCACCTCCGAGCACGGCCACATCGCAATCGAAGCCGAGTTGAATAAAAAGGCTGGTGTGTGCATCACGATCGCCGATACAGGCATCGGCATGTCACAGGACGAAATCGAGTGCGCGCTCGAACGTTTCCGCCAGATCGACAACAGCTTTACGAAGCGGTTCGAGGGGACGGGGCTCGGCTTGCCGCTAGCGCGCCAGTTCGCCGAGCTTCATGGCGGCAGCCTCTCGATCGAAAGCACACCCGGCGAGGGAACGACGGTGCATGTCCGGCTTCCTGCCGAGCGCGTGGCGTTCGTTCCCCCGGAGCGGCAGCAGCGAAACGGCGCGCGCAAAGCTGGCCGTGCTGCGGATCGACGCCACGATAGCCTGATACTCTACAAATGATAGCGGCGCTACCGCACCCGCTCGGCCGTCGCTTCATCGATGCGGCGGCCTTATGCGCAAAACCGTTTTCCTCAGCTTCACGAGCGCGGATCTCAGCGCTTCGACCGGTTGGGCTTGCTCAACCTTGCACGAAGCTTGACGAATCTTATAAAATATGGAATAGATGTTAAACCTTGAGGGCAAAACTCCCAGGTTAAGCGGCGCAGAGAACCCTCTAGCTGGCACCCCTTCGTCTTCGCTAGAGGGTTTTCTTTTGTCCACATAAGTATCGTTCTTGATCTACCAATTTTGGCGCAGCTATCTCTTGCGTCCGCTAGGCGCGCGCCACCTTTTCACAATTCGCTCATCATCGCAGCGGCCATCGAAGCAGGGTGCGCTCTGCTCTACAGCGAGGATTTGCAGAAAGGCCAGCACATCGGACGGTTGCGGATCGTAAACTCATTCGTTACCTAAGGCGGCATGCACGCTCCGCAAAAGAAAACATCCGGCGCCGAAATCGAAGAACTGATCGCGCTGCTCGCGAAGCTGCCGGGGCTTGGGCCGCGGTCGGCGCGCCGCGCTGCGCTGCATCTCATCAAGAAGCGCGAGCAGCTTCTCCTGCCGCTCGCCCGCGCGCTGAGCGAAGCCGCCGGCAAGATCGCGATCTGCACCGAATGCGGCAACATCGACACGCGGCAGCCTTGCGCGATCTGCTCGGACGCAACGCGCGACGCTTCGCTGATTTGCGTGGTGGAGGAGGTGGGCGACCTGTGGGCCCTGGAGCGGGCGCGCATCGTGCGCTCGCGCTATCACGTGCTGGGCGGCACGCTCTCGCCGCTCGACGGGCGAGGGCCCGACGATCTCACCATCGCGAAGCTGATCGAGCGCGCCCACGCGCCGGGTGTTTCCGAGATCATCCTCGCGCTCAACGCGACGGTGGAAGGGCAATCGACGGCGCACTATATCGCGGCGGAGCTTGAAGGCTTGCCGGTCAAGATCACAAAGCTCGCGCGCGGCGTGCCCATCGGCGGCGAGCTCGACTATCTCGACGAAGGCACGCTCGCGGCAGCGATCAAGCTTCGGCAGCCGGTGTAAGCGCGCCCGGCGAAACAACCCCTGGAGAGCCGCATTTTGTATGGTATCGTCCTTCCATGATGGCGAAAAAAGGTAGTTCCGGGAACGCCGTGACGGAAAAGTCCCCCTCCCGCGAAGAACGTCTGATCGAGAGCAAGGTGCGCGCCGCCAAGCTGGCCATGCTTTTCGAGACCCTGTGGCCCCGCTTGTGGCTGCCGGTAGCGGTCTGCGGCGTCTTCGTTCTGCTCTCGGCTTTCGAGGTGTGGCAGTTCTTGCCGCCGCGTGTGCATCTTGGCCTGCTATGGGCATTCGGCATTGCTCTTGCGCTCTCTTTCGTGCCGCTTGCCTTGTGGACAAGGCCGACCCGCGAAAAATCCATCGCCCGCATCGAGCAAGCCTCGGCCCTCGAACACCGCCCGCTCACGGCTTACCACGACACGCTCTCGCACGACGCCGTTTCGCCGGAGACCGCAGCCCTTTGGGAAGCGCATCGCGCCAGCGCCGCCAAGTCGCTCGACAAACTGAAGGCAGGTCCGGCGCGCCCTCGCATCGACCGTCACGACCCTTTCGCCCTGCGTGCGCTTCTCATCCTTATGCTCGTGGCGGTCGCGGCGTGGGCCTCGACGGATTTGCCGGGCCGGGTGAAAGCCGCATTCAAGGCGCCGGACATCCCGCTCGGCGGCCCTGATTTCCGCATCGACGCCTGGATCTCGCCGCCGCCCTACACAAGGAAAGAGCCTTTCGTCCTGGCATCGAGCGGAAACGAGCCCATTTCCGTTCCGGAAGGCTCGCTGCTGACGGTCAAGATCAACGGCCCGGGCGCGAAGGACTACAGGGTTTCACTGAACGCGCCTGCGCATTCTCAAACTCTGGAACCGGTGACCCAGACGGGCGACACCTATGCGGAATACACCCAGACGCTCCACGAAAGCGCCACCCTTGCCATCGGCAGCCTTCTGGAATCTGTGAAATCGTGGCCGCTGACGGTGGCGCCGGATCGCCCTCCCGCGATCGCATTCACAGGGCCGATCGAGGTGTCTCACCGCGCGGTCATGCTTTTCAAATACAAGGTGGATGACGACTACGGCGTTTCGAGCGCCGAGGCGCGCATCGACCGCGTTCTTGAGGCCCCCGAGGGCCGCGCTTCCGAACCCGCCCTTCAGGTCGGCAAGCCGCCCGTATTTCCGCTTTCGCTGCCGCGCGCGCCAGTCAAGACCGCCGAGGGCAAGACCTATAAGGATCTGACCGCTCATCCCTGGGCTGGCCTTCCCGTCGTAATAACGCTCGCCGCCAAGGATGAAGCTGGACATGTTGGATACAGCGCGCCCAGAGGGATCATCCTGCCGGAGCGTAAGTTCACGAAGCCGCTCGCGAAAGCCGTCATCGATCAACGGCGCTCTCTCGTCGAAAATCCGGTCGATACCACGCGCGTTGCAAGCAATCTCAATGCGCTCGGCGTCAGCGCAGAGGATGACGGGACCGCTCCGGCGATTTATCTCGGCCTGCGTTCCTCCTACTGGCGTCTGAGACACTCGCCAACGCTTGACGACGTGGAAAGCGTCGTCGATCAGCTTTGGGACGTCGCCGTTCGCATCGAGGATGGAAACCTGTCAAGCGCCGAGCGGGAGTTGCGGGCCGCTCAGGAGCGCTTGAAAGATGCAATCGAGCGAGGGGCGTCTCAGGAGGAGATCCAGAAGCTGATGTCCGAGCTTCGCCAGGCGCTGAACAATTACTTGCAAGCGCTCAGGCAGCAGCAGGGCAAGAGCAACAATGCGGCGATGCCGCCGAATTCCAAGACGATTTCCCCGCAGGATTTGCAGCAGCTTCTCGATAAGATCGAGCGGCTTGCAAAGGCGGGTTCGGCCGATGCCGCCGCTCAAATGCTGAATGAGCTTCGCGACATCCTGGAGTCCGTCCAAAACGCGCAAGGGGGCTCGGAAGAAGAAGACAAGGAAAGCATGCAGCGCCTCGACCGCATGACCGACATCCTCCGCCAGCAGCAGCAGCTTCTGGATGAGACCTTCCGCGCGCAGCAGGGCAACGAAGGCGAACAAAGCGACAAGGATCAGCAGGGACAGGGACAGCGCGGGCAACGCGGTCAGGGCGAGCGTGGGCAGCAGGGCCGGGGCAAAAATCAATCGGGCCTAGCAAAGCGGCAGGATGACCTCCAGCGCCAGCTCCAGGGACTGCTTTCTGGCATGGGCGCGAAGGACAACGATCCCGTCATGAAGAAACTGCAGGAGGCCGAGGGCGCGATGGGCGACGCCGGCGAGGCGCTGAAGCAGAACGATCTCGGCGAAGCGGGCGACCAGGAAGGCCGCGCAGTCGACAATCTGCGGCAGGGCGCGCGCAGCATGGCCGAGCAGATGATGCGCTCGGGCGGCAAGCGCGGTGGCAGCCAGGCGAACCGCGATCCGATGGGGCGCAAGCAGGGCGACCGGCTCGACGACGGCGACAGCGTCAAAGTCCCGGACGAAATTACCGTCCAGCGGGCGCGCGCGATCCTGGAGGAACTCCGCAAGAGGCTTGGCCAGCCCTCCCGGCCGCCTATCGAGCTCGATTACCTCGAACGCCTCGTAAAGCCCTATTAGCCGGGCAGCCTTGCGCTGCTCCTTCGCTGGCTCGATATTTGCAGTAAAGCATGGACGAAACGGAAAGGTTAAGGGGAGCGGCATGGAAATTGAGGAACTCATCGACAATTTCAGTTTCCTCGACGACTGGGAAGACCGGTATCGCTATCTGATCGAGCTCGGCCGCGGACTTGCCCCCTTGGATGACTCCGAACGCAACCCGGCGACGAAAGTGCGAGGCTGCGCAAGTCAGGTTTGGCTCGTCTCGCACGCGAAGGGGCAGGGGCCGGATGCGGTCCTCGACTTCCGTGGCGATAGCGATGCGCATATCGTGCGGGGCCTCATTGCCGTTCTTTTCGCCCTCTACTCCGGCAAAAGTGCGCGCGATATTCTCACGACCGACGAGAAGGCCGCCTTTGTGAAGCTGGGCTTGAACGACCATCTCACGCCGCAGCGCTCGAACGGCCTCGCCTCGATGGTGGCCCGTATCAAGAGCCACGCGCTCGCCGTGTCGGGCGCTGAGACCGCGACAGCCCTCCAGTAAGCCGGGCTCCCGCGTCCTGCGCAGATTTCCGAGCGCGCCAACGGATCGCGCGCGGAGGGTTTTTTGTGTGCTTGTTGCGAAAGGCGGCATCTCGCTCGAACCTTGGACCAATTTGCGTTGCCTGCACTGCCTGGGCGCGGATCTAAGAAGAAACTCACCCTGCCGCAACGCGGTCGGGCAGCTGCCGCAACGCGGCCGTGGCTTTTAAGGCCATCAAGCAGCCTTCGCTAGTGGTTGAAGTTCGGCCTTGAATCCGAGCTTGGCCAGCTGGGCGACCAAGCGGTTGGCTTTTTGTTCGACTGGACGGCGATCAAAATAGCCGCCCCCAAGATCCTGATGTTCGGCGCCATTTTTCAGAATGTGATAGATCGCCGTAAGCATGGAGGCGGCCACCGCGCAGATCGCTTTCTTCGGGCCGCGCCTGGCTTTGAGGCGATTGAACTGCGCTTTGTAATAGCTGTCCTTCTTCCTGACGGCCGCCCAGGCGCATTGGACGAGCAGCGTCTTGAGCCAGGGGGCGCCCTTGCGCAGCCGCGTGGATTTGCGTTTGCCGGCGCTTTCGTTCTGGCCCGGGGACAGGCCCGCCCAGGAGACGAGATGCCCAGCCGTTGGAAAGCGGCTCATGTCGCAGCCAATTTCGGCAAGGATGGAGATCGCCGCCAAGCTCGCTATGCCAGGGATGGCGTCCAAAAGCGCGATCATGTCGCGAAAGGAGCTGCGGCCCGCGGCCGCCTCCTTGTCGATCCTGGCGATGGCTGCAGCCGCGTGGGCGTCGATCTGCGCGATGGACAAGCTCAAAGCGTCGTATTGACCAAGGTGCAGCTTCAGCATGAAGCGGTGATGATCGGTCAGCCGGCCGTGCAGCGCGTCGTAGAGCGCTTTGGGCGAGGCCTTGATCCCCCGGTCCGCCAATTTGGCCAGCTTTTGGGGATTGCGCACGCCTTCGATCATCGCCTCGATCATCCGCCGCCCGGAAACGCCCATGATGTCGCTGATCACCGAATCGAGCTTGATGTTTGGCTTCTTCGAGCGTCTTCTGGATCCGCTGCGCCTGTCTCGTCTGCTCGCGGACCAGCTGCTTGCGCGCGCGCATCAGCGAACGCAGCTCCTGGATCGCTTCTTCCGGGACAAAGCTCGCCTTGATCAGGCCAAAGGCCGCCAGATCGGCGATCCAGGTCGCGTCGTTCACATCAGTCTTGCGGCCCGGCACGTTCTTGATATGGGCCGCATTGGCCAAAATCAGCTCGAACTTGCCGTCGCTTAAGATGTTCCATACAGGCTTCCAATAAACGCCCGTAGCTTCCATCGCCACATGGGTGCAACCGCTCTGCGCCAGCCAGGCCAGCAAGGTCTCCAAGCCGGCTGTGGTTGTCTCAAAGGTCCGGCATTCCCGCGAGACCTTCCCGCCGGCAACGATGCGCACACAGCAAACGACCGTCTCCTTGTGAACATCAAGCCCGGCGACACGCTCATGCATGACTTCCATTACGCTCTCCCTCGACTGCCGCCAGCGTGGGGACCTCATGAAAAAGAACTCTAAGAAACGTGCTCCCAGAGCATTGCTGCTCCTTGGCTCCATTGGGGGTTATCGAGGCGCCCCCGGTCCAACTTAGGAACGGGCTCGCGCGCACCATAGATGAAACGACCTCTGTACCAGCGGCCAGCCCAATATAAAGCATGACACAGGGCGCGACGCATTTTCAGTCATGGGGGTCGCCCGCAGGTCGGTGAAAAACTTAGGAAAAAGCGCCTTGCAGTGAGGTTAATGGCAACAAGTTATTGATTTCACAGGTAAAATCATAGACGGGCTTGCGCCGCCGCGGCTGTGGAAGGGGCCAGGCTCGTTAACACACTATATTTAACAGGCTTTTGCGCGCCCACTTGCGTCCAAAAATACAATCCATTAACCCTGCCGGCTGAGCCGAAAAGCTTTTTTTAGCAATGGGTTGCATGGCTTTCGTGTCCCGCGAAGGCGGGCTGTTCTGATTTTCTGGTATTTTTGGGGCGCGATTCCGGGCCGTTTCGCGCCGCAGTTAACCATCAAGCGTAAACGCATGGCCGGCGCGGCAACAAGCCCTTTACCATGGTGGCTGGCGCCTCCTGCCCTAAACGATGGGCACAGCGAGCGGCGAGCGGATTTGCTAACGCTTGAGGGTATTCTGCAGCGGGCCGGGAGCGGAAGAGAAGGTTTCTTTGCGATCTCGTGCGTGCCACGTCGGCTAACCGATCCCGGTGCCGTCTTCTCGAAAAAGGGCCAACCACTCCCCCGCGTGACGCAGTTTGGGTATCTAAACGAAGGTGTGGATCGACTCCGGTTCAAGCGGCTTGGCGAAGAACCTCGACGGCATTGAGGTAAGAACGCGCTCCGCCCCGCCCACGCTTTAGAAAGTGTAAAGCATCTTTATTCATAAGTAGCGGACGGTCGTTTCTCGACGGCCGCGGATGGCAAGACTTTGTTAAGGCACGCCAAGGTACGGCGCCGCCCTGACAACCTTGAGTAGCAGTACGGAGGAGACGGCAAGCGTTCGCCTGCCATGTTCGCGACAAAAAGTTTTTGTGTCTCCACGCGGCGTAGAGTTTGGAAGAGTTGATGTCAGTACCAATGTGGGAGCAGGGCTCGGCTCCGAGAGTTCAATCGAGACCACGAGCTTTC
The DNA here is from genome assembly GCA_963817495.1 of uncultured Alphaproteobacteria bacterium. Classification (GTDB taxonomy): domain Bacteria; phylum Pseudomonadota; class Alphaproteobacteria; order Rhizobiales; family Rhodomicrobiaceae; genus Rhodomicrobium. Next base: position 287,379 of record CAWFOS010000008.1, on the reverse strand, counting down.
CTGGCGTGCGTGTTAACGCTGTCGCTCGGGATCTATGCGGGTGAGATCGCAGGAAACGAGACCTCGTTCGCCAAAACTCGGCCTGGGCAAGTCCAGAACGTGTCCATTCATTACAAGACCGCGCGCGTGGCCGACGTCGTGCCCTTCGATGCAGTCTCGCCCGAAGCGGCACCGGCCGAACGCAACGTTACCGTTCAGCCGCGCACTGTAAGATTAAAGGCAGGCGGCGCTGTGCAGACGCAGCTCGTGAGCGCAGCGGTTGCGGACGACGTCCAGCCGCAAGAGCTTGCCGTCGCGCCTCACTTAGCGAAAGCGGACGATGAAGCCGGGAGAGCGTCGCCGTCCGTTGCGGCTTTGGAACGAGGGGATGGTGTTGCGATCTACGATATTGAAAGGGGCAGGGTTTACTTGCCGAACGGCGAGACGCTCGAAGCCCATTCCGGAATTGGGCCGATGCGAGACAACCCCGCTTTCGTGGGTCGGCGCAACAGGGGGCCGACGCCGCCTCATATCTATGATCTGACGCTCAGAGAGAGGCCCTTCCTCGGTGTGCAGGCGATACGTCTGACGCCCGTCGGAGGCGACGCCGCCGTCTTTGGGCGGGACGGTTTCCTGGCGCACACCTATATGCTCCGAAGACCGGGCGACTCGAACGGATGCGTCGTGTTCAAGGACTACGGCCGGTTCCTCGCCGCCTTCAAGAAAGGGCAGATCAAACGGATGGTGGTTGTGCCACGGCTGAGAGAGGCGCCGGCTTTGATTTTGACGGCCTTGCATCCGGCGAAAAATGGCTGACCCTGCCGCTTTGGCGAAACTCGTTTGGTCAAATGCCTCAGCATTTGGCGGCGAAGTGCTGTGTTGGGTGTCTCTTTATTGTGCGCACGCTGGCGGCGAGCATGGCGGTATAGGTCGATTCCGGAAGAGCGGGTTTCTTCGCGATCTCGTGCGTGCCACGTCGGCTGATGGATCCCAGTGCCGTCTCGAAAATGCGGCCCCTCCCGAGAATGACAGCCGGGCGCCGAAAGAGAACTCGTCAGCCTCCAATAGGCCGTGCCGGGTTAATTTTCGCCCTTCGATATTTCCGAGCAGAAAACTCACCAAGACGCTCGCGTTCGCCGAATAGCTAACAATCTTTCGCGCCCCTGTTCCAACTGTGAATATTCCATCGAGCGAATGGCCGATAATGTTCACGGCTTCGCGATCATAATATATATAGCGCCCACAAGCGGGATTGTCGCGATGATGCCCCAGATCAACCAAAGCCGCCCATCCCGCCAATATGCGGCCGGAACCGATCCGCTTAGGCTTGAGACACGAGCCTGTTTTGCCAGCCTGATTTGAAGGGGAAGCAACACAAACACCCAGATCAAACCCGAAACGAGAAAGAAAAGCTGGCCTAAAATGAGCCATGCGTCCTCAAAAATATTAAAGCCTCTCACAAAGGCCATGCCATAGCCTCCGATCACAATCATGACGATGCCGCTGAGCGTAAAGATCCAGTCGCAGAGGCTGACGAGACGCTGCGCGTAAGCGACGATTTGTAAGTCGCCGGTGCGATCCGCAAAGACCTTCCAAAACGCCGTGATCGTAACATTGCCGACGAGGAGAACGACGCCGGTAATATGAATGAATTTCAAGAATTCGTAGGACATCGCCGTATGCTTTGAATGTTGGAAGATGCTTTGAGGCGAGCGTCGGCGGGACCAAGCGAAGCCAGCGGCAATAGCGGCCACCGCACGGCGTCTGGCAACACCAAACGTGATTTTCTCTTGCAAAGCGTCGCTATCAAGGGGGTAGTTTTTTTAAGGTGAATTTTTGCCGGGGGCGTGGTCTAGGAGGCAGAGGTTAGAATCAACCTAGATTTTGTGGCGATAAATAGCCGGAATGTGCTCATTGTAAGTCGGATTGTATTTTCTGTATTAGGGACACAGACGAAGGTCCGGGTTCATTAAGAAGCGATCGATATTCGCGCCATTCAAACCTGGGGTTGAATAACATCCTTAGGAGCATAAAAAGAGCGACCTCACCTCCCGTTTCGTCTGCAGCCGAAATTGGCGCTCAATCCGTGGTAGTCCGCAAAGCGATCAGAAGGCCACCTGTTCCGCTGTCGGCCTGTCGCGTCGGTTTTTGCTTTGTTTATGAAAGATAAAAAAGTATCTACTTCTCTCAAGGGGGCGCAAGCGGCTGTGCCTCTTTGCCCGCGATCCCATCCTCCGCAAGGCGGCTTCCAGATCCTGAAGCGGCTGTTCTTCCCGAGAAGGCCAACACAATTCCGCCCCTGACCCTAAGCGACCATGCGTCCTCGCGCAGCGTCCTACCAAAACCAGCCCTGTGGCGCCTGACGATAGTACCGGCCGCCGCGTTGCGGCCTAGTTTCATTGCTCCCAAAAAAGTCGAAGCCGCCGAAGCCGCTTTCGCCCCACCAGTTGCCGCCTCTCGGAACTGAGGGCGTCGGCCGGCGCGTCACGAAGCCGCCCTGGGGCTGGTTGTTCAGCACTGCGACGAACTCGGTGCGAAAGTTGGTCTCGCGGCTCAGCGGCTCGTCCGAGACGATGATCGAGGATCGCGGCAAAGCAGTCGGCGCGATGCGATCGAGCACATCCTGCGGGATGGTGATGCGGTCGAGCGCGCTCTTGGCGTCGTCCCCATTGTCGATCGTCACCAGGGTCCATCGCAAGCCCGCGTCGCTCTTCGCCATCGCCGTGAACACATGCGTGCCGATCGGCCTTTCGGGATTGCGGATCGTGACCGGAACCTCAATGGTCGAATCGAACACCTCGCCCCCGTCCGGCCACGGCTTATGCGTGTTGCGCTTTACATAGAGCTTCTGCGTCGCGCGGCTGATGTAGACCGAGACTGGCTCGAGCGCGAGCTTCGCGTCGCCCGCCGCCTTTGCCGCGTCAGCCATCCTCTTCGCGGCCCCCTTGGCGGCGTCCTGCGCGCCGGCATCGGGGTCGATCTTCGATTTCGCATCGGCTCTTGCGGTGTCGAACCGGGTCCCCGCTTCCGCAGCCCTGGCAGCCGCCTTGATCCTTAGGTCCTCGGCACGCGCCTTAGCCTTGTCCGTCCTTGCGGCGGCAAGCGCCTTTTCGGCGTAGGCAAGTTCGGCGTCGGCACGGCTCTTGAGCGTTTCCAGCTTGCGCAGCGACGCCTTGAGCGACGCCGTCTCGCGCGCCGATTTCGCGGCGGCTCTCTTCGTCTCATCAGCCGTCATGGCGGCCTCCTCGGCCTCGCGGACGAGCTTCTCGGCACGCGCCGGCGCAGCGGCAACCGCCTCTGTGTTCGGCATGAACAGCGCCGGGTGAGAAAACTCGGCCGGGGCTGCGTCGTCCGGCGAGATGATCACCCGCATCCCGATCCGCGTCTTGTCGAACAGCCTCTCCGCAAAGTCGTAGGGCATCCGCACGCAGCCGTGGGAGGCCGCATACCCGGGCAGCGGGCCACCGTGCAGCGCGATGCCGTTCCACGTGATGCGTTGCATGTGCGGCATGCTGGCATCGTCATAGAGGCTGGAATGGTGGTCGATGTCCTTCTCCAGGAGGGCAAAGACGCCCGCTGGCGTCTCGCGTCCCTTGGTTCCGGTCGACACAGGCGCCCGCAGGATCCATCCGTCCGCGTCATAGAAGGTGACTTGCTGGGCCTTGATCGACACGATTGCCATGATCGGCTCGCCTGCATGGCGCGGCGCCGCCGCCTCCGTTGGGGGCGCAGGGCGCGCCTGTCTCGCTTCGGCGCCGGCGGGCAGCGCCGTCAGCGCGGCAATGGCCGCGAACGTTATTATGACAGGATGCCTCCAACGCCGGATCGTCACGGCGGAATGCGCCATCCTAAATCGAAGTGCCATGCCATACCCCGGTTGAAATGCCAGTCAATGTTCGCGTCAATCTGGTATCAGATCACGATATTTAGATCCACTGGCCCGTCACCAACAATCAACGTTGCCCACTCGCTCCTAACAGCACGTTCCCATGGCAGTCGAAATGTTTGCCTGGCAAACACGCGCCGCCTTCTGCGGCAGCCCGCTGCGCGTCCCAGGCTGGTGGCTTCGGCTATGCCTTTGACGCAGGCCGTGCAATAATTATAATAACTTAATGGCTGCCACGTAATTTATCCCGGCCAGCGCCTTCTAACGGGTCAGTGACGTGTGATGCGGTTAGTGTTGAATGTCCTGCCTCCCGCCCCTTCATCAAGTTCGCTCCCCGCGGCGCCGCCCTTGCGGCCTTATCTGCCGTTACCGCCTAAAAAAAAGCGCGTCGCCGTCACAGCGTCGTCCGCGAGCGCGCTGATCAATTCCTGCCACAGCCTCATTCTCGACATGGTGAACCGCGGCCACCGCGTTTCTGCTCTCGCGCCCGGCCTCTCGAACGACGAGCTTCGCATCCTTTCGCACCTGGGCGCGGAGCCCTATTCATTGCCGCCGCAGCGTGCACTTTGGGGCAAGTACCGGCGCATGCGCGAGCTCAGCATGGTGCTCGCCGATGCCCGTCCGGACGTGCTCCTTGTCGAATCCGCGCGCAATGGGGCCCTGAGCGTCGCCGCCGCCAAAATCGCCCGCGTACCGCATGTCGTGACAATCGTGCCAAGCCTTGGTCCGGCATTCATGGAGGGTGCAAGCCCCACGGCGTGGGGACGGCGGCAAGCCTTGAAGACGGTCTACCGGACCGTTTTCAACTGGAGCGACGCCGTGATCTTTCACAGCGCGGAGGACCGCGCCTATGCGCAGGAAAACAAGCTCCTTACGGAAAAGAAACCGCAGCTTAGCGTTGGCGGCTGGGGAGAAGACCTGCAACGCCATGTCAAGCGCCCCCTTCCCCCGCTTGACCGCGGCGTGCTTTTCCTGATGGCGACCCCGCTCGACCGGTTTCAAGGCATCGTGGAGTTCTGCGAAGCTGCGAAGGCCATGCGCCTCAAGGCGCGGCGGGCGCGGTTCTTCCTGGCCAGCACGCCCGGAGAGGCGGCCGTGCCTTTGCCCACCGCCGTCCTCCGGCAATACCGGGAGTTCGTCCAATATATCGGTCCCGTCGACGATCCGAGCCGGCTGATCGGGAGATGCCATGTCATCGTCGCGCCGTCTTACGGCAACGGCGCTCCGCGCTCGCTTTTCCAGGCTCTCGCACTGGGACGGCCCATCATCACCACGGATACGCGCAGCTGCCGCGATTTTGTGCAGGAAGGCTCGAACGGCTATCATATCGCGGTTCGCGATGTCGAATCTCTGGCTCGCGGGATGATCCAGATCTTGCATCGGCCCGACCTCATCCCGCAGATGGCGGAGGCCAGCAGGCGTCTGGCTTTGCGCTATTACGATATGAACGCTGTGAACCTGCTCGTTCTCGAAGCGCTGGGCCTCTGACGGGAAGCAGAACGGCCCTTTGCATAATCCCGCCACAACTCTCTTGCCAATGTGCGACGCTACGGCACGCCGAAATACAACCGGTGAGGGCTTCCTGCGACAATGCGCGAGCGCCATAGAAAGCGGGTCATCTTTACACTCCCGGCGGGCAAATGACTTGATGCAGCGGAGTTAGCCCATGCGGGTTCTGGTCGTCGGCGCCGGCGGATTCATTGGACGGCACATCGCCATTGAGGCCGCTCGGGCTGGTCATGAGATCATAGCCTGCGGCAGAAACCCGGCGCGCCTTCGCCTGATGTTCCCTGCCTGGAAGGCGGTAGCTTGCGATTTCGCCCGCGACAGCCTGGAAGACTGGCGGCAGCGCCTTCAGGGCGTTGACGCGGTGGTCAACGCAGCCGGCATTTTTCAGGGCGACGGAGTCAACAGCTTTGAAGCTGTTCATGTGACGGGGCCGCGAGCGCTTTTCGAGGCTTGCGCAGAGCTCAGAATTCAAAAGTTCGTACAGATCTCGGCTCTCGGAGCCGACGACAACGCCAAGTCCCGGTTCCACATCTCCAAGCGCAAAGCGGATACCCTGTGCGTGACGCTCGCGGAGAGCCATCAGCTTCTTGGGTGGACGGTCGTCCGGCCCTCGCTCGTGATTGGAAGAGGCGGGCAAAGCACGGCTCTGTTTGCCGCGCTCGGGGCCTTGCCGCGCCCTCCGCGTCTTGCCGCCGGAAGGTGGGAACTCCAGCCTCTTCACGTTTCCGATCTTGCCAACGGCATCTGCCTTCTCTTGGAGCGGGACGAGCCGTCGCCCCGAGAGCTGGACTTCGCCGGTCCCAAGCCGATGACCACGGACCAACTGACGCATACGCTTCGCCGCTGGCTTCTTCTGCCCCCGGCTGGCGTGTTCACGGTGCCCGAATGGTTCCTGCGGGGTGCGTCTGCTTTGGGGGGGCATTTCTTCTTTGGCGCACTTTCCCGGCAAAGCCTCGACATGCTCGCGCGTGGCAACACGGCCTGCGTGGCGCCGCTGGAAGAAGCCCTGCAGTGGCTGCCGCGTCCCCTGTCGGAAGCGATGGCCGCGGACCCTTCGACGCAGGCTGATCTGTGGCATGCACGGCTTTACTTCTTCAAGCCTGCATTGCGGACCGGCATTGCCCTGATATGGATCGCGACGGCCATCATATCGGCGTTCGTTTATCCGCTTGATAAAAGCATCGCGATGGTGTCAGGGCTGGGCGTGACCGACGCCCAAGCCTCCGCGCTGGTCTACGGGGCGCCGCGCTCGACGCGCTCCTCGGTTCCGCGCTGCTTGCCAATATCCGCCCGGCCCTTGTCGGGGTTCTGCAGATCATCGCGATGCTTGCGTTCACGGTTCTCGCCACCATCGCCGTTCCGCAGGTCTGGAGCGAGCCCTTCGGGCCGCTGACGAAGAACCTCGCCGTCATGCTGGCTACGCTGACCATGATCGCGCTCGAAGCGAGGCGATGAGCTATCTCCTCCTGAAATACATCCACATCCTGAGTTCGACGCTGCTATTCGGGACCGGCCTCGGGACGGCGTTTCACGGCTTCCTCGCCTTCAGGACGAAAGACCCGCGCGTAGTGGCGGCGGTGGGGCGCTCCGTGGTGCTGGCCGATTGGCTGTTTACGGCGCCAGCCGTTGTCGTGCAGCCGATTACGGGGGTAGCGATGGCGCTTCAGGCCAGCGTGCCGCTTACGAGCGGCTGGCTCGCGCTGTCCATCGCGCTCTATGTTTTGGTTGGGCTGTGCTGGCTTCCTGTTGTCTGGCTGCAAATCCAGCTCAGGCGCATGGCGGAGATCTGCCTCAAGAGCGGCGGCGAGCCCCTGCCGGCGTTATACTTTCGCTATCTGCGTCTCTGGTTCATCCTTGGCTGGCCCGCTTTCATGGCCGTCCTTGCAATTTTCTACTTGATGGTTTTTAAGCCTGAGCTTTGAAAGCCCAACACTATTTAGGAAATATTTCCTAAAAACGGCTGCAAACTCGTCTGCATTGCTTAATTGTGATTTACTTCAATTTTTCTTCCGAAACTGTACGTGCGCTAAGCTCTGCGACAGCTTCGATCCTGTTCGAGGCTCAAGGGAGAATACCATGCGGAAAATCATCTTACTTGCTTGTGCTTTGGGCGCGGGGATCGCGACCTACGCCACAGAAGCATCCGCGGTCGTGTGCGCGAAGGGGGTCTATAACGCGGCTTGCGTTGGACCGCGCGGTGCCACTATGGGGCATCGCGGCGTTTATGCTACGGGCGGCACTGTCGTCAGGGGTAGCGCCACCGTCCACCCACGGACAGGAACCATGGTGCGTCGACGCACAACGGTTAGGCACTACTAAGGGGATTGGATTACACCGCTGGGCAACGGCGCGTTGCCCAGCCTCAGCGAGCTGCTAAGCCTCCGGTGCGGTCTCCTCGATGGCGGGAACTTCGTCCGCCGTCGTCTCCGCTAAGAGCTTGAGCGCCTGACCCGGCCAATCCTCGCGCTCAAGGCGGCCGCCGAGCTTGAGATAGTCGTCGACGAGCGCGATCTCCTCGTCCGAGAAATTTGCGAGCTGCTCGAACTTGATCACGTTGAGCTCGTTCAGGCGCTTCTCGTCATTGGCCAGGAGCCCCTTGATGAGCTTGAGGTCATCAGCATTGCCTTTCGGCCGCTTGAAGCCCTTGAACTCCGCCTTGAGCGCCTTCGCCCGGCTATCGGTACGCTCGGGGATGCGGGCCGCTTTGCCGCGCAGACCGCGAAGGTAGTAGAGCTTCGCGCGGCGCACCTTGCCGCGGCGCACCACCGTAATGCTGTCGATCAGCGGAGAGTAAAGCGGAAAGACGCGCTCCACGCCCTCGCCATAGGAGATCTTCCGGACCGTGAAGCTTTCATTGAAGCCCCTGCCGGAACGCGCGATGCAGACGCCTTCATAGGCCTGGACGCGCTCGCGGGTTCCTTCGACGACCTTGACGTTGACGCGCAGCGTGTCGCCGGGCTGGAAGGTCGGAATGCGGCGCTTTGCCTCAAGTTGCGCCATTTGCTCTTTTTCGAGCGTCTCGATGATGTTCATACCTGAATTCCTCTGCGGCACATCAAAGGGGCCTTTCTGCCGCGCTGAAATGAGAGCGCAAGCCCGCCGCGCCAGTTGAGCTGGAATTGCGTTTACTTAAGGCAAAAAAGTGAGCTTGTCGATTGCAACATTTGGCTGCCGCTCGATTTCCGCGCAAGTTGCAGTGAATAGGTTGACGACCATGCCACTTAAACGCAACATGACGCCCATGATACGACAACTCACTTTTAAAGGCATTGCTGCCGGCTTGCTGGCATTATGCGCCGCCAACCCGGAGGCGTCCGCCGCCGGCGACCAGGCGAAAGCCATTGTGAATTCGCTCGATCCGAAGACTATGAACGAGTTGTTCGAGGTCGCGCGGAGACAACCCGACGCTGCGCTCACCAATATCAGCCCGGTCTCGGCTAATACGTTCCGTTTCCTGTTCGTCTGGCCGGCCTCCAACGCGGCCATGACTTACGAGCGTGTGGGGCGGAGCTTCGCGGAGCGCTTTGCATTCTTTGCAGAGCAGTGGAAGCTTCTTGCCGCCGGCTTTTGTCTGCCGTCGTCCAGTCTGTTCTTCGGCACAGCGACCTATGGCGAGCAGGAGGTGAACGTCGCCTATCGGGACATCGAAGTGCGCTATAATTTTGGATTGCAGGCGCCTTGCGAGGGCCGGTACTTCTCGATCGCAGAAGTCGAGCGAACCCTCAGGTCTGCGGCGGCCGCCGATGGATATAGCATTGGCTCATTGCCCGGACCTTCCGAGCAGATGACCACGCCCGAGGAAGGACTGAAGCCCTTCCTCAATCCGGGGCCTGCGGCGCCACCCGAGTAGAATGCTTATTGGGTGCCCGCAGACGTGCTTTTTTGTGCGTCCGCGCCCTCTCGAAACAGGACATCCACCCGCATCCCCGGCAGCAGCGGAACGCCTTCCTCAACGTCCAGCACAACCTCGAGGACATCGACGTCCGCCTGCTTGCGCTTGTTCCGCGATGAAAGCTGCGGCGCGCCCAGCGCTTTGGCGATCGTGGAAACGCGGACATCGAACGTGCGGTCCGGGAACGCGTCCGACTTCACGACGGCCGACTGCCCCTGATAGATTTTGCTGATGTCGCGCTCTTCGACCTCGGCGCGCACCTGGAGGTGCTGCGAATCTCCGAGGGTCAACAATGGGCTTTCCGCAGCGAGACCGGCCATCTCGCCGACCTTTGCATTCAGTTCGAGGATCGCGGAATCGATGGGGGACCGGATGCGCATGCGCTCAAGGCTCGCGCTGAGCGCGGCAACGTCGGCGCGGGCAGCGGCGAGCGCGGCCTCCTCGCGCTTGAGCGCGGGCAGATCCTTGGCGAGCACTTTCTTAAGCTTCTGCTGCTCCTGCTGCACCTTTTCGTCGGCTGCGGTGACTGCCGCACGGCCGTTTTGAACGTCAGCAAGCGAGGCCTTGCCGTCTCTCGCCTCAGAAATAAGGCGATCCAGCTCCAATCGGGCGTCGAAAGCGGCGCGTCCGGCATTGTAAAGGCCATCCTCCGCCTTGCGCCGGTCCAGCGCTCCTCCGGAGGCCTTTTCGTCATCCCGGTCTTTGGTTTTGACCGCGACCTGCGCCCTGGTGGCGGCCAGTCTCGCCTTCAGCTCTTCGTCATCGAGCTTGATCAGGAGGTCGCCCTTTTGAACCCGATCATTCAGGCTGACCAGAACCTCTTTGATGATGGCGGGGGCCGGGGCGACAATACGAAGCTCGCGTCCTTTCGGCTCTACCCGGCCAGGAGCGGCAGCCGCCCATGTTGCCTCGGGGGCGGCGGTCTGTTCCGAATGCGCAGGCGCGAAACCCGGGATTGGAACTCCGGACAAGTTAAGGAGTGCTATACCGAAAGCAGCCAGACCGAAAAGAAAGATCCAGGAAGTGGGTCGGATACTACGCATTAACTTGCTGCTTTCTCTGTTGAGTGTTTGATGCGCTTTCACTCCCCAATATCTTGTCGGCTGCAATTCTTACGAATTCACCGCTCTTTTTTTGCGCTTGGATCTTGCCATCCTCGATTTCGATGACGCGATCCGCATACGGAAGCGTCCTCGGATCGTGCGTCACGGCCAGAATGGCGCAATTGTCCTTTTTCGCGATCCTGGCGAGCAGTTCCATGACGGCCTGGCCGTTTTCCGTATCGAGCGCTGCTGTGGGCTCGTCGGCAAGAATGATCGAAGGCGATGACGCAATCGCGCGCGCGATCGCGACGCGCTGCTTCTCCCCGCCGCTCAGCGTTCCAGGATAACTGCGAAGGCGGTGATCGAGACCGACATCGTGTAGCGAGGGAAGCGCGCGCTTTTGGCGTTCCATCCGGGAATAGCCGCGGACATCGAGAGCGATCTTCACATTGTCGAGCGCACTGAGCGTCGGAAACAGATTGTAGGACTGGAAAATGAAACCGAGGTAATTCCGGCGGAGGCTGGCGAGTTCTTCCGGCGTGCGTGCATCCACGCTCTCGCCCGCGAGCTTCAGCGAGCCCGATGTTGGGGTCAGGATGCACCCCAGGATCGAAAGAAGCGTTGTCTTTCCGCTGCCTGACGGTCCCATGAGCAGCGTGAACTCGCCCGGGTAAAGAGAGAGGCTGACGTCATTCAAGGCAAGAACCTTGCCCTCGCCTTCGCCAAGCTCCTTGACGATATGCTGCGCTTCGAGAATGGGAACCCTTGTCATCGCGCAAACACCATCGCAGGATCAATCTTTGTAACTTTGTATATAGAGGATAGCGCCGAAATAGCGCACATTGCTATGGTTGCCCCCAAAAGCAGGAGTGCCAGGAGAGGCGTCAGCACAATGGGCATCGGCGTGACCTCGCTGAATTGCGCCACCACAAGCGAAACCCCGATGCCAATAGCAAAACCAAGGATGGCGCTTACGCTCGCTTGCACGAGTATAACTTTATGCATGTATGAGGATGATGAACCGAGAGCCCTCAATGTGGCGAATTCAGTGAGATGGTCTTTCGTGCTTGAGTAAAGCGTCTGAGCAACGACTACGGTTCCGATGACAAGGGCGAGAATTGCGCCGCCTATGAGCGCGACGCCGGCGCCGGTTCCAAAGAGCCAATAATCGAGATTGAGTTTCAAGAACTCCGCCCTGGTGTAGATGGACACATTCGGCAGTTTCGCCGCCAGTTCCTGCTTCACCTGCGTTGGACCGGCGCCCGGCAGCAGCTTGATGGTGTAGAAGGTGGCTTGATCCTGCGGCACGGACAGAATTTCTCGCGCCTTTTTTATGCTCGTGAAAATATAAGGCGAAGTCGTGAATGACCGGATGCCATTCGTCAGGCCTTCCACGCGTACCCGCTGTCCGGCGATTTCCGCCATTGCGCCCACACCCGAAATGCCAAGGATCTTGGTATAGGTCCGGTCGACGATCACGCCGTCCTGTAAGGTCGGCGCGGCCGCACCCTCGACGACGTTCCAAGGTTCAAGGCTTCCCTCCCCCTTCTCGGTGCCGATAACAATGACGTTCACGCTGGCCGAGTTAGGCTTGCGCCATCCCGAGAACGAGACGACAAGGGGAGCCACGGAAGCAACGCCGGGGACAGACAGCGCCAGGAAGCGTTCGCGTCCCGTCAGGATAGGGGCCTGCTCAAAGCTGTTCGTACCATAGGCCGCGATCCAAATGTCGCCCGGCGTATGTTCCGCCATGCCCACGATCATTTTGCGCGCGCCGAGAAAAAGCCCGAGTTGAACGGCGAGAAGCACGACGGCAAAGAGGACGCCGACAAGGGTTACGAGAAAGCGCGCACGATCGTGCAGCAGGTTGCGTATCGCGAGTTTAATAATCATTGGTACTGACAAAGACCCAAGGTTACGCGGGAGAAGGGCGCTCACGAAAAAGGCGCAACCGAGGCGCCTTGGTGGCGATGTTATGCCCAACTTCTAGTTTAGGTCAATCATGACAAAAAGACTGTGGCAGGATCGGGTCAAAGTCGGGGAGCGAGCGTCGATTGTGCCTTCTTGACTTGGAAGGCGTTGAAGGTCATAACGGCTGCAAGCGTCGCGATAGTCGGCTTTCCAAGTCTTGATCAGTTCTCGCTATGATGAGTAGGGATGTTCGTGCGAATAGGAGGCGACATGGGCGGCGTAGATCTGCCTCCAGATTACAAGCCGTCTGAAGACGAACCATTCATGAATGAACGCCAGCGCGCTTATTTTAGGCGAAAACTTCTTTCCTGGCGGGACGAGATCCTTCGAGAGAGCAAGCTAACTCTGGACGCGTTGCAAGAGTTGGCGCAACATCCCGACGTCACAGACCGGGCGAGCTATGAGTCCGACCGCGGGATCGAACTTCGCGCGCGCGACCGGCAACGCAAACTGATAGCAAAGATAGATGCGGCTCTTGAGCGCATCGAAGACGGCACCTACGGTTTCTGCGAGGAAACCGGCGAACCGATCGGCGTGAAGCGCCTCGACGCGAGGCCGGTGGCGACGCTCAGCCTCGAGGCCCAGGAGCGGCACGAGCGCCGCGAACGCATCTATCGCGACGATTAACCGACCCATATTTTGCCTTTCCGACGCTCCCAGCGAGCCAACGAAGCGCCGCGTGCGTCATCCGGGAAAGCGCCGCCTTGTCCGGGATCGTAACACATTGAAATGTAAGCCTTTCTGCGATCCCGGCTCGCGCTTCGCCCGGCCGGGATGACGATACTGCCCAGATGGGCGGCGCTTGTGTAAAGGGTCGGGCTTGAGGTGGGCGCAGGTCAAGACTTGCGCAGAAAATGAAGCGCCGTATCTCCGTAAGTGCGCACCTCAAGAGGCGCGAAAGCTGCCGGAACCGCGACGGCCACATCGGCGCGCTCCTCCAGCACGCAAACCGCGCCCGCCGAAAGCCAGCCGCCTTCTATTGCCGCGCCGAGCGCGTGTTCTCCGAGCCCTTTTCCATAAGGGGGGTCGGCGAACAAAAGCTGGAATGGCTGCATCGGGGCGGCTGGGCCGAGCTTGGTGGCATCGCGCCGCCAGAGCTTGCTCGCGCCGGTCAGGCCGAGCGCCTCGATATTCTCCCGGATCGCGCCGCGGGCATCGGCATTGTCTTCGACAAAAAGGCAGTAGGCCGCGCCGCGCGACAGCGCTTCAAGGCCAAGCGCGCCGGAGCCGGCGAAAAGGTCGAGCACGCGCGCGCCTTCGATGCTGAAGCCCTCAACGCCATGCGCGAGGATATTGAAGAGGGATTCACGCACCCGGTCCGATGTGGGGCGGGTGAGTGTGCCCGCGGGCGCAGCTATCGAACGCCCGCGAAACCGCCCTCCGACGATCCTCACGGAGTTTCCTCACCGGTCGTCGGACTTGGCTTGCGCGGGCCGCCTGGGCGCGGCTTATGCGCCGAACCGGCGCGAGGCTTGAATGGCTTGCCGCCTGCTCCGCGCGTCGATGCTTCACGCCTTGGACCTTTGAAGCCGGGCTTCCCGAATGACCTCGGTTTCCCAGCCCCGCCCTCGCCCTCCTCTTTTCTATACGGACGCCTTTCGGGGCGCTGCGGCCGTTCTCCCGCTGCATCGCTCCCGGTGGCTCGCCGTTCGCCGCCTTCTCCGCGCGGCGCGGGTGCTTCACGCCTCGGACCTTTAAAGCCGTGCTTAGCGAATGACCTCGGTTTCCCGGCCCCGCCCGCGCCCTCGTCTTTTCTATACGGACGCCTCTCAGCGCGCTGCGGCCGGTCTCCCGAAGCATCACTCCTCGAGGCAGGCCGTTCGCTTCCCTCTCCGCGCGCCGATTGTTCGCGCCCTTTGAAGCTGCGCTTCTCGAATGACCTCGGTTTCCCGCCCCCGCTCGCACCCCCGCTTGCAGGCCGATTGAAAGAACGCCCCTCGTGGCGCGGCCTTTCTCGCGGGCCTTCGCTCGCGGGCGCGCGTCCTTCGCCGGCTTCACGGTCGCGCCACGGGGGGCGTCTTGCTGAATCTCCGTCCTTATCCCGCCGGAAGGGCTTCTCGAAGGACTTCGGCCGTTCGGCCCCGCCGTGGTTTTCGTCTTTTCTGCGTCCTTGGTAAGGACGCCGATCCGGGCTCGGCCCTTGAGCGTCCTCGCCGCGGCGCTCGGGGCCGCGATCCTGCCGGGCAGGCCGGTCTCCGCTTTCGCCCGGACGAAATCGAGAGCGCGGCCGTTCTCCCCCTTGCTCCGGGCGCGATTTCCAACGAGGGCGTTCCCCGGTTTCCTGGCCCGCCTTGTTGCGCGCGGAAAATGAGGGGCGTTCGCTGCCGCCGCGCCCTTCTTCACGGCGCAGCGGACGATCTCCCGCCGCGCGCGCGTCTCGATCCGGCGCCTTGCTCCAACGGCGTTCGCCCTCGCGGCGCGGCGCACGCTCACGGTCGGACGGTCTGCTCGATCGTTGTCCGCCCTCGCGGCTTGCGGGCCGATCTCGGTCCTCGCGCTCGGGACGTTCTTCCCGGCTGCGGCGATAGGGTTTTTCAGACGCGGAGCCGCCCTTAGCGAACCGATCCAGCCGCGGCTTCTTTTCGGGAACAAGTTCGACCCGCGGAGCCTCCGATCCATCCATCGGCAGCACGCGCCGCTGCCTCATCGGGCGTTCTTCATTGTGCCGCTCCGGCCTTTCGGGTGCATCCGGCTTTCGGCGCAGATAGGTCGGCTTCGAGCGCGCCGGAGGAAGTTTCCGGTCTTCGCGCAATGGCGCCCGCTTGACGCCAAGCTGCCGGGAGAGGCGCGGGCCGAGCTGATCCTTCAAAATGCTGGTTTTCACTTCCTCGATCTGGCCGGGCTCCAGATCGCCCAGCATGAACGGCCCGAAGGAAACGCGGATGAGCCTGTTCACCGTCAGGCCGAGATGCTCCATGATGCGGCGCACCTCGCGGTTCTTGCCCTCCCGGATCAGGAGCGTGACCCAGACATTGTCGCCCTGCTCGCGCTCAAGCGTGGCTTCGATGGGGCCGTAATTGACGCCGCCCGTTCGCAAGCCCCCCGCAAGCTCGTCCAGCTTAGATTGCTCGATCTGCCCGAAGGCGCGAACGCGATAACGCCGGGCCCACCCGGTGGAAGGCAATTCGAGATGTCTCGCAAGATCGCCGTCATTCGTGAGCAGCAGAAGGCCTTCCGTATTGAAGTCGAGGCGGCCCACGGAAATCAGCCTCGGCAGATTTTCCGGCAGGGCCTCGAAAACCGTCGGCCTTCCCTCGGGGTCTTTATGGGTCGTCACCCGGCCCTTCGGCTTGTGATAGCGCCAGAGCCGGGACGGCTCCCGCACCGCGAGAGGCTTCCCATCGACGAGCACTCTATCCGAGGGCGAGACATCGAGCGCCGCGCTTTCAATGACAGTCCCGTTAACGGAAACGCGTTTTTCCCCAATCAAGACTTCGGCGTCCCGACGGGAGCAAAGCCCTGATCTGGCAATGACTTTGGCAATCCGCTCGCCCGTCGCCGTTCCATCTTCCGGAGTTTCGTTCAGTGCAGACATGATCATATCCGATAAAAAGAGCTAGCATCCGCAAAGCGCGAAGTGATTCGGGCTAGGGGGAAGGAGAACATACATGCGGCGCGAGAGGATTATCAAAGCCGTGAACAGTTTGCGCGAGGCCCTTCATGCCGCGCAAATTCGCGAGTTGTTGCGCGTCGCCAGAACAGGACAGCAAGCTGACAGCGTGAACCGCACGCAGCGCATCCTTCTCGCATATAATGAGTTCACGCGCCACTATCAGCAGTTCGGCGAGGAAGAAAAAGACCTGATGACGTTCTTCGGGTTGACGCCGCTGCTCGACATTGGCTTCTGGTCGGGGCTGATCGACGGCGAGCAGGCTGTGAATCGCAAGCTCATTTCCGATGTCGATGTCGGCGCTTACAACGTCATTTTCGTCATGCCGAAGCTGCGCGAGCTTCTGACGCGCGAAACGGACAAGGGCGAACTCATCATCACCGACGCCCAGGGAACGGAGCGCGAGATCAAGCGTGTCCGCGTGTTGATCGCAGAGAAGGAGCGGTCGCTGACCGATCCGCAAATCATCATCAACGTGATCCGCTCGATGGACGAGTTGTACTCGTCCCTTTCCGCCTTGCATCTCGACGGAGGGGTGAATCTCTCTATCGGTTCCATCGACTCGGGCAGCGCCAAGTCCTTCGACTTCTTCGGCGCCAGCAATATCATGGAGGACATCAATTCGCTGCTGATCAATGTCTGGGATCGCATCAAATACGCAACGGAAGACAATTTCCGTTACCAGATCGAGGTTGCGATGATGGCGGCCGGGTTCACGGCGCGGATGAAGGAAGCGCAGGCCCAGCAATCGATCAGCGAGGAGCAGGCGCAGCGGACGACGCGTCTCGTGGCCAAGTCGATCGAGACGCTGTTCCGCTCGGGAGCCTACACCGAAGAGATGGACGCGCCGCGCGAAATCCGGGCAAGTCAGGTGCTGACGCCCAGAACACAGCTGATCGAGTTCAAGCACGAGGAGCGCGCGGCAGAGGTGAAGCGCGAAGATCTGCGGCCTGCGCTTGAGCCTGCGCCCGCTCCGTCGGTGGCCGATGCAGGACCTTCCGTTCCCAAGGCAGCTGAAATCCTGCGCGATCTCAAAGACCAGCTTGAGATGAAGGAAGCCGCCAAGGCTTAGCCAGCTTCCGCGGCTTTGCCGGCACTTGGACTTCCAGGTTCTGAGGTTCGCTTAAGTATGGTCTGGTGATTTTTGACGCAAGGCCATGAGCCGTCCCTCTTATGCTTGAGGTACAGCGTAGAGGGACGGACCGGCCTACTGATCTGAATCTCACTAAAAGATGCGTCATCCAAGCAGCAGTATTTTAAGAATGTGTTTTAGGCTTTCCTTGTCGTTTTGCGTTTAGATCAAGGAAGCTCAATCTGAGCTTTCTCATATATGAGATCACATCTGTTCGGCGATCCCCCCTCATGACGAATGACGAAGTTTTAAGGAGATGAAGGCTGCGGGTGCTCAGGCCGAATAGGAAATGCCATAGCCTATAACAAAAGGTGTCAGGTAACTTGTTGCAGGAGTGACCAGTGTACTCGCGTTACAGTTTCATAGTTATCGGAGGAGTTGCTTCCGCGGCCGCTTTTGTAACTGCTTCGATAAGTAACATATTCGGGTTTGAGCAAAGTTTTAAAGCCGCTGGACTTCATTTCCTGGCGGCGTCTGTCATAACCGCCATCGCGATTGCTGTGGCCAGGTGGTTGGACAGGCCCGAAAAAGCGGAGGAAGCGGATTGTGGGCATAACCGTGATAGCCTCCCTTTAGCCCCGCTCGAGCCCGCTGCACCATTGGATGAGCCTCTGGATGTTGAACGCCTCAGAGAGGCGGTTACAGCTTGTAGTCCGTTCGTTCACATTTTACACGAGCATCTGCAGAGCACTGTCAAGGATACCGAACTGGCAGCCATGACTGTCATGACCAAGCTCAAGAGAGCCGACAATATCCTGGATGGACTTGTGCGATACTTGCACGGGAGCGCACACGATAAAATCATTCCGATTATAGAACAGACCCAGGAGTTCCTTCGCGCGAACAACGCGCTTTTCGGCCAGTTGCTGGCACAAAGAACGGAAGCAATGGAGGAAAGTCGCTGCCGTCTCGGCTGTATAACCGGCTTGGTTCACAGCTTGGACGGTATCGTGCACAGCGTTCGCGAGGTGTCCCGGCAGACGAACTTGCTCGCACTTAACGCCAAAATTGAAGCGGCGAGGGCTGGAGAGGCGGGACGTGGGTTTGCTGTGGTGGCATCCGAAGTGAAAGAGTTGTCGCGGCAATCCGAACAAGCGGCGAAGGACATTAGCGAGGGCCTGCAGACATTGAAGTCCGCTATTGATGAAAGCGTTGACGCCCTGACGGTGCGCCGGGCGCGGGAAGAGAAGATGGACTTGGACTTCATAACCCTCACAATCGACGAACTTGGGAAGGATTTGAAATCTCTTGTCGAGCATGAGCAGGATATTATGGTAAAAACTCAACAGAATAGTGAAGAGATATCTGAAATTGTAATAGAATTAATGGGATCTATGCAATACCAGGATCTGGTACAGAAAAGCATTAGCCGCGCAACAGATGATATAGGAGATGTCATAAACCATGCAGTCAGCTTAGCAATATTTGTTCAAGCGGCTCGTGCTGGAAAAACGCTGTCCCTTGTTGCGGATGATAGCAAAGCGGCTTCAAAAACTGTTAACGCGATCCCTGTTGATGGCGGCGGCCAGAAATTGATCGAGCTCTTTTAGAGGCTGCCAGGAGCCTTCCAGATCTTGAGCTCCCCAAGAAATGGGTCCTGCAGGATTGAAGCAGGACCCCAGTTGGGGAGGAACTCTTTCAGCAGCGCGATGAGGAGAAGGACGAGCCCGATGATCGCGATTACGTCTCCGGCAAACCGTACCCAATAGAAAGCCGTGAGATGCGCCTATAACAGGGCTAAGCGCCGAAGCGCGGGAACAGGATCTCGTTCTCGACGCGGATGTGCTCCTTCAGTTCCGCGCGCAGCTCGCCGAGACCTTCATAGAGCGCGCGCCATGAGCCGCAGGCGCCTTCCGGGGCCTTCAGGCCATTTGTCAGCGCGAGGATAGTGTCGAGATTGGTGGCGTGGTCGTCGTGCTCCATTCGCATCATTGCGATCGGATGGCTGATCATGGGATGCCCGCCATTGCTGAGCATGGGAAAGAGGATCTGCTCCTCCTTCTGCATGTGCCCCTCCAGGCTCTCGGCCACCTCGTCGAGGAAATCCGCAAGCCCCTTCGGCGCTTCTGGATTGCTGCCATGGACGCTCTCCACCTTGCGGGCGAGAACGATCAAGCCGGGGAGGTCGCGGCGGTGCCCATTGTGGAAGCGCTCGAGGATGCAGGCGATGATTTCGCCGGTGCTTTCAGGGATCGCTTCTGCCTGAGGAGGCGTCGCCAGCTGACTGTCACCTATTGAGGACGAAGACTGAAGAGGAAGGGTCATGGCGCGCATCTCCGACGCCGCCTTTAATTTGGTATTACGGATACCACTTAACAGAACTCAAAAATGTGGTACTGTCAATACCAATTTACAGAGGCGACGATGCAACTCCTGTTTTCGACCGATCTGGCTTTGCGAACTTTGATAAGGCTGTCAGCCGAGCCGGACCGGCATCTCAGCACCGAACTTCTGGCGCGTGAGCTTCAGGTCTCACGCCATCATTTGCAAAAAGTCGTGCAATCGCTGACCGATGCGGGTTTTCTGCGAACCATCCGTGGCGTGAAGGGTGGCGTGATGCTGGCAAGGCCTGCTGACGACATTCGCGTCGGCGAGGTGGTTCGCCACCAGGAAAGGGAGCAGGCCATCGCCGAATGTTTCCGGGATGGAGGGAACTGCACTCTGGTTCCCTGCTGCCGTCTGAAGGGTGTGCTGAAAGGCGCGCGCGAGGCGTTCTTCCGGCATCTCGACAAGTTCACCCTCGCGGATTGCCTCACATCGGCAAAGGACGTTTTGGCGCTCGCGGAGCCGTGAGCTTCAGAAGACGGTTAAGCCGGTATTGGTGCAGCGGCACGTTCCGACTGCACAATGCGCCGCCCTTGTTCTAAAGTGAGCCAGTGAAACAAAACAGGTTCATGGAAGAGGCATTGGGCGAAGCCGGGCGCGCTGCGCAGCTTGGCGAGACGCCGATCGGGGCCGTTGTTGTCGCTCCAAATGGCGAGATCGTCGGGCGCGGGCATAATCTGGTCATCGCGGCAAGTGATCCAACCGGGCACGCCGAAATGATCGCGATTCGACGGGCGTGCCTTGCTGCCAAGAGCGAGCGCCTGCCCGGCTACGACCTCTATGTAACCCTTGAGCCTTGCGCGATGTGCGCTGCGGCCATCTCATTCGCACGCATCAGGCGGCTTTATTTTGGGGCTGCGGATGAAAAAGGCGGCGCTGTTGAGCATGGCGTCCGCTTCTTTTCGTCGCCGACCTGCCACCATGCGCCGGAGGTTTATGGCGGCATCGCCGAAACACGGTCAGCCGCGCTGCTCCGCGACTTTTTTCATAAGCTCCGTGCGTGATGACTAGTACAGCCCGAGGCAAGTTCGCACTCACTTCGCCGCACGCTCTCAAGCGAACTTGCCTCGGATAAGCTGTATTAGAATCAATAGGTTGCTAGTACGCCTTATCCGCGGGAAGTCCTGTCAGCGCCCGCAGCAAGTGGGTCAGGACTTCATGCGGGGCGTACTGCCCTAAAGCCGGGAAGCGGTGCGCCGGTCGAGGTCCTTCAATCGCTCGTAAGCGGGAAGGCTACCGAGTTCGGACGCCTTCTTGTACCACGCGCGCGCCACGTGAACGTCAGGCGTCAGTCTCCATTCGGCATTCTGCGCCAGCTTGGCAGGATCGTACGTCTCGGCGAGTGCCAAAGCCCCCCGCAGACTCCCATGGCTGGCCAGGACTTCGTATACTGCGCGCCCGCCCTCACCATCGCCATGCTTCAACTGATAGGATGCGCGGTCCATAAGAGCGTCCTCGGTGGACCGGTTTACCACAGCAGCGCTGTTCGCAGAAACCGGCGAGGCGGCAGGCTGACTTTCTTCGCCCGCGACACTGGCATACGCTGTCTGCGCCCACTCTTTTCCGAATTCTCCCTGAGCCAGGAGGAAATATGCGGTCAAGCAGCCTGTGATGATGCCGGACAACACGGTAGCGGAGAGTTTTTGCCAAGGCGTTCTCCTGCGTGACACGGTGCGAACAGGCTGAACTTTCGGCCTCATCACAGGAACAGTAAGCGCAGTGACTGGGTGCACTCTTGGCTCCGCTGGCCGCTCCCTCCGCGATTGCGTCGAGAAAGCCGCCAGTTCCCGCTCCAGCAATTCCCGGCTTTCCGCAAAGGAGAGCTGCGGAGACAGCCTCCGCGATCCAAGGGTCACTGTCTGGGGATGACTAAAGGCAGGAGCAGCCATTTGATCTAAGTCAAGGGAAAGATTTTCTGCCGCTCTTTCAAGGATGCTTCGCCAAGATTTAGCCATTACAATCACCCTTTCAAACGCATGACCTAGTGCTTTATGAAAGGTTATTGTGGCAATGCTGAGAAAAAATTTGGACGTGCTCAAAAATCCACAAAAGTAAGCTGATTATATTTTTCGTAAGGTAAATGGACTTTCAATCATCGGGCGTGCAATCGGAACCTTGGCTGCAACGCAGCCAAGCCTCGATAACGCTCGAACGCGACAAATTATTCCGGCGCTGGCTTTGCGATTGATTTCGCGCCACGGTGTTCGCCCCGCAGGACATTTCCGAGGCTCGAAATGCTGGGTCTCGTGGTCAGAAGTGAATGAAAGAAGGATGCCCAATCCCTCCTGCAATCCGATATTCAACTCTCTCCATTTTAGCAAGAATTTTTATTGTTTTTGTTGAAGAATAAGGGTGAAACCAAATTGCGGCGCCATAATGATACGCTGCAGCTTTAACCCCGGGAACCGGAGGGGCTCGCGATCATCCAGTAGATGCCGCCGGCGACAAACCCGGCCATGGCCAGCGCCGCAGCGGCAGGAGCGGTGCCCAATGGTCCGCCGTCCTGCCAGAATGCCGCAGCAAACAAAGCCGTTAGCGCTCCTGTTGCGCCGACGTAAAAAAGCAGCGAACGCGTTCTGAAGACCTCACTGAGCAGCACGCCGGCGATGGCAGCAGCAAGGAACACAGAGGTCCCGCCCTGCATGGTGTCGATCGCCGTTTCCATGGCACCCGTGATGCGGCCGAGATCAATCTTGGGTGCTGCTGCCTGCAATGCTTCGAACTGCTGCCAGATCTTCACGGCATTGAATGCAAAGAGCGAAACCCAGCCAATCACACCGGAGAGCGCCACGCCAACCAGCAACCGCAAGACATGGTACAGGCTCATCATCTCTCCCGATTTCGCGCTACGCTCGCTCAGGCCTTCTCGCGAAGGACGCTCGCTTTCAGCTTCTCGCTCGCAGACTTCAGCTGCCCGCATGCCGCCATAATGTCGCGGCCGCGCGGCGTCCTGATCGGACTTGCATAGCCAGCCCGGTTGACGATGTCAGCAAAACGTTCGATTTGCCCCCAGTCAGAGCATTCGAACCGCGTGCCCGGCCAGGGATTGAAGGGGATAAGGTTGATCTTTGCGGGGATGCCGGAAAGCAGCCGGACGAGTTCCTTCGCCTCGGCGACGGAGTTGTTCACGCCTTTCAGCATGACGTATTCAAAAGTGATGCGCCGCGCGTTGGAGAGACCCGGATAGGTGCGGCAGGCATCGAGCAGTTCCGCAATCGGGTATTTGCGATTGATCGGCACGAGTTCGTCCCGCAACTCGTCGCGGACGGCGTGCAGCGAGATGGCAAGCATCACGCCAATTTCCGCGCCCGCTGGGCCGATCATCGGAACCACGCCGGATGTCGAAAGGGTGATGCGTCGCTTCGAGAAGGCGAGCGCATCCGGATCCGAGGCGACGGCGATGGCGGCTTTCACGTTGTCAAAATTATAAAGAGGCTCGCCCATGCCCATCAGCACGAGATTGGTGATCTTGCGTTCGGCTTCCGGGATGCCTCGCCCATCGGCGGGGGCGCTTGCGCCGGGCCAATCGCCGATGCGGTCGCGGGCCAAGAGGATCTGCCCGATGATCTCGGCAGGCGTAAGATTGCGCACGAGCCGCTGGGTGCCGGTATGGCAGAAGCTGCATGTAAGTGTGCATCCGACTTGGCTGGAGATGCAGAGCGTTCCGCGATCGGGTTCCGGGATATAGACCGTCTCGATTTCCGGCGCGCTTTCGCCCGGCCGCTGCGGCTCAAGCCGGAGCAGCCATTTGCGCGTGCCGTCTTCCGAGATCTGTTCGGCGGCTATCTCGGGCCTTGCGAGGGTGAAGCGGGCATCGAGGTCGGCCCGCAGCGTCTTCGCGACATTGGTCAGGTCGGAGAAATTCTGCGCGCCCCGTGCGTAAATCCAGTTCCAAAGCTGCGCCACGCGCATCCTGTTCTGGCTCGCCGGAACGCCCACCTTGGCGAGCGCTGCCAAAAGTTCAGCCCTCGTCGTTCCCGCAAGCGAGGGTTTTGAAGGGGCGGCGGTATCCGCGACGGGTTCACAAGGGTCGAGCACAGTCATACGCGGAAAATAGAAGAGGCCCGCGCTTATAACAAGCGCGCTCTGTGATAACGAAAAGAGCTTCGCCCCAGCTTCCTCGCTTACACTTCTTGCCGATGCCGATAAAAATGAGAGACTGGCCCCGAGCCCGCGCCGATGTCGAGTTCGTCCGCGTGCTCGAGCGCTTGATGAAGATAAGCCTTGGCTTCAGCGATCGCCCGCTCAAGCGGAAGGCCCCGCACGAGAAACGCGGCAATCGCCGATGCCAGCGTGCAGCCGGTGCCATGCGTATTTGCCGTGGCGATCCTTGGAGCGGAATAGGATTGGAACGCCGCGCCATCGAAAAAGGTGTCAGTCGCGTCGGCCCCTTCGCCATGACCGCCCTTGATGAGTACGGCGCGCGGTCCAAGCGTGAGGAGGCGCTCCGCCTGATCCTTGACCTCCTCCTCGCTTCGAGCCACGGGCAAATCGAGAAGCGCCGCAGCCTCCTGCAGGTTCGGCGTGACCAGGGAGGCGAGCGGGATCAGGCGCTCGATCAGCGCTCTCTCCGCGCCGCGCTCAAGAAGGCGGCCGCCGGTCGTCGATACCATCACGGGATCGACCACAATCGGTATGTGCCGCGCCCAGCGCTCAAGACCTGAGGAAGCCGCCACAATGGCCTCTTCGCTCCCGAGCATGCCGGTTTTCACGGCAGCAATAGAGAGATCCGAGAACACCGCGTCGAGTTGCGCCGTAATGATCTCTCCCGGTATGACATGCACCGCCGTCACGCCGAGCGTGTTCTGCGCGGTCACGGCCGTGACGACTGTCGCGCCGTAAACGCCAAGGGCGGAGAAGGTCTTGAGGTCCGCTTGGAGGCCAGCGCCCGCAGACGAGTCCGAACCTGCAATCGATAATGCAGCGCGCGTCCGGGTCATGGCCGGACCCCGGGTGCCGTGATCGGCAAATTCTTGCTGCGCCAATCGAGGTAGAGTTCAAGCGCGACATAGTCCGGCGCGCCGTCCGGCTGCCCTTCAGCCCGCGCGAGCTTGTTGCACATGCGGAACCTCTCGTGGAGCGATATGACCCGCTTCTCGCTCGACTTATAGGCGGGATAAGCGAGGGGATGCCCTTGGCTCAGAGTATCGGCCCCATATTTCTGGCCGAACTTCTCATTATGGCACTGGGCGCAGGAAATCTGGAAGCGTCCAAGCTTCGTTTCATAGAGCTTCCGCCCCCGCTCGAAAACCGCCGCATTCGGTCCCGTTACGTCAACCGTGGAAGGAGACCCGCGCGCGAGCCAGCGAAGATATGCGGTCGTGCCGATCATTCCGGCATCATCATCGGCGAGCGCGGGCTCGCCGAGATAGTTCGTGCGGCAGTTATTGATGCGCGTCTGAAGGGTTATGACCTCTTTCATATCCGGCGCATATTTCGGGTAGCTTGCCGCCGCGTTCTTTATGAGATTTTTCTTTCCGGCGCCGTGGCAGTCCTGGCATGATTTGCGGACCGGATTTTCCGCCTTGCTCCAGGAGGCTTCGGCGGCCTCGACCAAGGGGAAGCCCGGGTTATCGAAGTCATCCGCCTGCATCGCACGGATCGATGGCCGGAGGAATTCCTCGCCCTGGACGAGAAACGGCAGCGGATTTCCTGATTCAGCGGGAGGCTGCGAGTGCGCGGGCTCGGCGTGGGCGGCAGGATGCGCTCCGCCGAATATGCATGCACAAAGAATGAAAAATGCCGCGCCAAGACTTGGCCGCACGGGAAGCCCCCAATGCTTGAGTGCACGTTTTACTTCAAAGTTTCCAGATAGGCGACAAGATCTTCGACCTCGGCCGCCGTTAGAATGGGTCCTCCCCCGCCGCCGTCAGCGTTATGATAGGAAGGCATGATCGTATCGGGGTAGTAGGCTTTTGGCTCAACCACGACTTGTCGCAGCTGCGCCGTCGAAAAGCGGCTGCCGGCCCCGTCCAGCGCAGGGCCAATGCCGCCCTGATCTGCAATAACGGCCATGGCGCCGAGCTTATGGCAGCTCAGGCAATCGCCTTTCTGCTTGTTCACCAGGAGGAGCCGCCCGCGCTCAGGATCGCCGAGCACGCCGGTCAGGGATACCGGCATACTCTGAAGCGAAAGCGCAAGGCTATGAGGTCCGCCCGTATTCATATCCTGCAGGAAGAACCCGGCTGTCTTTCTCTTGCACTCGGCACTCGATGCTGGATTTGAAGCGAACGCAAGGACGGTTACAGCCACGGTGGCCCCTAACAGAAAGGAGACGCAAATATGCAGTTTTGCCATCCGTGAACCCGGAATTTACGCGCGGCCAACACAACCGGTGGCTGCAACTCTAATCGAAGGCCGTGACAATAATAAGGATTTCCTAAGCGTCAATACATTGTTAGTCGATTCAAGCTGGCGGCTCAGTTGCGCCGATAAAAAATTTAAACGTGTTGTTGGCTCTTCGGCTTGAGGATCGCGAAGCACTGCGGAAGGTCGCTCAGCCTTGAGATTACGGCATCCGCTCCGAGGGCTTGCGGAGCGATTCGGCTGTACCCGAAGTCAACAACCACAGAGGGCATTTTCGCAGCGCGCGCGCAGGCAACGTCGGCTTCGCTGTCGCCTATCATGAGCGCCTCGTCCGCGGGAGCGCCAAGCTCGGCGATTACCTCCAGCAAAGGAGCGGGATCGGGCTTCCGGGCAGCCCCTCGCGCTCCCCAAGCGCCGAGGAGAAATATTTCGCAAGATTGAGTTCATCAAGGATCTCGACCGTGAGCTCATGGTTCTTGTTCGTGCAGATCCCGAGGCGGCGGCCTTCGCCGTGGAGCCGATCGAGAAGCTCGCGAGCGCCGTCGTAAATCTTTGTGTTTGTTGTGAGATTTTCCCGGTAAAGAGCGATGAACTCCTGGACGAGAGGCATGAGCCCATCCTCGGTCAGGCCGCGCGCCATCAGCGCCCGCCCCACCAGTTGCGGGACGCCGCCGCCGATCATCTCCTTCACCTGTTCCAGGGAGAACGGCTCGATGCCCCGATTTGCGGTGGCGCGGTTCAGCGCGTGCGCGATGTCGGGGGCGCTGTCGATCAGCGTGCCGTCAAGATCGAAAACAATCGCTTTCGGCCAATCCAACGGCTCGCTATTCATCCAGCGCCCCCTCTTGGTTAAGTCGCCACCGCCGTCATCCCGGCCAAGCGAAGCGCGAGCCGGATCATAAAAAGGTAGGCGCTTCAATTTGTTACGATCCCGGATAAGGCTTCGCCTTTCCGGGATGATAATCCGTTGGCCAAGTTGGCAAAGTTTGCTTAGCTGATCTTCGGATCGAGCTCGCCCTTGGCGTAGCGTTTCGCCATCTCTGCGGCCGGGATCACCTTGATCTTGGAAGCATATCCGGCCGTGCCGAACTGTTCGTAGCGATCCTTGACGATCTTCTGCATCGCCGTGATAGCAGGCTTCAGGTACTTGCGGGGG
Source organism: uncultured Alphaproteobacteria bacterium (assembly GCA_963817495.1). GTDB lineage: Bacteria > Pseudomonadota > Alphaproteobacteria > Rhizobiales > Rhodomicrobiaceae > Rhodomicrobium. Next base: position 260,570 of record CAWFOS010000008.1, on the reverse strand, counting down.
TCAAATTCCGCCTTGCTCGTGCCGAGCACTTTGCGGATGGCGGCGGTGGCCGCGAGGCGCAGGTCTGTGTCGATGTTGACTTTGCGAACGCCGTGGCGAATGCCGCGCTGGATTTCCTCGACGGGAACGCCGTAGGTTTCCGGGATCTCGCCGCCAAACTCGTTGATGAGGTCGATGAGGTCCGTCGGAACCGAAGAGGAGCCGTGCATCACGAGATGGGTGTTGGGAAGCCGCTTGTGGATCGCTTCGATGACGTTCATGGCAAGCACATCGCCGGTGGGCTTGCGCGTGAACTTGTAAGCGCCGTGGGAGGTTCCGATCGCGACGGCAAGCGCGTCCACCTTCGTCGCGGCAACAAACTCCGCCGCCTGATCCGGATCGGTCAGCAGCTTGTCTCTTGAGAGAGCGCCTTCAAAGCCGTGGCCGTCTTCCTTGTCGCCCATGCCCGTTTCAAGGCTGCCGAGGCACCCGAGTTCGCCTTCGACAGAAACGCCAACCCAGTGAGCCATCTCGCTTACGTGAGAGGTGATGCGGACGTTGTAATCGTAATCGGCGGGCGTCTTGCCGTCGGCCTTCAGCGAGCCGTCCATCATCACGCTGTCATAGCCGATACGGATCGCACTCGCGCAGGTCTGCTCGTTGTTGCCGTGATCCTGATGGAGACAGATCGGGATGGTGGGGTATTGAGCTTCAAGCCCTTCGACAAGCTTGCCGAGAAGGAGGTCGCCCGCATAACCGCGCGCGCCGCGGCTCGCCTGGATGATGACCGGGCTGTCGGTCTCCTTCGCCCCTTCGAGGATGGAGATCCCCTGCTCCATGTTGTTGATGTTGAAAGCGGGCACGCCGTAGCCATGTTCCGCGGCGTGATCCAGAAGTTGTCTCAGTGTAATACGGGCCATGTAGAGCCTCCTAAATGGGTTACTGATTTTGCCGGTAGATCTTTAAGAGCGCATAAGCACCGCCACGCCGGGAAGCGTGCGGCCCTCAAGCCATTCCAGGAATGCGCCCCCCGCAGTGGACACATACGAGAATTTATCGGTGACGCCAGCAGCGTTGAGCGCCGCCACGGTATCGCCGCCGCCTGCGATGCTGGTGAGCGCGCCGGCTTGTGTCAACTTCGCAGCCTCGCGAGCGAGCGCGAATGTGGCTTCGCCGAACGGCGGCGTCTCGAATGCGCCGACAGGACCGTTCCAAAGCAGGGTCTTGCAATTCGCGATCGTTTGCGCGAACTCCTTCACGGATGCGGGACCGACGTCGAGGATCATCGTGTCCGCCGGGACTTCGTTGACCGGAACAACGGCAGTTTCCACGTTTGCCTTGAATTCGCTTGCGACGACGGCATCGACCGGCAGGACAATCTTGCAGCCAGCCTCAGCCGCCTTGCGCTGAATATCTTCAACGGTCGCAACCGCGCCTGCTTCGTGAAGCGATTTCCCAACCGCGAGGCCCTTGGCGAAAAGAAATGTGTTCGCCATGCCGCCGCCGATGATGAGGTAATCCACCTTCTTTGCGAGATGGCCCAGCACGTCGATCTTGGTCGAAATCTTGGAGCCGCCGACGATTGCGGCAACAGGACGCTGCGGAGCATCGAGGGCCAGTTTCAACGCGCCGATTTCGGCGAGCATGGACGGACCGGCATAAGCAGGCAGCAACCGCGCCAAAGCCTCAGTCGATGCGTGCGCCCGATGGGAAACCGAGAAGGCGTCGTTGACATAAATGTCGCCGAGCTTGGCGAGTTCCGCGGCGAAGCCCGCGTCGTTCTTCTCCTCGCCCTCATGATAGCGAAGGTTTTCCAGCATCGCGATCTGGCCGGAAGTGAGCTTTTCGACCACTGCCTGCGCCGCGGGGCCAACGCAATCTTCTCCGAAGAAAACGCCGATGCCGAGCAGGGATGACAGTTTGTCCGCCACCGGCTTCAACGAATATTTCGCTACCGGCTTGCCGTCCGGGCGGCCGAGATGCGACAGAATGACAACCCTTGCGCCGCGCCTCAGCAGGTCTTGAAAGGTGGGAAGAAGCCTTTCAATCCGGGTCGCATCGGTGACTTCGCCGCCAGACATCGGGACGTTGAGATCGGCGCGAATGAGAACGCGTTTCCCCGCCACATCGGCGGTAGCTATGCTTCTAAATGAATCAAGCAATTCGGCTGTCATCTTTCCTCCCTAGCGGCGCAGTCGATCGCCGGGCTTATTTCTGGTTTCAGCAGGGCGTAAAACCCCCATGCATAAGCGCGGCTTTACGCGCACTTAGGATTATTTGCTGGAGTTGCATTGCGGTTTGTTGACGCTTGCAGGAGCGTGACATTTCCGCGCGCAATATACAAGTCAGAGATCCTTAACTCGATATTCACCCGGCGCGACGGCCTTCCGCGTTCACAACTGTTTGCAAATGTTAAGATGAAGCCCTATGTCTTGAGCAGGTCAATTCAAACCAACTCCCGGTTTTCAGGCGCCACCCGGCCTTGTTAACGCACGCAAAACGGCCCCCGGAAAAGGGGCCGAGGATGTTACTCGCCGCATCGGCTTGCAGAACGAGAGATTGTCGCTTTTCATGAATAAACTGATCGAATTAACGGATTTACCCCGGGTAGCGCAAGGGCCCGTCCTGTTCTGGCAGCAAACCTTGAGAAACCCGCTTCAGGTTTGCAGCCTGTTTCCCTCCAGTCCTTTTGTCGGACGGGCAATGACGGAGGTTCTCGGAAAGCGGATCGACTCCCACGTCATCGAGCTTGGCCCAGGCACGGGAGCGGTTACAAAGCAGTTGCTTCGCAATGGCGTGGAGCCGGACAAGCTGACGCTGATTGAAATCGATGCTCAGCTCGGCGGCCACCTTCGGCGGCGTTTTCCCGATGTGGATGTGGTGATTGCACCGGCGCAGAACCTTGCAAAGCTTTGGAAGGAACGGAACGGCGAGAATGTCGGGGCCATCGTCTCGACGCTTCCCATGCGGCTTTTCTCGAAAAAGCTCATCTATCTCGTCATGAAGAACAGCCTGAGCGTCCTCGACGAGGGCGGCATGTTCGTTCAGTTCACATACCGTCAAATGAGCCCGGTTCCGCCGCGCGTCGTTAAGGCGCTCCGTTTGAAAGCCTGGCGCTATACCCGGGTCTGGCTGAACCTTCCGCCTGCCGCGATCTGGGTTTATGAACGGGAAAAACCTGCACGGGAGATTTGACCATCGATCTTCCCGGCTCCAATCGCGCGTAGAAATGCTCCCGCCGCGTCGCCATCAACCATCGTTTCGGCGAGCCTCAACATTTAGCTGAGCAGCGCGGCGGTACCGCTCAAACAGTCGAGAACAAAAGCAGTTTTTCTAAGAACCAAGCCAAGGCTTCGCTATTGAGATACTAAAGTTGGGGCGGCCTGCCTGACGAGTTCGCGTAGCGGCTTCGCCACAGTTAGAACACAAAAGGCACAACGACGAAACACGCTGCCTCATCATTGGTCAGCCCTCGTGCGGCAAAACCACCTTCCGGAACGCGTAGGGTGATCCTTATGATGTTGTCTTTATGACGCTTTCTAAAAGCTTGAGAGTTTCAATCCCTCTCCTCTCTTTTCCCTCAGCATGCCTGATACAACCTAACCGCACTTCCGTGCGCCGATTGTCATGCCTGCGAAATCAGTAGGCTAAGTGACCCTACGAGAATAAGACGCGCGCGGAGATGCGCGTCGCTCGGCGATTGGGGGAAAATATGGACAGGTCTATTTACGTCCGGCTGGCATGCGTGAGCGCCGCCGCACTTTTATCCGGGCTCGGCGCCGTCGATCACGCGAATGCTGGCGGGTTCAGCGTCCAGGAGCAATCGACCTATTTCCAGGGCTCGGCTTTCGCTGGCAACGCCGCAGGCGGTGACATCAGCTCCATGTTTTGGAACTCGGCGGCCATAACAACCGTGCCGGGTTTCAATGCGGAGCTCAGCGGAACAGTCATTCTTCCCTCTGTGGATGTGACAGCCACATACGCAACCCCACTTCTTCTGGGCGCCCGAACAACCGACATAGGGGTAGACGTCTTTGTTCCGGCAATGTACGGCAGCTATCAGATCAGTGACAGGCTTTACGCCGGTATTGCGGTCAACTCACCGTTTGGACTTACGACGAAGCCTGACAATCCTCTCTGGGCCGGAGCGCCAATCGCGCTTACGTCCAGGATCACCTCGTTAGATTTCAATCCCACGCTCGCCTATAAGATTACACCGCAATTAAGCATCGGCGTTGGCGCCCAGGTGGAATATCTTAGAGCCAGGCTGAACAATGATTCCCGGAGCCTGGACGCCGACTCCTGGGGCGCTGGCGCTACGGTCGGCATCCTATGGCAGCCTTATGCGGGGACATCGATCGGCGCAGGCTATCGTTCAGCCGTCACCGAGAATCTTTCCGGCATGTATATGACAGCGGGGCCACTCTTAACGCCCGCAGGCATTGTCATCCCCGCGAATGATGGCTTCCCCGCAAATGGAAACGTTACACTTCCGGACGAGGTGACCTTGAGCGCCCGCCAGGCGGTGACGGATCGCTTCACGCTGCTTGGCACTGTCGAATGGATGAATCAAAGCAGCGTCGGTAACATCCCCATTACAAGCGGCTCTTGCAGTGGAACCTGTGAAGTCCTCAACTTCAATTACCGCGACCAGTGGTATTTCGCGTTAGGGGCGGAGTACGCTTATAGCCCCTCGCTCACAGTCCGGACAGGCGTCAGTTATGAAATTTCGCCAGTTGATGACAGCAATCGCACCATCCTGTTGCCGGACTCCAATCGCCTCGGCATCAGCGTCGGCGGATCCTATAAATACTCGGATCGCATCACATTCGATCTCGCCTATACGCATCTCTTCCTTGACAATGCGCCCTACTGCATGGCGGAAGGCGGCGGAACGACGCACTGTGTTAATCCCTTGCAGCAAGTTACCCTATTGGAGGGCTCTGCTAACTCCTCGGCCGATCTCCTCTCCGTAGGCGCGAAGTATAGCACCGGCGCTCCGGTCGCACCGCTTGAGCCCTATAAGAAATAAGCGAAGGGCCATTCACGGAACGCAGGGCCGGCGCAAGCTGGCCCTTTTTCTTTATTTCGCAGGGATTGTCACACTCCTGAAACCTTGATCGTTCCCCCTGTTACCTAGTGTGCTTTGAGGCTGTTGAGGTGAAGGGTGGATCACAAGGCTGCGACGCGATATAAAGCGTATGTGAAATATCGTGCTATCTTCCTCTCCGACATTCATCTCGCCGCGCGAGCCTGCCGCTCCGACGACCTCGTGAGCTTTTTGAAATCTCACGACGCCCCGGTCATCTATCTCGTTGGGGACGTTATCGATTTCTGGCGGCTGCGGCGCGGCGCGAACTGGCGCCCTTCGCAGACAAAGGTGGTGTTGGAATTGCTTGCGAAGGCACAGAACGGCTCGCGGGTGGTCTACCTTCCCGGCAATCACGATGAAGAAATGCGGATGCTGGCCGGCACCACGCTCGGCCCATTCGAGATCCGGCTGCGGGAGATATACGAAACAGCGGATGGCCGCCGCTTTCTTGTCGTCCACGGCGACGAATTCGATGCCGTTGTGCACAAGGCGCGGTGGCTCGCCGTGCTGGGGGATATCGGCTACGATGCCGCCTCGGCCGCTAATGAAGTCCTGAACGCCGTGCGGCGCAGCCTCGGCCTTTCATATTGGTCTCTGTCCGCCTATCTCAAATACAGCGTCAAACGAATCGTGAATTATGCAATCAATTTCGAAACTTCGCTTGCTGCGGAAGCACGGCGGGTGGGAGCCTCAGGGGTGATCTGCGGGCACATTCATCACGCGTCCTCGCGCGTGATCGACGGAATTCAGTATGTGAACACTGGCGACTGGGTCGACAGCGGCACGGCCATTGTGGAACACTTCGACGGCCGGATGGAAATTGTCCGCTGGACCGATCATCTCCGCGCACTTCAGTCGAGCGCTTCCAAGGTGCCGGTTGCCTCTGTGACATCTTGATGCGCATCCTTATCGCAACAGACGCCTGGAAGCCGCAAGTCAACGGGGTCGTCAATACCTACCGCAATCTCGAACGGGAGGCAGCCCGCGCGGGACTCGATCTCTCATTCCTGACGCCGTCCGGCTTCAGAACGCTGCCACTTCCGACCTACAGCGAAATCCGGATCGCCATGATCCGTCCGAACGACGTGGTCAAAAGGGTCGAGCAGGACAGCCCGGACTGCATTCACATCGCAACCGAGGGGCCTATCGGGCTCGCGGCGCGGTCCTATTGCCTCGACGCCGGACGCCTCTTCACAACCAGTTATCACACGAGGTTTCCCGAATACCTTGCGGCTCGCGCCCCAATCCCTTTGTCCTGGGGATACAGCTTTGAGCGCTGGTTTCATAATGCCGGCGCTGGCGTGATGGCGGCATCGCTTTCTTTGTGCGACGATCTGACCGCGCAAGGCATCAGGAATGTCCACCTCTGGTCGCGGGGCGTGGATCTCGATCTCTTCAAGCCGCGAACGGTCGACCGGTTCGGAATGCCGAGGCCCTTATTCCTTTATGCCGGGCGCGTTGCCCTGGAAAAGAACCTCGAAGCCTTCCTGGACCTCGACCTCCCGGGGACGAAAGCCGTGGTCGGTGGCGGCCCGCAGTTCGACGAGCTGAGGCGCCGTTATCCGAAAGCGGTGTTCACCGGCCCTAAATTCGGTGAGGATCTCGCGGAGCATTATGCTTCGGCGGATGTCTTCGTTTTCCCGAGCCTGACCGATACTTTCGGCAACGTGCTTTTGGAAGCGCTCGCATCCGGAGTGCCTGTGGCGGCGCATAATGTCATGGGACCGAAAGACGTTGTGGCGCATGGAAGCGTTGGTTTCCTGGGCGATGATCTGAGGGAAGCGGCGCTTGCGGCCCTTGAACTCGACCGCAAAGAGTGCCGCTCCTATGCCGAGGCGTTCAGCTGGGCGGCTTGTACGCGGCGCTTTTCCGACATCATCGCCGAGGCTAACGGTGTTCAGCGTGCCTCGCAAAATCGTAACCAAACAGATGATATTGCGCTATGATCCCAGCGATAACGCACGGGACAACCGATGGAAACGCTAACAATTGACGCCATCGCAGACGCGGACCTGCGCATTCGGCCTTATGCCGTTGAAACGCCCCTCCTCGAATTGGGGATGCTGAACGAAAAGCTTGAGGCGAGAATCCTTTGCAAAGCTGAGCCATTGCAAAGAACCGGGAGTTTCAAGTTTCGTGGAGCTTACAATCGCGTCTCCAGGGTCGACCGCAAAGCATTTCCCGGGGGCGTCGTGGCCTGCTCATCGGGCAATCATGCGCAAGGGGTTGCCGAAGCCGCCCGGCTGTGCGGCATCGACGCCGTCATCGTCATGCCGTCGGATGCGCCCAAAGTGAAGATCGCGCGAACAACCCACTACGGCGCAGAGATCGTCTTCTACGACCGCGACACCGAGGATCGGAATGCCATAGCGCGCGACCTGTGCGCGAAGCTGCAAGCGGATTTTGTTCCGCCCTTCGATGACCCGATCGTGATCGCAGGACAAGGGACGCTGGGGCTTGAGATAACGCGCCAGGCGAAGGCGGCAGGCGCGGAGGTCGACGCAGTGCTCGTGCCCATCAGCGGCGGCGGCCTGACGGCGGGCGTCGGGATCGCTGTCAAGGACAGCTTTCCAAAGGCGGAAATCTACTGCGTCGAACCGAAAGGCTTCGACGATTACCGCCGTTCCCTAGCTTCCGGCGCCCGGCAGAAGAACGACGCCTCGAGCCGCTCAATCTGCGACGCGCTGCTGATGCCGGAGCCCGGAGAGTTCACGTTCGCAGTGAACAAAGACCTGTTGGCGGGAGGCCTCGTCGTCAGCGACAGCGACGTCCGCCACGCCGTCGCTTATGCTTGGCGCGATATGAAGCTTGTTGTCGAACCGGGAGGCGCCGTAGCTCTTGCAGCCCTTTTGTCAGGCGCATTTGAACCGAAGGGCCGCACCGTAGCCATCGTTCTTTCAGGCGGGAACGTCGATCCCCATCTCTTTGCGGACATTATATGCAACATCAAGGAATTGGCGCCACCAGGCCAGTAAACAGTTAAGATAGAGGCATTACGGTCCAGCATGATTTCACGACGGCACTTTCTCGGGTTGACTGCGGCCACTGCCGGAGCTGGCATCATCGGCGCGGCAGATGCTTTCGCTGTCGAGCCGCGTTTCAGTCTCATCGTCAAGGAATGGACCGTTGAACACGCGGACTGGCCTGCGGCTGCTCCCCCGCTGCGCATCGGCATCCTGACCGATATTCATGCAGTCGAACCCTGGATGCCGACGCGTCGCATAGGCCGCATTGTGGATGTGCTGAATGCCCAGAAGCCCGACGTGATCGTGCTTCTCGGAGATTTTGTGAATGGTCTCAGGCCGAGATACTACACAGCAAAGGTGCCCGTGCAGGAATGGATCGCGCCTCTGCGGTCGCTGCATGCTCCGCTTGGCCTCTACGCAGTTCTCGGAAATCACGATTGGTGGTCTGGCGAAATCCCTGACATCCGGCGAGCCTTCTGGAAGGCCGGGATCCCTCTCCTGGACAATACTGCCGTCAAGGTGACACGCGGACTTGAGCATTTCTGGTTCGCCGGACTTTACGATCAGCTGGCGCCCGAAAGCCAGGGCATCTGGGACTTGAAGGCGACCTTGAGCCACGTCAAGGATCGCGCGCCGGTCATTTTGCTTGCGCACGAGCCGGACATCTTCACCTTCGTTCCGCCCAGTGTCACCCTGACGTTGGCGGGCCACACCCATGGTGGACAAGTCCACATCCCCTTTGTCGGCCGCGCGGGCCTGATGCTGGATGGGCGCTCCACGAGGTATGCCTACGGTCATTACCAGGAGACCGGCCGCCATCTGATCGTTTCGAGCGGCCTTGGCCTCTCGAATATTCCCATTCGCTTTCTCGTGCCTCCGGAGATCGCGATCGTGACCTTGCGGGGCATCCAAACCAAGCCTCAATTCTCTTTTAACAGCTGAAGGGTAATCTTAATAAAGAGGAAGCAGTCAGGGCCTGTTTCCGGGCACGTTTGAGTTTTGGGGCTTTTTATGCGTAAGCTGTTGTTCGCCGCCGGCCTTCTGGCTTTTGGCGTATTTGCGTCCGCGGCCTCGGCTGAGGTGGTCGTGCATGTCAGCAAGGCAAGGCAGGCGATGTACGTCTATGTCGATCGCCGGCTGGTGTATGTCTGGCCTGTTTCGACGGCGGCCTGGGGCTATAACACACCCGACGGCGTCTTTTATCCCACCGCGCTCGATCCCTACCACCGTTCTGGGCGATATGGTTCGCCCATGCCGTACTCGATCTTCTTCACGGGGGGATATGCGATCCACGGCTCCTACGATATCGGGCATCTGGGCTACCCCGCATCTCACGGCTGCATCCGGCTTCATCCTCAGAATGCCGGCGCGCTCTACGAACTCGTCCGCAATTCCGACAGCACCAGGATCATTGTGTCGAGTTATTGACTGGCGGAAACAGCATCCCGGTAGAACTGAGCATGACACGTTGCAGTTGTATCAGACGGGTCCATCCTTGGCGCCGTTGCCGTCGGCAGGTCTGCCTCGCCTGAAAGCAAGAATTCCATGCAGAAGTCTGCAAGAGCCTTGATTAGCATCCGAATTGATTAACGATTTGGCGCTAGGTTATTTTGCCGCCAAGATCAATTAGAGTTAAATTGCCGGCAATCGACTCGGCACTCGCTCCTGCTCAATGACATCGCCCACGCAAATCGCTGCCCGCTGCGGTTTTTTTCTGCTGGCCCTGCTTGCCTGTCTGGCAGTGTTCGTGCCGCGGCTGTCTGCGCGTGGCGGCTCCGAAGATGCCTGCGTGAGGTGGACCCAGACGCAACTCTGCATCGGGAACGATCTCCAGTCCCGCCGCTTGATCCTGGACCCCTGTGGCGACTTGGAGCTGATGCCGGTCTTCAGGGTAGCCGAGGGCCGCAGTATCTTCCATAGGCCGTACAGAGTGTCGCTCGACGTAGGCGGAAGGGTGCAGCTGTTCTTGGGCAACATACCAGGGACGTGCATGCTCGCGCGGGACGACGAGCGATCGGCCGCGATGAAAGTTCCGGTCTTCTTCGTCGGCCGACAAGGCGAATTGATCGAGGAATTGCACGACAATGCCGAAAGACTTGTCTTCGATCCGTCTGCACCACTGGATGTCGGTAGCGATTTCGCCGAAATCAGCTTCCATTTGAGGCGGGGAGGTTCCCGCTTCGGCGAAATTCGTCCATTTTTTCTATGTGGCTTGGCAGGCCTCCTGGTCTGCGAGGAATCCTGCCCCGAAGACTCCACCACGTTGGCTGCTTCACTGGTGAATGAGATTGTCAGAGGGGAAAGTTTCCCGCCTTCCGGCCGCGACATGGCATATGCGCCTCCCGCGATGGGCCGCCCGCTCCGCCGGCCGGCGCCGCCCCTCGCGTCTCGCCCGGCGCCACGGTTCTCGAAAGCACCGGCAACGCCGCCCCCAGCGTTGGAGCAAGCGCCCATGCCTCCTACTCGGGAGCAGCCGGCCGAGAGCCCAGCTCCCTCTGCAAAGCCTGAGTGCCCTGCCTGCCCTCCGCCACCCCATCATGCGGAAAACACCGCTCCGCCTCAAGAACCGGCAGCCGCATCTTCGCCTCCTCCTCCAGCGCAGCCTTCCCCACCTGCGACCCTGCCGCCGAAGGAAGCTGCCCCGCCTGCCCCACTTCCAACCCAGCCTTCCAAAGCTGAAACGCAGCAGCAAAAAGCAGAAGCTCCGCCTCCTGCGCCTACTCCGGCGAAGCCCTCCGAGCCCGCGCCGCCTCAATCGAAGGTGGAAGCCGCGCCTCCTCCGCGAGCGCAACCTCCCGAGACCGCAGCTACGCCTCCAAAAGCGCCTGCCCCGGTGCCTCAAGTCGAGCCAGCGCCACAACCGAAGACTCCCGAACCCGCTCCGTCCCCCGCGCCGCCACCTGTTCAGCACGTCGTTCTCGCCTTCGAGCGTACAAACGGCGAGGCCCTGCCGGCCGCCGAGGTGCTTCAGGCGGAGGGAAGCCTGAGCGTCGAGGGGGTGCCGTTGCAAGCGGGCTCAGAAGGCCTGACCGCCGACCTTCCAGCAGACGCTGCGAAGAAAGTCGGCGACATCGCATACCTGAAGAAGCTGTTCCGGCGGCACCAGATCGTAAACCTCAAGAAAGACGGGGACCGCCTCGTTCTGGTTGTGGACCCTCTCTATACGCGGGCCGAGGATCTTAAGATCGAAATCCATGACGCAGCAGGCGACCCTGTTAGCGGCTGTGAGTTAAGACTTGATGTTTCAGCGGACAAACGGCTGGGCGACGGCTGGGCGAAATCCGGAGAAAAGGAGCAGCGCGGCCTCGAATACACGCAGAACGGTAGCTACTATGGTTTGAACCTGCCCATGGACGTCGAACCCAATGAGCTCCTCATCAGCACGGCAGAGCCGGGCAATGTGGCGCGGCTGACGGCCGTCGCGGGATGCCGGCTTGAGGACCAACCGTGGGTTTCAGCGCAAGAAATCCGTACGGGAAAAGTTGTCAGATCGCTCCAAAGGTCCGGCCAGACCCTTATCGCAGTTTTCTCGACCGACAGCACCTTTGCAGGTTCCGTCAGCCCGGCTGGCGCCGAAGGATTTTGGTCGGATGCCCTGCGGCTTGTGAATGTGGTCTCGACCGCGGCGTGGGAGAAAAAAGTCCTGGCCCGCGCTCAAGCGCCCGGCGTGAGCCCCGATACGGTCAAATTGCAGCCTCAGAGAGAAGGGGGCGCGCTCGCTGGCGACGGCGAGCGGGGGGCGATCCTGACAATACTAAGCACTGGCTCCCAGAATACCACGGCACCCGCGACCGTTTTCCGGGTTCGCCCCATCGATCAGTACTTCCTGGATATCGCCCTTGGCGTGATCCGAAAAGATGCGTCGATTTCGGTGCAATATAGCGTAAAGCAGGAGGCTCTCCTGCTCGTCATAGGAAGCGTGAGAGACGCTGGGAGCTCCTTCTGCCAAAACTCTCGATGGTCCAGTCTGCAATGGGTGAAGCAGGCCCGCAAGATCTTCGCCTTGGAGGTCTGGAGCGCAGGCGCTGTTGCAGCCATGCAAACACGCATAAAGCCCGCTCCGAACGCACCGGATGGCGTCTACATCTGCAACATCCAAAGCCCTGAAGGCGAGAAGATCGCCCTTTACGGAATTTTGCCGGAGGTCGTTTCGAACTTAAACGCGAGAGCGAAGGTCTTCCCCTATCTCCGGGGGCAGGCCACCGGCTTCCTCAAACCGTAACGCCCGTCACACAGTCGTTCTCCAAAATTGGCGCGAATTTGCATCAAGGCTTGGAGAATTTTTTCAACCCTGTACAGCTTGCGTTCATCCAGGCTGGCGTACCGTCCCTGAACGTAAAACTCCGATTCGCAGCATCCCACCCAGCACTGATCACCCCCCCAGCCTCGGGCCGGCTGGGGTTGATAGCGCGGGCGTGACCGGACCTAAAGGGCAGATGACAAAACCTATCTTCTTCGATCCGAAAAACCGCCGCGCCGGGCACGTCTCTCGCGTAGCTTGGTTCCTTGCTGTCACGAGCAGCGTCGCAGGCCTCGTTTTTCTTTCGAGCCTCTTTATCTTTCGGTCCTTTCCCGAAACTTTGCAGACATCGCAAATCCTGCGTTATCCCCTTTTAAACGATGTCGCAAAGGTTCCGCATTTGCTGCCGTCGGTCCGCAACCTGGCGCGAAAAGCCCAGTCGACGAAAAAGCAATATCCGCATTCCGTGCAGCCCTCGGCCGGGGCTCAGGCAAAGGCCAAAAGCGTGAAAGTTCCTGGCGAGCGTCGCGACAAGCCGCTGACAATCGGCTTCTATGCAAACTGGGACGACAGCAGCTTTTCCTCGCTCCGGAACAACCTACAGAACCTCGATTGGGTTGTTCCAAGCTGGCTCTATCTCCAGGGCAGCTCCATGGATCTTAAGGTCACGCTCGATCAAAAGTCGCTCGATCTGGTCAGAAGGGAGAAGCCCGGCGCTGCCATCCTGGCGATGATGCAGAATTCGTCCATCACAAAGTGGGACGGCCCAAATCTCGGCCGCCTCATGGCCGACCCGGCAAGAAGGCGCGAACGCTTGAACAGCGTCCTCGGGTTCATCGAGGAGAATAAGCTGCAGGGCCTCGTCGTCGATTTCGAGCAAATCCCGGATGACGCTCACAAGGATACTCTGGCCTTCCTCGGCGAAGTCCATGCAGCCTTAAAGGCAAAAGGTTTGATTGTTGCCGTCGCCGCGCCTTTCGACGATCCGCACTGGAATTATAAGGCCTACGCCAAGGCATGCGATTACCTGGTGCTCATGGGCTATGATGAGCATTGGTCCGACTCGGAGCCGGGGCCCGTCGCCGCGCAGTCGTGGTTCTCGACCCGGCTTGCGGCGCGGATGCGAGACCTCGATCCCGCTCGCACAATCATCGCTATTGCCAATTACGGGTATGATTGGACCGTTGGAAGCAAGGACGACGCAGAAGAGCTGAGTTTCCAGGAGGCGATCCTAACCGCGCGCGACTCCAACGTGCCGATCCAGCTCGACCCCGAGACGCTCAATCCGCGCTACTCCTACTTGGAAGATGGCAGCACGCACAGGGTTTGGTTCCTGGACGCGGTGACAGCGTACAATCATTTGCGGGCCGCCGACAAATATCGCCCCGCCGGCTACGCTTTGTGGCGGCTCGGCGCGGAGGATCCGTCCATCTGGCAGGTCATGCCCCGCAATTACGGGGCGCCGCCTCCAGCCTCGCTCGAAACCATCAGTCCGAGCACGGATGTGAATTTCATCGGGCGCGGCGAGCTTTTGCAGATTGCCGCCGAACCCTCGCCAGGGTCGCGTACGATAAAGGTCGACGATGCGAACGCGACGATCATGGGTGAGACCTACACGAAGATGCCTGCCTCCTTCGTGATTCGCAGGGGCGGCGAGATTCCCGGCAAGATCGCGCTTACCTTCGACGATGGCCCCGACCCGCAATGGACGCCTAAGATCCTCGACATCCTGAAGGAAAAAGGCGTCCACGCGACTTTCTTTATTATAGGCGAGAACGGCGCGTCCAATCCGGGACTCGTGCAAAGAGCGCTCGCCGAAGGGCACGATCTCGGCAATCACACCTTCACCCACCCCAATCTCGGAGAGACGCCGAGCAGCGTGGCGGGCATCGAGCTCAATGCAACCCAGCGCTTGATCGAAGCTTTGACGGGGCGTTCCACACGGCTTTTCCGGCCGCCTTATTTCGGCGATGCGGAGCCCACAAGCGCCGAGGAAATCGCGCCGATGCAGGAAGCCGAGAAGTTAGGCTACCTCACCGTCGGGCTGAAGGTCGACCCCGACGACTGGCAGAAGCCAACGCCGGAGCAGATCGTTGAGCGCGTTGTGGCCCAGACGACAGACCCGAACCCCGAAAAGCGCGGTCAGGTCGTCCTCCTGCATGATTCGGGGGGCGATCGGACGTCCACCGTCGCAGCGCTGCCGAGGCTGATCGATGCGCTTCGCGCCAAGGGCTTCGAGTTCGCGACGGTCTCCGAACTGGCGCGATGGACAAAGGATCAGGCCATGCCTCCCGTTCCGGCAAATGAAGCTTCGCCGGTTGTCAACCGTTACGTCTTTTTCACCTTCAGCTGGCTGCAGGGTGCGCTGACGACGTTGTTCCTGGCCGCCATCGGGCTCGGGTTGGGCAGGCTGGTGGCCCTTTGCGGTTTGGCGCTGCTGGGCCGCGCCCGATGGGACAGTCGCGGTGTTCCAGCCAATGCGGATGAACTCTCCGTCTCGGTCCTTATCCCTGCCTACAATGAAGCGAAGGTTATCGCCGCCTCGATGCGTCAGATCCTGGCCAGCACGCACCGCAAGCTCAACATCATCGTCATCGACGATGGCTCCGCCGACGCCACTTCGGCCGTTGTTCGCGAAGGGTTCGCTGGCGACGAGCGCGTGAGGCTGATCACCACGCAGAATGGCGGCAAGGCGAGGGCCATCAATCTTGGCCTTGCCCATGCCGAGGGCGACATCGTCGTTGTGCTCGACGCCGACACGCAATTCGAGCCGCAGACCATATCGCGTCTCGTGCGCTGGTTCGCAGAGCCGGCCATCGGAGCCGTCGCCGGTAATGCAAAGGTCGGCAACCGCATCAATATGCTGACCCGCTGGCAGGCCCTCGAATATGTCACCGCGCAGAACCTTGAGCGCAGGGCGCTCGCGACGCTCGGCTGCATAACTGTCGTGCCGGGCGCCGTTGGCGCGTGGCGGCGCGAGGCGCTCGCGAGGCTTGGCGGATTCCCGGCCAACACACTCGCCGAGGATCAGGATTTGACGATCATGGTTCAGCGGGCAGGCTACAAGGTGCTTTTCGATCAGGAAGCGATCGCCTGGACCGAAGCGCCTGACACGGTGGCCGGGCTCGCGCGGCAGCGCTTCCGCTGGGCTTTCGGTACGCTGCAATGCCTCTGGAAGCACCGGCGTGTGAACTTCAATCCGCGCTACGGCGCGCTAGGGCTCGTGGCGATGCCGCAGGTTTGGATGTTCCAGATCGCGCTTGCCCTCGTGTCTCCGTTGATCGATCTCGCGCTGATCTACCAAATCCTGAGAACGCTGACCGACTACCTGCAGCATGGCGAGCAGTTCAACTCCAGCAATCTCATGATAACGGCCACCTACTATGCCGTGTTCATGGCGGTCGATCTGACTGCTGCGATGATCGCCTTCTTCCTTGAAAAGAAGGAGGACCGATCGCTGCTTTGGTGGCTCGTCTTGCAGCGGTTCGGCTACCGGCAGATCATGTACTACGTTGTGGTGAAGTCTGTGCTGAGGGCCTTGCAGGGCCGCGTGGTCAGCTGGGGCAAGCTTGAGCGGAAGGCTACGGTCAAGACGGCGGCGAAGGTTGAGGAAGAGGGCGCGGCAGTCCCTCTTCACGCGACGGGCTTATGACCTTGTGATGATGGTCTTCCACGGGCCATCAGGCACATCCTTCTCGTCCACGAAGCGCCATTCGGTGGTGGCGCTGTCTTTCATGTCGAGCATGTCGAGATATTGAGCCGTGGCCGGCGAAATATCGAGTCCGGCTTTCTCTCCCAGCTTATTTTTCGGCTTCTTGGCGGAACCGAAAACCCAGTCGAAATCGTCCTCGCCGAAAGGCCCGACATCCTGCCACTGGGCGAAGCAGGACTTCCCTTTGTAGCGGACTTCAACCCAGCGGTTCCTCGTCAGCGGCCCCTGGTTCTGGCCAAAGCCGGGGATCTTCTTGGCGATGTCCTTGAGGTTCCCATCTTGGTCCACCTCGGCGAAGGGGAGCGCGATGTAGAAGGGATTTTGCTTCGGCGTAAAGGCTGCGGGCAGATAGCCCTTCCTGTGCTTCGGACTGTCGACGCCACCATAATGCTTCATCCAGTTCTCGTCCCAGTAACTGGACCTATTATGGATATAGCCGTTGTCCTCCGTCGCGCCTTCGCCGACCCAGAAAATGGTGGTTATCGTTTTCTTGAACTGAGCCATTCTACTCGAAAAACTTTGTGTCTGAGGATCTTGAAATCCCCACGCGGAACCTAGAAAGTAACTATAGCACGCTGGTGTTCCAAATAGAATGGCGATAGCGAAAACGCACGACCGACTTTTCATGATTAGCCTTGAAAGTGGCGTCCGGGCACATTCCGGTTTGCTTGCCGATCATGCTCTTAAGCTGCGACCCCATCCATAAGGCGAAGCGTGAGCATTCCGTCATAAGACGCCTGATTGACACTCTACGAGGACATCACCTCGCGATACTCGGTTGAGTTTTCAAATTTTAAGCGAACAATTTGTCGAGATTAGGATGCCTTTGTGAATGCGTCTTTGACGCCGGGCGTTCCAGAACGGCATTCACGTCCTTGGCACAATCCTGTGAGGAAGAACAGCGTATTGCCGAAAGTGAGGAACGCGGCGCTTTAGTGCCGGATCGCGTGAACCAGGATTGCCATGGCCGGGCTCAACCCGGCCATTCAGCTTCTAATCACTCACCGGTGCACCATGTGGATGGCCGCCTCAAGGGCGGCGGCCATGACAAATGGCCACTGGAGTTATGCGGCTTTCGATGCGTGATCGGCAGCGACCTGCTCCGCAAGCTTGCCGGTCAGCTCTACGAGATGATCGAACTTCGCCTCGAAGCCGCCAGCGCCCGCCGTGACCGACCTTAGCTCGATAATGAGGTCGTGAAGCTCGGCTTCCGGAATGTGCGCGTCAATCACGTCCCATCCGGACCAGCCCGGCCGCGCGTCAAAGCCGAGGATCTGGCCGCGCCGTGCCGAAATCATGCCATTGATCTTCGCCGTGGCCTCGGACGGCACGGCAATCTTCACGGCCATGATGGGCTCGAGCAGCACGGGAGAGCATTTCGGCATGCCGTCGACCATTGCGATGCGCCCGGCCATGCGGAAGGCCATCTCCGACGAGTCGACCGTATGATATGAACCGTCCTTTAGGCACACCGACACGTCCACGACCGGAAAGCCGAGCGGACCGCTCGAGAGATAATCGCGTACGCCTGCCTCCACCGCGGGGAAGTAGTTGCGCGGGATGGCGCCGCCGGTAATCACCTCGGAGAAGGCGAAGCCGTCGCCGCGCGGTTGCGGCTTGATCTCCACCACCACGTCGCCGAACTGTCCGTGCCCGCCGCTCTGCTTCTTGTGCCGGCCGCGGATTTCGACGTTTTTGCGGATGGTCTCCTTGTAGCCGATGTCGCGCTTCTTCGTTTCGGCCTTGATGCCGAAGCGGCGGTGGAGGCGCTCCAGCGCTACGCGAAGGTGCATCTCGCCCTGCCCCCAGAGAACCATCTGGTTCGAATCGCGATCCTGCACGAGGGAAAGCGAGGGGTCTTCGTCGATCAGCTTGCTAAGGGCGGAGGTGAGCTTGATCTCGTCTTTGCGCTCTCCTACTGCAATGGCGAGGCCGTAAACAGGCTTTGGGGGCACAGATGCCTTGATCGAAAGCGCTCCGGTCTTTTCGCCCGTGATCGTTGTTCCGGTCGGGAGGCTTTCGAGCTTGCCGAGGGCCACTGTTTCGCCAACGGCGCCGGGGCCGCGCTTCTTGACGTCCGTTCCGACGATCGAAAAGACGCCCGATATCTTTTCTTCGCCATCGTGGGCGTAGACCGCGCCGCCATCCGCGAACTGCCCGGCGAGCACCCGCGCCAGGGAGAGCTTGCCCGCGTGCGAAGTATGGTGCGTCTTCATGATGTACGCTGCCGATTTCGCGCCCCCGAGACCCAAGCGCTTGGCGGTCTCCTGCGCGAAAGGCGCTTCGTGCCGGAGCGCCTTCAAGAGCCGGCCGATGCCGTGGCCCTCCTCTGCCGAGCCGAAGAAGACGGGAACAATCTGGCCTTGCTTGAACTCGGTGACGAGGTCCTGGAAGATCTTGTCGCGGGGCGGCGTAACATCGCTCAAGAGTTGCTCCATCAGCTCGTCATCGTAGTCGGCGAGCTTTTCGAGCATGGAAAAGCGCTGGTCGGCCTCGAACTTGGCGAGGTCGGAGGGAATGGCGATCATTTCGCTCGGCGCATGCTGGCGATAGACGAAAGCGCGCTCAAGAGCGAGGTCCACATAGCCGCTCACGACCCCTTCTTCCCAAATCGGGATTTGCCGGAGCACAAGCGGAAGCCGGCTTGCAGGCTGCATCATCGTCAAGATTTCGCCGATGTCGCGTCCGACCTTGTCGATGCCAACCTTGTCGATTTTGTTGACGAAAAGAAAATGGGGAACGCCGGCCGTCTCAAGGCTTTTCAGGACGATCTGGAGGGCATGCAGCTTCTTTTCATCGGCCTCGCAGACCACAATGGCGGCATCGCACGCAGCAATGGCGCCCATCCCGTCATATTGGAACTCGACGGAGCCCGGACAGTCAAGCAGCGTGAACTTGTCGTCAAGAAACTCGAAATTCGCGATATTCATCTCGACGCTCATGCCGTGGCTCTTCGCCTCGGCCGATGTGTCGCCGATCGTCTTCCGGACATCGGCGGCTTCGTGCGCTGAGCCCGTGCGGACCAATATCGCTTCGAAAAGGGTTGTCTTGCCGCTTGGATGGGGGCCAACCAAGGCGACACAGCGGGGACTTCTGCCCTCCGCATTTCCATTTCCGCTCATGTTGCTGTTCCTTACGCGGAATATCTTCTATTTGAGGGGTGGGAGCTGTAAAAAGCCCCGAACGGGTTATCGTCGCAAGTGGGCAGAGTCTTTGCAAGTCCCTTCATAAGAAATCGACGCTTCGAGCACGGGGGACTTATTGACGCGTAAATTTTGCGACATAGAGATAGCGCGAGCGCCCTTGGACGGAGCATTGCCGTTACCCTTGAGCTGTCGCGGCCAAGGTCGGCACCCCCCTACAGCGGCTAGAGATTCTGTCGTTCATCCCCGAAGGGCAAGGGATAGGGCCGCAGAAGAACGTGCGCGTGCGTAAGAGTGACAACACGCTCGGATCGCCCGCCTCGCCCTACGGCGATCTCCTCGCTGGGGTCGAGCTGTTGGAAATACGGAGCAAGCGCGGTCAATGCTTCCTGGGACCGTTCCTTCGGAAGCACGATTAGAGCGTCCTGCCCCAACAACGCCTTTTCATGGCAGACAAACGCGAATTCGCGAGGGTCCCGAGAGAAGGCGCAGACTGGTACATCCGGCCCGAAAGCAGCGCCGGTCTTGCCGCCGACGCGCCAGTTATCGACAACAACGAATGCATGAGGCTCGGACCCGAAGCCGCGCCACGCGGGAGATTCTCTGAGCCCGTGCCAGTCATAACTCCATTGCGTGGGATCGCCCTTCGACGTCTTTGCGCTCGGCGTCCGCCAAATGGGCCCCACGGCGACGTAAGTCACAAACAAGACAAAGCATACCGCAGTCAGCGCCGCGCTCGCCTGAGCCCAAGAGCGTAGCCATCTTGCGCCTCGCTCGCTCAGGCTGTGTCCGAGCAGCGGGAATGCGAACAGCCATGCGGAGTTGAACCAGTGCGGGATTGCAGTCTTCCCCATGAATGGCATCGACAGGAAGAGCGCCAGCGGAACCGCAACAAGCCACAACACGAACCGGCTGGCGCTACTGGCGCCCGGAGTTCGTACGGCATCCGCGAGAGCGATCACAAGCGGGCCCCCCACCCACGGCGAAAGCAGAGCGATTTGCGCGCCGAAAGCTGCGCCGAAAGAAGCGAAGGCAGATGTACCCAAGGATGCGCCGGATGCTGCCCTGCCAGACTGGAAGGCAAAGGAAACCCAGTTGTTTTGATAATTCCAGATCAGCGCGGGTGAGAAAATGAGAAGCGCAAGCGCGGCAGCCAGATAGGGCTGCGGACGCCAGAACCAGTGCCGGTGCCGGGGCGAGAAAGCCAGGAATCCGAACAGGCCGACAGGCACAAAGATCGCCGCATATTTCGAAAGCCCGGCGAGCCCGAACGCGGCGCCTGCCGATAACCACAGGGTCCAGACCGCAGCGCGCTTGCGTTCGGGCCCGAAGAAGATTTCCGCGATCGCCCATCCGCCCGCGGTAAGAAACAGAAAAAGTGGCACATCCGGCAGGATCAGCCCGTCGGGCCAGAGAGCAAAATAGGCCGTGGCGTTGAATCCAAACAGGGCCCACAACGCGGCGTCCCAGCCGAACAGCCGGCGCGTCAGGCCGTAGAGCGGGATGTTGATCGCCTCCGCGATCACGAGAAACGGAATGCAAAGCCACCATCCCTCTCCGAACAGCGAGCTGAATCCATGCACAATCCATTGGTGCAGGGGTGGATGGTCGAAATAGGAGAGCTGGAGGGAGCGCGAGATTACAACCGTATAGGCCTCGTCGCCGGTAAAGCCGGTCGTCCAAACGGCAAAAAGCTTGGCTATGGCGCAAACGGCAATAAACGCGACGATGAATTTCGCGGGCGCCGGGTTCTTGCTTTGTGAATTGATGGACCTGGGAGTGTATCCGCTTTGAACGGAAACCGTGGCCTGCCCAAGCACAGCCATGTTAGATGGAGCCAATGCAAAGGCTTATTTCAACCGATGTAACGAAGACGTGCAAAGTGCAGTTCCTTTTGCAAAATGCTTCGAAGAAGCTCAGTTACATTCATGGAGAAAGATAGCACTTACACGGCCGTGATTGCGGCAAAGATGCGGCCACGGCATGCCCGGCGGAGAACTCCACCCTCCTTCGCAGGGCATGTGACGCGGACAACACGCTTGCCTGGGGGCAACTCGCTTAAACCACTCGGCCCTAGCCTCCGCCTGCCGATGGATGAAGCCGAGATTTCATTCTTTCTCAGCGGCACGTTGATTTAGAAGCGTCCTCGCAATTCCCAGCAGACCCGCAGCATTGAAAGGCTTGTTGGCGAACAACCCTTGGCTGAATGCAGCCGGTAGCCGCTCGCGCTCATAGCCCGTCACAACGGCGAAAGGAATGCCTTTGGCAGCGAGCGTTATGGCAACCGCTGTTGCGGACTCGCCGTTGAGGTTGCAATCGACAAGGGCTGCATCCAGCTGATTGACGTCAATCAGGTTCAGCGCCTTGGCGACAGTTGCGGCCGGTCCCACGACCTCGTACCCGGCGTCAGCGAGGATCGTCTCCATCTCGAATGCAAGCAGGAAGTCGTCCTCGACAACGAGCAGTTTCGGAGCATTCATCCCTTCGCATCCGCCGGGTGTTTTGCAGGTCTGATTGGAAGTCGCATATCGCAAACAAGGCCGGAAGGATCGAACCGCATATCCGCCTCACCCTCGAGACCACGCAGAACTCTGCTCGATGATGAAAGTACCGAAGCCTCGCCGGCTGGGTTCGCTCACCCTGGGGCCGCCCAATTCCTGCCATCGAAGCGTAAGCATCGCGCCATTTTCGGCGGTTTCCCAGGAAAGATCCACGTGCCCGTTTGCCGCCGAAAGCGCACCGTACTTGTTGGCGTTCGTGCCAAGCTCATGCAATACGAGGGAAAGGCTGACCGCCGATTGCGGATCGAGGTTGATCGATGGTCCGCGGTATCTGAAGCGACGCTCGTTCGTGTCGCCCAGTATCAACTGATCCCTGACAAGCGAGGCGACCTCCGCGCCGTGCCAGGAAGAGGCCGTCAGCACATTGTGCGCGCCCGAAAGCGCCTGGATTCGCCCGGTGAAGCTCTCCGCGAATGCCGCAGGGTCTTTCGCCTCGCGAAGTGTCAGCCGCGCGATGGACTGGACCATGGCGAGGGTGTTCTTCACCCTGTGGTTCAGCTCATCAAGAAGAAGCTGCCGTGTTTTCTCCTGGGCTTTCCGCTCGGTAATGTCGTGGGTAATCGCAGCGTATCCGGTGACGCTGCCATCGCGGTCTCGTAAAGGGGCAATACAGAGGACGACCTCAACCAGGGATCCATCTTTCCGAATCCGGCGCGCTTCGCGAGTTAGCGCCTGCCCGCAGTCCGCAACCTCCTTCGCGAATGCCTCAAAGGCCTCGCATTCCTCGTCGCCGGAACAGAGAACGCGAACCGGCTGGCCGACAATCTCCTCCGGCGCATAGCCATAGAGAGCTTCCGCGCCTGGGTTCCAGTTCTCAATAATGAGATCAGGCGAAAGAGAATAGATCGGTACGCCGCTCGAACTGACGATGGCCTCATGGCGCAAACGGAGCAGATGAACAGTGAGATCGGTCACAACCGCCGATATGACGGCTTCACCATCAACCAGAAGCGGCACGGAAGAAACGGTTACGGCTGCATACCCACCCGCTATCCTGCGGACGGACATCTCGCAGCCTCGGCAACCTCTATGATCGGCCAAATGCTTGAAATCGCGCTCGCCCAGATAATCGAGCACGGAGGATCCGATAATGCCCGGCGCGCTCTTGCCGATAATATGGGCAAATGCCTCATTGCAATAGAGGATGATGCCCTGCTGTGAGAGCGTCACCGCCCCTTCCCGCATCTGCTCGACGAGAAGGCGGTAGGGCTCGGCTGCGCTTTTGAGCGTAAAGATTTGCGGGCCGCTTTGTCCATCGACGACGAGTGCGTCGACCTCGCCGCTCCGAAGGGCGCGCAACGTTTCCTCCGCCTCCGCAAGCCGGCTTTTGAGATCCTCTATATCGCTCCAGCCATCGCTCGCCGGCCTAGCATGCATTTTTACACGACCTTGATCGCTGCCCTCAGTCTCCTACGGTCGGACATGTCCCCGATCACGCGCCGGATCGGAGCAGGCTTGTCGCGAAGCAACGTCGGTGATGCAATAACCTGGGCCTCTATAGCGCGTTCCGGCGACCGGTAAAGATCCACGACTTCAAGATCGTAATTGCCGGCGAGTTCCTGCTCGCAGAAGTCCCGCACGCGGGAAACCGCTTGCATTGAAAGGCGGGAGGCGCCCGTCACGAACAGCGTCATGGCGTATCGAGGAATGGTCTCGATGCTAGTCTCAGCGATCATGTCAGGGGCCCCCCTTGCGGACGAATATCGAGCCCCACAAGTACACGCTCCTCGCTTGAGAGGTCTCCGATAATCTTCTTGATCGGCTCAGGCAACCGGCGCACGAGGGTCGGAACTGCGAGAATTTGGTCGCCCGCCGCGAGCTGCGGCCGCTGCAAAAGGTCGATCACCTCGATCGAGTAGCGGCCTTCCAGATGCTCTTTGCAAATGCGCGTCAGGTTATTAACGGCGCGGATTGACTTGTCGGTCTGACCTGCGACATATAACCGCAGCTCCCAATAGTCGGCATCGTCCAATGGAGCAAATGCTGGCTGCGTCTGGTTCACTGTGCACCCTTCCGCTCAGAGACTTCGACCCCCTGCGCCCCGATGCAGAGCCTCCGGACATCCGCTGAATGCGGCATGCCCCTCGATTTGACGATAAAAAGCTGACGCTCGAGATCCCGTTCCCTTTGCACGTTCTTTATGATGATCCAGCTGTCCATCAGGGACGAGATGTTGAGGTTCGTCTTATCGTCACCTTCCTGGACGCTGAGGTAAAGAGCTGTGGCGCCCGCACATTTTAGGTAATCAATCAACCGTAACACCATTACGCTGGTCTGAGCAAGGCTACCGCTCCCTTCAAGCGCGGAGAGGGGATCGACAACAATCACATCCGGCTTCAGATCCTGGACTTGGTGCATCATCCGCGTGAGATGCATCTCCAGACCAACGGTCGTCGGTCGGACGGACATGATGGACAGCAGGTGCTTGTTGATGGGCGCTTGCAAGTCGAGCCCGATCGAGCGCATGTTGCGCACGAGTTGAGGCTCGGATTCCTCGAACGTGAAATAGAGGCAGCTTTCGCCGCGCGCGGTGGCTGCGAGCGCGAAGGACGCTCCGATGCTTGTTTTGCCGGAGCCGGGGCCGCCCGAGATAAGAATGCTGCTCCCCTTATAGAATCCCTTGCCTTCCAGCATCCCATCAAGCCCTGCAATACCGGTCGAGATGCGCTCCGACGAGACGGTGTGAGCAAGCCCAAGTGAGGTCACCGGCAGAAGCTTGATGCCGCCTTCCTCAATGAGATAGGGGTACTCGTTGGTGCCGTGCGTCGAGCCCCGGTACTTCACGATCCTCAGCCGGCGGGTCGTCAACTCCTCCTGGACGCGCTGCTCCAGCACGATGACGCAATCGGACACATACTCCTCGATGCCGTGCCGCGTCAGGCTCTTCTCGCCGCGCTCCGCCGTGATGATGCTGGAAAGCCCCCGATCCTTGAGCCAGCCGAACAGCCGCCGCAGTTCGGAGCGCAACAGCGCCTCATTGGGGAGGCCCGCAAACAGCGTATCGATGCCGTCAAGGACGACACGGCGGGCCTTGATCTGATCGATCGCATATCCGAGCCGGATGAACAGCCCTTCCAGACTGTATTCCCCGGTCTCGTGGATCTCTTGGCGGTCGATATGAATGTAGTCGATGGAAAGGAGGCTTTTCGCCTGAAGTCCAGCAAGATCGAAGCCGAGCGAACGGCTGTTCGTGTCGAGGTCGGCTGCCCGCTCGTCGAAAGTGACGAACACCGCAGGTTCGCTTTTTCTCGCGCCCTCAACGATGAACGATGTTGCGAACAGAGTCTTTCCGCAGCCAGGGCCGCCGCAAAGCAGGGTAGCGCGGCCGGCAGGAAGTCCGCCGCCGGTGATCTCATCAACACCCTTGATGCCGGTCGATACCTTCTTGAGCTGCAACGGCATGCTTTTGGCTCCTTAATTACATGCAACCCAGTGCTCTTTTAATATCCTTTTCACCGATTACGGCAAGCCATAAGCAAGTGGCCGAGGGGAAACTGCGCGGGTCCCCGTTACAGTCCGGGCCGGGTTCCGGTTTTCCGCTGCTTTCCGCTCTCGCAGCTTCAGGGCTAACGAGGCTATGGACGGCATCCCGCTGCCTTGCGTGGCCAGCAGCACAAGCGTCCCATTTATCTGCTCAGGGGTCGAGAGCGGAGATGGCGTTAGAAGATCTGGTTGCCGCACTACCCCTCAATCGTAAATCCCGTTCACGGCTTGAACCTCCAGGATATCTCCCCCAACCCAGAAGCCCCTGTAAAATGGGGCTTCTTTTTCCGTTTTTCCGCGATCAACGACCAACGGCTCTACCGTCTTTTGGTTGACAAATAAAATCGGCACAACTCAGAGCTTGCTGGGTAAGAGTTGATTATTGTCAATTTTTGTTGGATAAGGTCATGCCCAAGTTCATAGTTGGTTGCTGCTTCTGCGCCGCGACAAGAGGCGGGACTTGCAAGCCTGTGCGTTTCTGAGTTCGAACGAAATCGCGCACAGCCCCATGTGCGCACTTCGGGCGACCGTTATAAGAAAGGTTGCCGATTGTGACTGACTGCACCCGGTCGCCGCCTAAACCGTCCGAGGTCGCGGACCTCTGGGAAGCGCTCGAACGGTCGGACGCAGCGCGGCAGCACGCGGAAACACAGCTCGCCGAGCGTGAGGCCCTCCTTTCCTTGTTTGTGGAACATGCTCCAGCCGCGATCGCCATGTTCGACCGGGACATGCGGTATCTGGCGGTCAGCCGCCGCTTTCTTGAAGACTATCGCGTAGACCCGGATCGGAACCCTGTAGGCCGCTCTCATTACGAGATTTTCCCCGATATACCCGAACGGTGGCGTGCGGTTCACAAGCGCATCTTGTGTGGCGAAGAACTGTCTCATCCCGAAGACGCCTTTCGACGCAAAGATGGGCGCCTCGATTGGGTGAGATGGTCCATGAAGCCTTGGCGTCAGGCGGATGGGGCGATTGGCGGCGCTCTCCTGTTCTCTGAGGTGATAACGACGGAGGTCGAAGGCCGTGGGCGTTTGCGGGAAAGCGAGGAGCGTCTTAACCTTGCTCTCGAGGCGGCCAAGCTTGGCATCTGGCGCTGGGACGTGATCGACGGAACGCGTTTGTTGGAGTGGGATGCCCGGTGCAAGGCGCTGTTCGGCTTGCCTTCGGATGCTGAAGTCACCTACGAGTCCTGGACGCGCGCGATCCAGGCTGAAGATAGAGCCCGAGTTGCAGCGGAGGTCGCCAGCGCGCTGAACCCGGCGGATCCTCGCGACGCCTATGCCTGCGAGTATAGGGCCGTGCATCCGGACGGAACGGTGCTGTGGCTTCAGGCGACCGGCCGTGCTTTCTTTGAGGAAGCCCCAGCCTGCCCATCGGGGCGGCGCGCTGTCTTTATGACCGGCACCATCTGCGACGTCACGCAAACACATATCGCAAGGGATGCGTTGAAGGAAAAGGAAGCGAGACTTTGCGCAGCGCTTCGGGCCGGCAAGCTTGGCGTCTATGACTACGATCCAAGAACCAAGGTCGTGAAGTGGGATGCGAAGATGCATCGTTTGTGGGGGGTTCCCGAGGGCGAGCCCGTCACTTACGACACGTTCGAGGCTGGCGTTCATCCGGACGATGTTTCTGTGGTGAGAGGAGCCGTGGCCAGTTGTCTTGATCCAGCTGGAAGCCACCACTTCGAATGCGAATACCGAGTCGTCAACCGGTCTGACGGGAAGGTTCACTTCGTCTTCGCCGACGGCGACGTGACGTTCGACGCCACGGGCGAGCCGTGCCGCGTCGTCGGGATCGTGCAGGACATTACCGAGCGCAAAAGCGCCGAGAACGCGTTCCGCGAAACAAGCGATGGGCGTCTTCGCGCCATCGTCGAGACTGCCGTCGACGCCATCATTGTCATTGATGAGGAAGGGCTCATCCAAACCGCCAACCTCGCGACGGAGCGTATCTTTGGCTTCAAAACCGATGAGATGTTAGGCCGCAACATCTCCATGCTCATGCCTGCACCGAACGCAGTTACTCATGACAATTGTATCAGCACGTTTCTCCAAACGGGGCGCGCCAAGATTATCGGCGTTGGGCGGGAGGTTAAGGGCCGCCGCAAGGACGGCTCATTGTTTCCGCTCGACCTCTCGGTCGCGGAGTGGCGCGCGGGCGACAAAAGCTTCTTCACGGGCATCATGCGTGACATCACCCTCCGCAAGAAGCAGGAGAAACAGGTTGAGACGCTGCTTCGCGAAGTGAATCACCGGTCAAAGAATTTACTCGCGGTTGTGCAAGCGATCGCCCGCCAAACCATGGCCTCGAATCCGGACGACTTCATGGGAAGCTTCAGCGAGCGCATTCTCGCGCTCTCGGCGAACCAGGATTTGCTTGTGAAGAATGCCTGGATCGGCGTTTACCTTGAAGAGCTTGTTCGATCTCAGCTTGCCCCTTTCAAAGACTTCATCGGCAGCCGTATCGAATTGTCAGGATCCTCTCTGTTGCTGTCGGCTGTCGCGGCACAAGCGATCGGCATGGCGCTTCATGAACTTGCAACCAACGCAGGCAAGTACGGGGCGCTCAGCAACTCCAAGGGCCGGGTCACGATCACGTGGAGCCTGGAAAGCTCGCACGCAGGAGACGAGATTTTTGTCATGACCTGGCTTGAGGAAGGCGGACCTCCCGTAAGCGAACCAAAGCGGCGGGGATTCGGCTCTACGGTCATTGGCCCTGTCGTCGAGCAAAGCCTCGACGGCAAAGTCGAATTTTCGCATTTGGTTGCTGGAGTCCGCTGGCACATGGAATGCCGCGCCCTTGATGCGTTGGAAGGCAAGCGTGCGACAAGAAATGGACAAGATCCAAAAAAGTCCCCGCAATAGCCCTGCCGCTCCGATTTCCGCGGCGGCAGGTCAGTGGGAAGAGCCTGCCAGCCGGGAAGCCTTGCTCAGCCTTTCACATCAAGCAATTCGACGTCGAAGATCAGCGTCGCGTTCGGCGGGATGACGCCGCCAGCGCCGCGTGCGCCATAGCCCATCTCCGGCGGAATGATCAGCGTCCGCTTGCCGCCAACCTTCATAGTCGCGACGCCTTCGTCCCAGCCGCGAATGACCTGATGGGCGCCGATGGCGAATTCGAAGGGCTCGCCGCGATCCACGGAGCTGTCGAACTTCTTGCCCTTCGCGCCGTCCTGGTAGAGCCAGCCCGTATAATGCATGACGCAGGTCTGCCCGGTCTTAGGGGTCGCGCCATCGCCGACTTTGGTATCGGTGATCTGCAAGCCTGACGGTGTGGTCATGGTCTTTCCCGTGGTTTCAGCCATTGCTTTCGAGGGCGCGCCGGAAAAGACGATGCCCGCCGAGGTGATGCCGAGCGCGAGCGCCATCAAGACGCCCGCTCGCTGGGTGGCTCTCATATGGGGTTTTCTCCTTGTTTTGGGATGGCGATTGTGCGAGCCGCCTGTTTATCCTCGCCACAATCGAGATCCTATCTTTTTTTCGGCGCCCCGCTCCTCGATAAACAGCGCATCGCTCCTTGCCAAATCGCCGCTCCCGCGCCAAACAAGGCACGCATCCACTTACAGCCATGACGGAGCAGCCATGCCACAGGTGTTGACGCCGGATCTCTGCGTGATTGGCGCTGGATCGGGCGGGCTGTCCGCCGCCGCGATCGCCGCCGCTCTCGGTGTTCCTGTCGTTCTTATCGAGCGGGGAAAGATGGGCGGCGAGTGCCTGAATACGGGCTGCGTTCCGTCCAAGGCGCTGCTCGCCGCCGCCAAGCGGGTTCATGAAATTCGGGATTCGGCCAAGTTCGGCATTCACGTGGGCGACGTGAGCATCGATCATCGCGCGGTCGCCGCGCACGTCCAGGGCGTCATCGACGCCATCGCGCCGAACGACTCCGTCGAGCGTTTCAACGGGCTCGGCGTTGACGTCATCAAGGCCAGCGCTCGCTTTATCGACAAGGATACGGTCGAGGCGGGCGACTGCCAGATCAAGGCGCGCCGCTTCATTATCGCGACAGGCTCCAAGCCATTGATACCGCCCATTCCAGGGCTCGACCGCGTCGCCTACTTCACGAACGAAACGATTTTCGCCAACAAGCACCGCTTCGCGCATCTCATTATTATCGGCGGCGGCTCGGTAGGACTGGAACTGGCGCAAGCCCACCGGCGCCTCGGCAGCGAGGTGACCGTTGTCGAAGCAGGCCGCGCCTTGTCCAGGGACGACGCCGAGCTTAAGGAATACCTGCTTAAGCGGCTGCGCGAGGAAGGCGTGCGGGTCCTCGAAAACGCACGCGTGGAGAGGATCGAGCCGTTCGGCTCGAACATCCAGGTGATTTTCGCCACGCTGGGAAAATCCTTCTCGATAGAAGGCAGTGACCTGCTCCTGGCTTCCGGACGCGCGCCAGCCATGGCTGGCCTCAATCTCGAAGCTGCCGGCATCGCCTATGGCGAGCGCGGCATTCAAGTGAGCAAGGGCCTCGTCACATCCAACAAAAGGGTCTACGCCATCGGCGATGTTACAGGCGAAGGACACTGGACGCACGCCGCCAATCATCATGCGACAGTCGTCATCAAGAATGCGCTGTTCCGGCTGCCGGCGAGGGCTGACCATGCGACCATGCCGTGGGTGACGTTCACCGATCCGGAGGTGGCTCATGTCGGGCTGACGGAAGAGAAGGCGCGCGAACTCTACGGAAAACTCGCAATCCTGCGCTGGCCGTATCACGAAAACGACCGGGCGCAGGCCGAGCGCAAAACCGGCGGTTTCTTGAAAGTTATCGCGTCGCGGCGAGGCAGAATCCTGGGAGCCGGCATCGTGGGCGCTGAGGCGGGCGAGATCATCCAGATGTGGAGCCTCGCCATGCAAAAGGGGATATCGCTTGACGCAATGCGTAGCATAGTGTCACCCTATCCAACCCTTGCAGAAATCAACAAAAGGGCCGCCGTGAGTTATTTCGAGCCGCGCGCGCAACATCCTTTGGTGCGGCGAATTATTACGTTGCTTGCGAAATTCGGGTGATTGACGCTATTTAGGGAGAGAGTGCAACAACGGACTCTTTGTCGAAATTGGATACTCGCCCCTCACAGAACCCGGAGTATTCGGGCCAGGTAACCCCTGAGCGAGTTCGCCCACCAAGGCGGCCGTATGGCGGGGCGTGGAGCATCGCGACGAGTCTGCCCGCCAAACTTCTTCTTCTCACCATCGCCTTTGTCATGCTGGCCGAGGTGCTGATATTCGTGCCGTCCGTCGCGAAATCCCGCCGCGACTGGCTGATGGAGCACGTCATGGCGGCGAAAATCGCTGCTTTGGCGCTGGAGGCCTCCGGGGGCGCAGAAGTTCCAGAGCGCTTGCGGCAGGAGCTCTTGACGACGGCCGGGGTTCACGCCGTCTCGGTGAAGCGGCCGGAATTGCGGCGCCTCGTGCTCGGAATGCCGGATGAAACCGAGATCTCGGCTGTCTACGATCTGCGCACGGAAAACTTTCTGCAACTCATACCGGATGCTCTCCAGGCGCTCGCGGCTCCTCCTGGCAGGCTCATTCGCGTCATCGCTGCTCCCGACATTACGGCGTCCAGCGAGGAATTCGATGTCGTGATCGATGAGACGCCGCTTCGTGCTGCCCTGTGGCGCTTCGCCCGGAATATTTTCTGGCTGTCGATCATCATCTCCATCATTACGGCAGCGCTGGTCTATTTCGCGCTGACGGGCCTTCTGGTGCGGCCGATGATGCGTATCACACGGAACATGGTGGCTTACCGCGAAAATCCAGAAGATACGTCCCGGATCATTACGCCATCAGGGCGGTACGACGAGGTTGGTGTCGCCGAAAAAGAGCTGGCGGCGCTGCAAATGCAGCTTTCCGGCCTTCTGAGGGAGAAGGCTCGTCTTGCGAATGTCGGCCTCGCCGTCTCAAAGATCAATCACGACCTGCGAAACATCCTTTCGAGCGCGCAACTTGTATCCGACAGGCTCGCCACGGTCGCAGATCCCACCGTGCAGCGTTTCGTACCGCGACTCATCCGTGCGCTCGACCGCGCTATCATGCTTTGTACCAACACGATGAAATACGGGCGGAGCGAGGAGGCGCCTCCGACGCGAACCCGCGTGCCGTTGCGCGCCCTCCTTGCCGAGGTCAACGAAAGCCTGGGGGTTGAGGAATTCGGCGGCGTGCGCATGACAATTTCCGTGCCTCAGACGATCAACCTTTTCGTCGACCGTGATCAGATATTCCGAGTGCTCGCAAACCTCATCCGGAATGCGTTGGAAGCCCTGCGCCAAGCAGAACCGCCCGTTACCGATCCCGAGATCGAGATTACGGCGCGGCAGGAAGCTCAGACTGCGATCATCACGGTGAGCGACAACGGCCCTGGAGTGCCCGCCAACCTGCGAGAGAATTTATTCCTGGCGTTCCAAAGCTCTGCCAAGCGCGATGGCAATGGCCTTGGCCTCGTTATCGCCGCTGAGTTGGTCCGCGCTCACGGGGGCGATATTCGTCTTGAAGGCACCGATTCCGGGGCGTCTTTCGTGGTCATGCTACCGGCGTCTGTTTTCGCGGGCACACCTTCGCTTTCAGGGGCCGCTGCGGTATAGCGAAAGCTTGCACAAGACGCGTTTACCCGCTAAACATAGGAGCCTCGCAAGCCGCATTCGCGAGCTTGATGCACCGGTAGCTCAGCTGGATAGAGCACCAGACTACGAATCTGGGGGTCAGGAGTTCGAAATCTTCTCCGGTGCGCCATTTCTTTCTTTAAAATCAAGCGCCTAACAAGGCAGCCCAGCGGGCCTCTCCCTTAGTGCCGTTCCCAGTAAGCACATGGTAAGCATCCGAGGTCGCCTTGGGGGATAAGCGCACGCCTCTCCCCGGCAGGTTGGAGCGTGAATCAGGCAGGCGAGCCGCTGCCGATGACACGCTGACCATTGGAGCATTGCAGCCTGATGTTGCCAGCATGACGCGCTTGGGATGGTGCGCCTCCTCTTGGGTAGGAAGCTTGGAGTGTGGTAGACCGGTTAGGCGATGTGGGTGTGGTAGACGATGGTAGACGGTCCTCGCCCTCTGCCGGTGACATGCTCACCATGCATCGATCGCTGCATACCGTTCGCCAGCATGGCAAGCCGGGAAGCCGCGTGTACCTTCCCGCTTCAGGCAACTCTGGGTATTACCTCCCCTAGACGCGGGCGGGGCGATTATGTCTTTGGAGCTGTCCCCCAAACGCGACCAATTTTTGAAAAGGCTAAGCTGAAGCTTACTTGAGGCGCCGGGCCTCGACGGTTTCGTTGTCGTCTGTGTTGATGAGCTTGCCCGAGCAGACCAGGACGTTACTCACCGGGAGCCACAGCGCAGCGGTGACCTGATCGCCAGCGTCCACTTCCCAAAGCGAGCCGTCCTCCAGCTTGATACCTCCCGTCGCTCAGGACCTCTTCGATCCAGTGGCCGGACTCGCATGCTAGGCTTGGTGTTGTGGTGACGAGCGAAGCTGCAAGCAAGCAAAAAGCGAAGCCCGAGTGTCTCATATTACCCCCATTGCCCAAGAAACAAGGAACTCACCCAACTACCTATCTGAGGTGATTCTCCCGTGCTTGGCTCCAAGGCATCCCCGACTTAGACAAGTTTCCACCAATTTTATTGGTCATTGCGGCGTCCCCCCCTCACCCCGTCTTGCCGGTGTCACGCCCCCTTTGCCCCAAGCACCATGTTGGCGAGACGGGCGGGCTAGGCTCCCTTTCTGTCGTGGCCGCGTATGGGGTCTTGTCCGCTTTGTCGGCGGAAAAGTTCTCCAGAGCTACGAAGCTTTGGACACAATTCACGCCGCCGGAACCTGGTAAACTCGTGTCATTTCGGATAGCGCTAGTGGCCTGCGTCATTCAATTTGAGCCAGACGCGGCAAATTAATTCAGGGCAGTGAAATGTGATATCGGGCCATCGCAACTCTCCAAGGCGCTGCGAAAAAACTTCCGGTGGCGGCGGCCACGGCACACGCTGAAGGGGCGGCAAATCGCCGACGAGATCGAGCGCGTTGGGCTCCGGCTTCAGCTGCGCAAGGCCCAGGCCGAGGCTGGCGACATCGTGCTGCTTACGGCGACGAGAGCGAGGCGCTGACGCATCCTTATCTGGCGCGTGCACAAGCGAACGTTTATCGTGAGCGGCAAGCGCTCACTTCGCGACACGGCGCCGATCTGCGCGTGCCGGCACCGGGGCAGGCCAAGAAGGTGGCCATGATGGGTTCGCTCGATCATGTAAAACGCCGGCTCATCGTGCATACGAGCCGGACCAAGCGCAGCGCCACTTCATTGCGCATCTGGATCAACTCGATCGCCTCTTGGCCCCAAGCCCGGGCGCGCGACAATACCCGTCGTGCTGGTCAGATGGGCGATCCTGTCAGCAAAATCGCCCTGACGGCGCTCGATGCGCGCAAGCACTGGCTGACCGTCGAGTGGCTGCCCAAATACTCGCCCAGCTCGATGACAGTGAGGTAGTCTGGCACAACCTCAAGGCGCGTCATCTCGCCCATAAGACCTTCACCGATGTCGAAGAGCTTGATCGCGAAATCCACGCCGCCGTCAAAGCCTTGAACCGTGAGAGAAATATCGATTCGTTGGTCAACTGGCCAATTCTCCGCTTAGGCTTGGTGTTGTGGTGACGGCGAAGCTGCAAGCAAGCAAAAAGCGAAGCCCGAGTCTCTCATATTACCCCCATTGCCCAAGAAACAAGGAACTCATCCAACTACCTATCTGAGGTGATTCTCCCGTGCTTGGCTCCAAGGCATCCCCGACTTAGACAAGTTTCCACCAATTTTATTGGTCATTGCGGCGTCCCCCCCTCACCCCATCTTGCCGGTGTCACGCCCCCTTTGCCCCAAGCACCATGTTGGCGAGATGGGCGGGCTAGGCTCCCTTTCTGTCGTGGCCGCGTATGGGGTCTTGTCCGCTTTGTCGGCGGAAAAGTTCTCCAGAGCTACGAAGCTTTGGACACAATTCACGCCGCCGGAACCTGGTAAACTCGTGTCATTTCGGATAGCGCTAGTGGCCTGCGTCATTCAATTTGAGCCAGACGCGGCAAATTGATTCAGGGCAGTGAAAGGATATCCCCAATGGCGGGCGAGTCGGATTCGGTGATCTACGGTCGCCAGAACATGGCGGCCGGGAGCACCGCGGATCGGGCCATGGCGAAGGAAATCGCGGTAAAGAAATACGTCGTCAACTGACGAAGCAGAACGCAGTCATCTTCAAGGGTTGATCAACAAGGGAAAAAGTCCAGCCAAGCGGCTTCTGAAAGCTCGGATCCTGCTGAAGGCGGATGCGTCGGAGCACGGCGGGAGTTGGAGCGATGGCCGGATCGTCGAGGCCCTGGATGCCAACATGGCCATGGTGACGCGGGTCCGCCAGCACTTCGTGGAGGAAGGCCTTGAGGCGGTGCTGAGCCGCAAGCAGCGCGCGGCGCCTGCGATGACGCCCCTCTTCGATGGCGAGAAAGAGGCCCGGCTGACGGCGCTGGCCTGCTCCACGCCCCCTGAAGGCCACGCACGCTGGACGCTACGGCTCCTGGAGGACAAGGTGGTGGAATTGGGAATTGTCGATCGCGCCAGCGACAACACCATCGGGCGCGTTCTTAAAAAAACGCGCTTCAGCCTCACCGCAAAGAGCAATGGGTCATCCCGCCGGAGGCGAGCGGCGCTTTCGTAGCAGCCATGGAGGACGTGCTGGACGTCTACACGCGGCCGCACGATCCGGAATGCCGCTCGTCTGCCTGGACGAGACCTCGAAGCAACTGGTTGCCGAAACGCGCACGCCGGTCCCGATGACAGAGGGGCGTCCGGCGCGGATTGACTACGAGTACGAGCGCAACGGGACCGCCAATGTGTTCATGCTGTTTGCGCCGCTTGAGGGCTGGCGGCGCGCCCAGGTCACGGACCGCCGCACCGCCATAGATTATGCCCATATCCTCAAAGACTTATCGGATATCCACTTCCCGCGCGCCAAGAAAATCGTCCTGGTTCAGGACAATCTCAACACGCACGCCAAGGCCTCGCTCTACGAAGCCTTCGCGCCTGCCGAGGCCAGGCGGAGCGCTTCGAATGGCATTACACGCCGAAGCATGGCAGTTGGCTCAACATGGCAGAGTCCGAGTTGGGCGTTCTGGCCTCACAATGCCTGGATCGCCGCATCCCCGATAAGCAAACGCTCAGCCGGGAGGTCTCCGCATGGCAAGACCGTCGCAACAAACATCAGACCAAGGCCGATTGGCGCTTCACAACCGCCGATGCGCGGATAAAGCTCAAGCGCCTTTATCCTCGGTTTGAATGACTTAGGCCAGTAGTAATGGCATTCGCGTTTCGACTTGATGCACAAACTGCTCGATTGCGAGTGCTAAAGGCTTGTTCTCCTCGACATCCTTTATCCACTTATCTGGATAATACCGAGTGTAATTTCCGGTGACATATAATGCTACATACAGTAGACTGAATTAATTCAAGGGTATTGGCTTCGGCCAAATCCGAACCTCTTGACTATTCCACATCGACCCACTTGGAATAGACATATCGTTTATAGGATAGGTAGGATCACATGTTACAGTAATTATGCCACCATCTACGATATCCGTGCACTCAATATAATTTACCTCGCTTGGATGGCAAACCCAGTTGTTGAAAAATTCATCAATTAAACGATTCGGACCAGGGTTAACTATAAATGTTAAGGTCGTATTATTGTGAACACCATGGGAATTCTGGTACTGTAAAGATACTCTTCCCCTTATTATGTCAGGTGTGATTTGATTAGCAGCTAAGAAGTTGGCCATATCGGGAAGATATTTCAGACAGTCAAGTAGGCTAATACCATTTTTGGGAATTGCATGCAGTTGTTCATCTTTAGGAGATGCAATAGCCTGAAAACGCTCCCTATAAGTTCCCAGAAGGGTAAGCTCAGTTACTTTGCCTGCAAGTGGTAGGTCGCGAGCAGATTTGTGCCATTGCTCAAAGGTTCCAATGCGTCTACCATCAGCTGAAACGGGTTTGGCTACGAGCGCCGCCGCTTGTTCGACCAAACTATCACTCTTTGTGCCGCAAACAGATAGTGTAAGGCCATGGTGCCGATGCTTCTCCCTTGCACGGTCAAGGCTAGCGTCACCGGTTTGCTTTAAGAGTAGCTCGGCAAACGCAAGGCTCATAGCGCAGTAGTATAGAAGATTAGGCTTTGTGGCCAAGCTTACAGCTTGAGCCGCCTTGAAATACTCATGAGCCTGAAAAAGGCAATATCTAATTTGGCGAGCCTGCTTTCTAACATTGTCCTTATGGCAATTATCTAATTTATGAAGGTCAAATATGCAGGTTTCAACATGTGATACATTTTAGAAGCTTCTTAGGCCAGACCATGCGTAATAGGACAAGTCTCGACCAGCAACTTCCTTCGCCATTGTTATTATCATCTTGAAACCATGATTTGTCGTACTTGATAACTAGCGGAGGAGATGAAGTCGCGCCGCCTAATCGACACGTGAATTACCAATGCGTCGCCTTATGGGCAGGAAGAGCTATTTCCACACCCACTCATTGTGAGGCTGCCCGACCCAGGCTATAGCCGTCTGGGCGAACGCCTCCGCCTCGGCATAGCTCATGTCGCGGTAAAGCTCCCATACTCTGCGTCGGTGACAAGGGTTTTCGTTCTGCCTGTCTATTTGATCTTGAACCTATTCTTCACCGCGAGCAGGAGCAGGAGCAGGAGCAGGAAAATCAACACGGCGCTTAACCCATCTTATTCATGAGGGGCGGGATTTGACGCTGGCGAGCGTGGCGTAACGCACTGACAGGGCGTAGGATTTGGTTGCTTACGCCAACCCATCGCGCCTTACCGCGCCGACCACGCTCGCCATGACCGACGATAATCTCCCGCCTTTTTCGTTTCCAGCCGTTTCGCGCAAACAAGTCACAGCCGCTTTCGATGGCGGACGGCTCACCTCGGATGGCGGCGTGATGCTGCTGGCGATGGCCGAGCGGCGGCTTGGCGTCGCCGAGAGGTTGGCGCGCTGTTTTCCCGATCGTCGCGATCCAGCGCGGATCACCCATACGCTCGCCGACATGATCCGCGCGCGCGTCTTCGCGATCTCATGCGGCTATGAAGATGCCGACGATCTGGATCGTCTGCGCACCGATCCGGCGTTCAAGCTTGCCTGCGGGCGTCTGCCTGAAAGCGGCGCGGACCTGTGTTCGCAGCCGACGCTGTCGCGGCTGGAGAACGCGCCTTCGCTGAAGGACGCGATCCGCCTCACCTACGCGCTGGTCGACCAATGGATGGCGTCTTACGCGCACGAGCCGGCGTCGGTCATTCTGGACATCGACGACACTTGCGATGTCGTCCACGGCCATCAGCAATTATCGCTGTTCAACGCCCATTATGACGAGCGCTGCTTCCTGCCGATCCATGTCTACGACACCGAAACAAGCCGTCCTGTGGCCGTCGTGTTGCGGCCCGGCAAGACGCCGTCGGGCGTCGAGGTGCGCGCCCATTTGCGCCGCCTCGTTCGGCGCATTCGAAAGCGCTGGCCCGCGACGCGCATCACATTCAGGGGCGACGGCCATTACGCGCGGCCCGAAGCGATGGCGTGGTGTGAGGGAAACGGCGTCGACTATATTTTCGGACTGCCCGGCTCGAAGCCGCTGACGAGGAAGATCGACGAGGCGGCTGACGCCGTCCGCACGGAGCGCGCGGTATGCGACAAGCCCGTCGTGCGCGGCTATGCCGAGACGCGGCACAAGGCCAAATCCTGGAACCGCGAGCGGCGCGCCGTCGCCCGCATCGAGGCCACCACGCTTGGGCTCGATATCCGCTTCGTCGTCACGAACATCGCCCACAGCTCGGCGGAATGGATTTACGACAGTCTCTATTGCGCGCGCGGCCAGATGGAGAACCTGATCAAGCTGCACAAGACGCAACTGGCCTCCGATCGAACGTCCTGCCGTTCGGCTATCGCCAACCAGGTCCGCCTCGTGCTGCACACCGCCGCCTACTGGCAGAAAGAAGGAAAAATTAGGGCGATCGGCGTCAGCAATTTCTCGCCCGCCCAGATGGATCGGTTCAGATCAGCGGCGCCGCTGGCAAGCGTGCAGCCGCCCTACAATCTTTTTGAGAGGGCTATCGAACAGGACATCCTTCCCTACGCCAAAGCAAATGGACTCGTCATTCTCGCTTACGGAGCGCTTTGCCGCGGCCTTCTGACTGGCAAAATCACCGAGGAAACAAGCTTCGAGGGTGACGACCTTCGGAAATCCGATCCGAAATTCCAGCCGCCCCGGCTCCAGCACTATCTGAGCGCGGTTCGAAGGTGCGCTGTGTCCCTTTCGGGAGGCACCATGAATTCCGGCCATACAGGGTCTTTGATGGTCTCGGTCAGGATGCCATCGATGGCGCGCTTGGCTTGTTGCGAGGCCCTTAAGGGGCAGACGCGGGAGTGCGCGTCACAACGGAGAGACCCTCGGGGACCTTTGGAGAAGTTCAGAAGTTAGAAAGCGGGAGAGTCCTTGAAACTCCATTCCCGATGGGAGGCCATCAATGAAGATGGAAGTCTTTGCTGAACGCGACGGAACCGCCCCTGAGGCGGCGCGTATCGTTGCAGCAGAAGCTCGAAAGGGCGTTGCTGAGCGCGGGCAGTTCCGGTCCGCTCCCGCGGGCGGATCGGAGGCGAAATCATGAGCGAGAGCGCCGAGGCGTTTCGGAAGAAGCCCGCAAGCTCGATGACCGTCGCACAACTGGATCAGCTGGCGATCAACACCATTCGCACACTGTCGATTGACGCGGTACAGCAGGCAAACTCGGGACATCCCGGGACGCCGATGGCGCTCGCGCCGCTTGTTTACACGATCTGGAACCGCGTGCTGCGCTTCGATCCTCAGGATCCGATCTGGCCGGACCGCGACCGTTTCCTCCTGTCGAACGGCCACGCATCGATGCTGTTGTGGTCCGTCCTTCACCTGACCGGAACGCGCGCCGTCAACGCCGAATATGAAAAACTCGGGCATCCATCCGTCACGCTCGACGACATCCGCCATTTTCGCCAGCTCAACAGCAAAGCGCCCGGCCACCCGGAATATCATTGGACCTCGGGCGTGGAAGCGACGACAGGCCCGCTTGGGCAGGGCGTCGCGATGAGCGTGGGGTTTGCGATTGCTGAGAAGTGGCTGGCCGACCGGTACAATCGGCCAGCCTTCGATATCTTCGATTACAGGATTTACGTCACGTGCAGCGATGGCGACATGATGGAAGGCGTCGCCTCGGAAGCGGCTTCGCTCGCCGGCCATCTGCGCCTCGATAATCTGTGCTGGATCTACGACAACAACCACATCACCATCGAAGGCAGCACCCATATCACCTTTTCGGAAGACATCGCCGCGCGGTTTCAAGGCTATGGCTGGAATGTTTTGCGCGTGGGCAACGCGAACGACACCGGCCTTATCGAAAACGCGCTTGAAATCTTTCGCGACACGAAGGGCCGGCCAACCTTCATCATTCTCGACAGCCACATCGGCTACGGTTCGCCTCACAAGCACGATACACCCGAAGCTCATGGCGAGCCGCTTGGCGAAGAGGAGGTTCGCCTTGCCAAGCGATTTTATGGCTGGCCCGAGGACGCGAAGTTCCTTATTCCGGACGCAGTGTACCAGCGTTTTGCCGACGGCATCGTCGCACGGGGCGCGGAGGCACGGCGGAAGTGGGCGGAACTCTTTTCAGCCTATCGCGGCAAATATCCCGAGCTTGCTACCGAGATCGATTTGATGCAGCGCCGCGAGCTGCCGCAGGGGTGGGATCGCAATCTCCCGGTTTTTCCGGCGAGCGCCAAGGGTCTCGCGGGGCGCGATGCTTCGGGGCAGGTCCTCAATGTGCTTGCGCAGAACATTCCGTGGCTCGTGGGCGGATCGGCGGATCTCGGCGCCTCCAATAAGACCACGCTGAAATTTGAGGGCGCCGGAGACTTCGAGGCTGAGACGCCGGGCGGCCGGAATCTGCATTTCGGCATCCGCGAACACGCCATGATGGCGGCGGTCAACGGCCTTTCACTCTCAAAGCTCAGGGCCTTCGGCGCGACCTTCCTCATTTTCAGCGACTACGCGCGGCCGGCGATACGGCTGGCGGCGATCATGGAGCTGCCCGCCATCTTTATTTTCACGCATGACGCAATGGGCGACGGTGAAGACGGCCCGACCCATCAGCCCGTCGAGCAGCTCGCGTCGCTTCGCGCCATTCCAGGGCTCGCCCTGATCCGGCCTGCCGACGCCAACGAGCTCGTGGAAGCCTATCGCACGATCATGCAGTTCCAGCACGAACCTGCGGCGCTGGCGCTCTCGCGCCAGCCTCTGCCGACCCTGGACCGAAGCAAATACGCGCCCGCTTCCGGCGTGGCCCGCGGCGCCTATGTGCTGGGAGATGCGCCGGGCGGAAAACCCGAAGTCATTCTGATTGCGTCGGGCAGCGAGGTCAGTCTCGCCGTCGACGCCCATGAGCACCTGCTTGCGCAGGGGATACGCTCACGCGTGGTCTCCATGCCATCCTGGGACCTCTTCGAACAGCAGACGCAAGACTATCGTGACAGCGTGCTTCCTCCGGACGTCCTGGCCCGCGTCGCGATCGAGCAGGCTTCGACGCTTGGGTGGGAGCGTTATGTGGGGTCGGCTGGCCGCGTGATTGGCATGAAGACGTTTGGAGCGTCGGCTCCGCTCAAAGAACTGCAAAAAAAATTCGGTTTCGAGCCCGAGCGCGTCGTCGACGTTGCGAGGGAGTTGCTCGGCAGGGCGTAAATGCCAAGAGGGCAACTTAGCAATCAGGAGAACCTCCCCGATGGCTTTCAAGGTTGAAGTAGGTCCGCCCCAGATCGCGATCCACCACGGGCAGACGGTGCTCGTCACCGAACCCGATGCCCAAATTCACTGGCCCAGCGACCGCGGCCTCTACTTTTTCGATACGCGGGTGCTGAGCAGCTGGGCGATTTACGCCAACGGCGAGCCCTGGGATCTTTTGAACGGCGGCGCCACAAACTACTATACCTCGACCGTCTATCTGACGAACCGCACCATCCTGACGGAGGATGGCCCGATCCCGCCGCGCACTCTCGGCCTTGTGGTGAGCCGGTCCATTTCCGAGGGCATGCACGAAGACATCGACATCACCAATAACAGCACGAAATCGGTGCGTTTTCAGCTTGAGATCGCCATGCGCTCAGACTTCGCCGATATTTTCGAGGTCAAGTCTGGCAACATTGTCCGCCGCGGCCGGATTACAACGGAGTGGTCCGATTCAAAGTGCGCATTGCAAACGACATACCGCAACGCCGATTTCATGCGCTCGATCACTGTCGGGCCGCGAGAGGGCGACCCCTGCGCCGTCTACGCCAATGGCCGTCTCAGCTTCGAGGTATCCCTTGCGCCGGGCGAGGCGTGGCACTGCTGTCTCTTATACGCGCTGGAGGATGGCGATCGCGTTTTTGAAGCCCCCCAACCCTGTGTCCATGAGAGTCACAAGCTGGAGCATGCCGGGACGCTTGTCGATTGGTTGGGGAAAGTCCTGAAGGTCCGCACCAGCAACGAGGAATTCTACCGCCTCTACCGGCAGGCGCTGGAAGACATGGCCGCGCTGCGTCTGCCCATCGCCGGCACCGATCACATGGTGTTTCTGCCGGCCGCAGGGCTGCCCTGGTTCATCGCGCCTTTCGGCCGCGACAGCCTGATCGTCTCGCTTCAGAATCTCTTGATTTATCCTGAGTTTACGCGCGGCGCGCTGGATATCCTTGGAGCGCTGCAGGCCAAGGAGATCGATGATTACCGCGATGCGGAGCCCGGAAAAATTCTTCACGAGCTCCGCTATGGCGAGCTTGCGCATTTCAAACTGATCCCGCACACGCCCTATTACGGAACTGCTGACGCAACGCCCCTGTACGTGATCACGTTGCATGCTGCCTGGCGGGCTACGGGCGACATGGGGCTCATCGAACAGCATCTTGCCACCGCCGAGAATTGTCTTGCCTGGATCGATCAATACGGCGACCTCGACGGCGATGGGTTCCAGGAATATCAAACGCGCTCTCCGGTCGGTTACGAGAATATGGGCTGGAAGGATTCAGGCGATGCCATTGTGTATCCTGATGGATCGCTGGTGAAGGGTCCCAAAGCGCTGTGCGAGTTGCAGGGTTACGTCTTTGACGCCTGGCTTCGCATGGCGCAGATCTTCGATGCGCTTGGCAAACAGCAAGGGCTCGCGAACTGCGGGCGAAAGCCGCTCGGATGTTCGAGCAATTCAATGAGGTTTTCTGGGACGAAGACTTGGGGTTCTACGCCCTGGCTCTCGATGGCGATAAGAGGAAGGTGCTGACGGTCGCGTCCAACCCTGGCCATTGTCTCTTGTCGGGCATTGTGCCTCCCGATCGCGCCCGCAAGGTGGTCGACCGGCTGATGGCGCCCGACATGTGGAGCGGGTGGGGCATCCGCACGCTTTCGACGCTAAATCCGGCGTTCAATCCCTACAATTATCAGACGGGCTCGGTCTGGCCGCACGACAACGGCATCATTGCGCTTGGGTTCAAACGCTATGGCTTTGGCGCGGAAGCGGCGCGAATCGCGCGCGATATCAGCGAAGCCGGCACCCATTTTCTGTTGAACAGGCTCCCTGAACTCTATACCGCACCTCCAAGGGACGAGGGCACATTTCCGGTGCAGTATCTCGGGCGCCAACGTCCCTCAGGCATGGGCGGCAGGATCGGTTTTCAGCCTGATGCAGGCCATGCTGGGCTTTCTGCCGGATGCGCCCCACGACAAGCTTTACATCGACCCGGTGCTACCGCGCTGGCTACCCGATCTCACCGTGTACGACCTCCGCGTGGGGAAACATGTGTTCGACATCAGCTTCTGGCGCGATGGCGAGGACACGGCATTCGAGGTGCTTCGCGGCGATC
The DNA here is from genome assembly GCA_963817495.1 of uncultured Alphaproteobacteria bacterium. GTDB lineage: Bacteria > Pseudomonadota > Alphaproteobacteria > Rhizobiales > Rhodomicrobiaceae > Rhodomicrobium. The sequence continues at coordinate 217,476 of CAWFOS010000008.1, read as the reverse complement.
CGCAGGCTGTCGAGCGTTGCAGCTTCGTTGTCGAGAGCAAGCGCCTGATGCATGAAAGCGCTTTAGGAACTTGAAGCTGACCCCCTATTGTGGAATTCGAATTTCTCCGCGCTCGCCGCGCGCAGGGAATTTGCAAGAGCGGTGTTCAAGAGAGGAGACCTGAATCCGGTGCGCCGCACTGGATGGCTTACTCGAATCCACGGCAGCCGAAGAAGGGGTCTTTGGAGTTATCATGCTTACCTCTCTTGTAATATTCATGGTGGCGTTGCCGCTTCTAGCCGCTGCCGTCCCTGCCAATCCCGACGATCGGGAAATAAAGACAATGCTCAAGCGCTGCGCTGAAGAGCGGGCTCGCCTCTCCGGGCTTGAAAAGTCAGAGTGCTGAAGGATTCCGCCGCCTTCCTTGCGTCCGTTGAGCAAAGATCATCGCAAAAACCGGAAATATGACCATGACGAACCGTCATTACAGCTATCGCATTACAGTTACGCCAACAGGCACGCCGGGCGAAAATGCGTCCCTTCGGCCCGCTCTTTTTTTCGACGCCACCAACCACGATGACATCCTTGCTCTTGTCGAGCGGGCGCGCGGCAGCACCGGCCTCGCGCCGGATGCCGCCGCGTCGATGGCCGTCGGGCTGAAACTGCTCGGCGAAGTGATGTTGCATGAGAAGGACAACCCGCTCTTCGATCCGCTCCGGGGCGGGATGCGCGAGTTCATCGGCAACCTGAAAGCCCTGGGCCGGAACAAGTCATGGCCGTTTGCGAGGGCGAACCAAGCTCGAAACGCGGGGCAGAGTTTTCCGCGTGCGCCAACGGATCGCTGACCCCGGGCTTTTTTTGGGCTTGTTGCGAAAGTTGGCATCTTTGTCGCCCCCCGGAGCAGCTTGCGCTTGTGTCTGCTTGGGCTGGAATTTTAGGAAAAAGCGCCTTGCCTGAAGGTTAATCACTATAACCCGTTGTTATCAATACAGAAATGCCGAAGGGGCGTTGCGCCGGAGGTATCGTAAACGGCGCGAGCATGGTTAACAGGCGCGGCCCCAAACATATTTAACGGACTTTAGCGCGTCCCATTTCGGGGAAAAATACATTCAATTAACTCTATTTAAGGCAGAGAAAAACGCATTATTTCTCAATTGCTTAGGCCGATTATTTGGTCCAGTCAGGCGCAGGCTGCCCCGTTTTTTCCTTATTTCCGCCCGCAGATTCAGGCGGGAAATAAATGCTTTCACGCCGTTGTTAACCATGTCGGATTAACGGCGCGCCGCATGTGCGCGGCGCAAGCTGTGTCCGGCCCGCGACCCGCGCTTCGCCAAGCAGGCATTCGCGGCTCGGGCACGAATGGAGGGCGAGATTGAGCCGCTCCATCTTCGGCTGGAGAAGGCCGGTCGCGGACTAAGCGGCATTAAAAACGTTCTTAGATATATGCGCCCGCTTTCTTATCGCTTCGACAGACTACCATGGATTGAGCTTCAGGCGGTGAAGGTGGCCAATTCCGGCCGTAACGGGGAAAACAAGAGGAACTCGATAGTTCTCTGAAGAATTGCGATTTGGATATTAAAGGATAGTGAACCCTATTCCTTAGTGGGACGTGTCTCAGGCTTCTTGGATGATGCAGAATATTTCTGAAGGACTGTTACGGCAGCCCATGGCCGTACCAGCCTTTGGGTGGCCAGCCCGGTTCGCGGGTGCAAGCAAGACGTCGAGGCAATCAACTCGTGATGCGAAGCCATGGTTGGCGACGAAATTCAAGATGGGATAGAAACGGCCCCCGACCCGATCGGCCGCAGCTCAAGTGATAAAGCCGGGGCCGCGCTTGTTGAGCGCGCCGCCGCTGGGCAACCAGACACTTCCACCAGCCCAAGCCCCGCGAGCGGTAATCCGGCGCAGGGGAAACGTTTGCGGAAGCGTTTGCTGATAGGGGCTCTAGGCGGCCTCCTTTTGGCAATCGCCGCCGCGCTCGGCATTCCATGGATTAAGGAAACTCTCAATACCGTCTCGACAGATGATGCCTACGTGAATGGTCACGTAACCTTCGTTGCCGCGCGCGTTCCGGGGCAGGTATCCAGAGTTCTCGTCGACGATAATCACCGCGTCCGCACAGGAGACCTTCTCGTCGAACTCGACAGGGAGCCCTACGAGGTCATCGTTGCCACCAAAAAGGCAGCGGTCGATACTGCAAAGGCGGATCTGGCAGCCACCATAGCAGCCGTGCGCGGCGTCGAGGCGAGAACGAGAGCCCAACGCTGGAAACTCCAGCTCGCCATAGAGGACGTCGAAAACCGGATCAAACTTCTTCGCGCTAAGGTCGCCGCGCTCGATCAAAGCAAGGCCAGGCTAAAACTGGCGGAGCTGGAGTTTGAGAGGGTCAAAAAGCTGGTTGCCTCAGGTTTGGCAGCGAGCCATGAGCAATTCGACCAGCGGGAAGCGGCGTTGTCGGTTGCACGCGCAGAGGTAACTCAATCCTTGGCAGACGCCCATCAAATCCGCGTTTCCCTGGGGCTGCCGGCCACGCCAGAAAGTGGAGACTTGGTCGAGGTGCCGCCTGATTTGGACCAGACATATTCCGCGGTTCGCGAAGCGCAAGCAGAACTCATCCAAAGTGCGGCAGAGCTCGGCGTCATCCATTCATACATTCCCTCTCCAAAACAAATGGTCGACGACTTCGAGAAGCGTGAGGGCAGCATTGACAAAACCTTCGCCAAGCTCGTTCCTGAGGCTCCCGCGGTCAAGCAGGCGCAGGCGAAAGTAGCGTCCGCCGAACGTGATCTTGACCAGGCGGAACTGAACCTTCGTTATTGCCGCGTCATTGCGGAAATCAACGGGGTCGTCACGCGCCGCAATGTCAATCCAGGAGATGATGTTCTGGCCGGCCAAGGCCTGATGGCAATCCGCTCGCTCAACGAAATCTGGATCGATGCCAATTTCAAGGAAACCCAGCTCAGGGATTTGCGCATTGGCCAGCCGGTCGACGTGTATGTCGACATGTACGGCAGCCGGCAGGTCTTTGCCGGCCGGATTTCTGGCTTCACCATCGGCACAGGATCAACGTTAGCCCTGCTGCCGCCTCAAAATGCCACGGGCAACTTCGTCAAAGTCGTGCAACGGCTGCCGGTCCGCATCGAGCTCCAAAACTACGACCCAGATAAGGAGCCGCTCTTCATCGGCCTTTCGGTCGTTCCTTACGTCTACCTTAACAAGCCGCTGACAGGTCCCGATGCTGGGAAGGTTCTGCAAGCCGCTGCGCCACAATCGTTGGAAGGTTTTGCGCCCGGCAGTCGGAAGGCCCAAAACAAATGACTGACGCGGCGCTTTCGCTTCGCGGTCCCCAAGCCGCACTGAACCCCTGGGTGGTTGCCGCGGCAGTGGTGGTGCCAACCTTCATGGAAGTGCTGGACACCACAATCGCAGTGGTCGCGCTGCGCTATATCGCAGGCGGATTATCGGCGACGGTTACCGACGGCGAATGGGTTATCACGAGCTACCTTGCCGCCAATGCGATTATCCTGCCGATGACAGGCTGGCTGACCACCCGCTTTGGCCGCCGCAACTACTTCCTGGCCTCAATTCTTGTCTTTACCATTGCCTCAGGGCTATGCGGTACGGCAACGAGCCTTTATCAGCTCATTCTATTCCGCGTCATGCAGGGCTTGGCGGGCGGCGGATTGCAGCCTTCCAGCCAGGGCGTGCTGCTCGACACTTTTCCGCCGGAAAAGCAGGGCGCCGCAATGACGCTTTTTGCGGTGGCCGCTCTGGTGGCGCCGGTTGTCGGTCCAACCCTGGGGGGCTGGATTACGGACAACTATTCCTGGCGCTGGGTCTTCTATATCAATGTCCCGGTTGGTCTCCTTGCCTTCGCTGCCTGCTATTCAGTTGTCCACGACCCGGACTATCTCGAAGCCGAGCGCGAGAAACAGAGGAGTCAACCCTCGCGCTTTGACACGATCGGCTTGTCCTTGCTCGTTATCACCATAGTTTGCTGGGAAGTCATGCTCAGCAAAGGAGAAGAATGGAATTGGCTAGGCGACCCATTCTGGCGTGTGCAGACCTTGGCAATCGTTTTCGCTATTGCGATTACCGGCCTCATCTTCTGGGAAGTGCGCCACCAGAACCCGGTGGTCAACTTCCGTCCGCTCCTGGAGCGCAATTTCAGAGCCTGCTGCCTCATAATCTTCTGCGCTTTTGCGGTTCTTTACGGTTCGAGTACTTTATTGCCTGCCCTGCTTCAGTCGCTGTTTGGTTACAATGCGCTACAAGCGGGGCTCGTTCTATCGCCAGCGGGCATATTTTCAGTGTTTACTCTACCCATCGTCGGCTTTGTGCTTGGCCGTCGGGCGGATGCACGGTGGGCCATCCTGGCCGGTGTTTTGACCATGGCGAGCGGAAGTTATTGGCTGTCGCAGCTTAACCTCGATATCGGCCCCGGGCAGGTTGTCTGGCCCAGAGTTGTTCTCGTTGTGGGATTGTCTATTTGTTTCGCCCCCGCGAATGTCGCCGCCTACCTTTACACCCCGATGGCGTTGCGCGGAGCCGCTGTTGGCCTGCTAAGTCTACTGCGGAACGAAGGAGGCAGTGTCGGAACCTCGCTGGGCCAGGCGTTGCAGGATCACCGCGAGCAATTCCATACCCTTCGGCTCGGCGAGTATCTCGATCCCTTCAATTCAGCCGTCCAGTCCTTCCTCAAGCAAACCCAGACGTTCTTCCTCCAGCAGACCGGTGATCCCGTTCTATCGAAAGAGCTGGCTTGGCAGGCCCTTCAAAATCTTCGCCAGCAGCAGGCGTCGGCTCTCGCCTATTTCGACTGCTTCTGGGTGTTTGCCGTGGTGATGCTAATGCTTGCGCCTGTGGTGCTGGTGATGAGGAGGTCTGTCGCCGAGAAGGGCGCCCGCATTGGAGGGGATTGACGCCCAAAATCGGGAGTTATTGTTCGGCTCTCTCGACTTCCGCCTGGGATCAAGGGCGGGATTGTGGCGGCCTCTTCGGAGACGACCGGATTCGGTGGATGAGGACGATTGCTCGCCAGCTGGCCTGGTCCGCTTGGCTTGCCGCGCCTTTACGTGCCAAGGCCGCTTTGCCGAAGGTTGCTTCTTTCAACATTCCTGCCTCCTCCCCATCGGGCAACGTCCCTTCGTTCGCAGGCTCGAAAGCCTGCGATCTGATACTGCGGGATGGGTGGTTGTTGGGGTGAACGCCGTTTAGAACAGGGCTTTCTCAGCGGCCTTTAGCGAGCAGCGCCGGAGACGCCGGCTCGGGGGCGCGCCCGAAGCGCGGCAGCATGCGGGACAAGACGCCATCCTTGAGAACGAGGGCATGGCGGACCGCCGCCGCGACATGCGCCGCAAGCAGGACAAGCAGCGCGTAGGCAAGCACCTCATGAGCGCCTTCAAACATCTCATGGTAGCTTTTCTTGTCGCCGGCGGGGAGATCGCTGAGCCAGGGCAGGCGTGGAATGTCCGTAAACCCGAACAGGATGGATGGTTTGTCCGAGGTCGATATCAGCGCCCAGCCAGCCAAGGGCAGCGCGAAAAGCAGCGCATACAGGGCGAGATGCCCGAGTTTGGCGGCAGTGCGTTCCATTTCCGGCATCGTGGATGGCAGGTTGGGCGCGCCATAGTACCCGCGCCACACAATGCGAAGTGCCATCAACGCCAGGACGGTGATGCCGAGCGACTTATGCAAATTGTAGGCTTGCGCCTTCTGGAGGCCGGAAAATTCGCCCATCACCCAGCCCAGTGGGAAAAGAACAAAAATCAGGAGCGCAATCAGCCAATGCAGGGATTTCGCTCCCGAAGTGTAATCGTCACGGTCCACGGAATTCTCCATTCATCGTTGTTGTCTGTCCCTGCCCGCTGCGTCGCTTCAGGCGAGCCGCCGGTTCCGCAGCAAGAGGGTTCGCTTGCTTGAACACGGCCGTTTCCGATTTCCTGCGCCGCAACGAAATTTTTCCGCGCTGCGCAGGATTTCGACGCGCGCCGGGTTCAAAGCTTAAAGAACGGGGAGCCAGGATCGATAGGGGAAGGCAATCCGCGTGGCTGCCGGGGCATGGGTGCGAAAGACGACAGAGACATTGACGAAGCCGATAGCCGTGTCATCGTCCAGGCATGGGAATGGCCCCACGCTCTTGTCCCTTGCGCAGGAAACGAACGGCTTGGAAACGAAGAGCGACGAGGACTTGATGCTGAGCGTAGCCCAGGGCGACGAATCCGCTTTCCGGTGTCTCGTTGGTCGCCATGCCGCGAAGATGCTCGCGCTCACGAGGCGCATGCTCAAAAATGATGCGGATGCGGAAGAGCTAGTGCAGGAAGCCATGCTGCGGGTCTGGATCAGCGCGCCCCGCTGGCGTCCCGATGCAGCGTTTAAGACATGGCTTTATCGCGTGACCTTCAATCTTTGCCTCAACAGGAAGCGCGAGAAAACATTCGCCCCGCTTGACGAGACCTGCGATCCGCCCGATCCGTCGCCATCCGCCGCCGATCAGCTTGAGAGACGCGAGACGGATAGCCTTGTCGCAAAGGCGATCGCGGGGCTTCCTGACCGGCAGCGGGCCGCCATTGTGCTCACCTACTTTGAAGAACTGAGCAACGCCGAAACGGCGTCCGTGCTCGATACGACCATTTCAAGCGTCGAGGCTCTGCTCGTGCGCGCGAAGCGTTCGCTTCGGGCGGAACTGGGCGCAACTCCTGACGCGACAGGGTAAAGGGAAACTGGCCATGAACCGCGACCGATTTCAAGACCTTCTCGACATCCGCGGCTCGGATCTGGCCGCATGGCCCGGCGCCGACCGGATCGCGGCCGAGCGCCTCATCGCCAGCGACCCGATTGCGGCACGGGCATTCGAAGAGGCGCGCCGCCTTGACGGCTCGATCAGACACAGCCTTGGCGAGCCAATCGAAGGCAATCACGAAGGCATAGCGTCCCGCATCCTTGCCGGCCTGCCCAAGAAGCTCCCGGCGCAGGAGCATCAAGGCAGAAGGCTTCCGATTCAAGTCGCGGTCAGCCGGAAGAGTCCGGGATTCTGGACATTCCTGCCCGCACAGGGAGCCCTGTTGCCCCGGGTTGCTGCACTCTCCTTCGCGGCTGCTCTGGGCATCGCCCTGGGTCTCTTCTGGGCGCAAAAGAGCATGCTGGACGACCGTCAGGTGCTGATAGCCTCCGATGAGGCCGACGCGGACGTGACCGCCGTCATCTTTCAAACTGGCAGCGCAATCGGAACATTCTGATGAGCGATCAAAAGACCCTTGTAGCAGAAGCTGCCCCCTGGCGCAGGCTCACGCTCTGGTCCCTGGCCCTGAACGTCTTTCTGATCTGCGGCATTGCGGCGTTCTTGCTGAGTTCTGCGTTGCAACAACCACCCCCCCCCAGGACTGGCGGCCCTGCCCGCCAATTCGAGATGCTGGCAACCCGGCTTCCGGCTGGGGATGCAAACGTGCTTCGAGCGGAATTCGGCAAAAAGGCAGACGCAATCGAGGAGGAGCACAATGCGGCACACCGCACACGCGATGCCGTGCGTCTGGCCTTGCGCGCCGAGCCTTACAACCTCGGAGCCGCGCGGCAGGCCATATCAGAAGCGGAGGCGGCGCATCTTCGTCTCGACAAGCTGTTGCAGGACGTCATCGCGTCCGCAGCCGGGAAAATGACACCCGAAGGCCGGTCGAAGCTCGCGGACTTTCAGCCAGGGCCGCCACGCCGATAGGATGCGCCCAGAAGAGGAGTAGAAATTTTTCCGGTAATGCTGGCGGATATTTGCGGTCGCGCCTGCGGCGATTTCCATATGGCTTGTACTTTCGTCCGCGCGACGATGCGATCTATATAATTGCTTGCTTTCATTCGAGCCGCAAGCTTTGCGGCCATCCCGTCCCCAGCCGCGAGCAGCCAGCCGTTGCAGCGAAATGTCTCAAGAACGAGTTCGGTTGCGGCCTCTACGCTGGGCGGATGTCGATGACGTGTGATGATGGTCACATAAAATCATATTGACATTATACTGTCAATATGGTTGGCTATATGTTGTCACTAGGACATTAAGGAGTCATTTCATGCAGTTGCGTCCGCTTGATCCAGCCTTCCCGATCGACCGGCAGCTTTCGGTTTTGGTGTCGCCCGCCGTTCTCATCAATCTCTTTACGGTCGAGGCTCAGGAAATTCCGACTCTACTGAAAGCCTGGGAGGCCGATGCGGCTTGGATGAAGCAACAGCCCGGCTTCATCTCCACGCAACTTCATCGCGCGATTGGCGACAGCTGTGTCTTCTTGAACTACGCCATCTGGCAATCGGTCGACGATTTCCGCAAAGCGTTCACACATCCCGATTTTCAGAACAGCCTGGGGGCCTACCCGAACAGCGCTGTTGCCTTGCCGCACCTGTTCCAGAAGATCGCCGTTCCAAACATTTGCGTCGCATAGACGAAACAAGACGGCTTGCTTGGGCGCATGTGCTTCAGCCGCAGAGTAACGAGCTGCATTGGCGGAAATGCCCCGCTGCATCCAGGGTCACAAAAGCCAATCTAAGAAGAAACTCACCCTGCCGCAACGCGGTCGGGCAGCTGCCGCAACGCGGCCGTGGCTTTTAAGGCCATCAAGCAGCCTTCGCTAGTGGTTGAAGTTCGGCCTTAAATCCGAGCTTGGCCAGCTGGGCGACCAAGCGGTTGGCTTTTTGTTCGACTGGACGGCGATCAAAATAGCCGCCCCCAAGATCCTGATGTTCGACGCCATTTTTCAGAATGTGATAGATCGCCGTAAGCATGGAGGCGGCCACCGCGCAGATCGCTTTCTTCGGGCCGCGCCTGGCTTTGAGGCGATTGAACTGCGCTTTGTAATAGCTGTCCTTCTTCCTGACGGCCGCCCAGGCGCATTGGACGAGCAGCGTCTTGAGCCAGGGGGCGCCCTTGCGCAGCCGCGTGGATTTGCGTTTGCCGGCGCTTTCGTTCTGGCCCGGGGACAGGCCCGCCCAGGAGACGAGATGCCCAGCCGTTGGAAAGCGGCTCATGTCGCAGCCAATTTCGGCAAGGATGGAGATCGCCGCCAAGCTCGCTATGCCAGGGATGGCGTCCAAAAGCGCGATCATGTCGCGAAAGGAGCTGCGGCCCGCGGCCGCCTCCTTGTCGATCCTGGCGATGGCTGCAGCCGCGTGGGCGTCGATCTGCGCGATGGACAAGCTCAAAGCGTCGTATTGACCAAGGTGCAGCTTCAGCATGAAGCGGTGATGATCGGTCAGCCGGCCGTGCAGCGCGTCGTAGAGCGCTTTGGGCGAGGCCTTGATCCCCCGGTCCGCCAATTTGGCCAGCTTTTGGGGATTGCGCACGCCTTCGATCATCGCCTCGATCATCCGCCGCCCGGAAACGCCCATGATGTCGCTGATCACCGAATCGAGCTTGATGTTTGGCTTCTTCGAGCGTCTTCTGGATCCGCTGCGCCTGTCTCGTCTGCTCGCGGACCAGCTGCTTGCGCGCGCGCATCAGCGAACGCAGCTCCTGGATCGCTTCTTCCGGGACAAAGCTCGCCTTGATCAGGCCAAAGGCCGCCAGATCGGCGATCCAGGTCGCGTCGTTCACATCAGTCTTGCGGCCCGGCACGTTCTTGATATGGGCCGCATTGGCCAAAATCAGCTCGAACTTGCCGTCGCTTAAGATGTTCCATACAGGCTTCCAATAAACGCCCGTAGCTTCCATCGCCACATGGGTGCAACCGCTCTGCGCCAGCCAGGCCAGCAAGGTCTCCAAGCCGGCTGTGGTTGTCTCAAAGGTCCGGCATTCCCGCGAGACCTTCCCGCCGGCAACGATGCGCACACAGCAAACGACCGTCTCCTTGTGAACATCAAGCCCGGCGACACGCTCATGCATGACTTCCATTACGCTCTCCCTCGACTGCCGCCAGCGTGGGGACCTCATGAAAAAGAACTCTAAGAAACGTGCTCCCAGAGCATTGCTGCTCCTTGGCTCCATTGGGGGTTATCGAGGCGCCCCCGGTCCAACTTAGGAACGGGCTCGCGCGCACCATAGATGAAACGACCTCTGTACCAGCGGCCAGCCCAATATAAAGCATGACACAGGGCGCGACGCATTTTCAGTCATGGGGGTCGCCCGCAGGTCGGTGAAAAACTTAGGAGAGTACCCATGGATCTCTATCTGGTATTAAGGTTCTTCCACCATTTGGGCTACATCCTGCTTGGCGGCGGCTTGGCTGCGGTGTTCATTTCGGAGTGGCGCGGCTACAGCGCCACGCGTACGGCAGCCTTCTCTGAGGCGGCGTTCTACACCGCGATTCTCTACGACTACCTTGTCGTGCCGGGAGCGCTAACGCAGGTGGTGACCGGACCGCTCTTGATCTGGACGCTCGGCTACACCTATTTCGACACGCCCTGGCTGACTGGGATGTGGGGCCTGTTTCTGTTCGAATTCTTCGAAGGCAATACGCTGACGCGCGTGCAGTTCAGGCGGACGCTCAAAGTGTCGCGCTCCTTGGCCGAGAACGAGCCCCTGACGGATGAGATACGGGGCCGCGCCCGAACCTTCATTGGCAGGCTCGCTCATTTCCTCGATGTCCCGCTCTTCACGGTCATCGTTTATTGCGGGGTGGCGCGGCCTGACAGCTGGCTGGATGTGGGCATCGCAATCGGTATCGCGATCGCCGCCGCGTCGGTGCTTATGGTTGTGGTTCCGCCCCTTGCCGAACGTATGGGCGGGGTGACCCCAAAACCCTCGCTATAGCGCTGGAGCCGTTGGCGTTGCCGTATTTCCGAGTTTGGGGTTGAGCTTCTGCATGCGGCTGAGGGACAGTCGCTAATTTTCTCGACGCAGGTGTAAAGTGATGGCGCCGGAAAGCGGTTAGCAGGATGCAATGCTGTCCATGGTTCGACAGGCTCACCATGAGGCTTAGACCATTGAAAATCGCTCCACCTCATCCTGAGCCCGTCGAAGGATGAGCCTGGATTTCCGCTATTTCAGCATCCTGTCAGGCGTGCTCGTCGGGTTCTCCGCTGCCCTCCAGTTTTTTTCGCAGCGCCGCGATGATGCGGTGGGCCATTTCTATGTCCTCGACCTGAAGTCCTTCGGCGAGGCTCTCTGCCCACGGAGCCTGCAAGCGCATGGCGGCGTCGAACGCCTTCCGCCCCTTGTCGGTCATAACGACCAGTTGCGCGCGGCGATGATGCGGGTTGGTCTCGAATGTGACGAAACCATCTTTTTCCAGGTCGTTGACGATCCGCTGAACATTCTGGCGGCTGGCGCCGAGATCCCTTGCAAGCCACGCGACGGGCTGCGGGCGTTCCGCGTAGATGATGGCGCCAAGGATTTGCCAGCGCGCGCTCGTCAAGCCGAGCGGGGCCACCAGCCGGTCGCCCGAGGTCAAAACCCTGTTGTTGAGCCTGAACAAGTCGAGGATCAGGTTGGTCAAGGCGCTGCCGGCCGGCGTCTGCATGATCTTGCGCATCTGTCACCGCAGATTTATATTGACATTATGATGTCAATACGGTTATCTCATTCTTATCAGGTTGACAACATGTAACCATAGGGAATGGAGCTTGTCATGTCATGACTAAAACAATCCATCCATTGGCCGGAGCGCTTGCGATCCTTACGATCGCGACCTTCTGGCTCTCGACGGCTCTCAGTGAGTTGTTCGCGTCCCAGGCGGCCGTTACCGCCGTCAAGACTGCAATCCCGTGGGGTTTCCTTGTGCTCATTCCGGCGCTGGCGGCGGCGGGAGTCTCGGGCTTCGCATTGACGAAGGGGCGGCGGGCTGGGCTTATCGGCGCCAAGGCCAGGCGTATGCCAATCATAGCCGCCAACGGCATCCTCATTCTCATTCCGTCTGCGCTGTTCCTCTCATCCAAGGCGCAAGCCGGCGCATTCGATGCCGCCTTCTACGCGGTGCAGGCGATCGAGCTTGCGGCTGGGGCGACGAACATCGCGCTGCTCGGCCTCAATATGCGCGATGGGCTGAAAATGGCGGGCTGGCTTCGACGGCAGCCCGGCGCGACCCCTCGAATGAGCTGAGAAAGGCGTCGGTCGCACGATGGAACTGAAGAGCACGGCAGACCGGTATGGCGGCATGATCGTATGCCGAAATCAGTCCTCAAACTTATTTCCTGTTTTTCGTTCTTGCAGACCTCAACCCCCATATCCCTTGATGCTGTCGGCGACGGAATCTGCGATGTGCTCTTTTCCAATGATGCCCACGACCTGATCGGCGCTAGGCACGCGGCCCGGCCCGCGAAAGACGACCGCCATGATGGCTTCGCGCCGCCACATCCGATCGATGATGTCGAAGAGAACGTCGTCCTCCCGCGCTATCGTGAAGTTTTTGCGGGCCACCTCTCCAAGTGTCGCGCCGGTCTCTTTGCCTTCGAGGCCATGCCGCAAACCGGTATTGACCCGCTGCACGCCCACTATGCGGGTTCCTTCGACAATGACGACATGCTGCATGTGTCCGGACAGCTCCGGGTGCTACAAAAACTCGTCGAAGCTCAAGCTCGCGGGAAGTACGAGCGCGCTGCGGTCCATGATGTCGCTGGCGTGACGCACCAGAAACATATTCGCGTGACGAGCCTTGGGAATGAAGTGGCGCCGGCCAACAAGCTTAATGGTGTAGATGTTCTCGCGCGACAGGAGACGCCGCACGCCGACGCTGATTGCGACCGCGACGATCATCGGCATGACGATATCGTAGTCTCGCGTCATCTCGAAGAGCATGGTGATCGCCGTCATCGCGGCTCCCGTGCCGCCGCCCACCATGGCGGCCATGCCGACGATGGCCGCGTTGGCGACGCCGATCGCCGGCAGCGCATGGATGGCGTTGACGAGCGCGCCAAAGGCGCCTCCAAGCGCGGCGCCCATGAAAAGCGACGGAGAGAAAATGCCGCCGGATGCACCCGAGCCGAGGCTGATGGAGGTGGCGATGAGTTTGCTGGCAAAGAGGATAAGCAGCAGGGCTGGGATGGCCAAATCGCCGTCAAGGATATCCTGGATGGTCGCATAGCCGACGCCGCCGACATAGTAATGCCCCGCGTACAGCATGAACAGGAAGAGCATGACGCCCATAATCAACATGCCAAGCATGTGACGCAGATATTGATTACCGATGCGGTCGAAGGTTTCCTCCGCCAGATGGAGGCTTCGGATAAAGGCTGTCGAAGCCAGACCGGCCGCCGCTCCGAGAATGGCGTAAAGCAGAAGGACGCCAACCGAAGCCGGAGTATTCGCCAAGGGTGCAAGAGGAGGGACCTGGAAGGCGGGTGCGACGCCCAAAAAGAGTTGTCCGACAAACGTCGCAGTTCCCGTCGCCAGCGCAACAGGAAGGAACGTTCGGACGCTGACTTCCGGCATCATCAGCTCGACCGTGAACATCACCCCGCCGATCGGTGTGTTGAAGGTTGCGGCGATGCCGGCGCCAGCCCCAGCGGCCACCAACGTAATGCGCTGCCAGACCGCCATCCTGATCAATTGCCCGGCGGTTGATCCAAGTGACGATCCGATCTGGATGATCGGACCCTCGCGGCCAACAGCTGCGCCCGTTCCTATAGAGAAGGCGGAGGCGAGCGATTTTACGGCAGCCACAACAGGCCGGATGATCCCTTCCTTGTAATAGATTGCATCCATGACTTCCGGTACGCCATGCCCGCGAGCCTCGGGTGCAAAATTCTTGACGAGAAAAGTGACAACCAACCCGCCCAGAACCGGGACAAAGATCACATAGACGCCCCAGGAACTTGAGGCCGTGTGAACATTGGCATCGTAAAGGAATGAAAACCGGCCAAGAAAGAAGACATTGTGGATGAAACCGATCAAAGCCCGAAAGGCAACCGCGCCGAATCCGGTGATGAGGCCGACCCCCACCGCGAGCAAGGAAAGGCGGAGGAGGCTTATCGGAACCGCGTCTGATTGTTCCCGGCTTTGTTCCCGTATCGTCTGGGTATCCTTCAAAAGCACAAAAAGCCTCCACAAACGAGGTCGCCAAGGCAAAGCAGCCGACTCATAAGTCTTGAAATTTAGCACGCGCACCGGTGAACACATGCGCTCGTTCGCCGGCAGCAACGAAATTCTGCCACGAGCATGGGCTCATGCGTTCGGGACCGCGGCTTAGGGGACTTTTGCGGTATGCCGTGGCCGGATGCTTGCCGAAGCCATCAATGCACCGGCAGCCGAACAAAGACCCAAATCGTGCCGGCGGAGTGGTCGTAGAAATCACTGGCCGCCTGAACGCATTGCTTGGTGAAAAGGCGTGGCAGAACGGAATGGCGCAGGTTGAGCTCAGGGCAACGGTTGCTCGGGGCGCTGTGCGGGTTTCGCAAGTTTGTGAGAACCGATGTCATATCCGTGCAGGGTTAGTGTGCAATGAACGCGCAGAAGAGCAACAGCAAGGAGGCAAAGTGATGGAGATCACCCTTTGCAATACGGCATCTTGCCCAAGCGCGGCGTGCTGCTATCGGTTCACGGTGCCCCAGAGTAGCCCAGAGCAATCCGAGTTCTCAGGGGATCCGCGCAAGGAGGATGGCTCTTGCGAGCACTTTTTGCCGATGCCGGGGAACTGCGGACCAACAAAAGGGGCGTTTGGCGCCGCATTAAAGATCGGCGAGTAAGCCTTTCACTAGAGCAGCCCGCGTTTGTTTGGACGCGGATGAGCTGCTCTAACACTTTAGGATCGATCAACTTTTCCGCCTTTAATCGATCCCGATTGAAGGCGGGTTGATCTAGAGTTCGCGAGCGCGGATGTTTTCGCCGCGCAGAAGGGCGAAGCCAAGGCATGACGCGATGGCTTCGCCTCTTTATCTGCGCCCAATACATCGGCGCCGGCGTTATCCAAGGGATCTGGCGCGCGAACCGGTTCGGCGAGCTCGGGGGCAGCACGAGTGACAAAACCCCACAAATTGGAAACATCTCAGCAATGATTATTGAGTTTGGAGCTGTTGCGGCTGTCACAGGCGGCGTCGTCGGTGCGATGTCGATCCAGCGCTCGCGACATTATAAGAGACTGGCAACCTATCTGGACAAGGTGAAACAGACTTCGCGTAGCCCTGCCACGGATCATTCGCGGCGCCCGGCGCCATCCTTCAGCAACCGGATCGCGGCAGTTGCCGATTTCCTTGGCGCCGAGCAGTTTGCGAACCTGCGGCGCGAAGTCGAGGCGCTTTCGGGAGCGGAGCGCAGCTATGTGCCCAGCCACAAGAAGGGCGCCACCATTGCCTACGAAACCCTCATCGAGCGTGCACCGGGCTTGACGGCGTTCTACCATTCCGAGGCCATGGCGGCCACCATTTCGCGCATTACCGGCGTTGCGGTCCGGCCGACCCCGCTGCACGATCAGAATTCCCTTTCGATCCTGATCTACGAGCGTTCGGGCGACCACATCGGCTGGCATTACGATCACAATTTCTATCGCGGCCGTCACTTCACGGTGCTGCTGCCAGTGGTGAACCAGGGCAACGCGCCAGACGGGCATTCGCATGCACGGCTCAAGGCCATGATCGGCGATGCCGAGGCCGAGCTGCAGACACCGCCGAACACGCTCATCGTATTCGAGGGCGCGAGGGTTATGCACAAGGTCACGCCGCTGGCCGCCGGTGAGCGGCGGGTTCTGATTAGCATGACGTATTGCGGCGACGGCCGAGCGAACTTCGCTCAGGCAGTTGCCCGGCGATTCAAGGACACCGCATTTTTCGGGGTCCGCGCGTTGTGGACTTGAAGCTTCAGTCCGATGGTCTGATCAATGGGCTGGACGTCGGCCAAGCTTAGGCGCTCGAACCTTGCAACCGACATCTCCATCACGCTGGCGGATCCAGGCGAAATTGATAGCGCTATCCTGAATATTGCTGCGAATGCGAAAACCTGATGCCACTCGGCGACGGTCAACTGTGTTCGTTGGCGAGGACGACGATCAGGTTCTAGAGATTACGATCAAACGAATTAAGAAGCCGCCTTTACGCGCACGAGATCGCGAGTAAACCGCGGCAGCTGCTTTCGACCCAAGGCAGAGGTATGAGACGCTTGAGCCGCTGGCCGGATCGAGCGGCCAAGTCTGCTCAATCCGTCTCGGGTGCGAAGTTCGGCGTGGCGAAGGCGATGCCAAACTCAGGGCTTGGCGCGACATGCCGGGCTTGCGGTTTCTCGGCCATCTCGACGATGGTCCAGGCGTCCTTGTTGTCGTAAAGGGCGTGAAGCACCTTGGAATTCAGGCGATGCCCCCCGCGGGAGGAGCGGTAGAGCCCAAGAATTGGCGCGCCGGCCAGGGCTAGATCGCCAACCGCGTCCATTGCCTTGTGGCGGACGAATTCGTCGCTGTAGCGAAGCCCTTCGATGTTGATAATCCGGTCGTCTCCGATCGCCACCGTGTTCTCGAGCGACGCGCCAAGCGCGCGGCCTGCGGCCCAGAGCTGCTTCACATCCTTCATGAAGCCGAAGGTGCGGGCGCGGCAGAGTTTCCTCTTGAAGGACCAGGGCGTGACATCCACGTCGAGACGCTGCTTGCCGATGAACGGAGAGTTGAAATCAATTTCGACGTCGAGGCGGAAGCCGTTATAGGGAAAGAGTTCTCCGATGGCGTCGCCGTCCTTCACCTGCACGGGGCGCAGCACCTTGATGTAGCGGCGCGGCTCGTCCAATTCGCGCAAACCAGCCTCTTCGATCGCATCGACGAAGGGCTCTGCGCTGCCGTCCATGATCGGAACTTCATTGCCGTCGACTTCGATATCGACGTTGTCGACGCCGAGGCCGCGAAGGGCCGCCAGCAGGTGCTCGACGGTCGCTACCGATACGCCGTGCATGCCGCTCAAAACCGTGCAAAGCGTCAGATTGCTGACCGCCCTGAAATCGCCAGGCACGCGCCCTACGCGGCCGCCGCCCTGGACGTGGAAATTATAGCCCGTGTTCGACTCGGCAGGGTGCAGGATCAACGAGACTTCAGCGCCACTGTGGACGCCTGTGCCTTTCATGACGATATCGCGATCGACGGTCGACTGCCTGCTCGAATAGCTGCGAAAGCTCATTAGTTTGCGCCGTTCTTTTGTGCCATGGCGATCTCCCTTTGCCGAAGGAAGACGCCCCCCCAACGCGAGTGAATGCTTGAGCCTCAACGGCAAAGCATCGGTACTCTGGACGCTTACTCTTGGAACCTGATCCGGCTCGTCAGGCTCGCCTGAGCCTTAAGACCATCTCATGGAGCAAACCTAGCCGCGCCGTTGGCGGCGCTTCAAATCACGCTTTCTAACAGTCTGTTACGAGGGAGGGGTAAGGCGGCGTGCCGAGGGCAGGGGCAGCCGGCCGCATGAAAGGCGCATGCGGGCAGCCGGGAACGGAAGAGGGGTGATCTTAAGAGACGGGTTTCTTGAAAAACTTAGGAATTTCAAGAGGTTCCTCCGAATTTCGCCGGTTGGAGGAAGCGTCGCTGCCTTGGCCGTCGCCCTGTTGCAGCGCGTGAGATCCGTTGCGATTTTCTTGTTCTGAAAGCGATTTTTCGCCTTGCGGGCGTGACTGAAATGCAACGGATTTTGCTGTTGATGCCGGCTTCGAGCTGCGGTCTTTGCCAGCCATCCAGTCGAAAAAGCCGCGCGGCTTCGCCGATGGCCGATTTGCGGGCGCG
Source organism: uncultured Alphaproteobacteria bacterium (assembly GCA_963817495.1). GTDB lineage: Bacteria > Pseudomonadota > Alphaproteobacteria > Rhizobiales > Rhodomicrobiaceae > Rhodomicrobium. Next base: position 199,912 of record CAWFOS010000008.1, on the reverse strand, counting down.
CCATTTGCAGGCGTGTTCCCCTGGCTGAGCTCGGGGAAGTCCTGATACGTCAAAGGTCTGCGGGGCGGCCGAGTTTTCGACGGAGGAAGCGGCTCGAATTGCTGCGGCGCGTCCGATGAAGCAGGGAACCCGAGCCCGTCATTGTCCGGGCTCTTCCTGACCTTCGGTTCAAGCACGACCCGGCGTTCCTGCGCCGGCCGCGGCGCGCTGGCTGGCTCGCGCGACGGCGGAAAGCCCCGCCGGGGCGCCACAGGCGCAATCCGGTCTGCAAGACTTGGTTCCCGCTCAGAGAAAACGGGCGGCGTCAGAGGCATGTGCTCGTTCGGGGCGATTCCGGTCGCGACGACGGACACGCGAACCCGGTTCTGCAGAGACGGATCGAAGGTCGCGCCGACGATGATGTTCACCTCCGGATTTTCGTCCGCGTCGACTTCGCGGCGGATGCGCGACGCCGCCTCCTCGACCTCGTAGAGCGTCATGTTGAAGCTGCCGGTGATGCTCACCAGGAGGCCTTTCGCGCCTCGCATGGAAACCTCGCCCAGAAGCGGGTTTGAGATCGCGGCCTCGGCAGCCTGCAGCGCACGCTTCTCGCCCTCGGCCTCACCCGTGCCCATCAGCGCGGTGCCCATGTTCTGCATGACGGTGCGGACGTCGGCAAAATCGAGATTGATGAGCCCTTCCTTAACCATAAGATCCGTAATGCATGAGACGCCGGATTTCAGCACGTCGTCCGCGCGCATAAAGGCATCGGCGAACGTGGTTTTTTCGCTCGCGACCAGGAAGAGATTTTGGTTCGGAATGACGATGAGCGTATCGACGTGTTTGCAGAGGTTCGAAATGCCCGCCTCCGCGGTCCGCATCCGGCGCTGGCCCTCGAACTCGAAGGGCTTCGTCACGACCGCAACCGTGAGCACGCCAAGTTCCTTCGCCGTGCGGGCAATGATCGGCGCGGCGCCCGTGCCTGTGCCGCCGCCCATGCCAGCGGTTATGAACAGGAGATGGACACCGTCGAGATTGGAGCGGATTTCCTCCAGCGCCTCCTCGGCCGCGGCGGCGCCGATTTCCGGCCTGGACCCCGCGCCAAGCCCTTCGGTGATGCCCGCACCCATTTGAATTACGGTCCCCGCGCTCGAAGAGGCAAGGGCCTGTGCGTCCGTATTCGCGGCGATGAACTCAACGCCTTCAAGGCCGCTCTCAATCATGTTGTTAACGGCGTTGCCGCCCGCGCCGCCGACGCCGATGACCGTGATGCGCGGCCGCAACTCCGTCAACCCTGGAAGCTGCAGGTTTATTCCCATGACAAGGCCTCGTCAGCTTCCTTCTGGGGCTTGGCGCCCGCTATGCCTGCAGCCGATTGCGCGGAGCCGATATCAAAGAAAGCTTGTCCGCAGCCATTGGCTGATTTGAGACGCGTAGCTACTATCTTGAGACCCGAGTTCGGGCGCGTAAGGGATTTCTCCCGCGGACTGATGCCTGCTTGCATAAAGACACCCCCCAACAAGCGCGCTTAACGCATTACTGGCGCTGAGACCGTTCAGGTTGACAGGTGTTGCCGTTCTGACCTCCGAGGCGAGGATATGCGAAGCGAGTTCGCGAATTCCCGGAAGCAGACTACCACCCCCGGTCAGTACGGCGCCCCGCAGCGGAATAGAATATCCAGCACCTTTTAACCGTTCATTAATGGCCTGCAGGAGGCACGATGCCCTCGATCGAATAATATGATTAAGAGAAAACTTGGATATCGGCTCGCCGGTTTCTCCATTACTGACAGGCAAATCGACATCAGCTTGCAGACTATCGTATACACTGCCGTAGCGGATTTTGAGGCGTTCCGCTTCGAATTTGCGAAGGTTGAACGCGCGTGCAATTTCTTCGGAGATCTGCTGGCCGCCCGAGCCGATGCAATCGGCAAAGACAGGGACGCCGCGCGAGAAGAGGACGCAGCCCGTGGATTGTGCGCCCATGTCAATGACAAGGATGCCCGCCGAGCGCTCCGGCGCATCGGTAACCGCGAGCGCAGCGGCGATGGGGCCTGCAATAAATCCACGCACCGTGAGCAGGCTTTTTGCCAGACATGCAGCAATCTGGCGCGCGCCTCGGAGCGGCATGGAAATCGCGATGACATCGGTTTCGCCGGCCGCGATGTTCTCAGCCCCCGCCGGTTCGGCTTCACCGGAGTCGCCCGCTGTCATGAAAAGATGAAGAAGCTTGCGCTGCTCCCTTGAGCAATGTTCTCCGGCCGCAATCGAAATCGCGTCGATGTCCTCCTTGAGGATCGTGCCTTGTGCGCCCAGCCTGGCGGCGAACGTGTCCGCAATCAGGCCATGGAACTGGCCCGTAACGAGCACGTCGTCGACAGTCATGCCGGCCTCGGCTTCCGCCTGCGCCACGGCTCGCCTTATGCTCGTTTCCGTGGCCGTTAGATTGACGATGCGTCCACCGGATAAGCCCGAAGATCTGACCAGCCCGCTGCCCAGGACACGAACATTCCTCGCGCCAGTGTCGAAGCCGAAGCGCGGCGCCGACAGGGCCACGATTGCGCAGGCGAGCTTCTGAGACCCCATATCCACTATGGTTATGATCTCGTCTCGCGTTCTGAACGGCCAAAGCCGCGACGGACCGCGAGAGGTCTGCCGCTGCGCCTCCATCATAAGGCCCTGCCTCTCCGGGGCGGCATGGCGGGTTGCGGCGGCCCGGATGTGATGACAGCGATGGCCCGGTCGCGATTGGCCAGGGTCGGATCTCGCAGTTGCAAGATTGTCCGGTTCGCGAGACGGAAATCTATAGTGTCCAGGGCCATGTCTGCAATCTTATTGCTGGCCAGAAGCGTTTCGACCCGGCCTAGAACTACTTCGTTCACCTTGCGCGGGAGTTTCAAGATCAGCCCGCTGTCGAGCTTGAGCTGCCAAAATCGTTCAGCGACGAGATCGATGCGTTCGATGTGCCGCTTCACGGCGTCATGACCGGAGAGAGCATCGATAAAATCGGCAGCTTCCACCGGTGCGCCGTCCCCCGCAAAGAGAGGAAGCGTTTCGAACCGCCCTTCCGCCGGCCCCAGGACTCGCCCTTCGCGGTCAATGGCCTGCACGATATTTTCCGCATCAGCCCAGCGCGCAAACGGCTCGCGCTCGGTCATCACCACTTCGAGCCGCGACGGCAGGCTGCGGCGAACTTCCGCCGAAGCGACCCAGCCGATCTTCAAGAGCCGGTCCTGCGCTTCCGCCGTTTCGTAGGAGAGAGATGAGTTCGCGAATGGCAAGGCGAGGGCCTTCATAAGGACCTCTCGCGACGTGTTCTTGGAGCCGGAAATGGCGAGGTCTTCAACACGGAACCCGGCATCGTATGCGGCTCGGTCCGCCATCGCGCCAAGTTCGTCGTAGGCCGCCTTCGTAGCGCCCGATAGATGGAGCCCATAGAAGGCCGTCGCGACGAGGAACATCATGCTTACCACGAAGCCAGCCTTAGCCGCGTAGTCCGCATGCGCCTCTACTATCGAAAACCAGGAAGGCTGGGCTACCCCCTTCTTGACCGGTTGCGCCCTATCGTCTCCGAAGCTCGCTGATCGAACCTTTTCCTGGGTTACCGGTTGCAAGAGGCATCCTCCACAATCCACCGAACAAGCTCACCGAACGTCAATCCAACATGGGCAGCAAGTTCAGGGACAAGCGATGTAGCCGTCATGCCTGGTTGAGTATTGACCTCAAGGCAGACAAGCTCGCCTGTTCCCCCCGGCCGATCGTCGAAACGAAAATCGGCCCGGCTTATGCCACGGCAGCCCAATGCGTTGTGCGCATCGACCGCCAATTTTTGGATAAACTTGTAAATGTCCGGTGAAATTTGTGCCGGCAGAATGTGGCGTGAGCCTCCTTTTGCGTATTTTGCTTCGTAATCGTAGAAACTGAGCCCCTCGGCGGGCATAATTTCGATGATGTCGAGGGCGCGGTCGCCCATCACGGCGCAGGTGAGTTCCCGGCCGCCGACGTATTTCTCGACGAGAACGTCGCCGAATGCCCAGTCGGGCCGGTTCAGTTCCTGCGGCGGGAATTCATGGTCCTCGCGCACGAGGTAGACGCCGACGCTCGATCCTTCCGAGACGGGCTTGATGACGTAGGGCGGCGGCATGAGATGGCCGCGCGCGGCCTCCTCGCGGCTCGCCACGATGCCATCCGCCACCGGCACGCCCGCTGCCTTGAAAGCGATCTTGGCGCGCGCCTTGTCCATCGCGAGCGCGGATGCCAGCACGCCTGAATGCGTGTAGGGAATCTCAAGCGTCTCAAGCACGGCCTGGATGCAGCCGTCCTCGCCCCACTTGCCGTGAAGCGCGTTGAAACAGGCGTCGGGCTTGAGAATGGCGAGGCGGTCGGCGATGTCGCGGTTCACGTCGATGGGCGTCACCCGATAGCCGAGGCTCCCCAATGCGCTTGCGCAGGCCGCGCCAGACCTTAGCGAAACATCCCGTTCCGAAGACCAGCCGCCCATCAGGACCGCGATATGGTGAAATTTGCCTGCCGTGCTAGACATCGAACGCGCCCCCTATGCCCGTTTCCTCGCGCCTGAGCTTCCAAATGCCTCGTTAGGCGGCGCGCGAAACCGCTAGCGCTATCAGCACGAAGATTTTGGCGGCTCTGTGCTCAAAGCAAGCAAACGCCTGGGTTTGCCAACAACGCCTCTGCGTTTTGCGCCCTGTCGGATCGATAAGCGACATTCACATCTGTTGAACCCAATGCTTCGGCAAGCTGGCTTCCAAAGTCAGCCTGCGATGTCTTAAGAAAGTGTTTGGCTTCGTTTTGTAAAAATGCCTTATCTAAGCAAATAAGTATATTTTGCGCAACCGCTTTGCCACCCGGTTGAGCCTCGCGATGTGCGTTCTGGGTCGAAACCTGAAATCCTCACGGTGAGCACATGTGGGCTGCTTAACCTTCGGAATCGGACTTGATATTGCTCAGTCGGCGCTTTTCAGATAAAGTCTGGAGCAATGTCTTCGTCGGATTCTTCCTTTGATTTTCGAGCGTGACTATCTATCGCCGAAAACATGTATTGATACATGTCATCGAAATGCAACTCTTCCAAACCCTTCGGAGGAGCAGGCGGTGGTGGACCTTCGATTATAATTGGAATGATGTCGGGAAGACTGCCCCTTGTCTTTTTTTGATGCTTCAGGGCATAATCTAATTCGATATTTACCCATTCAGACTTCGATGCAGCATCTGACCAAAACAGCAAAAACAAATCTCTCGTTTCAATCTCCTGAAATATTCTTAATCTCCAAAACTCCGCCGGTTTTATGCTTTTTTTGTCGTAGAAACAATCTAGGTTTACGGCAGATAAAACCTGTACTGCTCTAAGAACTATTTGGCTATCTTTTCGCGTGTACGAACAGAATACGGTCTCATAATTCCTTGCAGAGCCCCGAATGGCGCTAGTTCCGTGCGCGCTTTCCTCTCCAACTTCAACCTGAAAAAGTATCCTTCCCAGAGGGCGCCCATCCTGCATAAAAACCAGATTTAAGTGCGCGCTCGGATTCGTCACCTTGTCCCACGAATTAGGAATTTTAACCAAGAAGTTGCAAGAAACAAGTTTGCCGGACCAGAGAACGGACTGCTTTGGCATATCAATCTTGGCACCTTTACACTGAAGAACAAGATCAATATGACTTCCACGCCTCACCTCTGTAATAAGGGTTGTCTCTCCTCTACAGATTGTTTTTTGATCAAATAGCGAAGCTCGTCTAGAACTTTCTTCGCAATCCTTACAAAATCTATCGTTACATCCTTTACAGAGGTGAAAATAACACTGCACCATAAAAGATCTGTTTACAGCTGCCAGACTCGGGGAAAAAACACTGCAATCAACTATATCAAAATCAGGACGTTTCTTAAATTGTTTTTGAACATGTATTGCGTTAGAATACAGATTGTTTTCTTGATCTGCTTGGACTTCTCTTTCTTTCGTCGCCGCTTCGTCTATATCTTCCGGCTGCTTCTTTTCTGGCTGATTCTCTTCTCCTTTGTCCCCAGCATGGACCATCGGAGCAAGAGCATGTTCTACTGCCTCCTCGAGAGAACGTCTTGAAATGGCAGCTTCGCACCGGCCGCCAGTTAATTTTGCAAGACGATCTAAATAATGCGTGCCCGTACTTGCTTTCTCTCCTAGAAAGCATATATCAACAGGTATGCGCTTCGATCTTAAATAACGCAATCCTGCAGTTAAGTATCGACGGGACGGGAACGTATAATCTTCTCCGCCTGTTATTAACAATATACGAGAAGGAGAAGATTTATATAATTCTATTATATTGAAAGCAACCGCAAGAGCATTGATTACATCCGGCACACCATCAGGCGTTAACAGATATAAATCTTCAATTCTAACGAAACGCCAGGACTCGTTGAAAGCGATAATGCGGATATTCTGGTCCAGCCCGCCCACTTTGGTTAGAAGACATCCTCGTGCCGCATCTAATCGGGATACATAGCCATGCGGTTTTTCATTCTCCATAAGGGGAGCTGCCATTGAGGAAGATCGATCTAATAGTATCAACAACATCGCGGTTTCTGGTCCGGTAACATAAAGTGAAAGCATTCTCTTCAAAAAATATATTTGTCAAAGAAAAATTCGGTCAGCGCGCAGCGCCCTCCCAGTCTGCCCAGAGGCCGATTATGGCCCCTGGTCAGCACATTGAATTAATAGCGGAATGCGAGAGGAGCATTTCAAACGATGATGCGCTGAGCCGGACAGGAACGGCGGCTCAATGGCCAACAGGAGGCACTCCTCGAACCTTGGCTGATGTCTCTTCTCGGCCTGATCCGGCCAGAAACGGATCGCTCCTATCTCGAAATGGAGCAGTGCTCACCAGAAGCAGCAACTTCCTCTTGCGCTGCCGGAATGCCGATCCGCTTGATTTCCCATTCGAGCATGATGCCGCTGTGCGCGAAAACCCGCTCGCGAACAAGCTCGCCGAGGTGCTCGACATCGGCGGCAGTGGCGCCTTGATCGTTGATGAGAAAGTTGCAGTGCATCTCGGACATATGAGCGCCGCCAACGCGAAGACCGCGGCAGCCCGCCGCGTCGATGAGTTTCCAGGCGCTGTGGCCCGGGGGATTTTTGAAGGTTGAACCTCCTGTGCGGCTCTTTATGGGCTGATGCGTTTCGCGATACTCGGCGACGCTTTTCATCTCTCGTTCGATTTCCGCAGGCTCGCCCTCGCGGCCTTCAAAAATCGCGTGGGTGAAAATGAAGTCGCCCGGAACGCCGCAATGGCGGTAAGAGAAGCCCATTCCGGCATTGTCGAAGACGTGGATCTTGCCGCTCCGATCGACTGCGCGCGCTTCGATCAAAACGTTCTTCGTTTCGCCGCCATGCGCGCCTGCGTTCATGCGCAGGGCGCCGCCGACGGTGCCGGGAATGCCGCGATAAAAGGCAAGGCCTGCAATACCCGCCGCCGCCGCGACCTGTGCGAGCCTCACATCAGGGACCGCCGCGCCTGCTCGAATCCGGGTGGCGCTGATCGTCACGGCCTCGTTGAATCCGCGCGCAAGGCGAATGACAACGCCAGGAACGCCGCCATCCCGTACAAGCAAATTCGAGCCGACGCCGATAACGATAACCGGAATATCGAGCGGGCACCGCGAGAGAAAATAAGCAAGATCGTCCTCGTCGGCTGGCGTGAAAAGCACCTGCGCCGGCCCGCCAACGCGCAGCCACGTCAGATCGCTGAGCGAGACATTCGGCAGAAGCCGGCCACGAAGGTCAGGCGCGGCCGCCAGAAGACTTGGGACAAGGTCCGGAAACACGATCACTCCGCCGCGCCGGCAAACGCGGAATAAAGGCTGAGACGGCCCGGAAGGGCGTGCGTCCATTCGCTGATGGTTCCAGCGCCGAGCCCGATGACGAGATCGCCGGGCCGCGCAAGAGCCGCGACTGTGCGCGTGAGCATATCCTCGTCTTCGATTGCATAGACGTGTGTGTGCCCTGTATGACGGATGCCGTCGACGAGCTTGTCGCGATCGAAACCGTTCGGCGCTTCGCCAGCGGCATAGACGGGCGCGATGAGCACCGTGTCGGCCTCCTTGAAGCACTCGCAGAACTGGTCGAACAGCGATGCCAGCCTCGAAAAGCGGTGGGGCTGCATGACTGCGATGACGTGGCCCTTCGAAGCTCCGCGCGCGGCGCTCAACACGGCCGCTATCTCCGTGGGGTGATGGGCATAGTCGTCGTAAACGGCGACGCCGTTCCATTCGCCGGTCGAGGTGAACCTGCGGTCGACGCCTTCGAAGGTCGACAGCGCTGCAAAAATCTGATCGGGCGAAAGGCCGACATGCTGGCCGACCGCAATCGCCGCCGCCGCATTCAGCGCGTTGTGCGCTCCCGGCACGGGGAGCTTGAACTTGTTTCTCCGGACAGGCGGATTGCCAGCGCCTGCGGCCAGGATCGCGTCGAAGGTCACCGATCCGCCATTCGTGGCGACGTGGTCGATCCGTGACTGCGCATCGAGCGAGCGTCCGAACGCTGCTATCGGCGGGAGCCGTCCTTCCGCATCGAGGCGGTTGAGGAGGCTGCGCACAACGGGATGATCGATGCCCGGCACGGCGAGGCCGTTTTCCGGAATTTGACGGAAGAAGGTCAGAAACGCCTCGTGGAGGGCGGCCTCCGTCCCGTAATAATCGAGATGCTCGGGGTCGATGTTGGTCACGACGCCGATCTCGGTCGGCAGCCTGATGAAAGTGCCGTCCGATTCATCCGCCTCGACGACCATCCATTGGCTCGATCCGATCCGGGCGTTCGATCCCCAGGCGCGCACCACGCCGCCGACAAGCACGGTTGGGTCGAGACCGGCCTCAACCATCATCCAGCCGATCATGGACGTGGTCGTGGTCTTTCCATGAGAACCGGTGACCGAAATCGTGCGATAGCCCTTCATGAGCGCCGCAAGCGCATCCGCGCGGCTGAACACGGGCAGACCTTTTTCCCGCGCAGCCTTGAGCTCCGGGTTTGTATCCTTGACCGCCGTCGAAATGACCACCGTGGCTGCGCCATCGAGATTTTCAGCGCACTGACCCACACAGACCTTGATGCCCTTGCCGGAGAGGCGGCGAAGATTGGCACCGTCTTTCTGGTCGCTGCCTTGCACGGCGATGCCACGCGCAGCCATGATCTCGGCGATCGCGCTCATGCCGATGCCGCCGATGCCGATGATGTGTACGCGACCGCCGGAAAGCGGGTCTTTCATTGCCGTGTCCTCTCTCCCACCAACTGCCTGCTTCAGACAGCTAGTCTAATAATAGAAGCAGATTCTTAAGCAGTTACTGCAGCGCCCACGGTTGAACCTTGCTTTTCAGCTAACTCTTCAAGGAGATTCGCTAGATTTTCAACAGCTCTGTAATTTGCAAGCGAATGCGCATTGGATGCGGCCCTTACGAGCGCCGCAGGATCTTCGAAGAGACGGCGCACCGAACCTGCAAGTCCCTCCGCGGTCAGCGAGCTTTGCAGGTAGCAATAGCCCGCGCCAGCCGCTTCCATCCGGGTCGCGTTTTCGAGCTGATCGTTGTCTTTGGCATGCGGAAGTGGAACGAGTATGGCAGGGCGTCCGAGCGCGCAGAGTTCGGCGACAGTCGTCGCGCCGCTTCGCGATAAGATCAGATGCGAATTCGACATCCTGTAAGGGAGATCCTCGAAGAATGTCGCAAGTTCGGCAGCGACGCCTGAAGCCTCATAGGTGTCGAAGACGCGATCAATGTCCTCGGCGCGGCATTGCTGCATGACGAAGAGCCGGTCTTTGATCTGCTGCGGCATCAATTGCAGCGCCTGAGGCACCATCTCGGAGAAGTACCGGGCGCCCTGGCTGCCGCCAAAGACGAGCAGGTTGAGCTGGGCCTGGCTCGCAGGCGGGCGATAGGGGACGCTCTGCAAGTCGAGAACCGCCTTGCGAAGAGGGGTCCCGGTGACTCGCGCTTTCTGCAGAAGCTTGCCTTCCAGATATTTCGTGTTGTCGAAGGAGCACGCGATGGCCTTCACCATCGGCGCCAGAAAGCGGTTGGCCTGGCCCATCACAGAGTTTTGTTCATGGATCGCGGACGGGATGCCGCGCCCCATCGCGGCGAGAACCGGCGCGAGCGTCGGATAACCGCCGAAGCCTATGATGGCTTTGGGCTGGACTTCCCCCATGATCCGGTAGGAGGCCTGGAAGCCGTTTCCGAGAAGCCCAAGCGTCTTTGTCGCCTCGATCGGGGAGCGCCCCTGGAATGTCGCGGCCGCCACCTTGTGGATCTTCCGTGCCGGAAAATCGTTGCCGAACGCGTGGCCGCGCGTATCGGTGATGAGATCCACCTCCCAGCCGCGCCGGATCAGTTCCTCGGAAAGGGCCTGGGCGGGGAAAAGATGACCGCCGGTTCCCCCCGCGGTCAACATGAGAGAACCGCGGCTCATGGAAGAGTCTCCCTGCTGGATGTCATTGCCAATTCCCCGACGCCTGGAAAGGCCCGGGAGGCGCACTTGAACTGAGACCGCTTGGTCAAGGCGACGATCATGCCAAGAGTGATCGCGGTCGCAAGAATTGAGGATCGGCCGTAAGACACAAAGGGAAGCGTGACACCCTTCGCGGGAAGCAGATTCAAATTCACTGCCATGTTGATCAACGCCTGCAATCCGAAAATCATGACGAGCCCTGCAGCCGCGAGACGGACGAAAGACTCCTGCTCGCGAAATGCGCCTCTTAATGCTCTCCAGACAATCAAGGCATAAATCAGAATTAAGAAAAGGCAAGCCGCAATGCCCATCTCTTCGGCGACCGCCGCGAACACAAAATCGTTGTGAGCGTCGGGCAGGCGCGTCTTCGTGAAACCTTCGCCCAGGCCATGTCCGAACCAGCCGGCATTGCGAAAAGCGTTGACCGCCACGGAGGTCTGCAAGGACTCGGCAGTTCCCCCGGTGAAACGGTTAATGCGGCTCATGAAGTGCGGCATGGTGAAGTAGGCAGCCGCGAGGCCGCCCAGGATTGCCGCCAGGAACAAAGGCGCGATGCGCAGCGAGTAGCCGGACAGGAAGAAAAGACCACACCAGACGCAGGACACGATAATGGTCTGTCCCATGTCGGGCTGCAGAACGAGCAATGCGACGAAAAGGAGGAGCATCAACAGCGCCAGCTCAAGCGCGGGCATGTCCTGCCTCCTGTTGCTTTCCGAAAAGAGCCAGGCGGACAGCACGACGAAGCCCGGCTTCACAAATTCGGATGGCTGAAGGAAAACGCCCCCGACGATCAGCCAGCGCGCAGCGCCGTTTCGCTCGATGCCCTGCAGGAGAGTGGCGGCCATCAGGAGGATGCCGGCGCTGAACAGAAAGAGAGCAAGGCGCTTGATCTGGGCGGGACTGAGCAAAGAAACGCCGAACATGATGGCGAGCGCGACGATCACGCCAAGGGCGTGGCGCTTGACGAAATAAAAGGGGTCGAGCTTGAAGTGCAGGGCTATTTGAGGGCTCGCTGCTGCGGAGGCCGCAAGACCGGCAACGGCGAGCACGAGGATAAGGGCAAGCAGGGTGCGGTCGACTGTGAGCCACCAATCGGTAACGATGGCCCGTTCGGCCCGCGAAAAGGTCATGCGGCGCGGTCCTTGACGGGCGCTTCCGGCAGAGCCTCGACGAGGACACGGAAGGCATCGCCGCGAACTTCGAAGTTCGGGAATTGATCGAAGGAGGCGCAGGCGGGCGAGAGGAGCACCACCGCTTCGGCGCCGGTTGCGGAAAGCGCATCGGCCGAGGCCTCCGCCACCGCCCGCTCCAGCGTCTTCGAAATTGTGTGGGGAAGCTTGCCGCCGAGCGTCTTTGAAAACGCCTCCGCGGCCTCGCCGATCAGGTAAGCCTTCCTGATGCGCGGGAGATAAGGCGCGAGGCTTTCGATGCCGCCCGCTTTCGGCTTGCCGCCCGCGATCCAATAGATGTTGGAGAAACTCGAAAGCGCCCGCTCGGCCGCGTCGGCGTTCGTCGCCTTCGAGTCGTTCACGAAGAGGACATGCCCGATGCGCCGGATCTCCTCCATTCTGTGAGCCAGGCCGGGAAATGTCCGAAGCGCCTGCGCAAGCTTGTCCCAGGGTAGGCCGAGACTGCGAGCGGCAGCCAGCGCCGCGCTTGCATTCTGGGCGTTGTGCGCGCCCCTGAGCGAGCCGATGCCAGCGAGTTGCACGCGGTTTGTGACAGCGCCATCCACCACCTCGAATAACTCGGAGCCTTGCGCGTAGATGCCGGTTCGAACCGGATGACATGCCGAAATCCGCACGGTTTTCACGCCGCGCTCGACAGTCCTCTCCGCAATGGCGTCGCAGAAGCCATCGTCCGCGCCGATCACCGCTGTCCCCGCCTTTGCGAAGATCTTCTCCTTCACCGCTGCATAATTCTCGAGCGATCCATGCCGGTCGAGATGATCGGGCGTGACGTTCAGCAGGATGCCTGCGTCGGGATCGAGGCTTGGGGTGAGGTCGATCTGATAGCTCGACAGTTCCAGCACGTAATGCCGCCCATCCTTGAAGGGCGGGAGATCGAGCACGGCCTTGCCGATATTGCCGCCGCGAACCGCGTCGAGCCCCGCTGCTTCAAGCAAATGGTGGGTCAGCGCAGTTGTGGTGGATTTTCCGTTCGTACCCGTGATCGCGATGATGGGCGAAGCCGTGCCAGCCCGACGGCGCTCGCGCATGAAAATCTCGGTGTCCCCGATGACCTCGACGCCATGCGCCTGGGCAAGCTTCACGGTCCAGTGCGGCTCCGGATGCGTGAGCGGCACACCGGGGGCGAGGACAAGCGCATCGACTGCGCCCCAATCCGCGTTTCTCAAGTCGGCAAGGGGCAAACCCGCCGCTTTCGCCGCCGCGCGCCCCTTCTCGCCGTCGTCCCAGGCCAGAACCGAAGCGCCGCCCGCCAACAGGGAGCGCCCCGTCGCCAGCCCCGACATTCCCATTCCGAAAACGGCGACGGTCCTGCCCGCAAAGGAGTGCGCTTCGATCATGTTACCTCAGCTTCAGCGTGGTCAGCCCGACAAGGGCAAGAATCACGGCAATGATCCAGAAACGCACGACAACGGTTGGCTCGGCCCAGCCCTTCTGCTCGAAATGATGATGCAACGGCGCCATTCGAAAGACGCGTTTACCAGTCAGTTTGAAAGACAGTACCTGGACAATGACCGAAACGGTTTCAAGAACGAACAAGCCGCCGACGATGGCGAGCACAATCTCGTGCTTGACGGCGACGGCAATGGAGCCGAGCGCACCCCCCAAAGCCAGCGAGCCTGTGTCCCCCATGAAGATCATGGCAGGCGGCGCGTTGAACCATAAGAATCCGAGCCCCGCGCCGAGAAGCGCCCCGCATACCACCGCCAGTTCGCCCGCCCCCGGCACAAAGTGGATTTGCAGGTAGTCGGCGAAAATCTTGTTTCCGACGAGATAGGCGATCACGCCGAAGGCCGAGGCCGCAATCATAACCGGCACAATGGCGAGGCCATCGAGGCCGTCGGTCAAGTTGACCGCATTGCCTGCCCCCACGATGACAAAGATTCCGAGGCAAACGAAGAGAATTGGCCCAAGCTGGATCACAAAGTCTTTGAAAAACGGCACGGTCAACGACGTCGCGAACGGCTTGAAGCCAGCGGCGGCGACCATGGCGTAGGTGGCGAGGCCGGCGACGAGCAGTTCGAGAAAGAGCCGGAACCGCCCTGAGAAGCCCGATGCGGTGCGCTTCGTCACCTTCAGATAGTCGTCGTAGAAACCAATCAGGCCGAAGGAGAGCGTGACAGCCAGGACGATCCAGACATAGGGGCTGAAGGGATTCGCCCAAAGCACCGTCGCCACGCACAGCCCGAGCAGGATCATGAGGCCGCCCATGGTGGGCGTGCCCTTCTTGGTAAGGAGGTGCGATTTCGGCCCGTCCTCGCGGATCGGCTGACCTTTGCCTTGCCGCATGCGGAGCGAGTTGATCAGCCACGGGCCGAGCACGAACACGACCAGCATTGCCGTCACGACCGCCCCGCCCGTCCGGAAGGTGATGTACCGGAACAGGTTAAAGACTTGCGCTTGGCTGCTCAGTTCGCCCAGGAGATAAAGCATACGATGTCCAACTTTAAGCTGCGCCGCGGCCGTCTTCTTGGGCCGCCAGATTAGAAAAGTGCAGTCGCATTGCCTCTGCCAGTTGGCCCATCCGGCTTCCGAGAGATCCCTTGATCATGACCGCGTCGCCGCCTCGCACCCCATCCAGCAAAACAGCACGCAGATCCTCGGATTTTTGAGCCCAGCCACCCTGTTTGTGCTTAGGCAGCCGTTCGTAAAGATGGGCCATTAATGGTCCGGCGCAGAAAACGAGATCGATGCCGCTCGAGTCAACCGCGCTCAGGAGTTGTGCATGAAATTGTGGCCCGTCGTGGCCGAGCTCCAACATATCCCCTAGAACGGCGATGCGGCGAAAGAACCTGGTTCGTCGACATTGTGCCGAGGACCTCCAGCGCCGCGCGCATCGATGCCGGATTGGCATTGTAGGACTCGTCGATGACGAGAACCGGCCCCTCCGCCGTGTTGTAGGCCACGCTGCGCCCCCGGCCTTCCGGGACCTCGAAGCGTGTGAGGCTTTCGGCTGCGGTTGCGACCGGCGCGCCTGCAAGCTTGGCCGCCGCAAGCGCGGCAATCGCGTTCGAAGCGAGATGACGGCCGCGAGCGCGGATCGGGAATGTCAGACGGGCGCCCAGGATATCGGCGGTGACCACGGAGCCTTCCTCGACTGCCTCGTAGCTGAGAAGCCGCGCATCGACGCCGGGGCTCTCGCCGAAAGTCACGACGCGTGCATCTTTCGAGCGCGCATGCGCCGCGAGTCTCGCAAACTGCTCATTGTCAGCGGGCAGAATAGCGGTCCCGCCTTGCTCGAAACCCTCGAAGATCTCGGCTTTTGCGTCGGCGATCTCAGCCAGCGATTCGAAGAACTCGATATGAACCGGGGCCACCCAGGTGATGATCGTAATATTCGGGCGAACGAGGCGGGTCAGCGGCGTGATCTCGCCCGCGTGGTTCATGCCAATCTCGAACACGCCAAAAGCCGCATCTCGCGGCATTCGTGCAATCGATAACGGCACGCCCCAGAGGTTGTTATAGGATTTCTCCGAGGCGTGAGTGGCGCCCGACGCGGAAAGCATCGTGCGCAGCATCTCTTTTGTGCCGGTCTTGCCGACGCTCCCAGTCACGCCGATGATGCTTGCCTTCGACCTTTTTCGCGAGTGCCGCGCCAGCGCGTTCAGCGCTTCCAGCGTGTCGGCCACGCGGAAAAGCGGGCCGGAAAACGATCCCGGCTCAAAGGTCTCATCCACGACAGCGGCGGCAGCGCCCTTCTCGAAGGCAGAGCCGACAAATTTGTGCCCATCCATCCTCTCGCCCTTGATGGCGAAGAAGAGATCGCCGCGCTTCAAAGTGCGGCTGTCGATGGAGACGCCGTTCACCGGGACGCCAGCTGAATCCAGCGGAGTGGTTTCAAGCGCCGCCGCGATTTCCGGGACCGTCCAAAGCGGTTCAGCCATGGCTCGTCCTCCGCGAAGCGGCAAGCGCAGACGCTACAGCGTCGTGATCGGAGAAGGGAATGACGGTGGCGCCCACAATCTGGCCCGTCTCGTGGCCTTTGCCCGCCACAAGCAGAACATCGCCTCTCTTGAGGTTGCCGACCGCCATCGCGATGGCGTCCGCCCGGCCCGCGATCTCGATCGCGCCGGGCGCAGCCGCCATGATCGCGCGGCGGATTACGGCAGGTTCCTCGCTCCGGGGGTTGTCATCGGTGACGTAGGCGTCATCCGCGTGGGCAACTGCCGCGCGCCCCATCTCGGGGCGCTTCCCCTTGTCACGGTCTCCGCCGCAGCCAAAAACGACGTGCAACCGGCGGCTCACATAGGGCCGCAAGGCTTGCAGCGCTTTGACGAGCGCGTCCGGCGTGTGGGCATAGTCGACAAAGACCGGAGCGCCCAGGGCGGTCTCGCCGATATATTCGAGACGGCCTTTCGCGCCACGGATTTCCGCCAGCGCTGAGAAAACGGTACGGGGTGAGGCCCCAAGCCCGAGAGCCAGCCCCGCTGAGACGAGCGCGTTCGAAACCTGGAAGGCCCCTGCGAGAGGCAGCTCGACGCAAAAGTCCCGGCCCGAGAAAGTAACGCAGAGGCGTTGCTTGAAGCCCTCTCGCGCGATGCTGTTGAGGACAATCGCCCGGCCGCTCTGCCCGACGGTCAAGACATTGAGCTTGCGATTTTGCGCCGCTTCGATGACCTGGTCCGCGCCGGGGCTGTCGGCGTCGATCACGGCGGGCGCGCCGGGCGGCAGCAACTCGCGAAAAAGGCGCAGCTTCGCCTGGAAGTAATCCTCGAAGGTCGGATGATAATCGAGGTGGTCGCGCGTGATATTTGTGAACGCGCCTGCGGAGAAACGCACGCCGTCCAGCCGGTGCTGGTCGAGGCCATGGCTGGAGGCTTCAAGCGCGAGATGGGTCACACCTTCCGCCGCGAGCGCCGCAAGGTGCTTGTGAAGCGTAACCGGATCGGGTGTCGTGTGCGCGAGCACCTTCTCTCCTGCCCTTGTCACGATGCCGACTGTCCCGAGGCTCGCAGCCTCAAAGCCGATTGCGGCCCAGATCTGGCGGAGAAAAGCTGCGACCGAAGTCTTGCCGTTCGTGCCGGTTACGGCCGCGACCGTTTCGGGCTGCGGGCCGTAGAAGCGGGCGGCAAGGCGAGCGAGAGCCTGCCTTGGCTCCGCCGAACGCAACACGGGTACGCTCAGCGCGTCCAGCGCTGCGTTATCCGCAGCAAGGACCGCAACTGCCCCGCGCGCGACGGCTTCTCCGGCGAAAGCCATCCCATCCGCCTTCGTTCCCGAAAGCGCCACGAACAGCATGCCGGGTTGGGCGAGGCGGCTATCGGCCGTAAGGCCAGTAATACTCGTATCCAGGGGAGTACTGGTACTGACCGTAAGCGGAATATCCTTGATTAAATCCGCTAGTCTCATAGGGGTTCCGTCGAATGAAGCGCTGACGCTCTCTGGGAGCCGCCTGTTCATAGGAGGTTGGAGCGGGTTCGTCAAACCGGGGTGTGGGCAAGATGTCGAGCATTGGGGCAACCCGCTTGATGATGGCGCCCGCCGTCGGAGCCGCGTTTTGCGAGGCTTCGTTGATTTTGCCCGGCTCCTCGGGCTTCGGCTCGTCGAGCGTCACCATGACGATGTATTTGGGGTCACCGATAGGGAACGCCGCCACAAAGCTGTTCATGACGTCGTGCGTATAACGGCCCTCTTTTACTTTGAGCGCCGTTCCCGTCTTGCCGCCGACGTCGATGCCTGGGACCGCCGCGCGGCGTCCCGTGCCCCGCTGGACGACAAGACGCATGAGCTCCCGCATCACGGCGCTGGTTTGAGGGTTGATCACCCTCTGGCCTTTGTCGCCCGCGCCTGTTTCCGAAAGCAGAAAAGTGGGCTTGATCCGCTCGCCGCCATTCACGAGGGAGGCCATCGCCCCCGCGAACAGAAGCGGCGGAACAGCGATGCCATGCCCGTAGGCAATGGTGATCGCGTTGGTGGGCCTCCACACCTTTGGGAAAACCGGAACGGGGGAAGTTCCGGCCTCGGTCTCGATCTTTTCAAACAGGCCCAGCGCCTTCAGGAAAGCCTGCTGGCGGGTCATGCCGGCCGCCATCGCGATGCGAGCCGCCCCTGTGTTCGAGGAATGGATAAAAATGTCCTCCACGCTCATGAGCTGCCGGGTGGCGTGGGCATCGCGAAGCAGAAAATTGCCGACGTTCAGAGGGCTTGCGTCGAACAACTCGTAGCGGGTCGCGACGCCCTGATCGAGCGCCATAGCGATGGTGAGCGATTTGAAGACGGAACCCAGCTCGTAAACGTCGGTTACGACGCGGTTTTGCCGGTTCTGCTCCGCGGCCTGCTCGCGGCGGTTCGGGTCGAAATCCGGCAATGAGGCGGAGGCAAGAACCTCGCCGTTCCTCACATCGAGGACAAGCCCGAGAGCCGCTTTCGCGCGGTACAATTCCATTGCATGCGAAAGTTCTTCCGTCAGCACGTGCTGAACGCTGAGATCAAGCGCGAGCTTGACGATGGGCCGGTCCATGAACGAGGTGGGCGCAACCTGCGAGCCGAGCTTCTGGTCAATGTACCATTCGACGCCGCTGCGCCCTTCATTGTCGACATTGGTGATCCCGAGGATGTGCGCAGCCTCGTTCCCGGCAGGGTAGACTCTCTGGTTCGTGGGGAGCAGCGTCAGGGCGGGAATGCCGAGCGTGTGCACCGCTTCAGCCTGCTTCGGCGTCAGGCCGCGCTTGACCCACTCGAAATGGCTCATCTTGTCGCGGAATTTCTTTGCGAGCGCGGCCTGATTGAGATCCGGAAACAGAGCCGCGAGTTTTTCGGCGGCATCATCTGCGTTTACCATCTGCTTCGGATTTGCCGAAAGCCAGTAGACGCGGATGTCGGTGGCGAGCAGCCTCCCGTGACGGTCGACGACGTCGGGGCGATTTTTGGCGAGCACTGTTGGGGTCGCGACAGCCAGGATCGGAAGATCGCTCGTAGATGCTCCGTAATGGATGATCCGGCCCGAAACGATTGTGAAGGCGCAGACGAAAAAAAGCGCCAGCAGCGCTTGCGCGCGCCGGGCATTGCTCACGGCTCGTTCTGCGGCGTCCGAGCCGCCAATTCGGTGGCAAAGGGTTGCCAGCGTCACCATAGCCTTCTAACGGATCCCGGCCGGGGCAGCCTGGGCGGACGCTTTTGCGATCAGAGCGGCGATGCCATCTTTCCGAGCCACGGGCGCGCTTGAATTTTGGGCAGTGGCGCTCGAACCTGATGTGACCGCGCTCCAGGGAACGAGCTGTGCGGATGCAATCGGCTCCAGTTTCAAGGTCTTGCGCGCCATATCCTCGATCCGCTCCGGTCTCGAAAGATAGCTGACCTCGGCGCGCATGAGCGCGACAAAATCGCTTTCGTCCTGAAGGGTGTTCACCAGCTCGCGCGCTTCGGTTTCAAGCGCCCGCGTTTTGAGCTTGAGGGTATAGGTATAGGCGAACAAGCCTACGAAGCAGCCAAAGGCAAGAAGGCAAAGTGTACGCATAACGGGATTTTCCCATGCGGAAGCGTCGGGAGGATTAGTGCACAGGCGCCGTAAATTTTCGGTGTGACGGCTGCTTGAAAAACAAGTTTTTTTTTCGTTCAAGTTCGGTCAGCCATGGTCGGCAGCCGGCCCGATTCCTTCGGTCGCAGGCCTCCTGCGCCGGACAGCTCTGGCGCAGCCTCGATCTTTGATTTTCTGAGGGGTATTCGGAGATTACGCCACGTTCAAAGCTTGAACGCGGCTGCCGACGCCGAGATCGAACAGCTTCTGTGCGAGGACTACGGCGGCCGGTGCGTTCACGGCGGCGGCATCCGCGCCAACGCGCTTCGCGAGATCAGGGGTCTTGTTGAATATCGAACCGCCGACCATCACGCCGATCGACTTATTGCAGGATTGCTCGCGGATCGTCTTGATCATGTCGGCAAGAGCATCGAGGCGGGACTCGCAGCTCAACGTGATCCCGGCGACGGCGAACCATTCGCTCTGGACTGCGGCAGCGACCGACTCCGGCGTCGAGCCCGCTTCCGAGCGGACATGCCAGCCTGCCGCGTGCAAGAATTTCTCTACCATCGCAAGACCGAAGCGGTGCTGCTCGCCCGCTGCTGTCGCTGTGATCACCCGGCGCATGTCGCCACTTGCGGTCACTTTGTGCGTGTCATTGAACAGGGCCAAAAACTTCTGCAAGCGCGCCACGCCGAGCGTGACATCCAGAAAATCGCAACGGTCGTCGTCCCACATCTTGCCGAGATGCCGCGCGGCAGGCTCCAGGAGTTCAACAAACAACGTGTCCAGCGGCAAGCCGCTCTGCTTCAAGCGCAAAATGTAGTTGGTCGCTGCCTGAATATCGGGCCCAAGAACAAGGTTGGCCAGCTCCTCGATCTCATGCTGCGGGGGCGCATGCCGCGCCGCTGGGTATGGCGACAGAACCTCTCGATGAATCAGCATAAGCCGCGGAATGATTTCCTGGGCGATGACCGACGCCAGCCGGCGCTGCCGGTCGGCCGCATCGTGACTCACAGGTTTTTCCGGAGAGAACGCGCTCTTCACAAAGGGCCCAGAAGGGGCAACTGATGAAGAAACGGCTGCCTGCTCCAAATTCCTCATCAACGTACTCCCTTCCCCAACGCGTGCCATAAACTTAAGCATCCAAATCACAATTTAGTGATTATACGACAGTTTAACGGCCCTTCGAGGAAGAAACGCCATTTGCGACATTAAGTCTATCCACGAAACTTAAGGAATCGCAAGCGTTTCTTCATCGCGTATGGAACTTTCGTCGAAGTCCCGGTGTTGCCTTGCTCCGCGCGCCAAGACGCGGTTTATGTTGTGGACTCATCTGCCGTATCCGGCGGATCCACGTTGCGCGCAGGCATCGCCGCGCGCTCGCTTTTGCGGATGGATGAAACGGCGCGCACGACCATAGCCCCTTGTGGTCCGCCGTTTTGGAGATGCCGCAATCGGTGCAGAGGTCTCTCGGCACGGCAGGCGCGAATGCGAGCGCCCACACAGCCGGGGCTTCGGTTTCTTCCACGATCACGATGGCGAAAACCTTCAGCTTTGGAATGGGTTGAGGAGGGCAACATAGCCCGGCTCACGACTAAAGTCGAGCAGAGATTGTGCCGCAGCGGTGACGGCGCAGGATTTAGTTTCCTAGATGGAAGGAAGGAATTTCTCTTGCTAAGGTCGAGCACGGGGTGAAAGCGGCGGATTTTGCGGGCGATGCCTGGGGCGATTCCGGCAGACAACGGTAAGATCGACTTCTTTATTTCCCCGGCGGGAGCTGACGCGCATTTTGCCGCAGCGATCGGCGGCATCCTCGAAAGCGGAGTTTTCGCAAACCGCAACTTCACGGAGGGCATGCACGCCGCGCTCGAAAGCAGCGTTCTATCGCCTGTGCTTCTCGCCTAACCCTTGAGCTTCGCGAGCGCCTTGTCGAATGTCTCCAGATGCCAGCCATTGTGGCGCGCGATGGCGAGAACAGTCGCGTCCACGAAGTCGATTTTTTCGGCGGCGTAGATCGCCAGAGCCTCTTTCAGGATGGGCAGGTGACTGCCTGTGAAGCCTTTGGCATCCAGGAGGTCGCCGAGCCGGGCCGCCGCCTCTTCCCTCGGCACTTTATAGAACTTCGTCAGAATGAAAACGCATTCGGCGAGCACGCTTTCCGGCAGGTACGCCTTGCGCTTCCCGGCCTGCACCTCGGCCATGAGCTTGGCGGCGCGCTCGAAGTGCTGCTCGTGGTCGGCCAGCAGAAAGCGCAGGACGACGTTCGTATCAATAACGTGGATCGCCATCGCCCGCCGCTGCCTGGGCCGCGCCTTCGCGCGCCTCCTCGATGGTAACGCGAGCTTTCGCATAGCGGCGAAGACTGCCGGCCACGTCGCGCACAGGCTCGATGCGGACGCCTGTCTCGTCGCTGACGAGTTGCACCAGGTTGGAGCCGAGCCGGTCGCGCACGGCCTTCGGTAAGGTGATTTGCCCTTTGCTTGAGATTTTCGCGACTTTGTGCATTGCCCGACTTTCTGATAAACGCTTTACTTTAGTCTAATAGCTTTACCCACGCGCTTCAAGGCGCGATCCGCTTCAACGTCCGACCTCACGGTGAACGTATGGGCCCCTTGGGGAGCGAGCCACGCCCGGAGCTGGCTGTAGGAGTTGAAGATCGCGGCTCTGTTCACTTCATATCGGATATTCTCTTGTTCTGATCTATTGACAAAAAGCTGTTCCATGCTCAAAGCTCGCTCTGGATTTGGAAGCGTGTGAATTAACGCGAAGGCAGAATAGCAATCAAAAATTCCACTCAGGCGAAAAGCAATATCCGCGAATGGCCAGAGAGCCGAACGACGCCGAGGAGCAATCCGAAAACGCTCCTCTGACGCTAACTAGCATCAGACTGCGCGGCCAGATGCCGTTCCATCGTTCTTTCTCATCAGCTAACAGTCTAAGCGAGTTTTGTCCGGTGTTTATGATTGTTATCCCCCTCTGTATATAAGCTAATATAAGACTTTTGACGTTGTGATCATCGGCATGTTTTTCGGGAGTATCTGAATTGAAGATGGGCGTCATGTCGGTTTAGTATTACGTTCCTTGCTGGGAGGTTTAGCTGAAATATGACGCCGAGACTTGGCACGATTCTGCTTATCGATGATTGCTCTGCCGACAATTATGCGAACCGGCGTTTGATCGGTGCAGCCAAGCTTACGCGGGATATTATTGAATGCGCCTCCGCCGATGCCGCGCTCACCTACCTATGCTCGCCAGGGCGGCCGCACATTGATCTAATTCTGGTTGACAATAACATGCCGCGCAAAAATGGTTTTCAATTCGCTGATGAGTATCAGAAGCTTCGCCCCGAAATAAAGGCTGGCACGCTTGTCGTAATGGTGAGCGCCTCGCTGAACCCGGTTGATCGGCGCCGGGCCGAAAGTCACCCTGCAATTAACGGTTTCATGCAGAAGCCCGTCATTATTCCACAACTGCTAAGCTTTCTTGCAAGGTTCGAAAATCGGGCAGTACAAAGGGTAGGCGAACAATGATCGGCGACACATCGTCGAAGATTTTATTGGTTGATGATGATCCGATTGTAATCCGGATTTTGATGGCCGCCCTGCGCGACACAGGCCCATTATTCAGCGCCAGCGATGGTGTCAAAGCCGTCGCACTCGCCCGAGAAATTCGGCCCGATCTCATTCTGCTTGACGCGACCATGCCGGAGATGGACGGCTTCGAGACGTGCAAGGCATTAAAAGCCGATCCGGCCACCGCCGATGCGGCTGTCGTTTTTGTCACCGCGCATAGCGATATCGCCTCGGAAACGCGGGCTCTCCAACTGGGCGCCGTCGATTTCATTCATAAGCCCATTAACTCTGCGCTGGTTCAAGCGCGAGCCCGGACCCATCTCAGCGTCAAACGCCAAACGGATAAGCTAAGACGTCTTTCCGAGGATCTGCGGGCTTCAAACGAGGAGTTGGAGCAGTTCGCTTACGCGGTCTCGCATGACCTGCGAGAACCCCTGAGAGCGATCGAAGTCCACATTTCTATCCTCGACGAATTTTACGGAGATCAATTTGATAGCGACGCGCGCGCTTCGATGTCTTTTGTCAAGAATGGCGCACGGCGCATGGATGATATGATTTGCGATCTTCTTGATTATGCCCGGATTGGGCAAGGTGAGCAAAAACTGGCGAACGTTCCCGTCGAGACTTTACTCGGGACGGCGCTGGACAACTTATCCGCCTCTATCAACAAAACTAGCGCGCAGATCGAGGTCGACGAGGCTCTTCCCGCCGTTCAAGGCCACGCCGGCAATCTGGTTCGCTTGTTTCAAAATCTAATCGGCAACGCGATCAAGTACCATGCGCCGACTCGCCGCCCGGTTGTCGCAATTACGGCGCGCCGGGAGGGAAGCGCCTGCGCGGTCACGATCGCCGACAATGGCATCGGCATCGATCCCGAAGACTTCGGCCGCATCTTCGGAGTTTTCGAGCGGCTTCATACACGCGAATCCTACGAGGGCACCGGCATTGGACTGGCGCTGTGCCGCAAGATCGCAGCGAGCCACGGCGGACGCATAGAGGTGGCCTCCAAGCCGGGTGAGGGCAGCGCCTTTACCGTATTCCTGCCATTGGCATTGGAGGCGAGGTGACTTTGGCGGCGCCGGCCCATTATCAGCCCGGCCGCACAACGAAAGGATAATAATGGCTAGACGCAAGCCGGCGGGGCAGGAAATGAAAGCCGCGCCAGCGGCCGCGGTCAGACTGGTCGGGATCGGCGCTTCGGCCGGCGGCCTGGAAGCTTTACGCGAGCTGATGGACACGCTGCCGGAATCCG
This sequence comes from uncultured Alphaproteobacteria bacterium, assembly GCA_963817495.1. Lineage (GTDB taxonomy): Bacteria > Pseudomonadota > Alphaproteobacteria > Rhizobiales > Rhodomicrobiaceae > Rhodomicrobium. Next base: position 175,978 of record CAWFOS010000008.1, on the reverse strand, counting down.
ACATCCTCTCCTATGTGATTGCCCAGCATGTGTCGCCGACGCATGTCAGCATGCTGCTGAACTTACTTGCTCCGCTTACACATCTCGAAGTCGAGAACCTCGTCGAGCCCCAGGCGCCCAAGCCCGGCATTGTCTACATCACGCCACCAAACAGCGACGTTATCCTTAAGCATGGCATGTTATGCCTGACCGAACCGCAACAGGCGGTCGGGCCCAAGCCATCGGTCAACCATTTCTTCCATTCCCTGGCGGAGGAGCTGGGGGAACAGGCCATCGGCATCATTTTATCCGGCACCGGCTCGGACGGCGCCTCGGGCATCCGCGCCATCAAAGCCGCGGGCGGCATTGCCGTGGTGCAGGAGCCGGAAACGGCCAAATATGACGGCATGCCCAAGGCGGCGATCAATACAGGCGGCGTCGACCTGATCCTGCCGCCCGCCAAGATCGGTCCTGCGCTCGAGCGGCTCATGTCGCTGCCCCGTGAGCTGGGCCAAATTATCAGCCTGGATCATGACAGCGACGAATACGCCAAGATCAACACTTTGGTGCGAACCAACACCACGTTCAAGCTGGGCGATTATAAGGCTGCTACTGTACACCGGCGAATTGCGCGGCGCATGGGCATCGTTGGCGTCGCATCACTTCAGGACTACGTCGCTCATCTGAGAGAGCACAAGGAAGAATCGCTGCTTCTGATGCGCGATACCTTCATCAGTGTGACCTCATTTTTCCGCGACCAAGACGCGTTCTCAGCGCTCGAGCGGGTGATCGGAGACATCGCAAAAGAACGCGATGACCGTGAAGTGATCCGCTGCTGGGTTCCGGCCTGCGCCTCGGGCGAGGAGGTTTACAGCATCGCCATGCTGTTCGAGGAGGCGCTGCAAAGCCAGACGCGGTCCCGCAAACAGTACATGATTTTCGCCTCAGATTTGGACGACGACGCGTTGGAACGGGCACGGACCGCTACTTATCCAATCAGCGAGCTGAATGCATTGCCCAAGGCCTTCCGGGAAAGATACATGGAGGTGGTTGGCGATCACTGCCGAGTCATAAAGAGCATTCGCAATCGGGTGGTCTTCGCGCGCCAAAACGTCATCGAGGATCCGCCGTTCGCCCGCCTTAACCTCATCAGTTGCCGCAATTTGCTGATCTACCTCAACCCGCCAGCCCAGAAGCGGGTGTTTGAGGTCTTCCACTATTCTCTTTCCCCGGGAGGCCGCCTGTTTTTGGGCAAGTCCGAATCGGTAGAGCAGAATAGCCGGCTGTTCAGTCCGCTGGACAAGCGGGCGCGTCTTTATCGGCGCCTCGACGGGCAGACCCATTATTCGCTGCCCCTGATCCAGGGCATTCCCAGGGCTCAGCCCGAACGGACCCACGACGCCCGCGGCAAGATGGTCAGCGCCGATCTGATCAGCATGCGCACGCTTGAAGAACTGGCTGAGCGCTATGCTCCTCCCTCGCTGGTGATTAACGCCGAGGATATGGTCATACATTTCCAGGGAGACCTCTACCCTTTCCTGCATTTTCCGAAGGGCCGGGCGGATATGTATCTCTTCGACATGTTGCAAGCCAGCATGCGAGCGGAGATGCGGGCTCTGATTTATCGCTGCCGCCGCGAAGTGGGACTGACCCAGGGCAGCGCCTGGCCCTGCGAAATCGCGGGCAAACCACATCTGGTCATCCCCGCGGTGAGCCCTCTCGAACCGGGACAAAGTGCGCTGTTGCTGGTTTCGTTCCTGGCGACTTCCCAAGAGGAAAGCAAGGTCGCCGCCAGAGTTGAAGGGCGCGAGCGAGACGACCTTATCATCAAGGAGCTGGAGCAGGAACTCGCCAACTCCCGCACCCATCTCAATATCGTGGCGGAGGAGCTGGAGACCTCTAACCAAGAACTGCAATCTCTCAATGAAGAATTGCAGTCAACCAATGAGGAGCTACAGTCCGCCAACGAGGAACTTCAAACCACAAACGAAGAATTGCAGTCCACCAACGAGGAACTGCTGACGGTCAACGAAGAGCTGCAAGCCAAGACTTCGGAACTGGAGGCCATCGCAGGCGACCTGACGAATGTCAAGGAGAGCCTGGCTCTGCCGTTGATTGTCGTAGACCAGCTCCTACGCATCACCCAGGCCAATGACGCGTGCGCCTCCATCATTTTCAAAGAAGGGCCGCTGGAAGGTAGCTCGTTGAACGGTGCGCAATGGCGAATCGAAGCGCCAGGTCTTGGCCAACAGGTGCGGAAGGTCATACAAGGCGGCGCGGATCATATCGTCACGGTGGGGTCAGGCGACGAGGAGCATAGCCTCCACATCATGCCGTATCGCCTGCATAAGGGCGAAATCGCCGGCGCCGTGCTGCTTTTCGAGAACATCACAGAGCGCAAGCGAGCAGAGTATCACCTTCAATCAACCATGAACCGATTGCAGTTGGCCACAAAGGCCGCCGACATCGGAGTTCTGGGTGTGGGAGTTGAGCGATAACACACTTATTTTTGACGAACGCCTGCATGATCTCTACCAGGTTCCGGAGGACGTCAAGGCGGCTGGTCTCTCCTATGAATTCTGGCGATCGCGCTGTCACAGCGGCGACATTGTACGTGTGGAAGCGGAACTCGCCGAGGCCGTTCGCGGGGAAAAGCCCTTTGATAGTTTCCTTAGGATCGTGTTGCCTGATGGCAGCGTACGCAATGTTCAATCGGCCGCTATCGTCGAAGCGGATGCTCACGGCAAACCTAGCCGGCTTGTAGGGATCAACCGCGACGTCACCACTCAAGCTCGCGAGCGCGATCTTCTGCGCCAGATCACCAGTATGGCGCCCTATGGAATCGTCAGCTGCGACTCCGGGGGTCGCATTAAGCTGTTCAACGCCGAGGCGGAGAGGATTTTCGGCTATTCGCTGGAAGAAATCATAGGCCGTCCAATCGAGATTCTCGTGCCTCCGGCCTTCCAGGACAAACATTCGTTCCAACGGACCGGGTATTTTGCCAACCCTTCCTTCCGCCCGGCGGGCCGCGAAATCAGCGGGCTGCGAAAAAATGGGGCCGAATTTCCCGCGGAAATCATCCTTTCGCCGATCGAGACAGACGAGGGACGGTTCATTATGTCGACAGTCGTTGACATAACGGAGCGCAAAGAAGCCCATCAGAACCTGAAGCAAAGCGAGGAACGTTTCCGCTCGCTGGTCGTGGCGACTAATGAGATTGTCTGGACCACAAACGCCGCTGGCGAGTTCAGCGACGAGTTGTCCGATTGGCGAATGTATACCGGCCAAAGCCGGGAAAGCGTAAAGGGATGGGGTTGGCGTGATGCCCTGTGCCCCGATGATCGGGAGCGCGCGACCGCCGACTGGGCTCGGGCGCTCGATACGCGTAGCCTTTATGAAACCGAATTTCGTGTCCGCCGGCACGATGGCGTGTACCGGGATTTCATCACGCGCGGCGTTCCTGTGCTGAAACCCGACGGAGAAATCCGAGAGTGGGTTGGAACCTGCAAGGACATAACAGAACGCAAGCAAATTGAGCAGGGTATTAGGGAGCGTGAGCATTTCCTAAGAACGATAACCGATCATTTTCCGGGTATGGTGGGCTATTGGACAAAAGAGCTCCGTTGCGCCTTTGCCAATCCTAATCATCTTCAGTGGTTTGGCCGGTCCGTAGAGGAAATGATTGGAACTCAGTTTCAGGATTTCATGAATGCAGCCGATTTCCTGATGTCGGAGCCGTTCATTCTAGCAACATTGGCGGGAGAGCCCCAGCAATTCGAGAGAAGAGTCGCCAAACCGGATGGAAGCGACGGGTGGCTATGGATTCACTACATTCCGGATCTGTCGAAGGGAGAATGCATCGGCTTCTTTGTTGTCGCCTACGATATTACCAAGCGCAAGCTGGCAGAGCATGAGTTGCGCGCCGCCATGGAGGAAACAAGCCGGCTCAACCGCCTGATGCAGGGCCGCGAGTTCCAGATCGTCGCCTTGAAGCAGCAGATCAATCGTCTTGATACAGGGGGCGGAAAAGAGGTCGCCTACCCGGCGGTCGCGCACGACGAGCCGATTGCTCTCGCCTCCAATGTGGACGTAGCCGCGGAGATTGGCGCGGCGATCGATGTCTCTCTATGGCAGCGTGTCCTCGACGCGTTCTGCGAAGCCCTCGGTGTTTCAGCGGCCATCCTCGACGCGCAGGGAAAGGTTCTGATTGGATCGCACTCGCAGGAGGTTTGCGCCAAGTTTCGCCGTGCATGCATGCCGCCGCTGCAGAATTGCATCGAGAGCGATACCCGCCTCGCGGGAGACCTGCTAGCCAATAAGCGTTTTGTTTCGCACGCTTGCCTTGACCGCATGACAGATGCGGCGGCGCCGATCGTGATTGATGGCTCCCACTTCGGCGATGTCTTCGTTGGTCAGTTCCTGACCGCTCCCCCCGACCGGGAGTTCTTCACTCAACAGGCCGAAGCATTGGGCTACGACGTAGAAGCCTATCGGCAGGCGTTGGACGAAGTGCCAGTGCTGACCGAGCGCAAGATCGAAACCGCCTTGCACTTCATGCGCGGACTGGCGGAGTTGATGGCTGTCATGGCGGCGGATTCGCGCCGCCGCAGCGAGGTGGAGCGCATGCTGCGAGCCCAGCAAACTAATCTCTTGAGCCTCGCCGAAGATGCGGAGCGCGCCCGCATCAATGCCGATGCCGCTAACCGGGCCAAATCTGACTTCCTCGCGAATATGAGCCACGAAATCCGCACGCCCATGAACGCGGTGCTGGGCCTCGCCCACCTCGTCGCCCAAACGGAGCTCACGGAAGCTCAGCGCGACTATGTCATCAAGATCAAGGCGTCCGGGCGATCCCTGCTGGCCATTCTTGATGACATTCTTGATTTCTCCAAGATCGAGGCGGACCGGCTGGAGGTGGAGCACATTGACTTCCGTCTTGGGACGGTGTTTGACGACCTCGCCACCATCCTGTCGATCAGCGCAGCCACCAAGGACATCGAGACGGCGATCATTATTGATCCCGCCTTGCCTCAATGGATCAAGGGCGACCCGTCGCGCCTCCAGCAGGTGCTGGTCAACCTGACCGGGAATGCGATCAAGTTCACCGAGGCGGGAATGGTATCGGTGCGCGCCGATCTCGTGAGCGGCGACCTTCCTAGCATCCGCTTCACGGTGAATGACACCGGCATCGGCATGACGAAGAAGCTGATCGGGCGGCTGTTCCGCCCCTTCATGCAGGCAGACAGCTCCACCACCCGCCGCTTCGGCGGCACAGGATTGGGGCTTGTCATCTGCAAGCGGCTGGTGGAGTTGATGAGCGGCGAAATCGGCGTAAGCAGCACGCCCGGCCAGGGCAGCTCGTTCTGGTTCACCATTCCCTTCGCGGCGGGAGATGCGCCGCTTGGCGAGGCGGAAACTGCGTTGAACGACTTGTCGGTGCTGATCGTGGACGACAACGATATCGCCCGCGAGGCGCTCCTGGCGACGGTCAAGGCGCTTGGCTGGAAGGGTCAGGCTGTGTCCTCTGGACAGGCCGCCCTGAAGCACCTGCGCAACCGTCCAACCTACGACCTCGTGCTGGTCGACTGGCAAATGCCGGAGATGGATGGGCTGGAGGCCAGCCGCCGCATCCGGGCAGAAACAGAGGTTGGCAAGGCGCTGATCGTCATCATGGTTACCGCCTTCAGGCGCGGACTTCTGTCGAGGGCATCGGATGTGAGTGCGGTCGACGCCGTGTTGACAAAACCGGTGACGACCTCCTCCCTGTTCGACGCCGTGGGACGGATCGAGGGCGAACGCTCCGGTGTCGGGCCGTTAGTCAGGCATTCCATGGGCCAGCAGTTGGCTGGCATCCGTATTCTCGTGGTTGAGGACAACGCCATCAACAAAATTGTGGCGCAGAAAATCCTGGAGAACGAAGGGGCGGCGGTGGAGATCGCCGGGAACGGAGCGGAGGCCCTGGATTGCCTGCGCCAGCACGGAGCCAAGATCGACGCGGTTCTGATGGACGCCCAGATGCCGGTCATGGACGGATTCGAGGCGACGCGGAGGATACGCAAGGATCTCAAACTTACGGAATTGCCGATCATCGCGCTCACCGCCGGGGTGCGGTCGAGTGAGCGCGAGCTATGCCTTGAGTCAGGCATGAACGATTTCATCTCCAAACCGCTCGATGTCAATAAACTGATTGCAGCAATCTTGCGACATACCAAAGCGCGAAGGGAAATGGCGCCGGTTGAGCCGGGTTTCTCGCAATCGCCTCTGGCGGCCATTCCAGGCCTGGATTTACGCCAGGCATTGCAGCGGCTGGGCGGCGACGAGGCGATGCTGCGGCGGTTGCTGCGCCGACTGGCTGACGATAACGAAGCGGTCGTGCAGGAACTTCGATGCTCGATCGCACAAGGACATATACGCGAGGCGGCCGCTCGCCTTCACACTCTGATCGGGGGAGCGGGCAATCTGGAACTTGTGCCGCTGGCACACCTTTCAAGCGCCGCTGAGACGATAATCCTGGACGGGGAAATGGATCGCCTCCCTGCCCTTTTGGACGAACTGGAGCGGCATTTATTGGATTTCCAGCGGGCCGTAAACGAGCTTCCTTCTGCTGACGAGGCCAAAAATGTGCGTTCTGAACTTGTGGAGCAAGAGCAGTTGGACCAGCTCAGCTCCCTGTTGCGCGACAGTAACTTGGAAGCGGTCGAACTCTACGAGCGGATTTCTCCAGCCTTTACGGCGATGCTGGGAGAAGAGAGGGCTCACACGTTGGCGCTGGCTATGGAGAGGTTCGAATTCCCCCGCGCGTTGCAGGTTCTAGCCGAAGGGCAGAGCCAAACATCTTCCGCTTAAGGATCCACAAGCTCCCTAATGAAAGGAGCGCAAGGTAAGCCATACCGCATTGAAATGCCAGGACTATCCGTCATTCCGATGCCGGAACTCCCTACACCCCGGCTTAATCCGGATAGAAGCGCAAACCGGTCCGAGGGTTCGAGATGCTGCCTTTCGCAATGAGCACAAATTGCCAGTTGGCCTGTAAGCCGGGTTCTGTGCGGCGGTCGCCCGCCGCGATGGCCATTCATCTGGGACGCGTGTCGCCGCGCGCCTCAAGCAACCAACCCGGACGGCGATGCGAAAACGCATTCCGCCCCGCAGCCGAAGCCGCGAAGCTGTGCCGCCCCTATTCGGTTTTGCTCCCGGCGGGGTTTGCCTTGCCAGCCCTGTTGCCAGAGCCGCGGTGCGCTCTTACCGCACCCTTTCACCCTTACTCTATTTTTGGTCTACCGCGCTCTGCGCTACTTGAGACACCGAGCGTGATGGCCTGAATAGGGCGGTTTGCTTTCTGTGGCACTTTCCCTGGGGTCGCCCCCGCCGGACGTTATCCGGCGCCGTGTTTCCGTGGAGCCCGGACTTTCCTCCACCCGAAAAACGCTACGACCTTGCGGCCCATAACGCGCCTTTCGGGCAGCGGCCATCCGGCCAACTGGCACTCTGAGTAAGGGACGTTGGCCGCGCCCCGTCAAGCGTTGGTGTGAAAAAATGCACGGACTTTGCAGACCGAGGAACTTTCCGTACTGCCTCCGCTGTTACCTGCCGGAGTGAATCACAAATAAAAGCAGTTAGGCGTTCGAGAACTGCCGCCCCATCGCCGTATCACGTCGCTTCTTTGCTGTCGTCTCTGCATATTCGGCGGCCGAGAGCGCTTTGCGTGCATCCCTCGGAAGATAGCGCTCGCCGGTCTTGGTGCTCTTCCCGCCTGATTTCGTGCCCCAGTCTTCCTCGGTCCACTTCACGAGCGAATTGTCTTCGCTTTTCGGGCCGTGATAGCCGCCGCCCTCCTTCTTATATTCCTGCACAGCCATCTGCGCCTTGCGCGCCGACCATTGCCCCGGACGGCCGCCCTTGCCGCCGGCGGTCACGTCCTCTGTCACTTTTTCCCAAAGCTCGGGATTGGTTTTCTTTGAAGTTTTCGCCACTTGCATCTCCAGTTCATCGAAGATGATGAACCGGAGGCTGCAGGCGATGTTCCGCCTAGTACAGCCCGAGGCAAGTTCGCACTCACTTCGCCGCACGCTCTCAAGCGAACTTGCCTCGGATAAGCTGTACTAGAATCAATTCGTTGCTAGTACGCCTTATCCGCGGGAAGTCCTGTCAGCGCCCGCAGCAAGTGGGTCAGGACTTCCCGCGGGGCGTACTAGCGGTCGATCTCGCCGAAAACGATATCGAGGCTGCCGAGCACGGCGGATACGTCCGCCAGCATGTGGCCCTTGCAGAGGAAATCCATGGCCGCGAGATGCGGGAAGCCCGGCGCGCGGATCTTGCAGCGATAAGGCTTGTTCGTGCCGTCGGCCACGAGATAGACGCCGAACTCGCCCTTTGGCGCTTCGATGGCGGCGTAAACTTCGCCCTCGGGCACACGAAAGCCCTCGGTGTAGAGCTTGAAGTGATGGATGACGCCTTCCATCGTTCGCTTCATCTCGGCGCGACGGGGCGGCGTTACCTTGTGGTTCGGCAGAAGCACGGGGCCGCGGCCAGCCGGAGAGTTCAGCCGCTCAAGGCACTGCTTCATGATGCGGACCGCCTGACGCATCTCCTCCATGCGGATGAGATAGCGGTCCCAGTTGTCACCGTTCTTGCCGATGGGAATGTCGAACTCGAGGTCGGCATAGCACTCATAGGGTTGCGCTTTGCGCAAATCCCAAGGCGCACCGGAGCCGCGCAGCATCACGCCCGTAAAGCCGTAGGCCATCGCATCATCAAGGCTCACAACGCCGATATTGACGTTTCGCTGCTTGAAAATGCGGTTATCCGTCAGAAGTTCGTCGATGTCGGCGAGGGTCTTCAGGAACGGATCGCACCACGCGGCGATGTCGTCGATCAGAGCCTGCGGCAGATCCTGATGCACGCCGCCGGGCCGGAAATAATTCGCGTGGAGCCGCGACCCGCTCGCCCGCTCGTAGAACACCATGAGCTTTTCGCGCTCTTCGAAGCCCCATAGCGGGGGCGTCAGCGCGCCGACGTCGAGCGCGAAGGTCGTGGTGTTGAGGATATGGTTCAGGATGCGCCCGATTTCGCTAAAGAGCACGCGGATAAGCTGCCCGCGGATCGGCGGCGTGATCCCGAGGAGACGCTCGATCGCCAGGCAGAACGCATGCTCCTGGTTCATTGGCGCGACATAGTCGAGCCGGTCGAAATAAGGGATCGCCTGAAGATAGGTCTTGTATTCGATCAGCTTTTCGGTGCCGCGATGTAAAAGCCCGATATGCGGGTCGATGCGGCGCACCACCTCGCCGTCGAGTTCCGTAATCATGCGCAACACGCCGTGCGCGGCAGGATGCTGCGGCCCAAAATTGATCGTGAAATTACGGTTGTCGGGCGGCCGCACGCAAATGTCAGAGCGCGCGCCCTCCGCTCCAGGTGTCCCACCCCCATCCGCCATCGTCTTGCTCTCTTTCCGGGAAGGGCTGCCCTCTCAGGCAAGCCATCGTGGCATCATTTTCAGCTTCAGAAGCTTGAGAACCAAGTACTCCTGAGGCCGCAGATATTTCAAATATATGTTCGTTGCGGGCGTCCGGAAAGCCTTTGTTTCGCCGCGCCCTAATGTCCCGGTAAAGAATGCGCGTCTCCGGAAAACGATGGCTGGCGTAAGATCCCGCAAATACCGGGAGAAAACCGCCATGCACCCGTTTAGCGATCCGAGTTCCCGCTGTGCGCCCCAAAGATCGTAGGTGAAAATGAAGAACTTGCCCTCGGCAAGCTCCGAGAGACGGCTTAAAAATTGCTCCTCATCTTTCAGCCAGTTCACGACGCCGAGCGCGGTGAGCACATTGAAATCCCCTTCGGGAAGCGTGAAATCCGGCGAATTGAAGTCCGCGAGATGGGTTCCAGGAAGCGTATCGACACAATCGACTGGAACATATTTTGCGCCTTCCGGTAGAAAGCTCCTGAGAGGCTGAGAACCCGCTCCAAGATCGCAGACAATATCTCCGGGTCTTAAAAATGTGGCTGCAAGTTGTGCGCGGTCATGCCAGGATTCTTTGGCATTCTTCGATGCAACCTTTCTCCAGCTGTCGAACTTTGCCGAAATCAGCCGTTATGCGCGAAGCGACTTCCAGTGCGGACATAAAACATCCCCAAAAGCAATGCTACCTCTCGTAGCATTCCCGGGGCAATTACACGCTAAGGCTGTAATTGTAAATGACGCACTCGCCTGAAAGAGGAAAATTCCCCGGTTTCATTCTCCTTAAAGTTGCACTTGGATTCCTATCCTGCCTTTGGCGCCGCTTTCTCGTCGCCGGGCAGCGGAGCATATTGGGAGCCCTCCCAGGGGCTGAGGAAATCGAAGCTGCGGAACTCCTGCGGCAATTTCACGGGCTCGTACACCACGCGCTTCTGTTCTTCGTCGTAACGCAACTCGACGAAGCCGGTGAGCGGGAAGTCCTTGCGCAACGGGTGCCCTCGGAAGCCGTAGTCCGTCAGGAGGCGGCGAAGATCGGGATGTCCTTCGAACAGAATGCCGTAAAGATCGTAAGCCTCGCGCTCGTACCAGTTTGCCGCCGGGAACACGCTGACGATGCTTGGAACGGTCGAGGCGGCGTCCGTCGACAGCTTGAGGCGGATGCGCAAATTCTCGTAGACGCTCAGGAAGTGATAGACCACTTCGAACCGCTCGGCGCGCTCCGGGTAATCCGCGCCGCAAATGTCAATCAGGATCTTGAACCGCCATGCGGGATCGTCGCGCAAGAACTGCGCGACCTCGGCGATGCGAGAGCGCTCGACCGTGACTGTCAATTCGCCGAGGACGAGCCGCGTGCCTGTAACAGCATCGGGGCAGGCAGTCTTAATCGCCTCGGCCAGGGCTTCAAGCTTCCCCGTCTCCATCATTCTCAGCTCCGGCTGTTAGCGTTCGATTGTGCCCGTGCGGCGGATTTTTTTCTGAAGAAGCATGATCCCGTAGACAAGCGCCTCAGCGCTCGGCGGGCATCCGGGGACATAGACGTCGACGGGGACGATGCGATCGCACCCCCGCACGACGGAATAGGAATAGTGATAGTAGCCGCCCCCGTTCGCGCAGCTGCCCATGGAGATGACGTAGCGCGGTTCCGGCATCTGGTCGTAGACCTTGCGGAGCGCGGGCGCCATCTTGTTGCACAGCGTGCCGGCCACGATCATCACGTCAGATTGGCGCGGGCTGCCTCGCGGCGCAAAGCCGAAACGCTCCACATCATAGCGCGGCATCGAGGCTTGCATCATCTCGACCGCGCAACAGGCCAAGCCGAAGGTCATCCACATCAGCGAGCCGGTGCGCGCCCAGTTGATGAGTTCATCGGTGCTCGTGACAAGAAAGCCCTTGTCCGCCAGTTCGTTGTTCACGCTCTTGAAATACGCGCCGGGCTCGCCCCCCGGGGTCATCAGCCCGGAGCCCTCGCCCGATTTCTCGAAAAGCGGCTCACCAAATGGCTGTTTGATCAATCCCATTCCAGCGCTCCCTTTTTCCACTCATATATGAAGCCGATTGTAAGAACGCCAAGAAAGATCATCATCGCCCAGAAGCCGAACGCGCCCGCTTCCTTGAAGGCCACGGCCCAGGGAAAGAGGAACGCCACCTCAAGATCGAAGATGATGAACAGGATGGATACGAGATAGAAACGCACGTCGAACTTCATGCGCGCGTCGTCAAAGGCAGGGAAACCGCATTCGTAAGCGGCGACCTTCTCAGGATCGGGCTTGTTGGGAGCGATCAGGAACGGCGCGACAAGCAGCGCCAGCCCGATGACGAGTGCGACGGCGAAGAAGATGACAAGCGGAAGGTAGGTCAGAAGCAGGTCCGTCATGATCGCTCGCGGCTGTTCTGGGTAAGTTATCCATTTACGATGGAAAGGGCTTGCCGCGCAACGGGCTTCGCGCCGCAGAGGCCTCTCTTTGTCCTATTTGCCTGTCAGGATCAGCGCCCCAAGTGCTAAGAACAGGGCCGGGGGCATTGCGATTACGCCGACGCGCAGGAAATCCCTTGCTCTCATGTGTTCGCCGTCGCGGCGCAACGCCAGGAGCCACAGGATTGTGGCGAGCGATCCTGTCACGGAAAGGTTCGGGCCGAGATCGACGCCGATGAGCAGCGCTCCTCGCACGGTTTCCGGCGCGCGAATTGGCGTGACCGCGGATTCGGCGATGAGGCCCGCCGGCAAGTTGTTCATGAGGTTCGCGGCTACGGCAAGCCCCGTGCCCGCGGCCCACGCCGTAGCAATTTCGGATTGCTGAATGCCCCATTGCAGCAAATCGCTCAAGGCCCCAACAACACCGGTGACGTTCAGGCCCGCCACAAGGACGAAGAGACCGGCCACGAGCGGCAGCACGCCCCAGTGGACGCCGCTGAGCAGCGGCCACGGCGTTTCCTTGTTGCGGAGGAGGACGAAAAGAGCAGTCGCCGCACCCGCCACGAACGTCGGCGCACCGAGCTGGTATTCGAAGGCCGACGCCGCGAGCAAGGCGGCTGCGGTGGCGCCGAGGCCATAGGCTGTGTAGCGCCCCCCGCTTGGACAGCGGCGGAACCTCGATGTTTGTCGCAATGGCACCCTTGAGTTCGCTTCGATAATAAAGACGCAGCACGGCATAGGTCGCACCGATGGCAAGCAGCGACGGCAGGGCGAACTGCCGAAGCCAGTCATTAAGCGGCGGCATTCGGTTGCCGTAGAGAACGAGGTTTGCCGGGTTCGAGATCGGAAGGATAAAGCTTGCGGCATTGGCGATGAACGCGCAGACGACGAGATAAGGCAGCGGCTCGGCCTTCGCGGCTTTGGCTGCGGCATAAACGGCAGGTGTCAGGACAACCGCAGTTGCATCGTTGGAAAGAAAAGCGGTCACGACGATGCCAACCCCATAGACAAGGCTGAAAAGTCTTGCGGCAGACCCCTTGGCCGCTTCGGCTGCATGAGCAGCGAGCCAGTCGAACAGGCCCTCCCGCCGCGCAAGTTCAGCAAGCACCATCATGCCTGTGAGGAAGAGATAAACATCCGTTCCCCTGGCGACCGCCGAAAGCGCCTCCTGCCAGGGCAGCAAAGTTGAAATCACCAGTATGGCCGCGCCGAGCACCGCCCACAGCGCCTCCGGCCAACCCCACGGCCTGATGATGACTCCGCCCGTTGCGACGGCGGCAATGCCCCAGATTTCGATATGAGAGACAGGAATGCTTCCGAACGTCATGCTTTGGCTTTTTCAGGCGCCATTCCTGGCTCGACCTCTTCTCCGCTTTCCCGGCGGAAATCCCGCGATTCGGGAACAGCGAAAAGGAAGATCGCAAAAGCTCCAAGCGCGCAAGCCGCGAGAGAAGCGAATGCAGCCGTGAAGCCGTATGACGCCACGATCATCCCCGCCACGCCGTTGCTGAGCGCCGCGCCAAGCCCCCAGCTTGCCGCCGACACGCCTTGCGCCAGATTGTAGCGCCCCGTTCCGCGCGTGAAGTCCGCGACCACAATATAAAACAGCGCTCCGAAAATGCCGGCTCCTATACCGTCGAGAATCTGGATGGCGATGACGGCGGAGGGGGCGTTCACGAAAGAAAAAAGAATGCCGCGAAGGGGCAAGGCGGCAAAGCCCAAGAGAAAGAGCGGTTTCCGTCCCCACGCATCGGCTCTGTGTCCGACGAGGAGGGCCATCGGCGCCATCACGGCCTGAGCGACGACAATGCAGGCTGACATGAAAAGAGGGCTCGCATCCGGATGCCCCTGGGACAGCTTCTCGCCCGCGAGCGGCAACATGGCCGCATTAGCGAAATGAAAGAGGGTAACCGCGGCTGTGAACCAGACGAGCGGCTTGTTCTGCCAGATGAGCCTTAGCGATGCCGGCTTGTCGTCAGTTCCTTCTCCCTCGCCGCGAGCAACATCGTGGTCGATGGCTGAAGGATCGATGAAGCGTGCGGCGAAGGCGCTCGCTGTTGCCAGGGCCGCCGCGATCCAGAGCATGGCGCTGGGGGCTATGAGCCAACCGGCGATACCGGCAGCTACCGCCGCCACGACGTTCCCGGCGTGGTTCCATGCCTCGTTCCGGCCGATCCGCCGGGCGAAGGCCTTACGGCCCACAATGCCGAGGCTGATGGCGGAAATCGCCACCGGGAATACAGCGTCCGCGATCCCATTTGCGCCCTGGGCAATCGCCACCGGCCAGAAGCTTGGCCAAAGAATCAGGGACACTACCGAGAGGGCGACCACAATGGCTGCCCCCATCACGAGGGTCCTCTTCCAGCGAATAGTGTCGACAAGCGCACCGGCCGGACCTTGAGCCGCCACTGTTGCGATTCCAGCGATGCTCAAGACAATGCCGATGCTTGCGGCGTCCCAATGCTCGCTTGTCATGAGGAACATAGCGAGGAACGGTGAAACGCCGCCGCGCACGTCAGCGAGCAGGAAATTCAGCCAGTCGAGGGGTTTCCGGTTCGCTGCGGCAGCGCGTTCCCGCTCCGCGATCCCTCGCTCCATTCCTGCCTCGATCCGTTGTGCGGTAGGGAAACCCGATGTTCGTAACCAAGCCCTTCCCGCAACGGAAGGCATGACATGGAGTTCCGATCGGTAAACGGAACGTGAAGATTGGTTTTGTTTTGTAAAAACAGCATAAGTAAGTATATAAGTGATTTTATTTGAAAGCCTGCCATGGACAAACATGTCCATGGAGCAGGCTGCTCAATTCATGGGCATTTCTCTGTTTGACCTTCAATCCGCGCGTCATTGCCGTCGCGAAGCTCTCTGCCTTTCGCAGCGAGGCATTGGACGGCCTCGATAAAGCTGTCGCTTTTCAAGGGCTTCGTCATGTACATGTCCGCCCCTGCCATGGCGTGATTTTCGTCCGCGCCTCTCATCGCATCGGCCGTCAAGGAGAGGATCGGGATTCGGCGCTTCCAATCGGAGCGGCCCCGAATGATCCCGATGGCTTCGATGCCCGATATGACAGGCATCTGGCTATCCATCACGATCAAGTCGTACTCGGCTTCCTCCAATGCATTCAGAGCCTGCTGTCCGTTTGCGGCAGAGTGGGTTCGGCAACCGGCGGCCTGAAGCAGCGCGAGCGCCAGCTTCAGGTTGATGGGATGATCCTCGGCGACGAGAACATCAAAGGCGCGTGCCGCTTCGGCCTTCACCGTAAGGCTAGAAGCCTGCTCTTGCGCTGGGGCGGGCTCTTTTTCCATGTTCAGCAGTACCGGCAGCCAGAACTCTGAAAGTGGAACCGTGGCCGCGTTCACTTGTCACCGTTATGTCGCCGCCCATGAGCCGGGCAAGCTCGCGCGAGATGGCCAGCCCGAGCCCGCTTCCTTGCACCGCGGCCGAACCACCCTCGCTTATCCGGTAAAATCTCTCGAAGACCGCCTTCAGTTCCGCCGCCGGGATGCCGCGTCCGGTGTCGCTCACGGACAATTGCAGTCCGCCGCCTTCTCGGGCGATGGTGAGCCGCACATGGCCAGCTTCCGTGAATTTTATGGCATTGCCCAGAAGGTTGACGAGGATCTGTCTGATGCGCTTCACATCGCCGACGGCAATCATGTCCTCCGGCAGCGAGCACTCGATTTCGAGCTTGAGAGACTTGTTGCCTGCCAGTGCTTCAAGAAAGCGGGCCGCCGCTACGAGTTCGGAAAGCTTGAAGGGAAGGGCTTCGATTTCCAGCGCGCCTCGCTCGATCTTGCCGAGATCGAGGATCTCATCGATCAGCGACATGAGGGAATTCGAGGAGTCCTGGATGAGCGTGGAGTATTCCCTTTGTCTTGCCGTGAGCTCGGTTTGAAGCAGCATGTCGTTGAAGCCGATGATGCCATTCAGCGGCGTGCGAATTTCGTGGCTGACATTGGCCAGGAATTGACTTTTCGCCCGGTCTGCTGCCTCCGCCCGGACGCGGGCTTCATCGAGTTCTGCCTGCTGGCGCTTGAGGGAGTTGATGTCCGTCCAAGTCCGGACGGTTTCGTGGTTTTCCATGCGTTTTTGACGCATCGACATCCATCCGCCATGGACAAACCGCATGTGGAGTTCGGACGAAGGCAGACGCGCCATCCTCAGCTGACGCTTTATCCAGCGCTCGGGCTCGTCGCCGCCGAGGTCGAGCAAACCTGCGGCCACGGTGTGCCGCAACAGGTCTTCGAAAGAGGAGCCGGGGCCGATCTTGTCCTCCACTCCGAGGTGGATATCGGAAAAAGCCCGGTTCGCGATCAGGAGGCGGCCGCTTTCGTCATAGATCGCAAAGCCATCGGAAATTGCGTCGATGGCGGCCCGCAAACGCCCTTCCGCCTTGCTATGGCTGGCGAAGGCTTCATTCGCCCAGATCGGAACGCCGTTCGCGTTCGTTATGATGACGACATCGTGCGTGTCGACTGCCTTTGTCAGCAAGGCTGTTTCGTGTGGAGGCGTGGTGGCCACGTTTTCCTTCGTACTTGAGAAAGCTTCGGAATTCCGGTCCTTACTGCGTTAAGCAGCGCCTAAAGCGCAGCATTCTTCGCGCTAATAATTGCTCTCGGAAGTCAAGGGTCAAGTTAATTGCAGCCGATAACGGAAGCTGTGCTTTAGCGCGGGCTACCTTCAATTATAAAATTCGATTAAAACGATATGAATTTCGTAAAATTCTATTTGGATTCAGTCTGCTATTCTTAATTTTAAATCAGTTTTTCCTGAGAGCGGCATATCTGCCGCGCCGGAAAGCGAGACCGGAGGGCCATCGCCCTCGATGATCCCCGCCATCCCGGCGCCCGCTTCACCGCCGAATGCCAATCCCGCGCAGGACAGTTCTACTCCGCGGGGGATCGCGCTCCGTAAAGTCTTTGCACGCCGGCGATGTCTGACGGCTGCAGCTCGCGCACGCGCTCATCGTAACGGAAGGCCATGACGGCGCCGGTGCTGTCGGGGTGGTCGAGGCCGATCGCATGCCCGACCTCGTGCGTGAAGGTGTGCCTGAGGTCGTAGATGTCGAGATTGCCGTCGAATCCGATCTTCCAGTGCGACCTGGGGTTCAGGCAGACATACGCCTGATCGATTGGAACCATCGGTCCATCGCCGCTTTGCCCCTCCGGGGTCACCGCCGCAGTGGAATTGGGCTTGCCGAGCGCCATCGTCACGGGTGTGAACCCCTTTTCACTCCGGTACCTCAGATTGGCGAAGGCCCGCCCGCCCGGATCGTCCGCAGCGCCAATGACGATGTTGGCCGAGCGCGGATCAGCGGCCTCGACAAAGGCGATGTCTGCAACTTTTTCCCAAGTCCGAAGCGCCGCTTTCAGCTCGCTTTTCGCCCTCTCTTCCGATATCCCGGGCGACAATGTCGCGATGTCGGCGAAAGCGTGCATTTTGGCGCAATTGCTGGGGCTGAGAATGCTCTTGTCGCTTTGGACGTTGTAAGGCCCCGTCAGAATTGAGTAGGTGATGACCGTCTTCCCGCCAGGCGTTTCAGGCGCCCAGCGAATCATGTGACCTTGCACTCGAAGAAGCTCACCCGCAGCCGCCGAACCGATGGTGCAGATATAGGACGCAGCCATTACCCCTGTCAGTACAAGTAGTCTCATCATGTCCTTTGCCAATCCCCCGCGCGCGCCAGTTGGCCCGCGTCAAGTTCCCATTGCTATTAACTCACCCTTAAGGATAAGAATCAATCAACGTTACCTGCGGTTAATCGAAGCAAAAGCCGGGCCAAACAGGATTTGATAAGTGTTTTCGAGTTCCCGAGGCAGTATCGGAATTAGACAGTACAAGGATTTATGATGATCGAGCCGGGGACGGAAGTGAAAAATGCAAATGTGACGCCGCTGTGGCCTGTTATCCAAGGCCGGGCGGGAAACGGGAAGTTTCCCGGTTGTCTCCTGCTTTAACGCTACCAACTAATATTGTGGCGTGCCAACAAGTCGCAGAAGTTCCCAGGTTTCAGCTCAGACGTAATCCGCATTCGAGATCATCATGGACAGCCTTCCTGTTTTCGAATTGTTAGCCAACGCCGACCCTGTCGTGAAGGGGGTCATGCTGATCCTCGTGATCGCGTCGCTTATTTGCTGGACGATCGCGGTCGAGAAGCTGATGCAAATCCTTGCATTTTCGCGGCAGGTGTCCGCCCTTGAGCGCGCAGGCGCGGGCCGCAGCGACGCTTCCGATTGGCTGGTTGATCGCATGAGACGCGTCGCGGATGCGGAACCCGTTGCGAGCGGCGAAACCCAGGCCGAGTTCAGCGCCCGGTTGGAGAGAAGCTTACAAATCGAACAAACGGCTCAGTTGCAAAGGCTACAATCCGGGCTGCCCTTCCTGGCCACGGTTGGCTCGACTGCTCCTTTCGTCGGCTTGTTCGGCACCGTGTGGGGCATCATGCGGAGCTTCACCGGCATCGCGGCGGCCAAGGATACGAGCCTTGCCGTCGTAGCGCCGGGCATTGCGGAGGCGCTGTTCGCGACCGCTGTCGGCCTGGCGGCGGCAATTCCCGCCGTCATTTTCTACAATCAGGCGAATGTTTCGCTGAGCCGTGTCGCAGAGCGCATGTCGGCGGCGGTGGCGCGATTTGCCAAATTGCGTGTTTATGGCGATGGCTCTTCAAGAGACTTCAATTCGAAGCATGCTGCGATTCACGTAACCCAGGGGCTGAGCAATGGCGGGCTGGACACCCGGTAACGGAAACGGACAACCGTCGCAGATGAAGATCATGGCGGAGATCAACGTCACGCCGATGGTCGACGTCATGCTTGTGCTCCTGGTGATCTTCATGGTCACGGCGCCGCTTCTCGTGGCAGGAGTGCCGGTTCAGCTTCCGAAGAATTCCGCCCAGCGCCTCAGCCAGCCCAACAAGCCCGTCATTGTAACGCTTGCTGCGGACGGCCGGCTTTACATCAGGGATGACGAGGTGGACGCCGCTTCGCTGATTACGCGGCTGTCGGCGCTGCGAACGGGCGAGGGCGATGCCGTTGTTTACCTCAGGGCCGACAAGACGATTCCCTACGGACAGGTGATGGACCTTCTCGGGCGTCTCAGCTCTTCCGGCTATCAGCGCATTTCTCTCCTGTCGCAGCCTCCTCACCAGGATGGCGAAGGAGCAGCGCCTCAACGCTCGGCTTCCCCTAGCGGGGCCACGCAATGAATTGGGTTCGCGTTGGCGCCGCGTCCGCTGCTGTTGGCGTTCACGCGGGGTTTGTTGCCCTCTTTGTGATCCTCAGCATGCATGAGCCCGACCTGGCGGCCCTCCAGTCTGGCGGCGGCGAGGATGACCTCTCGGTTGTCGCCACGATCACCATGCAATCGGAGGAAAGCCTGGGCCTCGACGCGGCTTCCGTGCAGCATCAGGAAGCCTCGGCGGGCGGACAGGCTGCGCCGCGGGTGCAGGAAGAGGTCAAGAAGGAAGAGGACAAGGTCGAGCTTCCGCCTGAGGCATCTCCGGAACCCGTCCCCTTGATCGAAGAGAAGCGGCCTGAGAAGAAGGTCGTAGAGCAGAAACCCTCCACGCCAGCGCCTGCGAGCGAAGCGCAGGAGGAGCAACGCGCCTCAAACCGTGCCTACGAAGCCCGCCGCGCCGAGGTGCTTTCGATCTATAAGAGCAAGGTCTATCAGGCGCTGATGAAAAATGCGCTGCGCCCCAGGACCGCGCAAAAAGGCCGGGTCGTCCTTGAGCTGACGCTCGCTCCGTCAGGAGAGCTTATCGATCATCATGTGGTGCAAAGCTCGGGGTCGCCAGCGCTCGACAAGACCGCGATGTCATCGCTGGAGCGCGCCGCTCCGTTTCCGCCCGTTCCCCCGGAAGCCGGCAAAGAATCCCACACGCTGCGCGTTCCGTTTGAATACGCGGTGAAGTAGCGCAGCTTTCCCGCACTTTTGCGCCAGCCAGCCAACCGCTTTTCGAGAGCGGGAGGGGTGCCCATCTTTGCATACAAGCAATCATTGAAACGGGTGCCGCCATGAGCGTAGTCGAAGCCGTTGACATCAAAACCGGGCTGCAACCCGCAGATATCCTTGCCATCCAGCGAGAGGCTTTCCTGCGCGCCGGATCGCCGGAACTCGCCGAGCGCAAGGATGACATAAAAAGACTGCGCGCTGCCATCAAACAGGAAGCGGAGCACATCGCATCCGTCATCTCGGAGGACTTCGGCAACCGCTCGCGGCATGAGACGATGCTCGCCGACATCTGGCCGGTCATCTCTTCCGCGCGTGAAACCCGGAAGAATCTGGCCCACTGGATGAAAGCCAGGCGCGTCAGGGTTGGATTGGAACTTTTGCCCGGGCAAGCCCGAATACTTTATCAACCTGTGGGCGTCGTGGGCATCATCAGCCCCTGGAACTATCCGTTTCAGCTCGCCGTCATGCCGCTCATTGCAGCGCTGGCGGCAGGCAATCGTGTCATGTTGAAGCCTTCCGAGCTGACGCCCCGCACTTCGGAATTTCTCGCCGATTTTCTGGGACGGCTGTTTCCGGAAGAAAAGGTCGCTACGATTCTCGGCGGGCCCGATGTGGGCGCAGCCTTCTCCGCCCTGCCCTTCGACCATCTGTTCTACACCGGCTCGACCGAAGTGGGCCGCTGTGTCATGCGCGCCGCTGCCGAGAACCTGACGCCGGTCACGCTTGAACTTGGCGGCAAGTCGCCCTGTATCATCGGGAGAGACGCGGCGCTGCCCGCGGCTGCGGAAAGCATCGTGACCGGGAAACTTCTCAATGCGGGCCAGACCTGCATTGCGCCGGATTATGTTCTCGTTCCCGAGGATGCTCGGGAGCAGTTCATCGGCTTGATACAGGACGCAGTGATGAAGCTCTACCCTTCGCTCAAAGCAAACCCGGATTACACATCGATCATCAATGCACGCCATTATGGACGCATAACGCGGTATATCGAGGAAGCCCGCCTACATGGAGCGCGCATTATCGAGATCAATCCATCGGGCGAGTTGCTCTCGTCACAGGAACGGAAGATTGCTCCCACGCTTCTGATCGATCCCGCCGACGATCTCGCCGTGATGCGCGAGGAGATTTTCGGCCCGGTGCTGCCAGTCAAGACCTATCGCACACTCGACGAGGCCATCAATTACGTGAATGCCCGCCCCAGGCCGCTGGCTCTCTACTATTTCGGGCAGGACAAAGGCGACCGCGACAAGGTTCTGGAGCGGACGACCTCCGGCGGTGCTTCGATCAACGAGACGTTGATGCATGTGGTTGTCGAGAACCTGCCATTCGGTGGCATCGGCCCGTCCGGCATGGGCGCCTACCACGGCGAATATGGGTTCCAAACCTTCTCGCATCGCAAAGGCGTCTTCGTGCAGAGCCGCTTTAACCCCGCTGGTCTCCTGCGGCCGCCATACCGCAAAGTTGCCAACGCTATGAAGAAGATCCTTCTCAGCCGGTGAGCGGGGAAGGTAGCTATTGATGTTGGCTCGCTCTCCTTCTGGTTGTTTACATGAAAAAACTCCCCTTATAGTTGTATATTCAAGACGTCAGAAAACCAGGTGTCAAGTTAACTGCAAGCAAAGCTGCGGGATTTTGTATATTGCGGCCAAATAGCAGGGAAAAACATCTTCGCCGTCTTGTTAATAAACCGCGACTCGCTAAGCTCCGGCCTTGGCACTTAACATAGGGGGCTAACGTGAGAACGTGGGGAATGCGCGTCCATGGGGTTGCGCTAACTGTTTGTTGTTCTTGTTTTTTGGTAGCAACTGGAGCTTCGGCGACGGACCTCTATGTCCGGCCGGGACTGAAAGATGCTCCTTATATTCCGCCCGCGGTTTGGCCGGGTTTCTACATCGGCGGTCATGCTGGCGCTGCCTGGAATACGGACACCGCTAATGATCACTATGACTACATAGGAGACCCCGAAGCCAGCAATCATATAACTGGCGTCGGCGCGATCGCGGGGGGGCAGGCTGGGTATAACTTTCAGTGGGGCAACATCGTATTCGGCCCGGAGGGAGATCTCGGCTATCTTGGACTAGCCGGAAGAGAATCGGCGGCTCTTCCCACATCGCCGGATTGTACCGTCAATCATAAACCAAATCAGTGCGGGCTGAACGCGCTCTATTCGAACTCTGGCGGTCTATATGGCGACATCGCGGGGCGCCTCGGCTACGCGGCAGGTCCCTTGCTCTTCTACGCAAAGGGCGGCTTCGCTCTTCTGGATGCAGGCATCAAGGCGAACTACAGCGGCGACAACTGTACGACGGCGCACGCGTGTTACCCCTCAGCGCCGGTCAAATATTCGACATTCAGCTTCGATCGGAGCGCTACGCTTTCAGGTTGGACGGCAGGCGCGGGCGTCGAATACGCCTTTAGCCCAACATGGTCTGTCAAGCTCGAATACCTGCACTTCGATTTCGACAGCATGTCCATCACGCATGATGGCAGGTACAACATTACCGGTACGCCATACCACTCAACGCTCTCAGGCACTGTTGAGGCTTCGCCAACCGTGGACTCCCTCATGCTGGGCGTGAATTACCACCTGAACCTGGCTTCGGCGCTGAAGTAGCAAGAACGTAGCCCGGCTTAAACGGCTTCCTGGCTGGCATAGGATGACTTGATCGAGGCCAGGAAGCTTGTTGCGTCGAATGGCGCGGTGGGTTTGTTTGAGCCGCTGGATGCGCCCGAGCTTCTGCCGGTTGCGCATCAGGAAGTCCCAATAAAGATAGTTGAAAGGACATGCCTTCGGTCCTGTCCGCAGCTTCACATCGTAGCCGCAGCCTTTGCAGTAGTCTGACATCTTATTGATGTAGTTGCCGCTGGCGGCGTAGGGCTTGGACCCGGGCAAGCCGCCGTCGCCGCAGAGTGACATGCCGGGCGTGTTCGGCAGTTCAACCGATTCAATAAGCATCGGCGTAAACGGCGCGATGCCATTGATGGACTTCGCAGGGGGCAATGCCGGCGGGAAAGGCGAAGTTGCCGGTGACCATCAGGCGCTGGATGTGGTGGGCGGAAGCCTATTCGCGCGTCTGGGCCAGCTGGTCGCCAAGGATGAAAAGCAGATTTTCCATGCAGATGGGGCTGTTACGCTCCCATAGCTCCTGCGGATCAGGGCGGCGATCTAAAAGGCCGTGAGGACCAACGGAGTCAGGATTTTGACCAGGCCGCTTTCCCCGGCTTCGGTGGCAATCGGTTTCGGCGCGAGAAGAGTCATGAGTGCACAGGCGGCGATCACGCCCCAAAGCACGGCTGATGCCAGGTTTTTACGCGAGACTTTCACAATGGCACACATGGTTGAGGTTGCAACGCCATTGAGCTCCGGTTGTGGTCCGAACGCAATCGCAACCTGCGTTTACGCTTAAGGGGTTGTAATTTACGCTTTTAAACAACCTTCGATTGTGGTAAAGAATGAGTGCACTCGAGTGCACGTTAGTCACCCCACCCGCCCCCGCTTTACAGTCCTCGTATAGCGCCAGCCCCAAAAGTGAATGAGTAACCTGAGATGGACCCCCATCCCGTGGATGTAAATCTTATTGTTGTTGCAGTCAGTGGTCTCTTCTTCGCCGGCATCATCAAAGGCGCAACCGGAATTGGATATTCTTCCTGCGCCCTGCCATTCCTCGTAGCATCTCTTGGCTTGAAGGAAGCCATCGTTCTCCTTGTGGCGCCGGCGATGGCGAGCAACGTCGCGGTCTTATTTACAACCGGTTCCCTTGAGCGCAGCGTTCGCAAGTTCTGGCGGCTCTATCTGGCCACCCTTCCCGGCATCCTCGGTGGCGTCTTTCTGCTGATGTGGGCCGACAAGCGCATTCCGACCCAGGTCCTGGGCATCATCGTTTGCGCGTACGCGATCCAGGCGTTGCTACGGCCCTCCTTTTCGTTATCACCGGGGACAGCAAGGGCCGTGCAGGTTCCGGTCGGCCTCTTGAACGGACTGCTCACGGGCTTCACAGGCTCGCAGGTGCTGCCCTTGATGCCTTACATGCTTGCGCTCAACCTGGAGCCGACGCTTTTCGTGCAGGCCGTGAACGTCGCTGTTGTGATTGCGTCGGTCTTCCTGGCCTTCGGGCTTTGGATAGCCGGACTTATGTCGGCGCCTAATCTGGGCCTTTCGATCCTTGCAATCGCGCCGGCGCTTCTCGGGGTTCAGATCGGAAGCTGGGCAAGACGGCACATTCCCGCGTCTCAGTTCAAGTCTATCGTGCTCGCGGTGCTACTCCTGATCGGCTTTACGTTGACGGTGCGAGCATGAGCGGGTTATTGGCGAAATCGTGAGCGGGCGCCGAGCCGCAGCCTCGCTACAGGATGCTGAGGGCGGGACAGCGCGATCTTCTTGCACGTATGAAAGCTCCTGTTCACCCTTGAACCCCGTCCGAAACCCCCGTATAACCCGGTCATCTTCTCAAGACTGCTGGGGTGTAGCCAAGCGGTAAGGCAGCGGATTTTGATTCCGCCATGCCCAGGTTCGAAATCCTGGCACCCCAGCCAACTCTTTATCTGTCCGACCCGAAGCCACCTGATCTTATTTCTTTTGTCGTCACGCCGGGGTCTCGTCCACGGCGTTGACCGGCTGAAGCGGCGTCTCTCTCGAACTTGTGGATGCGAAGCACTGTGCCGCTGGTAAGCCCTAGAGGGCTGCCTTTTGGTCTCTGCGCGGGTCAACTCGGTGGCAGCGCGAAGTAGAGCGTTAGATGGAATTCTCATCGCGCTCCACCCCCCTGTTTTAAGGGTTGATCAGTTCGCTCCTGTAACAGGCCCCCCCAACGCCTCATCTGGATGGCTGTCGGGCGGGCGGCTTGTCATCGTCAGCAGACAATTGGGACGGCCGCCTCGTTGAGGCACAGCGTGCATCGTCCGTCATTTTGCCCGCATCCTTGGCTTTCGCCTTGTCCGGGCGCGTCGCCTTGACGACAGGGCTGGGGCGGGAGGCGAGCTTCGATCGTCAGATCGAAGTGCTAAGCCATTTTGTATTTGCCGATGACCTCGGCCACGGCGAGGCCGATGCGGTGCTTGCGGCACAGGCTCGCGCTTGCGCGTGGCGGCTGCCTTGATGCGGGCGAGGTCGTTCTCGGTCGCGTCCAGAAGCTCCCGCTCGACGGCACGTCCGGTTAAAGCCAAACGTTCGAGGACGGGACTCTGCGAGAGCCGGCCCACTCCGCGAGGCACTCATATCCTTGCACACGCCACTGCTCTGCTTCTCGAAAGCGCCTGGACACGCTTTGTCTATCCACTCTTGCTGCGTGAGAAGTCGCGTGACACCGCGTTGGAAATAACCTTCACAAGCAATACACTCGTCGCGGTGTCAACCTTTTGAGCACTTCTGAGTCTAACTTGCAGGTCATTGTCACCCAGCTCCAGCAAACTCCAGCATCCACTGATACGCTACACGCGACCGGGGCTTACGGCCCGTGCCAAGCTACGATATTGGCGTCTCCTGCAACTCCTGCCGCTGTTGACGTCCAAAGGCGCACGTAGGTGAAGACCTTTGACACCTCAATAGCCTCTGCATTGCCGACGTAGATGGTATCTTTATCGCGCATCGGGAACTTCTGCGCAAAGAGGAAGCTCGACGGGTCACGGAAATTCGCCCTGTAAACCGTAGGTATCACTCTCTGGTCCGGCGCAAAATTACCGAGATCAACACCCATTCTTTCCAGCGATTTGCGGCTCTCGAAACGGTATAAGAATACCTGCGCCGGATCGGCGCGGTCGTCTATGAGCCCTCCAGCTTTCCCAATCGCCTCGTTAAGTGAAAGCCGCTCTTGATCAAATGAGAACTGACCTATCGCCCCAACAATTGAGCTGCTAGCAAGTGTAGTCCCACCACTCAAAGAAGCCGCTCCGGTCGAGGCCCCAACAGCGCCGAGCGCGAGGAACCTTTTCGGCTGTTGATAGACATAAATCAAATCACCTGGCTGGACAAAGACATTGTCACCCGGATCACGGATAAGCTGAGAGAAACGAACCGTCGCTGACCGTTTTTTCCGAGTAAGCGTTATAACTGCGTTGTAGGGCGGATATTTCAGCCCCCCCGCCTTTGAAATCACGTCCAAGACCGTTTCGCCGGCGCCCGTAAGGTGAACTTTAGCCGCGCCTGTTGCATCACCGAGCACAGTAACGGTGCCTGCATTTTGCTCGATCATACTAACAATGACTTGCGGTTCCAGCGCACGTTTTGAGAGCCTGCTTTCGATGTCGCTCTCAATTTCGGTCATCGTTCGCCCAGATACCTCCACCAACCCCGCATATGGAACATTGATGGCGCCTGTGCTGCTAACCGTTTGGGTTGGGATCGTAACGAAGTTACCCTGCCTGTTGTTCGCTCCTGCAGGAAGGAAAAGGCCGCCCGCGTTTGATTCGAAGACGGACACACCCAACACATCGCCTGCGCCAACCCGGAGCGCCGGGCGGGGCCCGCTAAAGGCTTTGGAGAAGGAATCATTTTCATCGCCAACCAAGCAATCAAGAACGATTGGATTGAGATCAACGAGAGCGTAATTATAGACGACTGCGAGCGGGGGATTAGGACGGATCGCCGACGCACCGCTAACTATGTCCAGTTTAGCGGGTCCATCCAGAGGTAACTGTGTGCATGCTGACAGCAGCGCTAAAACAGCTAGCTGCCCAAACCTGGTCCAGAATATCATTTCCCCCCCCAATTAAGCATCTCGCATCAGGTCAAATGACTAGCGACCGTAAAACGCTACGCGGGCTGATAACAGATGCTAATGGTCAGACTCCAACACCTGCCGAGGAGACGAAAGCACTGAAAAACATTGAGTACTGAGGTACTCTTTCGTTTCAGCCTATTCACAGCTACAATTAGCGACAACTTAACGAGAAGAACTTAGAATACGATTCGGGCATTCGGATCAAGGGCTATGCAAGGATAGCGCATCGAAGGTCGAGGCTGGCAAGGCTCCAACCATCACGCAGCGCTCCACATGGCAGCTTACGGATTCCTGGTCGCCAACTTGTCCAAACGATATACTTTATCCTGTTTCACCGGGAGCGCCACTGGATATTGAAGTTCGAGGCCTTCCGTTTTTGGGCGACGCGCGGCCCTGCCGAAGGCGTCACAATTGGGAGGCTGGCGTCCTGAAAAGCCCAACCCGTTCCTGGCGCCGAAGGCATTCGGCACGAACTCATTGGGGATGCTCTCTTCATCAAGGCATTTCCCTATCGGGTTGTAAACTGTGGGGCAGGAGCCAGCAATGATCGAAATTACGGACAGGATCGCGCTCGACGAGGCCGAAATTGTCGTAACCTTCATCCGGGCCAGCGGCCCTGGCGGACAGAACGTGAACAAGGTTTCAAGCGCGGCGCAATTACGCTTCGATGCGCGCCGGTCGCCGAGCCTGCCGGACGCGGTGCGCCTGCGCCTGGAGCGCATTGCCGGCACGCGGCTGACGAAGGACGGCGAGATTGTGCTCACGGCTGGAAACTTCCGCACGCAGGAGGCCAATCGCAGGGATGCCATCGACCGGCTGGTCCGCATGATCAGGCAGGCGGCCGTCGAGCGTCTGGCCCGGAAGCCGACCCGGCCAACTCTCGGCTCGAAGCAGCGGCGGCTGACCGGCAAAGTGAAGCGCGGAGCGGTGAAGCAGCAGCGGCGCTCACCGGGGCTTACTGGCGATTAAGCCTCGTGAGGAGAGAGGTTTCCCAGGGCTATCGCATTTCTATGGCGATAACGTCATGGATCGACTTGAAGAATTTCCGCATGAAAACAAGAAAGCAGCCGTGGAATTGATGGGATCGGGCAGGCGGAACACACGGCTGAAGGCCGAAACTTGAGCTAAAGGGTTCTGAGGGGAAGGCCATCGCTTTCAATGGTTCGCTTCCCCTTTCAGACTGAACCACACCATGTTGGCCGAAGTGGTCGGCGCCAAAAATACAACATCGGCCATCGCCGGCGAAGCCGCGGAACTTTGCCCAAAACACGTTTCGGCTGAAAAACTCCGCAATTGACCATCATTTTGTTGCTTTCTTCGCTAGAACGCTAAGGGTAGCGGGGTTTGAATTCGCGCTCGAAAATGGGGCTTTGGAGCAAGGTGAGATGACATTGCGATGTGTCGGACAAATTGCGGGTGCGATAGTTCTGGCGGCTTTCCTCGCCGGCTGCAGCTCGATGGGGTCCCTGTTCGGCAACAGCGATCCGGGCGCGCTCGATACCCGTCCGCCGGATGCGATGTGGAAGGATGCCCAGGAGAAGCTCGATAGCGGCAGCAGCACCAAGGCTGCGGAAATATTCGAGAGGATCGATCAGCTTTATCCTTATTCGGAGGAATCCAAGAAGGCTACTCTGATGGCGGCCGTCGCCTACCAGAAAGCCGGAAAAGGCCCGGAGGCCGTGGCTGCCGCGCGCCGCTATTTGCAACTCCATCCCGGGACGAAGGAAGCGGCACAGGCTCAGGAAATTGTAGCAAGCTCGTACTTCGACCGCGTTTCCTCCCCATCGCGCGATCAGGGAGAGACAAAGAAAGCAATCGCCGAGTTGGAGACGCTCCTCCGCCGCTACCCCACCAGCGAATATGCGGAAGAGGCGAAACGCCGGATCAAGCTCGGGCGGGACACGCTCGCGGCAGCCGAGATGACTGTCGGGCGGTACTGGCAGAAGAAGGGCAACTATCTTGCTGCCGTGAACCGGTTCAAGACCGTTGTCACAGATTACCAGCAGACCTCGCACGTCGAGGAAGCGTTGATGCGGCTGACCGAGTGCTACATGGCGCTCGGCATCGTGAACGAGGCCCAGACGGCGGCAGCGGTTCTTGGACATAACTTCCCGGATAGCCAATGGTACAAGGATGCTTATGCCCTGCTTCAGTCCGGCGGCACGGCGCCTCGCGAGGATTCCGGCTCGTGGATCAGCCAAACCTGGAAGAAGACCGTATCCAGCGTGGCCGGTTGATGCCAATGGATTGTCATCCCAGCCAAGCAAAGCGCGAGCCGGGATCGCAAAAAGGCCGGCGCTTCAATTTGTTACGGTCCCGGATAAGGCTGCGCCTTTCCGGGACGGCGCGGCGGCGATCCGTTGGCGCATCCGGCAAGCTGTGCTTGGCCATTGAAAGGCGCGCTGTTCTTGAGACGCGAATCGCGTAGGCAGAAGCCATGCTAGTGGCTCTTTCGATCCGCGACATCGTTCTGATAGATTGCCTCGATCTTTCGCTCGCCGGAGGGCTGACCATCTTCACCGGCGAAACCGGGGCGGGCAAGTCCATCGTCCTCGACAGTCTGAGCCTTGCTCTGGGCGCTCGCGGCGATGGCAGGCTGGTCCGCAAAGGGGCGCAATCCGCCACTGTGACGGCATCCTTCGAGCTTCGTCCTTCGCATCCTGCCGGCGGCCTCCTGCGGGAGCAGGATATCGACGCCGAGGATCTGCTCATCCTTCGGCGAATCCAACACGAGGACGGGCGCACAAAAGCCTTCGTCAACGATCGCCCCGTTTCAACGGCGCTGTTGCGGCAACTCGGCCGGACGCTTGTGGAGATCCATGGGCAGCACGACGATCGCGCTCTTTTGGACCCCGCGACGCACCGCCATCTCCTCGATCTGTTCGGCGGGCTGGCACCGGAGGTACAGGCGGTTTCGCGGCTCTGGGAGGAGTGGCGCGGGTGCAGCAAGATCGTCGCCGATATCGAGAAAGCGCTCGAGCTTGCCCACCGTGAAGTGGACTACCTCACGGCCGCTTGCGACGAGCTGAACCTGCTCGCTCCGCAGCCCGGAGAGGAAGAGACGCTCGCCGCAAAGCGGCAGGCGATCATGGCCTCGGCAAAGTTGCGCGAAGATCTGGAAAGCGCTGTCGACGCCCTGTCCGCTCCCATTTTCCCGGATGCAAAGCTCAACACCGTGCTGCGAAGGCTTGAACGCCAGTCCGCTCTGCCCGAGCGGCTGAGGCCGATCCAAGCTGCGCTGGAACGCGTCTTGATCGAGGCCGAAGAGGCGCGCTCGCTGGTCGCGGCGCAGCTTCGTTCGGAAAGCCAGGATAATGTGGAGGCGATCGAGGAGCGGCTTTTCAAGCTCCGGGCGATTGCACGGAAACACCGCGTGCCGGTCAGCGAGCTTCCTGCGGTTCATCAGCATTTCCTTGAAGAGCTTTCCAAGATCGAAATGGGCGCGGAAAATCTGGAAACCGCGCGGAAAGCCGCCGAGAGCGCCGCAGGCGCGTACACCAAGGCGGCCGATGCACTGAGCGAGAAGAGGCTTGCCACCGCCGCTCTTCTTGACGCCGCTGTTCAGAAAGAGCTGTCGCCGCTGCGGCTTGAAAAGGCGCGGTTCATGACCCAAACTGAGAGATTGCCCGAGGATAAAAGCGGCCTTGCTGGCGGGCCTTTCGGTCGCGAATCGATCATGTTTCATGTTCAGACGAACCCTGGGTCGAACCCAGGCCCCTTGATGAAAGTCGCTTCGGGCGGGGAACTGGCGCGCTTCCTTCTCGCCCTCAAAGTTGTCCTCGCGGAAAAGACCACAGCCCCTGTTCTCGTCTTCGACGAAATCGACACGGGCGTCGGCGGGGCGACAGCATCGGCCATCGGGGAGCGCCTTCAGCGATTGGGGCATCGGGCGCAGGTCTTGGCTGTAACGCATTCTCCCCAAGTGGCGGCGCACGCAGACGCGCATTTCCGGCTTTACAAAACCGCTCGCGGCGATGGCGACCGTGTCTCCGTCGAAACCCGCGCCGAGGCGCTCGACATCGGCGGCCGCCGCGAGGAGATCGCCCGCATGCTTGCAGGCAAAGAGGTTACGGAGGAGGCGAGGGCCGCCGCCGCCAGCCTCATCGGAGCCAGGCATGAGGCCGCCTGAGCCGGAAGCGGCAGACACGGGCGGCGCGGTGGGTCCGGTCGAGAGTCTGACGCTGGACGAGGCGAAGGGCGAGCACGATTTTCTGGTCCGGGAGATCAAACGGCACGACCGCCTCTATTATCTGGAGGCGCAGCCTGAAATTTCCGATGCGGAGTACGACAAGCTGCGGCTTCGCACCGAGGCGCTGGAAGCGCGGTTTCCATCGCTCATAACAGCGGAAAGCCCGACGCAGAAGGTCGGGGCTGCGCCCTCCGAGAAGTTTGCGAAGGTTCGGCATTCCGTTCGGATGCTGTCGCTCGGAAACGTGTTCAGCGACGAGGACGTCGAGGAGTTTGCAACACGGGTCCGGCGCTTCCTGAAGATGGACCCAAGCGCGCCGCTGGACTTCACGGCCGAAAACAAGATCGATGGCCTGTCAGTTTCGCTGCGCTATGAGCGGGGCGAGCTTGTCGTGGCAGCCACGCGCGGCGACGGCTCCGAAGGCGAGGATGTGACCGCGAACGTGCGCACCATCGCGCAAATCCCGAACGCGTTGAAGGGCCGGAACGTGCCCAGCGTTTTCGAAGTGCGCGGCGAAGTCTACATGGCCCACGCGGATTTTTCCGAGCTCAACCAGCGGCAGGTCAAGGCTGGCGGCAAGATTTTCGCGAACCCGCGCAATGCCGCGGCGGGGTCGCTTCGCCAGCTCGATCCCGCGATTACGGCGGCGCGGCCCTTGCGCTTTTTCTCCTGGGGCTGGGGCGAGGCGAGCGAGTTGCCTGCCGATACGAATCACGGCGTCCTTGAGGCAATCGCGAGCTGGGGCTTCCTCCTGCCGCCGCTCAGAGTGTGCAAGTCGGTCGAGGAGATGCTGGACGCGTATCGCGCCATCGAGTTGAACCGCGCCGCGCTCGGCTACGACATCGACGGCGTGGTCTACAAGGTGGACCGGCTCGATCTGCAGGAGCGGCTTGGCTTCGTCTCGCGCACCCCGCGCTGGGCGACGGCGCACAAATTCTCCGCCGAGAAGGCGATGACGGTGCTGGAGGGAATTGAGGTTCAGGTCGGCCGCACGGGCGCGCTGACGCCGGTTGCGAAACTCGCGCCTGTCACCGTCGGCGGCGTTGTCGTGCAGAACGCAACGCTCCACAACGAGGACGAGATCGCGCGCAAGGATGTCCGCGTCGGCGACACGGTGATCGTGCAGCGCGCGGGCGACGTCATCCCGCAAATCCTCGGCTTCGTGTCCGGAAAAGCGGCCCGCAGACCGCGGTTCCCTTTGTGTTTCCAGACGTCTGCCCGGTCTGCAAGAGCCACGCCGTGCGCGAGGCCAACCCCAAGACCGGCAAGCTCGACGTGGTGCGCCGCTGCACGGGCGGCCTGATCTGCCCGGCGCAAATGGTGGAGCGGCTTCGCCATTTCGTGTCGCGGCTCGCCTTCGACATCGAGGGGCTCGGCGAAAAGCACATCCAGGCGTTTTTCGAGGAGGGCCGCATCCGCGCGCCCGCCGACATCTTCACGCTTGCTGCGCGCGACGGCGTTTCCGCGCCGAGGCTCGCCGAGAAGGAGGGCTGGGGCGCGCAATCCGCCGCCAACCTGTTCGCGGCCATCGAGGCGCGGCGCACCATTGCGCTGGAGCGCTTCATCTTCGCGCTCGGCATCCGGCATGTGGGCGAGACGACGGCCAAGCTGCTGGCGAAAAGCTTCGGCTCGCTGGAGCATCTGCGCGAGGCGATGGCCGACGCGCACGCGCTCGAACGGCTGAACGAGATCGACGGCATCGGCGACACGGTGGCGCAATCCATCGTGGACTTCTTCCAGGAGCCGCATAACCAGGAGGTCGTCGCGAACCTCACGCGCGAGCTGACCGTCGAAGACTACAAGCCCGACATCGTGTCGTCGAAGCTCGCGGGCGCGACCGTGGTCTTCACCGGCAAGCTCGAACGCTTCACCCGCGACGAAGCCAAGGCGCAGGCCGAGCGGCTCGGCGCGAAGGTGGCGGGCTCGGTGTCGAAGAACACGCTGTATCTCGTGGCCGGGCCGGGCGCCGGATCGAAGCTGAAGAAGGCCGAGGAGCTTGGCGTGAAGGTTCTCTCCGAGGACGAGTGGCTCGATCTGATCAGCGCCGCTTGAACTAGCTACGGTCACCCCGATGGGCGCTGCTCCCTCAAAGCAGCACCTCGATCCGGCAGACCAATCCGTCCGGCTCGAACCGCTGCTCCACCTTGGCGTCGGGTATCCCATGCTGGATGATGAAGGTTCCGAAGCCGGAGCCTCTTTCCGCTGAAGGCGGGGGGCCGCCGCTTTCCCGCCATGCCAGCTCCAGCAGCCGTCCCGTGCGTGGAAGCACAATGCGCCATGTCACGGACACATGCCCTTTCGCGCCCAGAGCGCCGTATTTTGAGGCGTTCGTCGCCAGTTCATGCAGGATCATGACAAACGGCGTGGCAAGCGCAGGCGGAAGCACCAACTCCGGGCCGTCGATCGTGACGCGCCCTTCGCCGAATGCGGGATGCGCCTCCAGCATGCGCGTCAGGATGACGCCAATCTCGGCGCCCTTCCAATCGTTCTTCACAAGGAGATCGTGAGCCGCCGAAAGGGCGAACAGACGATCTTCGAACTTTTTCAGCGCCTCGGGCTCGGTCGCGTCGTACAAGGTTTGGCGCACCATCGCCATGATGATGGCGAGCGTGTTCTTCACGCGATGCGACAGTTCGCCGATCAAAAGCGATTGGTGCGAATCCCAGGCCTTGGCTTCGCTGATGTCCTGAACGGTCGCTACAAGCCTCGGCGACCGGGATGGCTTGCCCGCTCCGGTAAAGAACGCCTTCCCACGGGCTCGCAGCCATTGATCCTCGCTCTTGCCCGCCATCCTGAATTCGGCGGAAAATAACGCCATCGCCAGCCGGGTCCAGAGCGTAGCTCAGAGCGTGTTGCGCCTTCGGCCGGTCGCACTCGGCGATGCCGGCGAAAAACACGTCCAACGTCATGCGGTCGGCCTTGCCAAGGCCCCAGAGCTGGCGGCAACGCTCATCGAACCAAAGCTCCTTGGCTTCGGCATCATAGTCGATGATGCCAAGGGCGGTGGCTTCCTTTGCAAGTTGCAACCGCCTCTCGCTTTCGAGGAGATCGCTTTCCGCCCGACGGCGCTCGGTCATATCGACGAAGGTGATGACAACGCCTTCGATCACGTCTTCGACGGTTCGATAGGGCCGCATCCGCATGAGATACCAGCGGCCCGCGTCGCTTCGCACCTCGCACTCGCGGGCCGTAAGATCGGCCAGAACTTCGCGGGCGTCATGCCCCAGGCCCGGATGGTTGACCAGCCGGTGGGTGAAGTCCGAAATGGGCCTGCCCTCATCGGCGGCCGTGATATTGAGGAGGTCCATAACCTTGGGTGTCAAGCGCCGGATGCGCAGGTCCTTGTCGAGGAAGAGCGTCCCGACGTCGGTGACTGAAATCAGGTTCTGAAGGTCGTTGTGAGCGCGGGAAATCGTATCAACCTTCAGCTTCAGCTCCTGATTTGTGGCTTGCAATTCTTCGTTGATGGATTGCAGCTCTTCCTTGCTCGTCTCCAGCTCTTCGGCGGTCGAGCGGTACTCCTCGCCAACCGACTGCATTTCTTCGTTCGCAGCGCGAAGCTCTTCGATGGCGGCCTCGTACTCCTGCCGGCTGGTATGAAGGAGGGTCCTGGTGGATTCCAGCTCTTCCAACAGCGCCTGGGTCGCGTGATCCGATCTCAGTTCGGCGGTGCTGAAACTGCGAAAATCGGCGGCGCGCACATCGTCCTCGCTCGCCTCGACGAAGAAAATCAGCGCGGCGGGGGAAGCGTTCTTTCGCGCGACGGGCCGCACCTGCAGGTTGACCTGTGCCTTGGTTCCATTGAATTTCACAACGACGGGCGCGGTCAGCGACGGGCGCTGCCGATCGAACGCCTTGCTCAGCGCGGTCAGCACGTCGAGCCTCAGCTCCGGCCTTACCAGTTCGCTCACATTCGACGTCGGCAGCCCGCCCGGAAGCTGCAAATACCGCCCCGCGGATTCCGATAAGTGGAGGATGCGGTAAGCGCTGTCTACGAGAATGCTCGGCGGCGCGAATTCCTCAAGCGCCTGCTTGTGCGCGGCGCCGTCATTCACCGCCGCGGCGCGGCCGGGGATGGCGGGAATCTTCAGCGCGTCGAGCCGCACCGTTCCAAATCCCCGCAGTGGAGGCAACGCGTTTTCCGGCAGGCGGCCAGCCGACTGGTAAATCCGGGCATCCCTGTCGACGATCCGGAAGGCGTCTGCGATCGAATCGGCGGTCTCGGACTGCCCGAGGAAAAGATACCCGCCCGGAACGAGCGCGTAGTTGAAGGTGCCGCACGCATCCCGCTGCAGGTCGCGATCGAAATAGATGAGCATGTTTCGGCAGGAGATCAGGTGCATGCGGGAGAAGGGCGGGTCGTTCACGAGATTATGCACGGCAAACAGGACGCTATCCCTCAGCTCGCGCTTAACGTGATAATGCTCATTTTCCAGGGTGAAGAATCTGGCGAGCCGTTCTTCGCTGATATCGGCCTCGATGGCGATGGGGTAGCGGCCTTCGCGCGCCGTCGCGAGCGCCCCGCTGTCGATATCGGTGGCGAAGACTTGGATTTGAGACCGGGGATAGCGGCGGCCCGCCTCTTCGAGGAGGAGCATGGCGATGGAGTAGGCTTCCTCGCCCGTGGCGCACCCCGGAACCCAGGCCCGGATGACGCCGGACAACTCCTTGCCCTCGAATACGTGCGGAATGACAAATTTCTCCAATGCGTCGAACGCCGCCGGATCGCGGAAGAAGGTTGTGACCGATATGAGAAAATCACCGAAAATGGATTGAATTTCTTGGGGATTTTGGCGGAGAAGCTCCAGATAATCCTTGAGTTCGGGAGTTTGCTTCGCCTGCATGCGCCTGGCGAGCCGCCTCAAGACAGTCGGACGCTTGTATTTGGAAAAGTCGTGGCCCGTTTTCGTCCTCAGATAGGCGAAAATGGCGCGGAGCACTCCCTCTTCGGTGTCGGGAACATTGCCTTTGTAACTATGCCGCTTGATTGGGATAAGAGCAGCAATCCGCTCCGCAAGGCCGAGGAGGGGCAGGACATCGTCGGCGCATCCGGTGGCGATGGCGCTTCGCGGCATGGACGGATATTCGGCCTCTTTCGGATCCTGGACGAAGATCAAGCCGCCCGCCTCCTTGATCGACTTTATCCCCACCGAGCCATCCGAACCGGCGCCCGTCAGGATGATGGCGAAGCCGTCGCCAAGCTGGCTCGCAAAAGACCTGAAAAAGTAATCGATGGGCGCGCGCTTTCCGCGCTCCTCGGTGAATTCGCACGTGTCGAGCGAGCCGTTCGAAACGATCAGCTGCCGGTTTGGCGGAATGACGTAGATATGATTGGGCTCGATGGTGGTGCGCTTCTGGACCTGCGTCACGGCCATCGGCGTTCGAGCGCCGAGGATGGAGGACAGGTCGCTCCGGTGCTCGGGGTCCAGGTGAAGAATGACCACGAAAGCCGCGCCTGTTTCCGCTGGCATCGCCTTGAAGAAGGTCTGAAGCGCCTGGATGCCGCCTGCCGAAGCGCCAATCGCTACGACGGGGATGTGAGACGTTTTATTCGAAGCGCGGGTTTGTTCTGGATCGGCGGACATTTCCTCACCCCCTCCCCCAGATCGACGCACAGAACTAAACATCTTGCGAATACCCCATTAAATCCGCGCAAAGCAAGAGTACAAGGTAAAACCGCCGAGACCTGTTATTTCCCTGAAGAGAAAATTCTTTCTACGCCAGCATGAGCTTGGCGCGGGGCGCTGCCTTGTCTTCGCAGCGTGCCGCTTGCAACGAAGCAAGCTTCGCCTGACGCACCAGCGGATCGCGGCTGCCGTCATCCCGGAACGGCGAAGCCTTGTCCGGAATCGTAGCGAGTTGAACCGCCTGCCTTTTTGCAATCCCGGCTCGCGCTCTTGAGTAATGACGAGAGCCGCGAGAAACGAATGGAGCAAGGGCAGAAACAAGCATTCGTTGTATAAGCAAGCATACTCAACCAGAGAAGGAAAATAAAAAAAATCAGTCAAAAAGGTGAGACGGGGAAGCCTGGGCTTTGCCATTCGCTTATAATGGCGGATATCGAATCACTGCCGAAAGAAGCGAAACCTATGAAGATATGGAAAACTCTTGTTCGCGTCGAAGGCAGTGCAATTCTCGCCATCGACACCATCGAATATAAGGGCAAGCTCTGGTTGGTCCCGGAATGGACAATGGAGCACGCGACAGGCACTCAAAGGCCGACGAGACTGATAGGTTTGCGCTTTGGGTTGCCGCTGATGAAACAGGGACCGAATTCGGCTCATCTCCTGTTAGCGATTTCATTAAACAAAGACACCCTTGCAGGCCGAACAGCCCAAGGCTTCGACGTTATTGAGGCGCCGGATGTATGCTGGCGCAATGCCGCATAAATTATTTTTGTCTGCTTGTCATATAAGCCGGTGATATTGGCGATGCTCGGGCGGTTGCCTGCCGCATGTGTTGTGGTACCTTCATGCCGGGTGCAAACGGTAATTGGTTGAAACGCTGCGATGGGGGATGAAGACAAACAGGCCACTCTGACGTGGCGTGTGACGCCTTTCTTGATGTGCATCCTGGATCGGCAGGGCCATTTCGTTGCGGTCAACCCGGCATGGCAAGAGACGCTGGGATGGACTCGCTCCGAGATGGTCGGAGAGGTTTACGTCAAGTTTCTGCATCCTGACGACGTTGCACGCTCCATGTCTGCTTTCGAAGTGGTGAAGAGCGGCAGCCCGGTCTTGCGTTTCGAAAACCGCTATCGGACCAGGACAGGAGATCACCGCTGGTTACAGTGGGTTACGGTTCCTGAAGGCTCCGATTTTTATTGCACGGCCCGGGATGTAACCGACGACAAGCAGCGCGTTCATACGATAGCTGACCAGCGAGCTGAGGCAGAACTGCGCGAGCAGTTCATGGCAGTGCTGAGTCATGACCTTCGCAATCCAATGGCTGCGATCGGCGCGGGAACGCACCTTCTGTTGCGCAGAGCCGAGGACGAAAAGTCGATCGAAATCCTTCGGCAAATGCAAAGCAGCGTCTCCCGCATGTCGGAACTGATAAACAACCTGATGGATTTCACGCGGATCAGGTTGGGAGGCGGTATTGTGGCCAAACGAACCGCATCGAACATCGGAAAAGTATTGGAGCAAGTCATCGAGGAGATAAGGCTCGTTTCTCCGCAGACCGTTATCGAGGCCAGGATCGACATCGCGGAAACGGTCAGCTGCGATGCCGGGCGCATCTCTCAGCTTGTATCGAATCTTCTCGCGAATGCAGTGACACACGGGAAGGCGTCCGAGCCTGTCCGGATCGTGGCGGAAACACGCGGCAACCGGCTGAAAATTACGGTGAGCAACAAGGGCGAGCCAATCACGGAAGCCGTGAAGGCAAAGCTCTTCCAACCGTTTTCCAGAGGTGAGGTCCGCGCCAGCAAGCAGGGGCTTGGGCTTGGTCTCTACATCG
Organism: uncultured Alphaproteobacteria bacterium; assembly: GCA_963817495.1. Taxonomy (GTDB): domain Bacteria; phylum Pseudomonadota; class Alphaproteobacteria; order Rhizobiales; family Rhodomicrobiaceae; genus Rhodomicrobium. The sequence continues at coordinate 137,816 of CAWFOS010000008.1, read as the reverse complement.
CCTCGGAGATCGCCAAAGCTCACGAAGGAACGCTCGCCGTCTCGTCGACCGGCGAGGAAACGCACTTCACGCTCGATATGCCTCGCATCTGATATGCGAGGCGAGTGGGGCCGTCGGCTGCTCATCCGCGCCCTCGTGGCGCAGCGTCAACTTGCGATGGTTAACGGTGGCGCGAAAGGATTTATTTCCGGCCTGAATTTTGCGCCCGAAAATACCGGAAAATAAGAGCAGCGCGCGTTCGCAGGCACATATGACACCGCAACTCATTGAAAAGATGAACTTTCCGGCTTCAATCGGCAGGGTTAACCGATTATATTTTTGGCCGGAACTGGACGCGCAAAAGTCCGTTAAATATGTTCCGGCCCCGGATATTAACCATGCCGATGCCATTCGCACCCGTGGCGACGCAAGGCTCTTCCCGTATTTCTTCATATATTTCAGCGGCTTACAGCCATTAACCTCTCGGCAAGGCGCTTTCTCCTAGCATCCTCGCTCAACCAATCGGACACGCAAAAGCAGCGCAAGCCGATCCGGGGATCGCAGCGAGATGCACCATGCCTATAAAAAGCTGGCTGTCTGTCCGCTATTCGGCAGCCTTCAAAGCGCTGGCTTGGGTCTCGCCGGCGCACTTGACGTTCACACTGGTGAACGCGCCGCAGCAGCCGCATGAGATGTAGCGCTGCACGCCTCTGTCATGGCCAAAGCCGTAGTCGACGTCTTTCGCGCTGAGAGAGGTGCTTCCGCAACAGGGGCAGGCCACGGTGGAAGCAGAGTGTCTGGCGAGGTGATTTGCGGTTTCAACCCAGTCTTGAAATGCGGGCTCTGTTCGTTCTTCCATGCACCAGGACTCCCTTTGCATTGTAGGTTTCTTTGACGTAACCCGAGGCTCGAAAACGCCTTGTATTGGCGCGCGAGCGGTGCCGCGGGCGTTGTACTCAGCTTCGCCTTCTTATCTATACAATCAGTGTCTCAAGAGCGTTTCGAACAATCAAGAATTTCTTTGTCGCTTTTGTTTTTCTCTATAAGTTGCTGCAAAAGAAGGTGCTTTTTTGCCAACAGCCCTTGGCGGCTCCAAACGGCACACGCCGGCTTGTGGACGTTTCGGCCTGAATTGCATAAAAAAGCCCCGGTGTGCCGGGGCGATGCTTAAGCCGATTCTCGAATCGGTCAGGCTGCGGCAAGGTTCCGCAACACGTAGTGCAGGATGCCGCCGTTCGTGAAGTAGTTGAGTTCGTCTAGCGTATCGATCCGGCAGAGGAGCGGCGCCTCCTTCTTTGCGCCGTCGGCGTAGGCGATGGAAGCCATCAACTTCTTGAGTGGCTTGAGCTTTTTTATGCCGTGGATGGTCACGGTCTCGCTGCCCTTGAGCCCCAAGTCCTTCCACGAGACGCCTTCCTCCAACACGAGGGGAAGCACGCCCATGCCGACAAGGTTGGAGCGGTGAATGCGCTCGAAACTCTGCGCGATGACGGCGCGCACGCCGAGCAGGCGCGTGCCTTTCGCGGCCCAGTCGCGGCTTGAGCCAGTGCCGTATTCGCGCCCCGCAAAGATGACGAGCGGCACGCCTTCGGCCTTGTATTTCATCGCCGCATCGTAGATCGGCATCTGCTCGCCGTCCGGGTAATGGATCGTGACGCCGCCTTCGACGCCGGGCGCCATCTGGTTCTTGATGCGGATGTTCGCGAGGGTGCCGCGCATCATGACTTCATGATTCCCGCGCCGCGCGCCGTAGGAGTTGAAGTCGGCAACCGTGACATCGTGGGCCAGAAGATATTTTCCCGCCGGGCCGGATTTTGCGATGGAGCCGGCCGGGCTGATGTGGTCCGTCGTGATCGAATTGAGGAAAAGGCCGAGTACGCGGGCGTTTTCGATGTCGGTGAGGGGCGCGGGCGCGCCACCGGTCAGGTCCTCGAAATAGGGCGGGTTCTGGACATAGGTCGAGGCTGCGTCCCACACATAGGTCTGCCCCGTTTTCGAGCCGCCGACCGCTTGCCACCGCGCATCGCCCTTGAACACGTCCGCATAGCGCGCCTTGAACATGTCAGGGGTGACAAAGGTACGGATGAACTCGGCAATTTCCGCCGATGATGGCCAGATGTCTTTAAGGAAAACGAGCGCGCCGTCCTTGCCTGTGCCAATGGCCTCGGTGGTGAGGTTGAGCTTCATCGTGCCTGCGAGAGCGTAAGCAACGGCGAGCGGCGGCGAGGCGAGATAGTTCGCCCGCACATCGGGATTGACGCGGCCTTCGAAATTCCGGTTGCCGGAGAGGACGGCGGCCACCACCAGATCGTTGTCGTTGACCGACTTCGAGATCGGCTCGGGCAGCGGCCCCGAATTGCCGATGCAGGTCGTGCAGCCATAGCCGACGAGTTCGAAGCCGAGCGCATCCAGATCCGCCTGCAGCCCGGACTTCTTCAGATAATCGGTCACGACCTGGCTTCCGGGCGCGAGGGATGTCTTGACCCACGGCTTTGGCTTCAGCCCCTTCTCACGCGCCTTGCGGGCGAGAAGCCCGGCAGCGATCAAGACGCTAGGATTGGAGGTGTTCGTGCAGGAGGTAATGGCGGCGATCACCACATGCCCGTCCGAAAGCGCATAATTCTCCCCCTCGACAGCGCCGGACCTTTCCAGAGGCTCGACGCTGCCGCCGCCTTCGCTGACCATCTCCGCCTCTTGGCTCGCCGGCTTCACATTGCGCATCTCCGCCAGGGCATCGAGAAAGCCCTCGGAAGCGCGAGCCAGCGAAATGCGATCCTGCGGGCGGCGCGGCCCGGCGAGGCTCGGCTCAACGGTTGCAAGATCGAGTTCCAGCGTGCTTGTGAAGACGGGGGCTTGCGTGCCCGCGTCGCGCCAAAGCCCTTGCGCTCTTGCATAAGCCATAGCCAGCGCTGCGCGATGCGGGTCGCGGCCTGTGGCCCTGAGATAGGCGATCGTATCCTTGTCGACGGGGAAGAAACCGCAGGTTGCGCCATATTCGGGCGCCATGTTCGCCATCGTTGCGCGGTCCTCGACGGATAGTGAATCGAGCCCGTGGCCAAAATACTCGACGAATTTGCCGACCACGCCCTTCTTTCGAAGCATCTGCGTAACGGTCAGCACCAGATCTGTCGCGGTCACACCCTCCCGCAGCGCGCCGGTGAACCGGAAGCCGATCACCTCGGGGATCACCATCGAAATGGGCTGGCCGAGCATCGCCGCCTCTGCCTCGATGCCGCCGACGCCCCAGCCGAGCACCGAGAGCGCGTTGACCATGGTCGTGTGGCTGTCCGTGCCCACGAGCGTATCGGGGAACGCCTGGGTGACGCCGCCTTCTTCCTTCGTCCAGACCGTCTGCGCGAGATATTCGAGGTTCACCTGATGGCAAATTCCGGTTCCGGGCGGCACGACGCGGAAATTCGCGAAGGCGTTAGACCCCCAGCGCAGGAACTCGTAGCGCTCCTTGTTGCGCTGATATTCGAGATCGACGTTGATCTCGAACGAGCGCGGACTGCCGTAGCTGTCGACCATTACGGAGTGGTCGATAACGAGATCGACAGGGACGAGCGGGTTGATCTTGGCGGTGTCACCGTGAAGTTTCGCCATCGCATCGCGCATCGCGGCGAGATCCACCACGGCGGGCACGCCCGTGAAATCCTGCATGAGCACGCGCGCGGGACGGAAAGCAATTTCGCGCGTGGAGCTTTTTTGCAGAAGCCACTGCGCCATCGCACGAATATCGTCGGCCGTGACGGTGCGCCCGTCCTCGAACCTCAGCAGATTTTCCAGAAGCACTTTCAGCGAGTAGGGCAGCGCAGCAATTCCCGGCAGACCGTTCGCTTCGGCATCCGGCAACGAGAAATACTCGTAGTCTTTGCCTTCGACTTTCAGCGTCTTGCGGGACTGGAAGCTGTCGAGCGAGCGCGGAGTCAAGGATGCCATGGCGAATTCTCCTTACTGCGTGCGAAAATTGCATCTTGTGAGCGGGCCGCAGACTAACATAAAGATGGGCAAGCCTGCCCACTGACACGAGAATTTCATTTGAAAACCATTGAGGCGATGGCCCGCTCCGGCATTTCTTCCCCTCGCGCGACAGCCGTCCTGGCGATCGCGGCGGAGGGGCTTGCCTGCCAGCGGGGCGGGCATGTCATTGTTGCGCCGTTGTCCTTCGAAGTGCGCGCGGGCAATGCGCTCATCCTGCGCGGCCCGAACGGCGCGGGGAAAACGACGCTTCTTCGAACCATCGCGGGTTTTCTGCCTCCCGCGGCAGGCCATGTCCGGGTCAGCACGCCTGCGGGCGACACAAGCGCAGAAGGCCATCTGCACTTCATTGGCCACACAAACGGGATCAAGCCGAGGCTTTCCGTCATCGAAAATGTGAGCTTCTGGCAGCGCTATTATGGAGGCGGCAGCGACCCGGAAGGAGCGGAGGCCGCGCTGGACGCCTTCGATCTCCTCGATCTTGCGGAATACCGTGCGGCGCATCTTTCCCAGGGGCAGACGCGAAGGCTCGGCCTCGCGCGCCTTCTTGCTGCCCCGCGACCGATCTGGCTTCTCGACGAACCTTCGGTCTCGCTCGATGCCGCATCAACAAAGAGACTTGAAGCGGCCATCGCGCGACATCTGTCATCGGGCGGTCTGGCGATCGTCTCGACGCATCTCGATTTGTCGCTGGGCGAGGCGGCCATCCTCGAACTATCGCGAGGCCCGGTCCTGCAATGAACGCTTTCCTCGCTCTCATCGAACGCGATCTGCGCCTGGCTCTGCGCCAGGGCTCCGCCATCGGAACGGCGCTCGGCTTCTATCTGATCGCCGTCTCTATCATCCCCCTCGGCCTCGGCCCGGACCTCGCGTTGCTCACCCGAATTGCGCCCGGAATCTTGTGGATCTCGTTCCTGCTCTCGGCGGTGCTTTCAGTTGATGCGCTTTTCCAGGAAGACCGCGACGATGGCTCGCTCGATGCGCTGGCCATCGGCCCGCTGCCGTCGGAGCTGATCGCGGTGTCGAAAAGCATTTCGCATTGGCTGACGACCTGCGTTCCGCTGATCATCATTACGCCGCTCGCGGGCCTGCTTCTCAATATTGAGCTTGCTGCGGTGCCTAAGCTGATGGCATCGCTCGCCGCAGGAACGATCGGCATCAGCTTCGTGGCAGGCGCAGGCGCGGCGCTGACGCTCGGGCTCAGGCGCGGGGCGCTGCTTCTTCCTCTCCTCATCTTGCCACTTTTTGCTCCCTTCTTAATTTTCGGTGTGGGCGCGATGGCGGAAGCACCCGGCGCTTTTGTTCAAAGCATCCTGTTTCTTTCGGCGCTCTCGTTGTTTTCAATAGCAGCGATGCCATTTGCCGCTGCTCTTGCTCTTCGGCTCAGTCTAGAGTGAGCCTATATCAAGCCTCAAATTGGAATAATATCGATGGCCGAACTTTCTGAACCTCAAACAATGAGACCCTGGCGGGTAAGTACGCTCGCCAATCCGACGGCTTTCATGCGCTTGAGCGGAAAGCTTCTTCCTTGGCTCATTGCGATAACTCTCATCCTTTTCGCCGTTGGCCTGACGATGGCGTTCCGTGCGCCTCCCGACTATCAGCAGGGCGAAACAGTCAAGATAATGTATGTGCATGTCCCCGCAGCGTGGCTGTCGATGGCCTGCTACAGCGTGATTGCGCTGTCATCGGCGGGCTATCTGATCTGGCGGCATCCCTTGGCGGACGTTTCAGCCAAGGCCGCGGCCCCCATCGGCGCCACCTTTACACTACTCGCGCTTGTGACCGGATCGCTTTGGGGCAAGCCGATGTGGGGCGCTTACTGGGTTTGGGACGCGAGGTTGACGTCCGTCCTGATCCTCTTCTTCCTTTATCTCGGCCTCATCGCCCTGCGGCAGGCCGTTGACGAGCCGGGCCGAGCCGGGCGCGCCGCCGCGATCCTCGCGCTGATCGGAGCCGTCAACATCCCCATCATCAAATATTCGGTGAATTGGTGGAACACGTTGCACCAGCCAGCGAGTGTGATCCGCGCTGACGGTCCGACCATCGCGCCGTCGCTGCTCTGGCCGCTGCTAATCATGGCATTGGCATTTACAGTCCTCTTCGTGGTGCTGCATTTGAAGGCGATGCGCGCCGAAGTGCTCAGGCGGAGATGCGATGCCATGATCGCGGTTCACGTACGCGGGGATGCCGCGCAGGAGTTCGCAGGGGGGGAGGCCGCATCCCATGTTTGATCTCGGACCTCACGCGGCATTCATCTGGCTTTCCTACCTCGCGGCGGCGCTATGCATAGCTGGGCTCGTTCTGTGGGTCTGGACCGACGAGCGAGCCCAACGGCGGCGCTTGGCAGACTTGGAACGCCGAGGGATGCGCCGGAGATCGGCTCAGCAGAAGCAGGACGGGCAATGAGCGAAGCAACCTCACCCCAAGAAAGGCCGGCCAAGAGAAGATCGAGGGCCGTGCTAATCCTGCCGCTTGTGCTCGTGGTCGCGCTGCTGGGCTTGATGTTTGTCGCGCTCCAATCGGGCGATCCATCGCGCCTTCCCTCGGTTCTGATCGGAAAGCCGGTTCCCGAGTTCGATCTGGCTGCCATTCCGCGTCTGCAGAACGAGGCGGGCGCCCCCGTGCCGGGGTTTTCCTCCGAGGTGCTCAAGAACGGTAAAGTCAGCCTTCTCAACGTCTGGGCTTCGTGGTGCGTTCCTTGTCTGGCTGAGCACCCGCAACTCGTCGAACTCGCGAGGGAGGGCGTGCCCCTCTATGGCATCAACTACAAGGGTGACTCGGCCGAAGCCGCAAGGCGCTTTCTAACGAAGCACGGCAATCCCTTTCTCGCTGTTGGCGCTGATGAGACTGGCATGACCGCGATTGACCTCGGGGTCTACGGCGTTCCTGAAACCTTTGTGATCGACGGTTCCGGCCACATCGTTCTGCGCTTTCCGGGGCCCTTGACCGCTGAAGTCATAGCCGAAAAAATCAAACCGGCGATGGAAAAGGCTGAGAAGGAAGCCGCTGCGCGCTCTTAGCGCTCCCCAAATTGCAGAATTGCCGGAGATTAAGCGAGATCTGCGGCGATTAGACAAAGCCGGGATCGAAAGCGCAGTTTGACCCTTGTGCCCTGCAGAACTACGATGCCGGCAATAGGTTTGGCTTCAGCCAAATCCACATGAAAAGGCTACACTATGCTTAGGTCTCTCTTCAGTCTTCTCTTGATTTTGTGTGGCATCCCGTTAATTGCCGCAGCGCTGCATGGCGACAGTTCGATTATTGAAACGTCAGAGGCGAGAATGCATGGCCTCTATGCCGGCATCGTCTTCGTGATTGCGGGCTTCGTCGTCGGCAAGTTCTGGGTGCTGAATTTGTATGGCAAAAAGGCGACGGCGACGGCAAAGCAAGAGCCGGAGCAGATCGATCTGTTCGAGCCTCGGAACCAGGCGTAAGCCGCGGCTACTCCTCCACGATGTCTGGCGGCGGACGCCGGTAACCCGCCAGGAAAATGAGAGCGCCGGCGGCTCCAAGCAGGATCGACACGGGAAGTACCAGCATGGGCTCGACGATGCCGTTCCAAAGATAGGGCGGCGCGTTATTCAAGAAAAAGCCTTCCATCATCTCGCGGACATGCGGGATATGGTTTAGGTGCGTCGAAAGAGACGTAAAGAGCAGCCCTTCCCCTGGGCTCGCGAGTATTCGCACCCCGTCATAGGCCAAAGCCACAAATGCCGCCAGAAGCAGCGTCTTTCCTGAGAGTCGAAGAAAAAGCATAGGTCTTCCTAGCGGCACAAGCAGCGCAGCGCAAGATTTGTTAAGCGCCGCATCATGCGCTTCAACTCCGCATGGCGCGACCTCACGCTGGCGCGCTTACTCTATTTACAAAAACGAAATAGACCTAGTCCTATATGACCACGGTCACGCTTGCCCCGCGGGCCGGCCCGGAGCGAAGCCTTGATCAAGCCAGAAAAAAATGCGGCGGCCCGGCGCGCTTTACAGCCCGGCAACCGGCGCCTAATTCGGCGTTCCGGCAGGAAACTCAAACACGCCATCGGCGTTTTTGCATCGGCCATCGTGCTTGGGACGGTTCTCCTCCTCGTGTCGGTCGCGAACGAACAGCGGGAGGCTGCGGAAGAGCGGGCGTGGAACGACGTCAACAATCTGGCGGGAGCCTTCGAGGAGCAAGTCGGGCGTGTGATGGACAGCGTGCGCGGCGCGATGGCGTTGCTGAAGGCCCGGCTCATAGCCGAAGGTCCAGCCTTCAATCTCGTCGACTGGACACAGCATGTCCCGGAATTTGCGACATCAACGGTTCAGGTTGCCTTCGTCGGGCCGGACGGAAGGCTCTTGGCCACATCGCTCTCCCGCCGCCCGAAGCCCATCGATCTGTCGGATCGCGAGCACATTCGCGTTCAGCTCAGTGGCCAGCATAAGGACCTCTTTATAGGCAAGCCCGTCATTGGACGCGTCTCCGGACAGCCAACGATCCAGGTCACCGAGGGAACTGAGAACGCAGACGGAAAATTGGCCGGGGTAATGGTCTTTTCGCTCTCGCCGGAATTCCTGACCACGCTTCATCGAGTCGTAAACCTCGGCAAGACCGGCTCCATGATCCTGATGGGAAAGGACGGCGTGATCAGGGCCTCCTACGGGGCATGGCAGAAATCGGACATCGAGTTCATCGGGAAGGCGGTTCCCGAAATGAAAGCCATCATCGATGCCAGCGGCACGCGCGAGGGCCAGTATCGCGGCAACAACCCTCTCAACGGCGAGCCCGCCTTCCTGCATTGGGAGAAAGTGAAAGACTATCCCCTCGTCGTGGCGGTTAGTCTCGGAGAGTCCGAGGTCTTCGCCGTGACCAATCGCAGCGCTGTGATGCTTGGTGCGCTCGGCGGCGGCGTTGTCGCTTTGACCCTGACAACAACGCTGATTCTCTTCCGCGAAATATCCCGCCGCGTTCATCGGGAAGTGGCGCTTTTCGACGAGAGCCGCAAACTTGTGCTCGCCAACGACAATCTTCAGCGCCGCCACCGGCAACTTTTGCTGACAAGCTCGGAGCTGAATTCTGAGCGGACACGGTTGCAGCTCGTAAATATCGAGCTCAATGCGGCCAAGGAGCAGGCCGATCAGGCCAATCAAGCGAAGACCTCGCTTCTGATGAATATAAGTCACGAGTTCAGGACGCCAATGCATGCGATCCTGAACTACACGAACATGGGTCTAAAAAAGCTCAATTCTGAGCCCGACAAGCTGAAGAAGTACCTCATCAATATCAAGCACTCGGGTCTTCGGCTTCTCGAACTGCTCAACGCCCTTCTCGACCTGGCGAAACTCGAATCGGGGAAGCTCGAACTGCGTCCGGCGCGCGGTGATATGTTGCAAGTCATCCAGCAATCCCAGTCGGAACTCGGCTCGCTCTTTGAAACAAAGCAGCTTGAACTCGTCGTCGAGTGCCAAGCCAAGGATCCTTGCGCTATTTTCGATTCTCAGAGGCTGATGCAGGTCTTCATCAATCTCTTCTCCAACGCGATCAAATTCTCACCGAGAGAGAGCGCTATCCAGGTCACAATCGTGGACAGCGATTTGGCTGGCCGCGGGTTGGCCTTGCATTGCACCGTTTCGGACAATGGCATCGGAATTCCCGAAGCGGAGCTGGAAATGATCTTCGAGAAGTTCAGGCAAAGCAGCAAGACCGACACCGGGGCCGGCGGCTCTGGCCTCGGCCTCGCAATCTGCCGGGAAATTATTCACCTCCACGGCGGCGTCATCTGGGCCACGGCGTCTCCCTCAGGGGGCGCGGCAATCCATTTCATGATTCCGAGAGAAATCCCTGCCCAGAATGCCGGTCGTCTTTCGGCTGTGGCTGGCTGAGGCCCGACCGTTTCATCTTTCTGCAAATTGAACAACGAAAGGTTGCAAAGCTTTTTCTTGCTCTAACTACATTGCTCCAAAACATGCGCGCGGATCTCACAGAGCCCAGACAATGAGAATACGGAAAAAAATCCTGGCTGTGGACGACGACCCGCTCAACAGGGATATCCTTACGGAATATCTCGCTGAAGGCGGATACGACGTTATTGAAGCAGACGACGGGGACACGGCTCTCAAGCTGCTTGAAGAGGTCGGGGGCGTTGACGCCATTGTTCTCGACCGCATGATGCCGCGCCTCAATGGCATGGAGGTTCTTAAAGCGGTCAAGGGGAACCCGCGCTTTGCGGACATCCCCGTCATCATGCAGTCTGCGGCGAGCGCGCGGGACCAGATTTTGCAGGGGATCAAGGCCGGGGTCTATTACTACCTCACAAAGCCTTACGAAGACCAGATGCTGCTTTCCATAGTGGGAGCAGCGCTGAAAGACGCGGCCACGAAGAAGAAGCTTCGCGAGGAGGTCAGCCAGCACCGGCGGGTGATGGGCCTCATGGAGCAATCGCGCTTTCGCTTTCGCACTCTCGAAGAAGCGAGGAACCTTGCTTTTCTGGTCGCGAACTGCTTTCCGGAACCGGAGGTTGCCGTTTACGGCCTCAACGAGATGCTAATCAATGCGGTCGAGCACGGCAATCTTGGCATTACCTACGCCCAAAAAATGCAACTCCTTCTTGAGGGACGCCTGCACGAGGAGATCGAACGGAGGCTCGCCCTGCCCTGCAACCAGAACAAGTGGGCCTATCTCAGCTTCGAAGCCGATGAGTACGAGCTTCGCGTACTCATCAAGGATCAAGGCGCGGGCTTCGATTGGCAGCAGTATTTCGATATCACCCCCGAGCGCGCCACTCATCCGAATGGCCGGGGCATCGCAACGTCGCGGCTGATGTCCTTCAGCTCAGTCGAATACCGCGGCTGCGGAAACGAAGTTCTCTGCACCGCGGCGATGTCTCGCCACGGTGATCCGGATCACATCACCGCGGGCGCTTCTATTGAGGCAGGCCACGAAATCCAGGTTGACTCGGCGGCACAAAAGGTACATTCGCATTCGAATTGAAACCGTACGGGCTGGATGACTGCTGGCCGGCATTGCCGCTGATGTAAAACCCGCTCTGTTGCGAGCCGTTTTTGTTATTGACTTTATCCTCAAGCGCCTTCAGCGGATCTTCCTGTTCCGCAAGAGCGCTGCTTCCAGCGCCATTAGTACTGGACTGTTCCGTGGACCAAGCCCAAACCGAGGCCGGAGTCATTAAGGAAATCGCCAAGGCTGCGAAGCCCGTGAGAGCAAAAGCGCGCATTCTTCCCCTCGTCAACAATTGCTTTCCTATGCACTACATGATGCTACCCGATTCGTACAGGGGTGAGGCAACGCATTGGAAATTCAGGCAAGTTTCAGGGGGCTGCGGCGAACGGCATCAGGGGACAAAAATTTACCGTTAGAATTCATTGACTTACAACTGTGGCCAAGCGGCAACGCGTCATGTTTTCCATCTGCCAATTGGCGATTTGTTGACATAAGTCAACTTTGTGCACTGCACAAAATGCCAGGATATCTGTTCTACTGTAATGGAGGGTCAGTTGGCCTCTAAGAACAACCGTCCGGATACTCTCATGCGGCGAGCCAAGGAAACAAGGTCGCATGCGAGGGACGTGGATGAAATCTGGCTCAAGAAGGCGCTTGAAGATGTGGCCCAAGCCTATGAGTGGCTTGCTCTGCGGCTGGCCTCAGCGCCCACAAAATCTATCAATTAGCAGATCGGGGCCCGAGCGGCCCCGGCTGAACCTTTCCCCCAGCCTTTCACTTGAGTTCGGCCGCGATGCGGTCCGCGTGACAGACTTTTGTCAGCGCCTCGCGCAGCGCGCCGACACTGACTGCGACCGCGCGGTTGACGGCGGGGTCGAACCCGAAATCGCCGCCGAGCGACTGGATATTGCCATCGAAGATAAGCCCAACGATCTCGCCTGCCTTGTTGAGAACCGGCGAGCCGGAGTTGCCGCCGATAATGTCGTTGGTGGTCACGAAGTTCATGGGCTGATCCAAATTCAAGACGGGTTGAGCCGCGATCCAGCTTTCCGGCAATTTGTAGGGTGGCGAGCCGGTGGCGCGCTCGAACAGCCCGCCGATCCGGGTGATGGGCTCGATAAACTTACCGTCCTGCCAATAGCCTTTCACGGCGCCGTAGGAAACCCGCATTGTGAAGGTCGCGTCGGGGTAGATCGATGTTCCGTAAATCTTGAAACGCGCCCGGGCAATCGCGCTGTGCGCCTTGTTTAGAGACGCCAGGACATTGTCTTCGTAATCCTTGCGGATCGCACGAAAATCGGGGTCAACGAGCCGGGCGAGCGCAATCATCGGATCGGACGAAGCGTCGATAGCCGCCTGCCCGCCTTCGAGAAGCGCCTTGCGGACGGCCACGTCGCCGAGCTTGGATTCATCGACCAGTTCGTTCGCCAGCTCGGCGGGCGATTTGTTGCCTAGCACCTTGCGCACGAACGGATCATCGGGGCCGAGCGCCTCCCGGAGCTTGGTCAGCGAAAAGGTCAGCGTCAGCTTTTGCAGCTCGGGATAGAAAGGACGATCCGCCAGGATCGACTGCCTGAGGCTCGGGAAGCTGGCATCGGTATATTCCGGCAGCCGCCTCTCGTCGGGCTTCGCCTTCTCGGCGGGGTAGCGCACAAAAGCGAGGGCATCGTTGAACAGCTGAGAGTCAAAGCCGGCGCGGCCTTCCGTGTAGGCATATTTTTCGCTTTTTGGCTTCCAGCGTTTGAGCGTATCGCGGATCGTATCCCAGGCGGTTCCGGCCTCTGTCTTCAAGGCGGGATCTTCATCGACCTTGGCACGAAGTTCATTCTCCGCCTGGGTCTTGGCCGCAATCAGCGCGGGGTCCACCAGCGCCTCGAACCGGCCCTTCTGCGCCTTGAGCGAGTTCTCGACGCCGAAAAGCCGCCCAGCGGCGATGCGCCTTTCTTCCGCGCCCTTCGTCTGGAATTCGGTGAGCATGCCCCTGAGTTCCGAAAGCCGGAAGAGAGCGCGCGGCAGGGTAGCATCGCGGTTGTATTCAAGCTCGGCGACGGTAGTGAGACGCTTCGTGGAGCCCGGATTGCCGACCGTGAACGTCAGATCTCCCGGTTTCACATCCTCCGGCGCATAGCGGAAAAAATTGGCCGACGTATCGAGCGGCTTGCCGTCCTGGTAGGCGCGAAGGTAGCTCACATCGAGGTCGTAGCGCGGGAACTCGAAATTGTCCGGATCGCCGCCGAAAAATGCGATGGCCTGCTCCGGCGCGAAGACGAGGCGCACATCCTGAAAGCGGCGGTATTTGTAGAGATTATAGACCCCGCCTTCATAAAGCTCGACCACATCGCAGCGCAGCGCGTCATCGCCGCCTGAACATTCTTTCGAAATCGCGGCCTTGACGGAGCGCTTCGCCTCGGTGAAGGCTTCGCCCTCCTTCTTTTCGATGGCCTCTCGCACGCGCGGTGTGACGTCGCCGATGTCGATGAGCTGATCGAGTTCGAAGTCCGGACATTTGGCCTCGTCCTTCTCCTCTTTCGCGTAAAAGCCGGTCGCCAGGAGGTCTTTCCCGGCTCGGGAGAGTTGCTCGACGCAGTGCTCTGCGCAATGGTGGTTGGTCTGCACTAGCCCGCGTGGTGAAACAAAGCCCGCCGAACATCCTTGCGCCAGCCTCACTGCAGACAGCCGCACGCGGTCGAGCCAACGCTGATCTGGCCGAAAGCCGTAAAGCTTCTCCACCCGGTCGGAGGGGAAAGTGTCGAGAAGCCACATGCCTTCATCGGCATTTGCGGACAAGGGATTGCACGCAAGAGGAAGCAGGCAGAGAAAGACGAGTCTACGCATCGAACAATCCATAAAAGGTTAGTGCTGCAAGGACTTGCGAAGAGGTCTGTTCAGAAGAATGATCGACACACCCGCGGCGGCGGCCACGCCTGCGATCATCAGGAAAAAATTGGGCTTCTCCATGCTGCTCCAATAGGAGCCGAGCCAGCCCGCGAGAAAATTGCCCACGAAGCTCGTGGCGAGCCACACGCCCATCATCAGAGACATCACGCGTGCGGGCGCAACTTTCGAGACGAGGGAAAGCCCCACGGGAGAGAGATACAGCTCACCGACCGTGATGATGGCAAAATACAGGAACAGCCAAAGCCAGCTCGCTTTGCCGCCGGGAGCGGTATAGAGAGCGGCTGCAACCATCACGAAATAGGAGAGGGCGACGCCGAAGCAGCCCATCGCCATCTTCATCACGGTCGATGGTTCCCGCCCTCTTCTGGACTGGATCGCCCAAAGCTCGATGATCAGCGGCGTGAAGGCGAAAATCATGAGCGGGTTGAATGCCTGGAACCACGTCACAGGGATTTCGCCCTGCCAGAAAAGCAGGTTTATCGAGCGGTCGGTGAAGCTGTCGGCCCATAGCGCGATGGTATTGCCTTGCTGCTCATACGTGGCCCAGAACAGCGTGTTCGGCAGGAAGAGGACGAGCAGAGCAAGGATCGCGCGCCACTCCTCGCGGCTCATTGGATCGTGCTCGATGTGCGCCGCCCTGGCCTTCTGAAGCTCGTCCGGTGGCAGCTCCCGAAGCCCGCGCAGGTAAATCAAAAGGCCGATCAGCATGCCGACGCCTGCCGCCCCAAAGCCATAGTGCCAGCCTAATTGCTCGCCGAGCGTTCCGCAGATGAGCGGCGCCAGGAATGCGCCAAGGTTGATGCCGACGTAGAAGATCGAGTAGGCGCGGTCGCGGCGCGGATCGCCTTCCTTGTAAAGCCCGCCCACTTGGGTTGAGATATTCGGCTTGAACAGGCCGTTTGCGAGGATGAGCGTCAGAAGTGCGAAAAGCAGAAGCGGCTCGAACGCCATCATGAAGTGCCCGAGCGCCATCAGGCTCGCGCCAATGACGACCGTTCTGCGCTGGCCGAGCACGCGGTCGGCGAGCAGCCCGCCGAAGATCGGCGTCAGATAGACGAGCGCCGTGTAGCTTCCGTAAATCTGCGATGCGAAGGGCTGCGCTTCGAGCGGCCCGAAAATCGATTCAAGGCCGCCCTTTAATGTGAGAAGCCCGCTCACCTGCGAGGAATGCTCCGGCAAAAGCACATATTTTACGAGATAGAGCACGAGGAGCGCGCGCATCCCATAATAGGAGAAGCGCTCCCACATCTCGGTCGCAAACAGAAAGGACAGCCCGCGCGGGTGGCCGAAAAGTTGCTTGGGTTCTATTTCCAAACTTTCGGTTTTCGCTTCCATTGGCTATCCCTCCCAATGGGGACTAGGCCATGTGGACGGATTTGATCCAGATTAGGCCAAGCGCCAGGGCCACAAACGAGGCATAATTCTGCGCGGTCTTCTCGCATCTCATGGCGACCCGCTTGAAGCGTTTGAGCTTGCCGAAGGCCTGTTCGATGCGGGCGCGGCCTTTATACAGTATTTTGGCGAAGAAAGCCGGCTTCTTCTTGGTGTTCGACCGGAACGGTATAACCGGGCAGATGCCGCGTTTGCGCGCCGCCGCGCGGTTGGCCGCCGCATCGTATCCCTTATCGGCCACGGCCGCCCGCGGCGCGATTTCCGGCCCGATGTCGAGCAGCGTCTCGAAGGAGCGGCTATCGTGGGCCTCGCCGCCTGTCAGATGAAAGCCGATGGGAAGCCCGTCCTTATCTGTTTTTAAATGGATTTTTGTTGAGAAGCCCCCACGCGATTTGCCGAGCGCCTGGGCGTCCTGCCCCCCTTTGCGCCCGCCGCGGACACATGCGCCCGCACGATGGTGGAATCAAACATCTGCACCAGATGGGCGCTTTCGCTTAAGCTCGCCAGCGCCTCGAAAAACGCCTCGAAGGTTCCTGTCTGGCTGAGCCGCCAGAACCGCTTCCACACGCTGTTCCAATTGCCGAACTCGGCGGGCAAAGCCCGCCAGGTGATGTTGTGGACAGTAAAATAATGCAGCGCTTCCAGAAACTTGCGATCGTCGTGACCGGGCTCGCCCCGCTTGCAGCGCACCGCCCGGAACACCTCGATAGCAATGTCCCAATCCCGCTCCGTCATCTGTGTCAGCATGACCGGCCCTCCCGAAGCCGGTCACCCATGAATCACTGAAAAACTGATTTGGGAATTTACAATCGTTCAACTTGCGGCAATCCGTCCACAGGGCCTAGCCTTGCGGCAGGAAATAAGCAAGCCGTGTTTTCGGCATTGCGTGAGCGAGACGCCGCGCTGTTGGGACAGATTGATGGAAGCTTCTGAATGAAGGCTTGGCTTCAAACGCATCGCGGGAAGCTGCAGTTCGGCCTTCGCATGACGGTCGCGGCGCTGGCGAGCTACGCGCTCGGGGAAGCTGTAGGGCTGTCGCAAATCTATTGGGCGGTGCTGTCGGCCGTGATCGTCATTCAGGGGAGCGTGGGCGGCTCGATTAAAGCGGGCCTTAACCGGCTCATCGGAACCATCGGCGGAGCATTCTGGGGCGCGGTCGTCGCGGGCCTGATGCCCCACAACACCCCGGTCGCCCTTGGGCTCGCCATGCTGGTTGCCATCGCGCCCCTTTCGGTCGTCACCGCTTTCCGCGCGGACTATCGCATCGCCCCAATAACGGCGATCATCGTTCTGATGGGAGCAGCGCTTCAGCAGGCCGCTCCCTTCTCCTCGGCGCTGGAGCGGGTTTTCGAGATCACGCTGGGCAGCGCGGTGGCCGTTGCGGTCGCGGTTTTCATCTTACCGGCGCGCGCTCACGCGCTTCTGGCGCGGTCAGCCAGTATCGCGGTTGCCGATATGGCCCGCATCGTCTTGATGCTGGAAGAAGGTCGCGGGCACGGCGTCGACCGCGAGGCCCTCCTGAAAATTCAGCTCCGCTGCAGCGCTGAGATCGCGAAAGCAGACTCCCGGGCCGGGGAGGCGAAGGTCGAGTGCGCAAACCGTCTCGCGGACGGCCCCGATCCCGAGCCGCTTTCCCGCACTTTGCGCCGCCTCCGAAACGAGATGGCAATGCTTGCGCGCGCTCTCGTGATCCCTTTCCCCGAAGCACTGCGCGGGACTTTTGTGAATGAGCTCTCCGCTGTGCTTCGCGCCCTTGCCGCGTGGCTTTCAGACATGTCGGGAACGCTGTCATCCAGCAAGGAAGCGCCAAGCCTGCAAGACCTAAAAACGGCGCTCGAAGGCTTTCGCGGCGTCATAGGCAGCGCCGGGCCGGAGTGGTTTGCGTCCGCCAGCGAAAAAGAGGATATCCAGCGGGTTTTCGCCCTGCTTTTTGTCTTCGATCAAATGCTTCAGAACCTGCAGGACTTGGCCGACCGCGCACGCGAATTATGGGAGATCGAGCCGCAACGCGAACCCTGACGCCGCGTCACGCAAAACCCTGGCCATCGCCGTCTTGGACGGCGCTCGCGGCGCGCCTTTTGGTAAACCTTTCGTCACCGCCCCGAGCGTTAATACAAACGTGGCTAACAGACGCGCGGCCGATTTATTTCTCGCCGCATGTATGCTTAAAAAGTCGTTATTCCGGGCGAGACGAAGCCGCTTTGCGCCTTCGGCCAACTGGAGGGTTGCGGAGTTAACCTACGGAAAAAGAATGGTTTTCTGTCTTCAGTTGCGCACCCATTAAGTAGAATTTAATGCCGGAATTTTTCCCTTTACTGGGACGCGCTAAAGTCCGTTAAATATGTTGCGACTTCGGCTGTTAACCACACCCGCGCCTGCAAGGAGCGAGGCGTGCGCTCCGGGGACGCCTTTAGTTTCGATATTTCCGGCGTAATATCAATGGCTTGGTTGCGTTAACCCCTCGGCAACGCGCTTTTCATTAAGATCCGGGCTCAAGAAATTTGCACGACGGTCTCTAACCTTTAGATGAAATTTTCATCATGTTGACGCTATCGGGGTCTAATCCGCCTGCCGCAAGGCTGAATTAAGCGAGTTGTAACCGGAGTTCGGCATTGTACCGTATGCGTATATGTGAGGGGTCCCTATGGGCCGAGCGTTCCGTTTGTTGTTGCTTTGCGCGGCCTTGGGCGGCTGCTCAACGATGACGGGCGGGGTTTCGTCTCTTACAAGCATTGGAGGAGGCGGCTCCTCCGATATGCCGCCAACAAAGGCAGCGCCTGCTGTCTCGCAAACATCGAGCAGTGGAGGCATCTGGGCGAATTTCTCATCAGCCTTCAGCTCGGGCGAGAAGCCTTCCCCACCTCCGCAGAATCCTGGCGACGAGGCGGCGGCGAGTCTGGACCCGAACGAGGCTCTCCGCCTTGTCAATGAGTACCGCGCGTCGAAGGGGCTGCCCGCCCTTTCGCTGGATGACCACGCCACGGCTGCCGCCGAAATTCTCGTCAAGGACATGGCCAGCCACGACCACATGTCTCATGTCGGCCCCAAAGGAGCGGATCTTCAGAAACGGCTGACAATGGCGGGATACCATTACCGGGTCGCGGCGGAGAATGTCGGCGTCGGCCAGAGGTCGTTTGCACAAATGATCGACGGCTGGAAAAAGAGCACGCCTCACAGCCGGAACATCCTCCTCGCCGAAGCGAAGCATATGGGCATTGCCTACGAATATAAGCCGGACACGAAGTACAAGACCTACTGGACGCTCATTGTGGCTGGGCCGTAAATCCGTATGCCTCTAAACCGGCATGGAAGAAGGCAATGAGATCAAGACTTCGAACCCTTTTCCCTGCGAGGGAAACCCTAAGCGAATCTCGCCGCCATGCGCCCGAATCATATCGCGCGCTATCGTGAGACCCAAGCCAACGCCGCCGCTCTCACGATTGCGTGCATAGTCCAGACGGCCGAAAGGCTTGAATGCCAGTTCGGCTTTGTCTGCGGGAATGCCAGGCCCATCGTCAGCGATTGAAATCGCCGTGCCGTCCGCAGCGAGCCCAAGCTGAACGCGCGCGCAACCACCGTATTTGACGGCATTGTCGATAAGATTGGTCAGTGCCCGTTTGATCGCTACCGGCTGGCACATGGCGAAAAGGTGATCGGGTCCAGCATAGCTGGCAGGGCAATTGCGGTCCGAAAAGCTATCGCAAAGGCTGATAAGCAAAGCCGCGAGATCGATCATTTGCGCCGGCTCGCCTTTGAGATCGTCGCCTGCGAAGGCCAAAGTTGCGGAGATCACCCGTTCCATCTCCTCCATGCCTGCAATGAGGCGCTCTTTGCCATCGCCTCCGGTCATTGTTTCCGCGTCGAGGAGCAGGCCAGTCAGACCGGTCCTGAGATCGTGAGACAGGGCGGCGAGCATATGCGTACGCTCATCGATAAAGCGCTTGATGCTCTCCTGCATTTCGTTCATGGCTTGCGCGACGACCTCGAACTCGTGCAGCCCGGCCGGGTCGATGGGGACGGCCTTGCGCGTCCGCCCAAATTTGCGGGCGCTCTCGGCAAGCCGCTCCAGGGGACGCAGGGTCTTTCTTGCTATAATGGTCGAAAGAAGGGCAACCAGCGCAATTACGCCGGTCAACAGGATCAACCAGGGTTGCAGCCGCGCTGCGTACCCTTGGGTCCCTTCAGGTTCAATCACCACCCAACTCCCGTCGAGCCCCTGGATCGCAAGCTCGAAGATTCCGAGGATCGGGAGATCCGCCTCTCCAGGCTCCAGCGGGCCTAATGGCAGCCGGTTCAGGAAATCAGGCGGCTGAGGCTGAACATCGACGTGAAACATGTTTCCACGAAGTTCCAGCACGCCTTTCACAGCCACTTTGCTGACTTTTCCTTCCAGATCGCGTTCGATAGAAGCCTTTGCGCGCTCGATGAAGGGACGCAGGCCTTTCTTCGTTTTTGGCTCGGGCTCGTCCCACGTTCGCAGCCAGCTGACATGTAAATGATTGTCCGCACCAAACTGAGCGGCGCGACGATCCCTTGTCTGTGCATTCTCCTGAAATATGGCCGATGTGGCCTCGGCCGCTTTCCCAACGAGCCAATGCGCGCTGTACACCGTCATGAGGCGCGCCGGCATGAGGAGGAAAAGCACAGCATAGAGCGCATGGACGGCAATGAGCGCCAGCACAATCGTGGCCGCAATGCGCGTCCCGAGCCGGAAGCGGGGCCACGCCTCACGAAACTGCATCGGCTGCATACTGAGCTGATCCCGCCAGGACGTCTGCGCAGAACACATAACCACCGCTTCGAACTGTTTTGATCAGCGTCGGGAGCTGTGGATCGGCTTCAATTTTGCGGCGAAGCCTGCCCACCTGCACATCGATGCTTCGGTCTAAGACTGCTGCTTCCCTCCCGCGAGTCAGATCGAGGAGTTGATCTCGCGTTAGCACATGGCGCGGGTGTTCTGCGAAAACCAGAAGCAAATCAAACTCGCCACCGGTCAACTCGACAAGCGCTCCTTTCGGGTTGCGCAGCGTGCGCCGCACAGCGTCCAGACGCCATCCTTCAAATTCGTATGAGACGACCGGCGCGCGTTCCCGTTGATGGGTCATGTCCCCCGTGCGACGCAGCACTGCCCGGATTCGCGCGAGCAACTCCCTGGGACGGATGGGCTTGCAGATGTAATCGTCGGCGCCCAGCTCCAGCCCCGCGACGCAGTCGATTTCTTCGGACAGGGCGGTCAAGAAAATAACGGGGATGCGGCTTGCCTCACGAATGCGCCGGCACAGCGTTAATCCGTCTTCACCCGGCATCATGATGTCTAACACGATCAGATCGCAGCGGCCCTTCTCTATCGCCGCGAACATGGCTGCGCCATTTTCCGCCGCTGAAATGCGGAACCCGCTCGCAATGAGAAAGCGCGCAAGGCTGACTCTGATCTGTCTGTCGTCATCGACAATCAAGATATGCGCAGCGCTCGCCATGAGCCATACCCGAAAAAATCAATGCAACAAGTCATAGGTCCAGCCGGGACTGTTGGCTACCACCTGTCTGTCTGTTGTCACACTACGTTACAATTCGTCTTGCCACGCTTATCATACAAACGGACTAGCCGTGTTAGCCATAGCGTTGCAGGATCCCACAACCTGCTAGCGATCGTGATGGCCAGTAATGGCCATCACGATCGCAGGTACTTTCACAGCGGATTGTGCGTGGCAGCGGCGCATTCAATGCAACATCAAATTTTTCACCGGCACAAAATTAGAAACAAGATGAGCTTCTGATATGACGGGATTTGATCAAGGCAGGTTGCTAGGCGGCATACGGGTGCATTTTCTCGACGCGAGCGAGGAGGAAGTGGTTGACCTGGTTCGTTCCTTGCTCATTCAACTGCAAATCATGGCATCATGCGCGGCCATGCCGCCCCAACAGAGGAAGATGCTCCGGGCGAACATCGCTAGTTTTGAGGCGTATCTGGACCGCCGACACCCCAAAAACTAAGTGCCGTTTTTGGGATTACGAGGGCTGCAATAACTGCCTGCCCCGATTGCTCCGTTGGGCGCTCACAGACCTTTCGGGCGGACGATATAACGCAAGACGTTCAGCAGGAGACGCCTTTGATGGAGGTATGGTCCGCGGTCACCCTAAGTGCTGAACCTCGAAATCCAAATGTTGGGCAAAGCCGGGAACTCTGAAGGAAACGGACTTAATGCGTCCGCGCCGATCTCATGTTAAAAGCTGCGTGTCTTCGCAGCAATAATACCCGGATCATTCATGAGCTCTACAAGCTCCACGACCTCCCTGCCACAAGGCGTCGCGGCGCTCCGACATGGGCATGCAAGCGTCCTGGCCTTATCGGCACTTGGCGTGGTTTTCGGCGACATTGGCACAAGCCCGCTCTACACGCTCAAAGTCGTGCTCGGCGCGACCGGCGCTCAGACCGCAGATAGGGCGATCGTGCTTGGCAGCCTTTCGCTGATTATCTGGACGCTCATCATCGTGACCACGATCAAGTATGTCGGCGTCGCCATGCGGGTCGATAACCATGGCGAGGGCGGCATCATGGCGTTGATGGCCCTTCTCGGCGGTCGAAAAGGGCTTGGAAGCGGCCGGACCAAAAAGCGAGCGCTGATCGTCACCGTCGGCCTGCTCGGCGCTGCGCTGATCTATGGCGACGGAGTAATCACACCCGCCATCTCTGTCTTGTCCGCGCTCGAGGGGCTGTCGGTCGTAACCACGAAGCTGGAAGACTACGTTGTTCCAGGGACGGTCCTAATTCTCGTTCTCTTGTTCTTCGTTCAGCCTCAGGGTACGGCGCGGATCGGCAATTTGTTCGGGCCGATCATGTCCATCTGGTTTCTTGTGCTCGGCGGCCTCGGCCTTTGGGGGATTTCGCAGAACCCTACGGTGCTTTTGGCAATTAACCCATTGTTTGGAATCAGATATCTTGCATCCGGAGGACTGACATCCTTCCTTGTTCTCGGCGCGGTTTTTTTGTGCGTCACAGGCGCGGAGGCGCTTTACGCCGACATGGGCCATTTCGGACGCGGCCCGATCCGCATGGCTTGGTTCAGCATCGTATTCCCAAGCCTCGTCCTGAATTACGCCGGTCAATCCGCCCTCGTGCTGAACGGCTCCCCGATTACCGAAAACAGCTTTTACGCGCTCTGCCCCAGGGGCGCTCTCGTGCCCTTTGTTATCCTGGCGACCGCCGCCACGATCATCGCGAGCCAGGCGATCATCACTGGCGCTTTCTCGATGACCCGCCAGGCTATCCAGCTCGGCTGGCTGCCGCGCATCCGGGTCACGCACACCTCCGCTCTGGGCTATGGGCAAATCTATATTGGCGCCGTGAACTGGATCATGATGGTCATCACCATCGGTCTCACGATTGCTTTCCGCAAATCCGATAACCTTGCCGCCGCTTATGGCATCGCCGTCTCGGGCACAATGCTGATGACCTCGATGCTTCTCTACATCGCCATGGTTGAAAAACTCAATTGGAGCCTGCCTGTGAGTATGGCCGTGGCCGGAGGTTTCATCCTGGTCGACAGCGCATTCCTGATCGCAAACTCGGCAAAAATGCTCGAAGGCGGATACATCCCGCTCGCCCTTGCAGCAGCCATTTACGGCTTGATGTGGGTCTGGCACTCCGGGCGCGACGCCGTGCTACAGGTTCTCAAGTCGAAGTATCAGCGAACCGAGACGTTCCTGAATGATCTCGCCGCCAGAGGGGTGCCTCGCGTGCCAGGGACTGCCGTTTTCCTTACGCGCTCCAAGGAAGGCGTGCCGCCGGTCATGTCCTGGCACGTCAAGCACAACCGCGCGCTTCACGAGCGGATCATGGTGATCAACGTGTCGATCGAGCCGTTTCCTTTCATTCACCCTGCAGATCGTTTCAGCTTCTTCGAGGAAGCGCCGAATTTCTGGCGAGCCACCGTCAATTACGGCTTCATGGAGCGGCCCGCGATCCCGCCGATTCTCGAGGAAGCGAAACAGGGTGGCTGCGATATCGATCTGGATGACGTGACTTACTATGTAGGACGGGAGACGGTTGTTCCGCGTCCTGACGGAAGCGGGCTTCCGAAGTGGCGGGAGTTCATCTTCGCAATCATGGAGCGCAACGCCCTTCAGGTGACCGACTTTTTCCGCCTGCCTGTGGACCAGGTGGTGGAGATAGGGCGGCAGGTTGCGATTTAGGCTTCAATGCAGGAGTCGCCATGTGCGGACGTTTCACACAGGCCTTCACGTGGGCGGAGGTTGTCGCGTTCTATGGGCTCGTGGACGAGATTGCGCCGTCGCTCTCCGCTTCATGGAACGTGGCGCCGACGCATAACGCAGGGGCCATTGTTCTCGGCCTCGATGGCTTACGCTTTCAGCCGATGCGCTGGGGGCTGGCGCCGTCCTGGGCGAAAGATCCAGCCGTCGGCTCCAAGCTCATCAATGCGCGCTGTGAAACTCTTAGCGAAAAGCCCGCGTTCCGGAAGGCGCTGAGGTCGCGGCGTTGCATAATCCCGATTTCAGGCTTTTACGAGTGGCAGAAGCGGGCGCGCGGCAAGCAGCCCTATTTCGTCACGAGTTCCGATGGCAGCCCGCTGACCCTTGCCGGATTGTGGGAAGATTGGCACGGGCTTCTGACGTTCACGATTATCACCGTCGCGGCAAACGAGAAGGTTGCCGCGATCCACGACCGGATGCCCGTCATCCTGTCGCGGGAGGGCGCATTAGCCTGGCTGAAAACCGGCGACACGGCGCTTCTCAAGCCTTGTCCCTCGGAGGCGTTGACGACGTGGCCGGTTTCGACCCGCATCAATTTACCGGCAAATAATGACTCCCGGTTGATGGAGAAGACCACGCCGCTTGCCCCGATCACCGAGACAGCGCCGGGCGATGACACTCGAACAAAAGCCTGTACAGCTTCCTCTGCTGCTCTAGCGCGCCAGCCTGCTGTCGATGATCGTTACCCCAAGGCATGAACCGGCTGCGGCGGCAGCAAACCCCGGCGCCATAGACCCGCATCTTGCAGCCCAATGTTGCCGATCAGCTGCGTCCCAAACTGCCGAAGCTTGCCGCCCTTATGGACGACGCCGAGCAAGAGGTTCTCGCTTATTATTATGAATACCGCTTCAACCGCCGCTTCGCACTCGACAGGATGGTCGAGCGGCTTGCGACCGTCGCGGCGAAAACCACTCCGCAGCCCCGCTATGTCATATCGCCAGGATAGCGTCGCTACGCGCGGCCTGAGGGCCGAAGTGCGCCCGAATTCCGCCAAAAGGGAGGATCGATGAGCTAAACGGAGCTTTTTACTTGAAATTCGCGTAACTAATTGAAATCTAAAAGGGTCAAAAACGTAGCCATGCAATCTCTCTACTTTTAATTGTATGGCACCGCCGAACTCTCTCAATTGCGTGCTTGGGTTGCAACTGTGGTGTACCCAGTAGCGACTCCCGACAGAAAGAGGAAACTGTTCCGGAACAACGTGTTGTATCATCCCAAAGTGAAAGCTCCGGCTAAAAGGCGACGAAAAAGCGCTCACGCAGCCCGCCAGGGGGCCGCAAAAAAACGTGCCCCTAAGGGCGGACGCTGAACGAAGAGAGTTATGAAACTGCCTCATACTACGATACCGCGCCCTTATTCAGTTGCGCTGCAACCAAAGTGCGCCGCCAGGGTTCCGCAAAACTCTTGGATAGGTAGATTGGACTGCCGGTCTGGAACACTTCGCGAAATAGTCGTTGAAGAAGTATATTCGCCACGCATTATTATTCGTTAGGAACGCTCTCATCGCATAAAGCTCGTTCCAGGACCGATTTTCATCGACGGCCCATATTCTAGGGTATTCGAATGGCCAGAACATGTCATGAAAGTGAACGAACACTCCGGGGCGTAACCGTGGCAAAACTTGGAATAACTCAAAACAGACGTCGCTCCCAGTGCTTAGAATGTGCGTGGAATCAATAAACAGGAAATCACCCGCCTCGAGATTATCGAACATCTCCAGCGGAACCTCTTGGATGGGCCGATCCAGGATGTGCAACTTACCTTTGGCATCACCGCTTAGATCCAGCAGAAGCTGGGGGAAAGGTTCTACGAACGTCAACTCGCAGTCGCCGTCCAGATACTTCTCGACAGTATCGAGTGTACATGCCGATGACCAGCCGCTTCCAACTTCTACGACACGTTTCGGGCGATGCAAGCGAAGCATTGCGTGCAACACACTTCCGTCACCCCACGAGTAGGCGGGATTCTCAAATGCATACCTGAAAGTCGTTGTCTTCTGTTCGGGGAAGGGGGCACTTGCCACGAACGGCAGCAGACTTTGCCACACCTCGACCATCAGCTCTTTATCGATGGCGATACCGGAAAGGGCGTCAGGTGCCTCAGTGGCTTCAAGGCGAGCGAGGTGACGTTCAGCCACGGCTGGATCGACTATCGGCGAATAGAAATGCCCTGGAGGGACAAACATATTGATTGCCCTCACAGCCTTGAATTTGCCAGCGACGTAATGTTTGAACACGGATGGGTCGGCTTCTCTCCGCAAGAGGCGCCGATAAAGCGCGCTTACCAATTGCTCTGCATCCTTACGAAGCGCCGCTTTCATCTAATCCTGCCCTTCGCGCCTGATGCCGGCAACCGAAACCTAGCGATGGTGGTAATACGATTGGCACGTTTGCGAATAGAGTTACCGAATTGCTCGAAGAACTTTCTTATGGGTCTTTTCTTCTTCTTCTTCGGTTTATCGTTCTTAGGTCGAACGAGCTGCTTGAAAAACATCTCGATGGGTCTATTTTTCTTCTTTTTCAGTTCGTTATCTATCAATTCACATATTCGGGCAGCGGATCCCGGAGGCAACAACAACAGCTGATTGTCCAGTTTATTGACGACATAATCCAGGTTAGCCTTCCATTCCTCGGGCGTGTGAATACGCAATGACGACTCCCCATTCGTCCACCATCGATAGACCGATGTGATTTCCGGCGAGGAAGCAACCCCATAGTGCATCGCGGCTTGCGTCATCAGTTGCCAGTCCTCGAGTGTCGTCAAGCTTTCATCGAAGCGCAAGCGAAGCTCTGTGAAAACCTGCACTGGAAAAGCAACGCTCATAAATGGGGTTTTATTTTTATAGATATGGGTGACAGCATCATAAACGGAGGGCCAGTCACATTTAAACCAACTGGTAGCCCGGGAAATCCGCCGGTCGCCATCGGCGGTGATCTCGTAATACTGGCGCACGCAGGTCGCGCGCAACAGAGAACCGGGATTTGCCAGGGCGAGAGTCTCGAAGGTTGCGACCCAGTGGGCGAAAACAAAGTCATCGTCGTCCAGCACGCAAACATACCTGCCGCGCAGACAATCTATCGCGTCGTTGAGTGGCGCGGCTCTCCCTTGTCTCAAACATTGCAGGATTTTGATCCGGCTTGTCATCGACTTTGGAAATTCGGCCACAAGAGATTCCACGGCTGACACATCACTCGAGCTTGCGCTGTGGACAACGAGATGAACTTCGAAATTCTGCGAAGTCTGGCCCGCAAGCGACATCAACGCTTCACGTAACGTGGTGAGGCGCCGGCCTGTAGTTCGCGTGATTACCGACAAGAACGGATGTTGCCCATCGCTCTCAGCGCAGGGGCTTTCGGAATTTGAGCTTCGGCGTTCATGGCCAGCACCGGAGAACCGATCGTACAGGCGGGCATTCAGGTGCAACGCAGATTTAATTTCAAGCAACTGCGCGATCCGCGAGGCGGACCCGGCCGGCAACAACAAGGGCTCCCTGTCCAATCCAGCGTCGGCGCCTCGCAGGAGGAATATCTGTTGCAATTTGTTTTGGATAACGGTTCCTTTGGTCGAGGCAACAACGCCGCAAAACATGATAGCGCGTTCGATCATGGCGAATGCGTCCCCGCCTTGATCGAACTTGAAGCCGAGATGATGAAAGACGCCCGCAGGTATCGCAAATTCCGCAACGCTGGGCGTTGGCCCAAGACGCAAGGATAACAGCGCTCGCAGAGGATCGGCAGTGGCGCTTGCTTCCCTGTTTCCCACCCGCAAAACCGAGCGAGGCTTTTGCGCTGCGAGTTCAGCGAAGGAACTGAGCCAATCGGCGGTCACTATGGCATCATCGGGCAGTATGATGACATGACGTCCATCACTATGTAAAAGCGCTTCGTTAAGTGCCTCCTCACGCGGAGCGCCGCGGCTGGAAACTATGGTGGCTTTCGATCGTATGGACAGCGGCAAGGTCTCGGGCGTCAAGCCAGCCGTCGGCGAGTTGTTCGTGAGAATCAGCTGGAAATCCTGGCACGTCTGATCCGCAAGGTTGCGATTCAGGCTGTCAAGGCGCTCGTGACAGGAAACTTCAGATGCTAGGATGATTGAAAAGAGCGGGCCTACAGGTTCTTCACGGTTGGACAGAAGGCCCACAGGCAACGGTTCGCACGGCTCATAAGCGCGAACGAACTGGTTAACCAGGAAGTGTGGATTTGACCGCGCAACGAGTTGGCGCTGGAACGAGCCAATGGGCAAAGTCGGATCGTGAAGCAGAAAACTCTCGGGAAACCGTTGATCGCTGGTCTCGAGCAACCAGTCCTTCGCGGCGATCTCGCGAAAGCCGCTTTGTGCCATTAGCCGCTTCAGCCGGCGTTCGGTGTAGCATTCAACGTGAGTGTGATCGAGCAATCCTGCTTCCGTCACATCCCAACGCCCGGCGAGCAGCTTCATTGCTACGTCCTTATGCGAGGCATTGGGGACGCTTACGACCAACGTCGCTGAGGTCTCTTCGCATAAACTGCGCAGCCAAGCCACGACCTCCGGACCATTGACGATGTGCTCAAGAGTATCCAGGAAAGTCACCGATCTGATTTGCCGCCCCCGCGATGCCTCGCGCACGCAGAGATCGGCTTCACTTAAATCATTTAGGTCAATCGAATGGGTCTCAAAGCCGCGGCTGGAGAGCGATTTAAGGCCGTCGTTCGCCTGGTCAAACCCTGTATAAGCCAAGCCGACCTCATCGCGAATGGGCTCTGCTATCGCGCCATACCCACATCCGATATCGATATGCATACCAGGACGTTTGACGTGGTCTTTTAGCAAGGACACGACATTCCCGTAAACGCTAATGGGTAGATAAACATGATTGTATATGGGCGCCATTGGGATCCCGAATAGGTTGATGCGACGGACTAGCGAGCCGGAAACCGGTGAACGGCGTAAGCGCCGTCGATAAATTGCCCTACCCGGTGATTTGGATCGATCGGCTTTGGCATGCGCCCCGTCTTCAGCCTCTGGTCGACGGCGCGTGCCGCCTTCAAGTGGGACTTGTTTCCTGAGGATTTGAATTTCGAAAGATATTTATACGTCAAGTCTTTCCTTGAGTATTTATAAGCCAGGATCATAGCAGCCTCTGCCGAATAGTATTTTTCCGCCTCAGTGGCAATCCAGCCTCCTTGTTGGTTCAGCCGCTTATCATGAAACGCCATTGCAGAACTCTGATGAACGACCTTGTGGCCAGCGAGCTTGGTCCTCCAGGAGAAATCCACATCATCGCAATAAAGGAAAAAGCTTTCTGAGTTGAAGCCGTCTAACTCCTGAAACAACTTCGTTCGACCTATTGCGCACGCCATCGAGGCCCAAGATGTCTCGCCCGTTGAAACGTTGTAATCCTTGGCATGTTCTATAGGAACTTGGCGTGCCTCAACCAATCCAACGCCGGGGCGTGCAAGGGCGGCTAGCAACTCTGTAATTGCATTCGGGAACATTAAAACATCAGGATTTAAGATAAGAGTTAAATCAGACCGTGTGGCTTCCAACAGGCGATTTTGTCCGGCGCCGTGCCCTAAGTTTGCATTGAAAAACGTGTAATTGACACCCGCAAGTTCCGTATTTGCCGTGCGGAAATTTTCGAGTTTTTGAGAATTTAGTGTTGGAGTAGGTGAACAGTCTCCGTATGCAATCTCCACGGCCTGAAGGAGGCCCGAAGCTTTCGCATGACCCGCTGCAGCGTTGAGATACTCTAAAGAACGCTCGATGCGGCAGAACTCTGTTCCGAAAAGAACCGCCTGAGCACGCAAACTACAAAAGGGCACCCTGTCGTCGACGTCTCTCTCAAAAGGAACATCCATCACTGAATTCCCTCCCCCTTTTACAAGGTTGAATTATGAATTCACTCCTGGCTGCACGAACAATTGTGCGGAAATGTGACCTATTCACAAGCTTTGTGAGAGCGGGGGACACCCCCCAGCTTGCCATTGCCGCAGACTGATTCGTGTGCCAAAAATCGCATCCTTAAGGACGGCTTTTTTTCCGTCAGCCTGCGCTGCTTCAAGGATCGACTTGATGCCCACCTATACCCGGGATAACAACTTCAATCTTGCTAGACTATTCGGCGCCATTCTGCCGAACACGGAAATGCTGTGCGAACGGATCATGCAGTTTCCGATCGGTGCACTTGTTTCGGACGACCATGTCTCGCGGATTGGAGAGGTCTTGCAGACGATCTCGAAATTGGCGCCGGAAGTGCAAAAGGCGCTGAAAGGCTGACATGCGCCTCGGCATCATGCAGCCCTATTTCTTCCCCTATCCAGGACATTTCGCGTTGATCGCGAATGTCGACGAGTGGGTCGTGTTCGACATCACCCAGTACACGCCAAAAAGCTGGATCAGCCGCAATCGGGTGCTGCACCCAAGCCAAGGCTGGAATTGGATGAACGTTCCGCTGTCGAACTCCAGTATTTCGATAAAGATCCACGAGGCGCGGGTGCTTGACCTCGCAGCTGCGGAACGGACGACGCTCGGTAAGCTCAGCCATTATCGGCGGAGCGCTCCTTTCGCCCGCCAGGTCGAAGAGATCGTGAAGACGGCGTTTGCATCGGCTGGGAACAGGAACTCGCTGGTCGATTTGAATGTCGCAGGGCTCGATGCGGTGTGCGCCTATCTCGGCGTTCCCTTCCGCCGCAGGATTTGCTCGGAATTAAATCTGCCGCTGCCGGACAACCTCGGTGCAGGCGATTGGGCGCCGACAATTGCCGAACTGCTCGGTGCAAAGACCTATGTCAACCCTTATGGTGGTCACGAACTGTTTGATCGAAAAACGTTCGAGAAACGCGGTGTTGCGCTGGAATTTCTGAAGGCCTCGGACTTTATCTACCAGACAAAGGATCTGGAATTCATCCCCAATCTGTCAATCCTCGACGCGCTGATGTGGAACAGCCCGAATGTTGTGCGGGAGGCGTTGACATCCATCGCGAGAGTTGTTTCCGCCGACGACAGCTGTACTTGAAAGGCATCTCTGCGCGTGTGGCAGTTCACCGATGGTGGGCGAAAAGACTTTCGATCCCCCATAACGTTTCGAGCTATTCGTGTTCCGAGGAGAATGTCACGTCGCCACATTATTGTGTTTGCCTGCGGGCTCATTGCAATGGCGGGCTGTTTGCCTGATCGAAATTGACGAACGCTCTCGGAGACTTATTGCCGCCCGCGCCGCCAATGTGGCCCTGTGAATTGTTGTAGTCTGGACGCCCCTCTCCAGCTTCTCCAGGGGCTAATGCATGCGGCTGATGCTGAAGTCGATGGCATTCAGGAGAGCCGCGCGCGCCTCGCTTTTCGGGAATACGTGCAGCGCCTCGCTGGCCTCCTTGCCGTAAAGGCAGGCGCGCTGAATGGTCTCCTCGATGGCGTTGTGGCGGGCCATGAGAGCAATCGCCTCATCGAGATCGTTATCCTCGATGGCGCCGTCCTGAAGGGTGCGCCGCCAGAAAGCGCGTTCCTCAGTGCTGCCTCTGCGATAGCAGAGCAGCACCGGCAGGGTGATCTTTCCTTCCCGGAAATCGTCGCCGACACGCTTGCCAAGCCTTGCGGCTTCGCCGGAATAATCGAGGGCGTCATCGATAAGCTGGAAGGCGAGGCCGATATTCGTCCCATAAAGGCGAAGCGCCGCCTGCTCGCTCGCGCTGCGGCCCGTGATCACAGCGCCGATTTCGGTGGCGGCCGAGAAAAGCGCCGCCGTCTTAGCCTGGATCACGGCGAGATAATCTTCCTCCGTGGTCGACATATTTTTCGACGCCGCGAGTTGCATGACCTCGCCTTCAGCGATGATTGCCGAGGCTTCCGACAGAATCTTCAAAGCGCCCAGCGAGCCGACATCGACCATCATACGGAAGGCCTGACCCAGCAGGAAGTCCCCCACGAGCACGCTGGCCTGGTTGCCCCACAACAGGCGGGCGCTCTTCTTGCCGCGGCGCATGTCGCTTTCATCCACGACATCGTCGTGAAGCAGCGTCGCGGTGTGCATGAATTCCACGGCACCCGCCAGCTTGATGTGGCCATCGCCATGGTAGCCGCACATCTTGGCTGCCCCGATCGTCAGCATGGGGCGCAACCGTTTTCCGCCGGAGTTGATCAGATGCTGGGCAAGCTCTGGAATAAGAGCGACGTCGGAACGCGCCTGCGAAAGGATGATCTGGTTCACTTCGGCCATTTCATCGCTCACAAGCCGCATCAAGGGCTCGAGCGCCGCAGCCGGATCGCCGCGCTCCTGAACTTGAGCGGCCAAGCTCATGATCTCCTCCGAATTTGGTGATTGGGCATAAAAACGAACTGGGAGCGCGTCCACAGCCACCCAGTGAAACACTGCTTTGATAAATTAGCCACGTGGCTTAATGTCCCTGATGCTGCCCTACCTGAAAAAGGCTTGTTCAATGAAAGAGTTGCTCCGCACCACTGATATTGTGCTCCTGAGTTATATCAACTCCCTGTTGAACGATGCATGTGTCTCTGTGTTCATCGCCGACGCTCACGTCAGCTCGGTTGAAGGATCAATCGGCGCTTTTCCCCGTCGTGTTCTTGTTGATGCCGAGGACTGGGATGAAAGCATCTCTATCCTCACCGCCGCCGGTCTCGGCGATCATCTGATCGATGCGAAGCTTCAGCATAGCACTGGGCCACTCTAATATCCCGGCTAGGCCATGGCCAGTCATTTCAACTTTACGTGTGACGCTTTTTTGGAGGGCCGCGTGCGCCTGCGCCAGCCCGAGAAGGGGTTCAGGTCCGGATTGGACGCGGTTTTTCTCGCCGCAGCGTGCCCGGCCGAAGCCGGTGACCATGTGCTCGAAGCCGGATGCGGAGCGGGCGCCGCGTCCCTTTGCCTTTTCGCCCGCGTTCCGGAGATAAAAGTTACCGGCGTGGAAATCGATTCCGCCCTGGCGGCTGTCGCATGTGAGAACGCGGCGGCCAATGGCATGTCCGGGCGCTTCGAAAGCATCAATGCCGATGTTACTGCATCCTGGGCGGAGCTTGAAGCGGCCGGGATTGGCGCGACGCCTATGATCACGTCATCGCCAACCCGCCATTCTTCACGCATGGCCGTTCGAGGCCCGCGAGCGATCGAGGCAATGCCCGTGCGCGCGCTATGCCCGAAGGCGATCTCGAGGTTTGGCTTCGCTTCCTCGCCGCCACAGCTAGGCCATCGGGCTCCTGCACGGTGATCCATACGGCGGAAGCCCTGCCGCAGCTGCTTGCCTCGTTCGAGAGGCGTTTCGGTGATTTGCGGATCACCCCGCTCTACCCGAAGGCGGACTCGCCTGCGATCCGCGTTATCGTGCGCGGCACGAAGGGAAGCCGCGCACCGGTTTCGATCACCCCAGGCTTCATTCTGCACGAGGATAAAGGGACGCCAACTGCCGCCGCCAGAGCGATCCTGAGGAATGGATGTGCTCTCTTCACCACGCCTCACGGTAAATGAACAGTCGGGGAATGGCTTGTTAACGGCGATCCAGTACACATCTCCCAGGAAAGTTGTGGGGCTGACCATTCCAGCTCTTTGTCTCTGTCTTGCGAGTTTTTCATGCGAGTTGATAGCGAGCGTCTTCCGGACATCGGCCCAACCTCATTCTGGGACAGGATCAGTCCCAGCAGGCTCTTTTCCCGGGGCGAAGTCATCCCAGTTCTACGCCTGTATGGCGCGATCGGCGCAGTAACGCCGCTCAGGGCAGGGCTCACGATTGCGGGTTGTGCAACTGCCATCGAGCGCGCTTTCAATACCAAAAATGCCCCTGCCGTCGTTCTTCAGATCAATTCGCCGGGCGGCTCGCCCGTGCAATCCCGCCTCATTTATGAGCGCATTCGCCTGTTAGCACGGCAGAAGAACAAGAAGGTTTATGCTTTCGCCGAAGACGTCGCGGCTTCAGGTGGCTATATGCTCGCTTGCGCCGCCGATGAAATCTACGCCGATGGGTCATCGCTGGTCGGATCGATCGGCGTTATTTCGTCCGGTTTCGGCTTCGTGCATCTTATCCACAAGTTGGGTGTGGAGCGGCGGGTATACACGGCGGGCGAGAACAAGTTTCAGCTCGATCCCTTCAGGCCAGAAAAACCTGAGGAAGTTAAGAGACTTAAGCGCATTCAGGAAATCGTCCATCAGGATTTCATCGCGCTTGTGAAGGAGAGCCGTGGTGACCGAATTGCCTCAGCAGGTGACAGTTTGTTCACCGGGGAGTTCTGGTCCGGCCGCCAGGCTCTTGAGCTTGGCCTGATTGATGGCATTATGGATATGAGAACGAAGATGCGTGCGCTCTATGGGGACAAGGTGAGGCTCAAGCTCATCTCCACAGACCGAGGCTTCTTCCGCCGGAGAACAGGGTTGGGTAACTCGTTTTCCGGCGCGGAGTTTGGCATCAGCTTTGCCAGAGGTTTTGCTGATGATCTCATCTCCGCTCTCGAAGAGCGTGCTATATGGGCGCGTTTCGGATTTTAAGTCCGAAAGTACTGCGTTGGGTGTCATGTTAAGCTTAGGGTTGTCAGTCATGCCGCACGTCATCGCCATCGCCGCCGGGGCCGCTATCTCTCTGTATTACGCTTTTCGCTGGGTGCGCCGTGAGTCCGATCGCGTAGAAGCAGCGTTACGGCGAACGGATCGCCGGGTCCGCAGGTCGTCCAAACCAGTCACAACATTAGCATTTGACGCCGCGACCGGAGTTTATAGGCCCCTGGATTAAATCAGCGGTCAACCGCGGGCGCGGATCAGCATCGCGGTTCAAAGGAATGCCACAACTTCGCTTCGGGTGGGGATGGCAGAGCGCCCCCCAAACCGGGAGCGCTTTATCGAGGCGGCGGCATTCGCAAAGCGAACCGCAGCCCTCGCCTCTTGCCCTTCCAGGAGCGCAACGGCCAGCGCTCCGTGCCAGACGTCGCCCGCTCCGTTCGTATCGACGGCAGCCAATTGCAATGCGGGCTCATGCGCCAAGCCGCCATTCTCGGTAAACCACGCGCCCTTTTCCCCATCTGTGACCGCCAGCCAGCCCGGCACCTGGCTTTGGCACCAAGCCAATCCGTCATGAAGGTTCTCCACGCCGGACTGTTCGCGAAGGCCGCGGGCCGAGAACCCCACATGGGTTGCGCTGGCCAAGATGCGCATTGATGTTTGACGATCCGCGTCGAGGATCGCAGGCATTCCGGCCTCGCGGGCGAGACGAAACAGGTGTTCCGTCCCCACGGGCCAGTGATGATCGCCCAAGACGCCGCCGATTTCGTCAGGCAGCTTCTGTGGAAGCCAGTCTGTGCCGCTGTCGATGCCGGGATCCTTGAAATTGACGATCATTCTCTCTCCGCCGCTGTCGACCATGACGGCGGAGACGGAGGACTGCCGGCCGGGGCACCTGCGGACGAGCGAACAATCGACGCCCTCCCTTTCCAGCTCATCGACAATAGCAGCGCCGAAGAGGTCATCCCCGACACGGGCAGCCAAGGCCACTTCCAGCCCTAAGCGGCGGGCAGCGACCGCCGCCGTTGCGGCCGTTCCGCCTCCCCGCAGCGCGAGGCCCCTCGCCCTGTATTTCTCTGCCGCGGCCGGAAGCTCATCCATAGTGTAAACGCAGTCCAGGACTGCAGCGCCGACAGCCAAAAGAGTTGGCATCCCAAGTCCCTCCTTTTCAGCTCACGAGTTCGCCTCGCGGCGGAGCATGATGAGATTGGGCGCCAAGACCTCGGCGTCGTTTTTTGGTCATGGGCCGGGCGCCGCCAGGAATTTTCCTACTTTACCGCAGAAGCTTAAGAGCGGACCGCTTGCCCAACGGAGCCGAAAGTAGTCTTTTTCGACGGCAGGAAGCCGAGAGTGATGAATATCCACATTGCAGTGATGCCGCAGATCAACTGAGCCCAGCCCGCGAGTGGCGACGGGTAATCTTCCCCGCCGAGCGGCGAGATCGAGATGCCTGTCGCTACGAGGAAGGGGATGATGAAGACAAGCCACCACCAGCCCGACATTCCCCGATCATGGAAGCGCTTCGTGTTGATCGCGATCATCGGAACCAGAAAGACCATCGCAGTTATCCACCCCGAACGGTCGCCAAGAATGCGGACGAGGTTTGACCAGGTGCCGTCGAGGAAGGGCGCGTCGTCGTCCATGAGCTTTGAGAGCAAGTAATTGAAGCTTGCGATCCCCAAGTGAATGAACACAAAGGCCACCCACCATGTGCGCCGGTCAATGCGGCCTTCGAAGCTGAAGTAAATAGATTTCAGGGAGGACATGGCTGCTGCTCCTCTTTTGGCGCACGATCCAAACCGGCTTGGTGCCGGTACTCTTTTTTGCGTCCCCCGAGATGATGGATGAGGCAAGTGCAAGGAGTCCATACATATAGAGGCATGTTAAGGTGCTCGGCGGTCGCCTTATGGCTGAGCCTCAGGGTTAAAAGCGTGCCCTCCGATGGGTCCGAGCGAGGTGTAAGCACGTTGGACGCGGCGGAGCAACAATTGGAAAAGAGGCACAGGCCGAGTGGCCGAATCCGTGGGACCGGCCACCAGCGCTATTCCTTGTTTCTGGACGGCCTTAGCCCTCCTGACCCCAAAGCTCGGCTATGGCCTCACCGCGGAAGTCAACCTGCGAATGATAATGCAACTCGACGTCGCGAATGAAGCGGCCTTCTTGCCAACCATGGGGCAGGTCAATCACGGCTTCCCCGCCGTCGTGAATATGACGGTCAAAGACTACGTCTTCGACCTCGCCGTTGCCGAAGTAGACTTTGACACTATTGAGCCTGATGTTGTTGCCGCGCACAATCAGCTTCAGCCGGGTAAACTTGCCATCCTGATGACCGATATGGATTGTATCGTGATCGTTGACAAAACCGACATGGCGGTCGCCCAACCGTATCCAGTCGTGCCCGTAGGCGGCGGGAGTTGGCCTTGGGGCCGCTTCGTCCTCTTGGCCCCAGAGCTCAGCGATCGCTTCGCCGCGGAAATCAGGCCGGGAATGATAGTGCAGTTCGACGTCTTGAATGGAGCGACCTTCATGCCAGCCATGCGGCAAATCGATCACGGCTTCGCCACCGTCGTGAATTGGACGGTCGAAGGGCACGTCCTCGACCTCGCCATTGGCGTATAAGACTTTGACGCTGTTGAGCTTGATATCATTGCGGCGAACGATCAGTTTGAGCCGCTTGAACTGTCCGTCGTGCCGGCCGACATGGATGGTATCGTGATCATTGATGAAACCGACATTGCGATCGCCCAGCCTGACCCATTCTCCGGCATAAGCGGCACTGATGGTAAAAAGTGTCACTGCGAATGTTACTGCGAGTTTTCTAAACATTATTCCTCCAATGAGGTCGCAAAAACTGCGTACTCTACCTCAACCCGGGACATGACTTAGAATTGTGTAGGACGTTTGGCTGCATAATAGCCGAAAGGAGGCGCTGACGCGGCGCAGCAGGGATTCTTTGGTGGCGGAAATTGGGTCGGCCCACATCCGATGCAAATGACGGCAAGCTTGCGAGCGACGTCAACGCGGGCCCTGCGGTGCGCATACGCCCCACGTTTTGAGGGCGAACCATCTCGTGACCGGCGTGAGAAGCACATCGGCTGCTTCGTACAAATAGCCCGGCATCGGAGAACGGCGGGTGAAACTCGGCCTCACCCCTTTGACAGGCGCAGGATGTGGCCGACGGCTGCAAGAGTTCGACCTCATGGTCAGCCTGCCATTCATGAGGGCAACCTGCTCAGCAGCCGAAATCCACTTCTGCCGATCAGTCCTGTGTCAGCCTGTAGCCCAGGAAGCGCTGCGAATCGATCGGGTCTGTGCCAAGGCGTTGGCGTAGGCGCTTCCGCAGCTTGCTGATGTGGCTCTCGATCACATTCTCATCGATGCCATCATCGAAAAGGCCGTAAACGAAGTTGAAGATTTGCGACTTCGTCACGCGGCGGCCTTTGTTGGACATCAGATATTCGAGAATCCGGCGCTCGCGCCTTGGGAGCGGCAATGGCTCGCCGTCAATCTCGGGATCGCGCCCATCGGAAAACACTCTTATCCTGCCGGCAAGCGGCGGCTGCTGCTCTTGCTGCGATCTCCGGCTGATCGCCCGGATGCGTGCAAGAATTTCGCGAACATGGATCGGCTTGCGGACCACGTCATCGACGCCAGCGGCAAACAGGTCAAGAGTGTCACTCAGGGATTTCGTTTCATTCATCGCGATGACGGCGGCAGCCGACCGCGACTTGATTTTGATGGGCACTTCCTCGCGATTCTGGAAATCGCCAAGCAGAAACGCCTCCACCGCATCGATGTCCGGCTCGGGGGCAGTATTCACCCACTGGCGGAAATCATGGGGCGCAAGTCCTGTTGCAGAAACACCTTCCCGGCAAAACCATGCCGTATATCCATTCAATACGGTTTCACGTTCGTCGACGATGACAATCATGAGGTTTTCCCCGATTCGAGACCAAGTATGTTGCCGGCAACGCTTAGATGTAACAGTTAACTAGCGCAACCTAGGATTGCGCTAACCTTGGGGAGAAGGTCCGGAATCGGGCCGGGCGTGACCTTAAAGACGCGCCTATTTCACTTGATGCTGGTTTTGCGGGAGGCTTGGGCGCAGAAAGAAGTCTCGGGCGTGGGCGAAAGGAGATTCCGTGATGCGGCAGGCGACGACTCGGGCGATCTTTGCCGGGATGTTTCTTCTGGCTTTTCATTCACCAGGGCTTGAGGCTCGGGAATGCCAGGGGCAATCGGACGTGCCGATCGTCAATCTGCTGCCGCCGCCGCCTTGCGAGACTTGCCCAGAGGCGAAGGCCGAAATGGACGAACTCGCCAGCCTGGAGCGCGAGCGAACGCCTGAGCAGGAGGATCGCGTCGCCAGCGACGTTAAGCGCAGCGTCGACCGTTTCCTTGACGGAGCCAACATCGCCTATGAGCCTGAGAAACTTCGCCCCTGCGAAAAGTTTTTCACCAAGCCGCGCCAGGAGGAAAAGGCCGCCGTCGAGGCGGCGAAGGACACGTTCTGCCGGACGCGGCCGTTCAAGACCCCTGGCAACCCTCTGCATCCCGCGGAGTTAGCACGGCCCGACGACAGCTTCTCCTACCCATCGGGACACGCCGCTTATGGCGCTGTGATCGGCTTTCTGCTGGTCGAAATGCTCCCAGAAAAAAGAGCGGAAATCTATCGCCGGATCAACGACTACGCACACAGCCGCATGATCGCGGGCGCTCATTTCCGCAGCGATGTAGAGGCCGGCAAGCTCATCGGCGCCGCGGTCGTGGCGTCTCTTATGACAAAGCCCGATTTCCGTGAAGCTTTCGACGAAGCCAAAACCTGCGTGCGCAAGGCCGTCGGACTGGAGTAACCGCTTCGCGTCATCCCGGAAAACGCCGAAGGCGTTACCTGGAATTGTAACACATTGAAAGGCTTATGTTTTGAGTCCCAAATGCGGCGAGCGCAGTTCGGGATAATGTTTCGCGTTATCAAACGCCTTCGGTCCAGGGCAAGCCGTGGCGGAGGAAAGCGGCACGGCAGGTGTTTGCCATGAGATAGGCGACGGTCATCGGCCCAACGCCGCCCGGCACCGGCGTAATGGCGCTTGCGACGTGGCGTGCGCTTTCGAAATCGACATCGCCCACGAGCTTAGTCTTGCCTTCCAGCGCCGGAACCCTGTTGATCCCGACATCGACGACGATGGCCCCCGGCTTGATCCAGATGCCAGGGATCATCCCTGGACGGCCCACGGCGGCAACAACGATGTCTGCGTGCGAGACAACCGCGCCAAGATCGTGAGTTTTCGAATGCGCGATCGTCACCGTACAGTTCTCAGCCAGGAGAAGATGCGCCATCGGCTTGCCGACGATGTTGGATCGCCCCACGACGACAGCGTTGAGGCCGGCAAGATTCTCCCGGACGCTCTTGATGAGCCGCAGGCAGCCGAGCGGCGTGCAGGGCACGAAAGCCGGTTTGCCGATGAAGAGGCGCCCGGCATTCACCACATGAAAGCCGTCCACGTCCTTTTCCGGCGCAATGGCTGCGATGGCATCGTCCGCGTTGAGATGCGCCGGCAATGGAAGCTGGACGAGAATCCCGTCGACCGCGTCGTCCGCATTCAGCGACGCGATCAGATCGAGAAGCCCGGCTTTGCTGATGTCTGCGGGCGGGCGATGCTCGACCGAGTGGAAACCGAGTTCACGCGCCAGCTTGAGCTTGCTTCTCACATAGACTTGGCTCGCCGGGTTCTCGCCGGCAAGCACGACAGCGAGTCCCGGCGGGCGGCCGGATGCTGCCGCGAAAGCTGCGGCGCGTTCGGCCACCTGGCCCTTGATTTCATTCGCCATGGCGACGCCATTCAGGATCCGTGCTTCGGCCATCGCTTACCTTTTCTTCTTGGGCGCCTCTCGCGAGAGACCGGTGAGGAGTGCGGAGACTTGATTTAGCAGCTTATCGGGGTCGCCTGCCACCGCAACCGATTTCAATCTCGATTTTTGGCCGGAAGCCATCGACACGGATGACTTCGGAACCCCAAGCCAGTCCCCAACCAGGGCGAGAAGCGCCGTGTTGGCTTTGCCATCTTCGGGCGGCGTTGTCACGTAGGCTTTCAGGACCGGCTTTCCGCCATGATCTTCAATGCCAGCAATGCGCGCCGTGCTGCTTTTCGGTGTCAGCCGAACATAGAGCACAACGCCATCCGCTTTCCGCATGGCGGGGAAGTTCAAGGGAAGGCCCCGTAAAGCCTGATGCTTTGGAAGATCCGGATTAGAACAATCTCCAAAGCCAGTCTCCGATCACGACATTCTTTACGAAGATGAGCCCGATGATAAGTAACACAGGTGAAATATCCAAACCGCCGAGATCTGGCAAAGCCTTGCGTATTGGTCGGAGCGCGGGCTCGGTCAGCCGGTAAAGGCTATCTGCAATCGTATAGACGGCGCGGTTCCGGCGGTTCACCACGTCGAAGGCGATCAGCCAGCTCAAGATCGCGCTGATGATGACGACCCAAATGTAGAGGTCAATCACCCAGGCTAAGAATCCTAGAAGTGCATGCATTGGCTTTGCCTCCCCGCAAGCTCGATGCCGACTCTTTAGCTTGGTGCATACGGCTCTTCAAGGGATTCGCGCTTCGGCACGCGCGCTTTGCCGAGATTCTTATCTACAACCTTCGACGGGCTAGGCGTCCTCATCCTTCGACAGGCTCAGGATGAGGGTGCCTCATGGTGAGGAGGCCGAAGGCTGCCTCGAACCATGAAGTCGATGAATCTAGCGGCGGATGCCGAGCCTGCCGATGAGATCGCGATAGCGGCCTTCGTCCTTGCTCTTCACATAGTCGAGCAGGCGGCGGCGCTGGCTGACGAGCTTGAGGAGCCCGCGGCGGGAGTGGTTGTCTTTTTTATGCGTCTTGAAATGTTCCGTTAGGTTGGCGATTTGTTCCGTGAGAACAGCCACCTGAACTTCAGGCGAGCCGGTGTCGCCTTGCTTCGTTGCATATTCTGAAATAAGCGCAGTCTTGCGCTCAGCGGTAATCGACATCGGTTATCTCCGTCCGCTTTGTGATAATCCGGCTTCAGGCG
This sequence comes from uncultured Alphaproteobacteria bacterium, assembly GCA_963817495.1. Lineage (GTDB taxonomy): Bacteria > Pseudomonadota > Alphaproteobacteria > Rhizobiales > Rhodomicrobiaceae > Rhodomicrobium. The sequence continues at coordinate 96,837 of CAWFOS010000008.1, read as the reverse complement.
GGGATGTTGAAAACCCGGATCGGATGCATCTCGCCGCGCTCCACTTCGCCAATGGCGACGAGGACCCCGCGAGAGGTCGCATAGATCGGGCCTTTCAGGATTGGCGCATTCCCGCCCCGGATGAGGATGGATTGCCCCCGCTTCAGCCTAGCCGCATCGTCCCCGCTTATGGCGAGCGCCGGGATGCCGTCCAGCGCCGTCTCAACAGGGATTATCGTGCTCATAAGAGCATCGAAGCCGCCGTCACTATTGCTTATGTGTTCCAGCTTTTCCAGGGAAATCGCGTTTTCTTCATCGAATGGTCCAACGGATGTTCGCCTGAGCGCCGCGATGTGGCCATAGCAGCCAAGCATACGGCCCAGATCGCGGGCGATAGAGCGGACGTAGGTGCCTTTTCCGCAGGCGCAGATGAGGCGTGTCAGCTCCGGCGAAATCGCCCCCTCGATATCAAGCTCGTAGACCGAGACTTGCCTCGGCTGCAGTTCAACCATCTCGCCATCGCGTGCAAGATCGTAGGCGCGCTCGCCCTCGATCTTGATTGCGGAGTAGCAGGGCGGAACCTGCATGATATCGCCGATGAAGGCTGGCAGCGCAGCCTCGATGGCCTCGCGGCTCGGCCTCGCATCGCTTGTCCGCACCGGCTGGCCTTCCGCGTCGTCGGTATCGGTTTCGATGCCCCAGCGGATGGTGAAGTCGTAGGCCTTCTCGCAATCCACCACATGGGCGACCGTTTTCGTGGCCTCTCCGAACGCGATCGGCAGCACGCCCGTCGCCAGCGGATCGAGGGTGCCCGCGTGCCCGACCTTCTTCGGATTAAACAAGCGCTTCAGGCGGCTGAGCGCCTGGTTCGAGGTCAGCCCTTGCGGCTTATCGAGAATAAGCCAGCCATTGATGTCGTTGCCTCTGCGGCGCGCCATGGTGTTTCGCTTTAAGTTTGCTATTCCAAATCGCGGGCGACCTCGGGAGAGCGCAAAAGCTCTTCGATACGGCCGGCTTCATCGAGCACGTGATCGCCCTTGAATACAAGATCGGGCACATATTTCAACTCGACGCGGCGCGCAAGCTCTCCGCGCAAAAATCGATTATGGCGGTTAAGAGCCTCGGCGATCACGTCGCTGTCCTTCCCGCTGAGCGCGCTTGTAAAGACGACCGCGTGCTTCAGGTCGGTGCTCACCCGCACCTCGGCCACGGTGATGAATTCGCCCGTGAGCTCGCTGTCCTGGACGTCCTCGGTCTGCAAAATTTCCGCCAGGGCATGCCGGAGCACTTCGCCGGCGCGAAGCTGTCTTTGTGTGGGGCCTTTTGTTGGTTGATGTTTCATGAGCGTTCTCCGAAGCCCGCATAATTAAGCGAATTCCAGCGGGAGACAAGCGAGTTCGCCTTATCGCTTAAGCGAGTTCGAACGCTCCGCCCTTCCGCCCAAATGACCGGTTTTCACCGCAAGAGCATGGTGGGACCACAGTGCTCCTCCCGCCCGCAATGCATTTAAAATAATTCAGGCCTGCTAGCTAAGCCAATCCATGATCTGAAGCTGCTGGGTCGCATCTTCAGTCTTGGGAGTCCCGCCTCGCGGATTTGGCACAACCGGCATAGACGTCGTCATATTTCTTTATGTGGTAGGTCAGCCAGCTGCGAAGGTTCACGCCCATGTCGGCTGAGAACGGGACAGTGCCGTGACTGAGTGCAGACGTGAAATTCTTAAGGCTCTGAATTAAATAATCATGGTCGCGCTTATGAAAAATCAGTCCTGGAAATTCGTGCGAGGCCATCAGCGCCTCTTCATGCTGGAAATGTGACCTGGCTATTTCCAACAGTTCTTCGAGAAGAACGACGACCTGTTTTACGTCTGAACGGCTTTGATTGGCAGGTGCGGAAAAGAAGAGCTCGACTTGCTTGGATGCATTATCGATGTGCTCTGCAAGGAGACGATGTTCTTCGACAATCGACTGGCGCCGTTCTAAATTCGCCCTTTGATCCGCAAGTGAAGCAGTCATCGAAATCAGCTCCTTGAGCAAGTAACTGTCGTGTCCTAAAAACGCAATCGGACTGCCAAGCTTGAGAAATGTCAAGCGCAAAAACGTCATAAAAGTGTCATGCATCGGATGTTGCGGCGGTGCGAAAAGCGAAACGGGGGCGGCGCCTATCCGGTCACAATGCCTCCCACGACCGGGTCTGCCGCGCCCGTCGTTCCGGGAAAGGTCGCGGGCAGATTGCGCAACCGTCGCACGGCGAGATACGCGAAAGCCTGCGCTTCCATGAAATCGGAGCTGAAGCCAGCCATCTCGGCCGTCATCATGTCGGGGCCGAGCACGCGTCGCAGCCCCTCCATCATGTGAGGGTTGTGGGCGCCCCCGCCTGCGATAATCCAGGTTCCTGGTTTGGCGGGGAAAAGGCGCGCGGCGGCGGCTATGCCTGCAACGGTAAAGGCCGTGAGCGTGGCCGCGCCGTCGGGGCCGCTCAGATTGGCGAGCGCGGCCAAAGGAAAGGCGCCCCGATCCAGCGATTTCGGCGGCGGCGCGCAAAAAAAGGGATGCGACAGGAGCGCGGCAAGCGCTTGCCGGTTTGCAGTCCCGGCCAACGCCAAGCGCGAGTCCCGGTCCAGAGGCTCTCCGATGTGCTTCATGGCCCAGTCGTCGAGCAGACAATTCCCAGCGCCCGCATCGAACGCAATCAGCCTTTCGGCCGGTCCATCCGGCACATAGGTCACATTTGCGATGCCGCCGATGTTCACGAAGGCGGCGGGCATTTCGAGCCTTTCGCGGGAGGCCAGGGCGCGATGGAAGATGGGAACGAGTGGCGCGCCCTGGCCCCCCTTTTTCATATCCGCGGCCCTGAAATCGTAAACGACCGGAACGCCAAGCGCCTTGCTAAGAGCCGCCCCATCTCCAAGCTGCACGGTCAATCCCCGCGTGGGCTTGTGCAGAACGGTCTGGCCGTGAAAGCCGACGACATCCACGCCCGCAAGGTCAATGCCATTATCCGCCGCGAATGTTTTCACGCTCTCGGCGTGCTTGGCGGTCAGCATGGTCTCAGCGATTGAGAGGACACCGCTCCGATCAGCGCGATTGACGATGCCGCGCGCCCAGTCCATGGCCTCGCGCAACAACTGCCGCTCAATCGCGGTATACGCGAACCCGGCCGCCGGTCCAAGCGAATGGATCGCCTCACCGTCCGTCTCGATCAGCGCCACATCGACACCGTCCATGGAGGTGCCGCTCATAAGCCCGATCGCCTTCATCACCCCTCGCTTGACGCAAAATACGAATGCCTTACATGGTGCCGTTTCTGCTACACGCTACCAGCCTAACTGTCGAGGAGCGTGGGAGCGAAGGAGGACATCATGCCGGCCGCATCCGGAGATTTATTGGATTTCGTTCAAGTTTTAAGAGAGCGCGGTTACATCCATCAGGTTTCCGATGAGGAAGGCTTGCGCGCGCTTTCCGCAAAAGGTCCGATCACTGCCTATATCGGCTTCGACTGTACCGCGCCAAGCCTGCATGTCGGCAATCTTATCGGCATCATGATGCTTCGCGTGTTGCAACGCTGCGGACACCGGCCGATCGCGCTCATTGGCGGCGGCACGACAAAGGTCGGCGATCCATCCGGCAAGGATGAAAGCCGCAAGCTTCTGACCGAAGCCGAAATCGACGCGAACAAGGCGCGGATCCGGGATACTTTCTCGAAATTCCTGACTTTCGGGGAGGGCAAGACGGATGCTTTCCTCGTCGATAACAACGAGTGGCTCAAGGACCTCCACTACATCGATTTTCTGCGTGAATATGGCCGCCACTTTACAATCAACCGGATGCTCACCTTCGACTCCGTGAAGCTCAGGCTTGAGCGCGAGCAGCCGCTGACCTTCCTCGAATTCAACTACATGCTGCTCCAGGCCTACGACTTCCTCGAGCTTGGCCGCCGCCACAACTGCGTGCTTCAGATGGGCGGCTCGGATCAGTGGGGCAACATCGTGAACGGCATCGAGCTTGCCCGCCGTGTCGAGGGCCGCGAATTATTCGCGCTGACGACGCCGCTGCTCACCACGTCCTCCGGCGCGAAGATGGGCAAGACGGTCAAGGGCGCGGTCTGGCTGAACGCCGATATGCTTAGCCCCTATGACTATTGGCAGTTCTGGCGCAACACCGAGGATGGCGACGTGGGCCGTTTCCTGCGCCTGTTCACCGAGTTGCCCTTGGATGAGATCGCGCGGCTTGAGGCGCTGTCCGGCTCCGAGATCAACGAGGCCAAGAAGGTGCTGGCGACGGAAGCGACGGCGCTCCTGCATGGCCGCGAGGCGGCGGATGCGGCTGGGGAAACCGCGCGCCGGGCTTTCGAGGAAGGCGCGGCGGCGGAAGGGCTGCCGACGGTCGAGATTTCAAGGCAGGAATTGGAGGCGGGGATAGGCCTTCTGACCGCCAACACAGCGGCGGGCCTGGTTGCCTCGACGAGCGAGGCCCGCCGGCAGATCAAGGGCGGCGCAGTCCGTGTCAACGACATCGTGGCCACCGATGAGCGCGCAGTGCTGACGCTCAAGGACTTGAACGCGGATGGCGTCATCAAGCTTTCGCTGGGCAAGAAGCGCCACGTTTTGCTGCGGCCGACGCCGTAACGCGTCGACGCTCATCTCTGAAAATCGAATCGCGCCGGCAAAAGGCCCGACGCGCTAATTAAAAACGTTTCGCATTCTCATGTCCCAAAGGATGATCTAATCATCCTCCGGGATTTCTACCGTCCTAAGCGTACGTTTTCTTAGGCGACCTTACCAGGGTCAAGGCGATGATGATGCCAAGCGCGGCCAGCCCGCCGGTGACGTAGAAGGCATAGATATAGCTGCCGAACACGTCCTTCGCCTGACCTGCTATGAAGCCAGCCGCTATGGCGCCGATTCCATAGGCTGAGAAGATCACGCCATAATTTGCGGCAGAGTTCTTGATGCCGAAGAAGGTCGCGGTAGCAGTCGGCGCGATGGCCAGCCAGGATCCCAAGGCCGCCCAAAGGCAGGCGAAGCAAAACATGAACAGGATCAGTGTGCCTTCGCCGGCAAAGAGCACCATCAACACAGAAGCCAACAGCACCAGGGCAGCGGACAGTGCCGCTGCTTTCCCAGGGCCCATCGCGTCCGTCAAAAATCCGAAGACGGGCCGGCCACCGCCATTAAACAGGGCAAAGAATGCAACCAGGCTTGCCGCCGTTGCGGCATCCACCTTGATGATTTCCTGCCCGACGCCGCTGGCGATGCCGATGGCCATCAATCCGGCCAGGGAGCCGATGATAAAGCAAAGCCACAAGCCCCAGGCGGACAACGTTCCGAGCATCTCGCCAGGGGTATAGTCGACGGCAGCGCCCTTGCCGGCAGCGGGCTGCCAGCCGGCAGGCTTCCAGCCAGCAGGCGGAAACTTCAGCAACAGCGACAGCAATACCAGTGCTGCGACGAAGAAGTATCCCAGGGAACTGAAGGCTTGCATAACTCCTTGAGACGCAATCAAACTCTTCGCCAGAGGAGCGGTGACGACCGCCGATGCTCCAAACCCGAGAACCGTAGCGCCGACAGCGAGGCCTTTTTTATCCGGGAACCATCTCGTCACGACTGCAATCGGAATACCGTAAACGATGCCCACGCCTGCACCGGCGATCACACCGTAAGTTACGTACATCCAGCCTATATTCGGCATAAATCCCGACAGTATCCAGCCCGCACCCACAAGCAGGCTGCCGATGATGCTGAGTAACCTGGGACTTACCCCCCGTTGCAGCACCCGCCCGCTGATTGGCATCAAAACGGTGAAGACTGCCAGAAATATCATGAACGGCAACAGTGTCTCGGTAGCCGTGATTTTCACGTCAGGGGTGGAAAAGTGCGCTTGCAGCGGTTTTGTAAACATGCTCCAGGCATAGACCGTGCCGAGGCACAGGTTCATGAGCATGCCCCCGAGGACGAATACCCATCTGCCGCTTTCCGCTGAGAGTCCGTATACGGACACCCTCGTATCAGCAGCGCTAACGCTAGCCATTTTTGTTTGCCTCCTTCACTTTGTTTTGGTTGAAAGGCAAGTATCTACAATTTGCCTGATTATTCGCTGGCCCCAAATCCGGTCGGACAGCGCCCACGCGAAGGGCGATTGTTGCCTTCCTTTCCTCCAGCTTGGCAGGTTAGTGATTACTTGCAGCTAGGCGTTTGATCTGGCGCAAATATCTTTCTCAGCCTTTCGTTGAGTGGCGCGTTCGGGATGACTTTCGCCCGGGAACATAAACATAGTTGCGGGAGCTAACGGTAACCCGGCGTACTGCGAAGGATCAGCTGCAGCAACTCGCTCTGACGATGCGTGTCTGTTTTCGTCATGATACGGGCGAGTTTGTTTCTTGAGGTCGCCCGAGTGATCTTGAGGGAATCCGCGGCCTCCTTGAGGCTGCGGCCCGAAACGAGCTGCTGGACCAGCCGCTTTTCCGAGGGCGTCAAGCCATAGGCATTCATGGCCCCATCGACGGCTTCTCCCGCCTGCGAATCCGGGTCGGAGATGAACAGGATTGCCCGGGCTTCCGAACTGTTCAGCCAAAAATCATTTTTATGGGCGATCGGCATGACCTTGACGAGCAAAGGGCGCGTCGAGTGTTGTCGCGTAAGAGACACCGATCCGCCGCGCGCTCCCTTTTCCGCGAGCGCCGCTCGCACAAGCCGAACAAGAGAATTTTGATCGCTGGAGTTTTCGACGCAAAGGCGGCCCTGGCATACATTCAGCCCGTCGCCCTTTTCGATAAGAGTTCTCGCCGGCGGCGTTGCAATAGTGGATGACGCCAGCTCTATCGAGAACGAAAACGGCAGTCTCCATGCACCCAAGCGCGGTTTCCAAGCTCGTCCGCTCGCTCTGCGCTGCTGCCAGCCGACGATTGAGGCCGACCGCGCGCTGGATGTGTGGGGCGAGCCGGCGAACGAAGGAAACCTGTTCGTCGGAAAAGACATCCGAGCGAAGGTTGCGGACGATGCCAAAGCAAGCATCATAATGGCTATCCCGTGCCAGCACGATCGACATTGACCCGGCAATATCGTAGCGGCGCGTGTAATCGTGAATTTCTGAGCGCTCCATATCGCGTCGCGCCACCAAGTGGTGGTCTGGCGCAACCCAGCCTTGCGGGACACGGGACAAGGCAGCGGTCAAAGGATTTACAGAATAGTAGTAGTCGGCGTAGACGGCCAACCCCCCGGGATCAAGGCGATAGGAGGTTCCGAAAGAAAATTCGGTTCCATCCAGCCTGCCGGCATGCAGCGCGCCTCCGACCCCACCAAGATAATCGGTAAGTCCAGCAATGACGGTTTGCCATTGCCGATGATCTTCGCCCGAGGCGTAAATGCAATCCAGCAGTGATTCGAAAGTATCCGCGTCATTGCGGCTGCCGTTAAAATACCTCTGCATTCGCGATTGCCTCAGTCGGTCAGTTCAGCCGATTACGCGAACGATTTCTCCGCACTGACAGCCAGCCTCTCCAATCCGATATTTGATCTTGTCGCAGAGATACATTTTGCCCGTTTCTGACAAAAGCGAAATCTGCCGGGTGTGGATGAATTTGCATTCCGACGTTGGACCGGGGTCGCCTTACGGTTGCAATTCTCAAGTGATGCTGCCGGAAAGGGCATCAAAGAGCGGGAGCAGAAACGATGACACAGCAATGCTGAGGCATTTCAGATCACACAGCGCCGCTGGCTAACTAAGAAGCGGGAAGCGCTGAGCCCTGCGCACCGCTCGCGCCTGGGGTCTGCGCCAAGTATTCCGGCGAACGCATTTCCATAATCCGCGAGACGGCTCGTTCGAAATATTCGGCATCGTCGCCAACCTGGCACAACTCGCGGGGTTCAACCGCGGCGGACGCCACAAAGCCGATCCGGTTATCGTAAAGAGTGTCGATGAAGGTCAGGAAGCGGCGCGCCGGGTTCTGGTCGTGCCGCCCCATCTTCGGAATGCCTTCCACGAAGATCGTGTGGTAGTGACGCACGAGGGCGAGGTAATCCTGCGTGCCCAAGGGCTTCTCGAAGAGGTCGGCGAATGAAAAGCGCGCGACCCCGAGACAGGCGCAAGGCACATGCAGCTTGTGACCGAGCACCAGGATCGTTTCGCTGGCGCATGGCTCGCCAAAGGTCAGCTTCCGCCAAAGTTCATGCATGGCGTCTCTTGCCGCGTCATCGTCGGGCGTGAAATAAAGCGTGCTTTGTGAAAGCTGTTGGAGGCGATAATCTTTGGTCGCTTCCAGCTGAAAAAGCTCCACATTCTGCTCGACGAGATCGATGAAAGGCAGGAACTGATCGCGGTTCTGCCCGCCTTTGTAGAGGTCGCTCGGTTTCGAGTTCGAGGTAATGACCACGACCGTACCAGCTTCGATAAGAGCGCCGAAAAGACGGTTCAGGATTGTTGCGTCCGCAACGTCGGTCACGAAGAGTTCATCCAGGCAAAGCAGGCGCGCCTCCGCCGCGATGCTCATTCCAACGGCGACGATGGGATCATCCCTGGCCTCTTGGCGTGCGACTTTAAGCCGGGCGTGAACATCGGCCATGAACTCGTGAAAATGGGTGCGGCGTTTCTGCTGGACTGGCGCCTCCTGAAAGAAAAGATCCATCAGCATGGTTTTTCCGCGTCCCACGGGACCGAAGATATAGAGGCCCTTCGGCACTTCGCCGCGCTTGCGCGTAAAAAATGAGAAAAAATCGGTCCGCGCCGGGGGGGTATAATGAGCCAGCCGGTTCGTCAGCATTTGCAGTTTCTCGACCGCAAGCGCCTGGGCGCTGTCGGACGTGATCTTACCCTCCGCCAGCAAGCGGCGGTATCTTTCTAACAGCGATGCGCTCATTGCCGAGGCTAGCGGACGTTACGAAGCTCGAGTTCCACCGACGTGATCGTCGGGTTCGGCGACACCAATTCAATATCAAAGTCCGACCGCTGATTTCGATCTTATTTTTGTAATGCTCAGGTTGGCCGAATATTCCCGGTCCAGCGCTGAATCCTGATCCCTGATTGTTATGAAGAAATCCGGCACCCTGACCTTGCGGCGCGCCCGGTTGAAGATGCTGCCGGTTACAGTAAGAACGGGCTTGTTGTCTGAAACCGACCACTCATACTGAACCGATTTAAAAACCAGCGGCTGAACCGTAACTGGCATTCCCAAAGTGCGATAAAGGGGAGCCAGTCCAGGAGCGGCGTCTGCAAGGATGTCCCGGAAAGCGAAAAAGCCTACGATTAGCCCGCTCGCAACGCAGACAAAAAGCCCCCATGCCGCGGCGAGCGCCAAGCCTCCCCGGCGTCCGCTTCGCGGGGCGCCCGACTTTTCCTGCGTTTCTTCGATTTCACGATAGAGGCGCCGATCGAAAGCGGTGTCATCGTCCCTGCCTTCGGCGGGATCCTCGACAACCGCTGGCTCCATTTCCTCGTCGACGCCCTGAGGCGCTTTCCCCCACAGACCTGCTATGCCGCTTGGCCTTGACCTTCCCTGCCCCACGGCGGCTGCCGGCGATTTGAGATGAGTTTCGAGTTTTTGGCCAAACCCTTGAGCCGGCGGCGAAGGCGGAAAATGGGTTTGCCTGGGAGAGGACTGAAAGTGCGCCCTCATCGCTTCGCGAAGAGCGGCGTCCCGGTCTATCTCATCCACTTCTGTTGCGGCATCCGTCCCGCCATGGCCATTCAGTCCATGCATGGCATCAGAGAGACCTTCATCATCGGCTTCGCCGTATGATCTTTCGAGGTCATCCGATGTTTTAGCCGGCTCCCGCCAGCCACTTTCCAGCTGACTTTCGGTCGTCCCCGGCCCGGCACCGTCCTGTGCATCTTCGGAAACGGCTGTCGTCACAAAGGGCCGGCCACGGCCCAGGCCGGAAAAGACGCTTCGAACAGCCTGCCGCGCGGCGTCAAGCGTGCGTTGCTCCTCTCTGACTTCTGTCGTCTCTTGCGATACGGAGAAATTAGAGCGCGGGAACGGAATTGGCTCGGCGGATGCGTGTGCCAGACCGTCAGCCGCAGCCTCCTCGGCTTCGCCTTTTTGCTGCGCTTTCTTCCTTCGCCGGAAACTGCTGAACCACCGGATCTTCCCGGTGTCGACATCCGCCTCGTCCTTGAAACTCATTGCCTCCTCGGCAACGGCTTCTTCGTGAGGGGCAGCGGCGCGTTCTTCTGTTGGCCATTCGCCGTCGTCACCATAGCCTGCAGCCGTAAAGCGTTCGTGGGCTGTTTCCTCTTGAGGCCCCTCGTCTCTTGTTTCTTCAGTTCCTGCAGATTGATCCAGCGCGGCTGACACGTCAGCCTCAACCTCTTCCCCGCCGATATCCGGCATCGCGCGCCAGACAGTCCCGCATTTTGCGCAACGGACCGTCCGGCCGTTCGGCGGAAGTTCTGCCTTGATGTCGTAGCGGGTTGTGCAAGCAGGGCATTCAATAATCATTCGACAAGCTCTATTCGCCGTTTTTCGCTACCGCCGTCTCGCCTTTGTCCAAATCGATTGCTAATTCGCACACGCTTATCATAAGACGGGGCGAGGGTGAGGTTGTGGTATCGGGTCATGCTCTTATTCGATTTGAGAATGTCGGCCTCCGCTACGGAGTTGGGCAAGAGGTTTTGCGCGATATCAACTTCCATTTGCAGCCGGGATCGTTTCACTTCCTAACGGGAGCGTCCGGCGCTGGCAAAACCACGCTTCTTCGTCTCCTCAATATGTCGTTGCGTCCCACGCGTGGGCTTGTATACCTTTTCGGACGAAATATTGCCAAGAATACGACAGGCCAGCGCGCCGACCTGAGGCGGCGCATCGGAATTGTTTTCCAGGATTTCCGGCTCCTCGACCACCTCACCACCTGGGAGAATGTTGCTCTTCCTCTCCGCGTCATGGGGCGGCATCAGACCGATTACCAGGAGGATGTCACGGAACTTCTGAAGTGGGTGGGGCTTGGCGACCGGATGCACGCTTTTCCCGCAGTGCTTTCTGGCGGGGAAAAGCAGCGCGCCGCGATTGCCCGCGCCGTAATCGCCAAGCCGGAGCTGCTTCTCGCCGACGAGCCGACCGGTAACGTCGATCCACAGATGGGGCGCCGCCTGCTGCGGCTTTTCATCGAGCTGAACAGGCTTGGCACCTCCATCATCATCGCAACCCACGATTTTCAACTCATGACGCAATTCCCGGCTTCCCGAATGCAGCTGGAGAATGGACGTCTGGAGCTTCACGAGTGAATTGCCCATTATGAGCACCGTAGAAACGACGCTTCCGGTTCCATTCAAGGCGCGGCCGCAGCCAACGGTTAAATTTGCGCGGGCGAATGCCCCTATCGTGCCCCCCGGCTCCGTGACAGGTCAGTCCCTGACCCTCGTGATCGCCATCATGGCATTCCTGTCGGCTGTTACGGCGGGCAGCGTGTATGTTGTTTTCAACGCGGCAAATGTTTGGACGAACAATATCGCGACGGAGATCACTGTCCAGGTTCTGCAGCGTCCTGGAGACCGGGGCGACGACAGGGCCGGGGAGATCACACGCTTTCTCTCCGATCAGAATGGGATCAGGCGCGTAACGCCTTTCACGCGCGAGCAATCGCTGAAGCTCGTAGAGCCCTGGATCGGAAAGTCCGACGTGTTGAAGACTTTCGCAATCCCGAGGCTCATTGCGGTGGAGATCGAGCGGGATAATCCGCCCGACATTTCCACGCTCAAGAAAGTTCTGGAGGCGAAATTCCCTGGCGCCTTGCTCGACGACCATGGACATTGGCGCCATGAAATACGCCGTCTTACGAGACTTCTCGAACTTGCCGGCTTCGGAATGCTATTCCTTATGGCGACTGCCACGGCCGCTGTGATCATCGCGGCGGCGACAAGCGCGCTGGCATCCAACCGGGAGATCGTTTCGGTGCTTAATTTCGTCGGCGCCGAGGAGAAGTTCATCGCCCGGCAATTCGAGGCGCATTTTCTGAAAGTCGGCATCAAGGCCGGGATTCTCGGGGTTGGCCTCGCCGCTTTCGTGTTTCTTTGTTTGCCGTATCTCACTGAGGGCGTAAGTAGTTCCGTCACTTCCGAGGCGGAAATCCGCCGCTTCGTCGGTGCCGGCACCCTCGACCTGGGAGGATATGTCGTTCTACTCTTCGTTGTTGTTGCAGTGGCGGGAATTTGCAAAATGACGTCCCGTTACGGGGTGCGCCGCATTTTGAATCAGCAGAATTCCTAGTTACCCACAGGCCCTCTTTATGGCTCGCAGAATGAAAAAAGATATGCAAGCTCGTGGCCTTAGCGGTATAATGCTCAAGGGATGAGCACCGCGCCTGAAAAGAAAAGCCTTTTGAAGGCATTCAGCATGAGAGGGATGCTCCTGCACGCTTTGCGTGTGACCGTGATTTTCGGTCTTGCCCTCGCCGCGGGCTTTTTTGTTTTCGCTTACTCCATCAGCGTCATGCCATCCGGGATCTCCGGGCTGGCAGACGGCATCGTGGCGCTGACCGGCGACGAGGATCGAATCTCTGAGGCTGTGCGGCTTCTGGCCGAAGGCAAGGCGCGGCGATTGCTTATTTCCGGTGTCAACAAGAGCACGGGTGCGCCCCAGATCATTTCCTTAAACGCCGCGACCGGGAAAGAGGCCCTGCTGTTCCGCTGCTGCGTTGACCTCGACAAGCGCGCGCTCAACACCGAGGACAATGCCTTCCAGACGACGGCCTGGGTCAGGCAAAAAGGCTTTCGCTCGCTGATCGTGGTGACTTCGACCTACCACATGCCGCGTACCCTGATTGAGCTGCGGCAGTCGATGCCGGATGTTGAGCTTTTCCCATACCCGGTTAAATCTCCTCGCCTTGAGGAACAGTGGTGGAGCGCTCCCCGCACCGCGTGGGTTCTCGGCAAGGAATATGTGAAATTTATAACCGCTCTCGCCCGTTACGGCGCCAATTCCGTGTTGGGGCCTTCCGCAAAGGGCGAACTCGTCACTCCGTTGATCAATGCGCGCGTCAACTAAAATTGCGCTCTATTTGAGATCGCTGCTGTTTTATCCCGTTCTCTACATCAACTGGGTGCTTTTTCTCGTTTTGGGAAGCTGGCTTTTGCTTGCTCCGCGGAGCTGGGCCATGGCAGCGCTCGCGTTCCACGGCGATGTGACGGTCTGGCTTCTCCGCGTGATCTGCGGCACGAAAATGGAAGTCCGCGGGCACGAGAAGCTCCTCCCCGGCCCTGTCATCGTGGCGGCGAAGCACCAGGCGGCGTGGGACACCTTCGCGATCATCTCGCTGATGCACGATCCGGCGCTGGTCATGAAGGCCGAGCTTCTCTCCGTGCCGATCTACGGAAGGTTCTGCCGCAAATTCGAGTTGATCCCGATCCAGCGAGAGCTTGGTCCTGCGGCTCTGCGTCAGATGGTACGCGAGGCGCGGTCCAGGGCGGCGCAGAACAGGGAGATCGTTATCTTTCCTGAGGGCACTCGGACAACCCCGGGAGGCTCCCCCGATTACAAGCCGGGGATTATTTTCCTTTATCAGGATCTGAAAGTGCCCGTTTGCCCGCTCGCGCTGAACTCTGGCATGTTCTGGCCGCGGCGCTCCTTCCTGCGCTATCCCGGGACCATCCTTGTCGAATTTCTGGACCCGATCCCGCCAGGCCTTCCCCGACAGGAGTTTATGGAGAAGCTGGAATTGGCGATCGAGCAGGCCTCGAACGAGCTTTGCCTGGAGGCTCGGAATGAACTCGAAGAACACGGGCTGCAGCCGCCCCTCAATTTCCTCGGCGGCGCATTGGCGGAGGCCGAGGCCGAGCCCGAGAAAATCTAGCGCTTTTGTTTCGCGCTCTGTCATCCGGCATCATGTTTCATATCTTAGGAGAACTGTTAAAAGTTATCCACAGCCCCCCGCTTGACGTTCAGCACAAAAAGTGAACATTTGGTGTCTAAAATGGGAATGCCGTGCGAGTTTTGGATAAGTCACCGATGCTGATCCCGATTTCCCAGCAAATCTGGGACGCGAAATACCGCTTCACGCCGCCGGGCGGGCATGCCGAGGAGTCCATCGAGGAAACATGGGCGCGGGTTGCACGCGCCGCTGCCTCTGTCGAGCCGGAGCGGTCCCGTAAAGCCTGGGAAAGGCGCTTTTTCGACGCCCTGACAGACTTCGCATTCATTCCGGCAGGGCGAATCCTGTCGGGGGCGGGTACTGGCCGCGACGTGACACTCTTCAATTGTTTTGTGATGGGGGAGATCGGCGATGACATGGGCTCGATCTTCGCCAACGTCAGGGAAGCCGCCCTCACATTGCAACAGGGCGGCGGCATCGGTCATGACTTCTCGACGCTCAGGCCGAAGGGCGCGCATGTGCGCGGCGTCGGCGCGGATGCATCCGGCCCAGTCAGCTTCATGGATGTCTGGGACGCGATGTGCAAGACGATCATGTCGGCGGGCGCCCGGCGCGGCGCGATGATGGGGACAATGCGCTGCGATCACCCCGATATCGAGGCTTTCATCGAAGCGAAAGGCGACCCGGCAAAGCTCCGCAACTTCAACCTCTCGGTGCTTGTCACGGACGCCTTCATGGAAGCGGTAAAAGCCGACAGTTCATGGCCGCTTGTGTTTGGCGGCGAGGTTTACCGCACGGTGAGCGCGCACGGGCTTTGGCGGAAAATCATGCGCAGCGCCTACGATTACGCCGAACCGGGCGTGATTTTCATCGACCGTGTGAACGCGTTGAACAACCTCAGCTATTGCGAAAAAATCAGCGCCACGAATCCTTGCGGGGAACAGCCCCTGCCGCCTTATGGCGCCTGTCTTCTGGGCTCCATCAATCTGGCGGCGCTTATCGAGGAGCCGTTCACCGCCAGGGCAGGCTTGAATCAGAAGAGATTGGAAGACCTGGCGCGGGTGGCGGTCCGGCTGCTCGACAATATCATCGATGTATCCCGCTATCCTCTGGTTCAGCAGGAGAAAGAGGCGAAAGCCAAGCGGCGCATCGGGTTGGGCGTCACCGGGCTTGCCGACGCTCTGATACAATGCGGCGCGCATTACGGCTCAGACAAGGGACGGGATCTTGCTGCGTCCTGGATGGCCCGGATCAGCCACGCCGCCTATGCGGCAAGCGCTGAACTGTCCAGGGAGAAGGGAGCATTTCCCCTCTTCGATGCCGGCGAGTTCCTGCGGCGGCCCTTTCCTGCATCGCTACCGGCTTCGCTTCAAAAGACAATCAGAGAAAATGGCATGCGGAACGGAGTGCTGACCTCCATTGCGCCGACGGGAACGATCTCGCTGCTCGCCGGAAATGTTTCCAGCGGTATCGAGCCCGTCTTCGATTTCGAATATCGCCGCCGCCTTCTCTCACCGGACGGCTCCGAACGGCAGGAAACCATCCGGGATTACGCGGCGCGGCTGTTTCGCGATACGCACGGCGATGCCCCTCTTCCCGACGCCTTCGTAACGGCGCATGATCTTACCCCGCAACAGCACCTGCTGATGCAGGCGGCGCTTCAACGGCACGTGGACGCCTCGATTTCGAAAACGGTCAACTGCCCAGAGTCGATGACCTTTGAAGATTTCGAGACGCTCTATCTCGATGCTTACCGGCTCGGGCTCAAAGGCTGCACAGCCTACAGGCCGAATGCGGTCACGGGCGCTGTTCTCTCGCCCGCATCGCTACCTGCTCCCGCCGGACAGGTCTCGCAGCCAGCGCTCCCGCTCGCGTCCGCCGATCAAGTGCCCCGAGCTCGCGATACGGTGCTCGCCGGCTTCACATACAAGCTCAAATGGCCGGGGTCCGATCACGCGATGTACGTGACGATCAACGACACCTTCGACCGCGGTCAGCGCCGTCCGTTCGAAATCTTCATCAATTCCAAGAACCTGGAGCATTACGCCTGGACGGTGGCGCTTACACGCATGATCAGCGCAATCTTCCGCCGCGGCGGAGATGTTTCCTTCGTTGTCGAGGAGCTGAAGGCTGTTTTCGACCCACGGGGCGGCGCCTGGACGAACGGCAAATACGTGCCCAGCCTTCTCGCTGCAATCGGAGAGATCATCGAGCAGCACTTCATTCATATCGGGTTCCAGGCGGCCGGCGCTCAGGAAAATGCTGCTCATGAAGAGAAGACCGAGAGTGAGGAGTTGGCAGCAACCAGTTTTAGGACTCCTTCGCCTTCAAGTTTCTGTCCGCGTTGCGGATCTCCGAGTATGATCTACCAGGAGGGGTGCCGCGTGTGCCGCAATTGCGGTCACTCCACCTGCAGCTGAGTTTGCAAAATCGAAGGAGGTTCAATCTCTTCGACCTTTGCATTGTTGCCCTTAAGCCAAGCAATCAACATAATGTCGGCGAAACCGCATATTCAGGGAGGATGTCAATGACGGTGGTGAAGACCTATCCAGTTCCAGAAAATTGGGCCTCATCGGCTTGGGCCAACGAAGAAAAATACCGGGCTATGTACGACCGGAGCGTTAGCGATCCGGACGGTTTTTGGCGCGAACAGGGTGCTCGCGTCGACTGGATCAAGCCGTTCACGAAGGTCAAAAACACCTCCTTCGATCCGCATAACGTATCCATCAAATGGTACGAGGACGGAACGCTGAACGTCTGCGCGAACTGCGTGGATCGTCACTTGGAAAAGCGCGGGGACCAGATCGCCATCATCTGGGAAGGCGACGATCCAAGCATGGATCTCAAGATCACCTACCGCCAACTCCACGAGCGCGTCAGCCGTTTCGCCAATGTGCTCAAGAAGCACGGCGTCAAGAAAGGCGACCGGGTCACGATCTACATGCCGATGATCCCCGAGGCGACCTATGCGATGCTGGCTTGCGCCCGCGTTGGCGCGGTCCACTCGGTTGTCTTCGGCGGCTTTTCACCTGACAGCCTCGCGAGCCGTATCATCGACTGCGATTCGACCGTGCTGATTACCGCCGACGAAGGCGTTCGCGGCGGCCGCAAAGTTCCACTCAAGGCGAACGCCGACAAGGCGCTTGAGAAATGCCCAACGGTGGAGCGCGTCATTGTCGTAAAACGCACGAACTCCCCCGTTGCATGGACGCCTGGCCGCGATTTCTGGCTTGGCGAGGAAATGGAGACCGTCTCGGCCGATTGCCCGCCGGAAGAAATGAGCGCGGAGGATCCGCTTTTCATACTCTACACCTCCGGCTCCACAGGACAGCCGAAGGGCGTGCTTCATACATCAGGCGGCTATCTGGTCTACGCCGCGATTACCCATCAATACGTCTTCGACTACCATGACGGCGACATCTATTGGTGCACCGCGGACGTCGGCTGGGTCACCGGTCACAGCTACATCGTCTATGGACCGCTTGCGAACGGAGCAACCACGCTCATGTTCGAGGGCGTTCCGAACTATCCAACGGCGTCGCGCTTCTGGGATGTCGTCGACAAGCATAAGGTCAACACGTTCTATACTGCGCCGACCGCGATCCGCGCCCTTATGGGAGCGGGCGAGGCCCACGTTAAGAAAACAAGCCGCAAGTCGCTGAAGCTGCTTGGAACCGTGGGCGAGCCTATCAATCCCGAAGCCTGGGAGTGGTACTATCACATCGTGGGCGATGAGCGCTGCCCCATCGTCGACACCTGGTGGCAGACGGAAACGGGTGGTATTCTGATCACGCCGCTTCCCGGCGCCATCGCCACGAAACCGGGCTCGGCAACGCTGCCGTTCTTCGGGGTTAAGCCAGCCCTGGTCGCGCCCGATGGACAGGTGATCGAAGGGCAGGCTGAGGGCAATCTCGTCATCACGGACTCCTGGCCGGGCCAGATGCGCACGGTCTTCCGCGATCACAACCGCTTCGTGCAGACCTATTTCTCGGCCTATCCCGGCATGTATTTTACCGGTGACGGCTGCCGGCGCGATGCCGACGGCTACTACTGGATCACCGGCCGTGTCGACGACGTGATAAACGTAGCGGGCCATCGCATGGGCACGGCGGAAGTCGAATCCGCTCTCGTGGCGCATCCAAAGGTCGCCGAAGCAGCCTGTGTGGGCTATCCGCACAGCCTCAAGGGACAAGGCATCTACGTATACGTCACTCTGATGACGGGCGTGGAGCCGACCGAAGTTCTACGTACAGAGCTTCGCAACTGGGTCCGGCAGGAAATTGGTCCGATCGCTACACCCGATCTGATCCAGTTTGCGCCCGGTCTTCCAAAGACGCGCTCCGGCAAAATCATGCGTCGCATTTTACGGAAGATTGCCGAAGACGATTTCTCGAACCTCGGCGATACATCCACGCTGGCCGAGCCGGCCGTGGTGTCCGACTTGATCGAGAACCGGATGAACAAGCCTGCGGCTTAAGCATCCGCGCCCGGTGGTCGCTTCCGCCGGGCGCCTCACTCCCCACCACTTACCCACAGGCTACAGACCTATAGACGCCCTTGATACAGCATTTTGTGGCAGTTTTGTCACACTGACGATGCGGAAACGCCTCTCGCCCGACCTAGCGTGACACACGCACTCGAATTTGGGGTAAAAAGAGGACGTGATAGTGCAGCTTAGGATTGATCTATGATCGAGCGGAAAGGTGTAGAGGGTGTTCGTGACAAGGCGGTTTCCAATGTGCGCTCGCATCTGTTAATGCCCATCGTGGAAGGAAACACCCTCGAAAGTGACGATGTCACCGAGTTCCTCAAGGGCCGGTTGGCTCGCCTGCGTGAGAAGCCGGCTCAACAGTCGCGGATAAGGCTGAGCTGAAAACGCGAGTTTTTGCGAGCGGCAATGTCTGCTCCTTCGGGGACGCAGTTCCTGCGGCATCTGTCTTATCCGAAACTTCAGACGATCGAGCTTAAAGAGTTGATCCAGGATGCTGGCTCACCTAGTGTTTGCGGCACTAAAGGCTTTTTACAAACGCCACTCAATCAAGCATAGGTTTTCATGCGCCCCTCGAAACGGCAGGCGGGCGATCTGCGCCCCGTTAGCTTCCAGCGCGCCTTCTCGCTTCATGCGGAAGGATCGTGCCTTATCAAGTTCGGGAACACCCATGTGCTTTGCACAGCCAGCCTTGAGGAGCGCGTCCCCCCATGGATGAAGGGGCAAGGCAGAGGCTGGATCACGGCTGAATATGGGATGCTGCCGCGGGCGACGTCCGACCGGACGCGCCGGGAAGCGACCACAGGGCACCAGTCGGGGCGAAGCCAGGAAATTCAACGGCTGATTGGTCGCGCGCTGCGCGCCGTCGTCGATCTGCAGGCTCTCGGCGAGCGGCAGATCACCGTGGACTGCGACGTGCTGCAGGCCGATGGCGGCACGCGCACGGCGGCAATCACTGGGGCGTGGGTTGCGCTTCACGATTGCTTTCAGTGGATGCGCGCGCGTGACATGATCAGGGACGGCGTGTTGAAGGATCAGGTCGCGGCCGTCTCTTGCGGGATTTGCAAGGGTGAGTCAGTGCTAGATCTCGAATATGTCGAGGATTCCGAGGCTGAAGCCGACGCAAATTTTGTGTTTACCGGCAAGGGCATGATCGTGGAGATCCAGGCTAGCGCCGAGAAAGCTGTCTTCTCCGAAGAGCGCATGGCGGAACTTACCGGCCTGGCAAAGAAGGGTATAGGCGAACTTCTCAATTTGCAGAAACTGACGGTTCTCTAAAAGGCAGGAATGGCCGCTCGCTTCCATCTCAGGAGCGGCGACAGTCTCGTCGTCGCCACACACAATAAGGGCAAGCTCCGGGAGTTCCGTGACTTGTTCGATCCGCTTGGCATCGTCGTCGCTTTCTCTGGCGAGCTTGGCGTTCCCGAGCCTGAGGAAACAGGCAGCACCTTCGAGGAGAATGCCCGCCTCAAGGCTGTAGCGACGGCTGCCGCCACGGGGCAGCTTGCGCTTGCGGACGAACTCGGGGCTCGCAGTCGAGGCTCTCGCTGGCGCGCCGGGCATTCACTCCGCGCGCTGGGCCGGGGAGCCGCGAGACTTTTATCGGGCCATGTCAAAGGTTGAGAACGAACTGCAAACGATGGGCGCGCGTGCCCAGCCGCAGCGCCGCGCGAAGTTCGTTTGCATACTCTGCCTTGCAAATCCGCAAGGGGCGGTCCAGTTCTTCGAGGGGACGGTTCCGGGTCACCTTGTCTCGCCGCCGCGCGGCACGAAAGGCTTCGGCTACGATCCCATATTCGTGCCCGATGGGTATGACCTAACCTTCGGGGAAATGGACCCAGAAAAAAAGCATGCAATCTCCCACCGCGCCCGAGCCTTTGCAGCTTTCCGCGCCGCCGTTCTTGGCGGAAGCTCAGGAAAGTAGCGCGGCGCCGGCGGGCGAGATTGCCCTCGCGATCTATATTCACTGGCCATTCTGCCAATCGAAGTGCCCCTATTGCGACTTTAACTCCTATGCGCGGCGGACGATAAGCGAAGAGCAGTACCTAGAGGCCGCCATCCGGGAGCTCGATCACTACGCGGCCGAGACTCGATCGCGTCCCGTTTCGAGCGTCTTCTTCGGCGGCGGAACCCCTTCGCTGATGGCTCCTCGGACCGTTGGCGCACTCCTCGATGTCGTCGCGAAGGTTTGGCCCGTCGAAAGCGGATGCGAGATCACCCTTGAGGCCAACCCGTCCAGTGTCGAAGCCGCTCGCTTCGAAGGCTATCGCTCCGCGGGCGTCAATCGGGTTTCTCTCGGTGTGCAATCGCTCTCGGATGAGCAACTACGCTTCCTAGGCCGGCTCCATACCGCGACCGAGGCACGGCAGGCGCTCGCAGTCGCTGGAAAATACTTCGAGCGCATGAGCTTTGATCTGATTTACGCGAGGCCGGACCAAAGCGAAATCGAATGGCGCGCTGAGCTGGGCGAGGCGCTCAAATTGGCGCGCGGCCATCTCTCTCTTTATCAGCTCACCGTCGAGCCTGAGACTGCGTTCTTCGATCTTAGCCGGCGCGGAAAGCTTCGAATGCCGGGACAGGACCTCGCGGCGGATCTTTATGCCCTCACGCAGGAGATGTGCGAGGCGGCCGGGCTTCCAGCCTATGAGGTCTCGAATCACGCAGCGCCGGGGGAAGAAAGCCGCCACAATCTCACCTATTGGCGTTATGGCGACTACTTGGGGATCGGCCCCGGAGCGCATGGGCGGATGACCACGGGCGGCAAGAAATACGCGACGGCTGCCGCGAAAGCGCCCGCAGCGTGGCAGGCGAAAGTGCGCGAATTCGGGAGCGGATGCGAAGAGCGCGTTGAACTTGATCCGCGCCAGCAGGCCGAGGAGGCTGTGCTCATGGGGCTTCGCCTGCGCGAGGGGATCGATCTCGGCAGACTTGCGGCGAAGACCGGCTTAAGTCCAGCGCCTCAGGCCATTGTGGCGCTTGAAAACGAACGCCTCCTCCAGCGCGATGGCCCTCGCCTGAAGGCAACGCCTCAAGGCCGGCTGGTCCTGAACGCCATCGTGGAGGCGATAGCGGCGACGCTGGAGGAGACGAAAGCGCGTCAATATTGAGCGACAGCCGTCGCGAAGGCTGAAGGAGCTGGATCGGTCGGCTGGTTGCCTGATCTCTGCACTTCCATGATGGCGAAGCCGCGATCCGCCGTACCGTCCGACCGAAGCCGGAACAGCCCGTCCACGCCTTGGAAGCCGCTTGAGCGCGTCAGCTCGGATGCTGCAAAGCGCTGGCCAGCCGGGTTGTTTGAAAGCGATATTGCGAGGCTCACAGCATCGTAGGACAGGCTTGCCAAGCGGGGGGGAGTACCGCCATAGGTTTCGGCGTAACGCTTGGTGAAGTCCTGCCAGCCCTTGGGGTCGGGAGCCGCAAACCACCCGCCTTGCAATGCTGCCTCGTTTCCAACGCCGGTATAATCCCATCCCGAGAGCCCCATGAGCTTCACGGCCTGGGTGTCGACCTCGTAATACGGGAAAAGCGGCGCCAGCGACGGCAGAGTGTCTCCGCTGGCCGGGATGAAGATGGCGTCGATCTGGGGCGGCGAACCCTTCCTGGCGAGCGCCGATATATCCTTCACCGGCTGCATCATGCCATTCGCCTCAGGCGGATATGTCTTCGTCATCACGACCTGTGCGCGATTCTCCTGCACGGCGCGGTTGAAGGCCTGCTCGACGATGCGGCCATAGTCGTTCTGCGGGAAAAGGGCGGCGAAGCGGGTTTTGCCTTTGCTGACCGCATAAGAGATCATGCGCGGCACATCGCTGCCCGCGACAAAACTCATGAGATAAACGCCGTTGCCAGCGACATTACGGTCGCTTGAGAAGGCAAGGACCGGAACATTGGCTTCGTGCGCGATAGGGGCGACAGCGGTAACCTCGCTCGCGAACAGCGGGCCAATCACAAGTTCGGCGCCTTCCTTGATCGCATCCTGCGCGGCTTGGCGCGCACCGTCCGGCGTCCCGTGCGTGTCTTTCGGGATGAGCTTCACATTGGGCTTGTCGAAGTCGAACAGCGCCAGCTCTCCCGCCTGCTTCATCGCCTTCGCCACTTGCTGCGCGTTGACATTTCCGGTCAATGGCAGAAGCAGCGCCACCTTCACGTTACCGCCCGCAGGCGCTCCTTGCGAACTCGCTCCCGATAAACTCGAACCGCCGTTCGAGCCACCCAAACCCAAACCACCGACGGAGCAAGCGCTCACTCCCAGGCAGGCGAGAATGAATGCGACGCCTGCAAGAAGGCGAACGCGGGCATGTTCAGTCGTCAGTTTCATAAGGCGTTTCAGCTTTTTGTTGACCTGTGCCGGTTATGAAGGCAAGCAACCCTCACACCCTTCGAATCGAAGCGCCTATTTTGCAGCGCACACGTTTATGGGCAAGCTGTTTCGCAACTATGGCTGATTGGTGATGGCTGGGCCGCAACGGGCAAAAAAACCACGCGCTGGATGCCCGGAAGCCACGGCAGCAATGAGCGAGGACGGTTCGCGGCGCCCCCATGCACTTGTGTCAGGGTTGCAACAACGGCTCGATAAACTCAACGAGGCTCCGCTCGCGGCGGGGCTATACATTGTTTCGACCCCCATCGGAAATCTCGGCGACATCTCGGTCCGCGCTCTGTTCACGCTCGCCGCCGCGGACATGGTTGTGTGTGAAGATACCCGTCACAGCCGCAAGCTTTTCTCCGCGTATGGCATTGGCAGAAAGCTTGAGACCTATCACGATTTCAGCGGCGAGAAGGATCGCGCGCGCATTCTGGACGCCCTGCGCGAAGGCAAGTCTGTGGCCGTCATCTCGGATGCCGGTACGCCGCTCATTGCCGATCCAGGCTTTAAGCTGGTCCGCGCCGCCGTTGCCGAGGGTTACAGCGTGTTCCCCGTCCCCGGTCCATCGGCGCTCCTGTCGGCGCTTGTCGCAAGCGGCTTGCCCTCGGACCAGTTCTTCTTCGGTGGATTTTTGCCGCAGAAGGAGACGGCAAGGCGAAAGGCCCTTATCTCGATTCGGGACATCCCCGGAACGCTCATCCTTTATGAGACACCGAGCCGGATCGAAGCCACACTGACCGCGCTTGGCGAGATCCTGCCGGATCGCGCAGTCACGATCGCACGCGAGTTGACCAAGGTGCACGAGACATTGGCCAGAGGAACGCCTGTGGCGCTGCTTGAGGAGGTGAGACGAAACGCGCCCAAGGGAGAACTGGTCATCCTGATTGGACCGGGTGAGCCTCGGACAGCATCGGAAGCCGATATCGAGGAAGCTCTGCGCGAGGCCCTGAAACGAGAGAGCGTTAAGGAAGCTGTCGAAAAGGTTGCGACGGAGCTTGGAGTAGGGAAAAAGAAGGTTTACAACTTGGCGTTGAAACTGAAGGGCCAGTAGTTATGATTTTTCCCCGCCGCAGTTCGTCCCATCAAAGCTCCTATGCCACTGGGGTGGCTGCGGAAAGCCGCGCCCGGCAGCTTCTTGAAAGCAAAAGCTATTGTATTCTGGCGCAACGGTACAAAACCAAAGCTGGGGAAATTGATCTTATTGCCAGGCGCGGCGATCATCTCGCCTTCATCGAAGTCAAGCAGCGAAAGACCCAGGACGAGGCAGCGTGGTCCATCGCACCGCGTCAGCAGGCCCGCATAGCGCTAGCCGCAGAGGTCTTTCTTGGTGAGCATGTGGCGCTGTCCCAATGCTCTGCGAGTTTCGATGTCGTCCTTATCAGCCCCACACAGGGGTGCGCCCACATCGAGCAGGCCTTTCTTGCGTAATCAAGCCCTCGCCTTTAAGTCTCCTCTCATACAACGAACGTGAGGAGCGGATGCGGCTAAAAACGGCGGTCCAGATGGACCCTATCGAGAAAATTCATATCCATGGCGACTCGACGTTTGCGCTGCTCCTCGAAGCGCAAAAACGCGAGCACAGCATCTTTTATTACACGCCCGACAAGCTTTTTATGAGGGATGGACGCGTCTTCGCCGAAGGCCATGAGCTTCGCGTCGACGATGTGCACGGGGCCCACTACGAACTGGGCGCGAAGCAGACATTGGAACTCAAGGAACTGGACGCGATCCACCTCCGCCAGGACCCGCCCTTCGACATGGCCTATGTGACCACAACTCACATCCTGGATCACGTTCACCCTGGAACGCTGGTGGTGAACGACCCGGCGAGTGTCCGGAACGCACCCGAAAAGCTGTTCGTGACCGAGTTCCCGGACCTGATGCCGCCAACCCTCATTACGCGTTCGCTCTCCGACGTGAACGCCTTCCGCGCGGAATTCGGCGACATCATCGTCAAGCCGCTTTACGGAAATGGCGGTGCAGCGGTTTTCATGGTGCGGCCCGATGACACGAATACCGGGTCGCTGGTGGAGCTATTCCAGACTGTTTTCCGGGAACCTTTTGTCGTGCAGCAATATCTGCCCGATGTCCGAAAAGGCGACAAGCGCATCATTCTCGTGGATGGCAAACCGGCCGGCGCGATCAATCGGGTGCCGGCGGCGAACGAAACGCGGTCGAACATGCATGTCGGAGGGCGTCCGGAGGCTACTGAGTTGACCTCTCGTGAGCGTGAGATATGCGAGGCAATCGGCCCCGAACTCAAGCGTCGCGGCCTTATCTTTGTGGGCATCGACGTGATCGGGGACTATCTCACCGAAATCAATGTTACCTCGCCCACCGGTATTCGCGAGGTCAGGCGTTTCGGCGGACCCGATATCGCAGCCCTGATCTGGGATGCTGTGGAAGAGAAAGTTTGTTCCACGAAAGTTCGTTGATTGTTCTTGATTTTGTAAAATACGGAGATAATATCCACCGCAGTTATTGAAGATGTTGGGTGGGGAAGCCAGGATGTTCGCGCAGGTGTCCACGGTGACGTTCGAGGGCATCGATGCGAAGCAGGTCGACGTGCAGGTTCTTATCGCCCCTGGCCTTCCGGCTTTTTCGGTTGTTGGACTTCCGGACAAGTCTGTTGCAGAAAGCCGGGAGCGGGTGCGCGCGGCGCTGACCGCCATTGGTCTCGGTCTGCCAGCGAAGCGGATCACGGTGAACCTCGCTCCAGCCGATATGCCGAAAGAAGGCACACATTACGATCTCCCAATCGCGCTCGGCGTCATGGCGGCGGCTGGCGCAATCTCACCCGAAGCCTTGAAGAATTTTATCATCATCGGCGAACTCGGCCTTGATGGCGGCCTCGGGCCGATCGCTGGCGCTCTGCCGGCCGCGTTGGGAGCGGGCGCTCTGGAGAAGGGCTTGATCTGCCCTGCGGCCTGCGGGCCGGAGGCAGCGTGGGCCTCAGCCTCGATGCCGATCATCGCGCCCCCGCATCTTGTTGCGCTCGTGAATCACCTTAAGGGAACGGCTCTTATTCCGCAGCCTCAGCCGCATCTCGCTCAGAGCGCGGACATAGCCCCCGATCTCAAGGACGTGCGCGGCCAGGAGAGCGCCAAGCGCGCGCTTGAGGTCGCGGCGGCAGGCGGACATCACATGCTCATGATCGGGCCTCCAGGAGCAGGCAAGTCCATGCTCGCGCAACGGCTCCCGAGCATTCTTCCGCCGCTTGAGCCTCAGGAGCTTCTCGAGGTCGCGATGGTCCAAAGCATCGCAGGCGCCATCGTAAACGGCACGCTGACTTCGAGCCGGCCATTCCGAGCGCCCCATCATTCCGCGAGCATGGCGGCGCTCGTGGGCGGCGGAGCCCGGCCAAAACCCGGCGAAGTTGCCCTGGCCCATCACGGCGTCCTGTTTCTCGACGAGTTCGCGGAGTTCCCGCCCCATGTGCTCGACGCGCTGCGCCAGCCGATCGAAAGCGGGGAGACGATTATCGCGCGCGTCAATCACCGGATACGCTATCCTTCGCGCTTTCAATTGGTGGCGGCGATGAACCCATGCCGCTGCGGCCACGCCTGGACACCGGGCGTTGCCTGCCGCCTCGGACCCAGATGCGAGGAAAGCTACAGGGCAAGGATTTCCGGACCGCTCTGGGATCGCCTGGATATCCAGATCGCGGTGGCTCCTGTAAAAGCGACCGATCTTGCTCTCCCGCCGTCGCGCGAGACAAGCGCAGATGTGGCCAAGCGTGTCGCCATGGCCCGGGCCATCCAGGCGCGGCGATATGCCATGATCGGCAACAATGCCATTACGACAAACGCGAGATGTCCAGCCGCGCTGCTGGAAGAGTTTTGCGCACTCAATCGCGAGGGCATGCGTCTGCTGGAGCAGGCGGCGGAAGCGAACGGCTTGTCGGCGCGCGGCTATCACAGGGCGCTCCGCCTCGCGAGGACGCTGGCGGACCTCGATTCCAGCGCCGACATCCACGTCGTTCATGTCGCCGAAGCGCTCAGCCTTCGCGGCGACGGATTTGGGATGCGCCGTGCAGCTTAAGGTTTTCTTTGGGGGACTGCATTTTTGCGTTAATATGATTAACGGCGGCGCCGGGCTCCTGTAACGCTTGAGCGCACGGCCTATCTCGGTTACATAAAGCTTATGTTTCCTCTGTATGGGCCTGGGGTGGCAGCGTAGACGCCGAAGGTGTCTTGCGGAGCTGCCCTTTTTGGAGGAGCGGCGAAATGACACCTGCGAAGAACGTGCGCTAATCGATGTCCAGCTTTACACCGGCCCGCCTCATCTATGAAATCACCATCAACATTTTAGAAACAAACCTACGCCTTGCCGAAACCTTTGCCGCCCTGATTATGGGGACAAAGGGTTGCCGGGATCGGTAAGGACAGGAGTTCTTACGCGAAGGAACCAGGCGGTGTGGATGCCGCCACCAGTTGGAGGAATAAAAATGCCAGGGACGGAAAAGTTAGTTTATCGCTTCGGCGCCGGAAAGGCTGACGGCTCGGCGAGCATGAAAAACCTGCTTGGCGGCAAGGGCGCGAATCTCGCTGAAATGTCGAACCTTGGTCTGCCCGTGCCTCCGGGCTTCACCATCACGACGGACGTCTGCAACGCCTATTATGCCCTCGGGCGGAAATTGCCGGAAGGGCTCAAGGAAGAGGTCGAAGCGTCGGTAGACTATATCGGCAAGACCGTTGGCGCCGTCCTCGGAGACGCCCAGAATCCTCTTCTCGTTTCGGTGCGCTCCGGAAGCCGAGCCTCCATGCCGGGCATGATGGATACGATCTTGAATTTGGGCCTGAACGACGAAACCGTGAAAGGGCTTGCGGCGCGGTCAGGCGACAAGCGCTTCGCCTATGATAGTTATCGCCGGTTCATCCAAATGTACTCGGGCGTCGTGCTCGATGTGAAATATCACAACTTCGAGGAGATTTTGGAGCACTATAAGCACCAGAACGGCTACGATCTCGATACCGATCTCGCGGCGGAGGATTGGCAGACCCTCATCGGCCAATACAAGGAAGTGGTGCAGCGCAAGCTCGGGCGGCCGTTCCCGCAAGACATCAACGCGCAGCTTTGGGGCGCAATCGGCGCGGTCTTCGACAGCTGGAACAACGCCCGCGCCATCAAGTACCGGCAGCTGAACAACCTCCCCGAAAGCTGGGGCACCGCCGTGAATGTTCAGGCGATGGTCTTCGGCAACCGCGGCGATACGAGCGCAACGGGCGTTGCCTTCACCCGCAATCCGTCGACCGGCGATCCGAGGCTCTATGGCGAGTTCCTCGTTAACGCACAAGGCGAAGACGTGGTGGCAGGCATCCGCACCCCGCAGGCCATTACGGAAGCGGCGCGGAAAGAGGGCGGCAGCGACAAACCCTCGCTTGAAGCGATCATGCCGACAGTGTTCCTTCAGTTCAAGGGGATTTGCGAAACTCTCGAACGCCACTACCGCGACATGCAGGACATCGAGTTCACCATCCAGGAAGGCAAACTCTGGATGCTCCAATGCCGCAACGGAAAGCGCACGACGCCAGCGGCGCTGAGAATCGCGGTTGATTTGGCCAAGGAAGGGCTGATTACCAAGGAAGAAGCCGTAACCCGCATCGAAGCCACTCAGCTCGATCAGCTTCTTCATCCGACCATCGATCCTTCGGCTAAGCGCGACATTGTTGCCACCGGCCTGCCCGCATCTCCAGGCGCCGCCTGCGGCGAGATCGTTTTCTCTCCGGACGATGCCGAAAAGCTGAAAGACCAGGGCAAGACCGTTATTCTCGTGCGCACCGAAACAAGTCCGGAAGACATCCACGGCATGCATGCGGCGGCCGGCATTCTGACCGCACGCGGCGGTATGACAAGCCACGCAGCCGTTGTGGCTCGCGGCATGGGACGGCCCTGCGTGTCCGGCGCGAGCGCTCTTCGCATCAACACGGAACTGGGCACACTCACCGCGGGCAACGTTACGCTCAAGGAAGGCGACCTGATTACGATCGACGGCTCCACGGGCCAGGTCATCAGGGGCCAAGTTGCGATGCGCCAGCCGGAACTCACCGGCGATTTCGCGGCCCTCATGGAATGGGCAGACGCCCTGCGGCGCATGAAGGTGCGCACGAATGCCGACACGCCGAAGGACGCCGCCCAGGCACGGAAATTCGGGGCGGAAGGCATCGGCCTTTGCCGCACCGAGCACATGTTCTTCGACGCGACGCGCATCATGGCGATGCGCGAGATGATCGTCGCGTCCGACGTAAGCGGCAGGCGTGCGGCGCTCGCAAAGATTTTGCCGATGCAGCGCCAGGACTTTATCGACATCTTCGAAATCATGGGTGGCCTGCCCGTCACGATCCGGCTGCTCGATCCGCCGCTTCATGAGTTCCTGCCGCACGGCGACGAGGAAATCAACGAACTGGCGGCGTCGTTGAAAATGGAGGCATCTGCCCTTCGCGCCCGGCTCAGCGCTCTCAAGGAACAGAACCCGATGCTGGGCCATCGCGGTTGCCGCCTTGGCGTCTCCTACCCGGAGATCTCCGAGATGCAGGCGCGGGCTATTTTCGAAGCGGCGGTCGAAGCGGGCAAAAAGACAGGCTCGCCTGTTGTGCCAGAAGTCATGGTTCCCCTGATCGCCACGAAAGCGGAACTCGACATTCTGAAGGCGGTTATCGACAGGGTCGCCAAGGAGGTCGAATCCGAGACCGGAACCAAGATCAACTACCACGTCGGAACGATGATCGAGCTGCCTCGCGCGGCGCTAAGAGCGGGCGATATCGCGAAATCGGCCGAGTTCTTCTCCTTCGGGACGAACGATCTCACTCAGACAACCTACGGCCTGAGCCGCGATGACTCCGGCACGTTCCTTGGCGATTACCTCGCGCAAGGCATTTTCGACATCGATCCGTTCGTGTCTCTCGATCCCGAAGGTGTGGGCGAACTCGTCCAGATCGCAGCGGATCGCGGGCGGAAGACGCGGCCCGGGATCAAGCTTGGCATCTGCGGTGAGCACGGTGGCGATCCTGCGTCCATCGAAATTTGCGAGAAGGTCGGCCTCGACTATGTATCGTGCTCGCCATTCCGCGTGCCGGTCGCACGGCTTGCAGCCGCGCAGGCCGCCGTGCGTGCAAAGGGCAAGGGCGGGACATCGTCCACGGCGTAAGGGCTTGCGGCGGGCGTCTCGCCCGCTTCATCCCGGCATCAGACATTTGCGGGCAGGGGCGCTCAATGCGCTCCTGTCTGCCGAGAAAACAAGGCATAAGGCGGTGAACGCGCCTCCAGAACCGAACCTTGCCCGCCTCTCGGAAAAAGCGCAGGTCGCTGCGGCCCTTTCCGCCATCGAGGCGAACCCCGCGTCAATGGCGGCGCTGCTTGACGAGGCCCACGAAAACCCCAAAGGCATCGTCATCGGGATAACGGGCCCGCCCGGCGCCGGGAAATCCACCCTCATCAACGCCCTGATCGCGGAATGGCGCGCGCAAGGGAAAACCGTCGCCGTCATTGCAGTAGACCCTTCATCGAGGGCTACGGGTGGCGCGCTGTTGGGGGATCGCGTGCGCATGCGCACGGACCCCAACGATAGCGGCGTTTTCATTCGGTCCATCGCCGCGAGAGGCCGGCTCGGCGGTCTTGCCGACATTACTTACGCGTCGGTGGCGCTGTTTCGCGCCCTTTATGACAAGATCATCGTTGAGAGCGTGGGTGTGGGCCAGTCGGAAACCGACATCGCTACGGTATCCGATACTGTCGTTCTTTGCATTCAGCCAGCTTCCGGAGACTCGCTCCAGTTCATGAAGGCAGGCATTGCCGAAATTCCCGACATCGCCGTTGTCACTAAGGCAGACATGGGCGCGGCTGCCACACGTGCGCTGGCGGACTTGAAGGGCGCTCTCGGTCTCTCGCACCGCGAGGCTGGAGCATGGGAGCCCGAATGCGTTAGCGTTTCGTCAACCACTGGCGACGGCAGCCTTCGCCAGCTTTTTGCCTCGTTCGCCCGCCACGAAGCTTGGCTTTTAAGCGAAAACCGCTTGGCTGCAGGCCGGGAGGAAAAGGCGCAAACGTGGGTGCGGGCCGAAATACTGGCGGAGTTCGGCCGTAAGGGTTTAGTGGTTGCGGCACAAGACCTTTGTGAGCCCTGGAACAACAAACCGTTCGCCACCGTCAGGCGGCTTCTGGCGGAACTTGCTGTCGTTCGCACCCGCAGCATGACCGCCTGAAAATTCTTCTTCCGCCCCGCTCCGTAATTTTGACAACAAGGAAGCTATAGCTTTCGACATAAATTGTTCGGGTCGTGTAATCGCCCGTTAACCCTCTCCAAGCTATGACTCTGGTTGGCGTAGGAGTGTCGATGAGAAGTAGCCGTCGAATGAAAGAGTATCAGGGGCGAAGCAGGGCACTTGTCGCGCAACACAGCCCCAGGCCCATCGTTGTCCGAAATTCCGATCTCGCCGTTACGCCGCCTCGCCGACTTCCCATTACTTTGAAAGCACGGCGATCTTTCGCGAAGCTTACGTGGTACACGTTACTCGCTGTTATTTTTGCGGTCGCGGGTTACGGGTATCGCGATCCAGACATGCGCAGAGCCATCGATTACCAGTTGACCCTCCTCATCAGCACCGGCGTCTCCAGCGTTTCACCCACTTATTTTGATCGTACGAAGGCTTCGGAGCCGCTTCCACCGCGTGCCTCTTATCTTTTCGCAGACAGCCAAAAAGGCCCGCGCGCGGACAGATTCGCCTATGCGCTGAAAGCTGCCGGAAATGACAGCATCGCGCGGCGCATGAAAGCCGATCCGCTTCATCTCCAGGCCGCCTTCACCGCCGAGCAGCCGGCCACGCAGGCAGCCGCGCTCGCCGAGGCCTCCTTTTTCCTGACGGCGTTTGGCCCAGACGGCGCAGGCGACATCGAGGTTGAGGCGCGGCCGCCAAGCAGCGCCGGCAGTCAATGGGCCGGCCTTCTCAAGAACGCGAGCCTTTCTCCGGACCAGCCCAAAACGTTGTTCGGCGGTCTGACCGAGGACGAATTCCGCGCGCGTGAACTGCGCTGCATGGCGACCGCAATCTATTTCGAGGCCCGCGACGAGCCGATAAGAGGCCAACTCGCTGTCGCGCAAGTCATCATGAACCGCATCCGCAGCCCATTCTATCCGAAGACCGTCTGCGGCGTTGTATATCAGGGCGAGCGCAACCGCACTGGCTGCCAGTTCTCCTTCACCTGCACAGGCAAGCACAACGCCATAAAAGAGAAAGAAGAATGGGCAACCTCGGTTAAGCTCGCGAAACAGGTCATCGCCGGCGAGGTATGGGTCGATGAGGTGGGTCACGCGACGCACTATCACGCGACGTATGTGCATCCGAACTGGCGGAAAGAACTCGACAAGGTTGCGCAAATCGGAGGCCACATCTTCTACAAGATGAAGCCGGGAACCACGCAGCTTGCGCTTTTGAACGAGGGCCTCTGAGCGCGCAGGGTGTTGCGCGTAAGAGGGAGCCGGGCTGCGCTCATGCCGCCCGGCTTATTCATTTCGGGACCGCCGCGATATCCATCAGTTGCGCATCCAGTTGCGTTCCGCCCGAGTAATCAGGCGGGCCTTTCACGAGAAGCATTCATCTCAAATCGCTTTGTTGACCGTTTGGTATTTTGCATACTGCATTGAAGAAGGCACAGTGCGCGCCTGAGCCAGGAACAAGACCCAGGCAAATAGCGGCAAGGACAATCGGGCTTTGCAAATCCGCCCTTGTGGCCCGCGGAGGACCAAGCAAAATGGCGAAGGCATTGGAGGGGGTGAGGGTCTTAGACTTTACACATGTGCAGTCGGGGCCGACCTGCACGCAGCTTCTGGCATGGCTTGGCGCGGATGTCATCAAGGTCGAGAAGCCCGGTTCCGGCGACATCACCCGCGGCCAGCTTCGCGACATCCCGGACGTGGACAGCCTCTACTTCACCATGCTGAACCATAACAAGCGCTCGATCGCGCTCGACGCCAAGAACACTGCCGGGCTGGAAGTCCTCGTCCAGCTCATCAAAGCCTGTGACGTGCTCGTCGAGAACTTTGCACCGGGCGCGCTGGACCGCATGGGACTCTCCTGGACCGCCATCCAGAATTTGAACCCGCGCATGATCCTGGCGTCAGTGAAGGGCTTCGGGCCTGGGCCTTATGAGGATTACAAGATCTACGAGAATGCCGCCCAATGCATCGGCGGCGCGGCGTCGACCACTGGGTTCCGCGATGGCCCGCCGCTTGTGACTTCCGCTCAGATCGGCGACGCGGGCGCGGGGCTTTATCTCGCGCTTGGCATTGTCGCGGCCTTGTATCAGCGGGAGACGACGGGGCGGGGGCAAAAGGTCGCCTGCGCCATGCAGGACAGCGTCTTGAATCTCTGCCGCGTCAAGCTGCGCGATCAGCAGCGGCTCGCTCGCGGTCCGCTCGAAGAATACAGCCAGTTCGGCGAGGGCGTGCCCTTCGGCGATACCGTGCCGCGCGCCGGAAACAACTCGGGCGGCGGACAGCCTGGCCGCATCCTCAAATGCAAGGGCTGGGAGACGGACCCGAACGCCTACATCTATTTCATCACCCAGGCGGCGGTTTGGGATGCCGTTTGCGACGTGATCGGCGAGCCGTCATGGAAAACGCATCCGGATTACGCGACGTTGAAGGCGCGCCTGCCCCGCCTGAACGAAATCTTCGCCCGCATCGAGCAGTGGACCATGACCCGGACGAAGTTCGAGGCCATGGAGATCCTTCAACGGCACAGCATCCCCTGTGGCCCGATCCTGTCGATGAAGGAGCTTTCGGAGGACCCGGCGCTGCGCGCTTCGGGCGCGGTCGTCGAGGTCGATCACCCCGCGCGCGGCAAGCATCTCACGGCTGGCAACCCGGTCAAGCTTTCGGACAGCCCCTGCGAAGTTACGCGCGCCCCGCTTCTTGGCGAGCATACGCGGGAGATCCTGCGCGAGGTCGCCGGTCTTTCAGACGATCAGATCGAGGCTATGGCGCGGCTGGGCGCTTTTGGAGAGACTATCACGCGCGACTAAACAGGCATTCGCGGCTTGGCCCACCAATGGAGGGTGAGATACAGCCGCGAGCTATGGCTGCAGAAGCCCGACAACGGAAGAGGCGGGGTCTTGGAAATGCTCAAGCGGCGATCCATGCATATCGGAGGCAATACGCGGGCAGCGTAGAAAAGAGGCCGGACCCTCCCTCCCATCAGGAAAAATTCAACTGGGGACGCATTCAAGAAAACTGTACATTTTTTTCGCCGAAGCGATTGCGGCCTTGGTCGCGGCAAAAAAAGCAGCTAGCTCAGCTTGTGTTTGAATAAGACATCGGAGCCCTCGGCCCGAACTTTATAATTTGGAGGAAGGCTTGAGAATTGCCAAAGCCATTGCCGCGTTGCTTCTCGCGGCGCCGCTCGCAATCCCGTTCGCGGGCCACGCGAGGAGCGCGACTCTCATGGTCGGTGAAACAGCCTTGCAGAAACTCCTCGATACGAAATTTCCGAGTGGCAAGATTCCTATTGGCGGCCAGGACGATTGCAACAATCCCTATATTGAAAGGGCGCGCGTTACAATCGATCAAGGCCGAGTCCACATCGCCGGCCATCTCGCGGGCCGTGTCGGCAAGAAAGTGCCTGTTCTGGGCTGCGTGTCAGCCGGCAATCCTTCCGACTTTAGCGTTTCAGGGGCCCCGGTCGCGAGCGGTTCAATCCTCAAACTTTCAGGCATAAATCTGGACTCAATCGAAAAAGGCGAGCTTAAAACGGCAATCGGTTACCTTTTGACCAATTTCCTCGGAGACGCCGTGCAAATCGACCTAAAGTCGGCAGCCCAAAGCGCCTTCAGAGGCAACGCCCCCTATCAAATCACCCTGGATGACCTTCTATTTCAGACCGTAACCGCCCAAAAGGGGATGCTTACCGTCGATTGCGACTTCAAGTTGGCGGTCCAGTAGCTGCAACAGCGTATGCGGTTCCGCCGAAGCGCCGCACGCTCCTATTCGCTGCGACGGTGCTGAAATCGATTGAAACGCTGGCCAAGCGCTTTCAGAAAAACGACGTCCGTAAGGCTCAAGGCAGCACGCAGATATCGATTATCGCGCGATTGCCGTCGCATCGCTCGAACGGAAAGATGTCGTCATCAATGTTCTGCGCTATTTTGAGGCAGCGGGCGCGCCGGTCTTCGCGCCACGCGGGAGGGCGTGACACATCTCGCGAGCCATTTTGGCAATCGCGGGTTCACCGTCGTGGCGTTGTCGGGCGAACGCCGTTCGCGCCCCGCGCGGCGCACGCATAAGACTGTGAATAAATCCCAATAGCGCAAGATCAAATAGCCTCAAGCCCAGATAAAATCCCAGTAAGAAACTCGCTATCTGAGATCGTGGCACGGGAAGAATTACAACCTATATTATGCCCAGTGGGCTGGCCGCAAGGCGGCGCCGAACTAATTAGGGATAACGTCATCATCGGCACCGCTACAAACTTGCGTTAATTTTAACCATCGACTAATTGCAGACCGAGCGGAGACTTTAGCGGCGGTGTCCGCGAGTTCGTTTGGCCGCGCTTCGGCGCGTGAAATTCAATGTTCGCGTTTCATTTTAAGGAGCAACAGCATGAAATCTTTATCCATCGCAGTCTCTGCGGCCGGGCTTTTGCTTGGCGCCTCCGTCACGTCTGCGTGGGCGACGCTCGCCAAGCCGGGCGCCTACACGCTGCTGGCGACGGTCACGTCGGCGAGTTCGACGGCGTGCCCGTTCAAGGCCGGGACCACGGGCTTGACGGGTTACACAGCGTTTACCGGCTTCGTCACCACGGCCGGCGTCGTCTCCCCAACAATGGGCATCAAAGGGGACTGGGTGATCGCGATTTCTCCGACCTCGAGCACCGACCAGAAATATGCTTACACGCTCGCCAAACCCAACCCGGCAACCGGCCAGACGCTGCACTTCAGTGGCACAACGATGTACGGCAATGCGGCCGACCAGTTCCACGCCAACAACGGGACTTACAAATTAACCGTCAATCCGAACACACTGGCCTCGACCCTGACGGTGTCCGGGCCGAAATGCGTGATCACCTATACGATTACCTTCACCCCCGGCATCCCGGCCAAGTTCTTGAACCTGCTCTGAGGACGAGCGGAGGCGGCGGACGCTCGACGGGCAGCGGCCGCCTTCGCGAATTTGAGAGCGCCGCATAAAAGTCGGAACCAGTTTTTCGCGAAGGGCGCGCGAACGTTAAGGGGTCTGAAGCCGATGGCGATTCCGAAGGAACGCCGAAGGTTTCAGGCCTTTATACTTAAGCGGGCGGCAGATGCCGCGGTTCTTGAGCATCCATCGGACGGCGAAGCCGAAATCGAAGGCGCCCGCGCTCATCGTCTTGTGGCGGCTCTCCGTCCGGCACGATTGCGCCGCGCCCCTTGGAGATGACGTCGATCCCCAATTCACTGTCGAGCCCGGCGCGCGGACCCATTCCTTATCGACCAAGCTCATGCATGAAGTTAAGATGTAAAGACTACTGCTTAAGCGTCCTGCCGACACGGAAACCGAGGTAGTAGATCCGGTAGCCGGGTGTGGCCCTGTCGCGGTAAGCGGAGCGGAGATACTCTGGAGCAATGCTCCAGGAGCCGCCGCGGGCCACACGCGATCCGCAATCTTTGGTTGCAATTGGCCTGCCATCGTTTGGGGCGCTGTTGTAGGAATCCGCATAGCAATCGGCGGTCCATTGAAATACGTTGCCGTGCATGTCGTAAAGCCCGAAGCCGTTAGGCTTATAGGAGCCAACCGGCGCCGGCGTAACTTCGCCGTCATCGCAAATATCGGACGTTTTCCAGCCAAGGCCGTGGCGCTTGTTGACTTGAACGTCGAGCGAAATGTCCGCGAAATTTGCGTGCTCGCAGATCTTTTTCGAAGGCGGATAAGTGTCGCCGAAGCTATAGGCCGTGTTTGTTCCCGCGCGGGCCGCGTATTCCCATTCCGCTTCCGACGGCAGCCGGTATGCTCTGCCGGTCATCGTGGAGAGCCAGGTTGCATATTTTTGGGCGTCTTCCCAAGAGACGTTTATCACCGGATGGCGGCCACGACCGTACCCGGAATCCGGTGCAAACGGGCACGCCCCGCCCGCGTTACATTCATCCCACTCCTCGAAAGTGACGGCATATCTCCCTACCGCGAACGGATGAGCGATCCTGACCTCGTGCTGCGGACCTTCGTCATTTCTGCGACCTTCTTCCTTGGGCGCCAGCACTCCCGGTTTGGGCTTGCCGTCGAGGCCGATGACGGACGTTTCCCCATCCGGCGAGCCCATAACAAACGTCCCAGCCGGGATGACAACCATCTCCGGACAATTCTCGTTGCATTCGCGGAAAGTGTCGGCGGGCTTGAGCCCCTTTTCTCTTTCTGCCGTTAGCAGGTACGGCGCGATATTCTTTGCGATGTAAGGCTGGGTCACCTTCGACCAACGCCATTGCTCGATCAATGGATCCTTCTCGATGAAGCCCACGAGGCTCAAGATTACCGCCAGAAGCAGCGCATAGCTGGCCGCCTGGATGCGGCGCGCGCGCCTTTCTCGCCGCTCTTTCTTTGAGGGTCGCGACCAGGATCTCCTTGCCAAGGTCCTCCGCGGGGTTCATTTCGCGCTGGCATTCTTTGGAATCGAGGGAATCCGGCGATGCGAGAAGCATAACGGCCTCGCAGGCTGTGTTCGCCTTGCGCAACGTTTCCCGCCAGCCTTCGCCTGCGCCAATGCCCTGGATATAAACAAATCCACTTCGCTCCAGCCATTGGCCATCAGCCAGCGCTGGAAGGCGAGAGCCTCGACATTACCCTTGCTCGAATGACTGATGAATAATCGCGGCACAATATCTCCGTTCGTGCGCCCGAAAATGCTTGGAGGCGCACGATGTCAGAGGGCTACCGCAACTAAGACTTTGCTTCAAGATTTACAAAGATGGGATCCCGCCGCGCGTTGACCACACTTGAGGTATTTGAGCAACTTGGACCTGAATGGGTCAAGGACAGGATGTCTTCGCTTTTTCGGAGACGACTGTATTTGGATCTGGAAGCCGCCTTGGCGCGCACGGGGGCGCCTTTGCTCCTTGCCGTTCGCGGTTATATATCTGACCGCAACCAATATAAGCCTCAGGTTGTAGTTTACACTTTGATGGTTAACGGCGGCGCGCCGGATTTATTTCCGGCCCCAATTTTGCGCCCCCAAATGCCAGAAAATCAGAGCGGTCCGCGTCACGCCCGCTCAAAAGCCCTTTACCCCATTGAAAGAGAACAGGTTTTTGCCCTCAACCGGGAGGGTTAATCGAATGTATTTTTGGACGAAAGTGGGCCCGCAAAAGCCGGTTAAATATAATCAGGCCGCGCCCGTTTACCATGCACGCGTTGTCGGCGCCTGCGGCGGCGCAAGCGCATCATGAAATTTCTTCATGTATATCAATGAGCTGAAGGCGTTAACCTGCCAATAAGGCGCTTTTTCCTAACATCCGTGCTCAAGCAATGGCTCGGAAAACTCTGTTTATGATATTGGTCCAATGCCTTGGCGGTTGGTATCGCAGTCCCCCTCGCCGATCGATGCAGCAAATCTTTCGCCCCTAGATCGTGCGGCCGCCATCCACTTCGAGAACAACGCCGGTCACGAACTCTGCCTCGTCGGATGCAAGGTAGAGGCAGGCGTTCGCAATATCCCGCGGCTCCGAGAGCCGCCCGAGCGGCACGCTTGCGATGAACTTGGCCCGGTTCTCCGGCGTATCCGGCAGCCCCATAAACTGCTCCAAGAAGGCCCGTCGCGCCCATCACAGGAGCCACGCAATTCACGCGGATTTTTTGCGGCGCGAGTTCCACGGCCATCGAGCGGGACATCAGGTTCACCGCGCCCTTCGAGCCGTTGTACCAGGTCAGGCCGGGCCTTGGACGTATCCCCGCCGTAGAGCCGATGTTGATGATCACGCCGCCGCCCTGCTCCGCCAGCAGCGGCGCCACGGCATGCGCCATGTGATAGATCGACTTCACATTCACGGCGTAAACGCGGTCGAACTCCTCTTCGCTCACTTCGAGCATGGGCCGGTTCTTGTGGCTCCATCCTGCGTTGTTCACCACGATGTCGATGCGGCCGAAAGCATCCAAGGTTTTGCGCACGGCGTGATCGATGTCGGCGCGTTTTGTGACATCGGCGGTGATGGAGATTGCGGCTGGCCCGATCTCGCGGGCGACGGCCGTCCGCACCGTCGCCATTGATGTCGAGCACGGCGACTTTCGCGCCCTCGCGCGCGAAGACACTGGCGATCCCAGCGCCGAAACCCGACGCGGCTCCCGTCACGATGGCCACCTTGTTTGCAAGCCGCATCTCTTCCTCCATTTGGATTGTCCCGCCGCCTATGTTGAGCGGAGCGCCCCGAGAACCAGGGCGGCCGTCAAACGTTCCTTGGCCGATTTTGGAGCGTCCAGCGCAAGACGGCGGAGCAGGGTGTGCTCCTCGGCGGAAGGCGAAGACCAGGGTGCGCCGCGCGCCGCGAGCTGCATAAGCTTGAGAACAGAAGACTGAGCGTTCTTCAGCACAGTCATCGCTGGACTAAGCGCAATTTCTTCCGCGGTCAGGTCCGTCCCGAACGGATAGGCGGGCAGCGTGCCATCCGCGCGCGCGGGGCCTAAGGTTTTTTCGATCCATTCCGGCGTGTTGTTCCGGAATGCGCGCGGGATCTCGTAGCCCTTCTCGATCTTCCCCGGCGCCTTGGCTTGCTTGAGAAGCTCCGCCTGGAAGCGGCTATCGGTGATGTTGAGCATCGCCGCGATGGTGTCCCGGTCGGAAAGCACGCGGAGGTCAGCGGCTCCATATTCGGTCACGACAATGTCGCGCAAATGCCGGGGAATGGTTGTGTGACCGTAATTCCAGCGGATGTTCGATTGGGCGCGTCCGTTTTCGAGCCGCCAGGCATGCAGCTCCAGGATCGACCTGCCATCCTTGAGCTCAAGCGCTTGGGTTACGAAATTATATTGCCCGCCCACCCCGCTTACGACGCGGCCATCTTCGAGCTGATCCGAGACCGCCGCGCCAAGCAGCGTGGCCATCATGGCGGTGTTGATGAAGCGCGCGTGGGGCCTCTGCGCGCGCTTGAGCTCCTCATTGCCATAAAGCTGGTTGGTAAAAGAGATGCGGGTCATGCGGAAGGCGCGCCGCTCGTCCTCCGTGAGGTTGCGCAACGCCTCGTAGAAGCGGTTGGAGCCGACGAAGAAGCCCGCGTGGATGAGGGCGCCCCGCTCGTATTCCTCGGGCGAAAGCTCACCGGCATCGGCGCGTCGCTGCGTTTCGATATCGTCGAAGACGCGCCGTTTGAGAATCCCGCAGCGATAAAGGTGCAGATAACCTTCAACGAAAAGCTCGGTCGCGCCGTACAGGCCTTTCTCGAAAGGAGCGGTTTCGGCAGGCAGTCGGGGATGCAGCCTTCCAGCGCCAAGCGATTCCGCGAGCTGGCGGAATTTCTCGTTCCTGGTCTGCCTCAGCACAAGCGCATGCGTAAGCGCGTCGGAGAATGCGCCAATGCCAAGCTGGATGGCGCCGCCATCCTTGACAAGCGCGGCGGTGTGGATCGCCGCGGCGTAATCCTGAAGAGAAACGGCCTCTTTCGGCGGAGCGAACAGCGGGAACTCGAAGGCTGGGCCTTCCAGGATATGATCGAACTCCGAGGGCGGCAGTTCTGCGTCACCCACCATGAAGGGCATGGCGGCGTTGACTTGCCCGACGAAGGCGGTGGGAGCCCCACTTTTGCGGCGTTGCTTCAAGAGGGGCAAAACGTCCAGGGTGGCGTCCGTATTCGAAGCCAGGCTGTAGCTCGCCGAATTCCCTTCCCCTCGTTTCGCCACCAGTTGCCCGAAGACATTCACACCAACATCCAGGGCAAGCCTTGCGAGGTGCGTGTAATTTACGCTGGAATAACTCTGCTGAGCTGAAGGCGAGTTCATGAATGCGCCGGCCTGCATGAAAAACTCACGAACTTCGATGTTAGGCGGAAGAGTTCCGCGCTTCAGGGCTTCCACGTAATCGAGATAGGGATAACGGCCAAACAGTCTTTCAAGCAAAGGACCGGCAAACCGGCGCTCCAGATCGCTTTTGAGTGCAGGGCGGACGAAACTCAGGGCCGTAAAGATTTTGAGTGATATCGATTTGTCCTGAACGGCCCGCCGGTAAAGAGCGTTCACAAAATGGTTCGGCTTGCCAATCGCGATAGGCATCGCCAGCACGATAGTTGCGCCCGACTTGCGACAGCACCGCTTCGACGCACGCTTCGGCGTCGCTGTGAATAAGGGGGGGCATGGAAACGCAGTCCGGTGGGAAAAGGAGGAAATCTGATAATCGGCAATAACAGTAAAGGCCCAGTTTCGTTCCGCCTCAAAGGCTGATCTTGGACGAAACTATTTTGGACTCGGCAAAGTGCTGAACGCGCAAAATTTGCTCTGACGCAACGAGTTGAGTTCTGTATGGGGAGCGACGCTCGCCGCTCCCCGCGCGTTTCTGGTCTACAAGCTGTCGCCGAAGTCCGCGCGGAACTTCGCAACGAGTTTCTCCTGCCAGTCGGATACGGGTTTCAGCAGCCCGTAGAAGAAGCGCAGGATCTCCGGCTCCTCGACAAAGACGAGGCCGCCGACCAGCCTGCGGTTCTGGTACAGCCAGTCGAGCCGGTCAATGGCGTAATTGACCTGCGAGAGCGTGAACACGCGCCGCGGCATCGCCAGACGCAACAACTCCATGGCGGAGAATACTTCGCTGCCGTCCGGATTGCGCTGCTCGGAAAGCGTGCCGCGCTCCATGCCGCGAACGCCGCCCGCGATGTACATGGCCGACGCCAGCGCGCCCGCGATGTACTGCGAGGGCGGGACATGATCGAGGAATCGTTTCGCGTCGATATGGCAGCCAAGGCCTCCGGGGGGCGTAATCACCGGAATGCCGCGCTTGACCAGCTCATTCACCATGTACTCGATGAATTGCGGACCCTGGCTGATCATGTCCTCGTCCATCGTCTCTTCGAGACCGACGGTCAGCGCCTCGATCTCGCGGACCGACATGCCGCCATAAGTGAGGAAGCCTTCGTACAGCGGCACGAGCCCGCGCATGCGCCTGTAAATCTCTTCGCTCCGCATGCACATCGCGCCGCCGCGGACGCAGCCGAGCTTGCGGGCCGAGAAATAGATGATGTCGCAAAGGTCGGCGGTGCGCCGCGTGATTTCGCGAATGCTGAGGTTCTTGCAGCTCTC
This sequence comes from uncultured Alphaproteobacteria bacterium, assembly GCA_963817495.1. Classification (GTDB taxonomy): domain Bacteria; phylum Pseudomonadota; class Alphaproteobacteria; order Rhizobiales; family Rhodomicrobiaceae; genus Rhodomicrobium. The sequence goes on along the minus strand of CAWFOS010000008.1, from coordinate 54,971 downwards.
TTCGCGGGTCTTGTTGAAGTAGAGGTTGTCGGCAAGAAGGCTGGCATCGAGCACGAGGATGAGGCCGTACTTGTCGCAAACTTTGCGGATTTCGGCGAGGTTCGCGAGCGAGACTGGCTGGCCGCCGATGAGGTTGGTTCCTGACTCCACGCGCACGAAAGCAATCTTGTCCGCGCCCTCTTTCTTCACGAGGGCTTCGAGCTTGCCGATGTCCATGTTGCCCTTGAAGGGAAGGTCGCTCGTGACCTCAAGCCCTTCGTCCTTGACGAGTTCCTCCACCACGCCGCCGTTCAGCGTGATATGCGCCTTCGTGGTCGTGAAGTGATAGTTCATCGGCACGATCTTGCCGGGCTTTACGAAAGTTTGGGCAAGGATGTTCTCGCAGGCGCGGCCCTGGTGCGCCGGGAGGATCCAGTGCATGCCGAACAGATCGCGCAGCTTGGCTTCGAGGCGCGTATAGGTGGCGCTGCCCGCGTAGCTGTCATCCGAGACCATCATGGCGGCGAGCTGCTGATCGCTCATGGCGTTCACGCCGCTGTCGGTGAGCATGTCCATGAATACGTCGGCGTTCTGCAGCAGGAACGTGTTGTTGCCGGCCTCATTCACGGCCTTGAGCCGGTATTCGATGGGCGGCAAGGTGAGCTTTTGAACGATGCGCACCTTGTGCATTTCAAGCGGAAGATTGCCGCCACTGAAGAACTTGATCGTCGCCACCGCGAGCCTCTTTAGTAAAATCTTCGATAAGCGGGTTGGAGGTTAGCAACCTTTGGCTGGGCAATCGCTGCGGAAATAAGTCGCGGGCCTTGCGTCCATTCATCGCGCGACCAAGGGCTGAGAACGCCCGCTGGCGCCTCAGTCCTGGACTTCGATTGCCGTTCTGCGAAATGTGGGGCGGCCCATCAGGCCCGCAGGATTATTTCATCACTGCCATATGGCAAGCGTTAACCGCGGCCGGCGGGGCGGGGTTATTGCCATGCTTTTTGGTAGGCGCCGTTCACCCCCCCAGTGGCAAACTCCTTGGCCTGAAGGGCATAGGCCTCGATCTGCGACTGTAGGTGCCTGCTCTGGATTTGCAGCATTTCCGGGAAGGTCGCCGCGTTGGTCAACTCATCGGCCAGCGAGAAACCGGCATCGACATTCTGCCGTGCAAACTTCATGGCTCGCTCCTGAGCCTGTATTAGTCCCTGCAACGCCGGGTTCGACGGGATCAGAGCTGTCATCGTCTCATGCGCCTTTTGCGCCGAGTCCATAAACTGGTTGTATCCGGCTCGCGCTTGATCGATGTTCTTCGCAACAATTTCGCGGATCGCCTGCGGAATCGCGGTTTGCATGTTATCAGTCATCGGGTTTCCTTTGTGGTGCCTTCTTGATAAATCTTATATTTTCAAGTAGCGGAAATTCACAGTATTGATGAAATAATATTTCTATAATAGGATATGATAATAATCGGAATTATTACAATAGGTGGCGTTTTTTATTTGCACGACAACGGCGTCCCCGTTAGGAAATCCGAAAACAAGCTCGCCGCTTGAGCATTTTTTCGAGACCCGCCTCTATCGCACTCGGCCTGGAGCCGCTTAAAGATAGCGCCCGCTATTCCTCGGCGTAGCCAGAGGAGCCTGGGGGGGCATGGAGGCGCGTCAAGCGCGCTCCGCCAGACGAGCCAGCTTCAACATGCGGTTTTCGCGCCAGACGATGAAGAGGCTTGAGGCCACGATGATGCTGGCGCCGATCCAGACAGGCGGGCCGGGCCAGTCGCCCCAGATGAACCAGCCATAGCCCGTCGCCCAGACGATGCCCGTGTAATTGAAAATCGTGACCAGCGCGACCGGCGTATATTTGAAGGCCACCGAAAGGAAGATTTGTGCGAAGGCTCCCGAGATGCCCGCGCCGATGAAGAGGGGGATTTCGTTGAGCTGCGGGACCGTTGCGACGAACGGCATGGCAAGGCCCGTCATTCCCGTGCCGATGACGAGAAAGTAGAAGGTGACGGTCTCGGGCCGCTCGGTGCGTCCGAGAACGCGCAGGATCGTGCCAAGCGACGCATGCATGAGCGCCGCCGATAGCGCAAACGTCACGCCGGTCATATTCACAGCGCCGGTCGGGCGGACGATCACGAGCATCCCAAGGAAGCCGATCAGAACCGCGCTCCACCGGTGCGCCCCAACGCGCTCCTTCAGGAACAGCCAGCCCATCACCGGAAGGAAAAGCGACGACATGAAGAACAAGGCTTGCGCATCCGCCATCGGCAGAAAATTGAAGGCGCGAAAGGTCGCCACGAGGCTGATGGTGCCGACGACCGAGCGCACCACGATGGCGTCCGGGCGGCTGTTGATCTTGAGCAGGTCGCGCCGCCCGAGCAGGAAAATCCAGACCACAAATGGAAACGCCGCGATCGCATTGCGGTAGAACGCCACCTCGATGACGGAATGGGAGGGGCTCAGGAGCTTTGCGAACACATTCATGGTGTTCAGCATAAAGAATGAGGCCACGGCAGCCGCCATTCCAAGCGCGATCCGGTCGCGATGAAGCGGCTTATTTTCGGGCGCAACCTCGCCCTCTCCCGGTTTATCGGGGTGAAACTGCATAATGACGCTTTACTGGTTTACGGGAGGATGCGCCCCATCCGTCCTTCTTTTGCAAGAGAAGGGCAATGTTTTGAATTTTGAGCTTAGCTCAGCCCGCCTCGAATGGCATCCCGATTAGCGACGCGGCTAAGCGCAGCAGACAGTCTGTCGACGATTTGATGGATCTGCGCTTCCTCTATGATCAACGGCGGCGAAAGCGCAATGATGTCGCCCGCCTGGCGGACGAGAACCCCGTTCTCGAAGCAATCGACGAGCACATCGTAGGCGCGCTTGCCTGGTTCGCCCGGCCTCGGCTCCAACTCGATTCCTGCGACCAGCCCGAGATTGCGAACATCGATGACATACGGGCTGTCACGCAGCGTGTGCACCGCTTCCTCCCAGGCGGGCGCGAGCGCTGCGGCGCGTTCGAACAGGCCTTCACGCTGATAAATATCGAGTGTCGCGAGTCCGGCGGCGCAGGCGACAGGATGGCCCGAGTAGGTGTAGCCATGGAACAGCTCGATGATGTGCTCAGGGCCGGTCATCAGGGCATCGTGGATGCCGCGTTTCGCGAAAACCGCGCCCATCGGGATGGCGCCATTCGTGAGCCCCTTCGCGACTGTCATCATGTCGGGCGTCACGCCGAAAAACTGCGCTGCGAACGGCGTTCCCAGCCTGCCAAAGCCGGTGATGACCTCATCGAAGATGAGAAGGAGCCCGTGGCGATCGCAGATCGCACGGAGCCGTTCGAGGTAGCCCTTGGGCGGCAAGAGAACGCCCGCGGAACCGGACATGGGCTCGACGATCACGCCGGCGATGGTGTCTGCGCCATGCAGGCCGATCAATCGCTCCAGGTGATCGGCCAGCTCCGCGCCGTGCTCCGGCAGCCCCTTGCTGAAGGCGTTGCGGGCGATATCGACGGTGTGCGGCAGGTGATCCACGCCGGGGAGCATGGCCCCGAAGGCGCGGCGGTTGTTCATGATGCCGCCGACGGACATGCCCCCGAAGCCCGCGCCGTGATAGGCGCGCTCGCGTCCGATGAAGCGCGTGCGCTGGCCTTCGCCTCGCGCGCGATGATAGGCCAGCGCGATTTTCAGCGCCGTGTCCACCGCCTCCGAGCCGGAGTTTACGAAGAACACCCGGTCGAGACCCTCCGGCGCGATCCGCGCCAGCCGCGCCGCGAGCTCGAACGCGCCCGGATGGCCCATCTGGAACGCGGTCGCGTAATCGAGCGTTTGAAGTTGCCGTTCCACGGCTTGCGCAATTTCCTCGCGGCCATGCCCGGCATTCACGCACCAAAGCCCGGCCACGCCGTCGAGGATCTTGCGGCCATCCGCACTCGTGTAATGCATGCCTTCAGCGGCAACAAGAATGCGGGGATGGGCTTTGAACTGCCGGTTCGCCGTGAACGGCATCCAATAGGCGGAAAGGTCGAGCTCGTTCGGAAGGGCGGTCTTGGTCTGGCTCATGGCGTGAACCTCTCCAGGCAGGGGTTTGAACTTCGATCCACTCAATCACAACATGAATGCACAGAAAGGAAAGTTGGCATGAAGGCGAATGACGCCAAGGTAGCGATCATCACCGGCGCGGGTCATGGCATCGGCAGGGCGTGCGCCGGGGAACTCAGGGCGCGCGGGTGGGGCTGCGTGTGCGCGGATGTGGACGCGGCTCGCGCCAAAGAAGCGGCGGCGAAATGCCGGGGCCACGCCGTGGCCTGCGATGTCGCGAAAGAAGCGGACGTGAAGCGCTTGATCGACGAGACTGCAAGCACTTTCGGCAGGATCGATGCCATCGTCTCCAACGCAGGCATCATGCACCGCAAGCCGCTTTCCGAAACGACGCTGGAAGACTGGAACACTGTCATCGCCACGAACCTGACGGCGGGCTTCCTCCTGGCGAAGTTCGGCGAGCAGCATCTCCGGCGCGCCAAGGGCGGCATGGTACTGATCGCATCCACGCGGGCGCATATGTCCGAGCGTGACACCTTCGCCTACTCGGCCAGCAAGGGCGGCCTCGTCGCGCTCACGCATTCGCTGGCGATTACGCTCGGGCCGGACGTGCGCGTGAACTGCATCTCACCGGGCTGGATCAACGTGGATGAGAACGCGAAACTCTCGGGCGAGGATCATGCGCAGCATCCGGCAGGCCGCGCCGGGACGCCGTCCGACATCGCCGCCGCCGTCGCCTTTCTGCTTTCGGACGCAGCAGGTTTCATGACAGGCGCGGAGCTTATCATCGACGGCGGTATGACCCGGAAGATGATTTACGCGGAATAGGAGAGGCTGTGCAGATCGATCTCAACGCAGACATGGGCGAAGGCTTCGGCGCATATCGCATCGGACGCGACGAAGAACTGCTCCATATCGTGACCTCGGCCAATGTCGCCTGCGGCTTCCACGGCGGCGACGCTACGATCATGCACAGGCTCGCGGCGCTGGCGAAAAAGCATGGCGTCGGCCTTGGCGCGCATCCAGGCTTCGACGATCTGTGGGGCTTCGGGCGGCGAGCCGTCCACATGAACGCGCGCGACCTGGAATACATGGTCGCCTACCAGATCGGGGCGCTCCAAGCCTTGGCCGCCTATTCGGACGAACCGCTCCGCCACGTCAAGCCGCATGGCGCGCTCTACAACATGGCCGCCAAGGACGAGGGCTACGCCCGCGCCATCGCCCAAGCCGCGAAAACCATCGACGCGACGCTGATCTATGTCGGCATGCCCGGCTCGGAGATGGAAAGGGCGGCGGACAAGGCGGGCCTTGCCTTTGCGCGCGAAGGATTCTGCGACCGCCTCTATCGGGACGATGGCTCCCTGACGCCGCGCGTCGGAACAAGGAGCGGTCATCGACGACCCCGAGGCCGCGGCAAAGCAGGCGCTTCGCCTCGCCCGCGAAGGCGAGGTTGTGACGGGAACAGGCGGGAGGATCGAGCTTCAGGTTGATACGCTCTGCATTCACGGCGACGAGCCCGGAGCCGTTGCCGTTGCCGCCGCGGTCCGCCGCGCCCTCGAAGGCGCCGGGATCGAGCTGCGCCCCCTGATCGCTCCAAGCCGGAGTTAATCTAAGCAGGTCCAGGCAGCCGGCGCGCTGTCGATCTCAACTGTGCTGGGCTCCACGCGATTCGCTCTACCGCTTTGTTCAGATCGCAGACTGGCTTGAGGTGAGCGTCGACTTGTTGGCGGGGGCGCTCCGAAGCGATAGAGCTGCCGACGCAAAAAGCGGCAAAGCCGGGCCCGGTGGCTTGATCGTTATCGAAGGGCATACCTGATGGTCGCTTTTGTGGTTCTTGCGGAGTTAGGGTACCGCACACACAAGGTTGTTCACGCCAAGGCTATCCTGTTTGACTGGCTTTCGCGCTGGCCAGATGATCGCCACAGAATTGAATGAGGTGCGGCCGTGGATAGTATCATTGCGAATCTTCTGAAACTTACGCCCGAAGCATGGAGGCTCACCTTGAGCCTCGCTCTGGCGGTGTTCTCCATGTTCGCGTTGCGAGGGTTAGGACATTTCTTGAACTTGGATAAGACGTGGGTGATTGTCGGCTTGTCCACCGCATGGATGACCGTAATCAATGTTGTGTCGGCTGTCATCTCAGGCGTATCTAAATGGAAACGGAAGCGCCGAGAAAAATCGACACAAGAAGCGTTCGCAACGCGGTCTTTCCGGGGAGCTCTCCCGCAGCATAGGTGGGTTCTTATTCAATATAAACAACATGACCACCAGGAATTTTCAGCCCCATACGATGGGGATTTCTATCGTATGGCACAGCAGGGATTACTAGACAATGTTACTCTAAATCATAATGCCCAGATGCATCATTTTAGGATTCCGGATCACCTGTGGTCGATCTTAGACAACCCTCCGGCAGGCTGGGCTGAGGCGGCTTCGCCGCCCGATTTCCGATAGGGATTGATGGGCAAATAGCCCGTCTGCGCCGACAACCCGCTCGCTAGCTGCTCAGGCCAGGCTATTCTCATGCCTTATGTTTTGCATTTCCATTAGCTACACCATGAGGATAGCTAAAATGACCATTTTCAAAAAAAACATGGCCCTTAACGACAACCCAAAAACAAACTTCTTCTGCCCTTATTGCGAAAGAACGCTGGTGACCGGCACGCATATAGCTGATTGTATCAAAGAAGGATGGAACGATATTGATTGTCCCTCATGCAAGAAATCTTTCAGGGTTTTCAATGGAAAAGTACGAGCAAAACGAGGGCGTACTTTGGGAGGCTACCGCGACGTTTCCCTTCGCGTACTGCACAACGGCATCGAAGACCTCATCGAGTATGATTGTCCGAAAGATTTGGATGTTGAAATGCGCGCCCGAGATGAAGTAATAATCTACTTTAAAACTCACTACAACGGGACTTTTATCAAAAAGAGTAGGGCGTGTATAATTTTCAACTTAACTACAAGAAGGGGCGGTGGGCTGGTGTCTTATTTAAGGTGGTAAGGGTCCACGATTTCAGGATCGCCCCTTCCCGGACATGAAGCCATTTCGACCTCCGGCGACTGGCTCGGGTGATTTAGCCCGAAAGACCGGCAAAATTAGCCTATTTTCGAGCGCGTCAGCTTTTGTAGCCTTCGCCGCGGCGATCCCACATATTTCTATTCATGCTTATGGGAGTTGGTAAGCCTGTCCGCCAGGGCGAGCAGAAGCGTGGCCACAGCGAAGGCAAGCAAGATGCCGACGACCCAGCCGAGCTTGGCGTTGTCTACGGTCCGGTCAATATCCATGAACCATTCCAGCACGTTAACCGCGGCGATCGCGATTATGGAGCCGAGCAGTTTCTGCTTCAGATCCGAAAAGCCAATGCCGAGAAGACCAGGGGGCCAATTCGGGTGCTCGGAAGGATCGACGCGGGCGACGTAATTCATGTAACCCGCGACAATCACGATCAGCAGCAGATTCGCGGTCAGGGAAAGGTCTACGAGCTTCAGGACTGCGACGATGAGGTCATCCTCGGTCGCCGTCCCAATCTGGCTCAGGAAGCCGACGAGCTTCAGAACGAACTTGTAGGCGAGGGCCCCCAGGCCGACCACCAGCCCAACCAGGAACGGCGCGATCAGCCAGCGGCTTTGCGAGATGATCAGCTCGATCGCATGCGCTAACCGATTCATCTGCATCTCCTCGTGGCCTGGTGTGTTTATAAGCCGGGCGGGGCTTTCGTGAAGGGCGCAAGACCGCCGCAAACCAAAGTGATTTGGCATCGGCTGCGCTCAACCTGCCAGTGAAAGCCGACGGCGTCCAGACGAGAAGCTCTGTCCTGGCGTTAAATTGTTCGCGGTATTTTCGCCGGGCTTCAAGGCCCCGGCGAACAATTGTCATGTGCGTGGGACATCCTTGGCGCTCGGATCGCAAAGCGCGATCGGAAGCTCGCGCTTGGCGAAAGTGTTGCGCAGCGCTTACAACGCGTGAATTGTAGACACAACATGTTATAATGCGGCAGGATAGACACGGCAGCGCTGCAGGTTAGCGGCGGTGGGAGGAGAGAAATGGCAGAAGCTAAGCAAATGGAAATTCCGCAAGAAGCCCGCGAGTTTGTCGTTAAGAATATCGATCAGGCTCGCGACGCGTGCCGGCAGCTCATGGATGCGGCGTCCAAAGTGCAGGACATGATGAAAACGATGTTGCCGGGCAATCCGGCGCTGACTGGACTAAGCGATGTCCAGGAGCGGGCGATGAGGTTCACCCAGCAAAACCTGGATGCCGGCTTCACACTGGCTCATGAGCTTGCAAAGGCAAAGGATTTGACGGACGCGCTGCAAATCCAGGCCAGGCATGCCCAGTTGCAGGTGCATGCCTTTGCCCTTCAGGCGCAGGAACTCGGAACGCTGGTGAACGCCGCCGTTCAGAAGGGAAAGCTGGGGGCCTAGCGCGGGAGAAGCCGGTCGCTTGCGGCGCGCGCCCTGGTCCCAAGTGAGTTTGCACTGTCGCGGCGGCTTTGTGCGCGTCGCGACAGTCGTCTGAATCTTACCCCAAGATTGGAGGGTGAGGCTTGGCTCGTTTCAATGCAGAATCTTGCCGTTCTGTAAGGCGGCCTGCGCGGGATCAGGCTGCGAGCGAGAAGAGCTTCGCCGTGTTGCGTCGCCCCGCTCTTCAGACACCTTGAAGATGGACGACAGCGTGCACGAGCGCGTCCGATTGCTCCTCGAGGCTTCGCGCGGCAGCGGTCGCTTCCTCGACAAGCGCGGCGTTCTGCTGGGTGATCTGATCGATACTGGTAATGGCCTGATTTACCTGCTCGATGCCGCTGCTCTGCTCGATCGCGCGGTTGCTTTCGGTGATGCCGGTCATGGTCGCAACAACTCGGGCCACGACTTCGCCGCCGCGACGGGCGCAGAACCTCGATATGGCCCTCCACCATCGCGTTCAGGTTCCGGGCCATGTCGCCATAGGCGCCGGGGAAGTCTCGGGCGCGTATCTCCTCGCTGATGCGGCCGTATTCGTTATGGGCGCGCGTTACCCCGCCAATAAGGCGCTTTTTGCTACGATCTGCGCTCAAGCGGCTTCTTGTGCGAGGCGTTCAAAGCCATTCCTCGTTCCCCAGAGCCACCATATCCCGCTCAACCTTCCTTGTGTGAGATTGCCTCGCTCATGACGCGCAATACATTCCGGGTAGTCGGAACAGCAGGCGCAGAAGATCCGCTTTCCAGCCAGCGGGGCTGAGCACGAAAGGGAGCGGGCGCCGGGAAAGGAAATTCACGATGCAAGCAACGCTGAGAAAGTCCGAAGAGCGCGGCACAGCCGATTTTGGCTGGCTTCAAAGCAGACACAGCTTTTCCTTCGGAGATTACTACGATCAGGACCACATGGGATTCGGGCCGCTCCGGGTGATCAACGAGGACCGGGTCGCGCCGGGCGGCGGCTTCCCCACCCATCCTCACCGCGACATGGAAATCGTCTCCTATGTTCTCGATGGCGCGCTGGAGCACAAGGACAGCCTCGGGACCGGCTCGGTGATCCGGCCGGGCGACGTGCAGCGCATGTCGGCTGGAACGGGGGTCCGCCATAGCGAGTACAATGCGTCCAGCAAGGAGCCTGTGCATTTCCTGCAAATCTGGATCATCCCCGAGCGCGAGGGATTATCGCCCGGCTACGAACAGAAGACCTTCGAGGCGGCCGAAAAGCGCGGCAGGCTTCGCCTGATCGCCTCACACGGCGGGCGGGACGGTTCTGTCGCCATCCATCAGGATGCCGATCTCTATGCGACGCTGCTGGAGGCTGGCGAAACTGTCTCGCATGCCCTGAAGGCGGGGCGCGGCGCCTGGGTGCAAGTGGCAAGAGGCTCGATTGCCGTCAATGGGCACAGGCTGGACGCGGGCGACGGCATGGCAATCGAGGGCGCAGGCGATCTGCGCCTGGAGGCGGAAACCAGCGCGGAGGTTCTCCTCTTCGATATGGCGATGGCTCCTTCCCGGCCTTGAAGGCCGAAGCGCTAAGCGAACCTGGTTAATCTGCTCGACGGATCGTCATCGGGCGGAAGGCCAAGCAGGCCCCGATCCGCGGTCGCTTTTGCGAGCCGATTGACAACAGAACTTTAGAAGTGAAACATCTTTTGGCTTACCAAGCCTGATAGAGGACTCACGTCATGGCGAACAACCTTCTGAACAATACTGTGGTCTCGCTTCGATTCCAAGTGGCGCTAGCGGGGGACAGGATATTTATCTGCGCCGAACCCGACAAGGGTACCCCTGGCGAACTGGAAGCACTTCAGACAATTGCTCTGCTCGCAGGGATTTTCAGGCGCTACCGAGTTCCATTTAAAGTTTACGAGCGAAATGTAGGTCCCGAATATATTAATATACCAGATGCTATAACCATTACTGCAATCCCTTCGTTGAACGATTTCCTCGATAGGCTGGAACACTGGGAAACGATCGGAAATCTCGCGCGCGGCTAATGCAGTAAACCAGCGAATCACGTTGGGCGAAGGGTCCCAAGGTTCAGCAAAAACCCCAGGTCGACGCCAGCCACTGCAAGTCTCGACTCTCGGGGTCAAAGCGAACGACACGCACTCGCTCTCTGTGTTCGGGCGACCGCAACTCGGCTTCTGCCCACCATTGCAGCATCCGCTCGAACCGCCCGAGCTCGTCTTGCTCAAGTTTCCTCGCGTCCTTCGAGTCGATGCCGAGCGATTCCTGCCTTAAGCGTCGCTGAATCCAATTTTCGAGTACAATTATGGGCGTTGGGAAATCAACGAGCTGAATGGCGCCGTCCTCTTCCCTCGCTTCAAGAAGCAGCGGCCGAGCGGATCCGGTTCGACGAATTGTCGCCTGTTTGAGTTCGCGTCTGATGCGCTCAAGTGAACTTGTTCTGGCGAGTTCGATACGAGGCGGAATAATGATTTGAAATCTGAGGTTGTCGCGCGTTCCCAAACGTCTCCCAAAGAGAGATATTATCTCGCCTGGAGTGTCTCGTTCGGTAATCTCAATGGTGCTCAAATACTCCTCTGGATTTTTCGGATCGACTGCTGTTAGGCTTTGCAGGACAGGTTTGAGGAAATTTACGTAATAGCCGAGAGCGAGACCTGAGCTTGGCGAAACGTCATCGAGAGCATCAGCTTCCTCGCGACGGACGGTGTGGCCTTTCAACATTCGATCCATCGATTTCAAAAGATGGTTAATGCTATCGATGAAACCCGCTCCCGATCCGATCGCTACCAGTTGGTGAACTAACATCGCCTTACATTCCTTGGGCAGATCTGTTTCCTTTGGCCAGTCCTTTTCATCAACTTTGACTGACACGGGGATCACTAGCTTTTTTTGCTCCAAGGCCAAGGCGATTTCGGACCTAACATAATCTTCAACGAAAGCGAGATCACGGAAGGTCTGCTTCCATTTCGGACCGATGATGGCTAGCAACGCGTCACAATTCTTAATCTCTTCTTGGATCCGTGCCGCGAAGTTTGCGCCGGCCGGTATGCTCTCGAAGTCCATGAAGACGTTATCGCGCCCATAGTGCCACACCATCCAAGAATAGATGTGATGTACGAAGTCAGGTTCATCCTGGCGTCGATAGCTGATGAAAATTCGGTACTTTGATTTCGCTCGTGCAGCCATCTAACGTATTACTTTCCTGTGGGCGCGTGGGGTTCCGCCGGATCCCCTGCCGGGGATGCTGAGCATAAGCCATCAGCCGCATAGTGAAATGTATTCTTGCCAGCACCTTTGGCCATATACATGCTTTGCTGCGCGCGCCAAAGCAGTGTCTCGACCGTGTCGATGTGCTGCTGACAAAGGGTGACGCCGATGCTGACCGTGATCGGGTATCCATACGACGGGATGAGCGCCGGCCGGTCAATCCGGCTGACGATATTGCCTGCCAGGGATAGCACCTCGCGATCTTCTCCCACAGGCCACAAAATTATCCCGAACTCGTCTCCGCCAAGGCGGCCGAGGAAACAGGATGCCCCCCAATCGGATGTCAAGGCGTGAAGCCGCGCAGCGGCTTGACAAAGAAAACTGTCCCCCGCACTGAGCCCAAACTTTCTATTGACGCTATCAAAATCATCGAGGTCCAAAAACAGCAATGCAACTCGTGCAGTTGGACTAGAGCTGGCTATTGCCTCATCCAGTCGACGCTTGAAAAATCTGCGGTTGGGCAGCTTTGTGAGTAGCTCGTCGAAATCCAAAAGATATTGGATCCGCGCTTCCATGCCTTCGAAGATCAGAGCATTTGCCAAGGCCGCTTTCGCCAGTTCACCGAAGAGTTGGAGAAGAACGAGCTTGCCACCTGCCGGATCCTCACTGGGATCCGCTAAGATGAACCCGCCTTCGATCCGGCCGCCTGGGCCGAAGGGCACACATAGGAGCTTCTGAGCTCCTGCGGCCGTGCTATGTTCTGGCAATTCTTTCGGCAGGCTTATAATTGTCGCTTTTGACTCTCGCATATCGAGAGTTCCTTTTAAAAATGACCGCGTTGGTGAATCATCGAGGAGCTCTCCGCTTACCGCAAATAGCCTCTCGTGCACATCCCTCCCCGCGGCATCGGCATCTAACAGGACGAGATAGCCGCCAGCAGCGCCCGATAACGCTAACCCCTCCTTCATAATCAATCGGATTAACGATGAGAGCGACCGCGTCGTTGCCATGTCCCGCGCGGTCTTCAAGAGTCGGCCAGTTATCTGCTCATCCATTGGGCGACATTAAGATAGAGCAGTCATTGCTCGGAGATTGGGCCACTTGCGCGTCAGGCGTCGAAGATCCCGTTCTGGCGACGCCTCGCAGAATACAGACTGGACAGAAGTCACCGCTGTCGCGGAAAACTTCGAGCCACGGGTTACGGGTTGCGCATGTGCGTGATTCCTGCTGCATTGACTCTGCTCTGTACTGGGTCGCTTCACAGTCTTTCCGGATTCCGTTTCACGGTTCGAGCCACCCTCCGGCAACGCCAAGCCAGCAGCATCCAACGCTAGTGTGAAATTGGGCCACCTCACCTCACACTGAGCTGTCGCCTCATTCTCATCGGGAACCCGCTTGCACGTTGACAGTAAAGGATTAGCGAGAATCTTTCACTTTTTTCATCACCTCCGAGTACGATATCTCGGATGGCAATCTGGAAAACTCAGCGGGATCAAGCGCAAAATTGGCTGCTGAAATTGCGCCGGGAAGTTGGCCCGATCGGAATCTGTCTCCGGGAGGGGGAGCCGGGCTGAACTCCGAAGACTTTGCAACTGTCGTGGCGAGCCGCCTGCCATTCTTGCTCAAGCTCGGGGTTAATCAGCTCGGCGACAAGGACGTGCCGAGGATGCCGTGCAGGAGACTCTTTTTGCTGCTCGCCGGGCCGCCGGATTCGAGCAGGGCGTGAGCCTCAAAACCTGGCTGCTGTCGATCTTTCGCGACTACGACGAACAGTACAACTGGAAGAACTTCTTCCACGGAAATGTGTCGATTGCCTCCTTCAAGGCTGCCTTCCCGACTGAGCAGGCGCTGGAGAAGCCCTCGCTTGGGTGACGAGCGAATAGAGTCTGCGCTCGCAATCTGGTTCAAAGCAGAAGTCGCGACGCCTTCACACCAAGGCGCAAAGCCCGGCAAGAGCGGTGAACGTTTTGTTACGATCCAGGGCCGCGCCTCCATGGTAAATCGCCCCATGGTTAACAGCGGCGAGGCTGGATTTATTTCTGGTCCAAACCTGCCCCATCTGCGTTGATGCTGCGTTAAAAGAATGCGGTGCCTTTCCGGCCGGACGCGCATAAGACACTGATACTGCTAACCGGCTATATTTTTGGTCCAAAAGTCCGAGCGGATGCCGCCAAACCATCAAACGTCACTTAGACAGGCATGGATGAGCCCGCTTCGCCCTTCAGCTTAGCGGCCTTGCGCGACTGCCTCCATTCCTCGAAGCGCTTCAGCACAACGTAGAAGGACGGCACGAAGAGCACGGCGAGGCAGGTCGAGGCAAGCATGCCGCTGAAGACCGCGATGCCGATGGACTTGCGCGCCGAAGCGCCGGCGCCCGTCGCCAGCACGAGCGGCAGGACGCCGAGAATGAAGGCGAAGGAAGTCATGAGGATGGGCCGGAACCGCAGCCGCGCTGCCTCGATCGCGGACTCGATTATGGTAGCGCCATTGTTTCGCAGGTCCCGGGCGTATTCGACGATGAGGATGGCGTTCTTGCTCGAAAGCGCGATCAGGAGGATGAGGCCGATCTGCGTGTAAAGATTGTTCGCGACGCCGAGCGCCGTGAGAGCGCCGACGGTCCCGAGCAACGCAAGCGGCACGCTAAGGATTACGGCGAGCGGCAGAGCGAGGCTTTCATATTGGGCAGCGAGCACGAAATAAACGAGCAAAATGGCAAGCGCGAAAACATAATAGATCTGATTGCCGGTCACCTTCTCCTGGTAAGACATTGCGGTCCAGTTGAAGCTCATGCCCGGCGGCAGCGTCTTCGCGGCGATCTGTTCCATCAGCCCCATAGTCTCACCCGAGCTGAATTGCGGGGACGATGTCCCGGCGATGGTCGCTGCCGGATAAAGGTTATAGAGCGTGATCAGCGATGGGCCTGTCACCCTCTTGACCTGAAGGAGCGTGCCAAGCGGCGCCATCTGGCCGTCAGGCGTTTTGATTTTGAATGCCGCAATGTCGCCGGGGCTCTCACGGAACTGCAACTCTGACTGAACGTAGACCTGGAAAACCCGTCCGAATTTGTTGATCTGCCCGACATAAGTCGAGCCGATGTAGCTTCCGAGCGCCTGGAACACCTGCCCGACGGTGACGCCGAGCGTTTCCGCCTTGTTCCGGTCGATAGTGGCCTGCAGCTGAGGCGCGGAAGCGCGGAAGGGCGAAAACACGGTCTGCACCGCCGACTGGGATTTGGCATCGTTTACGATCTCGGTCGCGACGCTCTGCAGCTTTGTGAAATCCACGCTGCCGTCGCGCAGTTCGACCTCCATCGTGAAACCGCCGGAGTTTCCGATGCCCTGGATGGGCGGCGGGGGAATCACTAAGGTGTTCGCCTCCAGGATCTCGCTTTGAAGGGCGGCCCTTAGCGTCTTGAACAGCGTGATCAGATCCTGCCCTTTCGCCTTGTACCGCTCGTCCCAATTCTTGAGGACGACGTAAGCGACGCCAGCGTTGGGAAGCGAGGCATTATTGTCGAGCGCCGAGATGCCGCTGATTGCGATGACCTGATCGACGCCTGGAACCCCCTTCGCAACGTTAGTCACTTTCTCCATGATCTGCTGCGTGCGCTCCAGGGAAGCGGCGTCGGGAAGCTGTGCGCTGACAACGAGATAGCCTTGGTCTTCGAGGGGAATGAAAGCAGTCGGCACGCGCGTCAGCCCGAAGATGGCGAGGCCGATCAGCGCCAGCCCCAGCATTGCCACGGGAACGCTATGGTGCACCATGCGCTGGATCAACGCCGTATAGGCGTGCTCGGCCGCGTCGTAGACGCGATTGAAGATGCGGTAGAAGAGGTTGCGCCGTTCTTGAGGCGCGTGCGGCCGCAGCCAGAGCGCGCACTGCGTCGGCTTCAATGTCACGGCATTGATGGCGCTGATGAGAGCCGTCGCAGCGATGACAAGCGCGAATTGCTGGTAAAGCTGGCCCGTCAGCCCCGGCAGAAAAGCCGCCGGGACAAAAACCGACATCAAAACGAGCGTGATGCCGATAATGGGGCCGAACAGCTCGCCCATGGCTTTTACCGCGGCCTCGCGCGGGGGCATGCCCGCCTCGATGTGGCGCGCCACGCCCTCCACGATGACGATCGCGTCGTCAACCACGATGCCGATGACAAGGACCAGCGCGAAAAGCGTCGACAGGTTGACGGTAAAGCCAAGCGCGGCCATCGCCGCAAAAGCCCCGATGATGGTAACCGGCACCGTGGTCGCGGGAACAAGCGTCGCTCGCCAATCCTGGAGAAACACAAGAATGACGATCAGCACCAGGACCCCAGCCTCGATAAGGGTGATGTAAACCTCCTTGATCGAGGCCTGCACGAAAACCGTCGTGTCGAACGGAACGCTGTAGACAAGGCCCGGCGGGAAACTCTTGGCGAGTTGGTCCATTTTGGCGCGCACGCGCTGAGCGACGTCAAGGGCGTTCGCAGACGGCAGCAGGTAGATGCCGATGCCCGCCGAGGGAAGATTGTTCAAGGTAAAAGACTGGCTATAAGTCTGCGCGCCAAGTTCGACGCGACCGATATCCCTGATGCGCGTGATCTGGCCGCCATTCGCGCTGTCCACCTTGACGACGATGTTCTCGAATTGCCGGACGTCGTCGAAGCGCCCGGCCACATTGACGGTGTATTGAAAGTTCTGGCCCTTCGCCGCGGGAGGCATTCCAATCACGCCCGCAGTCACCTCCTGGCTCTGCTGCTGCAGCGCTTTCACGACATCGTCCGGCGTCAGCCCGTAGGATTGCAACAGGTCCGGGTTCAGCCACACCCGCATCGCATACTGGCCAGCACCGAAGACCGTTACATTGCCCACGCCCGGCAGCCGGGCAAGTTCGTTCTGAAGGTTGATGACCCCGTAATTTGCAAGAAACAGGCTGTCGAAGCGCTTGTCCGGCGAGGTCAGCGCGAGGAACATGAGGACGGCCGTGGACTGCTTCTGTGTCGTAACCCCCTGGACCTGCACCGCCTGGGGCAGCTGCGCCAACGCGCTCGCCACCCGGTTCTGGACGAGCACCTGCGCCATGTCCGGATCGGTTCCGATCTCGAAGGTTACGATCAGCGAGTATGTGCCGTCGCTCGCGCTCGTCGACTGCATGTAGATCATGCCGGGCACGCCGTTCACCTGCTGCTCGATAGGCAGCGCAATCGTGTCCATGACGACCCTGGCGCTGGCGCCAGGGTATCGCGTCGTCACCGAGACCGTCGGCGGCGTCACATTCGGGTATTGGGCGACAGGGAGCCGGGCCAGGCACACCGCGCCGATGAGGACAGTCACGAGCGCAATCACGTTGGAAAGGATAGGACGTTCAATGAAATAGCGCGAAAACATCAATCCACCCCGGCGTCAAGCATTGCGATCGAGGTTTCCTTCATTGTCCTGCGGCTGCCGTCAGCATGGTTTTCCGCTCCGGATTCACCGTCTGGCCTGGGACGGCGCGCTGAATTCCGGCGGTGATCACCCAGTCATCCGGTGTCAGGCCAGAGGCGATAACCCTCAGCCCTCCTTCCTCTTGGCCCACTTTCACCTGACGCTGTTCGACAACATTGTCCGCACCGAGAACGAGAACATACTCGCCGAGCTGGTTCTGGCTGATGGCGGTCGCATCCACCCAAAGCGCGCCTTCGGTTTGCTGCAGGGGCACGCGCACCCGCACAAAATAGCCCGGCAGCAATCCAACATCGGTGTTTTCGAAGATCGCGCGCACATCGAGGGTTCCGGTCGCGGTGTTGACCTGCGGGGCGATATAGTCGAGATGGCCGCTGTGCGGGTACCCGGACTCTGTCATCAAGCCTATTTCGACCGGCAATTGATAGAGGTCCTTCACCTTTTGCCCTTCTTCGGAGAGCAGCCGCTTTACACGCAGCACCACATCCTCACTCACGGTGAAGTAGACATAGATCGGCCTGATCTGGAGAATGGTCGCGAGCTTGGTCGGGCCGGAGTAACCGACCAATGCGCCGACATCGACAAGGTGTCTCGTCACGACGCCATCGAAGGGCGCAGCCACCTGCGTGTATCCAAGATTTATGGTTGCGAGAACCTCGCTGGCTTTCGCGCTATCCACGGACGCCTTGGCCTGATCGAGCGCGGTTCTTGCATCATCGATCTGCCTCTGTGTAGTGGCGAGGTTGCCTTGACGCCCCAAGGTGAGCTGCCGCTGATATTGGATGTCGGCGTTGAGGACACCGGCCTGGGCGGACTCCAAATTTGCCTTGGCCTGCGCGAGTTGCGCCTCGTAGGTGTTGCGCTGGATTTCGAACAGCAGCGTGCCCTCTTTGACCGCGGCGCCATCCTTGTAATTGATCTTTTCAAGAAAACCCTGCACGCGGGCTTCCAGATCGACGTTCTTGAGCGGCGCCGTGTTTCCCGTCGCCTCGACATATTGAACCGCGGGCTTCTTCAGCGGCTTGGCCACGATCACCTTGGGCGGAGGCGGCGCGACGAAGGCGTTCTGCTGCCCGCAGCCCGCCGCCATCAGCAGCGCAACAAGGGAGAGGGGCGCGAGCTTGCGGCAAAGCTGCGCCCGCAGAAAACCGGGCACGATTTTTGAATTCAAGGTTGCAATCCAGGCGCCTGGACCGTTGCCGGCTTTCCTATGGAGCGTGCCCCCCCAGCCAAGATGCGTTTCAACCAAAAACATTGCCTCCTGCGCCGAGCCTGATTGAGCGGCCCTAGTTTATCAGCCTTCGCGAGGAAGCCAGAAAGGTCGCGCAATGGGCAGGTATTTGAATAGTCAATTCGTCGTGATTTCGGAAGCTTACGGAGTATCGTCCCGAACCTCAAGACTGTATCTCTCCCGGATAGGGCGATGGGGTTGCCCATCCTATGGAGCGGCAGACCCGCGCTCGCACTTCTATTCGACGCCGGACCGCGAATGCCACGACCTTTCAGCGATCAGCAAAAGCGAGAACTTCGAACATCGCCGGCGCCAGGACCAGATGCCAAGATTGGTGCGAGCGATCTGAAGGATAGAGTTGTCCTTTCCGCGCTACATTTCCACGGCGGGCATCCAGTTTTTGGCGACGCTCGCATCGAGGGAAAGATCAGGGACGCGCCGGCCTTTTGAGCGTTTCTCCGATCAGCGCATAAAGCTCCTGCGTCTGCGAAACGAAAGCCTGCATTTGCTCCTGAACGAACTTCGTCTGAAGCGTCAAAATCTCGTTGGTATTCTGCGTCTTGGCGATCCTTTCGGCTAACGCAGAGGCCGCCTCGGCATTCGCCTTCGCCATCGCCACGACACGGCTCTGTACAGCCTTGAAGGCGCTAAGCAGGGACGTTGACGGCATCGTCCCCAGCTTGGCCTCCACCGCGCTCGGTTCCGTTTTTTCGGGAACTTGCTGGAACAGGCTGGAAAATTGCTGCATCTGCGTGAAGAAGGACTGCATGCGCTCTTGAGCGAGCTGCGACTGAAGCATCACAAATTCCATGGTTTGGTCTTGGATATTCCTGAAGCCAATCGCCATCGGATTTGCGGGCATCGCGCCCATCCATGCGCCCATGGCCTTGGACATGAAATCCGTAAACTGCTCGTATGCAACTTGCGCCTGCTTCACGTTCTGTTCAGCGAGATCGCGCATGGCCTGCGGGACCTCGATTTGTTTATCGGCCATAAAATCCTCCCTGATTTTTGCTTCGCTTTAGAATAGGAAGTGTAGCCGCGTCTGGATATCTAAAAAAGGCGACGACCGGTAGCATGGCTATGGGAAAGCCAGATATCCTTTTTGTGCGGGATATCGCTCCCGTGGCGGCCGCGGAAAGTAGTTATGCTTCTGCCCGTCCATGGTTAACCGGCAGTTAGCGCACCGGTTGGGCGTTAACTCAAGATAGTTAACTGCATTTATTTCCGGCCTGAATTTGCGCCCCTAAAATGCCAATAAATCGAACAGCCCGCTCCGCCGGGTGCGGATGGCAGCTCAACCCCTTCAGAACAATCGCTTTTTAGGGTTGGTTGACAGGGTTAACCGATTGTATTTTTGGACGGAAGTGGGCGCGGAAAAGTCCGTTAAATATAATGTGTTAACGAGCGCTACGCCTTTCGCAGCCGTGGGGCGCAAGCCCTCCATGATATTTTCTGAGCTAAATCAACAGCTTACAAGGTGTTTACCTCTCGATAAGGCGCTTTTTCGTAGGATCTGCACTCCAGCAAAGGCTCGGAACAGCTCCCGTGATAAGGGTCGAATGCTCTGGCGGTTGATAGAACGAATACTACTCCTGTGGCTTGGTCCCGCCGGTGCTTTCGGTTGCTGCCGGCCAATGTGCGGCGGGAAGCTTCTCAAGCGGGAAAAGCTTGTCATACTTCGTATTGTCGCCCGGCTTCAACTCGTAGCACTCGTCGACGGCAATGGGATCTCCCTTGGCGAGCAGTTCGCCAACCGTTGCAAACTCAAAGCCGCGCTTGCGCAAATCTTCGATCAGGAGGGGCAAGGCTTCCGCCGTGTGCCAGCCGCGTCCGTTGGCGTGCATGACGACGATGGAGCCTGGCTTGGCGCTCGCGGCGACGCCTTTCCGGATTGCTTCCGCGCTCTGAGCCTTGGCGGGGTCGCCTGAAGGGACATCCCATTGAATGGCGACAAGGCCGGCATCGTTCACCGCCTTGAGGCTTTCAGCGTTGCAGGTCCCGAAAGGAAAGCGGAACAGGGATGCGTGCTCCGCATCGGCCTTGCCTGACGCAGCCGGGTGGCGGCATGCCTTTGCTCGCAGGGATTGCCGGACCTTCGCGTCCGCTTTCAGATTGAGAGCCAGGTCGGCCTTGATGTCGTCTTCCTTCAGGAGCCTGAAATTCCGGTGAGTCCAACTGTGCGCGCCGACCTGAAAAAGAGGATCGGCGATCAGCTGCTCCGCTCGCTCGGGATGATCGAGGAGCCATTTCCCACTCGCGAAGAAAGTCGCCTTCACGCCCAGCCGCCGCAGAGTATCAACAATTTCAAAATCATAGCCGGAGATTTCACCAGCGTTCTCGCAGAGATCGAAGGTGAGGGCCAGGATCTTCTCTCCCTGCGGAAGCTTCACCCCGCGTATGGACCTGCGCATGTTCTCCGGCAAAGCACGAAGGCTGACCGGCTCTCCCGGCGGTTCGATCGCAGCATCGTAGGGAACTTTGCGAATCGCTTTTTCCCCCGCTTTTCCAGCCAGCGCCTCGGGTGCCCAGCACGTCGCGGGCGCGTCGGGCGGAGACGGATTTTGCGCCCAGCTATAGGAGAAAAATGAGACAAGAAGAGCCGAGCAGCATAAGCCAGCGATTGTCAACTGCCGGGGAACGCAGATCATTTCCGCCCTCTCTTTCCGTTCACAGATTCCACTAAATTTCCATGAGATTTTCATTGCGCCAAGCGCGTGTTGATCTCAAACTCTGAGGTGCGTCAATTCGATTTGGCGCGTCTTTCAGAGGTGAGAGGACTATGGCAAAGAAACCTGAAGCCAAGCCCAAGGAAGCTCCTAAACCGCAGGAGAAATCCGGCGAAAAATCGGGTGGCAAGAAGGGCGGCAAGAAGTAGGCTCACATAAGAAAAAGGCGGAAGACATATTCTTCCCCTTTTTCCTGTTCCTCCTGTAAGCATGGCAGCCACGTCACCGCTCAACCAAAGGATGAGGTTCCCTTATGCGATTTGCTTACAGGCTTTTGCTCTTGGCGCCTTTCGCGGTCTGGCCCGCTCCCGCTTCGGCCATAACACTGACGAACCGGGACAGCTCCGATCAGAAGCTTATTATTATTGAGGGCGACAGGCAAAGCGAGCGAACCATAAAGGCGGGCGAACAACTGGAGCTTTGTGAAAACAGCTGCGTTATTCGCCTGCCGGATGGTGAAGATTACGAATTCGACGGCAAGGAAATCGTCTCGCTGGAGGAGGGGCTTCTCTTCCTCGATAACCCGGACGACCAGAACAAGACGCCGTAACGATTTCCCTTAATTCCTGTAATCCTGGACTTTCGTAGCCCTTAAGCCGGGTAAGCCATGGCGATCTATAAGGCGCTGCCAGCTTAGGAACTCGTCAATCGTCAGCTTATAACGTTTGCACGCATCCTCAAGACTCAAGAGGCCGCCGCGAACGGCTGCCACAACCTCCGCTTTACGGCGGATAACCCAGCGTTTTGTGTTCGGAGGAGGTAGGTCGGCTATCGTTAATGGACTGCCATCGGGGCCAAGGACATAACGCAGGCGGGGACGAAACAACTCGGTCATAGTACTCTCACACGCGATCAAAGACCTAAGATGCACTTTATTTGGGTTCGCTTAAAACGCGCTTAACAGGGGCGGCATAAAAAATTTCCCCAATCTTCTACTTCTAGTTGCTTAAATTATATTTGTTGGATTTAGGTTGTGCTTATCGACACCTGAGCCTGGCACCCCATATGAAAATAGGCACCCGGTAAAATCGAAAAAAGCTCGTCTATGCTGATACCGACCAAAGCGCAGGCTCCTTCGCCGGACTGCAAGGAGGGTCCCGATGTTGATCCGGCCTTCTTTGGGCTACCCGGCCCTGCGAGTGCCCATCGCATCGTGGTGGCGATGTCCGGCGGCGTCGATTCGTCGCTGGCGGCGGCTCTGGTGAAGCGCGCAGGCTATGAAACTATCGGCATAACGCTTCAGCTCTACGATCATGGCGCCGCCGTATCCAGGCAAGGCACGTGCTGCGCGGGGCGCGACATCCACGACGCGCGCCGCGTCGCGAGTTCTCTGGGCATTTCCCATTATGTGCTCAACTACGAGGATCGCTTCCGGCAGTCGGTCATCGACGATTTCGCAGCGAGCTATATATCGGGCGAAACCCCTCTCCCCTGCGTTCGCTGCAATCAGACGGTCAAGTTTTCCGATCTGTTAAGAACAGCCCGCGAACTCGGAGCTTCGGCTTTGGTTACAGGGCATTACATCAGAAGTCGGGCCGGCCCAGATGGATGGGAGATGCTTCAGGCGGCAGACGCTGAGCGCGACCAGAGCTATTTCCTGTTTGCGACCACCAAGGCACAACTCGGCTTCCTGCGCTTCCCTCTCGGCTCTATGACGAAAGGCGAAACGCGCGCATTGGCCGCGGCGCTCGGCTTGCCCGTCGCCTCAAAACCCGATAGCCAGGACATATGCTTCGCTCCCACCGGCGATTACACTGCCGTAATCCGTAAGCTGAGACCCGAAAGCGATGAGCCAGGCGAGATCGTCCACCTGGACGGCCGCGTACTGGGGACGCATCGCGGGATCATCAATTTTACTGTAGGTCAGAGGAAGGGACTGGGCATTGCAACGGGAGAGCCGCTTTTCGTGATACGGATAGAACCATCGTCAAGGCGCGTGATCGTAGGGCCGCGCGACATGCTTCGAGTTTCGCAGCTTAGGCTACGCGACGTGAACTGGATCGGCGGCGGCACGGTGAACGAGGCGCTCGCCGAACGCCGGGCGATTTCTGTCAAGGTGCGCTCGACGCAGGCTCCTCGGCCCGGATTGCTTTTCAGCGCGGAGGGCGGCGTTGGCGTCGAATTGCCTGGCGGCGAGTTTGGCGTAGCTGCCGGCCAAGCTTGCGTCTTCTATGAAAACGGAGGCGGCGCGGCTCGCGTGCTGGGCGGCGGTTTCATCGACAGGACGGCAGCTTATAGCCCCGGCCCGTGAATATCTCGATGACCGTTGCGGCGCAGTTCATCAAAGATTCATGAGTGAAGTACGCCGAATAGAGACTTCACAGGGCCGGATCAATAAGATGGTAGAAAACGTACAACACCCCGCTCTCGACGACCACGCGGTCCGCGAGGCCTATCGCATCTGGGCGCCGATCTATGATTACAGCTTCGGCGTGCTGGCGGGGCCCGGGCGTCGTCTCGCTGTTCAGAAACTGAACGAGGTCGAAGGAAAGGTGCTTGAGATTGGCGTCGGTACCGGGCTCTCACTGCCGCGCTACAAGCCAAGTCTCGACGTCACAGGCATCGATCTTTCTCCCGACATGTTGGCGAAAGCCGAGGAACGCGTCGATAGCCTCAAGCTTCCCCGCAAGACACTCCTGGTCATGGACGCAAGCAGGCTCTCCTTTGCTGATGAGAGCTTCGATGCCGCCGCAGTGATGTACGTTATGACGGTGGTGCCCGATCCTGCAGCGGTGATGGCGGAGATGTGGCGCGTGTTGCGTCCCGGAGGCATGGCGATTGTCGTGAACCACTTCAGCCGCGAGCGCGGCTTGCGCGCGGCGGTCGAGAAGTGGCTCGCGCGCTTTTCGCGGCGGCTCGGCTGGCATCCCGTGTTCCCATTGGAGACAGTGACCGGGGCGCCGGGCTTCCGGCTCGTCGAAACAGTGGACCTTCCCCCACTTGGGCTATTCACCCTCCTGCGTCTTCAAAAGGTCGTGTAAGGCTTCGGCACCCGCTGCTTGACGGCATCGCCGCACATTCTTATACAAGTGAAGTGTGCGGCTTGCCGCGCTCATATTCGGAAAAGGCGGAGTAGCTCAGCCGGTTAGAGCAGCGGAATCATAATCCGCGTGTCGGGGGTTCGAGTCCCTCCTCCGCTACCATCGATCCCACGGACGACCGAACACCGTTCGGCCAAGCCTTTTCGCCAAGCAATGCGTTCAGGCGGCCGGTGATTTCTACGATCACTCCACCGACACGATTTGGGTCTTTGGACACGACGACGCTGTCCACGAGTTCCCGCAGGGCTTCTGTAGCTTTCGAATCTCCGGCAGCAAGCACCCCCGAAGCTGCCGTCTGCAGGTTCGCAATTTGGGTTTCGTAGCGTGCCAGAACGGCAGGGTGCAGGTTGACAACGTTTAGGGCTGGAGGACCCTTCGCGAGTTCGGCTCGTACTTTCGCCTCTTCGATGGCTAGCTCCTTGGAGCGCGCCCCAATGCGTTGAGCGTCGCCTATTCCTTTCACTAGGTGGTCGATGCAGCGTTCGGCCTCCTGATCGATCTCCGCAAGGCGCTTCTCGAGTTCTGGCTCTGACCTCGTTCGCCGAGGCGGCAAGGCGCTGCCGCTCGGCATGGTATTCGCGAACATACTCGGTGATAACGGCAGGCTTTCGAAGCTCCTCACGCAAACCCGATAGGACTGCCGCCTCGATGGTCGCCAGATAGAATGTCTTCGGATCCGGGCAATCCCCGCTTTCCTTTGCCCTGGAACAACGGACCCGAACACCTTGGCGGTCGCTTCCGGCCGAACTCATGCCTGAACCGCAGCTCCCGCAGCGCAAAAGACCAGACAGCAAATGCTTTGATCTGCGCTGAGTATGAGGCTTTAGGCCACCTCGAGAGCGTTTGAGATCCTGAGCTGCTTTGAACAGGTCCGGCTCAACAATGCGGAGTTCAGGACTTTCGGCTACCCGGTGTTCGCTTGCCGGGTTTTCGCGGCTCACCCGCCTTCCTGTAGCGGGGTCTTTAACCATCCTGACCTTGTTCCAGACAAGCCGGCCAACGTAAATCTCGTTATGGAGAATACCGTTTCCGCGTTTTGTATTGCCGTTGATTGTTGATCCATTCCAGCGTTTCCCACGTGGCGGCGGTATGCAATCCTCGTTCAACCCAGCCGCGATGGCGCGCGGTCTGTTGCCGTCGAGATATTCGGTGAAGATGCGACGAACGACCGCCGCTTCTTCCTCCAGGATCGCATACTTGCCTGGCTCACTAGGGACCGCCCGATAACCATAGGCTAGCCCACCAGCTGACCGCCCTTCACGAATGCATCCGGCAAGGCCGCGGCGGACTTTGTGCGCATTGTCCTCGCGGTAAAGTTGGCCAATCAGGCCTCGCAAGCCAACCAGAGCTGTATTGACCTGACCCTCATGCACGGCGCGAATTTCGATATCAAGAAAGGTGAGCCTTTTGTGAAGACCCGCCAAATCCTCCATATCGCGGCTCAGGCGATCGAGTGCCTCAACGATCAAGACTTGAAAGAGGCCATTCCGCGCATCGTCAAGAAGTGCCGAAAGCCCGTCACGGCCGATAATTGAGCCACCGGAGCGAGCACGGTCTTCGTAAACCCTATCGGCATCAAGGCGCTCGCGTTCCGCATAGAGGCGGCAGAGCGCCACTTGGTCCTCAATCGAGCGTTCGTTTTGCAGGTCGGTCGAGAACCTTGCGTAGATCGCAGCTTTCCTCATGGCAATGCGTGCCTGCGTTCATTGCAGCTTTGTGATCTTCGCGCGCAGCAAGACGTGCGAGAGCGCGAACGAAAGCTAAGATCGCCGGATCCGGAGCTATAGGCAAGGCTGATCGAGAAGACTGTCGGCGCATCCACAGACCCGGATCATTCTCCGTTGGCTCAAGGTGTCATCGACAATGCCAGCAAGTGGCATCGAGAACAGCGAAACACCTGCATAGAGCGTGCGCCATTAAAAGCAAGGTATCAAGCCAAAAAAAGCAAGTCTTGAGCAGGAGTGGCAACGCAACCAGTCTCAAAGTGGTTCTAGGGAACCCTTTCTCAGTCCGGGTTCGAGGTAGGCAACGATTTTGAAGGACCGCCCGAGGAGCACGTGCGGAAGCCCCCCTTTGCTGCTGTTCGTAACAAGCATCCTCGGGGGTATGAATTGCCGGAGGAGAAGGACACCACTCCAAATGAAGGAGACGGCCACAATGGCCTCAGGTCCAGGAGTGTAGCCTGGATCAGTTGCCGTCATCGCAAGGATGTCACCGGTTCGAATATCGCGGTCGGAGAGAACATCCGAGAGAACTAGAAACTTCCTCAGTTTCTGGAAGTTATGTTCTCTCGCCGAAGGGGTGATTTCCAGAAGATCGGTCGTGAAGCGATGGTGGATCTGCGAGGGTGGCGTAGTCTCTGAACCGGATGACATGGCGACTTGACTGGTGCGGGGACGAAAAGCTGTTGTGCAGTCAAGCCTAAGGTCTGGGTTCTTGGTTGTGCAAGCGCCGATGCCAAAAGATAGGATATATCTATTGCTATACTTAACAAAAATTATGTAATCACAATTCCCAAGATGGAGACTTTCGCCTTAAGCATATGAATGGAAATAGAGTTTTGATCCTCGCTGTTCGTGATCAAAAGGTGCGGGCTGATGAATTGGCGCAACAGTAAAGTCTTTTCGCCTGTCCGTGTATTGATGGCTTCGGCAACCACAAGTGAGCCGCTCACAACTTGAGCAGTAGCCTCCTTCGAACAGTTGGCGATGATGAGGTCATTCTCGTTGATTTTGAGTTCGCTCAGAACGCCCGACAGTACGCGAAACATGCGCTGGCTGGATGTGGCAAGCGCTTTCTCGACCGCCGACCCCTTCGGCGGAACGTAAGGCGTAAGATCGGACGCGTGTTCGAAACTCTCTTGCGGCATCAGCTCGATCATGGGAACTCCTAACACCTTGGCAAGCGCGCCGAGCTTGGAGAGCTTCACTCCCCGCACCCCCGCTTCCACGCGCGATAAATGGCTCTCGGAAAGACCGACTTTCTCGGCCAATTGACCGAGCGTCAGACCTTTGTCGATGCGTAATTGCTTAATGCGATTTGTGCTCATACCCTGTTATTTGCCTTATAAGACAAGAATGCAACCAAACTTTGGTTGAAAGCTGTTGATAACTGACTTGCTAAAAGAGCATCGAAACAGGCATGTGGTAGCAGGAAAGGAGAATTCCAGCCATGCTGCTTGTTCAACAGCTCCACGATTTTCTCACCCGGACGGGCCAGACGCGCGAAGACTTCGCGGTTCAGATGGGCGTCAACCCCTCTTTGCTCTCGCAGGCTCATTCCCTGCGATGGCGGCCCCCCCATCCGGGAGCCGAGGCTCACCACCATGAAGAGGGTCGTCGCGGCCTCGGGCGGCGCGATCAGGGTTGAGGATTTCTGCCGGACGGGCGCCTTTCTGCCGTTGAAGGACGGCGAACGAGGTCCTCGCGTTATTGGCAAATGCCGCAAACCATCACGCAAGGCTCAGCGCGGTGAGCGCCGGCAAAGCCGGGAGCGGCGGGCATGACAGCGCTCGATCCCGGCCTCCCCGATCCTTGCGAGGCGCCTTCGCGCAAATGGACGAGCGAGCGCGTCGCCTTCATCACCGAGCAATATCTGATCTTCCGCAAAAGCGGCGGCGAGATCGCCCGCATGCTGGGTCCGGCCTTTACGCGGAATTCGGTCACCGGAAAGCTGTTCAGGACCGGGGCTTTGAAGGCGAGAAGCGGCCTCGGCCTTCGCCAGGATCATGGCTTGCCGAGAGGCAGCAATTTCGGCAACCCACGGTCCAGGTGCCGGAAAAAGCAGGAGGAGGCAAACGCTTCTCCGGTTCCGGCGAAACAGTCCATGGAGGCGTTTCCTGAAGCTGAGCCCGGCGGCGCGGAACTCGTGAAAAAGACCGAGGCTCTCTTCGAGATCGACGGTATTGCGCTCATCAACGCCAAGGGAGGCCAGTGCCGCTGGCCCGCAAGGTGCGTCGATGGCGCAGCGCATGTCTGCGGCGCGCCTAAAGTTCTCGGGGCTTATTGCGAAACCCACGCCGCCATCGCCTATCGAAGCGTGAGCCCGCCAGGCCCTGAGATCAGGGTCCTGGATAAACAAACAGGCCCCGCTCGAGGCAAGAGCGGGGCCCCCTTCGGAGAGGCGTCATGACAAAATCCATCAGGTTGCGTTTCGTAGGTCCTGTCAAGGGCGCCTCCCGAAAACAGGAGGTGCGCCATGCTTAGCAGCGCAGCCCGCGAATGGGTCACCTCCGAGCTCTTCTCGGATCTTCCTCACAATATCGAGCTGGAGCAGGCTCTGCTTGGCGCCTTGCTCATCTCGAACGCAACCTTTCACAAGGTCTCGCCGCTTGTGACGCCGGCCGACTTCTACGAGCCCTTGCACGGACGGCTGTTCGAGGCGATCGGCAATCTCATTACCAAGGACTCGCCCGCGACGCCCCAAATGCTGAAGCCCTTCTTCGAAGGCGAGACGGTTGGCGCTTTCACCGTTCTCCAATATCTCGGACGCCTGGTCGCCGCGGCCACGACCATTATCAACGCCGAGCGTTACGCGGCGGCGATCGCCGATCTTGGGCGCCGCCGCGAACTCGCGAGCATCGGCGCCACCCTCACTCGCGGCGCCCAGCACGACTTCACGGCAAGCCTCGAAGCCCAGATCGCGAGGGCCGAGGCCGAGCTTTACAGCCTTATGGATCGAAGTCCGCGAACCTATGACTTTACCGCGGGCGAGGCCGCCCGCATGGCCATCGAGCGTATCGCCGCGGCTTACGAGAAGGGCGGCGTCTCGGGACTTTCAACCGGCTTCTTTGAGCTCGATCAGCTGCTTGGCGGCCTGCAGCCGTCCGACCTCATCATCATGGCGGGCCGCCCATCCATGGGGAAGACCGCGCTGGCCTTAGGTCTTGCTTTTCACATCGCAAGGCAGATCGAAGACGGCGAGGTTTCGGTCTACAGCCTCGAGATGTCCGCGACCCAGCTTCTCATGCGCCAGCTTGGCATCGACTACGGCCTTCCCTCCGACCGGCTCCGCCGCGGCGATCTTAAAGAGGCGGATATGGAACGACTTCTTCGCGCACAAAGCACGTACGATGCCGTGCCGCTCCACATCAACGAGACAGGCGGCCTGACGCTCGCCGATCTGTGGCTGCAAGCCAAGCGGCGAAAGCACCTCAAGAAGACCGTCTGCCTCATCGTCGACTATCTGCAGATAATGGGCGGCGATGGACGGCAGGCCTATTCAAACCGCGTCCAGGAAGTGACCGCGATCACGAGCGGGCTGAAAGCGCTCGCCAAGGCGCTCGACATTCCGGTCATCGTCTTGTCCCAGCTCTCCCGCCAGGTCGAGAACCGCGAGGACAAGCGGCCGCAACTCTCCGATCTGCGCGAGAGCGGCTCCATCGAACAGGACGCCGATGTCGTCCTGTTCGTTTTCCGCGAAGAATATTACGTGGCGCGCCGCGAGCCGCCGGCCTCGCAAGCCTCGGCCCATCTCGAATGGCAGGACGAGTTGAAGGCGGTGCAGGGTCTCGCCGAAATCATCGTCGCCAAGCACCGCCACGGCCCTATCGGCACGGTGAAGCTCGCCTTCCACGCGCCGCTCACGCGCTTTTCCAATCTCACCGAAACCTAAGAGGCCCAGTCATGAACCGTCCCTCGATCTGGTCGTGGCGTAACGCCATTCGCAAATCCTCGCTCCCGCCCCTCGCGAAGCTCTGCTGCTATGTCCTGGCCGACTATATGAGCGATGCCGGGAAGGGCTGCTTTCCCTCCATTGTGACGCTCATGAAGGACACGGGCCTCTCCAACACCTCGATCGCCAAGCATCTGCGACTGGCCGTCGAGGCGGGCCTCCTTGTCAAGCACCGTTTCCGCGACCGCGCCGGCCACTGCGCGGGCACCAACTACTACCCGAGGTTTCCGGAGCGGGTCGACGAAGAGCAGGCCGCGGAGCCTGCCACGCTCGGCGCTGCCGCGTTTTTCGACGTTGCCGAAGCGCCTGAAACGGCCAGGATTGAGCCCGCCGCACGACCTTCGCGCCGTTCACCTTGGGCGGACTATCCGGCCACGGAAAGCCTAAGTGAACCAAGCCGCCCGAATGAATTTCAGCCCGTCCCTGCGTTAACGCCGCTCACGCATAACTGTCCAATAGAACCTTCCAACAGAAAGCTGCTGCAGCACGCCCTGGATGAAAATCTTGATCAGGGAGGCGCTGAGCAGCGGGAGCCAGCTCACCCGGACGGTGAGCCAAGGCTTAGCAGGGACGAGACCGAGATCGCGTTTGTGGCCTGGCTGCGGGTCGCCGAAAGGCTGTCGATCCCGGCCTATGCCTCACAGCTCACGGTTGCGAGGAGGTCGATGCTGCACAAGGCGCTTTCGTCGATGGGCGGGCTTGAGGCTTGGACGGCCATTCTCGAACGGCTGCCGAAGGCGAGGTTCTTGCTCGGCCAGGGCAAGCGCGGGTTCTGGATCAGCCTCGAGGCGCTCTGCAGCGAACACATCCGCGTCAAGCTCCTCGAAGGGGCCTACGATCACGTTCCCGGTGAACCAAAGACCCCCGCGAAGCCGGCGCAGGTCAGCCAGGTTTCGAACGAGCGCTGGCGCGAACGCGTGAAGAATTGGCTCACCGCGGGCAAAGCTGCGCTCGACGCCTGGCCTGCCTCCTGGGGACCAGCGCCTGGAACCGAGGGCTGCCTTGTGCCAGCGGACTGTCTGGCAGGTGTACCCGCATGAAGCGGGCAGAGAAACCTGGGGTTCTGCTTCGCAAAGCCGATCTTTTGCTCGGTGCAGAAGCCGGCCAGCATGGGCTGCGCAACGGCGGTTCAGCCTGTTTTGCTCCACATGCTGCGCATGCGCTCGCGGATATCGACTCGTGCCGTAGCAGTCGGCGCAGCGCCGTTTGCCTGACGCGCCATTGGCCAGACAACGCGGTTGAAGTGATGGGCCAGGGAAGCGGGAATAAAGCGGCTCCGCCCCGCAAAGACATGCCGGTCGCCGGTGCGGGCCTGCTGATGGGTATAGAAACGCTGCGGCACGATCAGGTTCAGCTCGTCCTTCGCCCGCGTCATGGCCACGTAAAGGAGGCGGCGCTCCTCTTCGATCTCGTCGGTGGTGCCGACGGCAAGGTCGGATGGAATGCAGCCGTCGACCACATTCAAGATGGAGACAGCTTTCCATTCCTGGCCTTTCGCGGAATGGATCGTCGAGAGGATCAGATAATCCTCATCGAGCGAGGGCTTTCCGGCTTCGTCGCTCGTGGCCTGGGGCGGATCAAGGGTCAGATCGGTCAGAAACGCTCGCCGGCTCGCATAGCCCGCGGCGATTTTCGCAAGCTGGTCGAGATCGCCGGCGCGGACAAGCGCATCGGCATATCTCTGTTCGAGATAAGGGTTCAGCCAATCGCGCACGAGATCCATTTCCGCAGGCCAGTCCGCGGCTTTGGTCCAGAGCCTTTGCATGAGCGTTGTGAAGGCCGGCCAATCCTCTGACGCCCGTGCTGGCGGCCGGAAAAACGACAGCATCTGAGGAACGGATCGGCCAGCCAGCCCGTCGAGGAGCTTCCCGGCAGTACCGGGGCCGATGCCCGGCAACAGCTGCAGAACGCGGAAGGCCGTCACCCGGTCGAGCGGATTTTCAGCCCAACGCAACAGCGCGAGCATGTCCTTGACATGGGCCGCTTCCAGGAATTTGAGGCCGCCGAATTTGACGAAAGGAATGTTCCGGCGGCTCAGCTCGATTTCGAGAACCGCGCTGTGATGGCTCGTACGAAACAGCACGGCCTGCTCTTTTAGCGGCACGCCTTCCTCCCGGTTCGCAAGCACGCGCTCCACCACGAATTGCGTCTGGGCCGCATCGTCTCGAACAGAAACGAGAGCGGGCTTTTCGGTCGAGCTTCGATCAGACCAGAGGTTCTTGGTGAACCGCTCTTTGGCGAGCGCGATTACGGCATTGGCGGCGGTAAGGATCGGCACGGTCGATCGATAGTTGCGGTCGAGCGTGATGATCGCGGCCGGCGGATCGAACTTTTTCGGGAAATCCAAAATGTTGCGGACGGTGGCCGCACGGAAGCCGTAGATCGACTGCGCGTCGTCGCCAACGACGGTCAGCCCTTGGCCGTCGGGCTTGAGCGCCAGGAGGATCGCCGCCTGGATGGCATTGGTATCTTGGTACTCGTCCACCAGCACATGTTCGAAAAGGCCGCTCACTTCACTTGCAAGCTCGGGCGCCTTCATAAGTTCTGCCCAGTAGAGGAGCAGATCGTCATAGTCGAGGACATGCTGGCTCTGCTTGGCCTCGACATAGGCCGCGAACAGGCGGCGAAGATCGTCCTCGAAGGCGGCGCACCAAGGGAAATGCTTCGCCAGCACGCGATCCAGGGCATGGCCGCAGTTCACCGCCCTTGAATAGATGGCAAGGCAGGTGGCTTTCAGCGGAAAGCGCTGCGCCTGTTCGGAGAACCCCATTTGGTGGCGGACGAGGTTCAGGAGATCGGCGGAGTCCTCCCGGTCGTGAATGGTGAAGGCGGGGTTGAGCCCGATGGCGTGCGCGAAGTCGCGCAGGACCCGCGCGTCGACGGCATGAAAGGTTCCGGACCAGCCGATGGAGGCGAGCCCTTGGCTCATGCCGCGGCCGGTGAGGATGCGCTCGACCCGCCGCTCCATTTCCTGGGCGGCGCGCCGCGAAAAGGTGAGGAGCAGGATGCGGCCCGGATCGGCGCCTTGCTCGATAAGATGGGCCACCCGATGCGCGAGCGTCTGGGTTTTGCCGGATCCCGCCCCCGCAATGATCAGCAAAGGACCACTGCTCGCAACATAGAACGCGGCGCGAGCTTGGTCTGCGTTGAGGGTTGCAAAACTCTTGGATGACGGCATGGCTCTGAGCTGTGGTCGATCCCAAAACTCAAGATGATCACGATTCGTTCACGCTTACCATGCCGTGCCTCCGAGCCACGCTTTTGTGGTCTCTTTCATCGGTTGTCATCGACCTCCGTCGGATTATTGCCAGTGTCGAGCAAACGCGTTGCGTACTCGGTAGAACCAATTGAGAGCAGGTGCCAGAAAAGGGAAGCCGCCGTTATGCTTCTTCGTCGTCGTCGCATCAGCGCCTGCGTCGAGCAAGAGTTCCACGATCTCAGTGTGACCGCTTTTTGCTGCCAACCGCAGCGGAGATAGATGCCCGTTAACTTGGTTCGGATCTGCGCCAGCGTTGAGCAGTAGGCGGGCTACTTCAACATGACCCGCCTGTGCCGCCATTTGCAAAGCAAAGATTCCGTTTTTTTTATTGGCTTGCTTTGCGTCCGCACCAGCTTTAAGCAAAAGGCGGACTATTTCTGTGTGGCCCTCCTGAGCCGCCATCTGTAACGCAAAAACTCCATCGTTCTTATTTGCCTGCTGTGGAGCTGCATCAGCCGCGAGTAACAACTCAACTATCTCTCTGTGTCCTCCGTACGCCGCTATCATCAGCGGGAAATTTCCACTTTCCGCGGCTTGTCTTGGGTCAGCCCCTCCCTTTAGCAAAAGCCGAACGACCTTGGTATGGCCCTGCTGCGCAGCCTGCAGCAACGGGGTCACTCGATGCGGGGGGACGTTCTCGTTTGGATCGGCGTTTGCTTTGAGCAGAAAGTCGACAATTTCGGAATAGCCATTTTGGGCTGCCATCAACAGAGGGGAAAATCCGATGCTTTTGTTAACTTGCTTTGGATTGGCTCCCGCCTCAATCAATAGTCTTACCACGTCGAAGTGACCATTCTCTGCAGCCTGCAGAAGCGAGAAACTCCCGCTCTCGGGATAAATTTGTTGCGGATTGGCTCCTGCCTCAAGTAGAAGTCGTACTATCTCAGCATGTCCAAGCGTCGCTGCGAGAAATAAGGGGAAGTATCCGCTCTCGTGCGTCTGCCCAGGGTCAGCGCTAAAGGCAAGTAGCAAGCGTACGATTTCAGTATGTCCCTCCTTCGCTGAAAGTAATAGAGGGAAAGTGCCATTCTGTCTCCATACCTGCCTTGGATTTGCACCTGCCTCAAGTAAAAGCCGCACGATCTCGGCATTGCCCTCGTGGGTGGGCAGGCCTAAAGGGAAAGTACCTTTTTGCTTGTCGACCATGTTTGGGTCAGCACCGGCGTCGAGCAATAGCTTTACGGTATCAGCATGGCCTCTCTCCGATGCAGTTAGCAGCGGGAAAGTTCCTGACTTGTGCGTTTGCATTGGATTGGCACCGGACTCTAGCAGCAATCTAACGACTACGGCATGACCGTTTTGCGCTGCAATTTGCAACGGGAAAATTCCATCGATGCCAGGGCTATCTCCTGATTCGACGTCCTCAATATGTTGCTCGTTTTCAGGAGATTTCAGAACCTGCTTTGGATCGGCACCGGCGTTGAGCAATAGCCGAGCGCATTCGGCATGACCCTTCTCTGACGCGAGCAGCAGCGGGAAGCACCCGCGGTGTCCATCAACCTGCTTGGGATTGGCGCCTGCGTCTAGCAACAGCTGAACTACCTGAGAATGCCCATGTTCGGCCGCTTGTAATAATGGGAAAACCCCGTTCTCTTCGCTAATCTTTTCCGGTATACGACTGGTAAATGCTGCTTTCCACTTTGCTAGCGGAGTTTTATGAAACTCAAAGAATTGATTTGGATCTGCACCCGCATCAAGCAGCAGACGTACAGTTTCAGCGTGGCCAAAATTCGCAGCGTGCAAGAGGGGAAACACACCGTTGCTTAGTTCTACGTAACAGGCCAAACGTTTTTCTGAATATTTTATACCCTTTGTTCTTGACGCGAGTAAACGTGTTAGCCAGTCGTTGCGACCACGAAGTGATGCTAAGATGATCCAATTACCCAAGGTATCGATACCACGTTCTGCATCAAGCGTCTTATCAAGCAAATCTCCTGCAAGCCGCCCATCCCCGGCATCAACAGCAAGTGCCGGTAAATTATCCAGGATAAATTCAGTATTTCCAGTGAACAGGTTATCTGTAGTCGTCTCTACTAACTCGCCAATATCATTTTCGGTTAGAAGCGTCGTTCCTCTTTGATCAAAAAATGTCTTAGCAGCCTGGAATTTGAGAAGAGATTTACTTGGAAATTTGTCGGGATCAAAAAGCTCGACTAAACCTGCCTTAAGCCAGTCATGTAATTTTGCGCCCTCGAATTCGCCATTGTTTTTCCAGTTCACCGCGAGGGCAATAAAGTTCTCCATGTGTTGCTTTGGCCAATTCCTGGGTGGTATCCCCTCAGCTCTTAGACGTTTAAGCGCGAACAGCATTCCCACCTTTTCGTTCTGATTGCCATCAGCCGAATCCTCGTAGAAATCTCTCCGCTTGCCATAGAATGGGCTTGGGCGACCTTCTCCTTGGCAAGTTGATGCTAAGTCTTGCCAAATGGGGCGGCCTTCTTTGTCGAGGTCAGGGGCGAGAGACTTGGCAGAAATGGCGCCCGCGAGGCAGGCGCGGAGCGCGATAAGTTCTGGGAGGCGTCGATTATAGCCAGTGGAAGAAATGAGTTCCTCTGCGGCATTACAATGCGCTTCGGCGACAGAACGGAGGGCGGCATCGCCTTCAACCTCGACTTGTGTCAGTTTCAGACGCGCGAATTCCAAATGGTAGTCAGTGAGCGGCAGTAGCATTCCACCGCTATTTGCGATCTCTGTTACTTCAGCAAGATCCAATTCGGCCGCTGGAAAGTTGCTATCCGTTCGGTAGAAGGCCGCACGCGTCAAGAGGGCCGCCGGTAGGAAGTCCTCATTATTGGCGCGGCGCAGGCCATCTACCGCTCGGTCTAGAAAGTCCCGAGCAATATCTGAAGGTGCCCACAAACGTCCAACAGCCAGGTTTCGGAGTGCCTCGTCGCGAGTGTGAGTTTCGACGTCAGACATTGCAAGTTGAAGGTCCGCTCGCTCCATCACGGCAACCTTAAGACCTAATGCAAGTAGGAGGTCACAATAGTTGTAGCCCTGGACTGATCTGAGCATACCTCCGTGCGCATCAAGAGCTTCGGCTTCTTCAAATAGCCTTATCGCTTCCTCCGCGTTTCCCCCCTGATGCAAAGCGTCGGCGAGAGCAGTACGCTCGGCCAAGCAGCGAAACCAGTTGCCGCTGTAATCTGCATACGCGACTGCCGAACGTGCTACCTCAATCGCTTTGCTGACGTCGCCAAGGATTAGATAAGCGTCCGAGAGTGAGCTGGCTGATATAGCTGCGTTCTCCCAATCTTGTTTGGCCACAAGTAATTCAACACTGGATGCGAATGGCTCAATCGCGTCGCGCAGACGCCCCAAAGTTTTTAGTGCATATCCCGCCAAATTCGAAGCAATGGCTTTGTGGTGATCACTTAACTCACTCGCAGGCAGGCTCCAAAGTTTATCGAAAAATGACGCTAGGGCTGCCAGGTCGGCATTTGGCGCGTGCAACGTCCTCGTAATAAAATTTTGAACGCGACGCACGCAAATCTCGTAGAGATTATGAAATACTTCATCATGCTTGCCAGCTGCACAGCCGTGCGTTATTGCAAAAAAACACGATTGCATACTATTTAGAGTACTTGGCAGGAATGCCTCCAGATCCCCACCGCGCTGTTCAATAAAATTCTTCACAAACTCGATATTACTGTCGTGAAGCAGACGCATTAAGTTCTCATAATCTATGCGCGAATGGAATGCCCGCGGTAACCCCCGATCACGATAGAAATCATAAAGTCTGGTGTGCGCTTGGCGGTATGCCTTCGGCGCTTGCGCCTTCAACTGGAAGCCAAAGTGTGCACGTACAACCGGGTGCGTATCGAGGCCGCCCGGTTGGTTGCGGTCCTCGACAGCGATGAGCTTCAGCTTTCGCAACCGCTGTGCGGCCACGTTCCAGCGTGCTTTCCGTTGCTCGGGCGCATGCTTGTAAAACGCCTCCGTCAGCGCCGGAAGAGAGGGTTCGGCGAGGAGCGCCTCTAACGCCTCTTTTTCGGCAGGCTTGTTGAACAGCCCCACCACACGCAGGATCGAAGTCTCCGCGTCGCTGCCCGTCGCTTCAAGGCGCGCGATGCTGCCTTCGATGATGCGGACCGTGCGCTTCGCATAGCGCGCAGTCTGGTCGCCTACGAAATCGGCGGGCGCGTCCTCGACCTCGCCCAGCTTGAACTGTTCGCGCTGGTTGACATCCCCAGCATGTACGGTGTTGAGATAGGCTCCCAACAGGTTCACCGTCAGCGCGTGGCCGAGCACCTCCTCCACCGCCTTTTCCAGTTCGCTGTGCTTGCCATTCACACCCAGCGCAGCCAACAATTTCACGCCGTCGGCAGACCCTACGCGGTCTAGTGCGTGGGAGATGACGCGCGGCGCGCCTGCTGTGGCCAGCTCCGGCAGTTCCTGGCGCGAAGTGATGATCAACAGGCCCTTATTGTCCCGGGCGAGCGTCTTGATGAACTCGGCGAGGGCCCGGTCCCTGAGCCGGCCGTCATTAACGTGCGGCGCGTCCTGTAGTGGTTCCAGCCCGTCTAGGATCATGAGCGTCCGGCGCTCGCCCACCAATTGCGCCAGCCTGCGCCCGCGATCGACCGGGTCTTTGATGGGCTCGCGCGCAAGGTCATGTCCAAAAAAGCCGAGTGCTGTAGCGATGAATTCGTCGGCGTTCGCGATACGGTTATCGGCCGAGCCTTGGGAATAGGCCGACCAGGCATAGACCGTGTGCGCGCCGGCGAGCTGCCCGCCGTCCAGAGGGCGCAAAAATTCCTGAAGCAGCGCGGTCTTCCCCGCCCCACCTATGGCGTGCAGCACGAACACACTCGTCTTAAGCGCCAGGTCGGCACCAGCGGCGGTGGAGTCCCACGCTCGGCACAGCCGCGCCAGCTCGTCCTCGCGGCCGATGAAGCTGCGAGCAGGCGTCGGCAGTCCGGTAACAGCAACGCCGCGCTTAAGGCTTGGTGGTGGCAGTCTGCGGCGCAGTTGCTCTTTTTGGGACTCAAAGTCTGTAAGCTTGAGCCAGAGAAAGCACTCCCACCCCGGCTGCAGGGGCTGATCCTCGATAATCACTGGCGCGAGATTGTTGCCCTCCGCCGCCCACTCGCATTCGCGGGCCACCCACTTTGATTCGGCGGCCCGCGGCGACCACAACACAATCACGCGCTTGGCGTGGCGGACCTTCCGCTCGAGAGCCTTCTGGACGTCGCCAAACAGCAAATGCCGGTCCCACCAGACGTCGTAGCCCTCGTCGTCCAGCCAGTCACCGATCGCCTGAGCATTGGCAACGTCATGGTTGATATCCTCGTGCGCGTAAGAGATGAACACATCGTGGGCATGATCGATTTCGTCACCATCGCGGCGAATTCTCCAGCTCTACCTCCCTCAAGGCAATGATAATCCGGCCGGGCAGGAAAGCCGCGAAGCGGCCCGAAGCCACCGGCTTTTAGCCGGTGGAGTGTTCACCACGGCCTTGTATCTCTCGAACCTCTGTCGGCGCGAATCCAGTTGAAGAATCTTACCAGGATTGAAGCATTCGTGTCAGCGTCCGCTGCTTCACACTGCGCGATATTGTTGTCCATGATACGAGCTGCACGCTTTGCATAGCGCGCCGCATCATCGCCCACTAAATCGGCGGGCGCATCCTTTATCTCGCCCAGCTTGAATTGCTCGCGCTGATTTACATTCCCCGCATGAACTGTGTTGAGATAAGCTCCCAACAGATTTAACGTCAGCGCGTGGCCGAGAATCTCGTCAACCGCCCTTTCCATTTCGCTATGCCTGCCATGCACGCCCAGCGCCGCCAGCAGCTTGACGCCATCGGCCAAACTCATCCGATCCAGCGCGTGGGAGATGACGCGCGGTGCGGGTGCTGTGATCAGTTCCGGCAGTTTTTGACGCGACGTGAGCACCAACAGGCCCTTATTGTTCCGGGCGAGCGTTTTGATGAATTCGGCGAGGCCGCGATCCCTGAGCCGGCCGTCGTTGATGTGCGGCGGATCCTGTATTGGCTCAAGCCCGTCGAGGATCATGAGCGGAGAGCGGCGCTTGCCCACCAATTGCGCCAGCCTGCGCCCGCGCTCGACTGGGTCTTTGATAGGCTCGCGCGCAAGATCGTGGCCAAAAAAACCGAGTGCTGCAGCAATAAATTCGTCGGCGTTGGCGATGCGGTTGTCGCCCGAACCTTGGGAGTAAGCCGACCATGCATAGACGGTGTGAGCGCCCGGGAGCTGGCCTCCCTCCAGCGGGCGAAGGAATTCTTGAAGGAGCGCAGACTTTCCCGCCCCGCCAATGGCGTGCAGTACGAAGACGTTTGTCTTCAGCGCCGGGTCGGCGCCAGCGGCGGTGGAGTCCCACGCTTGGCGCAGCCGCACCAGCTCGCCCTCGCGGCCGATGAAAGCGCGTGCAGGCGTCGGCATTCCAGCGATGGCAACGCCGCGCTTGAGGCTCGGCGGCGGCAGTCTGCGGCGCAGTTCGTCTTTTTGAACCTCAAAGTCTGTGAGTTTGAGCCAGAAAAAGCGCTCCCACCCCTGCTGCAAGGGG
Source organism: uncultured Alphaproteobacteria bacterium (assembly GCA_963817495.1). Lineage (GTDB taxonomy): Bacteria > Pseudomonadota > Alphaproteobacteria > Rhizobiales > Rhodomicrobiaceae > Rhodomicrobium. Next base: position 15,440 of record CAWFOS010000008.1, on the reverse strand, counting down.
TGGTCTTCGATAATCACTGGAGCGAGCTTCTCACCCTTGACGGCCCACTCGCATTCGCAGGCCACACACTTTGATTTGGCGGCTTGCGGCGACCAAACCACGATTACGCGCTTGGCGTACCGAACCTTCCACTCGAGATCTTTTTGGACATCACCGAACAGCAGGTGCCGGTCCCACCAGACGTCATATCCCTCATCGTCGAGCCAATTGCCGATCGCCTGCGCAATGGCAACGTCACGCCCGGCATCCTCGTGCGCGTACGAGATGAACACATCGTAGGCATGGTTGATCTCGTCACTATTATTTCGCGGATTTCATCCCGCCCCGGCTCTATAATTATTTTACTAGGCCATGTGGACGGATTTGATCCAGATTAGGCCAAGCGCCAGGGCCACAAACGAGGCATAATTCTGCGCGGTCTTCTCGCATCTCATGGCGACCCGCTTGAAGCGTTTGAGCTTGCCGAAGGCCTGTTCGATGCGGGCGCGGCCTTTATACAGTATTTTGGCGAAGAAAGCCGGCTTCTTCTTGGTGTTCGACCGGAACGGTATAACCGGGCAGATGCCGCGTTTGCGCGCCGCCGCGCGGTTGGCCGCCGCATCGTATCCCTTATCGGCCACGGCCGCCCGCGGCGCGATTTCCGGCCCGATGTCGAGCAGCGTCTCGAAGGAGCGGCTATCGTGGGCCTCGCCGCCTGTCAGATGAAAGCCGATGGGAAGCCCGTCCTTATCTGTTTTTAAATGGATTTTTGTTGAGAAGCCCCCACGCGATTTGCCGAGCGCCTGGGCGTCCTGCCCCCCTTTGCGCCCGCCGCGGACACATGCGCCCGCACGATGGTGGAATCAAACATCTGCACCAGATGGGCGCTTTCGCTTAAGCTCGCCAGCGCCTCGAAAAACGCCTCGAAGGTTCCTGTCTGGCTGAGCCGCCAGAACCGCTTCCACACGCTGTTCCAATTGCCGAACTCGGCGGGCAAAGCCCGCCAGGTGATGTTGTGGACAGTAAAATAATGCAGCGCTTCCAGAAACTTGCGATCGTCGTGACCGGGCTCGCCCCGCTTGCAGCGCACCGCCCGGAACACCTCGATAGCAATGTCCCAATCCCGCTCCGTCATCTGTGTCAGCATGACCGGCCCTCCCGAAGCCGGTCACCCATAAATCACTGAAAAACTGATTTGGGAATCTACAATCGTTCAACTTGCGGCAATCCGTCCACAGGGCCTAGAATGTGAAGATGAAGATAAGCGAAAATCCTCAAAACTGCCAGTTCAGCAAATCGGCCGGCTCTGGGAAACATTGTCGTCGCGACGACGCCTCGAAGGGTAACCCCATCGCAATCAGCGGGCGTTGCAGCCCGCCGCTTGAAACTGGCCGAGCACGCGTTGGATGAGGCCGTGAGGTGGAGTCAGCGTGTTAGCGTGCTTATAGTCGAGATTGAGCGCCTTCCACTTAAAAGCGCCGAGCTGATGCAGGGGCTGCACCTCCACCCACTCGACATTTCTCATGGGAGCAACGAGCTTCGCGATGCCATCGACATTTGCTGGATCATCCGTGCACCCTGGGACCAGGGTAAACCGTACCCAGACGCGCTTGCCTATGCCAGCGAGCCGCTCCGCGAAACGCAAGGTCGGAGCCAGTTCCCGGCCGGTTATCTCGCGATAGGTGACCGGGTCTGAACTCTTGATGTCGAGCAGGATAAGATCGAGGTTCGCGAGATAGCTATTGTCCACGCGATCGCCCAGATAGCCCGAGGTCTCAATCGCGGTGTGTAGGTCCATCTTTTTGGCGGCAGCCAAGATCCGCCGGGTAAAGGCGATCTGGACCAACGGTTCGCCGCCCGAGATGGTGACCCCTCCATCCAGCGCACGGAGTGCCGACGATAAGCCCGCCACGCGATCGATTACCTGCCGGGCCAAGATAAAGGTTCCATCCTTCAGATGCCAGCTATCGGGATTGTGGCAATAGGAACATCGAAGCGGGCATCCCGATAAAAACAGCACGAACCTTAACCCTGGACCATCGCAGAGGGATGCAGTCTCGTAGGAATGCACATAGCCGAATGGCCCACAGGCCTCATCGTGATGGTGACGTTTATCCGGGGCGCCGGGCGGGATCCACAGATCATGTCGGCGGCCCGCCTCGAGGTTTGAGTGATCAAACACCACATGTCCTCCCTCAGACCTGGCCGTGGAAGGTGCGGCTGATCACATCTTCCTGCTGCTCGCGTGTCAGCCGGACGAAGTTGACGGCATAGCCCGACACGCGGATGGTGAGCTGCGGATATTTCTCCGGATGCTTCATCGCATCTTCGAGCGTTTTTTGATCGATCAGATTCAAATTCATATGGAATCCGCCCTGGTCGAAATACATGTCGATGGCTTTGGCGGCGGCCCCGATGAGTTCCTCGCCGGTGAGATGCGCCTTCTGCGGAGCGACGGACACCGTGTAGCTGATACCGTCCTGCGCATACCGGTAAGGCAGCTTCGCCACCGAAAGGCAGGAGGCAAGCCAGCCATGGCTGTCGCGACCGTGCATTGGGTTCGCGCCCGGTGCGAAGGGCTCGCCTTGGCGACGGCCGTCGGGCGTGTTGCCGGTCGCCTTGCCGTAGACCACGTTTGATGTGATCGTCAGCACGCTTTGGGTATGCGTGGCGCCGCGATAGGTGGGATGCTTGCGGAGCTTTTCCATAAAGCGCGTCACAAGGTCCGCAGCAATGCTGTCCACCTGATCGTCGTTGTTCCCGAATTGAGGAACGGGCGCCTCGCTTTCATTCGCATAGTCGACCACGAGTCCCGTCTCGTCTCGGATGACTTGAATTTTTCCGTATTTGATCGCGGACAGGCTGTCTGCGGCCACCGAGAGGCCCGCAATGCCGAACGCCATGGTGCGCAGGATATCCCGGTCGTGCAGCGCCATTTCGAGGCGCTCGTAGAAATATTTATCGTGGATGTAGTGGATGCAGTTCATCGCATGCACATAGGTCCGCGCGAGCCACTCCATCGTGGTGTCGAACTTGGCGAAGACGTCGCCATAATCGAGATACTCGCCCATCACCGGCGGCGTCGCTGGAGCGATTTGCTCGCCTGAAATCTCGTCACGGCCACCGTTAATGGCGTAGAGGAGGGCTTTGGGAAGATTGACCCGCGCGCCGAAGAACTGCATCTGCTTACCGAGCCGCATGGCTGACACGCAGCAGGCGATGCCGTAGTCGTCACCCCAGAAGGGACGCATGAGGTCGTCGTTCTCATATTGCAGGGAGGAGGTCTCGCGGCTGACCTTGACGCAATAGCGCTTGAACGTCTCTGGCATGTGATTGGACCATAGAACCGTAATATTCGGCTCCGGCGCAGGCCCGAGATTGCTGAGCGTGCGCAGCATTCGGAAACTGCTCTTGGTCACCAGCGTGTTGCCGTTGAGATCCATGCCGCCAACGCATTCCGTAGCCCAATAAGGGTCGCCGCTGAACAGCGCGTCGTATTCGGGAGTGCGCAAGAAGCGAACAATGCGGAGCTTCTGGACGAGCTGATCGAACAGTTCCTGCGCGCCCCCTTCGTTGAGCGTGCCCTCGCGCATGTCGCGTTCGATATAGATGTCGAGGAAGCTCGAGATGCGGCCGATCGACATCGCGGCCCCATTCGCTTCCTTGATGGCTCCGAGATAGGCGAAATAGGTCCATTGCACAGCTTCTCGCGCATTGGCCGCCGGGCGCGTGATGTCGAAGCCGTAGAGTTTCGCCATAGCGGCGAGGTCTTTCAGAGCGCGCATTTGCTCCGCCAACTCTTCGCGCGTCCGAATTACGTCTTCGCTCGGCCACATGCCATCGACCTGCACTCGCTCGGCCTGCTTCGCCTCAAGCAACCGGTCCACCCCGTAAAGGGCAACGCGCCGGTAGTCGCCGATGATGCGGCCGCGGCCATAGGCATCGGGAAGGCCGGTGATGATGCCGGATTGCCGGCATTTCAGGATCTCGGGCGTATAGGCGTCGAACACCCCGTCATTATGGCTCTTGCGGTATTTCGTGAATGCTTCCCGGACTTGTGGGTCCGCCTCGAACCCGGCCGCTTTCAGGCCCGCTTCGACCATGCGCAGGCCGCCGAAGGGAAATATCGCGCGCTTGAAAGGCTGATCGGTCTGAAGGCCGACAATCACCTCGTTGCCACGATCGATATATCCGGCTTGGTGCGCGAGCAGTGTCGACGGCGTCTTCGCATCGACGGCGAGCACGCCTTTCATCTGTTCCTCCGGGAAATAAGGCTGGAGCTTCTTCCAGACCGCCTTTGTGCGTTTGGAGGGGCATACGAGAAAGGTCTCATCACCAGCGTAAGGAGAAACATTGCGGACGATGAAATCGCGCACCGCGATGGATTGACACCAATCGCCCCGCCTGAACCCGCTCCAATAACGATCATCGTCCAGATTATTCGAAACGAAAGCGGTCCCTTCCATGGTGTAGCTCCAGATGTGAGGTGTCAGCGAATAAGTTTTTGTTACGAGAGGGCGAGTGCCTCTCGGGTTCACGCGTTCACAAACTCATATCCGTACTGTCCAAAGGGCTAGGTAGCAGAACGATGCTGCAAGAAAGCCGGCTGCGAAGGCGGCTGTCATTGCGCTGTAGCTGAAGATCGTTATGCGGGAGTGCTGGCCGCCTGACTGCTTCTTGCGTTGATCAAGACCAATACTCGTCCGGACTTTCTCGATGAGATCGGCGCCAGCGTCCTTGAGCCGTTCGGCGACGTAAGCGGCACCAGCGGTTATGATGGCTTCGCCGATTGCTTTTGCCGCCTCGGCCTGCTTTTCCGAGATCTGTGCAAGCCGCTGTTCCATCCCTGCAAGCTTCGCTTCGACGGTTGCTATGGCGCGGGATAGGACGATCTCGTTGATGGTGATGAGCGCGAAGGCAGGATCGTCGGGGTCAAGCAGGATCTTGTGCCGCTTGGCGACCTCGGCGATCAGCGCCTCCCTATCGAAATGCGGCTCTCCCACGGTTTAGAGGACGGCCCGCAGTTTCTTGCGCACGTCGATCTCGATAATGCGCAGGCGCTGTTTCGCCATTAGCGTGAAATCGGGCGAGGCCACGGCCTCTTCGAAGGTGAGATGGCGCGCCATCATCTCCTTGATGTCCTCGCCAAAGGTCGCCGCCGTCCGAAGCGGCAGATGCACGATGCCGCGGATGCGATGGCGGTTCTGCTTGAAGACCTCCATGTCGGTGAAGGTTTTGCCGCGCTGTGTGATGAGCCCGAAATGCTCGTTGAGCCAGACGACGATGTCGACCTCCGGCGGGAGCTGGCGGGCAAGCTCGTAGAGATCGTTCAAGGTTTCCTTCAAGGTCGAGCCGCCGACGATGATGGCGTGCACCACCACCTTTTTGCCGGACAGCCGGATCTGCTCGTGCACGTCATTTTCGATGAGGTAATGAGAGACGGCGACAAAGCTCGATGTGCCGGTGTCGACCACGCAATGCGCATCTTCGGCGAGGATCGGCTCCAGCATCTCGTCGAAGCGGCGCGCATTCAGGATGGTGCCTTCCATAAGCGTGATGCGGGTCACATTCAGCGCCGCGAAGCGCGAGAAGGTGGCTGTCGTTGCATCAGCGTCGAAGCAGAGGATTGGCTCGCGAAGATGGCGGTAGTGGAGCGCCAAAAGGAAGGCGATGAACGACTTCCCGACCCCGCCCTTGCTGTTGAGGATGAAGTGCACTTTCCTGATCGCGGCATCCCCCTGGCGGGTCTCTACTTCAGATGAGCTTCTTGCTGTCGATGTCTGAGGGGTCGAAATGGAAGCCTCTTGCAGCGCCGGCGCCTGAAAGCTGGCGGGAGCTGGCAGGACGGTCACGGGCTTCGGCCCGAGCAGGCTTTTGAACGGGCCTTGGGGATGGGTCATGGTCTCTCTCCTTTGCGCGAGGGCTGGCGTAGCGGATGAACTGGCGGTAGCTCATGCCGAGGCGGGCCTCGTAAAGCGCGTAGACCTTGGTCATCGGCAGCCCCTCTCCGAGGGCTTTCGCGATCTCTGGCGCGAGCGCCGCATAGGCGACACGGCCCTCGCCCCACCGCGCTCTCTTGCTGCCCGATCCCTTTGTCACCGCCCGTTGTCCGGTCACCAGTTATCGGTTATGACCTATCTGTTTCGCCCTGTGGCGAACAAGGGCAAAGTTTGGCGATCATTGTCGCTCTTTGGCGATCTATGGCGAGGAATCGCGGGTTTGACGGAGATCGCCATAGATGGACGGAGTTTGTCGAAGATGGACGAAGATCGTCAGAGATGGCCAAAGTTTTTGACGGCAAGATGTGTGATGTGGGCCCACATCACCGCCTTCGGCCAGCCGGCCTTCGGCTTTCTTACTCGCCTTCGGCTCGACGAGAGCGCTGACGCGCGCCGGAAAGGAGAATGAGACCATGCCGGCGCAAAAGGTGGAGGAAAGCCGCGACAGGAATCGGCCGCTCAAGGTTTTTGTCTCCGAGCGCGAGCGCGCGGACATCGAAACGCGCGCCGCAGCCACCGGACTGTCGGTGTCTGCTTATCTCCGCAATCTCGGACTTGGATTCCAGCCGCACTCGACCCTGGATCACGAGGCCATTCTCGCTCTTCTCAAGGTGAACGCCGATCAGGGCAGGCTTGGCGGCTTGTTCAAGCTCTGGCTGTCGGGGCAAAGCGCGCTATCAGCGGATACCGCGAAGATCCGGAAGCTGCTCGCCGCCATCGAGGAGTGCCAGCTGAAACTCAAGGCGCTGATCGGGCAATTGTCCGACTGGACCTAGTCTAGGACTAACACTAGGACGACGCTCCTGACAGACCCCATTCTGCGCCCGCGGCCCCTGAAGCGGCTCCGAAGACGAAGCGTCACGCGAAGGACACGCTTGCCAACGATGATCACCCGGCGGGTGACCAATTACTGCAGCCGATAATCCCCTGAGGTGCAAGATGGAAATAGGAATGCTGGGCGGCATCGCAGGCGTGGTGGCAGGTTGGCTGTCGGGCTATGCATTTAGGTCGTGGAAATATAAGAGAGAGCGAAAACGCGGCCTGAAAAATGAATTTCACGATCTCATCACCGTCAAGGCCGCGATTGTCTGGCTTGATGACGAGGGCGACAAGAGATGGCATCTTTCAATTCGCGACGTGCAGGCAAAGGTGCCCATGCTTCACGTCTTTGCAAACAGGCCTATAACGGATGTTATTCGTGCGGCGAGTGACGAGACGAAAGAAGGGCTCGTGCGTGTTTCGAACCCGGTCATTCACCGCCGGATGATGGACCTGATCCGCCGTCATTTTACCGGGAATGACCTGGCGGCGGTCTACAAGTTCCTCACCGGCCGGCATGTGCGCAGGGATAAAATTATCTTCGGCTTGCTCTCTCCTCATCACAAAGCGGCGGACGGCGATGCGGAACTCTTTCGCTTGGGTATGGCCAGCATCCTGCTTATCCACGAAGAGCGGCTCGACATCCTTTGCCGTCCCGACTTCCTGGATTTCATCGAGCTTGGTGCGTCGGCAACTCGGACCGATGCTGAACTGGTTCACAAAATAGCGCTCTCTGCGCCTGAAGAGCTGCAGAAAAAACCGGGCTTGGCTGCGCTTGGGATTGCGGACGTTGAGAGCGAGGACGAGGAACACCTCGCTGACCAAGTCGCGCAAAAGGTCTTAGCACAACTTGCAACGAAGAGGCTGGTTGACGCAAGGTAGAGCCAAATCGGAGACCGGCATGGCGGCCAGGGCCAAATACAGCGCGACGACGCGGCAGATTTCAGTGAGCGTCCAGCCTACCTATCTCGACGACCAATCGGCGCCGGAGCAAAGCCATTACGTCTGGGCCTATCAAATCGTGATCGAAAATCATGGTACCGAAACAGTGCAGTTGCAAAGCCGCCATTGGCGCATCTCCAACGCGCGTGGAGAACGACACGAGGTACGCGGTCCGGGTGTGGTCGGCGAGCAGCCGCGCCTTGAGCCCGGCGATGCGTTTGAATACATCAGCCACGTGCCGCTAACGACGCCCTCGGGCATCATGACGGGCAGCTATCAAATGGAAACCCGGGACGGCGAAAGCTTCGACGTGGAGATCCCCGCCTTTTCCCTGGACAGCCCTCATCAGTCAGTGAAGCTTAATTGAAAAGAAGCTCGTCCCAAGAGGGTCGAAACCGGAGAATCTTGGCGCGAACGTTATTAGACCGCTTCGCCCCTTCAATCCGCCTACCTGTGTTTCGTGCCCGCTATCGCTGAAGACAACCGAGGCTGCATAAGGCCGACCGAACGTCATCCTCAAATGTCCTGAATGACGCTGCCGCCCGCATAACGGCGAAAGTCTGCCGTGCGGCAATGGCAGGATAAAGATCGGCTGCGCGGTCGACACTTCGGCGGCGGCCCCTAATGCTCTGAATTACCGAGTTCAGTGTTGCCTTTGGATCAACCAGCCCTTCGCATTCTTTCGCCGTTGTTGGCATTCCGTGCACAGCGAGGTTTCCTTTGATGCCCAGGGCTTGTGCTACGGCGGTGGCATCCAACAGGATCCATGCCTCGGTTTCGTGACGAGGGGCAATCACAACGCATCTTTCGCAAGGCCATTGGCAAATGCGATGCATTTCGCGACAATATTCGTTGCCATCTACCTGCTCTGCTAAAGCTCTCCCTCCAGTGTCTGTGTGCACAAAGAATAAATGAAAAGCAGTACTTGCATCGCAAGCAGCCTGAGCGACTTCTTTGATGGTTTTGCGAGGAATGTTCAAGTCAATAGGCTGTTCTGCCACGTCAACCTGAATACGACCTTTGTCTAGTATCAGTGTCTCAATCAATCTAGGGACAAGAACGCTGAAATATTCGCGATCAGAATTGCCTTCCTGAAATATTGCAAACGATAAATACATCAAGCGGCTCCTGTCGCCTTCTTTAACAGCGCAGAAATTTCTCTTTTTGTTAAAGAATTCTTTGGATCACTTGAATCTGAAAGCATATTACGCATTCTTGTGCTAAGAGTTTTTGTCTTTTTTTGGGGGTCGATGCTTGCCACCACATCAGCTGCAATAATTTCCGTTTCTTCCAGTGCTTTCATTACGGCTGGAGAGTGAGTATTTGTGAGAATCTGGAAGTAAGGTTCGTTGCTACCATCGACAGACATTGAACAGGAGTTGCGTAGCAAGCGAACCAATTGAGGAATGCGTCCTTCATGCACGCCGTTCTCAGGTTCTTCGAAGCAGAGCAAACCAGCTCTTTTTGGGTCATTCAATACAGTTAGTAGCGCCAAGAGTTTAAGCGTCCCATCAGAAACGACACGGGAGCTAAATGTCAGATTGTCATCTAATACGATATCGAAGGCATATTCACGTGTGCGCTCTTCATCCTGAACTTCAATCGAGCGAACAGAAGGGATCAACGAGGTGAGATCTCCAGCAATTTCTGATAGTGCCCCTTGTGCCTGATCCGTCGTCGCCGTCTCACTCTGAATGCGGGCTAATACGGTTGCGAGATTGGATGCGTCTGGTGCTAGATCCCGGCTGGCCAAACGGTCACTGGGACGCCTGGCTGCCTGAGGGTCGATTTGAAGAAAGCGTATCGATGCCAAAAATTTCTTAAGGGCATATAAGTGCGGGAACTCTGATGTTGTGATAGTAGAAAGTGCTGTTCGGGTTGCATTAATAATTGGCAAAGTGATGGGTCTGCCGTGCTTCGAGGGCCCATCCTGGCGTATTTCTATCGCGTCATAATCAGTTTCTTTTCTTCTCATCTTTATAAATGGCTGACGATTGCCGCCATAAGGGATACCTTTAGTACCCTTTATAAAACCGGATTTTTCGTCTGCTCTTTTTATTGGTATGCATTCCTCAAAATCTACAAACAAGCCTTCAGTACCAGCTTCCGAGCCTGTTCTCTTAGAAATTATAATCTGATAGCGGAGTCGAGGAGCCCCAATATTAAATCTTTCACCAAAGTCATCAACTCCGGTTTTTTCCAGCAAGACTTCAATGGCGAATTTCATTCTTTGAGCAACTCCGGATGGAGTTCTGTCGGAACAACTCCTGCGGTTCACCTCGCAGTTGTTTCATTGCAGTGCGGATATCGTTCTGTGAGAGTGCAGAAATCAGCCTCAAAGCATCAAATAAATTCGATTTTCCACTCGCATTAGGCCCAACGACAGCCGAAAATGGCTGAAGATTTAGTTCAAAGTTGTCAAATGTTTTGAATCCGTCTATTTCGATACGTGTTAGCATGATTTCCAGGCTGTCTCTGTCCCGAGTGAAGATGGGCTTTAGATGCTAAGTTGTATTGCGCTACCCTGATATAGCGCAACCCTTCACTACGCTTGAAGTTTTTTCTCCACGGCGGACAACTCGTCGTAGTCGGGCAGAGGTCCGCGATACCTCGGCGCAGCGGTCATTGCCGCCCCTACTCCGGAAGAGAAACGGCGGACCCCTGTCCTGACCGCGCCTCGAACTGGCCGGGGTTCTTGTGGCCGGCGGCACGGCGCTCCCCGCCCTCGGGATGGAGGTTTGCGAGGAATGTCCAGGCGTCGCGCGTCCAGCGGGCGTCGGCGAGCGCGTGGTGGCGGTTCCCCTTCTGGTGGGGCAGCTCCGGATCGCCGAGCTCGATCGCCCATTGCTTGATGTCGAGGCAGAGCTGCGGATAGTGAAACGGCAGCACCTCGAGGCCACCGAAAAGCCCCACGAACGCGACCCAGTCGTAGGCTGGGAAATAGCCCCAGAACACGGGATGCTCGTCGTGATCGGTGAAGACGCGGAGCGCGTAGCTGATCTCCTCGAGGCTCATGCCCTTGCCCTCAAGCTGCGGGCGTACGTTCTCGAGCATCCACGGGCTCGCCTTCGACCAGTCGACTTCGCTGCTCTCCGCATAAAACTCCCGTCCGTCCTCGGCGACGAGTCCGATGCTGACGAGATCGATGGTGAACGGCTTTGCGATGAACTCGGTGTCGATCCAGTATTTCATGGGGCGTGCGCTCCGCGGGCGAGGGCTGCAATGTAAGGCCGATTTCGGCTTTCGGCCGACCCGGATAACCCTCCTTGAGCGCCACTCGCTCAATTTGCGCCGACGGCGTCGCGAGCGAGCCTTGTTGGCAGTTTTTTGATTTCGTCGCCGGCAACGCTCTGAGCGATTTTGATATCGTAGGCCGACTGCAGGTTCAGCCAGAATTGCGCGCTCGTTCCGAACCAGTGGCTGAGTCGAAGCGCCGTATCGCCTGTGATCGCCCGCTTCCCCTGGATGATCTGCGTGATCCGGTTCGCAGGCACGGAAAGCTGTCGCGCCAATTCGGTCGGGGTAATGTTGAGCTCCTCGAGCTCGTCGGCGAGGGTTTCACCGGGATGAATAGCTGGCCGTGTCATGCGCTTGCTCATTTGTGATAGTCCACGATCTCGACGTTGCCTGGTCCGGGCTCGCCGTCCTTCCACTCGAAACAAATCCGCCATTGCGCGTTGATGCGTATGCTGTATTGGCCGGACCGGTCGCCGCCCAGAGCTTCGAGCCGGTTGCCGGGCAAAGCCCTCAAATCCTCAAGACGGGTCGCGGCGTCGAGGATTTCAAGCCTCTTATAAGCTTGCCGGGCAAAGCCCTGAAAAGCCTGTACGGTCTCGCCATTTGCGAACCTTCGCGTGCGCTTATCTCTGTAGCAGACGATCATGTTTTCTTCGAAGATAGGCTATTGACGATGTACGTCAAGCGTAAATGAAATTGGTGACGGCTCTCCGTTTGCTTATAGGGAGGTCATCGTTCAGCTTTAGCTAAAGAGTTCGTCTCCGGCTTCAGGAAAGCATCTCGATGCTCAAAACGGCGCGGCCGGCTTCGGAGAGCCTGGTCCACTCGCGGGGGTGGTCGAGCCAGTAAGATGCCAATGGCTCGGCGCCCCGAAGCGCCTTCAATCCTCCGCCATCCCCGCTCGCGCTCGCATCCTTGCCGCCAAGGCTGCTGCTAACAACCGTGCCCCATTTCAGGGCGACGCCCGGCCCTCTCTTGCCTTCCTCGGGATCGATGAACTCAATGCCCGCGGCTCCGAGCGCGCGCCTGATCGCTTCGATGGTCGCAACTTTTACAGCCACGATCGGGCCATCGAGCCGCTCCAGGCGCTTGACGGTTTCGACCGAGATTCCCGCGCGGACGGCCACCGTCGACTGCTCCCAGCGAAGAAGAGCGCGGGCGGCTCTGAGCTGTTCGGAATAGAGCATAATGCCCCCTCAAGAGTATTTTACAACCTCTGACGTGTAGCCAAGGCCTTGCGTTTGTGTTACCTTTGAGGTGTATCTGAATTTACGTCAAGTGCAATAACCATGCAGGCCAACCCTCAACAGCTAATTTCGGCGGCGCGCCTTTTGAAGGAGGCCCAGGATCTTGTCGGCGATGTCGAGACGATCATGGGCGGGGCCGGCTATGCCGATATGGCGCGCCGCTTGAAGGACCTCGCCGAGAGACTTCGCGACGAATTGGATGAGCTTCGCCGCCTGATGGGGCGAAAGCCATGACGGCGATACTGACGAGAACGCCATGATCGTGCGGCAGGCTCAAGGCCAGAGATCGGCACCCCTTTCCGTGCCGTCAAACAACGCGCTTCCCCATGCACCCGCGAAACAGATACCGAGGGTTTGGAACGCGGTGATGGTGGGTGTGGCTATGATCGCCAAGCGAATTGTGCGCGAGCGCGGCGCCTCGAACTTCCGCCGCCTCGGACGCTACATCCTCGACGGCGCCGCCGAGGAGGAGCAGGCCGTGATGGCGCGCATGGGGGATTACATCCTTGGGGCGGAGAAGAGCCGGGCCGCGAATGTCCGCTTCTCGAACTGCGTTTCGACGGATGCGGAGCTGGCGCTGAAGGAGATCCTCGCGACCCAAACCATGAACAAGCGCGCCAAGGGCGATCGCACCTACCATCTCGTAATTTCCTTTCCGCCCGGGGAGCAGCCGGCGCCCTCTCAGCTTGAAGATATCGAAAGCGTCTTATGCGACCGGATCGGGCTTGGCGGACATCAGCGACTGTCGGCTACCCATCTCGACACAGGCCATTTTCACCTTCATGTCGCGATCAACAAGATCCATCCCGAGAGCTTTCGCTGCGTCGAGCCCTATTACGACAAGCGCCGCCTCATGCAGGCCTGCGTGGAGCTTGAGGCAAAGCACGGCTTGATCCGCACAGCCCATGGCGAGGTCTTGACTATGCGAGAGGCCACGCGCACCGCGCGCCAGACCATGCTGGCTCTGCTGCAATCGAACATCCTGCCGAAGCTCCACATGACCGGTCCTCAGACGTGGGAAGAGCTGCATCGCCTTCTTCGCGACCATGGTCTCGAACTGAGACTGCGCGGAGCCGGTCTTGTCTTTCAAAACACCGGCGGCACGGTCAGAGTGAAAGCATCTTCGGTCGCAAGAGAGCTCTCTCTCAAAGCGCTGACAGACAAATTTGGTCCCTACAGGGCCTCCGCCTGCGAGGATGGAGCGGTGAGCAAGACCCTGACAAGCGGGTCTGCCTCCCTTTACCAGCGTTACAGCGCTGAACGCGCCGCTGCCGCGAGCGCAGAACACGCAAACAAAGCCTTGGATGCCTTCGAACTCGTCAAGGCGTCCTATATGCGCCAGGCCCGCGCGATCGCGGAGGACCGCGCGCTCACAAATGTCGGCAAGCGCGCCGCCTATCGGGATTTCAGGAAAAGACGGCAAGCAACCTTCGACAAACTGCGCCAGCAACTCAAAAACCAAGTCCCCCAGAAGACGAGCGGAGCTTCGTTCCCGAGCTGGCCGGCCTACGTGCGGTCGCAGGCAGCGCTTGGCGACGCCGACGCGTTGGCGCTTCTCCAGCGCTGGCGCACGCGCAGAAAAGACGCGAGCCCCTCGGCGAAAGCTTTCGTGGATCGCGCGCCTGCCGGCACGAAGACATCATGGGAACGCCTGCGGCCCACAACTCACGCCTCATCTCCAGCCGCGCGCGTGATGGCCGCCTTGCCCGCGTCCAAGGTGCAGCGGCGCTCTCAGAGCCGCCGCGGCTCAAAGCGATGACGATGCACGCCGCGACGGCGTCCCACCACCTCAACTGGCCGGCCAGGCTTGTCGTGTCCTTGCTGATGCTGCTGGCCGCGAATGTGGCCTCGACCCAGTTCGTCGCCCATCGCCTTCAATATCATCCGGCTCTGGGCCATCCGATCGTGGCTCATCTTTACTTGCCCTGGAACTGGATCAGCTGGAAATCACAGTTTGCGGAAAGCGCTCCAAGCGTGTTCCGCCAGCTCCATGCGGCGCAGTCGGCGGGCGTGGCTTTGGGATTGCTTCTGTTGCTCGGCGCGAGCAGCTATGGCGTCCGCCGCGCCAAAAGGCATGAAGGCGTCCACGGCACGGCCCATTGGGCGACAAAGGATGAAATCGCTTCCACAGGGCTGTTGTCCTCACGGGAACGCGGGCAAGGGGTTTATGTCGGCGCCTGGCGCCACAGTGCCGAAGCGTGCCTGCATTATTTGCGTCATGACGGCCCCGAGCATGTGCTTGCGATCGCGCCCACCCGCAGCGGCAAGGGTGTGGGCCTCGTCGTGCCTACGCTTTTGTCCTGGCCCCACAGCGTCGTTGTCAACGATCAGAAGGCCGAGCTTTGGAACCTGACGGCGGGGTGGCGTGCGGCGCATGCGAGTAATGCGGTGCTGCGCTTCGATCCAGGTTCGGCGGAGGGAGGAGCCCGCTTCAATCCTCTCGAAGAAATCAGGCTCGGGACCTTGCATGAGGTGGGTGACGTGCAAAACCTCGTCACCATCCTCGTCGATCCGGAAGGCAAGGGCCTCGTCGACCATTGGGCGAAAACGGCGCATGCCTTTCTTACAGGCGCGGTTCTTCACGTGCTTTATGCGAAGAAGGCCGAAGGCAAGACCGGGGGCTTGCCCGAGATCGCGCTGGCGCTTTCCGATCCCGCCCGCGAAATCGACGCGCTTTATGAGGACATGTTGGCCAACACCCATTGCGATGGCAAGCCTCACCCCGTCGTTGCTGCCGCCGCAAGGGACATGCTGAACCGCCCCGATGAGGAGCGCGGCTCGGTTCTTTCGACTGCGATCTCGTTTTTGTCGCTCTATCGCGATCCCTTGATCGCGAAAAATGTGGGCGCCAGCGATTTCAAAATGGCCGATCTCATGAACCATGAGAAGCCGGTCACGCTCTACCTCGTGGTTCGCGCCGAGGACAAGGACCGCATGCGCCCGCTGATGCGGCTCATCATCAATCAGCTCGTGCGCGTGCTGCTTCGCCCTGAAATCACCTACAGAGAGGGACGCCCGGTTCGGCCGCACCGGCATCGACTACTTCTCATGCTGGACGAGTTCCCGTCCTACGGCAAACTCGAGGTTTTCCAGGAGGCGCTGGCCTATATCGCAGGCTACGGCATCAAGGCCTATCTCATCGCCCAGGACATTGCGCAGCTTTGGGGCGCCTATGGACGCGATGAGAGCATCGTCTCGAACTGCCACATCCGCATCG